>CAVZHI010000009.1:0-94075 GCA_963775015.1 uncultured beta proteobacterium | reverse complement strand
GGCCACGGCCTCAGCTCGTCGACCACCTGACGCACAACGTCTATCGCGGCCGCATGGCGTTTTGGGCCGGCTTCTACGAGAAGCTCTTCAACTTCCGCGAGATCCGCTACTTCGACATCAAGGGCGAATACACCGGCCTCACGTCGCAAGGCGATGACGGCGCCCGACGGCAAGATCCGCATCCCGCTGAACGAAGAGGCATCGAAGAGCACCGGCCAGATCGAGGAGTTCCTGATGAAGTTCAACGGCGAGGGCATCCAGCACGTCGCGCTGCTCACCGACGACATCCTCGCCAGCGTCGACAGCCTGCAGCTCGCCGGCGTGCCGCTGATGACGGCGCCGCCGAACGACGTACTACGAGATGCTCGACGAACGCCTGCCCGGCCACGGCCAGAACGTCGGCGAGTTGCAGGCGCGCGGCATCCTGCTCGACGGCAGCACGCGAAGGCGGCAGGCCGCGCCTGCTGCTGCAGATATTTTCGGAGACGCTGCTCGGCCCGGTGTTCTTCGAGTTCATCCAGCGCAAGGGCGACGACGGCTTCGGCGAAGGCAACTTCAAGGCCCTGTTCGAGTCGCTCGAGCGCGACCAGGTCGCGCGCGGCGTGATCCAGGCGCGGTGAACTTGAACGATCGGCTGGGAGCCTACGACCGGCGAGATGTTTGATGTGTTAGCATCAAACATCTCTTCAGAGCCCGCCCGTGCGCACCACCCTGGACATTGCCGATGACGTACTGCTCGCCGCCAAGGAAGCGGCGCGGCGCGAGAAGAAGACGCTCGGCGAAATGATCAGTGAACTCGCGCGCGACGGGCTGTCTTCCACAGTCAACCGCACCACGCCGCGGCGTGGTGGAAGTCGCGCCTGGCGCGCTATGGCATCGAACCGCTGCCGGCGCGCGGCGGCATCGTGAGCAATCAGCTCATCGATCGCTTGCGCGACCAGGAAGGCATCTGAAACTCACGCACGGCCCAGACGCGATGCGCGCTCTGCTCGACGTGAACGTCCTGATTGCCTTGCACGACGCGCAGCACGTGCACCACGCGCTGGCCACCGACTGGTTCGAGGCTCACGCCGAGACGGGGCTGGCGAGTCGCCCCATCACGCAGAACGGGTGTCTGCGCATCATGAGCCAGCCCGCGTATCCGAACAGTCAGAACGCGCAGGTCTTGTTGAACATGTTGCGGCGCTCCTGCGCGGCGCCGTACCATGAGTTCTGGGCTGACGATATCAGCCTTGTCCACCTGAGCGTTTCAGGGCCGAGCGCATCCATGGCCCACGTCAGTTGACCGACCTGTACCTGCTCGGTTTGGCGGTTCGCCACAGCGGACGCCTGGTCAGCTTCGACGCGCGAATCGCGCTCAGCGCGGTGCAAGGCGCGGCACCGCACCATCTCGTCGCGCTTGTGCAATGACAGACCACCGATCATGCTGCGCCACCTGAGCGGAATCGACAGCGGCTTTGCAAAGCTCGGCGCCGACGCGGCTCGACCCGAGCGCGCCGACTGGACCATCGACCAGGGCTGGGACACCTACACCCCGCAAGACCATGCCGTCTGGAAGACGCTGTTCGAACGCCAGCTGGGGCTGCTGGACGGGCCGCGCCTGCGACGCGTTCGTCCGCGGCATGCGCTAGTTGCCGATTGGCGCGGCGCAGATTCCGGATTTCCGTCGCCTGTCGACGCGTTGATGAAGCGCACCGGCTGGCAGGTGGTCGCTGTGCCGGGACTGGTGCCGGACGAAGTGTTCTTCGAGCACCTGGCCAACCGGCGCTTCCCGGCCGGCAATTTCATCCGGCGCCCGACGAACTGGACTACCTCGAAGAGCCCGACGTCTTCCATGATGTGTTCGGCCACGTGCCCATGCTCATGCACCCGGTGATCGCCGACTACATCCAGGCCTATGGCCAAGGCGGCTTGCGGGCGCAAGACTCGGCAAGCTCGACGAGCTGGCGCGGGTCTACTGGTACACGGTCGAGTTCGGGCTGGTGCAGCAGGCCGACGGCCTGCGCATCTACGGCTCGGGTATCGCGTCGTCGCGCACCGAGAGCGTCTTCGCGCTCGACGATGCTTCGCCGAACCGCGTCCGCTTTACCTGGACCGCGTGATGCGCACGAACTATCGCATCGACGATTTCCAGGAGACCTATTTCGTCATCCGCGACCTGGACGAACTGCTCGAGCTGGCGAGCATCGACTTCGGCCCGCTCTACCAACAGGTGATCGGCGCGCCGGAGTTCGAGCCCCTACATCGCCCCCGGCGACGCGATTGTCACGCGCGGCTCGGGCAGCTACCACCGCGCCAAGCGCATGCAGTCGACCGCCTGAAGCGCGCGCGGCGGCGCCGCGACAACAACAGCGGCCATTTGTCACGCCAGCAGTGCGAGCCGGGGCACCACGCCCTCAAGTTCACGCCGCATGATGCCGAGAAGCGCAAGGGCACATCTTGGCGGCGGCACAGGGCTGTCGCCGATGCGTCCGCATCAGGGGCGAACTTGACATCCGGCGAATTCCTGGGATACCTCGGTTTGGCGTTGCTCATCGGCGCGGCGATCGGCTGGGCGATCGCGATGCGCGTCTCCCGGATGAATTTCGTGACCCAGCTGCGCACCACGACGAACAACTCGAGCAGCGCAACTCGGCCGCGGCGAACGAATTGCGCACCGTGCAGGCGCGCGCCCAGCGCGAACTCGAACTGGCACGGCTTTCCTTCAAGCGCCAGCTCGCGAGCGCCGGGGACAAGCCGCGCGCCGCGATGCTCGACGCCGAGAGCGACTCCGCGCCGCCTACGATGAACTCGACCGCCTGCGGCGGAGCAGCCCGCCGCAGCGCCAACCGAGCGCGAAGAGCGAAAAGTCGGACGGGTTCGCGACACGCTCGTGATGCCCGAGTAGACGCGGGCCCGGCCTGGCCCGCCGGCGCGGCCGCCCCCGGCTCGCCACGGCGCAGCAGCGCCGCACCATAGGTGCAAACCACAAGCCCGCCGCGTTGACACGGCACGGCGCTTCCGATTCAATCGCCTGGACCCTAAAGCCGGTCTCGCAGCGCGTCGTCGCGCTGCATCGTGGGACGGGCGTTCAACCCCATCGGAGGAGCCATGCGACATTCCCTTCGCGCCGCGCTGCGCTGCGCAGTTGTACTTTCCGCGGCGCTCGCTGTCGGCGCCTTCGCCCAGGCCCCGATCACGCTGCACGGCGCGTCGCAATTCAACGACGACCACGCGTTCACGAAAGCGATGGTCAAGTTCGAGCAGCTCGTGAAGCAGTATTACGCCAAGCCGATCAACTTCGTGCTGCACAAGAACAGCGAGCTGGGCCTCGAGAAGGACTACTTCGCCTACATGAACCAGGGCGTATCGGTCGATTACGCGATCGTCTCGCCGGCGCACATGTCGACTTTCTCCAAAGCCGCGCCGTTCATCGACGCGCCGTTCCTGTTCCGCGATCTGGAACACTGGAACAAGGTGCTCGACGCCGATACGCTGAAACCCGTGCCGACGAAGTCGCGGCAAAAGCCGAAGTCATGCTCATCGGCTACGCCGGCGGCGGCACGCGCAACATCTTCGCCAACAAGCCGGTGCGCAACCTCGCCGAAATGAAAGGCCTGAAAGTGCGCGTGCAAGGCGCGCCGATCTGGAGCCGGACTTTTGCCGCGACCGGCATGGCGCCGACTGTGATCGCCTACAACGAGGTCTACAACGCGATCCAGAACGGTGTCATCGCCGCCGGCGAGAACGAGGCCGCGGGCGTGGAGCAGATGAAGTTCTTCGAAGTCGGCCCGAACCTGAACCTGACGCAGCACGCGATCACGATCCGGCCGCTCGCGTTTTCCGGCAAGACGTTCAAGAAACTGCCCGCCGATCTGCAGGCGGCGGTCGTGCGCGCCGCAAGGACCGGAATCTACGGCCGGCAGATCGAATCGAGCGAAGACTCGGCCAAGCTCGAGGCGCTGGAGAAAGCCGGCAAGCTCAAGCGCATTCCCTTCACCGACCGCGCCGCGATGAAGAAGCTTGTCGACCCGGTGATGATCGAATACGCCAAGGAAATCGGCGCCGAGGCGATCCTCGCCAAGATCAATTCGCTGTAGCCAGTTCGTCATCCCGGCGAACGCCGGGATCCACTCGCAGCGCTAGCGCCGCCTCGACGTCGATGTGACAGCAAGCGGTGGATCCCGGCGTTCGCCGGGATGACAAAGGACCGCCGTTTCGTCGCTCATCAAGCATGCGCAGATTCATCCTCGCCTACGGCCGTTTGCTCGACGTCCTGCTCGTCGCGACCGTCGCCATCCTCATCATCCCGGTCAGCCTGCAAATCTTCTCGCGTTTCACGGCGCTGATTCCGTCCTACATCTGGACCGAAGAGATGGCGCGCTTCTTCTTCATCTGGATGATCATGATCGGCGCGATGGTCGGGATTCGCGACGGTGCGCACTTCGACGTCGACTTGTGGCCGGAACTGAAGCCACGCGCGAACGCGCTGCTGCGCATCGTCAGCAACGTGTTCATCCTGCTCTTCGCGCTGGTCTTCATCTGGTACGGAATCAAGTTCGTGCAATTCGGCTGGAGCCAGAACTCCGAACTCGCCGAGTTGCCGATGCCCTTCATCTTCTTCGCCTGGCCGATGGCCGGGTTGACCTGGGTGCTGTTTCTTGGCGAACGCTTCGTCGCCGACCTGGGTGTGCTCAGAACCGGAGAAGTAGCATGAGCGGGGGTGCCGCCCTTACCCGGCGATTGCCGCGCTGATCCTCTTCGGCATGTTCTTCGCGCTCATGATCGTTCGCGTGCCGGTCGCGTTTGCGCTCGGCCTGGCGTGCCTGCCGGTGATGTTCATCGAGCCACGCCTCTCGCCGATGATTCTGTTCAACGAGACGTTCAAGTCGTACAACTCGTTCATCCTGCTCGCCGTGCCGTTTTTTCTGCTCACCGCGAACCTGATGAACATCGGCGGCATCACGGATCGGCTCGTGCGCCTGTCGCGCGATTTGGTAGGCCACCTGCCCGGCGGCCTGGCGCAAGTCAACGTCGTGCTGTCGATCTTCTTCGCCGGCATCTCGGGCTCCAGCACCGCCGACGCGGCGAGCCAGGGCAAGATATTCATCGAAGCGCAGGTCAAGGAAGGCTACGACCTGTCGTTCTCGGTCGCGATCACCGCCGTGTCGGCGATCCTCGCCGTGATCATTCCGCCGTCGATCCTGATGGTCGTGTGGGGTGGAACGCTGTCGGTGTCGATCGGTGCGCTGTTCCTCGCCGGCATCATTCCGGGCTTGCTGCTCGGCGCGGTGCAGATGGCCACCGTGCATGTGTACGCGAAGCTGCGCAACTACCCGAAGTACCCGCGCTCGAACTTGAAGGAAGTGGTGGTCGCGCTCGCGATCGCGATTCCCGCCTTGATGACGCCCGTGATCATCATCGGCGGCAAGGTGTTCGGCTGGTTCACCGCCACCGAGTCGGCGGCGATCGCCGTGCTCTACGCCGGCGCGTTGTCGATCTTCGTCTACCGCGAAATGAGCGGCAGGCAACTCAACAGCGCGCTGCTCGACACCGGCAAGCTCGCCGCCGTGGCGCTGTTTTGCGTCGGCACGGCGAGCGCGTTCGGCTGGTTGCTCGCCTACTGCCGATTCCCAAGGCGCTGCTGGCCGGCGTCGGCGGCTGGGGCATGGGCATCACGGCGACGGGCTTCTTCATCGCCTTCTGTTTCCTCGTCGTGGGGTGTTTTCTCGACGCCATTCCCGCGATCATCATCGTCGGCACGATCCTCGAGCCGCTCGTGCGCGCGGTCGGCATGGACCCGGTGCACTTCGCGATGGTGGGAATCATCTCGCTCGCCTTCGGCCTGGTCACACCGCCTTACGGCCTGTGCCTGATGATTTCCTGTGCGATCGCCAAGGTGCGCCTGATGTACGTCATCAAAGACGTGATGATCATGCTGCTGCCGATGCTCGGCGTGCTCGCGGCGACGATCGTTTTCCCTGAGATCATCCTGTTCTTGCCACGTCTGGTGTCGCCGGAGTTCCTGAAGTGACGCAGAATCCCGGTCGGCTGGATTGGAGACGTGGCATGCGGGTGAATGTCGGGTCCTGGGTGGTGGCTATCGCGTTTGCCGCGTCGGGGTCGGGGCACGCGGCCGACGTGGGCGGATGGTTCGCCGACCAGCAGCGCCCGAGCGCGCCGCCTGCGACCGGCCAGGACGAATGCGCGCAGGCAATACGCGACGCGTCGAGCGACACCACCGCCATCAACGCCTACCGCGCGGCACTCTGCTATTTGCAGGCCGAGGTGCCCGATACGCTGGCGGCGAACGCTTGGCTGTCGCGTTCCGCCGAATTGAAGTTCCTTCCCGCGGATCGCTTGTTGCGCAGCCTGCAAGCCGCACAAGCCGGCGTGCACGGCGCGGCGCCGCATTGCCATGATCTCGGCGAAGGCCGCAAGCTCTGCCATGGCGGCGCACCGGTCGCTGCGGCACCGTTCAAGTGACCCGCTTCCCCGTTCCCGCAACAACCAACAGGAGACGATGATGACGAATCTCAAGACTGCAGCGTTGATCCTTCTCTGGGGCTTGACCAGCACCGCGCTCGCTCAGGAATGCTCGGACAAGAACTGGAAAGCCTGCAAGGGCAAACCGTGGGTCATCGGCAATTCGATGGACACGCCGCTGGGCGACAAGTGGTGGCCGAACAAACTCTGGGGCGCGGCCGACGAAGCGGGTTCGACCAACTGGTACACGAAACCCGAGGTCGTGCAGCGCGCCCTCGCCGAAGCCAAGACCGGCAAGGTCTACAACTCGGCCGGCCCTACACGGGCACGATGCCCACATTCGGTGACCGCAAGTTCGTGCTGCGCATTCCCGGCGGCCCGACGGGCGGGCCGTTCGGCGCCAACATCCTGGTCTACAACGACGAGTTCGTCGCCACCGAGATCGGTCAGGTCGGAACCCAGTTCGACGGCCTGGCTCACATTGGCATCGCCGTGAATGGCGCGGCCGACAAGTCCGAGATGCGCTACTACAACGGCGTGACGCAGCTCGACATGGAGGGCTCGACGGGGATGAAGAGCTGGGCGTCGAAAAGCTCCATCCCGATCAGCGCACGCGGCATCATGCTCGACATCGAAGGCTCAAGGGCGCCGACGCGATGCAAGCGGGCTACGAAATCACGATGGCCGATGTGAACGCGGCGCTCGCCAAACAAGGCATGAAGGACTTCAAATTCATGCCCGGCGACGGCGTCTTCTCGCACCGGCTGGGGCAAACACTGGATCAAGGACAACGCCAAGTACAACGGCGGCGAGCCCGGCATTGGCATGGAAGTGGCCAAGTGGTTGTCCGACGTGGTGCAGGCCGGCGTCGTCGGCGCCGACACCTGGGCCACGGAAGTCATCCCCAACAAGGAGCCGGGCTGCGCGTTCTGCATCCATTCGCACCTGCTGACGCGCCACGGCATCGTGAACCAGGAGAACATGGATCTCGACGGCCTCGCCGCGGACAAGGCCTACCGCTTCATGTACGTCTACAGCCCGGCACCGATTGCCGGCGCGACGGGCTCGATCGGCGCACCGCTGGCGATTCGCTGAGTCGCTGCTGCTGCCGCCGCCCGAGGAGAATCGGCATGCCCCGATCCACCCGTTCAAAAAACCCCCGCCCCGCGCCCTGGCTCACCCGTGCCGCGGCGGCGCTGCTCGCCGGCGCCGCCCTGTGCGCGCCCGGCGCAAGCGTCTACGCCGACGACCAACGACGACCGCGATGGCCACGCGCCACTCTGGAACCTCATTCGCAAGGCCAAGGTCATCGATCTCTCCCACACCTGGACAAGCAGTCGCCGATCGCCTGGTCAACCCGTCGTACTCGTTCGCGCTCGCAGCCACGCACGCAATACGCGCGGCACGTTCGGCGACGGCGGCAGCTCTCCTTCACGTCCGAAGTCATGCATTGGAGCGGCCAGCACGGCGCGCCGAGCATCGACGCGATCGGGCACATCGGCCGCGACGGCAAGCTCTTCGGCGGCGTCGACGCGGCGGCCGCGACCAGCGAATCCCGACGGCATCGGCGCGAGCGGCGTCGGCGCGCAGCTCGCGATCGACCAGTTCCCGAACGACCTGCTGATGAACCGCGGCGTGCTGCTCGACGTGGCGCGATGGTCCAGGGCGACTTCGAGCCCGCTGCCGGCGGACTTCGAGATCACCGCGGCGCATCTCGAGCAGGCCGCGAAGCGCCAGCGCGTCGGCTGCGGAAGGGCGACACCGTGTTCATCCGCACCGGCTGGGGGCCAGTCTTCACGGGCAACCCGGCCCTTTACGCGGGCGCCAACTCGCCCGGCCCGGGCCTGAACGCCGCCGAGTTCCTGATCAAGCACGGCGCGCGCTCGTCGGCAACGACACGCTCACCTTCGAGAAGCGCCCGCCGATTGCGTTCCGAGCCGGACAACTTCAAGGTGTTCCCGGTCCACATGCGGCTCATCGCCGATAACGGGATCTTCATCATCGAGAACCTCAACCTGGAGGGGCTCGCCAGCACGGGCTTACGAGTTCGCCGTGGTCATCCCGCCGCTCAAGGTCCTTGGCGGCACCGGCTCGGCGTTGCGCGCGTTCGCGCTGGTGTCGGCGCGCTAGGTTTGCCGTGAGGGCCGCGGTGCGGCGCGCCAATTGTTGCGCATCGCCGCACCAGCGCGCCGGCCAAAGCCTCAATTCAGCCCGGCACTTGCCGATACTCCAGCTGCACAGGTGCATGTGCGGGGATGACGGCATGGCAGGAATCGGTGACTGGGGCTTTCTTGGCGCGGCGTTTGCGCTCGGCGCTGTGTTCGGTAGCCTGGTGACGATTCGGTTGGCGCGCGCACACTTCGAGGCCAGGCTGAAAAACGCCGGCACCGAGTTGACGAAGCGCCATGCCGCGGCGGCAAATGAATTGCGCGCCGCGAATTTGCGCGCGCAGAGTGAACTCGAGCAAACCCGCACCTCGTTCAAGCGCCAGCTCGCGACGGCCACCGAAGCGCCCCGCCTCGCCGTGCAGCGCGCCGAGGAACGCCTGCAGGCCGCCTACGACGAGCTCGACCGGCTGCGCGGGACTTCAGCTTCACAGGCCCGAACCAAGCCCGCAGCGACGCACGGATTTGCTGCCACCGAAGTGCTGGACACGCAGAGCTGACGGGTGAGTGGTTGAGGAGCGGTTGAAGGGGTCAGGCCAGTCTTGACTTTGCTCGCCTGCTCTCGTCCAATGCTTCAGACTCGCGGCGAGCGCAGTCCTCAACGCCGCGTCCAGGAGCGAGCCCATGAAGCACGTCGAAATCGGCGTTCTGAGCTTCGGCTACCTGGTGCCGCGGCGCAATCCGTTTGTCGGCCAGGTGCACAGCGTCTTCGAACACGCGTGCAACCTGACCCGTGACGCGGACGACGTCGGGCTGCTCACGCTGGGCAGGCTCGAGATGCCCGACGCACCGACGGCGCTGCGCTTGGCGCACCACGGCGTTGACGCCGCCGACCTGCGCACCCTGTTTCGGGTCGGCGCCGCCGTATCGGGCGGTGGCGACGCGTGGCGTGTCGGCACGGTCGAACTCGATTTGCGCGCAGCCACGCTCTGGCGCCCCGCGGCGTGCGGCGCGCACCTGGCGGCCGAACTGCTCCGCGCACGTTGGAGTCGCGCCGCGCTGCACCTGGCGCAGCATCAGCAGCGCTCGCCGAGCGTGCTCCACGGCGACGCTGCACCGGTCGTCGCTGCGTTGACGCACGCGTGCCGCGACTTTCACCTGGAAGCCGCAGCGTCGCACGCCGGGCGCCTGGTCGGCTGGGGCGAGGGCCTGACGCCTTCGGGCGACGACTTCCTCGTCGGTGTGCTCGCCGCGCTTCACGCGCTGGCGCAAAACGACGCGCGCCGCACCGGGTTTTGTGCGGCGCTCAGAGCGCGAATCGCCTCCCAGGTGCCGCGCACGACACCGATCGCCGCGCATTGCCTGCGCCTGGCCGTGGGCGGCCACTTCAGCGAGCCGCTGCTGCGGCTGCGCGACGCCTTGCTCACCCAGGCCGATGAGGCGCAGGTCGACGCGGCGCTGCAGCGTGCGCTGGCGATCGGTGCGACGTCGGGTGCGGACACGGTCGCCGGCCTCCTGGCAGGGTTGTCCGCATGGCTCCCGCCCGAGCGCGGCAGCACAATCGCGGCGTGAGCCAGGCCGTCACGCGCTTCAAATCCTTCGCGAACCTGTACAAGGACTCGGTCGCGCTGATGCAGCTCGGCGCTGCTTTGCGCGAGCGAAGCGGCATCGCGCAGGCGTCGTGCCTGATGGCGACGCCGGCGAACCTGGCGCAGTTGCTCGATGCTGACCTGTCCATCGACGCACAGGTGTCGCCGTCGGACCTGCTCGTGATCGTGCGCGGCGACGACGAGGCGGCTTGTGCCGACGCGCTGCTCGCCGCCGAAGCGATCCTGCTCGCGGCACCGGTGAACGACAGCACCGACCGCAGCGCATTCCAATTGCCGTTGACCTCGCTCGCGCTCGGCACCGCGCAAGCAGCGGCACAAGGCTGCCCCGCCGACCTGGCGCTGATCTCGGTGCCCGGCGACTACGCCGCCGCCGAGGCCATGAAAGCGCTCGCGCTCGGCCTGCACGTGATGCTGTTTTCCGACAACGTGTCGGTGGCCGACGAACTCGCGATCAAGACGTATGCGCGCAGCCAGGGCCGGCTCGTCATGGGGCCGGACTGCGGCACCGCGATCGTGAACGGCGTTCCGCTCGGGTTTGCGAACGTGGTGCGGCGCGGCAACATCGGCCTCGTCGCCGCGTCGGGAACCGGTTTGCAGGAAGTGACTTGCCGCATCCACCACCTGGGCGGCGGCGTGTCGCAGGCGCTCGGCACCGGTGGGCGCGACTTGAAGGAAGAGATCGGCGGCATCACGATGCTGCAGGGTCTGGCCGCGCTCGCTGACGACGCGGCAACGCGGATCATCGTGCTGATCTCCAAGCCGCCCGCGCCAGGCGTTGCGCGCGCCATCGAAGACGCCGCGCAAACGGCGGTGGCCGCGGGCAAATCGGTCGTCGTGCATTTCCTTGGCGCGGCGCCGCAAGCGCTGCCCCAGGGCCTGTTCGCTGCCACGTCGCTGCGCCACGCCGCCGATCTGGCCGTGGCGCTGGCGCGTGGCGAAGCGGTGCCGGCGCCGGCAGTGGATCCCGGCGTGCGCCGGGATGACGAGGGGGGAGGGACCGTCATCCCGGCGCACGCCGGGATCCACTCCGCGCAGAACTCGCTGCAAGACAGCGCCTCCCGCCCCGTCATCCCGGCGCACGCCGGGATCCACTCTGCGCAGAACACGCTGCAAGCGGGTCTCGCCGCGCTGGCGCCCTCGCAGCACGCAGTGCGTGCGCTCTTCACCGGCGGCACGTTCTGCTACGAAGCTCAACTGGTTTTCTTGGCGCGTGGTCTGGCGTGCAGCTCCAACGCCCCTGCGCATGGCGCGGCGACTTTCGATTCGCGCACCGGCTTCAAGGGCCATGTCTTCCTCGACCTGGGCGACGACGACTACACGCGCGGGCGCCCGCACCCGATGATCGACCCCGCCTTGCGCGATTCCATGATCGGCGAGGCGGGCGCGGATGCGTCGGTCGCGGCGCTGCTGTTCGACGTCGTACTCGGCTACGGCTCGCATCCGAACCCGGCAGCGAGCCTCGCGACGGCACTCGCCGACGCGCAGCGCCAGGCGCGTTCGCAGGGGCGCAATCTGGCATTCATCGGCCATGTGTGCGGCACCGAATCCGACCCGCAGGACCGCGCCGCGCAGGTGCGCCAGCTCGAAGACGCGGGCGCGCTCATCGTCGGCAGCAATGTCGAGGCGGCGTTGCTCGCGGCGACGCTGGCGCAGCGGCGCGCCGCGGCGCTCGCGCGGCAGCCCACCTGAGCCCGTGCAGGAGACCCCGGTGACATCGCTGTTCAAAGAATCGCTGAGCGTGGTGAATGTCGGGCTGCAGGGCTTTGCGGACAACGTTGTCGCTGCCGGCGGCGACTGCACCGCACTCGCCTGGCAGCCACCGGCACAGGGCGACCGCGATGCCGGTTGGGCGCTCGCGCAAATCGTCAACCACCCGCAGGTCGACGCGGCCAACACGATCGCATTCGAGCGCTTTCTCGCGGCGCAACCGGTGCTCACCGGCGTCGCCACGGCGCGCGACGTGTTGCCTGGCTTTGCAGCGAACCCGGCACGGCGCCTCATCGTGCACGCCGGCCCGCCGATCGCCTGGGAAAAGATGTGTGGGCCGATGCGCGGCGCGGTGCTCGGCGCGGTCATGCTCGAAGGCTGGGCCGAGAGCGTGAGTGCGGCAGAGCAACTCGTCGCGCGCGGCGGTGTCGAACTCGAGCCCTGCCACCACCAGGGGGCGGTGGGGCCGATGGCCGGAATCATCAGCCCGTCGATGCCGCTGTTCGTGGTCGAGAACCGCGGCGCAGCGAACCGCGCGTACTGCAATTTCAACGAGGGGCTGGGCAAGGTGCTGCGCTTCGGCGCGAACGGGGCCGAGGTGATCGCGCGCCTGAAAATGATGGCGGCGGTCGTCGCGCCGGCGCTGCGCGCAGCGCTCGCCAAGAGCGGCCCGATCGAACTCAAGCCGCTCATGGCACAGGCGCTCAACATGGGCGACGAAGTGCACAACCGCAACGCTGCGGCGACCGCGCTCTTCATCAAGCGCATCGCACCGGCGCTGCTCGAGGCCGACAACATCGCACGCGAAGACGCGGCGAAGGCGCTCGCTTTCATCGCCGGCAACGACCACTTCTTCCTCAACCTGTCGATGGCGGCGTGCAAGGCGATGTGCGACGCCGCCGCCGGCGTGGCCGGCAGCTCGATGGTGACGGCGATGGCGCGCAACGGCGTGAATTTCGGCGTGCGCCTGTCGGGCACCGGCGACACGTGGTTCGAAGCGCCGGCGAATCCGATCGACGGCCTCTACTTCCCCGGCTATTCGATCAAGGATGCGGCGCCGGATCTCGGCGACTCGGCGATCACCGAGACTGCCGGCGTCGGCGGATTTGCGATGGCCGCTGCGCCGGCGATCGTCAAATTCGTCGGCGGCACGCCCACAGATGCGATGCACCACAGCCAGCGCATGCGCGCCATCACGCTCGGCTCGAACGCCTCATTCACGCTGCCGGCGCTCGACTTCGCCGCATGCGCCGCAGGCATCGACGCGCGCAAGGTCATCGACAACGGCGTGCTGCCCGTCATCAACAGCGGCATCGCGCACCGCGAAGCGGGGGTCGGGCAGATCGGCGCGGGCGTCACGACCGCGCCGATGGCTTGTTTCGCCGCCGCGGTGAAGGCGTTGGCGGCCAGCGTCGGCGAACGCGGAGCAAGAGCATGAGCAAACCCCTCGCCGTCGTCGCCGTCGGCGGCAACGCCCTCATCCGCGACCCGCAGCACATGTCGCTCGCCGACCAATACGACGCCGTGTGCGAGACCGCAATCCATGTGGCAGCGATGGTCGCGAACGGCTGGAACGTCGTGCTGACGCACGGCAACGGGCCGCAGGTCGGTTTCATCCTGCGCCGCTCCGAGATCGCCGATGGCCAGGTGCCTACCGTGCCGGTGCAGTATGCCGTGGGCGACACGCAGGGCGCGATCGGCTTCATGTTCCAGAACGCGCTGGGCAATGCCTTGTTGCGCCGCGGGCTGCACACGCCGGTGGTGACGCTCGTGACGCAAACACTGGTGGACCGCAACGACCCGGCCTTCGCCAAACCCGACAAGCCGATCGGCTCGTTCATGACGGAAGACGTGGCGCGCCAACTCGCCGCGCAGCTCGGCTGGAGCGTGATGCAAGACGGCGAGCGCGGCTGGCGCCGCTGCATCGCTTCGCCGCAGCCGGTGCGTGTCATCGAAGCGCCGCTCATCGAACGCCTGGCGCGCGAAGGCAGCGTGATCGTCGCGTGCGGCGGCGGCGGCATCGCCGTCGAGGATGTCGGCGGCGGCGAGCTGCGCGGCGTCGAGGCGGTGATCGACAAAGACCGCGCGTCGGCGCTGCTCGCGATCCAGATGCAGGCCGAGCTGCTGATGATCCCGACCGGCGTGCCGAAGGTCGCGATCCGTTTCGGCCAGCCGGATCAGCTCTGGCTCGACAAGATCAGCGCCGCGCAAGCCGAGCAGTACGCCACCGACGGTCACTTCGGCGCCGGCAGCATGGGGCCGAAGATCGAAGCCCTGCTCAAGTTCGTCAAGGGCCGCTCCGGCGGGCGCGGCGTGATCACGAACGCGGAGAACATCGAGCGTGCGCTGCGTGGTGAGACTGGGACGTGGATCGAGGGTTGATCCAGGTTGAATCGGGCAGAATCTTTCAGATCAAACAGTGGACCCCGGCGTGCGCCGGGGTGACGAGATGAGCGAAGCGAGACCGAAAGAGACCTTGTTGGCCGTGAACGGCACGTTGATGCGCGGCCTGGAACTGAACCCGAACATGCTCGCCGCCGGCGCGACGTTCGTTCGCGAGGACCGCACCGACGCGTGCTACCGGATCTGGTCGATCAACGACCGGCACCCCGCGATGCAGCGCACGCCCGGCGCCGGGACGCGCGTCGCGCTCGAGATCTGGAGCGTGCCGCTCGCCGGCCTCGCGGCGATCCTGCAAAACGAGCCGCCCGGCCTGGCGATCGGCAAGGTGCTCCTCGCCGACGGCTCGATCGTTCTCGGCGTACTCGGCGAACCCTTTCTTTGCGAAGGGCAGCGCGAGATCACGGCTTACGGCGGTTGGCGCGCCTATACCGCAGCGCAGCAATAGCGTCGCGTACCTCGCCGGTGCTGGAACCGGCATCGCGCCAGCGCGTAATCCATGATGCGCGCGCCGCGCGGCAGGTGTAGAACCATGACCGCGCCTGGGCAAACGGCGCGTGCCGGGCATGGCACGCGAAGCGCATGCGCGACGCCTTTTCACAACAAAAGGAGACAAGCATGAGTGCTGCTACTGCGGGCCGCCTGTGGGTCCCGGGCGACTGGAACGGCTTCTTCGGCCTGTTCACGAACGTCCTTCTCAATGTGATCGTCTTGACCGGGCTCTGCCTGGGCGTGGTGCAGTTGCCTGCCGACACCGTGTTCGGCCGCATCCTGCCCGCGCTCGGAATCGCGCTGCCGCTCGGCAACCTGTTCTACGCCTACCTGGCGTGGCAGATGAGCAAAGCGGAAGGCCGCAGCGACGTGACGGCGATGCCGTACGGCCCGAGCGTGCCGCACATGTTCATCGTCGTCTTCCTCATCATGTTGCCGACCTACCTGAAGACGAAAGACCCGATGCTCGCGTGGCAGGCGGGCCTGGCGTGGTGCTTCATCATCGGCGTGATCGTGTTGCTTGGCGCTTTCGTCGGCCCGGCGATCCGCTCCATGACGCCACGCGCGGCGATGCTCGGCACGCTCGCCGGAATATCAATCGCCTTCATCTCGATGCGCCCGGCGTTCCAGATGTGGGAAACGCCGTGGATCGGCCTCGTCTGCTTCGCCATCGTGCTGCTCGCCTGGACCGCAAACATTCGCATGCCCGGCGGCCTGCCCGGTGGGCTGGTCGCGGTGATCGTCGGCTCGATCATCGGCTGGGGCGCGGCGCTGCTCGGCTGGAGCGACTACGTGAAGCTCGATGCTTTAGGCAAGTCGTTCGCGCAGTTCGGCGTGCACGTGCCGATCTTCTCCGCCGACGTGTGGAGCGGCTTGTCGCAAGTGGCGCCGCTGCTCGTGACGGCGATTCCACTGGGCATCTACAACTTCACCGAGGCGATGAACAACGTCGAGAGCGCATCCGCCGCGGGCGACAACTACAACCTGCGCAAGATCCTGCTCGCCGATGGCCTGGGCGCGGTGGTCGGCTCGATGCTCGGCAGCCCGTTCCCCCCGGCCGTCTACATCGGCCATCCGGGCTGGAAAGCGGTGGGCGGGCGCATCGGCTACTCGCTCGCGACCGGCGTCGCGATCGCGCTCGTGTGTTTCCTCGGCCTGACAGCGTTGCTGCTCGCGTTGATTCCGCTGGTGGCGATCCTGCCGATCCTGCTCTACATCGGCCTCGTGATCGGCGCGCAGGCGTTCCAGGCGTCGCCCGCAAAACACGCGCCGGCGGTGATCCTGGCGCTCATTCCGAACATCGCCGAATGGGCGAAAACGCAGATCGACGGCGCGCTCGGCGCGGCGGGAACGAACGCCGCGGCGGTGGGGTTCGACAAGCTCGGCGGCTTCGGCGTGCTCTACAAAGGCCTCGAGTCGGTGGGCGGAGGCTCTGTGCTCGCCGGCATGGTGCTCGGGGCGATGGCGGTCTACGTCATCGACAACAAGATGCGCCACGCCGCGGGTTGGGCTTTTGCCGGGGCTGTTCTTGCGTACATCGGCCTGATCCACGGCGCGCAGCTCGGCTGGGCGGTGTCGCCGATGGTGGCGCTGGGCTATGTGATGTTCGGTGCGGCGTGCCTGCTCCTGGCGCGCGGGCAGCAACCGGCGGCTTCCTGACTCGACGTGGGTCTGGACCCCGCGGGACGCCGCGGGCCCGCCCCACCTGTCACCCCGGCGAACCGCCGCCCCGTGCCCGACACGACGGCCGGGGTCCAGGAGCCCGCAGCGTGCGCCACCCATGCAGCGTGCATCGACGGAATAGATACGCTGTGTATACTTTCACCCGTCGATGCTTCCGGAGGCTCGCGATGACCATCGCCAAACTGTTCACCCACGGCGGCAGCCAGGCGGTGCGGCTGCCCAAGGAGTTCCGCTTCGACGGCACCGAGGTTTTCGTTCGTCGGGTCGGCGACGATGTCGTGCTGAGCGCCCGTGCCCCGGCCGGGGTGCAGTCGATGATCGACGCGCTGGACGCTTTCGACTCAGGCATTCGCCTGGAGCGCCAGCAACCTGGACCGCAGCGCCGCGCCGAAATCAAGCCGAGGCGCTGATGCGCTACATGCTCGACACCGACATCTGCATCTACACGATCAACGAAAGACCGCCCGCCGTCCTGCGTGCGTTTCGCACCCACGAGGCCGCGGGCCTGGGGATCTCGTCGGTGACGGCGGCCGAGCTCTACTTCGGCGTGGTACGCACCGGCTCGCAACGCAACCTGACGGCGCTGCGCCGATTCCTCGGCACGCTCGAAGTCGCCCCCTTCGACGCCGCCGCCGCGGAGGTCTGCGGCTCGCTGCGCGCCTGGCTCGCCACGCAGGGCACCCCCATCGGCCCTTATGACACGCTGATTGCCGCGCACGCCCAGGCCATCGGCGTCACGCTGGTCACCAACAACACGCGCGAGTTCGCACGCGTGCCCGGCCTGCAGGTGGAGAACTGGGCCGTGGAGACGTAGCGGCGCCTGTCAGCGGCGCCTGCCACGAGGCGGTCGGCCCGCGATCGGCGAGGCGGGCGGACACAGCGTGCGCGGCCGCGCCCAGGTGGATGCCTGCCGCGCTACGCCCGCAGCGCCGCGAGCGCGCGCTTCGAATCCGACACCCAGCCGAACAGCGCCCCCTGCGCCTTCACCATCTCGAGCGCGACGCGCTGGAACTCGGGGAAGTAGGAACCCACGCAGTCGGACAGCACCACACACTCGTAGCCGCGGTCGTTCGCCTCGCGCACCGTCGTCGTGACGCAGACCTCGGTCGTGACGCCGCAGACGATGAGCGACTGGATGCCGCGGTTGTGCAGGATGTGGTCGAAGTCGGTGGCGCAGAACGCGCCTTTGCCGGGTTTGTCGATCACGATCTCGCCCTTGATCGGGGACAACTCGGGAACGATGTCGTGCCCATGTTCCCCGCGGACGAGCAGGCGCCCCATCGGGCCGGGGTCGCCGATGCGAATCTTGCCGCGCCCGCGCACGATCTTTGTCGGCGGGCAGTCCGCCAGATCGGGGCTGTGCCCTTCGCGGGTATGGATCACCATCATGCCCATGGCGCGCGCCGCATCGAGCATGCGTTTGACCGGTGCGATCACCGCCTGCAACGGCGACACATCGTTGCCCAGCGCCTCGCCGAAACCGCCGGGCTCGACAAAATCGCGCTGCATGTCGATGATGACGAGCGCGGTGGATTGGGTGTCGAATTCAAACTCATAGGGTTCAGCAAGGATCGTCTTGTGGGTCATGTGGCCTCCGTTGCCGTCGTGCACGCCATGCTACCTCGCACTGCGCCGCGCGGCTACAGGGCGGCGCCGGCGGAATCGCACCTGGCCCCCGCCGTGGGGCTCGTCGGCGCGCGGCCGCCAGAGCAGACGCCAGGGTGCAAGCGATGACACAAACCGCAGCACAACTCGAATCGACGATCGCCGCGCTGCAGGCGCAGCGCGAACTCCTGGGCGACGCCGTCGTCGACACCGCGCTCGCGCCCCTGCGCGACGCCTTGGCTGCGCTGCGCGCGCAGCCCGCTGCCGCGGCGCCGCAACAACTTAAACAGGTGACGGTGCTGTTCGTCGACGTCGTCGGCTCGACGCTGCTGGCCGCCCGATTCGAACCCGAAGACATGCACGGCGTCATGGACGGCGCGTTGCAGCGGTTCACGCGCATCGTCCAGGCCCACCGGGGCACCGTGCTGCAGTATGCCGGCGACGGTTTGCTCGCGGCGTTCGGCGCCGATCAGGTTCACGAAGACGACGCCGAGCGCGCCGTGCACGCGGCGTTGGCGCTGCTGCACGAGGCGAAGCTTTACCGCGATGAGGTCGCGCAGCAGTACGGCACGCCGGGCTTTGACGTGCGTGCGGGAATCCACACCGGCCAAGTGCTGCTCGGCGGTGGGGTCGACGCCGAAGGCTCGATCCGCGGCGCCGCCGTGCACCTGGCCGCGCGCATGGAGCAAAGCGCGCCCGCAGGCGGGTTGCGCGTCAGCCACGCCACCTATGCGCTGGTGCGCGGCGTGTTCGACGTGGTCGAGGACGCGCCGCTGCAGGCCAAGGGCTTCGACACTCCGCAGCGCAGCTACCTGGTACAGCGCGCCAAACCGCGCGCGTTTCGCAGCCCTCAGCGCGGCATCGAAGGCGTGGAAACGCCAATGCTCGGCCGCGATGCCGAACTCGACCTGCTGCAGGGCGCGCTGCGGCGCGCCGTGCAGGACGCCGCGCTGAGGGCGGTGACGATCGTCGGCGAGGCGGGTCTGGGCAAGTCGCGCCTGCTGAGCGAATTCGGCGACTGGGTCGAGCTGCAGCCGCAAGCCGTGTGGTGGCTCGAGGCGCGCGCCGCCGAACCGCAACAAGGCACGCCGTACGGACTGCTGCGCGACCTGTTCCTGACGCGCATGGCGATCCGCGCCGGCGACACCCGGTCCGGCGCGCGCGACAAGTGGCTCGCCGGCGTCGTGCCGGTGCTGGGTACCGAGGCCGATGCGGCCGTGCTCGGCCACTTGATCGGCCTGGACTTTGCGAACCACGCCGCGGTCGCCGGAATCGTCGGTGACGCGAAGCAACTTCGCGACCGCGCGTTTCACTACGCGCGGCGCTACCTGCTCGCACTCAGCCACGCTGCCCAGGAAGCGGCGCAACCGGTGCTGCTCCTGCTCGAGGACCTGCACTGGGCCGACGACGCGTCGCTCGATTTCCTCGAAGGCTTCGCCGCGCTGGACGTGCGCGCACCTGTCCTGATGATCGGCCTGACACGGCCCGATCTGTTCGAGCGCCGACCCACCTGGTGCAGCGCGTGTCGCACGCACCAACGCCTCGACTTGATGCCACTCACCCGCGACACGCGGCGCGAGTTCGCCGATGCGCTGCTGCAGAGGCTCGCCGATGTGCCCGGCGTGTTGCGCGAGTTGATTGTTGCCGGCGCCGATGGAAACCCGTTCTACATGGAGGAGCTGGTGAAGATGCTGATCGACGACGGCGTCATCGTCACCGGCCAAGGCGATTGGCAGGCGGTTCCGCAGCGCCTCGTGAGCGCGCGCGTGCCGGACACGCTGACGGGAGTGCTGCAAGCGCGCCTGGACGCGCTCGCGCCGCACGAAAAGCTCGCGCTGCAACACGCGAGCGTGATCGGACCGACGTTTCGCGACGACACGCTCGCGCGACTCGCGCCGCAGGCGCTCGACGCGCTGCCGGCGCTGCTGCGGCGTGACCTGATCCAGGCGCGCGACCCGGTCAAGACGGGAGCACGCGAGTACACGTTCAAGCACCACCTGCTGCACCAGGTCACGTACGACGGCGTACTCAAGCGCGACAAGCGCGCGCTGCACGCCGAACTCGCACAGTGGCTGATTCAGCGCGACCCGCACGCCGGCACCGACCTGGCGCAGATCGCCGAGCATCTCGAGCGTGCCGGGCAAACTGACGCTGCGGCGACGCACTGGCAACGCGCCGCCGAGGACGCGCTCGCGCGCGACGCACGCGAAGCCGCGCTCGCCCACGCGCAGCGCGCCCTCGCGCTTCTGCGAGATGCGCAACTCGAGCAGCGCTTTGCCATGGTGCAGGTGCGGGACCGCGTCTACACGCGCCAGTTCGACCGCGCGGCGCGCCTGGCCAACTTGGACGACGCCGATCGGCTCGCCGAGCAGCTCGGCGCCAGCCAACAGCGCGACACCGCGCTTTGGCGCGCCTCGTACCTCGAGTCGGGCGGCGAGTTTGAACCCGCGCTCGAGGTCGCCAAGCAGGCGTTGGCCCGCGCCGAAGGTGCGAGCGCGCTCGATCGCGCCAAGGCGCAGGTGCGTGTCATGTCTCCCCTGGTCCGCCTCGGGCGCTACGCCGCGGCGGCGGCGCTCGGCCACGAAGCCCTGGCGGTGGCCCGTGCCACCGGGAACGCCGTACTGGAGGTCCAGCTCCTCAACCTGATCGGGCTGATTGCCGCCGAGCAGGGAGACCCAATCGGCGCGCGCGGCTGCTACGAGCAGGGTCTGGTCTTGAAGCGGAGCCTGGGCAATCCGCTGGAGGAAGCGCGCGCCGTGGGCAACCTCGCCGAGGTGGCGCGAATGATTGGCGACTACGACTCGGCGCGCGCCGGGTTTGCCGAGCAGGTGCGCGTGTGCAAGGACATCGGCGATTGCTGGCTCGAGGCGATCGCGGAAATGAACCTCGGCCTGGTGCGGCTCAACCAGGGCGAAACACTCGCCGCGCAAGAGCACGCGCGCTTTGCCGTGCACGCGTTTCAGGCGATGGGCGAGCGCTGGGGCGAGGCGTGCGCGCGGGTCAACGTCGGTCACGTTGAACTCGCGCTCGGGCGCAACGCCGACGCCGCAACTCAGTTCCAGGCGGCGCGCGAGCGCTTCGCCGAACTGGGCGTGCGCCACCTCGAAGTCGAGGCGGTGTCGGGGCTGGCGCGCGCGGCGCTCGTCGCGGGCGACCTCGCGACCGCGCGCGAACACGTTGAATTCATCCTCTCGCGGCTCGCCGCGGGCGCCACCCTGGACGGCCTGGATGAACCCTTGCGCGTGCGCCTGACGTGCTACCAGGTCCTGGCTGCCGCCGCCGATCCGCGCGCGCCGGCGCAGCTGGCGCAGGCCCATGCCGAATTGCAGGCCATGGCGGGGCGCATCACCGACCCTCGGCTGCGCGCCGGCCTGCTGCACAACGTGCCCTTCCACCGCGAGATCGTCGCCGCCTGGCAAACACGGCCGGTCGGCCTAGAATGATTTCATGGGGTGCGCCAGAACATGGCTGCTTGGACTGGCCCTTCTGGCCCATGCACTCGGGGCGGCCAGCGCTGAAGCTGTGACCGGCGCGGCGAACTCACCCGGTGCCGGTGTGATTCTGCTGAAGGTGAACGGCGCCATCGGCCCGGCCACCGCCGACTACGTGCACCGGGGTCTGGCCCTCGCGGCGAAACAGCAAGCGCAGCTCGCGGTGCTGCAACTCGACACCCCCGGCGGCCTGGACGCGTCGATGCGCGACATCATCAAGGACATCCTCGCCTCGACGGTGCCGGTCGCGACCTGGGTCGCGCCGAACGGCGCACGCGCGGCGAGCGCCGGCACCTACATCCTCTACGCGAGCCATATCGCGGCGATGGCGCCGGCGTCCAACCTCGGCGCGGCGACACCGGTGTCGATCGGCCTGCCGACGCCGGGCGGCCAGCCCGACAACCCGCTGCCGCCGCCGAAAAAGGCCTCGGATGCGCAAGGCGCGAGCGGCGCCGCGCGCGGCGAAGCGCCGCCTGAGCGCGCGATCGACGCGATGAGCGCGAAGCGCGTCGGCGACGCCGCGGCTTACATCCGCAGTCTCGCGCAGTTGCGCGGCCGCAATGCAGAATGGGCGGAGAAAGCAGTGCGCGAAGCGGTGAGTCTGGCGGCGCAGGACGCGCTGAAAATGCAGGTGATCGACCTGGTCGCCGCCGACTTGCCCGACCTGCTGCGCCAGGCCGACGGCCGCGAAGTCCGCGTTGCGGGAGCTGCCGCAGGCAGCGTGCGCATCGCGACTCGCAATGCAACGGTGACCGAATTCGAAGCCGACTGGCGCACGAAATTGCTCTCGGTGTTGACCGACCCGAGCCTGGCGCTGATCCTGATGATGGTGGGAATCTACGGCTTGCTGTTCGAGTTCTCGAATCCCGGGTTTGTCGTGCCTGGCGTGATCGGCGGAATCTGCCTGTTGATGGCGCTGTTCGCGTTCCAGATGCTGCCGGTGAACTACGCCGGGCTCGGTTTGATCCTGCTCGGCGTCGCCTTCCTCGTCGCCGAGGCGTTCGTGCCGAGTTACGGCGCGCTCGGTCTCGGGGGCATCGTCGCGTTCGCGATCGGCGCGGTGCTGCTCATCGACAGCGACGTCCCCGGCTTCGGCGTGCCGCTGGAGCTGATCGGCGGATTGACCCTCGCCTCGGCCGCGTTCATTCTTCTTGTCGCGGGCATGGCGGCCAAGGCGCGCAAGCGCCCGGTGGTCAACATGGTCGCCGGCGGGCGCGCCCTGCTCGGCGCGACGGGTGAGTTGCTCGAATTCGCCAGCGGCGAAGGCTGGGCGCTGATCGGCGGCGAACATTGGAAAGTGCGCGGCGCGGCCGATCTGCGCGCGGGCCAGCCGGTGCGGGTGATGGGTGCGAGCGGTGTCGTGCTCGACGTCGCCGCCGCGACAACCGAACCTCAATGAAGACAGCAGGAGAGTGCCATCATGGGCTACGTTGCATCGTTGACCTTCCTGGCGCTGCTGCTCATCGCCGCCGCGTCGTCGCTGCGCATCCTGCGCGAGTACGAACGCGGCGTCGTGTTCCAGCTCGGCCGCTTCTGGAAGGTCAAGGGGCCGGGCCTCGTGATCCTGATCCCGGGGATCCAGCAGATGGTCAAGGTGGGCCTGCGCGTCGTCGTTCTTGACATCCCGAGCCAGGACGTGATCACGCGCGACAACGTGTCGGTGAAAGTGAACGCGGTGCTCTACTTTCGCGTCGATCGACGCCGAAAAGGCCGTCATCCAGGTCGAGAACTACCTCGCCGCCACGTCCCAGCTCGCGCAGACGACGTTGCGCGCCGTGCTCGGCAAACACGATCTCGACGACCTGCTCGCCGAGCGCGAACGCCTGAACCTCGACATCCAGAAGACGCTCGCCGCGCAGACCGACGCGTGGGGAATCAAGGTGACGATCGTCGAGATCAAGCATGTCGATCTGAACGACAGCATGGTGCGCGCGATCGCGCGCCAGGCCGAGGCGGAGCGCGAACGGCGCGCCAAGGTGATCCACGCCGAAGGCGAATTGCAGGCGTCGGTGAAGCTCGCCGAAGCAGCCGAGATCCTGGGCCGCCAGCCGCAGGCGATCCAGCTGCGCTACCTGGAAACGCTGACCGTGATCGCCGCCGACAAGAACTCGACGATCGTGTTTCCGCTGCCGCTGGACATCATTTCGCCGTTGCTCGAGTGGGCGAAGGGCAAGGCGCGGCCGCAAGCCGCCGAATGACCCGAGGCAACGCACGGCGGAGCGGGGCTGGGTGAAGTCGCTGTCGCCCGCCGCGGTGGTGGGGGCGTTCGGGCCAACCTCAGGGATGCACTTCAAGGTAGACGATCGCGCGGTGCGAGTGCGCCGCCTTGCGATGCTCGGCGACCGCAAACCTGCCCGCCAGTCGAGCCGAGAAACGCATCGTCGCGGGCGCCTGGGGGCCGACGGCCGCGTGGATGTCGTAGCCGTGCAGATGCAGTTCGATCGCCCGGTCACTGCGCCAGCGAAGTTCCACGGCGTCGTGCTGGCGCACCCGCAGCGTGTTCTGCGCGAGCCTGGCCCTGCCGTTCTCGATGGAAATCTCGAGCACTTGCAAGTTTGCCGGCGCGGGCGCAGTAGCCGACTGGGAAAGGGCGAGCCGTGGCGCGATAGACAACGCCAACAGCGTCAGCCCAACGGCCCACGAGAAGCGAGTCACCGCGCAGCTTCGCAGCAGCCCGAATGCCTGCGGGCCCCTACCTGCATTTGCAAATCGCGCGATCGAACTGAGTCCACTGCGAGCCCCTTCGAGGTTCAGCGCCGGATCGCGGCGCGGCCCGGGCGCTGACGATGTTAGCCGCAGCGCATCGCCGGCACTGTGCAGGCATGGGGTCGGGCCTTGCCCCACGTGCCCCTCTTCCCGAAGTGCCGGTGCAGTGTCAAACTGCGAGTGCGCCGCGCGTCGCTTGCATGCGGCCGCGCTGCGTGACTCATTGATTCGAAACCAACCCACTGGAGACAAACATGAGCGAGAACACGCCCACCACGCAGGCGGCCAGCTGGCTCGCCGCGCTCGATGCGGCACTGCAACGCGGCGACGCCGGCGCTGCGGCAGCCCTGTTCAACGACGAGAGCTACTGGCGCGACATGGTGTCGTTCACCTGGAACATCGCTACCGCCGAAGGCAACGCAAAGGTGCGCGAAATGATTCAGCGCGCGGTGCTGCCCGCCAAGCCCTCGAACTGGCAGCTCGACGGCGACGCGACGGAAGCCGGCGGCGTGACCGAAGCGTGGATCAAGTTCGAGACTGCTGTCGCACGCGGCTACGGCCACCTGCGCCTGATGGGCGGCAAGTGCTGGACGCTGCTCACGACGATGGCGGAGCTGAAGGGCTTCGAAGAGGCGAAAGGCGCGCAGCGCGAGCGCGGTGTCATCCACGGCGCGAATCCGAACCGCAAGACCTGGCTCGAGCACCGCGCACAGGAAGAGGCGGAGCTGGGCATCAAGACCCAGCCCTATTGCGTCATCATCGGCGGCGGCCAGGGCGGCATCGGCCTCGGCGCGCGCATGCGGCGCCTGGGGATCCCGACGATCATCGTCGAGAAGAATCCGCGGCCGGGCGACTCCTGGCGCAATCGCTACAAGAGCCTCTGCCTGCACGACCCGGTCTGGTACGACCACCTGCCCTACCTGCCGTTCCCGGATCACTGGCCGGTGTTTTCACCCAAGGACAAGATCGGCGACTGGCTCGAGATGTACACCAAGGTGATGGAGCTGAACTACTGGAGCTCGACGACCGCGAAAAGCGCGAAGTACGACGAAGCGAAGAAAGAGTGGAGCGTCGAGGTCGAGCGCGACGGCAAGAGCATCACGCTGCGGCCCAAGCACCTGGTGCTCGCCACCGGCATGTCGGCGGTGCCCAACATGCCGAAGGTCCCCGGCGCGGAGACCTTCCAGGGCGATCTGCACCACTCGAGCAAACACCCCGGCCCCGACGCCTACCGCGGCAAGAAATGTGTCGTCATCGGCTCGAACAATTCGGCGCACGACATCTGCGCCGCGCTCTGGGAAAACGGCGCCGACGTGACGATGGTGCAGCGCTCCTCGACCCACATCGCGCGCTCCGATTCGCTGATGGACCTGGCCCTGGGTGGCCTGTATTCCGAGGCCGCGGTCAAAGCCGGCGTGACGACCAACAAGGCGGATCTGATCTTCGCTTCGTTGCCGTACAAGATCCTGCCCGCGCTGCAGGTTCCGGTCTATGAAGAAATGGCGAAACGCGACGCCGATTTCTACAAGCGCCTGGAGAAAGCCGGCTTCATGCTCGACTTCGGCGAAGACGGCTCAGGCCTGTTCATGAAGTACCTGCGGCGCGGCTCGGGCTACTACATCGACGTCGGCGCGAGCGATCTGGTCGCCGACGGCAAGATCAAGCTCAAGACCAAGGTCAGTGTCGAGCGGATCAAGGAGCGCGCTATCCAGTTCAGCGACGGCAGCGAACTGCCCGCGGATCTGATCGTTTTCGCCACCGGCTACGGCTCGATGAACGGCTGGGCCGCGCAGCTCATCAGCAAGGACGTCGCGGACAAGGTCGGCAAGTGCTGGGGCCTGGGCAGCAACACGAAGAAGGACCCGGGGCCCTGGGAAGGCGAGCTGCGCAACATGTGGAAGCCGACGCACCAGGAGGCGCTGTGGTTCCACGGCGGCAACCTGCACCAGTCACGCCACTACTCGCAGTTCCTGTCGCTGCAGTTGAAGGCGCGCATGGAGGGGATACCGACGCCGGTGTATGGGATGGGGGCGGTGCATCACGTGGCGTGATGACCCAGGAGGGTTCACGATGAAGACGCAGAAGCAACTCTTGCACTCTCCCTATCTCGTGGACCGGACACGCAAAACTGTGCTCTTGCTGGCGCTGCTGGCTTTGACCACGGCGGCGCTTGGGCAGGGCAACAAGTTCCCTCGAATCGCCTACGTCATGAGCGGCACGATGGAGGGCAGCCGCGCCCTGGTCGAAGCGATGCGCACAGGCTTGGCCGACGAAGGCCTTGTGGACGGACGCAACGTCACGCTCGACGTCCGCTATCTCGCGGGGCGCACCGACCGTTACACCGAAGTGTTTGCCGAGATCGTTCGCGAACCGGTCGACTTGCTCGGTGCCGCGGGCCCTGTGGGAATTCCCGCGGCCCGCGACGCGAGCGCGGGCCGCATTCCCGTGGGCGGCATGTTTTGCGGCACCGACGTGAAGCAGATGGTGGAGTCGTACGCACGTCCCGGCGGCAACGTTACCGGCGTCTCGTGCTTCAGTGCCGAATTGGCGGTGAAGCGCGTCGAGTTGCTGAAAGACGCCATTCCGGGCTTGCGCCGCATTGGGTTTTTGTACGACCCGAGGAACCCGGGCAAGGACAAGGAACTGGCCGAAGTGCGCGAGGCCGCCGCCAAACTCGGCATGACGGTCACTTCGGCAACAGTGAGAGCGGCAGAAGAATTCCGCGCTGCGATCGCGTCGCTGCAACGCGACCGCGCCGAGGCCTTGATCACATCCGAAGATCCGTTCGTTTTCGCGCATCGCGCGGCGATCGTCGCGCTTGCGGCGGAACATCGATTGCCCGACATTTCCTCGTTTCGCGAGTTCGTGGCCGCGGGGGGGCTGTTGTCGTACGGAACGAGCAACATCGATAGCTTCCGGCATCTCGGTCGCTACTTC
This sequence comes from uncultured beta proteobacterium, assembly GCA_963775015.1. GTDB lineage: Bacteria > Pseudomonadota > Gammaproteobacteria > Burkholderiales > Burkholderiaceae_C > JAEMQF01. Next base: position 66,874 of record CAVZHI010000009.1, on the reverse strand, counting down.
GCAAGGATGCTTCGCGGAACCAAACCGTCGGACCTGCCGGTCTGGCAACCCATGCGCTTCGAATTCGTCGTGAACCTCAAGTCCGCGCGTGCTCTCGGCCTGACGATTCCGAGAATGGTGCTGATGCGCGCCGACGATGTGATCGAGTAAGCACGACGCGTCAACTGAAGCATTCACCAGTCACCGTGGCTACAGGAACCGTGCCGCGATCTCACCGCCCTTTCATGAACGTTCGGTACCTGGCCAGCGGCAGACCTTCGCGCTCCACTCTCAAGTTGTAGTTCGCGATGGCATCCTTGTTCTGCTCGTTCCAGCGCTCCCAGTCGCGGCGCTGGACCTCTTGCGCAAGCAGCGCATCCTGCGCTTGCGAGATATCCATGCGCAGTTCTCGCGCCATGCCCGGAATCTTGTCGTTCAGCTTCACCGCAATTCCTTTCTCACGACGAGCTTCAACCCCGACCACGTGGCGTCCACCGCGCACACTTTCACGTCGACCCAGCCCATCGGCAGCACCACTTCGCGAATCACGTCTTCGGTGATGTCGGTCGGCATCTTCGCGGCCTTCTTCGGCCACGAAATCCACAGCACCGCGCCGGGTCCGAGCAGTTGGCGCAGGCGTTGCGCCTCATCGGCGAGCACGCTGCGTTGCGTGACGAACAGGTGCACGAGGTCGGTGTGTGCATCCGCTTTCGCGGTGAGCTGTGCAGCCTCGGGCCAGGGCGCGACGATGTCGCGATAGTCGCGCGGCGGATTCAGCGCCGCGACGCGCTGGCCGGCTGCGATACCGAGCTTCTTCGGCAGCGGGGTTCCGGAGTAGCCTGCATCAGCCATGAATGCCACTGTAGCGCCACGCGTGCCGGACAGCGCGGTACGCTTGTAATACGTCAATACAGGAGCAACCGCCATGGCCGTCTCGGTTCGCCTCGACCCCGTGATTGAAGCCAAGCTCACGCAACAGGCCAACCTGTTGGGCATCACGAAGTCGGATTTCATCAAGGACGCGATCGAGCGCGTGCTCGGAATCAAGGATCCGGCGGTGCTGCTGCGCGAGGTTCGCAGCGGTTCGAAACTCGGGCGGCGCGACGCCTCGGCGAATGTCTCGAAGCTCATGAAGGCGAAGCTTCGTGCGCTCTCGAAGCACCGCTGCGCTTCGAACTGCTCGAATGGGTCGAGCGCGGCGGCGTTCAGGTGTTTCCGTTCGATGCCTCGCACCTCGCGGTGATGTTGCCGTGGATGCGCCGATGTACGGAAAAGTACAAACGCGACATGGACCTTGCCGACGCTTCGCTGCTGTGGCTCGCGCACGAGACCGGCCTGCGCGAAATCATGACGCTCGACGTGAAAGACTTCGCACGCTACAGGCTCCCCGATGGCCAGGCCATGACGCTGGTGTAGCGCGGCCAGCGCGTCAAGGGCAAGCCGCCGGGTTCGTCACCGGCGCAGCAACGCCTTGCAGCGCGACGGGCCCGAGCAGCACTTGCTCAGAGGTATCGAACAGCGTCATCTGCAGTTCGCCCGCAGCGCTGCTGATCACCCGCATCGAGGCCGGCACGTCCACGCTCGTGGCGTTGCTGTAGGCACCGAAGAAGCGGCCCTCGCCGGTTGCCAGCAGCCCCCAGACACCCGTGAATTGCAGAGCCTGGCAGCGCGCCTGGAACTGCAATTGGTTCGATTCGACAGCCGCGGCGAGGTTGCCGCCGGCGGCAGCATCGGCGAAGTGCACGAGTGCGGTCCCGGTCAGCGCACCCGCGGTCCCCGGGACGCCTGCGCCAACCGGGCAGTTGAGCAGTGCAGCGAACGGTGCTGTGCACACCGAGGCATTCGTCGCGCCAAACGACGCTGGATCCGACGTACCGCCGGTGCCGGTGCCTCCGATGCCCGGGCCGCACGCCGCGAGCCAGCACAGGCCGGCGAGCAGCAGGGCGGCGATGGATTTCCGATGGAGCTGCGCGTTCATGAGGCGGCCTCGTCCTTGTCGCTGTAAAAGTACACGCCGAAGCGTGCGCGGTGCGTGCGCTGTTCGGGCTCGGCATGTGCTGCGTCTCGATCAAAACGGATCTGCGCTTGCGCGAGCACGCCGCGCAGCGCCTGTTTCCACGCCTTCACTGCTTCCTTGTGCAGGCGCTGCGCGGACTCGGCGGTGATGCTGTCGACGAACACCGACTGCTCGAGGAAGTTGCGCTCGCCCTCCAGGTTGAGTGCAGCGGCCGCGGCGTGATCGCTCAGGTTGTCGGCGAACAGCCATGACATTTCCTCGAAGCCTTCGCGCGGCGCGAAACCGCTCGCGCTGAGTGCGATGCCGGTCTCGTCTTCCGTCGCGGCGCCGAGGCGCTTCAGTTCCTCGAGCACGGCGCGCGGCCGCACGTCGCTGCTGACGCTCGCCACGAGCGCGTCGAAGCCGCCCTTCTCGCTGCCGCGCGGCAACTTGCGCGGCGCGCCGCCGCGGGCTCGGTACGACCGGTCGCCGAGCCAGCGTGCGACCACTTGCGACGCCACGCCGAGCGGGCGGCGCGTTTCGCTGGCCGCGGCCGGCGCCGCGCGCAACAGGTTGCGAACGTCGCGCCGGTGCACGCCGCTGAGCAACGTGATCGCGCTGTCAGTCGGTTTGGCGCCGCGTTCGTGCAACTCCGCCTGCGCCGCTTGCAGGAACACGGGTTTGAGCGCCACCGCGAACGCGGTGTAGGTGACGCCGCTGCGCAGCAGCAGCCGCACCAGCGGCTGCATCGCGCGCAGCACGCAATTCAACACAAGTTCGGAGCGCTCGGCCATGCCTGGGGTCTTGACGATGGATCCTCGTTGTGGGATATTGTCCCACATCGAATCAAGGTTGATCAAGTGACTTGCGAAGGAATCGTCATGAAGCAATCCACGGCATGGCCCTTTGGCACGGTTCTGTTGGCCAGCCTCTGGCTCGCCGGCTGTGGCGGCGGCTCGAGCGCGCCTGCTGATTCACGCAGCGACGGCACGCTGGTCGCCGCCAAAATTGGCGACCTGGCGAGCTTCATGCAAGCCAAGGCGCGCGAACGCCAGGCCCTGCGCGCCAGCCCGAGCGGCCTGCCGGTGCTGACCATGACGGGCGATGGCGCAGCAATGCCCGCCACCGGCGGCGTCGCGGCGACCGCGATCGCGCAGTCGGGAACGACGCTGCAGGAGCAAGGCGTCGACGAAGACGACCTGATCAAGACCGACGGCACGACCCTCGTGACGCTCGCGCGCGAGCCGCAGCTTCAGATCGCCAAGGCCTGGGCGCGCGTGCAACTGCACGGCCGGCGCAGCGACGGCGCGATCGACGCGCTCGGTGCGATCGACCTGCCGTCGGACCCGCAGGCCTACGGCGTCGCGCACGGCCTGTACCATTTGCCGGCGCTGCAGCGCGTTGCCGTGCTCAGCGAGAGCCAACAGATCTACACGTTCGACGTGTGCAACGGCGTCGCCGGCTGCACTGCCGCACAGCTGCTGCCCGGCCCGCCGGTGTTCACGAAACAGAGCGTCTGGCTCGACCTGGTGAACACGAGCTCACCGAGCGTGCCCGCGCTCGCCGAGCGCATCCGCATCGACGGGCGCCTGCTCGGCAGCCGGCGCATCGGCAATTCGCTCGTGCTCGTGACGCAGCATTCGCCTCAGCTCGCGCTCGAAGTGGTGCCGGTCGGCGCGCCGAGCAGCGAGCGCGAAGCGCTGATCGCGCGCATCTCCGCGGCCGACGTGCTGCCCCAGCTGACACGCGGCAACACCGCGCCGCAACCTCTGCTCGCCGAGACCGACTGCCTGCTGCAACCCGGCAACGCGTCGCTGGGAATCGAGATCACGTCGATCACCGTGTTCGACCTCGGCGCAGCGGGCGCACCGCGCACGAGCCGCTGCTTCGTCGGCGGCAGCGAGGCGCTGTACATGTCGCCCACGGGCCTGTACCTGGCGACGACGCGCTACGCGTCTGACCGCACGCAACCGGTGCCGGTGTTTTCATTCCAGGCGTCGACCGACATCCACAAGTTCGCGATTCGAGCAGACGCGATCGACTACCGCGGCTCGGCCGAGGTCAGCGGCCACCTCGGCTGGGACACGCAGAAGACTTCGTACCGCATGAGCGAGCACAACGGCGACTTGCGCGTGCTCACGTTCACCGGCGAGACGGGCTGGGTCGGCAGCGCCAACGCGAACGATGCGAACGCGCCGCCGCCCTCGCCCGCCACCTTGCACGTGCTGCGTGAGAGCGCAATCGCGAAGCGCCTCGACACGGTCGGCCGCCTGCCGAATTCGCAGCGCCCCGCGCCGCTGGGCAAACCCGGCGAACAGGTGTATGCGGTGCGGTTCCTCGGCAACCGTGGCTACGTCGTGACGTTCCGCCGCATCGACCCGCTGGTCGTGCTCGACCTCAGCAACCCGGCCGACCCGAAGAGCGTGGGCGAGCTCCAGGTGGCGGGCTTTTCCGACTACCTGTTCCCGATGAGCGACACGTTGCTGCTCGGTGTGGGCAAGGACGCGACTGCAAACGGTGTCGTGGGCGGCGTCAAGGTGGCGTTGTTCGACATCGCCGATCCCGCACTGCCACAGCAGCTGGCCGCGCAGGTGCTCGGCCAGGCCGGCAGCCTGAGCGGGCTGGACGCTTCGCGCCACGGCATCGACATCTTCACGCGCGGCACCGCGGTGCGCGTGGCATTGCCGCTGTGGCTGAGCGGCGCGCAGTTCGCGCCGGGGCCGCGTGGCTTGCAGCGTATTGAAGTGGACACGATTGCGCGCACCTTGACGGCCAAACCACTCATCGTTTCGCCACCGGGCAGCGGTTGGCTCGAGGACGAGCGCGCGGTGCAGGTCGAGAACCATGTGTACCACTTCGCCGGCGGGCAGCTCGCGGCGTGGAACTGGTAACCTCGCGGCGCGCGGCAGGTCGCGCAGCGCGAGGTTTGCATGCTGTTTCCCACCACGCTCGTCGGCAGTTACCCGCAACCCGACTGGCTGATCGACCGCAAGAAGCTGGCCGGCCGCTTTCCGCCGCGCGTGCGCGCGAAGGAGCTGTGGCGCGTGCCGAGCCTATCTGCAACGAAGCGCTGGAAGACGCAACGCTGCTCGCGATTCGCGCGCAGGAAGACGCGGGCCTCGACATCGTCACCGACGGCGAGATCCGCCGCGAGAGCTATTCGAACCGCTTCGCCACCGCGCTCGACGGCGTGGACCTCGACAACCCGGGCACCGCGCTGGACCGCAGCGGCCACCCGAACCCGGTGCCGCGCGTCGTCGGCCGAATCCGCCGCCGCACGCGGTGGTAGTCGAAGACCTGCAGTTCCTGATCGCGACACACGAAGCGCCACGTGAAGATCACCGTGCCGGGCCCGTTCACGATGGCGCAGCAGGCGCAGATCGACCACTACGGCGGAGCCGCGAAGAAGGCCGCGCTGGACTACGCCGCGGCCGTGAACGCCGAGATCCGCGACCTGTTCGCTGCCGGCGCCGACGTGGTGCAGATCGACGAGCCCTACATGCAGGCGCGCCCCGAAGAGGCGCGCGAGTTCGGGCTGAAGGCGCTGAACGCGCGCTCGAGGGCATCACCGGCAGCACCGCGGTGCACATCTGCTTCGGCTACGCGGCCGATCATCCACGCGCGGCCGAGCGGGCTATTCCTTCCTGACCGAACTCGCCGGCTGCAGCTGCAAGCAGGTTTCGCTCGAAACCGCGCAGTCGAACCTCGACTGCTCGGTGCTGGCGGAGCTGCCGGACAAGCAGATCATGCTCGGCGTGCATCGACCTGTCCGACATGAACGTCGAGACGCCCGAGACGGTGGCCGCGCGCATCCGCCGCGCGCTGCCGTTCGTCGGCGCAGAACGATCATCGTCGCGCCGGACTGCGGCATGAAGTACCTGCCGCGCGACGTCGCGAACGGCAAGCTGCGTGCGATGGTCGAGGGCGCGAAGATCTTGCGGCGCGAATTCGGCGACGCGTGAACTTCGTCGAAACCCTCCCCGTCGAACCATGAGCTAGGATCGTTCATGGCAATCGGTTGGCTTACTGTACTCAAGAGCGTGCCTTGGACTGAGGTGATCGTCAACGCGCCCAAGGTTGCCGATGGTGCGAAGAAACTGTGGAACAGCGTCGGCAAGAAGGCTCCGCTGCCCAACGCGGAGGCCGCGCCGCCTCGAGAGCCCATTGCCGACCCTCTCAGCGACCTGCAGACCCGGCTCGTTGCCATCGAAGGTGCAACCCGGGACCTGCACGAACAGATGCTCGCATCAGCCGAAGTGATGAAGTCCTTGGCCGAGCAGAACGGTCAGTTGCTCCAGGCCCTTGAATTGACCCGGGTCCGCTTGCGCAGATTGCTCGTCTCGGTGGTCATCATCGGCATCGCTGCCCTGGTAGCTCTGGCCTGGTCGGCGCAGCGCTGATCGCGCCGTACGTCGACACTCGGGGCGAGCCAAGCTCGCCCCGGATTCAGCCCGAGGACTGCGAGGGTCTCACGGCAGGTAGTTGAGTCCTTCAGGCAACGGCAGCACGATCGGTACCTCGAAGAACGGGCCTGCCGCGCCGTCGGGTCGATGACCGTGACACCGCCGGAGGCAAAAAACGTTGCCATCTGCGTCTGGGCACCGATCGCATAACCCGCCCCTGCGCCAGATATATTGGTCAAGAACGTGTGCGGGTTCTTGCTCACAGCCGGATTGGCAGCGAAGGCAAGATCGTTGCGGAAATAGGTGGCCCGATCCGCCAAATTGCCGGCGCGCAGGATCGCCGTGGTGGTGGGATTGGGTACGGTCAGGTCGCCTTTGGCGAACTGAAACAGCACTGGTTTGGGTGAGTTGCCATGGAGCGGTTGCCTGCGGATATGTCGCGCGTACGACACGGGATTTCCGGCTTGCTGCACCCACTGGAATCGATCCAGCGCTTTCTGGATGGCCATCGCGCCGGGGACGGTATTCGTCACGGTCGGTTGATTGCGCAGCGGGATGTTCTCGTTGAATTGAAGCGGAAATGCGGGGGGTGGTGCCAATGGCAGATTCAGCAGACCACGCGGCTGCAGTGCGAGCGCCGTGAGCGGGCGAAACACCGGGCTCAGCCTAGCAATCTCGGTGATCGAGCCGCCCGGCACGTTGGGCACACCCGCCTTGATGTTGGGCTCGACACCAGCAGGATCGTCCCGTAGATGCCGCCGAACGACTGACCGGCGTAGTAGACGCGGTCGGCGTCGAGGTCCACCGAGCCGTCGCCTTCGATATCGATCCCGGCTTCGATCTGGCGCACGAGTTGCATGATGTCGATCACCGTCTGGCGCAGGCCGTCGCGGCTGCCGATGATGTTGCGCGCGCCCGCGGCGCTCGAGCCTTCAGTTGAAGCGATAGCGCCATCGCCATCCTGATCGATGCCCCGTCCGCCGGCAGGCACACTCACCGGCGCCCCCGCATTGCGTAGCACATTCAGTGTCCCGAGGGCACCACCACCATGGCCGACCACATTGATGGACGCGGTCGCGATGCCTTGGGATGCGAGCGTCGCGGCCACTGTCCACGGCGCCCCGTAGATGCTGTCGCCGAAGCCATGGCCAAAGATCGCCACCGGCCATCCACTCGCTGGCTTGGAGCCTGACGGGACGAACAATTGCAGCAACAGGTCATTGCTGCCCTGGGCCACTGGACGCCCGGAGAGAGTTCCAGTGGCGGGGATGAACTTGCCGTTCGTTTTCATAGTCTGGCGACGTGAACTTGCCGTAGGCAATTCTTGCGACCGCGCCTGGCGCAACGCCGAGCGCAGGCGTCGGCACGAAGCTGTCCGAGAAAGCCGGCGCCACGCCCGTTTGCGGGTGAAACTGAATCCCTGCCACGTCGGCTGTATCGAACAACGCACGCACAGGGGCGCCTGCGACGTTGCCAATGGTGAAATTCACCGGTCCGGGCGTCGAATGCCTGAGTTGGCGCACCACCTTGGCAAGGTCAGCGGTAATGCTTTGGGTCGTGAACACACTCGCGGCGGCGACGCCGAAGCGGCCTCGGTGCCCACTGCGAAGTCCGTCGCGCATGTCGCGGTCGTACTCGTCACTGCTGCGCTCATGTTCGCCACGGCCGAAGCGCCCGCCTTGAATGCGTTTGCCATTGGCATCGCGAACGCCATTCGTCACGACCAACAGGTAGCGCGAATGTTGGCGCAGCAGCCGGTCGGGCTGGACGACGAGCGTCTTAACGTCGCCGGGATCCCACAACACCTGATTGATGCCGACACGTTGGCGGAACCATGCAGGCTGAACGGATCGCCCTGGTTGACGAGGTACACGTTTCGCTGTTGACCGAAGCGGGGTTGATTTCGCCCGTGAATGGAATCGTGATGCGCGGTTGCGTCGAGAAGCCGTCGAGCTCATTGATGACGTCGATGTCTTCGCACTCGGCCTTCTTGACCGCACAGTCGGGCTTGGGCAGGTTGACGCGACGGAACGTGTTCTGCGTCCAGTCGCGCACCGTGAACCGGTCGCTCGGAAAGGGCATGGTGTCAATGCCGCCCGGATCGAATCTCACGCTCACGCCTGCGGCCGCGGCGGCAAGGGGTATCGACAGCGCAACGCCTGAGGCGATGCGCGACCAACGTGGGATATGAGCCAAGGTGTGTCTCCTGGATTCGAGCGGTCTGCTCGGTGCCGAACGAATGTGCGGACGGCCGATCCCTGGGGCCAGGCGGTGTTTTCGCCTAGGCGCTTGTTACACGAGGGACCCCGCTTGGCGTGCCGCGCCGTACGCAGAGCTTCAGGTTCATCAGCCGACGGCCAGCACGGGTTTGCCCGGGGCCCATTGCGAGATGGCAATCGGAATAAGTCAGGCCACGCAAGCGTGCACACAGTGCGACTCGCGGGCGATTGGTGCAAACGCGCGCGAGCGCCGCGCGTGCGGTGCCCACTGGCTCCAAAGGGCACGACACAGCGCGTGGCTCGTCATTTCAACGCATCGGAGAATCACATGAAACACACCTACCTCGGCGCGTGCGCTGTGGCTGCTGGCTTGCTTTGCTCGGGCGGCGCAGGCGCCCACGACGAATCGAGAAGTGTTCGATTCAGCGGCGCCGTCGGATCGCAGCCGTTGGCCGTGGGAACGAACGTGCCGAACGACGTGGTCGGCATCGCTCCGGGCGGCAGACCGTGGGAACTGCGCAGAGTCTCCGTGCCAGCGTCGACGTTCACGGCGTGCTGCGCGCCAAAGGCTAAGGGTTGATCCTGGGTGGCGGCTCCAACATCGGGCGACCCGGGATCCCGAGAAACATCCAGGCAACGCTCATCTGTTCCGCGACGGCGGGTCCGCCCGTGGCCACCTCTCCGGCATGGCATTCGGTGGCGGTGCCGCTTGATGAATTCGGAAGCTTTTCGATCAACGCGCCTTGAAGCCGCCCTCTGCGACGCAGACGGTCGTACCCCCCAATCCTGCATCTTCGCCCGATCCTGCTCGATCTCGCAATTCCGTCGCCCCCACGCCGCCGAGCATCGATCCCACCCCCACGCCCGCTGGTTCGCGGCTGGCATTCCGAGCGCAGGACACGACAACGACGACGACTGATTCCGGCCTATCATGCGCAGCGTGCCGGACGTAAGCGACGCGTTGTTGCAGTCCGCGCGCGCCGTTCCTAAACCCTTCCGGCCCGCCTCAACGCGGCGGCCATACGCGCGGAGAGAGCATGAAGCCCAAGTCCAATGAAGAGTACGTGCAAATCGAGGCCGTGAAGTGGAAACCGTTTCCGGACGCGTTCTCGGCCGGCGGCATCCGCTGGAAACTGCTTCACGTCTCGCCCGGCCATGGCGCCTGGACGGCGATCTTCGACTGCCCCGCGAACTCGTCGTTCGCCCCGCACATCCACGCCGGCCCGGGCGAATATTTCCTGACCAAAGGCAAGATGGACGTGCGCGGCGGCAAGGCCGCTGGCGGCGACACGGCAATCGCCCCAGGGTACGGTTTCGAATCTTCCGGCGCGCGCCACGACAAGACCTTCTTCCCGATCGACAGCGAGTTCTACATGACCTTCCTCGGGCCGCTCACGTTCATCAAGCCCGATGGATCGCCGATCGCGGTGATCGGCTGGGAAGAGGCACAAGGCGCCTGGGGGTGAGCCCGGACACGAAGGCTCCTGAGCAGCCTTCGTGCCTGGCGAACGACCCAAGCTCTGCGAGGGCACGGCCGGCAAGACTGAGGCCGCGCCACCGCCGGATCAGAACAGCACGACCGAGCGGATCGACTCGCCACGCTGCATCAGCTCGAACCCTTCGTTGATGCGGGTGAGCGGCAGCGTGTGCGTGATCAGGTCGTCGATGTTGATCTTGCCGTCCATGTACCAGTCGACGATTTTCGGTACGTCGGTGCGGCCGCGCGCGCCGCCGAATGCCGTACCCATCCAGGTGCGCCCGGTGACGAGCTGGAACGGCCGCGTGCTGATCTCCTTGCCCGATTCGGCGACGCCGATGATCACGCTCTTGCCCCAGCCGCGGTGGCAGCATTCGAGCGCCTGGCGCATCGTCGTGGTATTGCCGATGCACTCGAAGCTGTAGTCGGCGCCGCCGCCGGTGAGTTGCACGATTGAGTCGACGAGGTTGTCAGTCTCTTCGGGTTGATGAAGTGCGTCATGCCGAATTTGGCGCGCCATCGCTTCGCGCTTCGGGTTCAGGTCGACGCCGATGATCTTGTCGGCGCCGACCATGCGCGCGCCCTGGATCACGTTCAGGCCGATGCCGCCGAGGCCAAACACGACGACGTTCGCGCCGGCCTCGACCTTGGCGGTGAAAAGCACGGCGCCGATTCCCGTGGTCACGCCGCAGCCGATGTAGCAGACCTTGTCGAAAGGCGCGTCGTCGCGGATTTTCGCGAAGCGCGATTTCGGGAACGACGATGTGATTCGAGAATGTCGACGTTCCCATGTAATGGAACAGCGGTTTGCCATCGATCGAGAAACGGCTCGTCGAGTCGGGCATGAGTCCCTTGCCCTGCGTCGCGCGGATCGCCGTGCACAGATTCGTCTTGCGCGACAGGCAACTCTTGCACTGCCGGCACTCGGGCGTGTAGAGCGGGATCACATGGTCGCCCGGACGCAGCGACGTGACGCCGGCGCCGACCTCCAGGACAACGCCCGCACCCTCGTGGCCCAGAATCGAAGGAAACACGCCTTCCGAGTCCGCGCCCGACAAGGTGTACGCGTCGGTGTGGCAGATGCCCGTCGCCTTGATTTCAACGAGCACTTCGCCGGCCTTGGGCCCGGCGAGATCAACGGTCTCGATCGTCAGCGGAGCGCCGGCTTTCCAGGCGACCGCGGCGATTGTTTTCATGACGGTTTTCCTTGGTGGGAGAGTCGGAGCGATTGTGGGCCTCGGCCGCAGCGCGCCGACGGCGACCAGGGTTCTTGAGCACCGAACTTAGGTGTTTTCGCGATGTCCGGCGACGCTGGAATTGCTAGAGTTGGATCGCGCTTTGCAGTCGTCGCCACGAACCGACGGGCGCACGAGGCACACGTGCATGCAACGACTCGACGTCGCCACCATGCCGGCCACATCGGCCGGCGCGGTCATCGCCCAAAGCAGTGGCAAATCGCCGGACGTGATCGTCGCGTCGCACAACGTCCCGGGCCTGATCGCCGCGCGCTGGCGCCGCAGCCGCGTGCACCTGCGCGAGCCCATGTGCCTGGACGATCATGTTCTGTCTTACTGCGCCCTGGGTCGCGCCGAGGTCACGGTGATCGTCGACGGTGTTCCAACCCGGCTGCAACAGCGGCTCGGCTCGGTCGCGTTCCTGCCGGCGCGCCGGCCGGTGCAGTGGTCGCTGGACGCCGCCGGCGAATCGGTGCACGTGCACTTGTACATCGCCGCAGCGGCGATGCCGCTGCCGAACCCGGCTGCGCAGGGCGCGCCGCCCACCGCCTGGCCGACGCAGCTGCGCGACGCGTGGATCGAGAGCTACTTCCGCCTCATGATCGCCGAACTCGACGCGTGCGTCGACGACGCGCGCATCGAAGCGTCGCGTTTTCTCGACGAGACCGGCCGCCTGTTGATCGACCACCTCGCGCCGCTGCTGTGGCAGCCGGCGTCGAGCGCGCCGCAAGGTGCGGCGTCGGACCCGATCTCCCACGTCACCGCGCTGCGCCCGTTCATCCTGCGCCGCATCGAGGCCTTCGTGAATGCGAATCTGGGCGGCGACATCCGCCTTGAATGCCTGGCCCAAATCGCTTCGATGTCGATCGGCCATTTTCTGCGCTCGTTCCACAAGGCGACCGGCGCGACGCCGCACCAGTATGTGCTCGAGCAGCGCCTGGACCGCGCCTGCGCGCTGCTCGCCAACGGTTCCGATCAGGTCTCGACAATTGCGCATCGCTGCGGCTTTTCCAGCGCAGCGCATTTCTCGGCCATCTTCCATTTGCACCGCGGTTGCACGCCTTCGCAGTACCGGCGTAAGCACTGAACCCGCAGGCACCGCGCGCTCGCAGCAGCGCTCGGGTCAGACGTGCAAATGCGCAAGCAGCTGCTCGCGCCGGATCTCGCCGCGCCGACCCTGCAGCACGACGCGGCCCTGTTCGATGACGAGGTAGTGGTCGGCGATCAGTTCGGCGAAGGCGAGGTTCTGCTCGACGACGATGAGCGACAGGCCCCCGCCCTTGGCGGCATCGAGAACCGCCACCATGTGTTCGATGTTCTCCCACTGCACGCCTTCGCTCGGCTCATCCAGCAGCAACACGGGCTGCGCTTCGGAGACGCCGCGCGCGAACGAGAGAATCTTCTTTTCGCCGCCCGACAAGGTGCCGGCGTGCTGGTTCAGGCGTTTGGCGAGGATCGGAAAGCGCGCAAAGAGCGACTCGAAGACGTCGAGAGATCGATCGGCGCGCATCAAAGTGAGGTTGTCGCGCACGCTCAGGTCGTCGAACACCGGGCGTTCCTGCGGGCAGTAGCTCAAGCCCCGGGTGCGGCGCTGCGCGGCTTCGAGGTGTTCGATCGCCTCGCCGGCGAGCTTGACGCTGCCGCTGCGCAAGGGCAACAGGCCGAACAGCAGTTTCAACATGGTGCTCTTGCCGACGCCGTTCCTGCCGATGATGCAAAGCGCCTGCCCGGCCGCGACCGCGCCGCTCACGCCGCGCACCACGTCGAGCTCGCCGTAACCGCCGACGATTTGCTCGAACACGAGGCGTGGCGGCGCCGCGTTCTCATCAGCTGCGCGAGAGGCGACGTTGCTCATTTTTCCGACCCGACGTAAATCGCCTTCACCGCGGCGTTGCCCTGGATGTCGACGACGCTGCCCTGCGCGAGCAGGCGGCCGTTGTGCAGCACGAACACATGGTCGGCGATCGAGCGCACCAGGCTCATGTCGTGTTCGATCACGATCACCGTTGCGCCACGTCGCTGGCTCGCCCAGCGGATCACGTCGATGACTTGCGCCGTCTCCTGCGGCGACAGCCCGGCGCACGGCTCGTCGAGCAACAACAGCCGCGGCTCGCCCAGCAAGGCGAGCGCCAACTCGAGGATCTGGCGTTCGCCGTGCGAGAGTTCGGACGCGGTGCGTTGCACGTCGCCGAGAAATGCGTAGCGTTCCCGCAGCGCCTCGAGCAGCGCGCTGTTCCAGCGCCGCAGCATCGGGCGCAGCAGTTGCAGCGCCGTGGCACGGCCGCTCCAGAGTGCGATCGCGAGGTTGTCGGCGATCGTCAGGTGCGCAAAGACGGAAGGGATTTGCAGCTTGCGGCCGATTCCGAGACCCACGATGCGGTGCGTCTGCAGCGTGTCGATCGCCCGGCCGTCGAACAGCACGCGCCCGGATTGCGCCGGCAGTTCTGCGGTGAGCAGGTTGAACGTCGACGTCTTGCCAGCGCCGTTCGGGCCGATGACGCAATAGATGCCCGGCTTGTCGATCGCGAGCGAGAGCTTGTCAAGAATCAACACTTCGCCGAGCTTCACGTCGACGTTCTCGATCAACAGCGTTGCGGCGCCCGCAGACGCGGCGCGCGCCGGCGCGGGGATCGGCGCGCCGCGCGCGCGGTTCGCGTTCAGCCAGCGCTCGAAGCGCGCAAAAATGCCGATCAACCCTTGCGGCGCGAGCAGAACGACGAGAATGAAAACCACGGCGATCGCGATTTCCCAGAAACGAAAACTGTCGCGCATTGCGCTCGTGAGCGCGCCGATGAGCAGCGCGCCGAGCACCGGCCCGAGCAACTTGCCGCGCCCGCCCACCGCGGCCCAGATCACGAGGTCCGCTGAGAGAACGAAGCCGCAGAGTTGCGGCGTCACGAGGCCCTGCTGCGGCGCGTAAAGCGCGCCGCCGATTCCGGCGAGCAGGCCGCTCACGCCGAACGCTACCGCCTTGAGCCGGTTCGTGTCGAAGCCGAACAGCACGATCCGGCGCTCGTTGTGCGCGAGCGCCGCCCAGAGCACGCCCAGCGGCGCGTGGTAGAACCAGGCGACTGCGCTGCAAACCAGCACGAGCGCCGTCGCGGCGACGTAGTAGGCGGCGGTGTAGCTGTCCAGCCCCGGCAACCCCGGGATTCCTTTCAAGCCGTTGAACCCGCCCGTCACCGACTCCCAGTTGTTCGCGACCTGGCTCGCGAGCAGCGCGAGCGCGAGCGTGATCATCGAAAAATAGGGCCCGCTCTCGCCGCGGCGCCGGAATACGAGCGAGCCGATGAGGAACGCGAGCATCCCGGGCACGATGGCCGCGAGCGGAATCAGCAGCAGCAGCCACCACGACTGGTCGAACTCGATGAGCGCGATTCCCGACAGGTACGCCGCGAGGCCGAAGAAGAGGCCTTGCCCAAGCGGCAGGAATCCGGCGCGGCCCCAGCACAGCCCCACGCTCAGCGCAGCGATCGCGTAGAGGTAAAGCAGGCCCATCTGATAGGCCCAGAAGTCGCCCGCGATGAGCGGCAAGAGCAGCAACGCGGCGAGTGCCAGCGCAATGCTGCCGTTGCGACGCAGCGTTGTTCCTTCAGCGCCGCGCATGGATTCCGCGCGGCCGCAGCCAGAGGAACAGGATCGCGATCGCGAGCACGCAGAAATAGCCGCCGGTGCTGTCGCTGAGCGCCGAGACGATCGAGTTCGTTCCGCCGATCACGGCAGAGCCGGTGAGCAAGCCGCCGACGCTGCCGAGGCCGCCGACGACGAGGGCGAAGAACGACATCAGGATGTAGTCCAGCCCCATGAAGGGCTGCACCGGAATCAGCGGCGCGATCATCACGCCGGCCAGGCCCGCGAGACACGTTCCGACGACGAACGTTGCGGAAGCGAAGCGACGCACCGGGATGCCCAGCGCACGCGCCAGATCGGGGTTGTCGACCATCGCCTTGATGCGTGTTCCGGTTCGGCTGCGGCCGTACCAGAGAACCAGTCCGCCGAGCACGGCGAGGCTCACGACGATGAGCAGCAGCCGGTAGCGCGGGTACGTCGCGCCGAGCACGTCGACGGTTCCGCTCAAGGGTTCGTTCAGGCTCTTGTAGCCCAGACCGAACAGCGCTTCGGCGCATTTGCGGATGAGCAGGCTCAGGCCCCAGGTGACGACGAGCGTATCGAACGGGCGCTGATAAAGCGGACTCACGAGCCAGCGCTCGACCGCGTAGCCCAGCACGCCGCACACCACGAGCGCGAGCGGCAGTGCGGCGATGAAGGGCAGGCCATTCGCCTGCACGACCCAGGCGCAGTACGCGCCGACCATCACAAGTTCGCCATGCGCGAGGTTCAGCACGCCGAGCAGCCCGAGCACGACGCCCAGGCCGAGCGCAACGATACCGAGCAGCGCGACCGCAAAGAGCGCGTTCAGGCCCTGCGCGACGAGCACAGGTTCCATGCGCCGGTCCTTACGCGGGAATCGCGCCGTCACCCCGGCGCACACCGGGGCCCACTGCCCGCTGCCGCGCCGAGTGCCCGGCAAACGCAGGGCTGACGCGATGGCGGTGGATCCCGGCTTGCGCCGGGATGACAACTGGCCTCAGGTCTTGCACGCCGTTCCGCTCTTCACCGCCTTGATCGTCTTGATGACTTCGAACTCGGTGCCCTTACAGGTGGCGAGGTACATGTCCTTGTCGACCTGCCTGCCGCGCATCGTGGCGCGGCCCGACGGCGCGTCGAACGCCAGCCCTTCGGAGGCGGCCATCATCTTCTTCATGTCGGTGCCGCCGGCCTTCTCCACGAGCGCTTTTGCCAGGTTCATCGCGGCAAAACAATCGACGCCGATGGTGCTGAGCTGCGGCGCCTTGTCGCCGTAGCGCCTGAGGTAGTCGGCCTTGAACTTCTTCGGCGCGTCGGCCGTGTTGTTCGCGTAGTAACCCATGCACGAATACAGGTTCGCGCTGTTCTCGGCGCCGATCCCCATCAGCGTGTTCTCTTCCAGCAGCAGCGCGATGCGAACGATGGTCTTGTCCAGGCCGAAACCGGCAAACGTTCGGTTGAAGTTGACGTTGTCGGCGCCGACGAGCGTGCTCACCACGGCGTCGGGCTTGGCCGCCTTGATTCGCGTCACCGCCTCTTCGAACTTGTTCGGCGCGCCGAACGGAACGTACTCTTCGCCGACGATTTTTCCGCCGTTCTGCGCGACGTATTTCTTCACCTGCTCGTTCGACTTGCGCGGCCAGACGTAGTCGTCGCCGATCAAATAGAACGTCTTCGCCTTGCGCTCCTTGGCGAGGAACTCGACCGCGGGCTGCGCCTGCTGCGGCGGCGTTTCGCCCAGGCAATAGACGTTCGGCGAGCACTCTCCGCCTTCGTACACCGGCGAATAGACGTAGGGCACCTTGCCTTTGATGGTGGCGATATTCGCTTCGCGCGTCGCGCTGTCGTGCGAGCCGATGAAGAGGTCGACTTTGTCCTCGAGCATGAGGCGCACCGCCGACTTCGCCGTTTCGGCCGGCGGGCCGCCGGCGTCGGTGTGCAGCAGCTTGATCTGGCGGCCCATGATGCCGCCGCCCTTGTTGACGAGCTCGGCCGCCCAGTCGGCGCACGCGCGCTGCGTCGGCCCGAACAACGACGCCGGGCCGCTCAGCGCAATGAAGAGGCCGATCTTGAATTCCTTTGCTTGAGCGAACGCGGGCTGGATGAATCCCGTGCCGAGTACCGCGCTGCCTGCGGCTGCCGAAATGAGGCGCCGGCGCGCCGGGATGAAGGGGTGGGTCATGGTCGTTGTCTCCTCGTTGGGTTTGTCGATTGAATCGCTCACGCTACTCCGTCACCCCGGCGAACGCCGGGGTCCACTGCACTGAACCGTCACCCCGGCGGACGCCGGGGTCCATCGCTTGAAGATTCGCACCTGCACAGCGTGGATCCCGGCTTTCGCCGGGATGACCGGGAGGGCATGGGTCGGCTTGTCACAGCTTCGGCGCCGGCAGCTTCGGCAATACGGCTTCGACCACCTGCGCGATCGCGAGCAGATTCGGATCGCTGCCGGCGGGGCCGTCGAGTTCGATGCCCAGCGGCAGCCCCGCTTTCGTCAGCGCCGCGGGAACGCTGATGCCGGGAATTCCGGCGACGGATCCCGGGCTGCAGTTTCGGATGAAGGTCGGGAAGGTCGGCACCGGCACGCCGTTCAGCTGCACCGTTTCGTCTTCGCCGATGCGAGCTGCCGGCAGCGGTGTCGTCGGGAACAGCACAGCGGCGACGTCGTGGCGGTTGAAATATTGGCGGTATGCGGCCTGCAGCGCCGGGCGCTGCACTTCCATCGCGACGCGGTACGCGGCCTCGGGAATCGCGCCAACGCCCAGCAGGCTTTGCAGAATGCCTTTCACGTCGGGGCTCGCGACTTGCGCCACGACGTCGGCGTAACGCAACTCCGAGCCGTGTGCGGCGAGGTAGGCGTCGAGGTCGACGATGGTTTCAAAAAGCGCGATCGGAAATCCCGCTGCGTTGTCCAGGCGCGCGGCGTCGGGAATGTCGGCCTCGATCAGCACCACGCCTTCGCTCTTGAGCGTGCTCAGCACGCCCTCCATCAGCTTGGCGACTTCGGCGTCGAGCCCTTCCCAGAAATGGCCACGCGGCACGCCCAGGCGCAGGCCTTTCAGCTTCGCTGCGGGAAGCATCGCGCTGCCGGTGATCACCTGATCGAGCAGCGCGCAGTCGGCGACACATCGCGTCATCGGGCCCGCGGTGTCGCGTGTGTGCGAGATCGGCACGATGCCGGCCTGCGACCAGCGCAGCGTCGTCGGCCGAAAACCGACGATGCCGCACAGCGCGGCGGGGATTCGCACCGAGCCGCCGGTGTCGGAGCCGATTCCGCCGGGAACGATTCGAGCCCCCACCGCGACGCCGACACCGCCGCTGGAGCCGCCCGGAATGCGCGTTCGGTCGTACGGGTTGCGCGCCGCGCCGAACGCCGCGTTGTGGTTCGTGATGCCGTAGGCCAGTTCGTGAAGGTTGGCTTTGCCGAACACGATCGCGCCGGCGTCGATGAGCTTTTGCACGATGCTCGCGTTGCGCAGCGGCCGGTTCGAGCGCAGCGCCGGCGTGCCTGCGGTCGTCGCGACGCCTGCGGTGTCGATGTTGTCTTTCAGCGCCAGCGGAACGCCGTGCAGCGGACCCGGGTTTGCGCCACGCGCACGCTGCGCGTCGATCACCTGCGCTGCGCCGCGCACCTGGTTCGCATCCAGGTGGATGAACGCGTTCAGCGCAGCGCACTGCGCCTGCCGCGCCAAAAGGGCGTCGGCGTACGCCAGCGCAGTGAACTCGCCGCGCTGCAACGCCGCAGCGGCTTCGCTGATCGTGAGCGTGGTCAGGTCCATGCGCCTCTCCCCTCTTGTGCCAGACAAAGTATGGACGCCGCGGGGAAACGCCGTCAATCGGGGAATTCGTGGCAGGGGACGACACCGAGCCTCGCGCGGCGACTTTGCTGGCACAGTCACACCCCATGGACAGCCCTTTCCGGCCGGGTGACCGCTTCGACACGCGGGCGTTGCACGCCGCGTTCGCCGGCCTGGACGTCGAGAGCGACGCCGCGGCGTGCGCGCGCGCCGCTGCCGATTACCACTGGTACAGCCCGGTGCTGGCAGAACGCCTGCAAGGGCGCGTTCCCGACCTCGTGGTGCGGCCGCGCAGCGTCGCCGAAGTGCAGCGGATTGCCGCGGCATGCGCGAAACACCGCGCACCGCTCACGGTGCGCGGCGGCGGCACGGGCAACTACGGGCAGTGCGTGCCGTTGCACGGTGGCGTGATCCTCGACATCACGGCGCTGAACCAGGTGTTGCGAATCGAGCCGGGCTGGGCGAGCGTGCAGGCCGGCGTGCTGATTCACGACCTGAACCGCGCCGCTCGCGCAGGCGGCCAGCAACTCTGCATCTACCCGTCGACCGAGCGCATCGCGACCCTCGGCGGCTTCATCGCCGGCGGTCATTCGGGAATCGGCTCGATGCGCCACGGCATTCTCGCCGACCCGGGTAACGTGCGGCGCCTGCGCGTCGTGACGCTCGAAGACCCGCCGCGAACCCTCGACCTCGAAGGCGCAGACATCCAGAAAGTGCACCACGCGTACGGCAGCAACGGCATCGTGGTCGAGGTCGACGTCGCGCTCACGCCGGCGGTGGACTGGCAGCACACGATCGCGCTGTTCGACGCCTACGACGCCGTGCTGCGCTTCGGCCTCGCGGCAGGCGCCCTGTCGTTCGCGCCGGCGTTGCACGAGCGCGAGGTCGACGTGTTCCAGCTCACCGCCGTCGAGCGCCGCATCACGCCCTATTACGCCGGCCTGCGCAACCGCCTCGAAGACGCCGACGCGATGTTTGCCCAGGTCTCGCCGGCGACGCTGCCGCGCTATGAGGCGCTCGTGCGCGCGATGGGCGGGCGCATCGTCGTTCGCGGCAGCGAGGATGAGCTCATCGCCGCAGGTCTGCCGTCGGCGACCGAATGCGCGTACAACCACACGACGCTCGAAGCGCTGAAGTCGGACCGCGGCGTCACTTACCTGCAGGTCGCGTATCCGGCGCCTCTCGACCCCAAGCTCGTCGCGCGGCAGATGCAACGTTTCGGCGACGAGGTCTTGATGCACCATGAGTTCAGCCGCAGCGGCGGCGCACTCGTCGGGTTGGCGCTGCCGCTCGTGATCTACTTCGACGCGGCGCAGCTCGACGCGCTGAAACGCAGTTTCGAGAGCGACGGCTGCTGGATCTTCGACCCGCACACCTGGGTGCTCGAAGACGGCGGAATGAAACAGGTCGACGAAACACAGCTCGCCTTCAAGCGCCACACCGACCCGCAGGGCCTGATGAACCCGGGCAAGATGCGCGCCTGGGACGAGCGTGTTCTCGGAATCCCCGGCGGCCAGTTGTAGGCCGGCGACAGTCGGCGACGACGCTGCACATTCCAGCCAAGGAGACTGCCCCGTGACCCATCCCGCTTCGAGCCCGGCGCCCGGCGCTGCACCGATCGCGCAGCCGCTCGCGCGCTACGCCGCGTGGCGCCGCGCCGGCGACCTGGTGTTCCTCTCCGGCGTGATCGCCGTGGACCCCGCCACCGCAACAATCGTCAACGGCTACGCCGACATCCCGCCTGACGCGCGCACGCTGCTCGGCGAAACCGGCGAGTTCTCGACCGACATCAAGGAAGGCCCGATCCTCGCGCAGAGCTGGTACGTTCTCGACCGCATCCGCAGCACGGTGCAGGCGGCGGGCGGGCGCATGGAAGACGTGTTCAAACTGGTGCAGTACTTTCGCAACCTGGATCACTTCCCGTACTACGCGCGCGTGCGCAAACTGTTCTTCAGCGGCGAGCCGCCGGCGTCGACGGTCGTCGAAGTGAGCGCGATGCTGCCCACGGCGCAGATCCTGATCGAGGTCGAGGCGACCGCGTATGTGCCGTTGCCGAAGTAGGGGCTGCGTGGCACATTCCTTGCACGCGACAGCCGCCATCCGTTCCACTCATGTCGAGGAACCCTCATGCGCACGATTCGATTGCTCGCCGGTTCTGTCCTCGCCTTGACTTGCGCGACGGGCGCGCACGCACAGGAGAAGTTCACCTACCTGACGAACTGGTACGCGCAGGCCGAACATGGCGGCTTCTACCAGGCGCTCGCGCAAGGCCTGTACAAGCAGGAAGGTCTGGACGTGACGCTGCGCATGGGCGGGCCGCAAGTGAACGGCATGCAGCTGCTCGCCGCCGGCCAGGCCGATTGCTTCATGGGCTACGACGTGCAGACGATGAAAGCGCGCGAGCAGGGCGTGAACGCCGTGACCGTCGCCGCGGCGTTCCAGAAAGACCCGCAGGTCATGATCGGCCACCCCGAGGTGGTGAAGAAGATGGAGGACCTGAAGGGCAAGACGATCCTCATCTCGGCCGACGCGAACAGCAACTACTGGCCGTGGCTGCGCAGCACCTTCGGCCTCAGCGACGCGCAGGTGCGGCCCTACACCTTCAACATCCAGCCTTTTGTTGCGGACAAGAACGTCGTGCAGCAAGGCTACCTGTCGAGCGAGCCGTACGCGATCGAAAAGCAGGCCGGTTTCAAACCGACCGTGCTGCTGCTCTCCGACCATGGTTGGACGCCTTATTCGACGACGATCGTGTGCATGGAAAAGACCGTGAGGGAGCGGCCGAAGGCGGTCGCTTCGTTCGTCAAGGCGACAATGCTCGGCTGGAAGAACTACCTGCGCGGCGACCCGTCGGCGGCAAACGCGCTCATCAAACGCGACAACCCGAACATGAGCGACGACCTGCTCGCCAACGGCATCAAGCTGCTGAACCAGACCGGCATGGTGCTCGGCGGCGACGCGGCGCGCCTCGGAGTCGGCATCGTCACCGACGCGCGAATGCAGAAAACGTACGAGATGATGGTCGCGATGAAGCTCATCGACCCGGCGAAGGTGGACCTGAAGAAGACCTACACGACCGAGTTCGTGCAGAACCTGAGAGTGATGCCCTGATGCAAGCGCCCGTGGCAACAGCGGCAGCGGCGGTGCCCGCGATCGAGATCGCCGGCGTCGACAAGACGTATCCGAACGGCACGCACGCGCTGCAGCCGGTGCACTTGAACGTCGCCGAAGGCGAATTCGTGACGCTGCTCGGCCCGTCGGGTTGCGGCAAGAGCACGCTGCTGAAGATGGTCGCCGGGCTGCTCGCGCCAAGCCGCGGCCGCATTCTGCTCTGGGGCCAACCGGTCGCTGCGGTCGAGGCGTCGGGGCATCGCCTGAGCTTCGTGTTCCAGGATCCGACGCTCATGCCCTGGGCGAGCGTGATGCGCAACGTGCGCCTGCCGCTCGACCTGGCCGGCGTGCCGCGCGAGCAGGCCGATTCGCGCGTTGCGCAGGTGCTGAACATGGTCGGCCTCACCCGCTTCGGCGCCGCGTTGCCGCGCGAGCTGTCGGGCGGAATGCAGATGCGCGTCTCGATCGCGCGCGGCCTCGTGACGCGGCCGACGCTGCTGCTCATGGACGAACCCTTCGGCGCGCTTGACGAGATCTCGCGTCATCGCCTCGACGGCGAACTGCTCGACCTGTGGCGCGCGAATTCGCTCACCGTCGTCTTCGTCACGCATTCGATCTACGAGGCGGTGTACCTGTCGACACGCGTGATCGTGATGGGCGCGCGGCCCGGGCGAATCGTCGACGAACTTCGGATCGACGAGCCCTACCCGCGCGACGCGTCGTTTCGCGTGTCCACGGCGTTTGCCGGTTATGCGAAGCGTCTGCAGGACAGCCTGCAGCGCGCGAGCGCCGAATCGCCCGACCCCGAACTCGCCGGTTCTTGAATTTCCCACACCCGATTCCCCCGACGCCCGCTGCAACGCCCACACCGGCCTCGCCCCCGCACCGCACCGTGAACTCGACGTCCACTTCCGCCGCCACCGCTCCCGCATCCGCTCCCGGGACCGTGCACGCCGCGCCGCGCCAACCCTGGCATCGCCGCCCCGACGCGCAGCGCGTGATCTGGCCTGCGCTCGTCGCGATCGTCCTGCTCGTTCTCTGGCAGGCGCTCGTCGTCGGATTCGACATCCAGCCCTTCCTCGTGCCGAGCCCGTGGCGCGTCGCGGTCGTGATGGTCGCCGATGCCGGCCTGCTCTTCGGCTCGCTGCTCACCACCTTGAAGATCACGCTCTTCGCCTTCCTCTGCGCGACGCTGCTCGGCGTTCTCATCGCCTTTGCGTTCGTGCAAAGCCGCATCGTCGAAACCGCGCTCTTCCCTTACGCCGTGCTGCTGCAAGTGACGCCGATCGTCGCGATCGCGCCGCTCATCATCATCTGGGTGCGCAACCCGACCGCGTCGCTCGTCATCTGCGCGACGCTCGTGGCGCTGTTCCCGATCATCGCGAACACGACGCTCGGCCTGCGCAGCGTGAACCCGGGGTTGATGAGCTACTTCAAGCTGAACCGCGCGACGCGCGTGCAGACACTGCTTCGGCTGCGAATTCCGTCGGCGCTGCCGTATTTTTTCGGCGGGCTGCGCATCAGCTCGGGGCTGGCGCTGATCGGCGCCGTCGTCGCCGAGTTCGTCGCCGGAACCGGCGGCACGGGAACGGGGCTCGCGTACCAGATCCTGCAAGCCGGCTACCAGTTGAACATTCCGCGCATGTTCGCCGCGCTGGTTCTGATCACACTCACCGGCGTGTTCCTGTTCGCGCTGATGTCGATGCTGTCGCGCTGGGCGCTCGGCAGCTGGCACGAAAGCGAAGTGCACCATGACTGACGCGCACGCGCCGGCGACCCGCGCCGACCTGCTGATTCGCGGCGCGTCGCACCTCTGGACCGGCCAGCGCGGCGCGGCGATGCGCGCGAGCAGCGGCAGCGATATTCGTGTGCGCGGCGGGCGCATCACGGCGATCGGCAGGCTTGCAGCGGAGCCGGGCGAGCGCGTCGTCGAGGCATCGGGCTGCGTCGTCTACCCGGGTTGGGTGAACACGCACCACCACCTGTTCCAGAGCCTGCTCAAAGGCATCCCCGCCGGAATCAACCTGCCGCTCGTGCCGTGGCTCGCCGCCGTGCCGGTGCCGTACCGACGCTGCTTCGACGGCGAAGAATCGTTGCGTCTGGCGGCGCGGATCGGCATCGTCGAATTGATGCTGTCGGGGTGCACGACGGTGGCAGACCACCAGTACCACTACTGG
Organism: uncultured beta proteobacterium; assembly: GCA_963775015.1. Classification (GTDB taxonomy): domain Bacteria; phylum Pseudomonadota; class Gammaproteobacteria; order Burkholderiales; family Burkholderiaceae_C; genus JAEMQF01. Next base: position 42,892 of record CAVZHI010000009.1, on the reverse strand, counting down.
CCGGGAATGCCGTTCGACGCGTCGGCCGCGGTCTTCGACGAAGCGCAGAAACTCGGCGTGCGCCTCGTGCTCTGCCGCGGCGGCCAGACGCAGGCGCGCGCGATCACCGATGCGAAAGCGCCGCCGCAGGTGCAACCCGAGTCGCTGGAGCAGTTCCTCGAGGCGATACACAACGACGTGCAGCGCTTTCACGACCCGTCGCCGTTCGCGATGCGGCGCGTTGTGAGCGCGATCACGACGCCGAACTGGAGTTGCCGCGCCGAGCACCTGGAGCCGATGGCGCGCCAGGCACGCGCGCTGGGCATCCGCCTGCACAGCCACCTCTCGGAGAGCTTCGACTACGTTCGCTGGGCGCGCGAAGTGCACCGCTGCACGCCGATGCAATTCGTCGCCGAGCACGGCTGGGTCGGGCCCGACGTCTGGTTCGCGCACATGGTGCACCTGGACGACGCCGATCTGCGGCTCTGCGCCGACACCGGCACCGGCATCGCGCATTGCCCACAGAGCAACGCGCGCCTCGGCTCGGGAATCGCACGAATTCCCGAGGCGCTCGCGCTCGGCGTCCCAGTGGGCCTCGCCGTTGACGGCGCAGCGTCGAACGAAGCGGCGGACATGGCGAGCGAGGCGCACGCCTGCTGGCTGCTGCACCGCGCCGACCCGCGCGCAGGCAGCGGCCGCGGCACGCAGCAAGGCGGGTTGGCGAGCGCGATGACGATCGAAGACGTCGTGCACATCGGCACCCAAGGCGGCGCGCGCCTGCTCGGCCTGGACGGTGTGGGCACACTCGAAGTCGGCCAGGCGGCGGACCTCGCGGTCTACGACCTCGACCAGCCGCGTTACTTCGGCCTGCACGATCCTGCCATCGGCCCGGTCGCGAGCGGCGGGCGGCCCACCTTGCGCGCGCTGCTCGTGCAGGGCCGGGTCGTCGTCGAGAACGATTCGATTCCGGGCCTGGATCTGGTGCAATTGCGGCGCGACGCGCAGACCTTCGTCGCGCGCGCGATCGCGAGCCTAAACTGACGCGCTGCCCCGCACCCGCCAGGAGAACCCGATGATCCACGGCTACAACCCGCCCGAGCGCTTCCTGCCTTACCTGAGCTGGACCGAGATCGCGGCGCTGCCGGACCGCGAGCACACCGTGATCGTTCTGCCGACGGGTTCCATCGAGCAGCACGGCCCCCACCTGCCTTGTGCAGTGGACACGGTGATCTGCGCCGGTGTCGTCGGCCACGCGCTCGCGCGATTGCCCAAGGAGGTGCGCGCCTACGCGCTGCCACCGGTGACGTACGGCAAGAGCGAAGAACACCTGCACTTCCCGGGAACGATCACGCTGGACGGCGAGACGCTGCTCGCGACGATGGTGCAGATCGGCGAGTCGGTGTACCGCTCGGGTTTTCGGCGCCTGCTCATCGTCAACGGCCACGGCGGCCAGCCGCAGGTGATGGAGATCGCTGCGCGCGAACTGCGCCTGCGCCATGGCGATTACATCGTCATTCCGCAACACACCTGGCGCCTGCCGCATGTGGCGGGGCGCTACATGAGCGAGCGCGAGAAAAAACTCGCGATGCACGCCGGCCACGCCGAAACCGCGATCATGATGGCGCTGGCTCCCGACACGGTGCACATGGAACGCGCCGTGACCAACTACCCACCCGAGTTCCCCTCCAAGCTGCTCTCGCCCGACGGCCGCCCGGCGTGCGCCTGGACGGCGCGAGATTTCGGCCCGAGCGGAATCATCGGCGACCCACTGCCGGCGACCCTCGAACAAGGCCAGGCGATCCTCGACTCGCTCGCGACGAGCTGGGCGCAGGCGATCACCGAGCTGCATTCCTTGAGCTGGCCAGCGCGCGCCGAGGCGACCTGGGGCAAGGGCCAGCACACCGGTCACATCGAAGGCGCGCCGCGCTGAGGCGCGAGAGGCCGGCCTCTATTGAGACTCACAGACCCCCTGAGAACCAATCGCGACCAGAATATCGGCTACGGCTCACGAAGCGCTTGATCGACCGTGGCCAGCATCAGACACAGCGTCATGGGCTTGACGGGCGATTCGATGAAGCCGCGCGAGAGGTAGAAGCGCCTGGCCTGTTCCGAGATGGCGTGTACCAGCAGCGCGGTGACGCCGGCGATCTCGGCGGCCTGGATCGCGCGCCGGATGGCGTCGTTCAACAGTGCGGTGCCGATGCCCTTCTGGTGGTGCTCCTTGTGAATGGCCAGGCGACCCAGGACGAGCACCGGGACTGGGTCGGGCCGGTTGCGCTTCGTGGTGGATGGCGCTTCGGCATGGCCGATCGCACCGGCGGCCAGGCAGTAGTAGCCGATCACGGCTTTGCCTTCGCAAACAACGTAGGTGCGAGACGAGCCGTTCGCCTGATTCTTCGCAGCGCGGCGTTTCAGCCAGTCGTCCAGCGAGGCCTCGCCGCTGTCAAAGTCGGCGAGTTGGTGATGGTCGGCCAGCGGTCGCGGCGCCGAAAGCGTCGGCCTCGTCACCTCACGCGCTTGCCGTTGGGTTTTGCGGTGGGTTTTGCAGTGGCTGCTGCCGTGTCCCAGGGCGCTCGGGCCTTGAGGGTACGGCGCAGGCGGTCGCTGGGCACCGGCGGCTTGTTGAGCATGGCCTGGAAGGCGGCGAAACGCTTCGCGTCCAGCGCGAAGTAGGTTTGGTCGAGCAGCACGTCCTCGGCCTGCCTGCAGGCGGCTTCGAGCATGAAGTCCGAACGGCTGCGGCCCAGACGGTCGGCAGCCTGGTCGATCAGGTCGCGCTGCCCTGCTTTGGCGCGGATGCTGATCGTGACGGGGTCTTGACTTTGGATCATGAGGCACCTCTCGCGTACTGCGTTCGTGATGCGAATATTGTATGTCACTTGTCCATACATGGAGAGGTTGAGGCCGAGGCTGTTGAGCGCTCCTGCGCTGGATGCTGAACACTTCAACCGGCATGACAGCGTGGCAAACTACCCAGTGATGTTCGCGCCCATCGAGCGAAATCGTCCTTGACAACGGTTTCGCGGATCTCGATCATCGCCTGCGACTCGAACACATAGATCATCACCCTGCCCCGGTTTGACGGCGAACGGAGACTGCCATGACCCGACCCCCACCCTTGCCCACCCTCACTCGCGCCTTTGGCGCCGCGGCGCTCGCCTTGGCGGTTGCCGGCCAGGCCAGCGCGCAAGAGAGCTTCACCTACATCACGAACTGGTACGCGCAGGCCGAACATGGCGGCTATTACCAGGCGGTGGCGACGGGCATCTACAAGAAGCTCGGCCTGGACGTGACGATCCGCATGGGCGGGCCGCAGGTCAACATCTACCAGATCATGGGCGCGGGCCAGGCCGACTGCGTGATGGGGTCGAGCGACTTGCAGGCGATCCAGATGCGCGAGAGCGGGCTGCCGGTCGTCACCGTCGCGGCGAGTTTCCAGAAAGACCCGCAGGTGCTGATCGCGCACGAAGGCGTAAAAGGCTTCGAGGACATGAAAGACAAGACGATCCTCATCTCCTCGCTCGCGCACCGCGGCTTCTGGCCGTGGCTGAAAGCGAAATACGGTTTCACCGACGCGCAGGTGCGCCCCTACACCTTCAACATCCAGCCCTTCATGGCCGACAAGAGCGTCGTGCAGCAGGGTTACCTGACGAGCGAACCGTTCGCCATCCAGCGCGCCGGCGGCAAGGCGAACGCGTTCATGTTCAGCGACTTCGGTTTCCCGGCGTACGCGAACACGGTCGCGTGCCTGGAGAAAACCGTCAAGGAGCGCAACAAGGCGGTCGCGGCCTTCGTTCGCGGCACGGCCGAGGGCTGGAAGAGTTACTTCAACGACCCGGTGCCGGCGAACGCACTCATCAAGAAGGACAACCCGAACATGACCGACGAGCAACTCGCGTACAGCCTCGTCAAGCTCAAGGAAATGGGCATCGTGACGAGCGGCGACGCGTCGCGCCAGGGCATCGGCGTCATCACCGACGCGCGCGCCAAGGCGAGCTGGGACTTTCTGGTCTCGGCGAAACTCGTCGACCCGAGCAAGGTCGACCTCGCGAAGACGTACAGCACCGAATTCGTTCGTGACCTGAAAGTCTTGCCCTGATGCGCCGACGCCGAACGCTGAATCCGCCCCAAAACTGACCCGCATGCGCGCAGACCGCAGCGCCCTCGGCGCCTTGCAACTGGAATTGCCCGACCTCGACTGGACCACCGACGAGCTGCGCCTGGCGCAGCTCTCGCAGGACTACTCCTGGTTCAGCCCGGTCCTGAAGCGCCAGTTGCAGGACAAGCGCGCCGACCTCGCGGTGCGCCCGCGCAGCGAGGACGAACTGCGCTGCCTCGTCGCCGCGTGTGCGACCCGGCGCGTGCCGCTCACGGTGCGCGGCGCGGGAACGGGCAACTACGGGCAGATCGTTCCGCTGCACGGCGGCGTGCTGCTCGACATGGGTGGCCTGAACGGATTTGGCTGGGCGCGCGGCGGTATCGGGCGTGCGCAGGCCGGGATCCGCCTCGCCGAGTTCGACCGCCAGGCGCAGGCGTCCGGCTGGGAGCTGCGCTGGCTGCCTTCGACGTTCCGCGCCGCGACGCTCGGCGGCCTGTTCGGCGGCGGTTTCGGCGGCGCGGGCTCGGTGACCTACGGGCCGGTCGCCGCGGCGGGCAGCGTGCTCGGCGCGCGTGTCATGTCGGTCGAAGCCGAACCGCAGATCGTCGAACTGCGCGGCCCCGAGGCGATGCTGCTGCACCACAAGTGGGGCACGCATGGCATCGTGCTCGAACTCGAAGTCGCGCTCGCGCCGGCGTTGCCGTGGCTCGAGATGATCGCGACCTTCGACTCGTTTGACGCGGGTCTGGACTTCTGCCGCCTGCTGCACGCCGACTCGCCCGGCATCGTGAAGAAGCAGCTCGCCTTCATGGCGGCGCCGATTCCGGATTACTTCACGAGCCTGGCCGAACACCTGCCGCGCGGCTGCCACGCGGCGCTGCTGCTGATCGTCGAATCGTCGGAGGGTGCGGTGCGCGAACTCATCGCATCCTTCGGCGGCACGGTGACGTATCGCAAGGACCAGGCCGAAGCGAAAGCGGCGAAACGCACGCTGATCGAGTACTGCTGGAACCACACGACCTTGCAGGCGCTGAAGGTCGACAAGGGCCTGACCTACATCCAGAGCCGCTTCGACCCGGCGCGCGCGCTCGAGCAGGTGCGCGCGCTGGAGAAGGCACTCGCGCCCGAGGTCATGATGCACGTCGAGTTCATTCGCCTGACGAACGGTGCGTACACCTGCAGCGGCTTGCAGATCGTGCGCTTCACGACCGAAGAGCGGCTCGAGCAAATCATGCAAATCTACCGCGACCATGGCGCGACGATCAACAACCCGCATGTCTACATCCTGGAAGACGGCGGCAAGCTGCGCGACATGGACCGCGCCGCGCTCTCTGCGGCGCAGCGCATGGCGACCGACTCAGCGGTTGCGATGAAGCAGCGCTTCGACCCGCATGGCCTGCTGAACCCGGGCAAGCTGCGCTCCTGGGTGGGTTGACACAGCCGCCGCCTCGCGCATCGACGTTCGCTCAACACGATCGGCCGATCGCTCATGCTCGTCACACGCCAGCCCGTGTTCCGCCGCTTCTGGCACGCCGTGATGCCGCTCGCGCATCTGGCCGAAGGCCGGCCGTTGCCGTTCACGCTGCTCGGCGAGAACATCGTGCTCTTCCTGGGGGCGGATGGCGAACCCGCAGCGCTGCGCGATCGTTGCTGCCACCGCACCGCACGCCTGAGCAAGGGGCGCTGCGTGGACGGCGCGCTCGAATGCGGTTACCACGGCTGGACGTACGACACCCAGGGCCGTGTCATCCGCATCCCGCAATACGACCCGGCGCGTGCGATACCGCCCGAGTACCGCACGCCCGCGTACCGTTGCACAGCGCGTTATGGCTACGCCTGGGTCGCGCTGGACGAGCCGATCGCACCGATTCCCGACGTCCCCGAGTTCAGCGCGCCCGGCTGGCGCACGATCTTCCAGTTCTACGAGACCTGGGCCACGAGCCCGCTGCGCGTGCTCGAGAACAGTTTCGACAACGCGCATTTCAGCTTCGTGCACCGCGCGACTTTCGGCGTCGCTGCGCAGCCGCAGCCGAGCCGCTATGAACTCATCGAACGCGACGGCGGTTTCTACGCCGAGACGATCATCGCGCGAGCGAACCCCGCAGCGTTTCAGCGCGTCAGCGGCAGCATCGAGGCGATCACGCAGCGCCGCATGCGCAACGCCTACTACCTGCCGTTCTCGCGCCGCCTGGACATCGAGTACCCCAGCAGCGTGCGCCACGTCATCATCAACTGCTTCACGCCGATCGACGATGGGCACCTGCAGCTCTGCCAATGGCTGTTCCGCAACGACACCGAAGCAGATTGCCCGGCGCAGCTGCTGATCGACTTCGACCATGTGATCACGCGCGAAGACAAGGATATCCTCGAGTCGACCGACCCGAACGCGCTCGTCGACACGCGCCGGCGCGGCGTCGAGTTCTCGATGGACTCGGACAAGCCCGGCATGCTGATCCGCAAACACCTGCTGCAGCTTCTCGCGGCGCATGGCGAGGTGGAAGTCTTCGTCTGAGGGTTTGATATGAGGGAACGTCACGATCAGTTGCATTAGACACGCGAGTTTGGAAAGTTGGCTCTCGACCCGAAGCTGCCGGTCACGGATTCCACATAGCGGCCATTCGCGACAGCTATTCGATCACTCTGTCCGCACTGATCAACAAGTCCTGTGGAATCTTCAGGCCCAGCGCCTTGGCGGTCTTGCCGTTGATCACCAGCTCGAACTTGGTCGGTTGCTCCACCGGCAGCTCGGCCGGCGTGCGGCCCTTGAAAATCTTGTCAGCGTAGAGTGCCGCACGCCGGAAGTTGTCGGCAAGGTTCGGCCCGTAGCTCATCAGGGAGCCGGTCTCCGGATATTGCCGGTCGGCGGTCATCGATGGAAGCCGGTGTTGCGCCGCCAATTGGGCAATCAGGCTTCGCTGCTGCTGAAACACCGGATTGAGCAACACGATCAGCGCGTCGGCTTTTTGCTCGCGCATCATGGAGAAGGCCGCCTCGATTTCGCCAGGGGTGCTGACAGTGAACGGCAAGATTTTCACGCCGAGTGTCGCGCCCGCAGCCTGCACGGCGGCCAGCCCCCTGGCGTTGCTGGTGCTGCCAGAGGCCACCAGAACCGCCACGCGTGATGCCTTGCGCGTTGCTGTGGCAGTCATGCTGAGCAGCAATTGAAGGCGTTTGGGTGCGAGCTCGCTAGCCATGTCCGACATCCCGGTCATGTTGCCCCCGGGACGCGCCAGGCTTGCGACCAGGCCGGTGTCGACCGGGTCGGCGCTGCTGCCCATCACGATCGGAATCGTGCCGGTGGCCTTTTTGGCAGCGATTGCGGCGTCGTTTCCCGCCGTGGCGATCAGATCGAGCTTCAACTGCACCAGTTCCGCCGCGAGGGCGTCAAGGCGCTTGATCTCGCCTCCGGCCCATCGCCATTCGATGATGAGGTTCTTGCCCTCGACATAGCCGAACTCGCGCATCCCATGCTTGAATGCAGCGTAATAGTGGGAGTCGAGGTCGGCGGGCTGGCCAGGCAAGGCCAGAAACCCGACGCGCCAGATTTTGCCCTGCTGCTGCGCTAAGGAGCCGAACGGTGCGGCGAGCGCACCCGCGCCAAGCGCGATGATCAGTTTGCGACGATTACTCATTTGCCGCCCGTGGAAGGTGCGCAGTATGCGCCCTTATTCCAAGGGCAGGTCGGCACGTTGTTCGCACCTGTAGGCAGGCCCAATTTGACGATCAATGGTCATGCTGCAATTGGCCGCGAGCGAGCCATTACAACTCGTCGGTCCAATGCAATTGAAGGTCTGTGAACTGAGACGGACCGGCACCGGCGCGCCGCAGAAACTCCGGGTTCAACGGCCCTTGAACTGCGCCGGCCGCTTGGCGAGGAACGCGGCGACACCTTCGCGGTGGTCTTCGGACTGGCCGGCCTGGCGCTGCAGGCGCGCTTCCAGATCGATCTGCTGCTCGTAGGAGTGGCTTGGCGAATCCCAGTACGCGCGCCGCATCAGCGCGAGCGAGCGGGGGCCGTTGGCGAGTTGCTTGGCGATCGTCATCGCGCCGTCGAGCAGCGCCGCCTGGTCGTCGTAGAGGCGGTTCACCAGGCCCCACTCGAGCGCCTTTTCGGCCGGCAGCTTCTCCGCGAGCAGCGACAACTCGGCCGCACGGCCCCAGCCGATCAGGCGCGGCAGGAGGAAGGTCGAGCCACCGTCGGGAACCAGGCCGATGCGCGCGAACGCCTGCAGGAAGTAGGCGTCGCGCGACGCGCAGACGATGTCGGCCATGATCGCCAGGCTCATGCCGATTCCCGCCGCGGCACCGTTCACTGCCGAGACCATCGGCATCTCGAGGTCGCGCAGCGCAAGGAGCAACGGGTGGTACTGGGTTCGCAACTCGTCGCCCGGAATTCGCCCCGGCGGCCGCGGCGCGTCGTCGGCGAGGTTCGCGCCGGAGCAGAAGGCGCGCCCCTGCCCGGTGATGAGCAGGCAACGCGCGCCGCGCGCGGGTAGCGCGACTTCGCGCACCGCGTCGATGAGTTCGGTGCGCATCTGCAGGCCGACTGCGTTCAGCACCTCGGGGTGCTTGAAGCGCAGCACGGCCACGGACCCGTCGAACTCGAGGGCGATGCGTTGGTAGTTCATCATGGCGTGTCCGTCCTTCAGGCCGCGGCGAAGCCCGCCAGGCGTTCGTGAATGATGGCGTGCGCTTGCGCCATGATGCGGTCGATCAGCTCCTTGACCGTCGGCACGTCGTGGATCAGCCCCGCGACCATTCCGCACGACCACGCGCCGGCGTCCATCTCGCCCTCGATCATGATGCGCGGGTAGACGCCGGCGACTTGTTCGATGATGTCTTCGAATTTCAGGTTCGCGCCGAGCTCGCGTTCTTTCTCGAGCAGGCGATCGACCGCGCCATTGCGCAGCACGCGCTCGGTATTGCGCAAGGGCCGCATCACGAGGCGCGTATCGAGTTCGCTCGCGGCGACGATCGCCTGCTTGACGCGTTCGTGGATCGGCGCTTCTTTCGTCGCCATGAAGCGCGTTCCCATGTTCATGCCTTGCGCGCCGAGCGCGAGCGCGGCGACGAGGGAGCGTCCGTCGGCCATTCCGCCGGAAGCGACGAACGGGATCTTCAACTCGTCGGCGGCGCGCGGCAGGAGGATGAAATTGGGCACGTCGTCTTCGCCCGGGTGCCCGCCGCATTCGAAACCGTCGACGCTCAATGCGTCGCAGCCTATTGATTGCGCCTTCAGCGAATGGCGCACCGAGGTGCACTTGTGGATCACCTTGATTCCGGCTTCGTGCAGCATCGGTAGCCACTTCTGCGGGTTGTTGCCCGCCGTCTCGACCGCCTTCACGCCGCCGTCGATGATGGCGCGGATGTAGCCCGGGTAGTCGGGCGACGTGACGGTGGGCAGAAACGTCAGGTTCACGCCGAACGGCTTGTCGGTCATCTCCCTGCAGCGGCGGATCTCGTTCGCGAGCAACTCGGGCGTGCGCTGCGTGAGGCCGGTGATGATTCCCAGTCCCCCGGCGTTCGACACCGCTGCGGCGAGTTCGGCAAAGCCGACGAAGTGCATGCCGCCCTGGATGATGGGGTGCTGAATGCCGAACATTTCGGTGATCTGGGTTTTCATGGGTCTGGGCTGAGTGAAAGGGTTGATGAAGGTTCATTGGCGAGGCCGCGTCGCAGCGTTGTCTCGCCAGGCGCTGCGTGATCGCGAAGGTCCGGGAATCGCCTACTTGAGTGCGGCATTTTCGAGGTCGAGCACCGCCTGCGCCATGCGCTGCGCCGAAAAACTCCCCTCGGCCAGGTCGCCGGGCCATTGTTTCGGGACGATGCGAAGGTGCAGCGTGATGCGCGTCCCGTCGTGGTGCGGCTTCAACTCCCACGAGCCCAAGAAGTAGACGGGCGCCTTGTTGCCGCCCTCCGCGGCCCATTGAAGCGCCGTCTTTGACGTCGTCGGATCGACGGTCCTGCCCCAGAGCTGATTCACCGCGACCGTGACAGCGCGATCCGGTTCTGCGAACGAGAGCCGCACGCGCTCCAGTTCGCCTGTCCGCTCCAGGGACTCGACCGCGATGACAGAGGGAAGCGCACGCGCCCAGAACTTCGGGTCACCGAGCGCCAATTCGAGTCGTTCACGCGGGGCGCGAGTCACCGCCGTGGCTTCCAGCCTGTGCACCAGGTCGCGGAACGTCTTGTCCCTGGCCGGATGGAAAACGTCCACGGGCCCGACTTCGGTGAGCCGCGAGCCCGGGCGCCCGATGGGCACGCGCGGCCGTTCCACTCGCCACGCACCCGCCTCGCGGACCAGCCTGAGCTCCTCGGTCCGCACCATGGTTTGCGCGAACAAACGTTGCCTACTGACCACCCTGACGCTGAACTCCGCAGCGACGACGACCTCGTCGCCTTGCTGCCGAACGATGCGCGCGCTGCTGCGCTTCAGCGTGTCAACCCTGCCGCAGTACTTCGTCTCCAGCGGGCTGGGCCATGGCTCGCCATCGCGCTCGCGCTCGTAGCGGTGCATCTCGGCGCGGATGTTCTCCTGCGTACCCGCGGTATACGTGCGCCAGACCTCGTCGCAGCGCCCGGCCTTTTGGGCCTCGAAGAACTTCACGGCCGTTTCCACCGGGTCGCCCGGCTCCGCTTTCGTGTCGGACGAGGCGAGGAGCGCGCAGATCAACATCAGCGGCAAGCCGACGCAATGCCTGCCGCCCTGGATGCCGAGGCGCTGGATGCGGACCATCTCGGTGGTCTGGGCGTTCATGCCAACCCTTGCGCGAACCGCTTGGACGGCACCGGCTCAACCGAAGTGCCGCGCGGCGGCCAAGCCACCCAGGCGCTGCGTAATCGCGAAAAACTGCGCCACGGTGTCTTCGATGATCGCCTGCACGCTCTTCACTTCGTGGATGAGCCCGGCGGATTGGCCGGCGAGCGCCGGCGCGGCGTTCATGTCGCCGCCGAAGTAGACCTGCTGGATGCCGGCAAACGCGTTCGGCGCGAGCACGCCCGACTCGTGCATCGGTTGCGTGTACTCGCTCTTCAGCGCGCGGATGCACGGCGTCGCGCGTTTGTTCAGGACCCAGGTGCCGGTCGCGTCGGCGCTCACGATCGCGTGTTTGTAGTTCGCATGCACCGGGCTCTCGCTGCTCGAGACGAAGCGCGTTCCCATCTGGATGCCCTCGGCACCCAGGGCAAACGCCGCCGCCATGCCGCGCCCATCGACGATCCCGCCGGCGGCGATGAGCGGAACGTCGACACGCTCGCGGATCGCCTGCAGCAGGACGAGCGTGCTCACCTCTTCCGGGTTCTTGAAGCCGCCCCCTTCGGCGCCTTCGACGACGAGGCCGTCCACGCCCGCGTCGACGCACTTCAGCGCCGTCTCGAGCGTCGGCACGGCGTGGTAGACGACGATTCCGGCCTTCTTCAGCGGCGCGATGAACTTCGCCGGGCTGCCCGCCGAAGTCGTGACGAAGCGGATCCCCGCCTCGCAGACGAAGCGCAACATCGCATCGTCCTTCAGAAAGCGGATCGGCAGGTTCACGCCGAACGGCAGGCCGGTCGCGGCCATCTGCGCGATCTCGCGCTGGCAGTTCGCGGTTTCGCCGGAAGACGTCTCGATGATTCCCAGGCCACCGGCGCGCGACACGGCGCACGCGAGCTGCGTGCGTGCGATCCAGCCCATCGGCGCCTGGACGATCGGGTACCGCGCCCCGGTGTGCGCAAGAACGCGGTTCACTGAATCAAACCTCGCCGCCGAAGCGCTTGATCAGGTTGTCGATGTACTTTTCGACGAGCTTCTCGTTTTCGCCGAGCACGATCGGGCCGACGATCGCCTTCATCAGCCCGGGCAGCGGCACCGTCAGTTCGCCCTGGATGCTGAGCGTGAGGTGCGTCGACTTCTTCTTGTCGGTGATCTTCCAGTTGCCGCCGACCTGTGCGTTGCCCTCGCCTTTCACCGGCGTCCAGACGACGGTTCCCTTCTTCTTGTCGGACACGTACTTCGACGCGTAAATCGTCTGGATGTTGACCTGCGCCGTTCCCACCTTTTCCATCTCCCATCGGTACGCGCCGTCGCCCAGGTCGACGAGCTTCGCCACCTTGGGGAAGTGGCTCGCCGACGTCGGCACGTCAGAGAGAACGGCGAAGACGTCCGCGGCGGACGCCTTGACTTCGAATTCGTAAGCCAGGTCGAAGGGGATGCTGATGGCCATGGGGTGTGCTCCGGTTCGGGGTTTCTCTGACGCGCCACGATCTTCGCACGCGGTGCAGCGCTGGAAACCCCGCATCGACCCGCCCGTGCCATGCGCGACAATAATCGCGCCCTTGCGCAGCCGCCTGCGCTCACTGTCACTCCCACGAAAGCCGCCGATGAAGCTCGTCATTGCCCAGATGAAGCACGAGACGAACACGTTCTCGCCCGTGCCCACGCCGCTGTCGCGCTTCGCCACCGGCGGCGGTCAGCCCCCCGAGGGCGACGCCGCGCGCGTCGCGTACCAGGGAACGGGCGCGGCGCTCGCCGCGTTCATCGACCTCGCGGACGCTGCGGGAGCTGAAGTCGTGATCCCGATCGCCGCCAACGCCTGGCCGAGCGGCCCGGTGGAAAACGCCGCGTTCGAACACATCGCCGGGCGCATCTGCGACGCGGTGGCGCAAGGCTGCGACGCCGTGCTGCTCGACCTGCACGGCGCGATGGTGACGCAGACCTACGAGGACGGCGAAGGCGAGCTGCTGCGCCGCATCCGCGCGGTCGCGCCCAGCGTGCCGATCGGCGTGGCTTTCGACATGCACACGAACTTCTACGATGCCATAGGGCAGCACGCGACCGCCATCGCCGGCTACCAGACCTACCCGCATGTCGACATGTACGAGACGGGCCAGCGCGCCGGCCGCGCCATCCTCGCCCAGCTCGCCGGCAAGGCGCGCCCAAGCATGGCGTTTGGGCGCAAGCCGATGCTGCCGCACGTGATGCGCCAGGGGACAGACGACTCGCCGAACCGCGAAATCCAGGCGCGTTGCCGCGAGATGGAAGCCAAGGGGGCGCTTTGCGCGAGCGTCTTCGTCGGCTTTCCTAACGCCGACATCGAGTATGCAGGGCTCTCGGCCGTCGTCGTGACGAACGGCGATCTGGGCCTGGCGCAGCGCTGGTGCGACGAGCTGCTCGCGCTGGCGTGGGAACAGCGCGCCAAGTTCGTCTACAACATCGAGGCACTGCCCGCGTCGATGGCGCGCGCGAAAGGCCTGGGCGCCGCCAAACCCGCCGGCAGCGGCCCGGTGATCCTGCTCGACCACAGCGACAACTGCGCGTCGGGCGGAACGATGGACACGATGACGGTGCTCGGCGCGATCCTCGATGCGGGCCTGGAAGACGTCGCCGCGTTCGCGATCTTCGATCCGGCGGCGGTGCAGCAGCTGATCGCCGCAGGCGTCGGCGCCGAAGTCACGTTGCCGCTCGGCGGCAAACTCGACATGCCGGCTATTCGGTTGAAGGGCGAGCCGCGCAGCGTCACCGGCCGGGTGCGCCTGATCAGCGATGGCCGCTACCGCAATCGCGGGCCGATGGGTCGCGGCGAGCTGAACGATATGGGGCCCTGCGTCGTGTTCGATACCGGCAAGGTACAGATCGTCGTGATCTCGAGCCATGTCGAGCCGCACGACCTGGCGGCGTTCACTGCCGTGGGCATCGCGCCTGAAACAAAACGTTTCGTGATGCTGAAGAGCCGCATCCACTGGCGTGCCGGGTTGAAGAAGCTCGCGAACGCCGTCGTTGAGTGCGCCGGCACGGGCGTCTGCACCTCGGACTACGCGGTGCTGGACTTCAAGCGCGTGCGCCGGCCGATCTATCCGCTGGATCCGATCTGACGCGCGATCCTGCCCCGCGCGGCAGGATAGCCAAGGCAGCGACGCTGCAGCGCCACCCCCTATTCCGGGGGGATGGCGCCCTGTCCGGCATTCGCGCCTACCTATACTCGCGCCGCGTCGTCAACGATCACGCACCCGGAGGCCCGGCAAGTCGGCACCATGACTGCACTGCCCGAAGTTCGCCGCGAGTCCCGCCTTGGAAAGGCGCCACCCGCGAACTTCGACGAATGGGAAGCCTGGATCGACAGCGACGATCCGCAGCCCTGGTTCAACGCCGACCCGCCACGCGCCGCCCCACCACGCGCCCACCTGAGGCTCGTCGAGCCGCGATCCGTCGACCTCACCGAGGCGCGTCGTGAAGATCCCCCACTGCATGTGGCGGTCCATATCGATCTGGTCGCGGGTGAGTTCTTCCGCGGCAAGTGGCGCCGGCGCCTCGCCGACGCAGAGGGCGACTACGGCCATGTCGCCCGGCAAATGCGCAAAGCGGGTGTGCCCCTGAACCTGGCGCTCGCGATCCTGCTCATGCCCGAGGAATTGCTTCTCGCGGTGCAGACATAGCGTCACACTTGGTGTGCGTGAGACGAGAAGGCCATTTTCCTTCTCGGAAAGCCCAATAATGTGCCCCCTTGGCGCGCACACTGTTCGCCCGCGGCTCGTCTCCGTGATCCCGCGCACCTTCTCTTCGCTTCCAGGCTGCCCCATGAACAAAGCCATCACATCACCGGCCAAGCCGCGTGGCGTTTTTTCGCCGGTGTTGACGCCGTTCAACGCCGACCATTCGCCGTCGCGCGAGCGCTTCACGAAGCACTGCCACTGGTTGCTGCGCCAGGGCGTGGGCCTGGCGGTGTTCGGCACGAACTCGGAAGCGAATTCGCTTGAGCGTGAGCGAGAAGCGCGGCCTGCTCGACGCGCTTGCTCGCCGCCGACGTGCCGCCCGCGCGCCTCATGCCCGGCACCGGCGCGTGCGCGCTGCCTGACACGATCGAGCTGACGCGCCACGCGGTGGCTGCCGGTTGCGCCGGCGTGCTGATGTTGCCGCCGTTCTACTACAAGGGCGTCAGCGACGAAGGCCTGTATCGCAGCTTCGCGAGCGTGATCGACGGTGTCGCCGATTCGCGGCTGCGCATCTACCTGTACCACATCCCTCCCGTGTCCCAGGTCGGGATCAGCCTGAAGTTGATCGAACGCCTGCTGAAAGCCTACCCGACAGCGATTGCCGGCGTGAAAGACAGTTCCGGCGACTGGTCGAACACGCAAGCGATGCTGCGCGAATTCCAGCCTGCGGGCTTCGACGTCTTCGCCGGCTCCGAAGCCTTCCTTCTCGCGACGTTGCGCGGCGGCGGCGCGGGTTGCATCACGGCGACGGGCAACGTGAATCCCGGCCCCATCGTCGATTTGTTCAAGCACTGGCAAGACGCCGACGCCGACGCGCGCCAGGCGGCGCTGAACGCGACGCGAGGCGCATTCCAGAAGCTGCCGATGATCGCCGCGATGAAAGCCGCGATCGCCTGGCAGTCGGGTGACGCAGGCTGGGCGACGCTGCGCCCGCCGCTGATCGAGCTCGACGCTGCACAAACCGCGCAGCTCACCGCCGAGCTGCAGGCGCTGCGTTACGCGATGCCCGACGCCGCTTCGCTGGCTTGCACCGCGTGAGCGCGGCGCTCATCGAGAAGCTCGAAAGTGAATCCGTGAGCGAACCGCGCAGCGGCGCCGCCGGCGTCAGCGGCGGTGCAGCGCCGCGCGTGCGCCGCCGCCGCTGGTTCGGCGAGCAGGAGCGCTTCATGCTGCTGCTGCTCGCGCCCTCGGCGCTGCTCCTGCTGCTGTTCCAGGTGCTGCCGATCGTGATCGGCGCGAACGCGAGTTTTCGCGACTGGATGCTGACGAACCCGAAAGGCACGTGGGTCGGCTGGGAACATTACAAGGCAGTGCTGACCGACGAGACCTTCCTCACGCTGGTCCTGCCGAACACGTTCGGCTTCATGGCGATCTCGGTCAGCGCGTCGCTGGTCATCGGCCTGAGTCTGGCGCTGCTGCTGAACCGCCCCTACCGCGGGCAGAAGATCGTGCAGACGGTATTGCTGCTGCCGTTGATGGTCGCGCCGGTGATCGCAGCGATCATGATCCGCTGGATCTTCAACGACCAGTTCGGCATCGTCAACGTCGTTCTCGAAGCGGTGGGCCTGGAGGGCCAGCCCTGGCTCGCGCAGCGCTGGACGGCGTTCGGCGTGATCCTGCTGACTGACGTCTGGCTCTGGACGCCCTGGTTCACGATCCTCTTGCTCGCCGGCTTGCAAAGTCTGCCGAAGGAGCCTTTCGAAGCCGCGGCGATCGACGGAACGAGCACGTGGCGTGTCTTCCGCTACCTGACGCTGCCGATGCTGCGCCCGGTGATCGTCGTCTGCATCGTGATCCGCTCGATCGACGCGTTTCGCACCTTCGACATCGTCTGGACGCTCACCGGCGGCGGGCCGGCGCGCCAGACTGAGCTGTTCAGCTTGTACGCCTACGAGCAGGCATTCATCTTTCTCAACTTCGGCCGCGGCTCGGCTGCGGCGCTGATCGGTGCGGTGATCGTGTTGATCTTTGGTTTGAGCTTGTACCGGCTGCTGAACCGCGTCACGGAAGTTTCCCGATGAGCATGGTCCACACGGGCATGTTCGCCGGCATGCACCCCGGCGCGCGCAAGGCCTTCTTCGCGCTCGCGCTGACCGCCATCTGCCTGCTCTTCGCCTTCCCGGTGATCTGGCTGCTGCTCACTTCCCTGCGCCCGCAGTCGGGCGTGTACTACGTCTGGAAGGGAACCGAGTTCACGCTCGGCAGTTACCTTGAAGTGCTCGCCAACGAGCGCATGCGGCGCGCGTTTTTCAACAGCGGGTTGCTCGCCACTGCGGCCACTGTGCTGTCGATCGCCGTCACCGTGTCGAGCGGCTACATGCTGTCGCGCTTCAAGGGCGGAATCGCGAGCAGCTGGTTCGTCGCAATCTACGTGTTCCGCTGCGTGCCCTACATCGCCTGGGTCCTGCCGCTTTATTTCGTGACGCAGCGCGCCGGAATCTACGACACCTACATCGGCCTGCTGTTCCCGCATGTCGCCGTGCACATCTGCTTCTTCTCGTGGTTGATGAAGGGCTTTTTCGACGGCATCGACCCCTCGATGGAACACGCCGCGCTGATCGACGGCTGCACGCGCTGGGGCGCTTTCATCCGCGTCGCGCTGCCCTCGGCGCTGCCGGCGATCTCGGCGCTCTCGGTCCTGTGTTGGTTGTTCACGTGGAACGAGTTCTTGTTCGCGCTCATCCTCACCGGCGAGAAGACGCCGATCCTGACCGTGGCGATGGCGCAGTTCGTGCACGAAATGGGGATCGAGTGGCACTTGATGAGCGCAACCGCGATGCTGGCGATGGTGCCGGCTTTCCTGTTGACGCTGTTCGGCCAGAAGTACGTGATCCGCGGCTTGAAGTTGTAAATCAGCCCAAGCAAGCCATGCCTGCAGGGGCTTCCTGCGTTTGTTGAGCAAAACCAAGTAGAGGTGGAGATGAAACGATTGATCCAACTGGCCGCTGCCGGAGTCGCCGGCCTGATGCTGGCGAGCACGCCGGTGCTTGCCCAGCAAGCCGAACTAAGATCGGCTACCAACCCAACCCCATCCAGGACGCGTCGATCGCGATGATGGAAAAGTGGGGCGCGAAGAACAACGTCAAGATCACCAAGGTGCCGAACTCGTACGGCGTGTACGTCGAGAAGATGACGGCCTCGCTGACGTCGGGGTCGGACCAGTTCGACATCATCTGGCACAACGACGACTGGGGCCAGCTCTGGTCGCACCTGCTCGAGCCCACCGACGACATTCCCGGCCTGAAGTACGCCGACAAGTGGGGAATGGACCCGGTCATCTGGAACAACGCGCAAGGCAAGCCGACGGCGGTGCCGATGGGCCACACCTTCGGCGTGTTCTTCTACCGCACCGACCTGCTCAAGGAGAGTGAGCTGCCGCGCACCTGGGAGCAGATGGTCACGGTAAGCAAGAAGCTGCAGGCCGAGAACAAGGTGAAGTTCGGCTATGTGGGCGGGATGTCGATGAACAACACCTGGTTCACCTGGTTCTGGGGCGCGTGGACGAACAACTGCGACGTCTTCATGCCGCTGCGCTCGCGCGACAACAAGGTGCTCGCCGCCGGCGGCTGGAAGTCGGCGCTCGGCGAGCCCTGCACGCAGCAGGTGGCGGAGTTCTGGTGGGACGCGATCAACACGCACAAGATCAGCCCGCGTGGCATGCCCACCTACGACCGCAACGAAGCGAACGCCGTGTTCTCGGCAGGCGACTCGGCGTTCACGGTGAGCGACTCGGTGTACTGGGCGCAGTTCAACGACCCGGCAAAGTCAAAGGTCGCGGGCAAGGTCGGCATCGGCTACTTCCCGCTCGGGCCGAACCGCAAGGAGGCGTTCGCCTGGAACGACATCTGGGGTTGGGCGATTCCGAAGACGATTCCCGAGCGAGCGCAAGCTGCTCGCCAAGCGCATGTTGTCGGACATGATGCAAGACACCGCGGGTCAGATCGAACTCTGGAACAAGACCGGCGCGCCGCCGCCGAACAAGGACTTGTGGGACGTGATCGGCAGGACCGATCCCTTCATGCAGCGCCTGAAGCAGGTCAGCCTGGACGTTCCCGGCAAGGTCCACGCCGCCTACTACTTCGACAAGTGGCCGGCAGCGCACAAGGCGTATTCCGACGCGGTGACGAAAGCCGTGACCGGAAAACGCGAAGACATCGCGCAAGGCGCTCGCTGACGGCGCGATCGCGCAATCGGCGGCGTCGAAGTAAGCCAAGCCAACCCCGGGCAACTGCGCGCGCCGTGAGACGGCGGCGCGCGGTTTGCCTCACGACGAATCGACTCCATGTCGCAGATCACCCTCACCCGCCTGAACAAGCACTACGGCCAGGCGCACCACGCGGTGCGCGACCTGGACCTGCATGTCGCCGAAAAGGAGTTCGTCGCGCTCGTCGGCCCGTCGGGCTGCGGCAAATCGACGACGCTGCGCATGATCGCGGGGCTGGAAGACGTGAGTGCCGGCGAAATCCGCATCGGCGATCGGGTCGTGAACGATCTGCCGCCGCGCGAGCGCGACATCGCGATGGTGTTCCAGAGTTACGCGCTCTACCAGCACATGACGGTCTACGACAACCTCGCGTTTGGCCTGCGGAATCGCAAGTTGCCCGAAGCCGCAGATCAAGGTCGAGATCGACCGCGCCGCGGCGATCCTGGGCCTGGGCGAGCTGATGCAGCGCCGGCCGCGCCAGCTCTCGGGCGGGCAGCAGCAACGCGTCGCGCTCGGGCGCTGCATCGTGCGCCACCCCCAGGTGTTCCTCTTCGACGAACCGCTCTCCAACCTCGACGCGAAGCTGCGCACGCAGATGCGCCTCGAGATCAAGCGCTTGCGGCACCGCGTGCCGACGACGTCGGTGTTCGTCACGCACGATCAGGTCGAGGCGATGACGCTCGGCGACCGCGTCGTCATCATGAAAGAAGGCCGCATCCTGCAGGCCGGAACGCCGCTGGAGGTCTACGGCCGGCCGGCGAACAAGTTCGTCGCCGGCTTCATCGGCGCGCCGTCGATGAACTTCATTCCCGTCACGCTGCATGAAGAAGCGGGGGCGATGGTCGCCGATCGCGCCTTCGGTGCGGCTGCGCATCGCGCCGGCGCACCAACAAGCCTTGCAGGCGTGGCGCGGCAAGCCTGTCATCCTGGGCGTGCGGCCGGAACACCTGGCGCTTGGCCAGGAGAGCCCCGAGTGCAGCGTGACGGTGCGTGTCGACGTCACCGAACAGTTGGGCTCGGAAATCGTTCTCGAAGCGACGCTTGCCGACCTGACGTTGACCGTGTCGCGAATCAACCCGGCTGCGACGCTGCAGCGCGACGACGTTGTGCATTTGAGCGTTGACGCCGCGCAACTTCACTTCTTCGATCCGACCAGCGAACAATCGCTGTTGCATGGAGCCAGCTCGTCATGAAGCGTGTCCTCATCACCGGCGCCGCAGGGCAAATCGGCCGCTGCCTGCGCAGCGCGTTCAAAGGCATGTACGGCGAACTGCGCCTCGCCGACATCGCGCCGCAAGCGCCTGCCGGCCCGGGCGAGACCGCTGCTGCGCACCGACATCCGCGACATCGCGCAATTGGAGGCGGCGATGAAAGGCGTCGACTGCGTCGTGCACCTCGCAGGCATCCCGGTCGAAGGGCCGTGGGAAACCGTGCGCGACCTGAACCTCGACGGTTGCTACAACGCGTATGAGGCCGCGTACCGGCAAGGCGTGAAGCGCTTCATCTTTGCGAGCTCGAACCACGCGATCGGCTTTCACCGCCGCGTGAACATCATCGACAGCCAAGTCGTTCCGCGCCCCGACACACGCTACGGCGCGTCCAAGGTGTTCGGCGAGGCGCTCGGGCGGCTTTACGCCGACAAACACGGCCTGTCGGTCGCGTGCCTGCGCATCGGCACGTTCCGCGAGCCCGACGAGCCGAGCGAATCGCGCCAGTTGCTCTCCTGGATCAGCCACCGCGACATGGCGCAACTCGTGCAACGCTGCATCGACCACCCCGATTACCACTACCTCGTCGCCTACGGCGTATCGAACAACAAGCGCAGCCGCTGGAGCAACGCCGACGTCGACTTCCTCGGCTACCGGCCGCAGGACGATGCGGAAACATTTGCCGAAGCGATTCTCGCCAAAGGCATTGTCGAGAACGGAATCGCGGCGCGCTTTCACGGCGGGTTTTTCTGCCCGCTCGAGTTCGACGGCGACGTCGAGCGCATCGATTGACGATGCGACACGTCGGTCCGATCCTTCAGCAGCTGTCATCCCGGCGAAAGCCGGGATCCACCGCAAGCCGACGCGTCTTGCCAAGCAGTGGATCCCGGCTTTCGCCGGGATGACATGCACGAAAGCTTTCTAGCAAGACCTTACCCATGTCCACCGAGCCCAAACCCGACAGCTCCGTCCACCCCTCCGACCGATGCCGCGACCGGCATGTCCAAAGGCCTGACGAACTACGGCGACAAGGGCTTTTCGCTGTTCCTGCGCAAGGCCTTCATCAAGGGCGCGGGATACACCGACACGGCGCTCGACAAACCCGTCATCGGCATCACGAACACCGGCAGCGCGTACAACCCGTGCCACGGCAACATGCCGCAGCTGATGGAAGCGGTGAAGCGCGGCGTGATGCTCGCCGGCGGGCTGCCGATGGACTTCCCGACGATATCCATCCACGAGAGCTTCGCCCAGCCGACGAGCATGCTGACGCGCAACCTGATGTCGATGGACACCGAGGAGATGATTTACGCGCAGCCGATGGACGCGGTGGTGCTGATCGGCGGCTGCGACAAGACCGTTCCGGCGCAGCTGATGGGCGCCGCGTCGGCAAACATTCCGGCGATCCAGTTGGTGACGGGCTCCATGCTCACCGGCTCGCACCGCGGCGAGCGCGTCGGCGCGTGCACCGATTGCCGCCGCTACTGGGGGCGCTTTCGCGCCGGCGAGATCGACGCCGAAGAGGTCTCTGCCGTGAACAACCAGTTGGTCGCCAGTGTGGGCACGTGCTCCGTGATGGGAACGGCGAGCACGATGGCGTGCATCGCCGAAGCGCTGGGAATGACGGTGCCGGGCGGCGCCTCGCCCCCCGCGGTGACGGCAGACCGCATCCGCGTGGCAGAGCAGACCGGAACGCTCGCGGTGAAGATGGCGCGCGAACGCCTGACGATCGACAAGGTGCTCACGGCGAAGGCGTTCGAGAACGCGATGCGCGTCCTGCTCGCGATCGGCGGCTCGACGAACGGCATCATCCACTTGACGGCAATCGCCGGCCGCATGGGCTTCGAAGTGGACCTGAAAGCGCTCGACCGCATGGGCCGCGAAACGCCGGTGCTGCTCGACCTGAAACCCTCGGGCGCGTTCTACATGGAAGACTTTCATCACGCCGGCGGAATGGCGACGCTGCTGCGCGAGTTGAAACCGCTGCTGCACCTGGACGCGCTCACGGTCACCGGCCGCACGCTGGGGGAAGAGATGGACGACCACGCCGCGCCGTTCGCGCAGAACGTCGTGCGCTCGATCGCGAATCCGATCTACCCACAAGGCGGAATCGCGGTGCTGCAGGGCAACCTCGCGCCCGGCGGCGCGATCATCAAACAATCGGCCGCATCGCCGAAACTCATGGAACACGCAGGCCGTGCCGTCGTCTTCGAGAACGTGCAGGACATGGCCGAGCGCATCGACACCGATGCGCTGGACGTGACGCCAGACGACGTGATCGTGCTGAAAAACATCGGCCCGAAAGGCGCGCCCGGAATGCCCGAGGCGGGCTACATCCCGATCCCGATGAAGCTCGCGCGCGCCGGTGTGAAAGACATCGTGCGCATTTCCGACGGCCGCATGAGCGGCACGGCGTCGGGGACGATCGTGCTGCACGTGAGCCCGGAAGCGGCAATCGGCGGGCCGCTCGCGCTGGTGCAAAACGGCGACCGGATTCGCCTGTCGGTCAGTTCGCGCGCATTGGAGTTGCTTGTCAGCGATGCTGAACTTGCCCAGCGCCAGACAGCCAACCCAATCGTCGAGCCGAGCGCGCCGCGCGGCTATCGCAAGCTCTACCTGCAGACCGTGACGCAAGCCGGTGAAGGCGTCGACTTCGATTTTCTGCGTGCGGCGACAATGCGCGGCACAGTCCCCCAGGTCAGGTAGGCAGCCCGCAGCGCTCGTGACCCTGGGCTCGCAGGGCATGCGTCAAGACAATCTGCGGCCCATGCGACCGCCTTCCACTTGAAATCGCTCGCGCGCATCGCGATCGTCGCGACCCTGGTGTGTGCATTGGCACTCTGGGCCGCTTTTGCATTGGCCCCTGCAGAGGCCTGGTGGGCCGAGCTGGCGCGCTACCTGCCCTATCCGGTCTATCTCTTGCCAGCGATCGGCGCGCTCGCGCTGAGCCTGTCCTTGGGCTGGCGCTGGCGAATAGCGGCGCTGGCGATGCTGGGGCTGGTGCTCGGCCCGATCATGGACCTGCAATGGGGCGGCGGCGAAGCCGGCACCGGCCGGGTTCGCCTGCTGACGTACAACATCAAGGCCTATCTCGCGTCCGAACGCACCGGAGGTTTCGCAGCCATCGGATGGGAGCTCGCCCTGCACGATGCAGACATCATCGTCATGCAGGACGCAAGTTCCCTGGTCGACTTGTTGGAGGAGCGTTCCCAAGACGCGCTGAAGATGTTTGCCGGGCGGCAGATCGAAACCTCCGGCCAGTACATCATTGCGAGCCGCTTCCCGATGCGCAGTTGCACGGACGGGGACATCTCCTTTCCCGGCGAGAGGCATCATTACTTCCGCTGCGTCGTGAATGCCAAGGGCATCGAATTCGATGTGATCACGGCCCATCTGCAGTCGCCGCGCGACGGCTTGAACGCAACCCGCCACGAGCGACTCGGGGGCGTTGCCGAATGGCAAGCGAACGTGGCGTCCCGCATGATCCAGTCGCGTTCGCTGGCCGCAGACGTGACCGCGAGTGTGCGGCCCGTGATCCTCACCGGCGACTTGAACGCGCCCGAACATTCACCGGTGTTGCGCCAGCTTCTGGCCACCGGCCTGCGCGATGCGTTTTCCGTGGCCGGAACCGGCTACGGCCATACGCACGGTCACTCGCTTCGCCCGCACATTTCGTTCAACCGCATCGACCACATCCTGGTGGGCGCCAAAATGGGTGTGGCGGACTGTTTTGTCGGCGGCAAAGACGCTTCCGAGCATCGGCCCGTCATCGCGGATCTGTGGCTCAAGCGAGAATAATGCCCCATGGCCCCCACCTTTCAACCTGTCGACCCGGTCAAGCCGTTCTTCGGCGGCGAGGTTTCCGGAATCGACCTGACGCGCCGCCTCAGCGACGCTGAAGTCGCCGCCATCCACGCCGGCATGGACCGCTTCGGCGTGCTCGTGTTCCACGATCAGCATCTCGAAGACGAGCAGCAGATCGCCTTCAGCCGCCAGTTGGGTCCGCTTGAACACGCGACCGGCGACATCCACGCGCCGCAGGACCGCCGCGTCGCGATGGAGCTGAACGACATCTCGAACCTCGACAAACACGGCGAGCTGCTGCCGCGCGACGACCGGCGCCGCCTGTTCGGTCTCGGCAACATGCTGTGGCACTCCGACAGTTCGTTCAAGGACGTGCCGGCGAAGTATTCGCTGCTCTCGGCGCGCAAGATCCCCAAGACCGGCGGCAACACCGAGTTCGCCGACATGCGCGCCGCGTACGACGCGTTGGACGCCGCGACGAAACGCGAAGTCCACGACCTGATCTGCGCGCACAGCCAAGTCTTTTCGCGCGGCATTCTGGGTTTTGACGACTTCACGCCCGAAGAACGCGAGAAGTGGGCGCCGGTGCGGCAGCGCCTCGTGCGGCGCCACCCAACTACCGGACGCCTATCGCTCTACCTCGCAAGCCACGCCGGCGGCATCGAGGGCTGGCCGGTCCCCGAGGCACGCTCATACCTGCGCGACCTCACCGAACACGCGACACAGCGCCAGTTCGTCTACGCGCATGTTTGGAAACAATGGGATCTGGTGATGTGGGACAACCGCGTCACGATGCACCGCGCGCGGCGCTACGACCCGCTCGAAGTGCGTGACATGCGGCGCACGACGCTGACCAACGAAGTGTCGAGCCTGGAGCAGGCGCCCTGATTCGTCTTGGCGTCCAAGCGCTGAGGAACTCGAACTTCGGCGCAGGCCGCTTCGCCGTACACCGCTTCCGCAGCGATCACGCCCGGTGCGGCTCAAACGATCTCACGAAACAGCCGCCCCCAGCGCGTGAGACGCCGCGTGTCCACACCCGCCAGCCGCAGCGCCTTCCAGACGACGGCGGCGATGCTGTCGTAAATCGGCACGCCCAATTCAAGTTCCAGCTCGTTCACGAGCGGCGCGCCGCGCAGGTTGGTGCAAAACACCGTCAAGCGCCTGCGGGAGCTCGGCGCTCGGCCCGCTCATGACCTCGCGCAGAATCGATGGCGTGTCGAGTGCCGTGCGCCACGCCGAATCGCTGGTGGCGTTGGCGCCCGGCAAAGCGGTCCGCGGCAGTTTCGCAGCGCCACCGGTGAAGCCGCATCGAGGCTTGCCCGATTCGATAGCACGCCTGCTGGACGCGCCGAGGCCCGCGCGCGGCCAGGCTTGCGGATCAGCTGCCGCGGAACAGCGCGCAACCCCAGGCGGTGAACTTGAGCGGCAGATGAACATGCTGCGCGACGTCGCGCACCTGGAAACGAAACGGCAGCACGTCGAGGAAGGGGCTGGCATCGGCGCCGCCGTGTCCGCGCAGGTAGTCCCCGACATGAAACAGGGCCTCGTGCTCCCCGACGCCAATGCCTTCGCCTTGCACGCTGGGGTGGTCGAGCTGACCGTTGGCGCCGAGCTCGCCTTGCGCCACCAGGCGTCGCGCCGGCTGCAACGCCCACAACTCGACCCGCATGCCACGCGCCGGGATACCGCGCGCAACGTCGACAGCGTGCAGAGAAATTCCACCTGCCATTTCTGCGCTCCTCGAAAGACGCTCAGTCTAGGCCAAGCGCCCACCTGCCCGGCGGGTCGCGCCGACGGGCGAATGATTGCCGGGCGGCCAATGCCTGACAAGCCCCGGGTGCAGCTTGCGCTGCGCGGGACTCGCGGGTCATGAGTCCCCTGGCGCGGGCGCTGCCGGCGATGACAGCGCTGCAGGCCACGGTCGCGCTTGGGATGCTTGCGCTGTCGGTGCTGGCTCCGCAATTGGGCTTGCCGGTGGCGCAACTCGGTGCACTGAATACGCTCATGTTCAGCGTCGGTACGCTTGGCGCAGGCCGACTCCTGCAGCGCCTGGGCGACTGGAACGTCGCCGCCTTGTGCGCGGCTGCGGTGGCCGCGGGCATGGTGTGCCTGATGATCGGCGGCGCGCTCGCGCCTTGGCTCGCGGTCCTGCTGTTCGGACTGGCGTTCGGGAAGCGGGGGCGCTGACCGGCGCGGTGGCCGATCCCGCAGGATCCCTCTATCAATACCCGATCGCCGCCCCATCGCTGCGCGGATCCGAGCCCCCATAGCGCATGCCGGTCACGGCGTCGATGGTGATGCCATGCGCGTGGCCGGCGAGTTCGTGCCAGTCGCCCCAGCGGTCCAGCGGGTGGCCGCGGCGCTCGAGTTCGGCGATCGTCTCCGCGGGAAAGCGCGCTTCGATGTGCAAGGTGTCGCGCGCTTCGCCCAGTGCAAACCGGCCCGACAGCCAGCGCGGCGCTTCCACCGCTTCCTGGATGTTGCGCCCATGGTCGATCATGTTGACGTAGGTCTGGGCGTGGATCTGCGGCTGGCCGTCGGCGCCCATGCAGCCGACGACGCCCCAGAGTTTGTCGATGCCGCTTGCATCGGTGCGAAACGCAAGCGACGCGATCAGCGTGTGCAGCGGCGTCTTGCCCGGCGCGACGCAATTCGGGTGCTTCGGGTCGAGCGAAAAGTAGGCGCTTCGGTTCTGCAGCATCACGCCCGTGTTGCCGGCGACGACGCACGAGCCGAACACACCGTACAGGCTGTTGATGTGCGCCGCCGCGTTGCCTTGCGCGTCGACTGCGCCGATGAACACGGTGTCGCCGCGCAGGCTGCCGAAGGAGCGGATCTTGTCCCACGGCAGCGCACGCTCGGGGTGCATGAGGGCGCGCCTCGCGTCGGCGTAGCGCTTCGAGATCAGGCGCTCGGTCGGCACGTCGGCGAACAGCGGGTCGGCGAGGTGCTGGTCACGGTCGTGGTACGCGACCTGTTTCGCCTGCACCATCAGGTGCACATGGTCCGCGCCGAGGTAGGGGCGCAGGTTCAGATCGAAGGGCTCGAGCAGGTTCAGCATCTCGAGCACGGTGAAGCCCTGCGTCGGCGCGGGCGTCTCGTAGATGATCACGTCGCGGTACGTGCCCTTCAGCGCCTCGCCCCAGCGCGCGCTCTGCAGCGTCAGGTCGGTTGCCGTGAAGAATCCGCCGCGCTGTTTCGAAAATCGCGCCAGCTCAGCGCCGACATCGCCCTCGTAGAAGCCGGCGTTCCCGCCTGCCGCCAACGCCGCCAGCGTGCGCGCGAGGTCGGGGTTGCGAAGCAGGCTGCCGGCGCGCGGCGCCTGCCCTTGCGGCAGAAAGATCGCTGCCGACTCGGGGTGCGGCGCGAGTTCGGCAGCCGCCGCTTCGATCCAACCCGCAAGGCGCTGCGTCACGGGAAAGCCGTCGCGCGCGTAAGCAGTCGCCGCTTCGAGACTTCGCGCCAAAGGCACGCGGCCGAAGACGCGCTGCGCTTCGACCCAGCTCGACACGGCGCCCGGTGTCGTGAGCGTCGCCGGCAAGACGCCGCGAAACGGAATTTCGCTGTGGCCGTTCGCGGCGAACCACGCGGGGTCTGCGCTCGCCGCGGCGCGCCCGCCGCCGTCGAGGTGGTGCACGCCTTTCGTCTTCGCGTCGTAGATGAGCCAGAACGCGTCGCCGCCCAGGCCCGTCATGTGCGGGTAGATCACGGCGAGCGTGCTGCTCGCGGCGATCGCCGCGTCGACGGCCGAGCCGCCGGCGCGAAGCACGTCAACCCCGGCGGTCGAGGCCAATGAATGCGGGCAGGTGACCATGCCCGAAGGCGCCATCGTGACGGGACGGCCGGTGGTGATGTTCATGTTGTTGTTGCGGGATGCTGCTGCAGGTGAATCGTCCGCGACGGCGCGGTTCGACAGTATCGACGACCGGCCACGCCCTGGGCACATTGCATCGTCATGGCCCTCGCTCCCGTGCCACCCAAAGCCCCGCCAGCACCAACAGCAGCGCCGGCGCGAGGCGCCACGGGACCGATTCGTCCAGCAGCAACGTGCCCAAAGCGAGCGCGGTGAGCGGGCTGAGCCCGAGAAACATCGTCACGCGCGACGCGCTCAAGCGCGCCAACGCCCAAAGCCAGGTGACGAACCCGAGCGCGCTCGACGCACCGATGAAGAGCAGCGCCAACCAGCCGCTCGCCGGCAAGGCGTGCA
Organism: uncultured beta proteobacterium; assembly: GCA_963775015.1. Classification (GTDB taxonomy): domain Bacteria; phylum Pseudomonadota; class Gammaproteobacteria; order Burkholderiales; family Burkholderiaceae_C; genus JAEMQF01. Next base: position 14,921 of record CAVZHI010000009.1, on the reverse strand, counting down.
GACGCAGCCACGCCGCCTCGAACGGCGCGACCATCGCGAGTGCAGCGGCTGCCGAACCCATCGCCCAGATCGCCAGCGGCAGCGCGCCGTAGCGCTGCAAGTAGGGCCGGTACAGCACGCTGCAGACCGCGCCGGTGGCGGCGGACGCCAACACCGCCAACTCGCCGCCGATGCCGCCGCTGTGCTGCAGCGCCGCAGCGCCGAGCGCGAGCGCAACGCCGAAAAGCGTCAAGCCAACGGCGCCGAGCTTGCGCCGGGTGAGCGTTTCGTGACCGAGCCCGGCAGCGACCAACAACGCAATCAACGGGTAGCTGCTGAAGAGCAGCGCCGCGGGGGCTGAAGCGACGCTCTGCAATCCGATGTTGATGAACACGATCTGCACGCCGAACTGCAGCACGCCGAGCAACACCACCGGCAGGCGATCGTTCGGCTGCACGGCCAGCGATGCACGCGAGACCCAGACGACGGGCAGCAGCAAAACAAATGCGATCAAATAGCGCAGCGCGCCGATCGTCGCGACGCCGAGCGCGTCGATGATGACTCGCGTGGCGACGATCGCCGCTCCCGTCTGCACCGCGGTGACCGCTGCCGCGAGCATGGCCCAGCGCTGCGGCGTCAAGGCGGCCACGCCTTGGCAGTCATCGCGGCGGGCACGGTTTCACTTCAGGTCCAGTTCCCACACTTCAGCCACCAGATCGAGGCCAAAGCTGTGATGCGGTTCGGAGCTGATGCGCCGGTAACCCAACTTCTTGTAGATCGCGCGCGCGCCGGTCAGGTGGCTCTGCGTCCACAGGCGCAGCCGCTGGTAGCCGGCGAAGCGCGCAAAACGCTCGCACTCGGCGACCAGCCTCTCGCCGACGCCCAGGCCGCGCGCCGAGGGCTCGACGAGCAGCAGGCGCAGTTGCGCCACGCCGGGAATGACCTTGGCGCTTCGCTCCTGGCGCGCCCGCACCAGGCAAACGCAACCGATGTTCTGACTCGCGCCGCTCGGGCCGGGCCGCTCGGCGATCCAGCACGCTTCGAAGCGCGGGTCGAAACGCTCGAGGAACAGCCCGGCGATCTTCGCCACCAGCGCTTCGAAACTGCTGTCGTAGCCGAACTCCTGCGCATAGAGCGCACCGTGGCGCGACACGATCCAGCCGATGTCGCCCGGCCGGTGCGTGCGCAGCAGGTACGGCGGCGCGTGCGTCGGCGGGGAGTCGCCGAGCAAGGCCTCGATCGTCGCCGCGGCGTCGAGAAGGCGCGTCTGATCGGCTTCGCGCAAGTTCGACAACAGTTCCGCGGTGCGTTCATTCGAGCGCCGGTTCACGGGTGCGAACGCGCGCCGCCCTGCAGCGCTCAGCGACAGCAGCGAGCGCCGCGCGTCGCCCGGCGCCGGTTGGCTCTGCAGCAGTCCGCGCGTCTTCAGCCCGGCGAGCAGACGACTGAGGTAGCCGGGGTCGATGTCCAGGGCACGCGCCAGCTCGGCGGCGCCGGTGTGCGGGCGGTGCGCCAGCTCCCACAGCACGCGTGTCTGCGGCAGGCTGAAGCCGCTGCCGTAGGGCTGCTCCTGCAGCACGCCGATGCGGCGCGTGTAGAAGCGGTTGAATCCGCGCAGCGCATCGATGCGTTCTTTCATCGCTGATAATTGTCAACTTGTTTGTTGCCAAAGGCAAGGATATGCAGGGATACCAAGACGCCTCGGCGGCGTCGGCGTGACGGGCACGTCGCGCCCGGGCGAGCCTGCGCCGGCATGCCGCGCCGCTTTGGCGCCGGCTCGACGCGCCGGATCGGCGCAACGCATTCAGGGCATGATGGCGCCGATGCTCCCCCACCTCTCCGCGGCGGCGCTGGCGCGCCGCGCCGCGCACTGGAGCCCCACGACGCGGGGCTTGCTCTGGGTCTGCGGTGCCGGTTTTCTGTTCAGCGTGCTCAACGCGCTGATGCGTGCGCTGACGCTGCAGGTCGATCCGTTCCAGTCGCAGTTCCTGCGCTATTTCTTCGGCCTCGTGCTGCTGCTGCCGATCGTTCTGCACCGGGGCGTGCTCAGCTTCTGGCCGCGCCAGGTGGGTGGCCAGTTCGCGCGCGGCGCGTTCCACAGCGCGGGTCTGTGCCTGTGGTTCATCGCGCTGCCGAAGATTCCCCTGGCCGACATGACGGCGATCGGCTTCACGACGCCGCTGTTCGTCATGATCGGCGCCTATGTGTTCTTTCGCGAGGCGATGCGCTGGGAGCGCTGGGCTGCGACGGCGGTCGGCTTTTCCGGGGTGCTGATCGTCGTCGGACCGCAGCTCTCGGGAAGCGGTGGCGGCTACCACCTCGTGATGCTCGCTTCAGCGCCGATCTTCGCCGCGTCGTTCCTGCTCACCAAGGCGCTGACGCGCTACGAGGGCGCCGGCGTCATCCTCGTCTGGCAGGCGCTCACGGTGTCGCTGTTCAGCTTGCCTTTGGCGCTGCTGCATTGGCAGTCGCTGAGCAACCTGGAGTGGCTGGGATTTGCCGTGTGCGGGTTGCTCGGCAGCGCCGGCCACTACTGCCTGACGCGCTCCTTTGCCGCTGCCGACATTTCGGCCACGCAGTCGGCGAAGTTTCTCGACCTGATCTGGTCGGCGCTGATGGGTTGGCTCGTCTTCACCGACGCGCCGAGCCACTCGACGCTGCTCGGCGGCGCGCTGATCTGCGCTGCGACGATCTGGGTCGCGCGGCGCGAGGCGCGTGATGCGCCGGCAGCCGGCGCCGCCGACGAGCGCGTCGTGTAGCGCAACCGCAGCGCAACGCTTCGGTTCAGTGCTTGTGCTTGTCGTCGGGCGCGCCGAGCGCCTTCACGATGGCCTTGACCTGAAGCGTCTCGCGCTTGCCGTCCTTGCCTTCGATCACCAAAGTGAGCGGCACGCTGTCGCCGGCTTTCATCTGCTGCTTCAGGTCGAGCAGCATCACGTGAAAGCCGCCCGGCTTGAGCAGCACCGCCTTGCCGGCCGGCAACTCGACGCGGGGAACGGCGCGCATCTGCATCACGTCGCCCGCCATCGCCATTTCGTGAATCTCGACGCTTCCAGCGACGGGCGATTGCACGCTGACCAGCGCCCCGCCTTGGGCCGACGTGATCTGCATGAACGCGCCGCTCGCCTTCTGCTGCGCGACGGTGGCGCGCACCCAGGGCTCCTTGACCGTCGTCTGAGCGCAAACCCCTTGCGCGGCGAGGCTCAGGCCCCCGAGAACGACAAAACGCTGGATTCGATTCACGAAGCTTCCTTCAACGGCGCTGGTTCGCTAGAGTGCCGCATTCTAGGAGCGCGCCGATGATCGTCGTGAGTGGTGAAGCCCTGATGGACGTGTTTGCCGGCGCCGCCACGCCGAGCGGCGTGATGCTCGACGCGCGCTTCGGCGGCTCGCCGCTGAACGTCGCGACCGGCCTGGCGCGGCTCGCGCAGCCGGTGGCATTCTTCGGCGGGCTGTCGAGCGGTTTCCTCGGCGACCGGTTGCTCGCGGCGCTGCACAGCGAAGGCGTGGACATCACGTGCACGGCACGTCTGGACGCGCGCACCACACTCGGCCTGGTGGGGCTGGATTCGCGCGGCGCGCCGAGCTACGTTTTTTACGGCGAAGGCGCGGCGGACCGGCTGTTGCCGCTGTCGGCACTCGCCACCGTCCCGCAGGCGCAGGCGTTTCACTTCGGCAGCTACGCGATGGTGCTCGAGCCGGTGGCGGCGACGCTGCGCGCGCTGATCGAGCGCGAATTCGCGCGCAGCGTGATCGCCTACGACCCGAACGTTCGCCCGAGCGTCGAGCCCGACCTGGCGCGCTGGCGCGAGGCGTTTACCTGGATGGTTCCGCACACGCACCTGCTGAAGACCAGCGACGAAGACCTGGGCCTGCTTTTCCCCGGTTCCGATGCCGGGCAACTCGCGAGCTCATGGCTCGCGCAAGGCGTGTCGCTCGTCGTCGTGACACGTGGCGCCGAAGGCGCGGCAGCGTGGACCGCGCAGCACCATGTCCAGGCGCCGCCGGTGCCGGTGGCGGTGGTCGACACGGTGGGCGCGGGAGATGCGTTTCAGGCCGCGCTGCTCACAGCGCTGGCCGAGCGCGGCCTGCTGCGCCGCGAAGCGCTGCGCAGCCTCGGCGCCGACGCGCTCGGCGCGGCGCTGCGCTTTGCGGCACTTGCTGCCGCAATCACCTGCTCACGGCGTGGCGCCGACTTGCCGCGGCGTGCCGAATTGCCCGGCGCTTGACCGCGCGTATCGCGCCACGTTCCGCCCTGCGCTGCGGCGCACGCCACGCGGGGTGCGTCGCCAGCGTCAGTCAGCCAGGCGCTCGGCCAAACGCACCAGACTGCGGTCGCTGCCCGCCGGGCCGAGCAGCGAAATCCCGAGCGGTGCACCGAGGCGTTTTGCGAGCGGCAGCGTGAGCTGCGGCAAACCCGCCAGGCCAGCGATGCAGAGCATGTACGTCGCCTGATTCCGATACGCCTCGATGCCGTCTTCGTCGGCGCTCGCGAGCGGCGCGACGTCGGGCATGGTGGGCATGATCAGCACGCCGTCGCTGCCGAGCAACGCGCTCATGTGGGCGCGAAAGCGCGCGCGAAACGCTGTGGCCTGCTCGACTTGTGCGTCGGTCACGCCGCGCGACCAGGCAAAACGCTGCGCGACCGCGGCACCCAACACCGGCTGGTGGCGCTCGATGAACGCACCGTCGCTTTGCCACGCTTCGCGCCCCTGCAGGTAACGGAATGCCCAGTACATCGCGTCGAAGCTGTCGAGAATCACTGGCGCTTCCCGTGCGGCGCCGTGCGTGGCTTCGATGCGCGCGCGCGGCGCGCCGAGCGCGTCGCTCACTTCGGGCGCAAGCAGCGCCCAAACGTCGCTGGGCGCGAGCAGGCGCGGCCGGGCCGGCAGCGGCGCTGCGTCGGCGCCGAGCAGAACGTCAGCAACGCGCGCGAAGGTGGCGATGTCGCGCGCGAACCAGCCGCAGGTATCGAAGCTCGGCGCGAGGTCGACTGCGCCTTGCAGGCTGATGCGCGCGTGTGTCGGCCGCAAGCCGAACAGACCGCAGTGATTCGCCGGCGCGCGAATCGAGCCTCCCGTGTCGCTGCCCAGCGCAAAGTCGCACAGGCCATGACTCACTGCGGAAGCCGAGCCTGATGACGATCCTCCGGCGATGCGCTCCGGCGCAGCGCCGTTCACGGGCGCGCCGAAATGGGCGTTGCGCCCCGTCATCGAGAACGCGAGTTCGTCGGTGACGGTCTTGCCGACGAAGCGTGCGCCCGCGTCGAGCAGGCGCTGCACCGTCGGCGCGGTGCGTTGCTTGATTCCCGACAGCGCGAGCCAGAGCGGCTGGCCGCCGCTCGTCGGGTAGCCTGCGACGTCGAACAGGTCTTTCACGGCGAAGCTCAGGCTTGCAAGTGGCCCGCTCGCCGCGTGCGGAACAGAAGCCTGCGGATACGGCATGAAGGCGCGGGAGGTGTCGTGGGCCGAAGGCATGGATGCGGGCTCGAAGTGCTGCGGTGCTGCGTAGCTTAGCGCCACCTTCGCGCCTGCCGCTGTGCGGCTCAGTAGCAACCCGACTTGCACAAGCGCATTCGGCGACCGAGGATCGCTTCGCGCGCGACGTCGGCGCTTCGCCCGTCCCTGGAGTTCCTCCCGCGTTCAGCATCCCCGACGCGACCTTCACCGCCCTGAGCGAGCTCGGCTACACCGTCGGCGCGCCCGCCGACATCGGTTCGGTGCAAGCCGTTCTGATCGACCCACGCACGCGCCGCCAGTACGGCGCTGCCGACGCACGACGCGAGGGCACCGTGATCGGGCTGCCTCGCTCACGTCGGCACGACGATTGATCGAGTTCGCCGCGCGCTGAAACGCCGCGATGGCGATGATCGCGCGGCCGGCTTCTTCGCCGCAGGCGCGAACCCGGCAGCGCCGCGTGCGGCGCCGTCTCCGTCTTACTCCTTGTCGCCTTCGAACTCGACGTTCAGCGCGATTTCGTCGCCCACGCCGCCCAGCGCGTACTTCATGCCGAAGTCGCTGTGCTTGATCTTGGCCACCGCATTCCCGCCGCAACGCGCGCCCTTGGTGAAGGGATTGGTGCCGCACTTGAAGCGCTCGAAGGTCAGCGTCACCGGCTTGGTCACGCCCAGCAGCGTCAGGTTGCCTTCCACGGAACTCGGCAGTTCGGCGCCGAAATTGACCTTGGTCGACTTGAAGGCCATGGTCGGAAACTCCTTCGCGTTGAAGAAGTCGCCCGAACGCAGGTGCTCGTCACGCGACTGCGCGCGCGCGCCCTTGACGTTGTCGCCGGTCGTGAGGGAAGCGGTTCGATGATGAGTTCGGTCGAACCGGTCTTGGCGACACGGTCGAAGCTGAATTTGCCCGTCATCTTTTCGAAACTGCCGTGCATCATCGACAGACCCCAGTGTTCGACGCTGAAGCTGGGGTAGCTGTGCGTGGGGTCCAGCGGGTAACTCTCAGATGCGGCGCGGGCGACCAGGGGCAGTGCAGCAGCGACTGCGCAGGCAGCGGCGAGGGTCAGGAACTTCTTCATCATCGATCTTCTCCAGATGGCAGGTGGGGTGGATACGACGAGCCTTGAGGCTCGGGAGGGGGGGATTTCAGGTGCCGGGCTAGCGTGTGGCGAGCCACGCAGCGAGGATGGGAGCAGCCTGGGGCGAATCCGGATAGGCGAAATACAGATGTGGGGCACCATGGCTCGACCCGGTCCGAAGGGAAGACCCGAAGGAGACGCCATGACCCGCATTGACCTTCGCACTCGCCGCCAGCTGATGGCCTGGTTCGCGGCCGCGGCTGCCCTGCCGTCTGCGCGCGCGCAGACAAGCGGGGTCAAACCCGCCACTCGCGCCGCGGGCGACTGGCCAAACAAGCCGATACGCATCGTCGTGGCCTTCCCGCCCGGTGGCCTGACCGACGCCTATGCGCGGATGTACGCCGAACACCTGACGGCCAAGTTCGGCGTCACGGCCGTCGTCGAGAACAAGCCCGGCGCCGGTGCCATCATCGGCATCGACGCCGTCGCCAAGTCAGCGCCGGATGGCTACACGCTGCTGATGACCACCTCCGGCACGGTGTGGCAGAACCGCGTGCTGTACACCAAGCTGCCCTACAACCTGGACAAGGACCTCGTGCCGGTGGCTCTGTTCCCCTCGGGCCCGCTGGTGGTGGGCGTGCCCGAGAAGCTGGGAATCAACACCTACCGCGAGCTGGTGGCCTATGCCAAGAACAACGACATCAACATGGGCAGCTACGCGCCCGGTTCCTATCCGCAGATGGTGGCCGACCAGGCGAACCGCAACGAAGGCACGAGGATCGTCACCATCAACTACAAGGGCGAGTCGCCGATGTGGATCGACGTCGCGTCAGGCCAGGTGCAGGTGGCCATCGGCAGTTTCCAGGCCTTCAACACCGTCGCCTCGCGCGGCGTGAAAGCGATCGGCGTCACCGGCTCGTACCGCAGCCCGAAGCTGCCCGATGTGCCCACGCTGGTGGAGCAAGGCGTGCCAGGTCGACTGGTGCAGCTGGAGGGCGGCCTGCCCCTGATGGCCCCGGCGGGCACGCCCGAGGCGGTGCTGCGTGCGCTGAGTCAGGTGGTGGTGGAAGGCGCTGACACCGCCAGGGCGGCCGCTTTGCGCGAGTCGTTTGCCATACCCAACAAACCGAAGAACCTGGCCGAGACGCGGGCCGACTGGGCGCGCGACGTCCCGGTGTGGATCAAGCTCGCTGTCGACCTGGGAATCAAACTGGACTGAGCAGGAGAGGGTCAACCCACCGGCTCGTGGCGGCGCCGCCGCACCAGTTTCTGAAATCCCTGCACGACGTCGTCGACATAAGTGAACAACACCGGGATCACGAGCAGGCTCAAGAACGTGCTCGTGATCAGCCCGCCGATGACGACGATCGCCATCGGCGCGCGAAAACTCGGGTCGGTGCCGAAGCCGATCGCAATCGGCAACATGCCCGCGCCCATCGCGACCGTCGTCATGACGATGGGCCGCGCGCGTTTGTGACACGCATCGAGCAGCGCCTCCATGCGGCTCATGCCGCGGTCGCGCCGCGCCATGATCGCGTACTCGATGAGCAGGATCGAGTTCTTCGTCGCGATGCCCATCAGCATGATGAGGCCGATCATCGACGGCATCGACAGCGCCGTGTGCGTGATGAAGAGGGCGAGGAAGGCGCCGGGAATCGACAGCACGAGGGCCATCAGGATCGTCGCCGGCTGCATGAAGTCCTTGAACAGCAGCACGAGGACGATGTAGATGCAAAGCACGCCGGTCGCCATCGCGAGGCCGAAGCTGTCGAACAGTTCGCCCATCGCTTCGGCGTCGCCCACCGTCGTCTGCGTCACTCCTGGCGGCAACTGCGCCAGGCTCGGCAGCGCGAGCGCGCGCTCCTGCACTTCGCCGAGAGGCTGCTGGTTCAGCTCGATCTCGTAGTTGATGTTGCGCAGCCGGTCGTAGCGGTCGATCTCGGCGGGCCCGCTGTCCAGCGTGAGCGTCGCGACGTTGCCGAGCATCACCGGCCCGCGCGCGCCCGGCACCGGCAGGCGCGACAGCAGCTCGATGTCGGTGCGCGCCACGTCGGCGAGCTTGACGACGACCGGCACCTGGCGCTGGCTCAGGTTCAGCTTGGCAAGCGCCTGCTCATAGTCGCCCGAGGTCGCGATCCGCAGCGTGTCGGCAATCGCTGCCGAGCTCACGCCGAGGTCCGCTGCGCGAGCGAAGTCGGGGCGGACGATGAGCTCGGGGCGCGTCAGGCTCGAACTCGACGTGACGCCGCCGATTCCCGGAATCGTGCGCAGCTCCTGCTCGACTTTGCGCCCATGTTCGGCGAGAACGCGGCCGTCTTCGCCGGCGAGGACGAGGATGTATTTTTCGCTCGATCCGCCAAAGCCCACCTTGATTCGCGCGCCGGCGATCTCCACCAACCGCTCGCGCAACTCGCCTTCGATGGTCTGCTTGCTCACGCCTTTGCGCTCGCTGCGAGGCGTCATGTTGATCGTGAGTGTCGCCTTGCGCACCTCGGCGGCGCCGCCGGGAATGAACGGGTCGGAGCCCGTGCGCCCGCCGCCGACCGCGGTGTAGATCAGCTTCACATGCGGGTGCTTCGCGACGATTTCGCGCGCCTGTTCGGCCAGGGCGTAGGTCTGCTGCAACGTTGCGCCAGGCGGCAGCGAGATCGAGACCTGCGTCTGGCTCAAGTCGTCGGGCGGGATGAAGCCGGTGGGCAACAGCGGAACGAGCGCAAACGAGCCGACGAGGAACACAAGCGCTGCGGTCGACGTCCAGATGCGGTGCTTCAGGCACCACGCCGACCCAGGTCATGTACCACGTCGAGCCAGCGCGGCTCGGCGCGTTCCTTCTTCGGCGCTTTCAGCAGGTAGGCCGCCATCATCGGCGTGAGCATGCGAGCGACGACGAGCGAGAAGAACACGGCGATCGCTGCGGTCCAGCCGAACTGGACGAAGAACTTGCCGGGAACGCCCGCCATGAACGCGGTGGGCAGGAACACGGCGATGAGCGTGAACGTCGTCGCGATCACCGCCAGGCCGATCTCGTCCGCCGCTTCCAGCGCCGCTTGGAATGGCGTTTGCCCATGCGCAAGTGGCGCATGATGTTCTCGATCTCGACGATCGCGTCGTCGACCAGAATGCCCACGACGAGCGACAGGCTCAGCAGCGTCACGACGTTCACCGTGAAGCCCATCAGGTGCATCACGGCAAAGGTGGGGATCGCCGACAGCGGCAGCGCCGTCGCCGAAACAAACGTCGCGCGATTCGAGCGCAGGAACAGCCACACGACGAGAACCGCGAGTGCCGCACCCTCGTAGAGCAGCAGCATCGAGCCTTCATAGTTCTCGATCACCGGGTCGACGAAGTTGAACGCTTCCGTGATCGCGATGTCGGCGCGCTCGGCCTTGAGTTTCTCGAGCTGCGCACGCACGCCGTTCGCCACTTCGACTTCACCCGCGCCGCGCGAACGCACGATCTCGAAACCGACGACGCGCTTGCCGTTCAGCAACGCCGCGCTGCGCGGCTCACTCACCGTGTCGCGAACGCTCGCGACCTGTTCCAGGCGAATCCGCCGCCCGTCGGAGAGCGCGATTTCGAGCCGCGCCAGCTCTTCGCTCGAGGCCACGGTGGCGATGGTGCGCACCGCCTGTTCGGCGCCGCCCAGGTCGGCGCGGCCGCCCGCCGCTTCCTGCTGCACGCCGCGCAACTGGCGCGAGATGTCGGCGGCGGTTGCGTTCAGCGCGAGCAGTTTGGCCGGGTCGATTTCGACGCGCACTTCGCGCGTCACGCCGCCGACGCGCGACACCGCGCCGACGCCGCGCACCGAGAGCATTGCTTTGGTGACCTGGTTGTCGACGAACCACGACAGCGCCTCGTCGTCCATGCGCGTCGACGACACGGTGTAGGTGAGGATGGGCACGCCCGCCAACTCGACTTTCGAGATGACCGGGTCGCGCAGGTCGCCGGGCAGGTCGGAGCGCACGCGCGCGACCGCGTCGCGCACGTCGTCGAGCGCCTCCTGGGTCGACTTTTCGAGGCGGAACTCGACCGTGATGCCGACCGTTCCGTCCTGCACCTTGGTGTAGATGTGCTTCACGCCCTGCAGCGTCGCGATCGAGTTCTCGAGCTTGCGCGCGACTTCGGTCTCGAGCTGCGCCGGCGCCGCGCCGGGCAGCGCTGCGGTGACCGCGATCGTCGGCAGGTCGATGTCGGGGAACTGCTGGATCTTCATCGCCCGAAAGCCGAGCAGGCCGGCGAGCGTGAGCAGGACGAACAGCAGCAGCGAGGGGATGGGGTTGCGGATCGACCAGGCGGAGACGTTCATGGCCGGGCCCTCGCATCGTGCAGCCTGTCATCCCGGCGAAAGCCGGGATCCACTGCGGGCCGAAGCGCCATGCCGGGCGAGTGGATCCCGGCGTTCGCCGGAATGACGCTTGCTGCGCTCATTGCCGGGGCGCGCCGGTGGATCCCGGCTTGCGCCGGGATGACACGGAGGCGCGTCATGGTCGGCTCGCCGCCGGTGACGCGGCGCCGACCACCCGAACCAGATCGCCGTCGCCGAGGAAACCGCCGCCTGCGGCGACGACGCGCGCATTCGGATCCAGGCCGCTCAGGATCTCGACCTGCTCGCCGCTGCGCCGGCCCACATTCACCTTGGTGAGCGCGACTTTCGAATCGGCGCCGACGATCAGCACGTAGCTGAACCCGTCGCGCAGCAGCACCGCGCTTTGCGGCAGCGTCAGGCTGCTGCTCGCGCCGAGGTTGAATTCGCCGCGCGCGAACATGCCGGGCTTGGCGCTGCCCACCGAGCCGATGTCGACGAAGACGGTGCCGTTGCGGGTTTGCGGGTCGACCATCGGCCCGATCATTCGCACCCTTCCCGTGAGCGGCGCCCCGCCGACGGGCGTGAGGCTCACCGCCAGGCCGGGCTTGATTCGCGCGAGCTCGGACGCAGCGACTTCGGCGCGCCACTCCAGGCGCCCTTGGCGGATCATGCGAAACAGCTCCATCCCCGGCGCGACGACGGCGCCGACGGTCGCCATCCGCGCCGAGATCACGCCGTCGTCGGGCGCCAAGACTTGCGTGTGCTGGATCCGAATCAGCTGCGTGTTGAGCACGGCGCGCTGCACGTCCAGGCGCGCCTGCGCGGTGCGCTCTGCCGTCAACATCTGCGTGATCGCTTGCGCGCTCATCATGCCGCTCGCCTGCATGTCGCGCGCGCGCTGCGCGTTCGCTGCGGCTTCGGCGAGCGTCGCTTCGGCTTCGGCGACGCTGGCGCGCACTTGCGCAGTCTCGCTCTGTACCGTCTCGGCAGCGAAGGTGGCCAGCACCTGGCCGCGCTTGACCAAGTCGCCGACGTCGACGCGCACTTCGGCCAGGCGCAAGCCGCTCAGCTCCGAGCCGATGCTCGCCTCCTGCCACGCCGCAATGTTGCCGTTCGCCGCAATGCGCAGCGGCATTTCGGCGCGCTGCGGCTGAACGACGTTGACGCTGAGCGCGGGCTTGGGCGGGCTCGGTTTTTTCGGGTCGTCGGCAGCGTAGGTCGCGGCGCACCACGCCTGCGCGGCAAGCAGCGACACGAGGGCAAAGAGTTGGCGCAGCGACATCATGACGGCGATTCTCATCAGGGTGCGTTGCGGTTCACAGCGGTTCGGTCAAGGAGACGATATCGAGCCCCGCCGGGCCGGCGCTGCGGTACGTCCGATTGACCAGCGGGTCATGACCGGGAATCACGTGCTGCGGCGAGTCGGCGAGCGCTTCGATCAGTTCGTAGCCGCGCAGCATGTCGCCCACATCCGAGACGATCGGGAACGGCGAGCGTTTCAGAAAATTGTCGAGGTAATGCGACGCGTCCGACGCGAGCACGATCCAGCCACGCTGCGTGTGCACCCGAACGATTTGCAGCCCGCGCGTGTGGCCGCCGACCCAGTGCACCGTGATGCCGGAACGCAGCTCGTACGTGCCGTCGTGAAACCCAACCCGCTCCTCGAAGTTGGCGTGCACGAGTTCGCACACGTCGTTCGCGTCGTAGGCGTGGCGGCAGTAGGCGTGGCGCATCTCCTTGCCGGTGGCGAACACCATCTCGCGCTCTTGCAGGTGAAACTGGGTGCGCTTGAGCACCTTCGTATTCCCGGCGTGGTCGTAATGGGCGTGCGTGATGACGGTGTCGCGGATGTCGTCGAGCTTGATCCCCGCGGCGTGCAGCGATTCGATCGGGCAGCGCAAGTGCGTGCGCCCGCGCTGCTTCGCCGCCTCGGCGGTGAAGCCGGTGTCAACGAGGATGGTTTCGGCGCCGCACTTCAGAAACCAGACGAAGTAATCCATGTGCGTCGCCTCGTCGTGCGGATCGTAGGCGATGAAGTTTTCCTGCTTGCGACGCGTCACCGTCGCGTAGCGCATCGCGTACGCTTCCCAGGTCTTGATGGGGCTCATGGGCTCTCCGCGGAGGGGGTGAACAATTGGCCGCGATCCCTGACGAACTTGAACAGCGCCGTGTGGTCGGCGCCTTTGTCCAGCCCTCCCTCGGCCTGTGCCCAGGATCGCAACACCTGCACAGCGAGTTCATCCGGCGTTCCCATGCGTTCGATGAAACCGTGCGCGGTCTGCAAGTCCTTGCGCATCAGCGCGAGGGCAAAGCCCGAGGTGAATTTCTGCGGCAGCATGAAGCTCTCGACCTTGTTTTCGGTCGTGTTGTTCTTTCCTGTCGACGCGTTGAAGACCTGGTTCACGAGGTGCGGGTCGATGCCGAACTTCTCCGCGGCCACGAGTGCTTCGCACACCGCGAGCAAACCCGCCGCCGACACATAGTTGTTCAGCGCTTTCACGGCGTGGCCCGAACCCGCGCTGCCGACGTGAACGAGGGTCTTGCCCATCGCCTGCAGAATAGTCTGCACCTGCTCAACTGCGGGTTTGTCTGCGCCGATCATGATCGACAAGCTGCCGTCGACGGCGCGCTTGCCGCCGCCCGACACCGGCGCGTCGACGAGCGCAATGCCCAGCGCTGCGAGCCTGGCGTGGTTGTCGCGCGTGTGCACCGGATCCGACGAACCCATGTCGATCAGCACATGGCCCGGTGCGAGGTGCGAGGCAAGCGCCGATTCGCCCTCCCACAGCAGCCGATTCACGACCGTGCTGTCGGGCAACATCAGGATCAGCACCTTGCACGCCTGCGCGACGGCGTTCGTGGACGCGGCCGCGTTGAAGCCGGGCACATCGGCGAACGCCGCGGCAGCTTGCGGGTTCACGTCGAAGCCGAGAACCGGATGCCCCGCGCGCAGCAGGTTGTGCGCCATGGGCTCGCCCATTTGCCCGAGACCGATGAAGCCAACTTGCGCCTGGCGCACTAGATCCCCATGTCCTTGAACACTTCCTTGGCGCCGCGAAAACTGTCGATCGCCGCAGGCACGCCGCAGTAGATCGCGGTTTGCAGGAACACTTCGCGAATGTCGTCTTTGGAGAGGCCGTTGTTGATCGCACCGCGCACGTGCAATTTCAGTTCATGCGGGCGGTTCAGCGCGGTGAGCATCGCCAGGTTGATGATGCTGCGCGTGCGCCGGTCCAGCCCCGGGCGGTTCCAGATCGCGTCCCAGCAGTATTCGGTGACGAGTTCCTGCATCGGCATGTTGAAGTCGTCGGCGTTCTTCACTGCGGCATCGACGTACTCGGCGCCGAGCACTTCGCGGCGCGTTTTCAGTCCCTTGGCAAAGTTGTCCTTGTTCATGATGCTTCTCCGGATTTTGGTGTGGGGCCGCATCTTACGTTTGTCGCCGTCGCGATCTGCGCGCCATGTTGGATGTCGCGCAGCTTCAGCGCCACCAGGTCGCAGCCCCGCAGCTTGCTGTCGATGCCCAGGTTCAGCAGCGCCAGCTCACGCGTAGATTGGCGGCGCCACGCCGTCGCCGGGCGCCGGCGCCAGCCGGCGCCGGATGTCCATCATTGACATATCTTGATATCATGGACGTGCACGAGGAAAGCGCCCATGGGCATGAACGTCAACCTGACGCCGCAACTCGAAGAACTGGTCCGATCGAAGGTGGCATCGGGCCTGTACACGTCCGCCAGCGAAGTGGTGCGTGAGGCACTGCGCCTGATGGACGAGCAGGATCGGCTGCGCGCGGCCAAGCTCGAGCAGTTGCGCGATGACATCCGCAAGGGCCTCGACAGTGGTTCCAGCAAAGCGTGGAGTGCCGAGGAGGTCAACCGCGAAGGTCGGGCTCGGCGCGCGCGCAAGCCGGCGTAGCCGCCATGGCGCGCGTCACGCGTCGGCCGCTGGCAGCGGCCGACATCCTCGACATCTGGGACTACATTGCTGACGACAGCATCGAGCGGGCCGATCGGTGGGTCGATCGGCTGGACGAGAAGCTCGAACTCCGAGCGCGGTAGCGACGACCTGTCCAGATTGCCGAAGTTCAGTTTCGGTTTCCGGC
>CAVZHI010000008.1:0-141664 GCA_963775015.1 uncultured beta proteobacterium | reverse complement strand
TAGCGCTGCGCGCCGGTGCGAGTGATGCAAGCGCCGATCAGGGAAACACCACCACCTGCCGCACCGCCTTGCCTTCATGCAGCAAGTCGAAGCCGTGGTTGATTTCCTCCAGCTTCAATCGGCCGCTCAACAACTTGTTCACCGGCAAACGCCCCTGCCGGTACAGCGCCATGAAGCGTGGGATGTCGCGTGAGGGCACGCAGGTGCCGATGTAGCTGCCCTTCAGCGTGCGCTCTTCGGCGACGAGGCTCACGGCGTTGATGGCCAAGTTCGCCGTAGACGGCGGCAGGCCGGCGGTGACGGTCATTCCGCCACGCCGCGTGATGCCGTATGCGAGTTCCAACGCGCGGATCGCGCCGGCAAACTCGAACGCGTATTCGACGCCGCCGTGGCTGAGCGCACGCACCATCTCTTTCGCGTCGGTGTTCGCCGCGTTGACCCCATGCGTGGCGCCGAGCGCCTTCGCCTGTTCCAGCTTCGCGTCGGACAAATCGACAGCAACGATCTGCCGCGCGCCCGCCGCCACCGCGCCGAGCACCGCCGCCAAGCCGACGCCACCCAGCCCGATCACCGCGACCGACGCCCCGGCGCGCACCTGCGCCGTGTTCACCACCGCGCCGACTCCCGTCAACACCGCGCAACCGAACAGCGCCGCCTCATCGAGTGGAATGTCGGCGTCGATCTTCACGAGCGAGCGGCGCGACACGGTCGCGTATTCGGCGAACACGGAGCATCCCATGTGATGGTTCAGCGGCGCACCGTTCAGGCTCAAACGCCGCGCGCCTGACAGCAGCGTGCCGGCGCCATTCGCCGCTGCACCCGGCTCGCACAGCGCGGGGCGCCCTTCGGCGCAAGGCGCGCAATGGCCGCAGCTCGGCACGAAGACGACGACGACAGGGTCGCCGCGTTTCAAATCATCGACGCCCGAGCCGACCTCGTGCACGACGCCCGACGCCTCGTGGCCGAGCGCCATCGGCATCGGCCGCGGACGATCGCCGTTGATCACCGACAAGTCGGAGTGGCAGAGGCCCGCCGCGGCGACCCTGATCGTGACCTCAAAGGGACCGGGGGCCGCGAGCTCGACGCTGCGAATCGCAAGCGGCTTGCTGACGGCATAGGGCGGCATGGCGCCCATCTTGTCGAGAACTGCAGCGTTGATCTTCATGACGGCAACTCTCCTTGTCGCGCCAGCATAGCGCCATTGCACGCGGCCCACGGCGCGGCCCAGGCGCCCAGTGCACGACCCCAGGCGCTACTTCGCCACGAGTCTGAAGTCGAACTTGATGGAAAGCCTGTCGTCGGCAGCGACCACGGAGTCGATGATCAAGGCTTCGACTTCGCCCTGGAACTCGCCGCTGTTGTTCTTCAGCATGCTGCGCACCGCCTGCCGCAGGTCAAGCTCGATCGCGCGAGGCAGGGCGGCGAGCAGGCCGGAATCGACGAGCAGGCGCAGATTCGGATCGTCGACCTGGTCGATGCGCAAATCGGTCAACACCACCGAAGCCCCGCGCGCGACCGGCCGGCCCGACACCACGGTCCATGACGCAACGGACATGCCCACGCAGGAACGCCCGTCGACAACGCCGACGCGCGCCGTCAGGTGCGAGCGAATGCGAATCCGCCCACCGTCGATCACGATGCTCGGGCGGTCGAGATAGGCCGAGCACGGGCCCTTCACCAGGTCGTGCCGGCCGCTGTTCGTGAACACCGTCTGCGCGACAAGCTTGTCCACGGCGGAGTGTTCGAGGACGACTTCTGCCGCGGCCGTGCCGGCACTGATCGCGACTGCGAAAGTACCTGCGATGAATCTTGCGCGCCAAGCTCGTCGATTGACCTGCATGCGTTTGCCTTTCATTCGGCGAGGAAGGTTGTCAGCGCCGCACCAACACTGCCTGCACCGCAGTGCAGTATGACCGGGGCGGCGTACGACGCATCGGTCGTGGCAGATCTTGGCGGGCATACTCGCCCCTGCGCCGGGGACGCGGCGAAGCAACAGAGGAATCACTGGGGAGCCGCCGCATGATTCGGCCAGACAGCGCGAACGCCGGTCGATCCTGGCCACTGGCCCGTATCACACGCATGGGTTCGCTGCTCGCCGCTTGCGCATGGGCTTGCGCATGTTCGGACATCGCAGACCAAGTCGGCCCAGCACGCGACCTTGTGGCCGAGTCGCTCGGCCTGCCGCCGCCGCGATTCGAGCCCTTGCCGGCGCTGCCGGGCGCGGCGCACCTGGCGCCCGGCGCCGCAGCGCGGGTGCAGATCCTCAGGGCCTTCTTCGCGCGTGACTTTGCGGCTCTCGACGAAACACTGCTTCGCGCCCACTCCGAGTACGTGCAGGGCCGCGCGCCGGTGGACATGGCGAGCCGCCTGATCCGGCCGCTGCTGAAAACCGAGCTTGCGGGCATCGATGCCTGCACCCAGTGGACCGGAGCGCTGCCCCAGTCGTACGCAGCGCATTGGGTGTGCGGAGAAATCTGGCAGCAAGGTGCGTGGGTGGCGCGCACGGAGAAACTCGCCCGCGACGTGTCGAAGGACCAGTTCGCATTGATGCGCGAACGGCTCGAGCGCTCGAATGGGCTGTTGCAACAGGCGTTGGGCTTGTCGGACCGACCGATTCAGGCGCTGACCGCGCTCGCCGCCAACTTGCACCTGCAAGGCAAACACCGTGACGCGGAGAATCTCCTGGCCCGAGCCCGCGCCATGATGCCCCGCCACGCGGACACCTACATCGTGGCCGCCAACTACGCGATGCCGCAGTGGGGCGGTTCGGTCGAAGAAGTCCAGGCCGTCATCGAAGACGCTCGAAGAGCCGGCGCTCACGCAGACGACGTGAGCTACATGCAAGACCACAACCTCGCGCGGCCCTGGCTGACAGCCACCCCGGGCGCCGAACGCGCCTACTGGGAAAGCGCGATCGCCGCGCACCCGACCTACGACCGGTTGAAGCGCTTGTTGCTGCACCTGGCGAGCCTGAAGATTTGGCGCGACGCACGCGACGTCACCGACCGCCTGATCGCGACCTATCCGGAACAGGCCGAGCCGCACTATTGGCGCGGCCGCGCCAACGAGGCACTCGGCAGCATCGCCGCCGCGCTGGCCGACTACCGAATGGCGGCGACGATGGGGCATGACACGTCGATCGAGCACCTGATCCGCGCCCACTTGAACGGCACGTTGGGGCTGCCGGCAAAAGACGTCCAGGCGCTGGCGGAAGTGTGCCGCTTCGGTGCCGCGCTCGGCTCCGGATCCGCCGCGAATTGCCTGGGCTCGAGCCACTGGGACGGCAGCTTGCCGTCGTTTGCGCGCGACCCTGTACAAGCCTTGGCGTGGCATCTGCAAGCGTCTCGCGCCGGGCATTACAACTCGCAGCACGACATCGGATGGCTGCTGCTGACCGGTCGCGGCCCGGCGGCAGCGCCTGACTCGGCAAAGTCCGTGGGCGTGTTCTGGCTGCGCCGCTCAGCCGAGCAAGGGCACAGCTTCGCGCCGAAGAAACTCAAGGACGCAGGCTATGAAGTGAGCGTGGGCGGGGCGTCGGACTGGAGTGCGTGGAAGTGGCTCGCACCGCTGGTGGCAGAACTGCTCGCTGCCGGCGCCATCGCGATGCTCTCCACCGCCGGCAATCGGCCGGCCCGGCGCGACGGGAGCCTGCGGCACCTCGACCACAGTCATGGCGTGCGCCGCGGTGTTCTGGTCCTGCTGCTGGCGTCGTGTGGTGTCGCCTACGCCGCATCCCAAGCGCGCCAGAGCCAATTCGGCATTGCGCTGGGCATCACCGCCGCATTCATCTTGACGTCGCTGTTTCTTGCCTACCACGTCTTCCTCGTCAAACTGGGCTATGACGACCAGTTCCTGTACTACCGATCCCCTTTCGCCGGCACACACAAATTTCCCTGGTCAAGCGTCACCGGGGCTGGCTATTCCACGTTTTGGCAATCCCACTTCCTGCGCACGATCGAGGGTCACAAGGTCTGGCTGCCACGCGTGCTGCAGGGCCACGCCGAGCTGGGCGAGTTTCTGGAGGCGAAGGGGCTTCGCCAGCCGCGCGGCCAACAATTCGATGATCCGGACTGAACGGCTGTCTTCGGGGTCCGTCGCGCCAAAAGAGACGCTGCGTCCGCCTCGGACCCGCTCAGCGCCGCGCCAACACCGCCTTCAACGCCGCGCCAGTGTGGCTCGCCGCGCACCGCACCAGCGCCTCGGGCGCGCCCGCGATCACGACCGACCCACCCTTCACTCCCCCTTCCGGCCCGAGGTCGATCACCCAATCGGCTTCGGCGATCACGTCCAGGTCGTGTTCGATGACGATCACGCTGTGCCCGGCGTCGACCAGGCGGTGCAACACGCGAATCAGCTTCTCCACATCGGCCATGTGCAGGCCGACCGTCGGCTCATCCAACACGTAAAGCGTGTGCGGCGCCTTGTTGCCGCGCTTTCCAACGTCGTCTCGCACTTTCGTCAATTCGGTGACGAGCTTGATGCGCTGCGCTTCGCCACCGGACAGCGTGGGCGACGGCTGGCCGAGCGTGAGGTAGCCCAGACCCACGTCCTTGAGCAATTGCAGCGGGTGCGCGACGTTCTGCATCGATGCAAAGAAGCCCACGGCTTCATCGATCTCCATCTTCAACACGTCGCCGATGCTTTTGCCGCGCCAGCTCACCGCGAGCGTCTCGGCGTTGAAGCGCGCGCCGTGGCACACGTCGCATGGCACTTTGACGTCGGGCAGAAAACTCATCGCGATCGTTCGCACGCCCTGGCCTTCGCAACCCGCGCAACGCCCTTCGCCGGTATTGAACGAGAACCGCGCCGGCGCGTAACCGCGGGCGCGCGCCTCGAGCGTTTCGGCGAAGAGCTTGCGGATCGTGTCCCAGAAGCCGATGTAGGTGGCGGGGCAGGAGCGCGGCGTCTTGCCGATCGGCGTCTGGTCGACTTCGAGAACGCGGTCGATGAAGCCCCAACCGTCGATGTGCGTGCAGCCTTGCCAGTTCGGCTTGCCGCCGCGCGAATTGATGAACTGCAGGTTCGCGAGCAACACGTCGCGCGCGAGCGTGCTCTTGCCCGAACCGCTCACGCCCGTGACGGCGACCAGGCGCCGCAGCGGAATGTCGACGCTGATGTTCTGCAAGTTGTGCATCGCCGCGCCGTGCACCGTCATCAACAGATTCGCAGCGCTTTCACGCCGCACCGTCGACGCGCCGACCCGTGCTACTTCGCGCCGCGCCTGCAAGGGGTGGACGAGTGGATTCGCGAGGAAGCGCCCGGTCGCCGAAGCGGCGTTCGCCGACACCGCCGCGACGCTGCCCTCGGCGACGAGCGAGCCGCCGCGTTTGCCCGCGCCCGGGCCGATATCGATGATGTGGTCGGCGCGGCGGATCGTGTCTTCGTCGTGTTCGACGACGACCAGCGTATTCCCCTTCACGCTCAGCGTGTGCAGCGCCTTGAGCAGGACCTGGTTGTCGCGCGGGTGCAAGCCGATCGTCGGCTCGTCGAGCACGTAACACACGCCTTGCAAGTTGCTGCCGAGCTGCGCCGCGAGGCGAATGCGCTGCGCTTCGCCGCCGCTGAGCGTGGGCGCGGCGCGGTCCAGCGTCAAATAGCCCAGACCCACTTCTTCGAGGAATTCGAGGCGGCTCTTGATCTCGCTCACGACGTCGCGCGCGATTTGTGCGTCGCGGCCAGACAGCTTGAGTGAATCGACCCAGGCGCGTGTGTCGGTCACGCTCCATTGCGCCACCGTCGCAATCGAGTGGCTCTCGAACGTGACGCCGCGCGACGCCGGGTTCAGGCGCGTGCCGGCGCAATCCGGGCAGGGTTGATTCACGACGCCTTCGACTTCCATCTCTTCCGACGGAAAACTCTGCTCGCGGCCCTTGTTGTCGCCCCTGTCATCGCTGCGGATCGAGTCGTCGTACGCCTTGCGCTGTTCGCGCGTCAGCGCCAGGCCGGTGCCGACGCAAGTCGTGCACCAGCCGTGTTTGCTGTTGTAGCTGAACATGCGTGGGTCGAGTTCGGAGTAGCTCGTTCCGCACGTCGGGCAGGCGCGCTTCACGGAGAAGACCTTGACGCTGCCGGTGTAGGGCGCCGCCGACTTTTTTCATCATTCATCGCATCGGCCAGGCCGTCGAGCGGCGCGAGCAGGTGCATCACGCCCTTGCCGGCCTCGAGCGTTCGCGCCAGCAGGTCGCGCAGCTCGGCCTCGTGCGCGGCGTTGATCACGATGTCGCCCACCGGCAATTCGAGCGTGTGTTCCTTGAAGCGGTCCAGGCGCGGCCAGGGATTCACGCTGACGAACTCGCCGTCGACGCGCAAATGCGTGTGGCCGCGCAGCTTCGCCCAGCGCGCGAGGTCGGTGTACAGGCCCTTGCGGTTCACGACGAGCGGCGCGAGCAGCCCGACGTGTTGGCCCTTGTGGTCGCGCAGCAATTGCGCGGCGATGCTCTCGGCGCTCTGCGGCTTGACGGGTGAACCGTCCTTCGTGCAATGCTGCAGTCCGAGCTTCACATAGAGCAGGCGCAGGAAGTGCCAGACCTCGGTGGTCGTCGCCACCGTGCTCTTGCGCCCGCCGCGCGACAGGCGCTGCTCGATCGCGACCGTCGGCGGGATGCCGTACACCGCGTCGACTTCGGGTCGGCCCGCCGGCTGCACGATGCTGCGCGCGTAAGCGTTCAACGATTCCAGGTAGCGCCGTTGCCCTTCGTTGAACAAGATGTCGAACGCGAGCGTGCTCTTGCCCGAGCCCGATACCCCCGTGATGACGCTGAACTTGCCGCGCGGGATGTCGACGCTGAGTGACTTCAGGTTGTGTTCTCGAGCGTTGACGATGCGGATGACTTCAGGGGCACCTCGTCATCCCGGCGGACGCCGGGATCCACTGCGGGCCGATCAAGCGTGGATCCCGGCGTTCGCCGGGATGACGCGAGGAAAGTGGCGACCCCTTCGCGCGCTTCGATCGACGCCGATGCCCAGCGTCAAGTCATAGTCGGCGAGCGCCTTGCCTGTGTGAGACTTCGGATGCCGTTTCACTTCTTCGGGCGTTCCGGTACAGACGACAGTGCCGCCGGCCTCGCCGCCTTCTGGCCCAAGGTCGATCAACCAATCCGCCGCGCGCACCACATCGAGGTTATGCTCGATGACGATGATCGAGTGCCCCGCGTCGAGGAGCTTGCGGAACGCGCGCATCAGCTTGGCGATGTCGTCAAAGTGCAATCCTGTCGTCGGCTCGTCGAACATGAACAGGCGGCCGCGCCTGGCCATCGGCTGGCGGCTCGCCGAGCGGTCTTGCGCCGCTTCGGCGAGAAACCCGGCGAGCTTCAAACGCTGCGCTTCACCGCCGGAGAGCGTCGGCACAGGTTGCCCGAGCTTGACGTACTCCAGACCGACGTCGACGATGGGCTGCAAGACACGCTGCACTTCGCGGTCTTCGCGGAACAGTTGCACCGCTTCGCTGACCGTCAGCTCCAACACGTCGGCGACCGACAGGTCGCGGAATTCAGCGTCGTCGGCGCGGCCGCCCATGCGCCGGTCGATCTTCACGTCGAGGATTTCGCTGCGAAAGCGCCTGCCGTCGCAGTCCGGGCAACGCAGGTAGACGTCGCTCAGGAACTGCATCTCCACATGCTCGAAGCCCGAGCCGCCGCACGTCGCGCAGCGCCCGTTGCCGGCGTTGAAGCTGAACATTCCCGGCCCGTAGCCGCGCTGCAAGGCGAGCGGCGTCTGCGCGAAGAGCTTGCGGATTTCGTCGAACGCGCCGACGTAACTCGCCGGATTCGAGCGCGCCGTCTTGCCGATCGGCGACTGGTCGACGAACACCGCGTCGCTCAACAGGTCGGCACCGAGCAGCGCGTCGAACGCTCCGGGCGACTCAGTCGCTTTGCCGAAGTGGCGCGCCAGCGCAGGATACAGAACGTCTTGCATCAGCGTGCTCTTGCCCGATCCCGACACGCCCGTCACGCAAACCAGATGGTGCAGTGGAAACTCGACGTCGATCGCTTTCAGGTTGTGTTCGCGCGCGCCTTGCAAAATCAGCTTCGGCGTCGCCGCGCTGACGAGGCGCTTGATTCCCATCGTCACCGTTTTGCGCCCACCGAGGTAAGCGCCGGTGAGCGTGTCGGCGTTGCGGATCTCGGTCGGCGTGCCGTCGAAAACGATCTGGCCGCCGCGCTCGCCCGGGCCCGGGCCCATGTCGATGAGGCGATCCGCGGCGAGCATCACCGCCGGGTCGTGTTCGACGACGACGAGCGTATTGCCGGCGTCGCGCAGGCGCAGCATGGCCTCGACGATGCGCCCCATGTCGCGCGGGTGCAAGCCGATGCTCGGCTCGTCCAACACGAACATCGTGTTGACGAGCGAAGTTCCTAACGCCGTCGTCAGGTTGATGCGCTGCACTTCGCCGCCGCTCAGCGTCCGGCTTTGGCGGTCCAGCGTCAGATACCCGAGGCCGACATCGCACAGGTATTTGAGCCGGGTTCGCACTTCGTCGAGCAGCAACTTCAACGCGTCGTCGAGCATCGTGCTCGGCAAGGACAGCTGCGCGAAGAAATGGCGGATGCGCTGGATCGGCATCAGCGTCAGGTCGTGCAGCGTCAGGCCCGGCAGCGCCTCTAACTGGTCGCGCGACCACGCAACGCCTTGCGGCATGAAGCGCAGGCCGGGCGCAAGAACGCCATCGGCATCAAGCTTCGTCCCAAGCCTCCACAACAAGGCTTCGGTCTTCAACCGCGCGCCGCCGCACACGCCGCACGGCGTGTAGCTGCGGTACTTGGAGAGCAGGACGCGGATGTGCATCTTGTACGCCTTGCTCTCCAGATATTCGAAGAAGCGCTTGATGCCGTACCACTGCTTGTTCCACTTGCCGGCCCACTCGGGCGAGCCGCCGATCACCCAGTCGCGCTGCGTTGGGGTGAGCATCGCCCACGCCGTGTCGCGCGGGATGCCGGCTTCGCCGCCGTATTTGATGAGGTCGTCCTGGCACTCTTTCCACGCCGGCGTCTGCAACGGCTTGATCGCGCCGCTGCGCAGCGTCTTGCGCGCATCGGGGATCACAAGGCCGTAGTCGACACCGATGACGCGGCCAAAACCGCGGCACGTCTCACACGCGCCGACTGCCGAGTTGAAGCTGAACAATCCCGGCTGCGGATCGGCGTAGCGTTGGTCGCTGTCGGGGCAGTGCAAGCCGGTCGAGAAGCGCCACAGGTCTTCCCGGCCCGAGTTGTCCTCTCGGCCCGAGCCCGCGTCATCCCGGCGAACGCCGGGATCCACTGTGTCGCCGTCAGTGGATCCCGGCGTTCGCCGGGATGACGTTTGTTCAGCGTCGAGCGAGGCGAGAACGTAGACATTGACCCGTCCACCACCACGCTTCAGCGCCGTCTCGATCGCCTCGACGGCGCGGATCTTCTCCGTGCCCTGGATGCGAAAGCGGTCCGCGACGACGTCGAGCACCTTGCGCGGCCCGGTCGGCGAAGCAACCTCGCGCTCGGCGTGCACACGCGTGAAGCCGCTCGCTGCAAGCCACTGCTCGACGTCTTGCGCGCTCGTGTCGGCCGGCAGTTCGACGGGAAACGTGACCACGAGGCGCGGATCGGCAGGCGACGTGCGCGCCATCAATTCCGCGTAAATCGTCTCCGGCGAATCGTGCCGCACGCGCTGCGCGGTCTGCTTGTCAAACAGGTCACCGGCACGCGCGAACAAGAGCTTCAAGTGATCGTTCAGCTCGGTCATCGTCCCGACCGTCGAGCGCGAGCTGCGCACCGGGTTCGTCTGGTCGATCGCGATCGCCGGCGGAACGCCGTCGACGCGGTCCACCGCCGGCCGGTCCATGCGATCGAGGAACTGGCGCGCGTAGGCGCTGAAGGTCTCGACGTAGCGGCGCTGCCCCTCGGCGTACAGCGTGTCGAACACGAGGCTCGACTTGCCCGAGCCGCTGGGGCCCGTCACGACCGTCATCTCCCCGGTGCGGATGTCGAGATCCAGGTTCTTCAGGTTGTGCTGACGCGCGCCGCGAATGCGGATGACACCGGAGGTCACAGGGGAGGCCTTCTTCAGAGCGAGCCGAGCATTCTAGGGAGTGCCTTGAAATCGAGGGGCATGCCGGGTTATCGTCAGCCGCAATTTCAGGAGACGGCGATGCGCATCAAGCGTTTGGACCACTTCACGCTGCGCACCGACAAACTTGCGCAGACGTGCAAGTTCTTCGAAGACGTGGCCGGGCTGAAGATCGGCCCGCGGCCGGCGTTCGGATTCCGCGGCGCCTGGCTCTACGCCGAGGGTGTTCCGTGGCTTCATCTCATCGAAGGCGTCGCGGGCGACGCCGAGTTGCAGCGCTACCTCGGCGAACGTTCCGGCGGCCCGGGCAGCGGCAGCGTCGATCACATCGCGTTTCGCTGCAGCGATCTCCCGGCGTTCGAATCGCGCCTGGCCGCGCTCGGTGTGCCCAGCGTGCCGCGCACCGTACCTGACCTGCACGAGCACCAGATCTTCGTCACGGACCCGAACGGCATTCGCATCGAATTCGTTTTTGCGAGCGACGAAGTTGCGAGCTGGACTTCAGATGCCGCCGGAATCGCACGCGCTCGCAAGGAAGCGTCGACGTGAGGGCCGCCGCTGACGACCCGCTGGCGCGTCTGGCCGAACTTGGCCTGCGCGTTCCACCGCCCCCCGGCGCCGTGGCCGCGTACGAGCCGTGGCAACGCATCGGCAACATCGTCATGACGTCATTTCAACTGCCCTGGGTCGACGGCAAGTTGGCCTGCGTCGGGCGCCTCGGCGAGGCGTTGAGCACGGACGAAGGCGTGGCAGCGGCGCGTATTTGCGCGCTGAACGGCATTGCGCAATTGCAGCAGGCCGCGGGAGACTTGAACAAGGTGCGGGTCGTGCGCATCGAAGGCCATGTCGGCTGCGTCGAGGGCTTCGACGCGATTCCGACCGTCCTGAACGGCGGTTCGGAACTCATCAATCACGTCTTCGGCGCCCGCGGCCGCCACGCCCGCACCGCGCTCGGCCATCTCGTCATGCCCTTGAACGTGCCGGTGATGTTGGGGTTCTGGGCGGAGGTGATCGGGTAGTTTGTGGAAACGGGCCCTCGAACACAACTGGAACGCCTGCGTGTGCTCGCGGGGCCATTGGGATCGAATCCAGAGACTCCAGCCGTAGACACGGAGTGATGGGCGGTTTGATCGCGGTCCACAGCACGGGTTCGGACCAAGCCGCCCATGCGTCAGCAATCTGGTGTTCAGCTGACGTTGCCGATCTGTAGCTCTCGGGCAGGGCCCGACCAAGGGCTGCCGACCAATTCGCCGACATCGATGACCGGTCCAGCGCGGGTTGCTGACATTCACTGAGCGCGCTCGCCGGTCCCTTCATCGTCGATTGCGAACAGTCGCGCCGACTTGACAAAGCGCTTCCGCACCGCATCACCGCCTGCGCTACCCTCCCCTACCACGCTCCTCCCTCGCTCGCGTCCATGCCCACCCTCCCCGACCTCCCCAGCACCCCGCTCGGCCTGTACCGCCACTACAAAGGCGGCGAGTACGAAGTCATTGGCGTCGCGCGGCACAGCGAGACGCACGAAGCGCTGGTCGTCTACCGACCGCTCTACAACGCCACCGGCTGGTGGGTGCGCCCGCATGCGATGTTCTTCGGGACAGTCAACGTGGAGGGCACCGCGCAGCCGCGCTTCGAGAAAGTCGGTTGAGATTCCTGTCGGCGTCGGCCCTGAGCCATCTGAAACCCATTGCGCCCATCCCGGGCGCACCGGCACGCTCTCCCAGACCTGCCAATCAAGCCAACGATGCGGGCGTACCGTGCAGGTAAGGCTTGAGCGCGAGCCACGCCATTTCGTGCACCGGAGTGGCCAGCCCCAAGGCGCGGCCTCGCCGCACGATGTGGCCGGAGAAGCTGTCGAGTTCCAGCGGCCGCCCCTTTGCGAGGTCGTGGTACATCGAGGCGTACATCGTGTGGGGGAACGACTGGTGAAGCGCAAGGGTGCGGGGGACGATGTCGGCGGGCAGTGCCACGCCTTCCGCTTGCGCAGCGCCGCCACCTCGCCAAAGGCGCGCGTGGCCATTGGAATGATGTCGGGATCGTGGTAGATGTGCCCGGCGGGCAGACGGAAAAGGCTGGTCAGCGCCGCATTGGTGGCGAGCCCGACGAACTTGGCCCATTGCGCTGCGCGAATGCTGGACACCAGGTCGGCCGAGAACCCTGCGCCAATGCAGGCATCTCGGAACGCGGTGGCGCGCTCGGACATCGACCCGTCCGCCTCGCGAAGCGCAGACCGGACATGGCTGAGGTGTAACGGATCCGACCGGGTTCGACGATCACGCCCGACACCATCGCCAGGCCGCCGATCACGCTGCCCGCCCCCAGAACCGAAGCGATGCGGTCCTGGTGGTCGACGCCGTTCAGGACCGAGACAACGCACGCGCCGCCGTCGACGAGCGGTTTCAGCGGCGCCGCAGCAGCTTCGATGTCGTAGGCCTTGACTGCGAACAGCACCACGTCGCACGCGCCCGCTTCGAGAGGGTGCTCGACGAAGCGCGCTCTGTCGACGGCGAGGGCGCCCTTGGGGGTCTCGAGCACCAGCCCGCGCTCGCGCATGGCGGCGAGATGCGCTCCGCGCGCGATGAATGTCACGGCATGGCCTGCGCGGGACAGAAGGCCGCCGAAATAACCGCCGACAGCGCCAGCGCCCATGATCGCGATTCGCATGCTTGATGTCCTGGTTGCGGGTTTTGCCCCGGCGTCGGAGCGCTGCCCTGCGCAACTGTGACATAGCATCCGGCGCCCAATGCTTACCGCCCATGCTCGTTGACATCGGCCCGCTGCGCCAGAACCTCGCGTTTCTGCAGACTCTTCGTCAGCCAGTTCATCTCGGGCCTCGGCACCATGGTCAGCTATGTGGCCGTGCCCTGGCAGGTGTACGAATTGACCCGCTCCAACGCGTTGGTCGGGCTGCTGGGGCTGGTGGAACTCGTGCCGGTCGTGGTTTGTGGACTGCTCGGCGGCGCGGTCGCCGACCGCGTTGACCGCAAGCGGATTCTGATCGGCTCGGAGGCGCTCATGGCGCTCTGCCTCGCAGGCCTGCTCGCCAACGCGCTCGCGGCAACACCGAGCGTGCTGGCGATCTACGCGCTGGTCGCGGTGTTGCAGGGTGCCACGGGTTTTCACCGGCCGGCGCTGGAGGCGCTGACGCAGAAGCTCGCCAAGCCCGAGGAGTTCGCTGCGGTCGCCGCGTTGTCCTCGGTGCGCGGCACGGTCGGGATGGTCGCCGGGCCTGCATTGGCTGGTCTGCTTCTTGCGCGCTGGGGCGCGGTGGGCGCCTATCTGTTCGACCTGGCGACCTTCTTGGCCGCGCTCTACTTTCTCGCCCGCATCCCGCGCGAGCCCATCGGCCCGGTAATCGACGCCAACGACGCTCCGCCCGAGCGGCCTCATCTGTTGGCCGACCTCGCCGAGGGCGTGCGCTTTGCCTGGGCGCGGCCCGAGCTGATGGGCACCTACCTCGTCGACATCGTGGCGATGGCCTTCGCGTTCCCGATCGCGCTGTTCCCGGCGATGGCGGCCGCTGATGGGCGCACCGAGTCGGTGGGCTGGCTGCTGTCGGCGATGTCGGTGGGGGCGCTGCTGATCGGTCTCTTCAGTGGCTGGGCCAGCAAGGTCAGGCGCCACGGCCGCGCGGTCGTCATCGCGGCGGCGGTCTGGGCGCTGGCATCGTCGCGCTGGGCTTTGCGCCCAGCTTGTGGCTGGCGCTCGTGTGCCTCGCCGTGGCCGGAGCGGCCGACATGGCCAGCGGCGTGTTCCGCGGCACGATCTGGAACGAGACCATTCCGAACGCGCTGCGCGGGCGCCTGGCCGGCATCGAGATGATCAGCTACCTGACGGGGCCGCTCATCGGCAACGTCCGGGCCGGCTTCATGGCCGACGCCTGGGGTGTGTCGGCCTCGATCTGGATCGGCGGGTTCGTGTGTCTGGCCGGCGTCGTCGCGACGGGGTTTGCATTGCCGCGCTTCTGGGCCTACCGAAGCAGCGTCGGCAACAGCCCGCACTGAGCGCCAACGGAACCCGGTCTCATTGCGCCCATCCAGGTTCGCTTGACTCGCCTCGTTGCACCGCCGTGGCTGTATCATGACTTTCATGGAGAAAGCCATCGTGCGAACCTCGCTCAAAGCGCTTTCCGGCGATCGTGACTACTGGTTGACGCGCAGCGTGGAAGAGCGCATTGCCGCCGTCGAGGTATTGCGCCAGCAACACCTGGCGGGCAAGCCCGATGCTGAACAAAGACTTCAAAGAGTTTGTCGGGTTACTCAACTCCACCGGCGTTGAGTACCTGGTGGTCGGCGGCTATGCGCTCGCCGCATTCGGCCATCCGCGCTACACCGGCGACATCGACATCTGGGTGCGTTCGACCGAAGCCAACGCGCGTGCGCTTTTGCAGGCACTCGACGCTTTCGGCTTTGGCGCCCTCGGGCTCACGCAAGCCGACTTTCTTCAACCCGACCATGTGGTGCAGCTCGGCTATCCGCCGGCGCGGATCGACCTGCTGACGAGCATTGACGGCGTCCAGTTCGATCCTTGCTACCTGCGCAGGACACGGATTCACGTTGACGGCGTCGAGCTGCCCATCATCCACGTCGACGACTTTCGGGCGAACAAGTTGGCTGCGGGTCGGGCCCGCGATCTGGCCGACCTCGAAAGGCTGGACGAAGCGTCCGATCCCTTGAAAGACGCCGGGTAGCCGCTCGCGCCGTGGCTACACGCCCCAGCGCAGCGCCGCGGTGTGCACCGGCGCGTCCCACAGCTCGAGCGACGCAGCATCGACCGCCGTCACGGTGATCGAGCAACCCGCCATCTCGAGCGACGTGACGTACGAACCCGTCAGGTGGCGCACCACCTTCACGCCTGCGCCTTGCAGCACCTTGAGCGCCGCGTTGACCATCACGTACAGCTCGAGCGTCGGCGTGCCGCCGAAACCGTTGATCAGCAGAATCGCCTCCTGGCCGCGCTTCAGCGACAGGTCTTTCAGGATCGCGCCGGTCAGCTCGCCGGCAATGTCGTCTGCACTGGCGAGTTTGACGCGTCTGCGCCCGGGCTCGCCGTGGATGCCCACGCCCATTTCCATCTCATCCACGCCGAGCGTGAAGGTCGGTTTGCCGGCCGCCGGCACGGTGCATGACGTGAGCGCGACGCCCATCGACGCGGTGGCCTTGTTCACCGCGTCGCCGAGTTCCTTCAGCGCCACCAGGTTGGCGCCACGCTCCGCCGCGGCGCCGATCATCTTCTCGACGATCAGGGTGCCGGCCACGCCGCGCCGGCCGGTGGTGTAGGTCGAGTTTTCCACCGCGACGTCGTCGTTGACGATGACGGTGGCGTTGTCGCGATCGAGCATTTCGGCGGCCATCTGGAAGTTCATCATGTCGCCGGAGTAGTTCTTCACGATGAAGAGCACACCGGCTCCGGTGTCCACCGATTCGGCGGCGGCGAGCATCTGGTTCGGCGTCGGCGACGTGAACACCTGGCCCGGGCACGCGGCGTCCAACATGCCATGGCCGACGAAGCCGACGTGCAGCGGCTCATGGCCCGAGCCGCCGCCCGAGATGAGCGCCACCTTGCCGGGTTTGGTGTGGCGGCGGCGCATGAATTCGTGCCCGGCACCGAGCAGCACGATGTCGGCGTGCGCGGCGGCAAAACCGTCGAGCGATTCGGCGAGCACGGTGTCGACATGGTTGATGAGTTTCTTCATGGTGGCATCAGCGGTTGGTGGTGGCGTCGGCGCGTCGTTCATGATGATCGCGCGCCAGCAAGGTTGTCACAGATCGCGCAAACGATCAATGCGACAGAACGCGAACCCGGGTCCACGTGGCCGAGCGCGCGGTCGCCGAGGAACGATGCGCGGCCGCGGGTGGCGTCCATGTTCGCGGTCGCCTGCGCGGCGTCGAGCGCGCATTGGCGTGCCCGGGCGACAACGCCGGGTCCGCTTTCGCCCGCAGCGGCGGCGGCACCGAGCATGGCTTGCAGCGGGTCGAGCACGTCGAGCAGCGTCTTCTGCCCGACCACCGCCTTGCCCAGTTTGGTGAGCGCAGCGATTCCCGATTGCAGCGCGAGCGACAGGTCGGCAGGCCCGGGCGCGTCGGGCAATTCCCTGGACAGCGTCACGAGCAAGGTGCCGAACACCGGGCCGGATGAGCCGCCGATCGTCGACATGCACGTCAGCCCCATCGCCTTGAGGACTTCATTGAACGTCTTGCCCTGCCATTCGGGCAGCTTGGCCTGGATCGCCGACGCGCCGCGTTTCATGTTCAGGCCGTGGTCGCCGTCGCCGATCGCCTGGTCGAGTTGGGTGAGCTCGTCGACATGATCGATCAAGGTTTGCGTGGCGGCGCGAATCAGGGCGATGCGGGGCATGCTGTCTCCAAGGGTCACGTTGGGGCCATCAGGCGGCGATCCGCTTGCCGGCGGCGTCGAACCACAAGACGCGGCGCAGTTCGACGCTCACCGGCGCGCCGGGCACGAGCGCGGCGTCGCTCGGCGCGGCGCTCACCAGCTCGTGCGCGCCGTCGGCGAGCGCCAGATGCACGAGGCGCTGGTCGCTCAGGATCTCGATGCGCCGCACCTGGGCGCGCACGCCGTTCGCGGCGCCAGTGGGCCCGGCGTGCACGTGCAAGTGTTCGGCGCGCACACCCGCGGTCGCCGCACCCGGCGGCGCCGGCCACTGCCCGAGCGCCGCGCGCGGCATCAGGTTGATTCGCGGCGAGCCCAGGCGCGCGGCGACGGTGCTGCTTTGCGGGTCTTCGTAGATGTCGCGCGGGCTGCCGACCTGCACCAGGTGGCCGTGGTCCAGCACGCCGATGCGCGTGGCGAGCGTCAGCGCTTCGGTCTGGTCGTGCGTGACGTAAAGCATCGTCGCGCCCAGGTCCTGCTGGATGCGCTTGAGTTCCAGGCGCAGGTCGTTGCGCAATTTCGCGTCGAGCGACGACAGGGGCTCGTCCATCAGCGTCACCGCCGGGTCGCGCACGAGTGCGCGGCCGATCGCGACGCGCTGCATCTGCCCGCCGGAGAGTTTGGTCGCGGGGCTCGCGAGCTTGTCGTCGATGCGCAGCAGCTTCGCGACCTCGTTGACCTTTTCGCGCACCTTGTCTTCCGCCAGCGGCCGCATCGGCGAGCGCAACGGAAACGCCAGGTTGTCGAACACGTTCAGGTGCGGGTACAGCGAATACTGCTGAAACACGAAGGTCACGTCGCGCAGCGCCGGCGCGTCGGCAGTCACATCGCGCCCGGCGATGAAGACGCGCCCCGAGTCGGGCTTCTCCAGGCCGGCAACGAGGCGCAGCGTCGTCGTCTTGCCCGCGCCGCTCGGGCCGAGCAGGACGATGAATTCGCCGCTCGGGATGTCGAGCGACAGACCGGCAATCGCCTGCACCGCGCCGAAGCGCTTGTGCAAACCTTCGATGCGCAGCTCAGCCATGGGCCGCCGCCTGTTCGCGGCGCGCAAGCGCGCGGCCGGTCTGCTGGTCGAACAGTGTCACGGCGTGCGCGTCGAACGCGAGGCCGACATGGTCGCCGCGCTGCGCGGGTACGTTCACGCCGACCTTGGCACGCAGCGTCGAGCCCACCGCCGTCGTGAGGGTGACGATCTGGCTGTGCCCGAGGTATTCCGTGCCCAGCACCTCGGCGCGCAGGGCCGAAGCAGCGTCAAAGCGCACATGCTCGGGGCGCACACCACAAAGCAAGGAGCGTTCCGACACGCCTTGCGCAAGCGCCGGCACCGCCAGCGTCGCTGGGCCGATCGTGATCGCGCTCGCACCCGCCGCATAACTGCCGGAGAACGGAATGAAGTTCATCGACGGCGCGCCGATGAAATCGGCGACGAACACCGACGCCGGGCGGTCGTACACATCTTGCGGCGCACCGAGCTGTTCGATGACGCCGCGGTTCATGATCGCGATCGTGTCGGCCATCGCCATCGCCTCCACCTGGTCGTGCGTGACGTAGACCGTGGTCGCTTTGAGGCGATCGTGCAGGCTGCGCAGCTCGTCGCACATCAACTCGCGGAATTCGGAATCGAGCGCGCCGAGCGGCTCGTCCATCATGAACGCGAGCGGCTGGCGCACGATCGCGCGGCCGAGCGCAACGCGCTGCCGGTCGCCGCTGGACAGGCCGGAGACCGACTTGTCGAGCAGCTCGGTGATGCGCAAGATGCGTGCCGCCTCGATCACCTTGGCGTCGATCTCGCGCCGCGCCATGCCTTGCGAGACGAGTGGGAACGCAATGTTCTTGCGCACGTTCAGGTGCGGGTACAGCGCGAAGAGCTGGAACACGAAGGCGATGTCGCGGTGCGACGCGCGCTTGAACGTGACGTCTTCTCCGCCGAGGAAAATCCGCCCTGAGGTCGGCAATTCGAGCCCTGCGATCATGCGCAGCGTCGTCGTCTTGCCGCATCCCGACGGCCCGAGCAGGCAGAAGAACTCGCCGTCGCGAACCGTGAAGCTCGAGTCCTGCACCGCGACGAAATCGGCAAAGGCCTTGTGCAGTTTTTCGACGCGGATCTCGGCCATGAGGGTCAGTCCGGGAACTTGCTGACGATCGTGAACATCGCGACGCCGAACAGCGTCGTGACGAACGACCAGGTGAACAAGACGAGCGCGAACGGCTGCAGCATCATGAACACGCCGAGCGCAATCACGATGCATGCCGCCATCTCGAGCGGACCTCTGCGAAGCCAGTTCGGCCAGCGATTCATTTCCGTACCGCTCCAAAGGTAATTCCGCGCAGCAAGTGTTTGCGCAGCAGCACCGTGAACACGAGGATGGGAATCAGGAACAACATCGTTCCGGCCGCCACCGCAGGCCAGTCCTGCCCGCCTTCGCCGATGATGATGGGAATGAAGGGCGGTGCGGTCTGCGCTTCGCCGCTCGTCAGGAGCACGGCGAACGCGTATTCGTTCCAGGCGAAGATGAGGCAGAAGATCGCGGTCGCGACGATGCCGGTGGTGGCCTGCGGCAGCACGACTTTGCGAAACGCCTGCAGCCGCGTGTAGCCGTCGACCATCGCCGCTTCTTCGTACTCGCGCGGAATTTCGTCGATGAAGCCCTTCAGCAGCCACACCGCGAGCGACACGTTGACGGCGCTGTAGAGCAGGATCATGCCGAGCTTGGTGTCGGACAGGCCCAGTTCACGGTACATCAGATAGATCGGGATCGCCACCGCGATCGGCGGCATCATTCGCGTCGACAGGATGAAGAACATCAAGTCGTCCTTGCCCGGCACCTTGAAGCGCGAGAACGCGTACGCCGCCATCACGCCCAGGCCCACCGAGAGCAAGGTCGAACCGATCGCGATGATGAGCGAGTTGATGAATCGGGGCAGGTAGTTGGAGCGGCTCACGACGACCATGCTGTTCTTGCGCGCGTTGCGCTCGCACGCGTCCGCCGCCGGCGGCAGGCTCTTGATGTATTCCTCGGTCTGGCGCGAGCGGGTCGTGAACAGATTGCAATAGCCCTCGATCGACGGCTCGAACAACACCTTGGGCGGGTAGCTGATCGAATCGGGCGGGCTCTTGATGCTCGTCAGGCCGATCCACAGCAGCGGAACGAGCGTGATGAAGGCGTAGAGCATCACCACCGCCATCGCGACGTACTTGGAGGTGTTGGTCGGTTCGACGACCGAGTGCGCGGTGCTGAGGCCTTGGCTCATCGGTTCTTCACCGCGTTCAATGCTTTGACATAGATGTTCGCCAAGCCGAACACGGCCACGAACAGGATGATCGCGAGCGCCGACGAATAGCCGGTGCGCCACTTTTCGAACGCCTCGCGCTTCAGCGTGATCGACACCACTTCGGTGGTCGAGCCGGGTCCGCCGTTGGTGAGCAGGTTCACGAGGTCGAACATCTTGAAGTTCTCGATGCCGCGGAACAGCACCGCGAGCATGACGAACGGCAGCACCATCGGCAGCGTGATGCTCCAGAACTGGCGCCATGCGGAGGCGCGGTCGACTTCCGCGGCTTCGTAGATGTAGTCCGGAATGCTGCGCAGGCCAGCCAGGCAGATCAGCATCACGTAGGGCGTCCACATCCAGGTGTCGACGATGATGATGGCCCACGGCGCGAGCCTCACCGAGCCGAGCATCTCGAAGCTCGACGGCGGGATGCCGGTGAAAAACGACACCGCGTAGTTGAACAGGCCGATCTGCGGCTGGTAGATGAAGGCCCAGAAGTTGCCGACGACCGCTGGGCTCAGCATCATCGGAATCAGGATCAGCGTGGTCCAGAAACCATGGCCGCGGAACTTGCGGTCAATCAGGTACGCGAGTGTGAATCCGATCAGCGTTTGCAGCGCGATCGTCCAGAACAGGAAGTGTGCCGTCGCCTGCATCGGGCCCCAGATGTCGGGGTCGGTGAGGATGGACACATAGTGGTCGATGCCGATGCCCAGCACTTCGGCGTTCGGTCGGTTCGCGCGGAAATTCGTGAACGAGAGGCGCACCGTCCAGATCAACGGGAAGATGTTGATTGCCAAGAGCAGCAACATCGTCGGCGCGATGAACAGCCACGCGATCGCGCGGTCCGACAGGCCACGCATGCGCCGCGCCAGTGGCGCGGGCGTCACTTGTGCGGCGCGTGCGGCGAGAGTGGATGGAGCGGACATGGGACTCGCGTTGTCGATGCGCCTGCGGCTTCCGATGGCCCTCACCCCTTGAACTTTCCCGCCCTCGAAGGCGCCAGCCTTCGGCTGACACGGGCGGGAGAGGGGGTGCGCGGCACTCTATTGCGCCGAATCGCGTTACTCCCTCTCCCCGGCGGGGAGAGGGTTGGGGTGAGGGGTCGGTTGCCTTACTTCAGTTTCCCGTCCTCCTTGAACACCTTCTTCCAGTCAGCCACCATGCCGTCGAGCGCTTCCTTGGCCGTGCCCTTGTCGGCGACGACGAAGTCATGGATGCGCTTTTGCTCAGCGAGCAGCAACTGCGCGTAGCTCGGCTCGGCCCAGAAGTCCATCACCTGGTCCATCGCCGTCAGGAACTCGGCCGCGAACGGTGCGCTCTTCTTGAAGCTCGCGTCGTTCAGCACGCCCTTGTGGCACGAGTACCCGCCGAGCGCCCACCACTTCTTCTGCACGTCGAGCGTGGCAAACCACTTGATGTATTGCAGCGCTTCGGCACGGTTCGGCGAATACGCCACGACCGAAATGCCCTGGCCGCCGAGCTGCGAGCCCTTGCCTTTGTCGCTCGGATTGACGAAGAAGCCGATCTTCTCGCCACCGACGTTCGGGTCCTTGTGCAGACCGGGGAAGAAGGCGAACCAGTTCATCATCATCGCGACCTGGCCCGACTTGAACGCGTCCAGGCCCTCGCCCATGTAGGAATTGGTCAGCCCGGGCGGCGTGCAGCACTTGTAGAGCGACTTGTAGAACTCCAGGCCCTTGATCGGCGTCGGGCCCGTTGACGAAGCCGTCCATCGCATAGGGCTTCTTCGGATCCTGGTACTTGAAGCCCATCGGGTAGAGCACGTTGCTCACGCCCATCGTGATGCCCTCCGAGCCGCGCTCGGTGAACAGATAGGTGCCATAGACCTTCTTGCCGTCGATCTGCCTGCCCGAGAAGAATTCGGCGACCTGCTTGAACTCGGTCCAGGTCTTGGGTGCCGCGAGGTCGCGGTTGTGTTTCTTCTTGAATTCGGCCTGCAGCTCGGGCTTGGCGAACCAGTCCTTGCGGTAGGTCCAGCCCAGTGCGTCGCCCATCGCCGGCAACGCCCAATAGTTCGGCGTGCCTTTGGGCCATTCGGCGTAACCCGTCACCGTGGCGGGAGCGAAGTCGCTGATCTTGATGCCTTCCTTGGCAAAAAAGTCATTCAGCTTGACGTAGTGGCCGCTCTCGGCCGCGCCGCCGATCCACTGGCTGTCGCCGATGATCAGGTCGCAGAGTTTGCCCTTGCTGTTCAGCTCGTTCAGCATGCGATCCGCGAAGTTCGGCCAGGGCACGAACTCGAATTTCATGTTCACCTTGGTCTGCGCGGTGAAGTCCTTGCTCAGCTCGACGAGAGCGTTCGCCGGGTCCCACGCGGCCCAGCACAGCGTGATCGTCTTGCCTTGCGCCTGCGCAGCGGTGCTGCCCAGCGCCAGAACACCGGCTGCGGCCGCCGCTGCCGCAACGGCGGGCAGCTTCTTGAAGAAAGCTTTCATCTCATCTCCTAGGGTTGAGGTCAGGGGCACACACATCTGCCGGTTGGAAAACCCGTTAGTGCAGGTTCTCCGCCGTCAGGATCTCCACGCGCGGCTGCACCACGTTGAGTGCGCCGCGCACGTTCTCGCACAGCGCGCGCAAGACTCGCGCTGCCGCGCCGACGCAGTAGTGGATGTCCTGCGTCAGCAAGTAGGAAAATTCGCCGCCGCTGAGCAGCGTTCGATTCTGGTCAGTGAGGTCGTGCGCCACCATGCCGGCCACGCCGCCCAGGCCCACGCCGGCCAGCGCGCGCGCCATGCCCGCGCTGCCCGAGCCCACGTTGTACAGGCCTGCCACCTTGGCCGGATCGACGCCCTTTTTCAGGAAGCGCAGCAGTGCGCGGCCGGCGGCGTCGTCACTCGCCGGCAGGTCGGGAACCCGCAGCAGTTTCATCTTCGGAAAGCGCTCCTCGAGCACCTGCGCGAAGCCGATGCGCCGTTCGATCTGCGCCGACAGGCGCGTTGCTTGCGACGCGAGCAGCAGCGTGTCGCGCCCGGGAGACTGGGCATTGGCCATGCGGGCGAGCAGCAGGCCCGCGGTGCGCCCGGCGGCGCGGTTGTCGGCGCCGACATGGGTTTCGCGCATCGAGCCGGCGACGTCGGAGAACAGCGTGACGACGTGAACCCCCGAGCGCACGAGCTCGTTGATCGCCAGCTTGACGGGCGGCAGGTCCGGCGCCATCAGCGCGATGCCTTCGCAGTCGGCGAGTTGCGCCAGCGCTGCGGCGAACTGCGCGCCGTCGCCCGCCTCCAGGCGATGCGTGATCTCGGTGATGTGCTGGTGCCGGAAGTCGCCCGCCGACTGCGCAATCTGGCGTTCCACCAGGTCGACGAACGCCGATCCGTCGTCGGGCAGCACATAGCTGAAGCGGAAGTTGGCGTCGCGTCGCGGCCGGCCGCGCATCGGCGGCGCGCCGATCTCTGCCATCACCTGCATCACACGCTGCATGGTCTCGGCGTTCACTCCCGGGCGCTTGTTCAGCACCCGATCGACCGTGGCCGTGCCGACGCCGGCGCGGGCGGCGATGTCGGCAATGGTTGCGCTGGAGGACATGCGGCGGGTCGATCGAACCGCTGCAGTATCTTCACATCAATAAATAAATCAATCAGGGTTTTTGCGGAGGCAACGCCCACCAATGCCGCGCCAGTTGCTCCAGCGTCGTCTCGCCGTTCGGCGGCAGGCGCCGCAGGTACCACGGCAGGTTGCTGTAGCGATGCAGCAGCGCATGCGCCATGAAGCGACAGCCGAGCGCGGCCCCGCTGTCGGCGCCGACGTGGCCGTAGGCACGCAGGGTGCGGTGCAGGAAGCGCGCATCGCCACACGCGACGAACAGGCCCACTGATGCGAATTCATAGTCGGGGTCGCCCACCATCGCGGGCTCGAAGTCGAACCAGCCGCTGAGGCGCCAGCCGAGCGCGGTGTGTCGTTCGACCATCATGTGCTCGCGCATCACTTCGGTGTGCAGCAGGGCGCGCGCGCCGCCGGGCGCGGGTTTCCAGGTGTCCAGAAACTCGGGAATCTGCTCCAGCCAATGCAACGCCAGCCCGCGGTTGCGCTGGCGTTCGACCGCGCTCGAGAGCTGCTGTGCCAGAAAATCGTCCCAGCGCGGTTCGATCGGCGCGATGCATCGACAGGTCCAGCGCGTGCAATGCCGCCAAGCCTTCGCCCAGGTGATCGGCGAGCCGGTCGCGCTCGGCGATCGACATCGACGTCCACGCGTCGACGAGGCGCACGCCGCGCAGTTGCGTCATCAGGATGTAGCGCCAACCGTCCAGTGCTGTCGGCCGCGACCACGGCGGGCGTGGCCACGGGCAGCTTGCCGGCGACGAAATCAAGCACCCGTGCTTCGACCGCAGCGTGGCTTGCGTCCGGTGGAGGGAACAGCTTCAGCGCGTGCTGCGCGCCGAGCGCGTACACCGGCAGCGAGCCGCTGTCGTAGCGACGCACGGTCGCGCCGTGCAGGCCGTGACGCGTGGCGATCGCCGCCACGCCCGCGGCCAGCGCCGCATCGTCGGCGAGCAGCGCGTCCCATGCGTCCTCGGACGCGACCAGCGGCAACGCCATCAGATTGCCTCGCAAGCCTGTCAACTCTTCAACCGCACCCAACGTCCGCCGCGTGCGGATGAGGCCACCACGGCTTGAATGAACTCGACGCCACGAACGCCGTCGGCGACGCCGGGGAAGTGCGCCGCCTTGTCCCCCTTGGGTTTGGCCTGCCTGCCAGGGCGTGCGGCACGAATCGCGAGCGCGATCTCGCCGTACAGCGTCGCGAACGCCTCCAGATAACCCTCCGGGTGTCCGGCCGGAATTCGCGTGACACGCGCCGCCGCAGCGCCGGCAGCGCCGCTGGCACGCGCGATGGTTTGGGTGGGCTCACCGAAGGGCGACCAGTGCAGCTGGTTCGGGTGCTCCTGGCGCCACTCCAGGCCACCTTGGCTGCCGTAGATGCGGATGCGCAGGTTGTTCTCATTCCCCGGCGCGACCTGGCTCGCCCACAACGAACCGCGCGCGCCGCCGGCGTAGCGCAGCATCACCTGTGCGTTGTCGTCCAGGCGCCGCCCGGCGACGAAGGTGCTGAGTTCGGCGCAGAGCTCGGTCGCCTGCAAACCGCTGATGTATTCGGCGAGCTGATACGCATGCGTGCCGATGTCGCCGATGCAGCCGCCCGCGCCCGAGCGCGCCGGGTCGGTGCGCCAGTCGGCTTGTTTCTGGCCTGTGGCTTCGAGCTTCTGCGTCAACCAGTCTTGTGCGTACTCGACCTGCACGACGCGGATCTCGCCCAGGCGCCCGTCGCGCACCATCTGCCGCGCCTGGCGCACCATCGGGTAGCCGGTGTAGTTGTAGGTGACGGCAAAGATGCGCCGGTGTTTCACAGCCAAGGCCTGAAGGCGCTTCGCGTCCTGGCTCGTCGTGGCGAGCGGCTTGTCGCAGATGACGTGGATGCCGGCTTTCAGGAACGCCTGCGCCACCGGCGCGTGCAGGTGGTTCGGCGTGACGATGGCCACCACCTCGATGCCATCCTCGCGTGCCGCTTCGGCGTGCGCCATCACAGCGTAGTCGCTGTAGACGCGGTCTTCGGCGAGGCCCAACTCACGCCCTGAGCGTTCCGCCTTCTCGGCCGTAGACGCGAGCGCGCCGGCGACCAATTCATAGTGATCGTCGAGGCGCGCGGCGATGCGGTGCACCGCCCCGATGAACGCGCCTTCGCCGCCGCCGACCATGCCCAGGCGGATGCGGCGCTCCGGAGCAGCCGCGACCCTCTTTTTCTTGCTTTCGATCGCCATCGGCGTGCCCCCGCGTCAGAGGCCCAGCATGCGCTGGATCTGCTTCGGGTCGGCCGCGCCGCCCGCAAAGTCGTCGAACGCTTTTTCGGTGACGCGGATGATGTGATCGCGAATGAACTTCGCGCCTTCCGCAGCGCCCTGCTCCGGGTGTTTGAGGCAACACTCCCACTCGAGCACTGCCCAACTGTCGTAGTTGTACTGCGCGAACTTGGAGAAGATGGCGCGAAAGTCGATCTGCCCGTCACCGAGCGAGCGGAACCGCCCTGCGCGTTGCAGCCACGGCTGGTAACCCGAGTACACGCCCTGCCTGCCGTTGGGTCGGAACTCGGCGTCTTTCACGTGCAGCGACGTGATGCGCTCGTGGTAGATGTCGATGAACTCCAGATAGTCGAGCTGCTGCAGCAGGAAGTGCGACGGGTCGTAGTTGATGCAACAACGCGGGTGGTTCTTCACGCGCTCGAGGAACATCTCGAACGTCACGCCGTCGAACAGGTCTTCGCCCGGGTGCAGCTCGAATGCGACGCTGCAGCCGGCGTCGTCGAAGGCGTTGAAAATCGGCAACCAGCGCTTTGCGAGTTCGTCGAACGCCGCTTCGATCAGGCCCGCCGGACGCTGCGGCCAGGGGTAGAGATACGGCCACGCCAGCGCACCGGGGAAACTCACGTTCGACTTCAGGCCGAGGTGTTTTGACGCCTTCGCCGACCACAGCATCTGCTGCACCGCCCACTCCTGGCGCGCTTTCGGATTGCCCTTCACGGCGTCGGGCGCGAAGGCGTCGAAGGCTTCGTCGTAGGCCGGATGTACCGCGACCAACTGGCCCTGCAAGTGCGTGCCGAGTTCGGTGATCTCGACACCGTTGGCGCGCGCGACGCCGGCGATCTCGTCGCAATACGTCTTCGACGACGCGGCCTTCTTCAGATCGATCAGGCGCGCGTCCCACGACGGCAACTGCACGCCCTTGAAGCCGTGGCCCGCAGCCCACTTCGTGATCGAGTCCCAGGAATTGAACGGCGCCGCGTCGCCGGCGAACTGCGCGAGGTAGATGCCGGGGCCCTTGATGTTCGTTGCCATGACGGGGATCTCCTGGAAGTCTGCGGCGATTCTAGGCATGGAGTCGCCGCGGCCGTTCTGTTCAAAGCAAGCGCAGCGCCGGCTCGACGCGGGCCATGGCTTCAAAGTCGCTGTCGTTCGCCAGCACCGGCAAATCGCCCGCGAGCGCGCAAACCGCGACGACGCAATCGTTCGGGCTGCGCGGCGTCACGCCCTGCCAGCGGCAGCGCGCGTAGAGCATCGCCGCGTCGCGCGCCAGGTCGCGCGGTGCCAAGGCGTCGAAGCCGGGCAGGCGCGTGAGCTGTTCGTCGAGACGCGCGAACTGCGCCGGGTTGCGCGCGCCTTGCAACAGTTCTTGCAGCACGACAGCGGGCAGCCACACGGTTTCTTCGGCGCGCAAGGCCTTGCGCAAACGCAGATCGCAGCGCGAGCCCGTCGCGCGCAGGAATTCGACCCACGCCGACGTGTCGGCGATCACTTGCGGCGCGGCTTCGCGGCTGCCCGGATGCGTTTTGTGGGCGGCTCCACTGCCGCGCTGCGCTGTACCGCGTAGGCGGCAAGCGGCGCAGCGGCGAGGTTGCGCGGCTGCGCGCCGATGAACAGATTCGCCGGGTCGTAGTCGTCGGCGAGCACGCCCGAGCCTGCCAGCGCCAACAGGCCCTGCCAGTCGGGTTCACGCACGTAGGCGCGCAGCGCGACGTCGATGGCGGCCTTCTTCGTACTGACGCCGGCTTTGGCCATCGCCCTGGCGACCAGGTCGTCGTCGAGCACGATGTTGGTTCGCGTTTCCATGGGCTCTCCTGAAGCGCTCCATACACACTCAAGGTGTATGGTGAATTCTAGCGTGATCCGAAGGGCCGGGGTTCAGTGCGCGCGCGGCAACGCGATCACAGCCTGTCGGTCTTGCGCCGCCGCCGCAGCGCGCGCAAGCGCCCCACCACACCGGCGGGAAAGTGATACACCGACAACACGAACAGGATGCCCAACCAGAGCAGCCAGCGGTCCGGTGAGATCAGCGCGGCGAGCAGCGGCACGCTCTCCAGTGGTCCCTGCAACTGCGTCGAGGCGAACTTCATCAGGTCTTGCAGGTAGCTCTGCGCCAGAACGAACAGCGCGCTGCCGATCACCGCGCCGTAAATCGTTCCCATGCCGCCGATCACGACGATGAGCAGCACGTCGAGCATGATCTCGAACGAGAGCGACGTGTCGGGCCCGTTGTAGCGCAGCCAGAGCGCGAGCAGCGCCCCGGCGAGCGTGGCGAAGAGCGCCGACAGGACCGAGGCGATGGTGCGGTAAACGACGACGCGGTAGCCGATCGCCTCGGCACGAAAGTCGTTTTCGCGAATCGCCTGCAGCACGCGGCCGAACGGCGAGTTGACGATGCGCAGCATGGTCAGCACGAGCAGCAGGGCGGCACCGAACAGCAGGTAGTAGGTGGCGAAACGCCCGTCGATGCTCGCGCCGAGCACGGGTTCGTCGACGTACACCGTGCCGGGTTGAAGCGCCTCGGGCACCTTGAAATTCAAGCCGTCTTCGCCGCCGGTGAAGTCGGAGAGCTGCGACGCGAGCGTGAGGAATGCGGAAGCGACGGCGAGCGTGATCATGGCGAAGAAGATCGCTTTCACGCGCAGGCTGAACAGGCCGATGAGGAACGAGAGCAGCAGCGAGACGAGCAGCGCCACGGCCAGGCCGGTCGCGATCGCGGTCCACGTCGGCCCGCCGCGTGAACACCCGATCGCGATGCCGTAGGCGCCGATGCCGAAGAACATCGTGTGCGCAAAGCTGACGATTCCCGTGTAGCCGAGCAGCAGATCGAAACTCGCGACGAGAACGATGAAGACGATGATCTTCGCCGCGACGTTGAGCGCTTTCGTTCCCGGAAACAGGAACGGCGCGAACGCCAGACCGAGCACGACGACGAGCAACAACAGCGCAAGCCAGCGATTGCGCGGCAGGTCGTGCGAGAGCAGGCGATTCAGCATGTCGAATTCTAGCGGTTCGCCACCGGGTACAGGCCTTGCGGGCGCCAGAGCAGTATCGCGACCATCAGCGCGATGTTGGAAAACATCGCGAGCTTCGGGAACAGGAAGCCGGTGTAGTTGGCAAGCAGGCCGATCAGCAGCGCGCCGACGAAACACCCGAGCGTCGAGCCAAGCCCGCCGATGATGATGACGATGAAAATCAGCACGTTCACTTGCGCGCCCATCTGCGGCACGACCTGCTGCTGGTACATGCCCCACAGCGCGCCGCCCAGGCCGGCGAGCGCGGAGCCGGC
Source organism: uncultured beta proteobacterium (assembly GCA_963775015.1). Lineage (GTDB taxonomy): Bacteria > Pseudomonadota > Gammaproteobacteria > Burkholderiales > Burkholderiaceae_C > JAEMQF01. The sequence continues at coordinate 112,849 of CAVZHI010000008.1, read as the reverse complement.
GACGAACACGCCGACGAACAGACGCCGGATGCGGTAGCCCAGGCTCTCGACCATTTCGCGGTCTTGCACGCCGGCGCGGATCAAGCAGGCCGATCTTGGTGCGGTTCAAGGTGAACAGCATCGCCGCGAGAACGAGTGCGCCGATCGCCGTCGCGATGATCCGGAACTTCTCGATCGACGCGTCGCCGAGCACGAGCGAGCCGCGCATCGCCTCGGGCAAGGGCAGCGGGATCTGCGCCGGCCCCCAGACCACCTTGATGAGCTCCTCGCCGATGATCATCCCGCCCATCGTGATCAGGATCTGCTTCAGGTGCTGGCCGTAGACCGGCCGCACCATGACTCGTTCGAAGGCCCAGCCCACCGCACCGGCCACCGTCATCGCGACCAACATCGCCGGCAGCACGGCGCCGAAGTTGTGCCAGAGGCTCGCCGACGTCGTCCAGCCGCTCATGCTGCCGAGCACGCTCGTCGCGACGAAGGCGCCCAGGGCGATGAACACGCCGTGGCCGAAATTGAGCACGTCCATCAGGCCGAACACGAGCGTCAGACCCGATGCGATGATGAACACGATCATTCCCATCGCCAGGCCGGCGACGGTGAGCGTGAGCCAGGTCGACGGCGAGGCGATCACCGGCAGCGCGAGCAGCGCGAGCGCGGCGACGAGCGCGAGCGGCAGCCAGTCGAAGCTCGCCTTCGGGATCGCCGCCGCGCCGATCGCGCCCGCCGCCTTCGCGATCACTCCGCAGCCCCGAGCGACAACCCGAGCAGGCGCTGCTGGCGCGCTTCGTCATTCACCAGCTCTTTCATCGGCCCGCGGTGCACGATGCGCCCATCGTCCATCACCGCAACCCAGTCGCCGAGCGCGCGCGCCACCGTGAAGTTCTGTTCGACGAGGAGTACCGTCGTCTGCGTCATTTTCAATTCGCGCAAAGCCTCGATCAGATTCCCGACGATCACCGGCGCCAGGCCTTTGCTCGGTTCGTCGATGAGCAACAAGCGGCGCGGCTCGATCATCGCGCGCGCGATCGCGAGCATCTGTTTTTGCCCGCCCGAGAGTTTGCCCGCCGGAAAGAGCCAGAATTTTTTCAGCGCCGGGAACAGGCGCGTCAGCCAGTCCAGGCGCTGCATGTCGAGGTCCTCGATGCTGCGTGCGCGGCGTGCCGCGAGCAGCAGGTTTTCGCGCACCGTCAGGTCGGCGAAGATGCCCATGTTCTCCGGAACGTAGGCGATGCCGAGTTGCGCGATGTCCGGTGTCTCCAAGCCGACGCCGCGCGTTGGCGAGAGTGGTCTTGTCGAACGCGATGCGGCCGATCGACGCACGCCACAGGCCCATGATGGTGCGAAGCATCGTCGTCTTGCCGGCGCCGTTGCGACCGAGCAGCACCGTCACCTGCCGGCAGGAACCTCGAGGTCGACGCCGTGCAGGATGTGGTACGCGCCGATGTGTGTGTGCACGCCCTGCAGTTGCAGCAGCGGCACGCATCAAGCCGTTTCCTCCACCGCCGCTGCGCCAAGGTAGGCCTGCTGCACGATAGGCGAAGCGATGACCTTGCGCAGGTTCGCCGTCGGCGACGAGTTTGCCGTTGTGCAACACGACGATGCGGTCCGCGAGTTCGCGCACCACGTCCATCTTGTGCTCGACGAGCAGGATGATCTTGTCGGCGTTGCGCTTCAGATCCTGGATCAGCTCGAGGATCGCCGGCACGTCGTCCAGGCTCATTCCGGCGGTCGGTTCGTCGAACATGTAGACCTTGGGTTCGAGCGCCATCAGCATCGCCACTTCGAGCTTGCGCTGGTCGCCGTGCGGCAGGCTGCTCGCCGCGGCGTCTGCGCGCGGCCCGAGGCGCGCGCGCTCCACCAGCGCGTGCGCGCGCTCCAGCGTATTGCGGTGGTCGTTCCACACCGACCACAGATTGAGACCGTCCTTGCGCCGCGACTGCACCGCGAGGCGAACGTTTTCGACGACGCTGAGGTTCGGAAACAGCTGCGTCAACTGGAACGCACGCCCCAGGCCAAGCCGCGTTCGCGCCGACGCGGGTTCGCGCGTGAGGTCGACGCCGCCGAGCCACACCGTGCCCGAACGTCGCGCGCAGCTGGCCCGAAATCAAGTTGAAGTAAGTCGTCTTGCCCGCGCCGTTCGGGCCGACGATCGCCGTCAGCGTTCCCGGCTTGAAAGCGCAGCTCACCGCGTCGACGGCGACATGGCCGCCGAAGCGAGCGGTGAGGTTGCGGGTTTCGAGCATGGAGGAGGAGAAGCCGTCGCGCTCAGGTGTCATCCCGGCGCACGCCGGGATCCACCGGAAGCGTCACGCAAACGCCACGGGTGGATACCGGCTTTCGCCGGCCTGACGAGGGATCAGCGCGTGTTGCGGATCGGGATCGTCATCTCCTCGGCCTTGATCTCGCGCACCAGCTCCGGAACGCCCCAGGCGAACGCCGGGTCGTCCTTGATCTTGAAGTGGTACATGCTCTGCATCGCCTGATGGTCTTCCTTGCGGAACGTCATCTTGCCCTTGGGCGTGTCGAAGCTCATGCCTTCCATCGTCTTGATGAGTTTTTCGGTGTTCGTGTCGCCGTTCGTCTTCTTCAGCGCCTCGACGACCGCAATCGCCGCGCTCATTCCGCCGGCGGTGAAGAAGTCCGGCGGGCACTTGAACTTGACGTAGTGGTTCGCCACGAGCCATTCGTTCGCCGGGTTCTTCGGGATGCCGAAGTAGTAATACGTCGAGCCTTCCATGCCGGGGAAGTTCTTGTACGCCGCCATCGCCGGCAGGATGTTGCCGCCGGTGGCGATCTCGATGCCGAAGCGCTTCAGGTCGAGGTCGGCGATCTTGAACGGATTGCCGCCGCCGCCGGCCCAGATGATCCAGATCACTTTGCGCCCCGGCTGGTCTTTCAGCTTGTCGATGATGCGCTGCGCACCGGCGGTGAAATCGGTCGTGTTCGTCGGCAGGTATTCCTCGTGCACGATCTTCGCGCTTCTTCACCGCTTCCTTGAACGCCTTCACGCCGTCGCGGCCGAACGCGTAGTCCTGCGCGAGCGTGGCGATGCTCGTCCCCGCCTTGTCTTGCGCGACCGCGTTGCTGATCGCGTCCTGCGAGCTGTTGCGCCCGGTGCGGAAGATGTACTTGTTCCACTTGTCGCCGGTGATCGAATCCGCCACCGCAGGCTCGACGAGCAGGATCTTCTTGTACTCCTCGGCCACCGGCAGCAGCGCGAGCGCGACGCCGGATGACGTGGGCCCGACCGCGATGTCCGCCTTGTCGTCGCCATATGCCGCGGCGAGCAGGCTCTTGCCCACGTCGGGCTTGCCCTGGTCGTCTTTTTCGATCACGACGAGTTTTTTGCCCGGCCACCATCATCGTTCCGCCGGTCGCGTAGTCCAGGCCCATCATGAAGCCGGTCGACGTCTGCTTGCCGTAGGCTTCGAGCGGCCCGGTCTTGCTGTGGATGTGGGCGATGCGGATTTCGCCTTTCGCCTGGGCCGTGGCGTTCGTCGCCACCGACGCCGCGCCAAGCAAGGCGGCGCCAGCGAACCAGGCGCAGACGGCGCGACGGCGGCGCGCCGCCACGGAAGGAAAGTGCTTCATCGAACGGCTCCTCGAGGCCCCGCAGAATGGGGCGGTTCGAGGATTGTGCACTGGCGTTAAACGGTCCCCGCCGTTTCGCGAGCCGTGCGGCGCCGCGCTTCGATCGCCGCGCAGACGCGGCCGTGTTCGTTCTCCAGCATCACGGCATGAGTGCGTGCTTCGTCGAAGCTGGCGTTTTTCGCGAGCGCGCGTACCGTTGCGCAGAGGCGACCCAGGGCGCGCGCGCCGACGGCACCGCTGCGCGCCTGCAAGGCATCCGCTGCGGCGACTGCGGCCGTCGTGTCACCGGCGGCGAGGGCGTCGCGCAGTGCGGCAATCCGTTCCACCGAATCGCTGCCGAACTGCTGCCAGACCTCGGCGTCGAGGTGGCTCGAATCGGCCCAAGGCTTGAACTCGTCGAAGGTGCGCCGTTCGAGCAGCTCGCTCAATCCGGCGCGCTGCGTATCGAGCGCGGCGCGCTGCGACTCGCGCGCATCGGCGTGCGACATGGCCTGGGCTGAGGGCTGCGCGTCGGCGGCGCCCGCGCCGGCCCATTTGCGGACCATCGTGTCGAGCTGGTGTTGCGTGAAGGGTTTGCTGACGTAGTCGTCGAAGCCCGACGCCAGGCACGCCTCGGCGTCGCCGACGAGTGCATTCGCGGTGAGCGCGACGATCGGCAGCCAGTCCGGATTGCAGAACGCATGCTCGTCGCTCGGCCCATGGCGGAACCGCGCCACCGCTTCGAAGCCGTCCATCTCGGGCATCTGGCAGTCCATGAAGACGAGGTCGAATTCGTGCTCGCACAAGAGCTGCAGCGCCTGCACGCCTGACGCCGCGAGTGTGACCACATCGCCCAGGCGCTCGAGCATGGCGCGCACGACTTCCTGGTTCACGACGTTGTCTTCGACGACGAGGATGCGGGCACGCGCGCGCGGCGCAGGCGCAGCGGGCCCGGTTCGCGCGTCCGGAACCAGCGCACGCAGCAGGTCACGCTGGCGCACCGGCTTGGCGAGCGTCGCGTCGACGCCGGCGTCGCGCGCGCGGCGCGAGTCGTCCGGATTGCCCTGCGAATTCAGCAGCACCAGACGAAGCGGCGCCAGATGCGGCTCGCGCTGCAGTTGCTCGGCGAATTCGATGCCGTCCATGCCCGGCATCTTCATGTCGACGAGCGCGACCGCAAAACGCTCGCCGGCCGCGTGCAGGGTGCGCAGGCGCCGCAGCGCCAGTGCGCCGCTTCGCGCCGTGTCGACGCGCATGCCCCAACCCTGCAGGTGCGCTTCGAGCACCGCGGCGTTGGTCGGGTTGTCGTCGACGACCAGGGCCCGCTGGCCGCGCAGCCAACGCGGGTCCGCCGGCGCCGGGTGCGCCGGGGCGCGGCTGCCCACGACGAGCGGCAACTCGCAGACGAAGGTGGTGCCGTGCCCCAGTTCGCTGTGCACGGCGATGCGGCCGCCCATCAGCTCGAAGAGTTGGCGCGTGATGACGAGCCCCAGGCCGGTGCCGCCGTAGCGCCGCGCCATCGAGCCGTTCGCCTGATTGAACGGCTGGAACAGACCTTCGAGGGTCGACGCGGCCATGCCGATGCCGGTGTCGCGGACCACGATCTCGAGCCCCGGGGCAGCGCCTTCGGCGTCGCGGCGCGCCGCCGCCACATGGAGCAAGACCTCGCCGCGATCGGTGAACTTGACCGCATTGCCGAGCAGGTTCGTCAGGCATTGGCGGAGTCGCCCGGCGTCGCCGACGATGACCCGCGGCACGCCCGGTTCAACCTCGCAGCGCAGGGCGACGCCCTTTTGTTCGGCGCGCGGGGCGAGCAGTTCGACCGCCTCGTCGACCAGCGCGTGCAGGTCGAAGTCCAGGTTCTCGATTTCGAACTTGCCGGCTTCGATCTTCGAGAAGTCGAGGATGTCGTTGATGATCTGCAGCAGCGCATCCGCCGAACGCGTCACGATGTCGATGTAGCGCCGCTGCAGCGGTTCGAGCGCGGTTCCCGAAAGCAGCTCGGTCATGCCGAGGATGCCGTTCATCGGGGTACGGATCTCGTGGCTCATGTTGGCCAGAAACTGCGACTTGGCGCGGCTTGCCGCCTGCGCCTGCTGCGCCAGTTCCTGGGCGCGCTGCGTCAGCGCGTGCAAGTCACCGGTGCGCTGCTCGACCTGGCCACGGTAGTGGACGAGGCTGCGTTCCATCGTCGCGAGCGACTGCAGCAGGCCGTCCAGGTCGGCGCCGGCGTGCGCGGCGGCGGCGGCGGGCAGCGGCGACAGCTCGCCGCGCGCGATGCGCTGCGCCGTCGCGACCGCCTGCGCCAACGGCTCGGTCAGGCCCTTGATGATGCGCCACAGGAACAGCGCGATGCCGAGGAAGGTCGCGAGCGCGGCGGCACGCACGAAGTCGAGCTGGGCGCGCGCCGCGGCGACCGACTCCTCGATCGCCGTGTCCTGCGCATTGCGGTAGGCCTCGGCCCAACGTTTCAGCTCACGATCGATCGAATTGATCGGCGCCAGCACCGTGCGCGCGCTCTCGACCGTGGCTCGAGCGTTGACCGCCGTCTCGACCTGATCCAGCGCGATGCTGAGCGCGTCGATGTCCAGGCGCGGGTCGGCCACCGCGAGTTCGCGCAACGTGCGCCGCGTGTCCTGGAACGCGGCGAGCGAGGCACGGGTGATGAACCCCATGTCGACCGCGTCGCTGAGCCCTTCGATGAAGACGCGCCAGCGCAGGTAGCATTGATCGGCCTTCGCGTCGAGCGCGCGCGCCTGTTCGACCTGCGCGGCGCGCTGCAGTACCGACGACGACTGGTACGCGAGCAGCGCGGTGATCGGCAACAGCAGCGCAAGCACCTGAAGAATCAGGCGCAGTTTGAGCGACTTCACGGACAGACTGCGAATCACGCGGGCCCACCTCACCTCGGACCGGGGCAGGCTCGATGGTGAACAAACGCGGGCGAGCGGGTCGCTCGAATAGCGCCGCGCTGACGGGCCAGTTCGGCTGCGACCTACCCTTGCAGACCGGCGGGCGAGGCGGATTGCATCTCCGGCCGTGACATCCGGCGCAGGCGCCACAGCAGCCAGAGCACGATGCCCACGTTGAGCAGGTTCCAGGCGATGCCGTTGAGGAAGGCGGCGCGGTAGGAACCCGTGAGGTCGAACACCGCGCCCGACATCCAGCCGCCCAGCGCCATGCCGAACAGCGACGCCATCAGCACCGTGCCGACGCGCGCCCCGGCCTGTTGCGGCGTGAAATGTTCGCGCACGATGAGCGCGTAGCTCGGCACGATGCCGCCCTGGAACAGGCCGAACATCGCCGACACGATGAAGAGCTGCGCCATCGCGTCGCTCACCAAGAACGCCAACAGCGCCACGCCCTGCAGCACCGAGCCGAGCAGGAGCGTGCGCAGGCCGCCGATGTGGTCCGAGATCCAGCCCGAGACGAGCCGGCTCACGATGCCCATGCCGAGCATCAGCGACAGCATCTGCGCGCCGCGCGCCGCGCCAAAGCCGAGGTCGCCGCAGTAGGCGACGATGTGCACCTGCGGCATCGACATCGCGACGCAGCACGACACCGCGGCGACGCAGAGCAGCGCCTGCAGCACGCCGGGCGCCAGGCCGAGCGGGCGTTCGCCGGCGAGCGGGGAATGCATTGCCGCGCCGGCTGCCGGCCCGGGTGGCGCGGCGAGCGCCGGTGGGCGGCGCCGCAAGACGAGCGCGAGCGGCAGCATCGTCACGAGGCAGAACACGCCGATGCCGATGTAGGTCGCGCGCCAGCCGGCGGACTCGATGAAGTGCTGCACGATCGGCGGCCAGAACGCGCCGGCGACGTAGTTGCCGCTCATGCAGATCCCGAGCGCGATGCCGCGCCGGCGTGTGAACCAGAGCGCGGTGTCGGCGACGAGCGGGGCAAACGTCGCCGAGGTGCCGAGCGCGCCGATGAGCAGGCCCTGCACGAGCGCGAACTCGCCGACGCTGCGCGCCATTCCGGCGCCGATGAAACCGACGCTCAGGCCGAAGGTGCCGAGCAACACCGGCACGATGACGCCGAAGCGGTCCGCCAGGCGCCCCATCAACACGCCGCCGACGCCGAAGCCGATCATCGTCAACGTGTACGGCAATGACGCGTCGGCACGCGCCACGCCGAACTCCTGCTGCAAGCGCGGCAGGACGACCGTCACGGCGTACATCCCCGAGCCGCCGATCGTCATCAACAGCAGCGAGGCGACCAGGCGCGCCCACGCGTAAGGCGATTCGGTGCGCGCCGCCACCGCGCTTCGATCCGACATGGTTCGGCCTAGACGACGATCGGCGTCACCGCACCGTCCAGCGCCAGGATCGCGCCGCTGATGTAGCTCGCGCGCGGCGAGGCGAGAAAGACGACCGCCGCGGCGATCTCTTCCGGTGTCGCGATGCGCCCGAGCGGCAGCCGCGCCCGCGCGCGTTGCAGGGCTTCGTCGGCGCTGATGCCCTGCACGCGCGCGTCGGCGGCGAGGCCCTCGGCCATGCGATCGGTGAGCGTGAGCCCGGGGTTCACCGCGTTCACGCGAACGCCCTTCGGCGCGTAGGTGTTCGCCAGACCGGCCGTGACGAGCATCAGCGCTGCGTTCGCTGCGCCGCCGGGCAAGTGGATGCTGCTCGCGACCTTGCCGCCGGCACCGATCACGTTCACGATCGCGCCACTGCCGCGCTGCGCCATGCGCTTCACGACCGCGTCCATCATGTAGACGCAGGCGAAGTACTTGGCCTGCATCGCGTCCGCCCAGGCCTGCGGCTGCAGCTCGTCGGCCGGCGTGCGGCGCGCCGCGCCCGCCGAGTTGACGAGCACGTCGATCGCGCCGCCGGCCTGCTGCGCCTGCTCCAGCGCGGCAAGCGCCTGCGCGGCGACGCCGGTGTCGGCGCCGAAGGTCGCGATGCGTGCGCCGGGATGGGCCTTGCGCAGCGCCACCGCCGCGCGCTCCAGATTCCCCGCGTCGCGCGACACCAGGCTCAGGCTCGTTCCTTCGGCGAGAAAGGCGTGCGCGCACGCCAGGCCGATGCCCTTGCTGCCGCCGGTGATCAGTACATGTTTGCCGCTGAGTTGCAGGTCCATCGAAGCCTCGGGTGCGCGAGTCGGTGCGGGAAGGCGTCCATTGGAACACCGATCCCCAGGGTGGCGGTCCCGGTCCCAATGACTCTAGACTGCGCACAGCTCGGCCGCTCGGAGGTTTCATGTCTCGCCACTGGCTCGCACCCCTTTTGTCCATCGCTTTGTGCAGCGCCGCCGCCGACGCGCGTTCGCAGCCCCTCAGCGAAGGGTTCCTGTGCTGCAACATGCACTCCGACGGCAGCTGGATCAGCGACGTGAACTACGTCGTCGGCGCAAAGCAGACGATCGCCGCAGGCACGCCGATCCGGGTCACGGGTTTTGGGCGCTACCGGGTGCTGATCGAGTTCGATGGCCAGAAACAGGCGATCGGCAACGACTACAGCCGCACCGTCAAGATGGAAGAGTTCGCGCAGCGCTACGTCGTCGCGCAGGACCCGACGGCGGCGCTGCGCAGCGCGCCGCCGAAGGTGCGTGAAGCGGCCAAGTCCGGGCGCATCACACGCGGCATGACACGTGCCCAGGTGCTCATGGCCGTGGGCTACCCGATCGCCAGCGCGACGCCCGATCTGGACGCGCCGCTCTGGCGCTACTGGGCGTCGCGGTCCGCCGAGTACCAGGTGTTCTGGGGCGACGACGGCCGCGTCGAGCGCATCTTCGGCGCTCCGGCGACACGCGCCTTGGTCGAACTCGAGTGACGACTCTTGCAGCGCGCCGCGCCCCGGTGTGGCGCGGTACCGCTCAGCGACATTCCTGACGCAGAAACGTCACGTCGTCCATCGACAGCGGTTGCTGCTGGCCCTTGTTGAGAATTTCGGCGCAGCGCGCCGGCTTGCCCTTGGGCGCCGCGGCAGCGGGCCGCGCCTCGGGTGGTTTTTCGGCCGCCGCGTTCGGGAGCGCCTGCGCGCGCGCAGGCGGCGCTGCCGGAGCCGGAGCCGGCGTCGGCGTCGGGGCCGCTGCAGGCGTGGCGGCGACGGCGGGCACAGCGCTGCCCTGTCGAGGCGGCGCGGTGGTCGTGGGCACCGCGGCGGCCTGCCGAGGCGGCGGGCGCGGCGCGGCAGGCTCGGCGCGCGCCACCGGTGCCGCGGGTTTCACCGGCGCGGGCAGCAGAGCCGCCGAAGCCGGTGTCGCGGGCGCCGGTACGACGCCGTCGCGCGACGCGGCGTGCACCGGCGCTGGCCCGGCGGGCGCAACGGGCCCAGGCGCCGGGGCCGTGGCTGGCGACGCGACAGGCGCCGTCACGCTGACCGCTTCTCGCGATGCGGCGGCGGGTGGCGCGGCGGCGCTGGGGGCAGACGAACGGCGCGCCATGAAACCGAGCCCGAACACGACACCGATGACGGCGATCAGCGCCAGTCCCAGCATGGCGCGGCGCGCCGCCGGCCGGGGCAATACGGCACCCGGCGCAGCGCGCGACGCCAATGCCGCAGCAGCCCGCGACCCCGCAACCGCGGCCGATCCATGCACCGCGCTGGCCGGCGCCGGCGCGGCGCCGAGCAAGGCACGGAACTCTGCAACGCTTTGCGGCCGGTCGTTCGGCCGCACCGCCAACGCGTGGTCGATCGCACGCAGAAAATTCGTGCTGTAGCGGCCCGCGGCGATGCTCGTCAGCGACGGCAGCGGATCGCCCATGACGCGCTCGACCGACGTGATCGGCGAATGGCCCGTGATCGCGAAATAGACGCAGCTCGCGAGCGCATAGAGGTCGGTCCACGCGCCCTGCGCCATGCTGATCGCGTCGCCGTACTGCTCGATCGGCGCGTAACCAGGTTTCAGCACCACCGTCAAGGCGTGCGTCATGTCGCTGATGACGCGTCGCGCCGCGCCGAAGTCGAGCAGCAGCGGCCCCTGGCTCGTGAGCAGGATGTTGTCGGGCGCGACGTCGCGGTGAAAGCATTGCTCGGCGTGCATCAGCTCGAGCGCGTCGAGCAGCGGCGCGAGCCAGCGCCGCAGCTGGTCTTCGTCGGGCGTGCGGCCCTGGTCGGCCATGTCGCGCAGCGCCGCCTTCAGCGTCGGCCCCTGGTAATACGGCATCACCATGTAGGCGGTGCGGTTCGCCTGCCAGAACTGATGCACCTTGACGAGCGCCGGATGGTCGAAGTGCGCGAGCAATCGCGCCTCGTTGACGAAGCTGCGCAGCCCGGCGTTGAAGGTGTCGAGATGGCGCGCCGACTTGACCGTGACTTCGTTCGACGTCGCCGCGCGCGACGCGAGCGACGACGGCATGTACTCCTTGAGCGCGACCTGGCGCTGCAACGTCGGGTCGAACGCGAGGTAGACGATGCCGAAGCCGCCTTCGCCGATGAGCCCGGTGATCTCGAGGCCACCGATGTGGCTACCTATCGGCAGCGTGTGGCCGGACGCCGGCGCTGGCGTGCGGTTCGGTTCGCCGGGCGGCGCTGCGGCGGGTTCCTGCGTCACATCGGTCCCCCGGGAGTCGTCGGCTGGGTCCTCGAAGTGTAGGGCGCGGCGGCCACGCCCGCGGGCGCAGAGGTATTCAGGCGCGCACCCGGCGCACCCAGCCGAGGAAGCCGAACAGCGCCACCCAACCGAGCATGAACAGCAGCCACACGGCGAGCGCGACGCCGCCGGCAAACAACAGGCCCTCGGCGCTGAAGCTCAGGGCCGGCTCGTAAGCGGCCCAGGTCGCCTTCGCGATCTGCACATCGCCGCGCTTGACGAGCGCCAGCACTTGGTGGATCAGATCCGTGTCGAGCGCTTCGACGGAGGCCCGCAGCCGGTCCAGCGAGCGCAGCATCGCCTGGATGGCGTTGCCTTCGGCCTGGAACGTCGGGTCCGGGCTGAACTGATGGTGCTCGACCAGTTTTTCCAGCTTGCCGCCGTGCAGTTGCTTCGCGATCTCGCGAAACGGCGCGAGGTCTTTCGTCACCTGGTCGAGCGCGCCGCCGAGCCGGTGCCGGTACTGCGCGATGAAGGTCGGAACGCAGCCGGCGACGAGAAACGCGGCGAGCAGAATGGTGCGGTCGAAGAGTCCTCGAAGAATGTTCATGAAAGGCGTCTCTGGATGTGTCGATGGCGGTGGTGCGTGCCGCGCCAGCGGCCCGTGCGGCGCGACGCGCATCATCGCGCCAAGGCGGGGGCGCCGGGCTCGCCGCGCGGCCCGGGCACGCCACGCGCGGGCCGCGAGCGTGGCCTATTTCTCGCTGCGGCGCACGGCGCCGCAGGCGTGCCGCGATTGCGCTACGCTTCGCCTCGAGCTTCATTGGCACACAGAGGACGGCGCATGATCAAACTCACGGTGAACGGCAAGGCGCACACGCTCGACGCCGACCCGCAGATGCCGCTGCTCTGGGCGCTGCGCGAGAACCTGCAACTCACCGGAACCAAGTTCGGCTGCGGCGCGTCGCTGTGCGGCGCGTGCACGGTGCACCTGGACGGCCAGGCGGTGCGCTCGTGCGCGACGCCGCTCGCGGCAGCGCAGGGCAAGCAGGTGATCAGCATCGAAGGCGTCGGCGCGAGCCGCATCGGCAAAGCGGTGCAGGCGGCGTGGACGCTGCACGACGTGCCGCAGTGCGGCTATTGCCAGTCGGGCCAGATCATGAGCGCGTGCGCGCTGCTCGCCGAGCACAAGCGCCCGAGCGACCTACAGATCGACACCGCGATGAGTGGCAACATCTGCCGCTGCGGAACCTACAACCAGATTCGCGCCGCGATCAAGGACGCTGCGGCAAACCTGATCGTGCGCGGGGTCTGAACATGTTTCGCATGCCTTCGCGCACCGGGACGACACGCCGCGCTTTCCTGCGCCGCAGCAGCGGCGCGGCGCTCACGATCGGGTTCGTCCTTCCCGCCGCGGCGCAGCACCTGGGCGTCGGCGCCACGCCGAGGATTCCCGGCGCCCTGAACGCCTACCTGCGCATTGCACCGGACAACTCGATCACGATCGTCTGCGCGTCGGCGGAAATGGGCCAGGGCGTGCTGACCGCCTTGCCGATGCTGCTCGCCGAAGAACTCGACGCCGACTGGAGCCGCGTCGGCGTGATGCAGGCGCCGGTCGACGCGGCTTACGTGAACCCGCTGTTCGGCATGCAGGCCACCGGCGGCAGTGCGTCGATTCGCGGCTTCTGGGAGCCGCTGCGCAAGGCCGGCGCCGCGGCGCGCGAAATGCTCGTCGCCGCCGCGGCCGCGCAATGGAAGCTTGACGCGGCGGAGCTGCGCACCGAAAACAGCCAGGTCATCGCGCCCAAGGGGAGCCGCCTGTCGTACGGCGCGTTGACGGCCCTGGCCGCCAAGTTGCCGGTGCCGACGCAGCCGAAGTTGAAAGACCCCAAGGATTTCAAGCTGCTCGGCAAACCGCTGAAGCGCCTGGACACGCCGGCCAAGGTGAACGGCAGTGGGCGCTTCGGCATCGACGCGCAGGTTCCGGGCATGCTCGTCGCCGTCATGGCGCGCGCACCCCTGCCGGGAGCGAAACCTGTGCGCTTCGACGAAGCCGCGGCGCGCGCCGTCGCGGGCGTGCGCCAGGTGCTGATCATTCCGAGCGGGGTCGCGGTGCTCGCGGACGGATTTTGGGCGGCGAAGAACGGCCGCGACGCGCTGCAGGTGGAGTGGGACCTCGGGCCGCACGCGGCGCTGAACTCGGCCGCGGTCAGCGACCTGTTGAGCACCGCGGCAGCCAACGCCGATGCGCTGGCGCGCGACGCCGGCAACGTGCGCGACGCGGCAGCGAACAGCGCGCTTGCTCTTGACGCCGTCTACGCCGCGCCTTACCTCGCGCACGCGTGCATGGAGCCGATGAATTGCACCGCGTTCGTGCGCGGCGACGAGGTCGAGATCTGGGCCGGGACGCAAAGCCAGGGGCCGGGGCAGGGAATCCTCGGCCAGGTCGCGCAGGTGAGCCCGGCGCGGGTCAAGATCAATACGCTGCTGCTCGGCGGCGGCTTCGGCAGGCGCTTCGCCCCCGATTTCACGATCGACGCGACGCTGCTCTCCAAACTCAGCGGCAAGCCGGTGAAGCTCATCTACACCCGCGAAGACGACATGGCGGCGGGCTATTACCGGCCGGCGTCGGTCGCGCGCTTCGAAGCCGCGCTCGACGAGCGTGGCGTGCCGACGCTGCTCAAGGTGGGCGTCGGGTCGGCGTCGATCATGGCCGCGTCGGGATTCATGAAAATCCCCGACAGCGGCGTCGACTCGTTTGCCCTCGAAGGCATCGCCGACCATCCGTACGCGATTCCGAACCAGCGCATCGCCTATGGCCGCGCCGAGCCGGGCCCGCAGGTCTGGTTCTGGCGCTCGGCCGGGCACTCGCAGAACATCTTCTTCATGGAAGGTTTCATCGACGAGCTCGCGGTCGCGGCGAAGAAAGACCCGTTCGAATTCCGCCGCTCGCTGCTGGGTGGCCAGCCGCGTTACCGCGGCGTGCTCGAACTCGCCGCCGAGCGCGCGAATTGGGGCAAGCCGCTGCCGCGCGGGATGGCGCGCGGCATTGCCGTCGCGCAGTGTTTCGGCAGCTTTGTCGCCGAAGTGGCGGAAGTTTCGGTCGCGGCAGACGGCAGCGTGAAGGTGCACCGCGTCGTCGCCGCGGTCGACTGCGGCATGGTCGTGAACCCGGAGATCATCCGGCGCCAGATCGAAGGCGGCATCGCCTTCGGCCTGAGCGCGGCGCTGCACGGGCGCATCACGTTCAAGGACGGGCGCGTCGAACAGGGCAATTTCCACGACTACCCGGTGCTGCGCCTGCCGGAAATGCCGCGCGTCGAGGTTCACATCGTGCCGAGCCGCGAGCCGCCCGGGGGCATCGGCGAGCCCGGCACGCCGCCGATCGCGCCCGCGGTCGTGAACGCGATCTTCGCCGCCACGGGAAAACGCCTGCGCACGCTTCCGATCGAGCGCACCGAGCTGGCGCGAAGCTGAAGCTGCACGCAGTGGATTCGGCGGCCCGCCGCCTCCCTGCCGGACTCGGGCTGCGCACAACATGCCAAGCGGCCGCCGCGGAACTGGCTCTGCCAGGCCACCGGCGGCGCCCCCTGGGGGGAGCGGCGAAGCCGCTTCGGGGGGATTCATTTCCGCCCGGCAGGGCGGGCATTTCGTGACACATCTGGCGCAGGCGGCGCCATAGGGCGGCACCGGCGCCGCGCCAACCGGGGAGCACCGAGTCCCTTGCGCTACCATCCTCGGCTCCAAAAGGGGCACCGCCCAGGCTCGCCGGGCGTGATTTTTGTCGGCGGGCACGACCGCGAGGAGAGCGATGGCAGCAAGACCACCAGTGCCGGACTGGGACATCACAACGATCCCGTCAACGCTGGAACTGCCGCCGCAAGCTGAGAAGTCCAGCCCTGCGGGCTTTCGCTGGCCGACTCCGCCTTACGCCACGTTTCCCGAGGCGATGGACCAGACCGATCCGCTGGGCTGCGAGATCGTCGGCCTGACGGGCGTTCGAAGCAGCGGCCGGATGACGTTTTTCGTCCCCGAGCAGTCGGTTGCGTATGTGCAGATCCCCCCGGCGCGCACGACGATGCCGCTGCGCTTCAGCGACTTCCTGATCCTGACGCTGACGACGCCGCTCGCGCCGGTCGCGCTGGCGCAGGGCGATCCGCACGCGAGCCTGCTCGGCGTCCCACCGCCGTTGCCGTTTCGCATCGCCCTGGCCGGCGGGGGCGAACTGCGCGGCGAGACCGCCGGCCATGTGGAGACGGAGTTCGGCCTGTTCCTCTTCCCCGCGGCGGGAAAAGCCGGCACCGTCACGCGCACCTTCATTCCGCGCGTCGCGTACACGTCGATCACGATCGGTGCGCGCATCGGCGAAGTCCTGGTCGAGCAACAGCGCGCCACGCAGCAGCAGGTGGAGAAGGCCGCCGAAGAACAGCAGGCGATGCGCGAGCGCAAGGTCGGCGAGATCCTGCTCGTGCGCCAGCTCGTGAACCCGCAACAGCTCATCGAGGCGATCGACAAGCAATCGAAGATGCCGCTCGTGAAGATCGGCGAGGCCTTGCTCTCGCTCGGCCTGGTGACGAAGCTCGAACTCGACGAAGCGCTCGCGCAGCAGCAGGTGGACCGCAACGTGCCGCTGGGCGAGCTGCTCGTGCGCATGGGGTTTGTCACGACCGAAGACTTGCGCGTCGCGCTGGCGCGCAAGATGGCCTACCCGCTCGTCAACGTCGACGAATTCCCGCTCGAAGTCGCTGCGCTGTCGCGGCTCAGCTACGCCGTCGCGTCGCGCCTGCAGGTCGTGCCGCTGCTGCTGCGCAACGGCCGCCTGGTGGTCGCGATCGACGACCCGACGCGGCGCCGCGCCGCGCTCGACGAGGTCGAATTCGTCGCCCAGATCAAGGTCATCCCGGTGCTCGTGCACTCGAAGTCGATCGACGACGTGCTGATCAAGGCGTACGAAAAGGTCGGCGGCGACACCGGGCGCATCCCGAGCAAGCCGGTGGAAGGTTTTGTCGACGACGCCGACGCCGACGACACCGACAAGCTCGTCGCGACGCTGGAACGCGAAGGCGCGGTGCGTTCGCGCAGCGACGAATCCGGGCCCGTCGAGCAGTCGAGCAATTCGCTCGTGCGCCTCATCAACAACATGATCATCGAGGCCTACAAGGAGGGCGTGTCCGACATCCACATCGAGAGCTACCCGGGGCAGGAAAAAATCCGCCTGCGCTTTCGCAAAGACGGCTTGATGCGCACCTACCTCGAGTTGCCGTCGGGCTACCGCAGGCCGCTGATCGCGCGCATCAAGGTGATGTGCGGCCTGGACACGTCGGAGCAGCGCAAGGGCCAGGACGGCAAGATCAACTTCGCCAAGTACTCGCCGCAGCACAAGGTCGAGTTGCGCGTCGCGACGATCCCGACGAACAGCGGGCTGGAAGACGTGGTGATGCGAATCCTCGCCTCCGCCAAGCCGATCCCGATGATCAACCTCGGGCTGTCGGAGTACAACCTGAAGCAGCTCTCGCGCGCCGTCGAGCGCCCGCACGGCCTGGTGCTGTGCGTCGGCCCCACCGGCTCCGGCAAGACGACGACGCTGCACTCGGCGCTGTCGCACATCAATGTTCCGGAACGGAAAATCTGGACCGTCGAAGACCCGATCGAAATCACCCAGCCCGGGCTGCGCCAGGTGCAGGTGAACGTGAAAGCCGACTGGACCTTCGCCAAGGTCTGCGCTCGTTCCTGCGCGCCGATCCCGACGTCATCATGCTCGGCGAAATCCGCGACGGCGAAACCGCGCAGATGGCGGTCGAGGCGTCGCTCACCGGGCACCTGGTGCTGTCGACGCTGCACACGAACAGCGCGCCCGAAACCGTGACGCGGCTCATCGACATGGGTGTCGACCCGTTCAACTTCGCCGACTCGCTGATCGCCGTGCTCGCGCAGCGCCTGGCGCGGCGCCTGTGCAGCGAATGCATCACGAGCGTGCCGGCGACGCAGGACGCAGATCGAAGAGTTGATGACCGAATACATGCAGTCGTTCGGCGTCGACGACCCGCCGGTGAGCCAGGCGAGCGTTCTCGCGGACTGGGCGAAGCGCCACGCCAAGGACGGCCGGCTGCAGCACTACCGCGCGGTCGGCTGCGCCGCGTGCGACAAGAGCGGCTACCGCGGGCGTCTGGGTTTGCACGAGTTGATGGTGATCACACGCGACCTGCGTCACCTCGTGCAAACCAACGCCAGCCCGTCGGCACTGCAGAAAGTCGGCGATGAAAAAAGGCATGCGCACCCTGTACCAGGACGGCATCGACAAGGTTCTGGCCGGCCTCACCGACTTCAAGGAAGTGCAGGCGACGGCCGACGTGTAGCGCGACGCTGCGCCGCGCCTACAACAACGACTCGGGGATGAAGGGCCGCAGCAGCCAGAGCTTGATCCGCTGCCACGCCGACGAGTCGGGTTCCTCGGTCAGCACCACCACGCTGTCGTCTTCTTCCATGCTCAACCACTCGCAGCGGTCGCCGCTCGCCGCGAGGCGCACCCGGTACGCGCTTTGCAGACGGTCGATGTCGATCACGCGCAGCAGTTCGCGCGCCAGCTCCGGGCTTTCGATGACGGCGCCGAGTTCGGTGTTGATCGTCGCCGAGCGCGGGTCCAGGTTCATCGAGCCGACAAAGATGGTCTTGCGATCGATCGCCGCCACCTTGGCATGGAGCCTGCCGAGCGACGCGCCGAACAGGTTCATGCGCCGATTGCGCTTCACCCGCGACGAGCTGATCTCGTACAGGTCGATCCCGAGTTCGAGCATCGGCTCGCGGTACATGCTGTAGCCGGCGTGCACGATCGGCTCGTCGGTCGAGCCGAGCGAATTCGTCATCAACGTGATCTTCGCGCCCTTGTCGCGCAACTCCTTGAAGAGTTCCATTCCCACCTTGCCAGGCACCAGGTAGGGGCTGGACAAGACGAGCTCCTGCGTCGTCTTGCGCAGCGCCTCGAAGGCGTTGTAGGTGACGCTGGTTTCGAGCAGTTCGCCGCCGGCCGCGCCGTCGAAGGGCTTGTCGGGGTGGTCGGCGAAGACATAGGCGTAACCCCAGTGCAGGCCGAGGCGCCCGCCGTCGAGGTCTTCCGAAATCGGCCCGTAGCCGAGCACGTCACTGCGCGGCAGCGGCGGCGGCGGCGGCGTTTGCTCCGGGCCCGTGCGCGCCTCGAACAACGCACGCAGTTCAGCGTCGCTCTTGCCGCTTCGTGTCACCGCATGGATGGGGTAGACCGGATCGCTGTTCCAGTAGCGGTCGAACAGTTCCTGCAGCGCCGGCAGCACGAAGCCGACCGTGAACGCGTCGACGTCGATGAAATTTTCGCCCGTGCTGCGCAGGAAGTACTCGTTGGCGACGTTGCGCCCGCCGATCACTGCCATCGCGCCGTCGGCGATGAACAGCTTGTTGTGCATGCGGTGATTGACACGCCCCCATTCGCCGATCGAGCCGATGAAGCGCTCGAGCTGGCCGCGTTCGCGCCAGCAGCAGAACGGATTGAAGATCCGCACTTCGACGTTTTTGTGCGCGGCGAACGCGAGGAACATCTCGTCCTGGCCGCCGGTGTAGAAGTCGTCGATCAGGAGGCGCACGCGCACGCCACGGTTCGCCGCGTCGCGCAGGGCGCGCAGCAGCCAGCGCCCGGTTTCGTCCAATTCGAAGTGGTAGTACTGGACGTCGAGCGAGACCTCGGCGCGGCGCGCGAGCTGGACGCGCGAATCGAGCGAAAACGTGCCGAGCGGCAGGAGCCGAAAGCCCGAGTGGTCTTCGACGGGGCGGTAGGCACTGGCGATGCGCCCGAGTGTGGTCTGCGTCGAGAGGGGAATCGCGCTGCTCGCGATCGGCTCGCGGTCGATCACGGGCAGGCCGGCGCAAGCCGTCAGCCCCAGCGCGGCGGCAGCGCAGGCCAAAGCGCGCCCGGCGCATCGCGCGCGCAGCGCATCGACCCCACGCTGCAGGACAAACCGAGTCCAAGAATGAATCATTTCCATCCTCATGTCGTTTTCAAGCCGCTCGACCTGACAGCCTGCCGCTCGAACTGATTGTGTCAGGCTTGCTCCAGCGCCACGACAATCAGCATGCCCTCTGCTGCACGTTCGATGAAACCTCGCCCCGCTCGCCGCCCCGCCAGCAATCCTGCACCCGGTCATGGCGCGCGCTGGTCGCGCACGGTCGGCCTGCGTCGCGCTGGCGAGCACGCTGCTGCCCGGATGCGCGGGCTCGGCGCGCCAGGCCGAGGAGGCGCCATCGATTCATTTCGTCGAGCTCAGTGGCGCCAGCCTTGAAGTTCAATTCGCGCCCGGCCTGGAAGCGCGGCTGCGCCAGAGTGCCCTCGCGTGGGTTTTGCGCAGCGCGTCGACCGTGGCCGCGTACTTCGGCCACTTTCCGCTGCCGCAGGTCGAAATCTTGTTCGTTCCCGTCGACGGCGCCGGCGTACAGAGCGGCGTGGCGTTCGCCGAACCATCGCCGCTGCTGCGGATTCGCCTCGGGCGCGAGTCGACGCCAGAACACTTCAGCGACGCGGGCGTCCTGGTTCACGAAATGGTGCACCTGGCGCTGCCGCGCGTGCCGCGCGCCCAGCAGTGGCTGCACGAAGGACTCGCCACCTACGTCGAGGCGTTGTCGCGAGGCCGCGCCGGCTGGGTCAGCGCCAGTGCGGTGTGGCAGGCGTGGCGGCGCCAGATGCCGCAAGGCTTGCCGCAAAGCGGCGATCGCGGTCTGGATCACACCCCCACCTGGGGCCGAACCTACTGGGGCGGCGCCCTGTTTGCGCTGCTCGCCGACGTCGGCATTCGCCAACGCGGCATTCCCGGGCGCGGCTTACAGCACGCCTTGCAGGGCGTTCTCGCGCTCGGTGGCGACTACCGCGTCAGCTGGCCGCTGCGCGACATCCTGCGCATCGCCGACGCCGCCGTCGAGCAGACGACGCTGACCGATCTCTACGAGCAGATGAAGGATCACTCCGTGCCGACCGACTTGGCCGCGCTGTGGCGCGACCTCGGCGTCACCGACGCCGCCTTGCGCGACGATGCGCCGCTCGCGGCGGTGCGGCGCGCGATCCTCGCCTGACGCGCGGGCATGCCAAGCGTGCGCGGCACGCACCCGCGTGCGTGTCACGCCGAACTATCATCGCCGGCAACCCCCACCTCCGACGAAGGACCCGGCGATGCCCGCAGTTCCGTACCGAGCCGACCATGTCGGCAGCCTGCTGCGCCCCGCCGAGCTGAGCGCAGCGCGCGCCGCGTTCAAGGCCGGAGAACTCGACGCCACGCGCCTCGCGCAGGCCGAAGACGACGCGATTCGCGCCGCCGTCGCCCGGCAGCAGGACATCGGCCTGCAAAGCATCACCGACGGCGAGTTCCGGCGTGACTGGTGGCACCTGGATTTCATGGCGCAGCTCGACGGCGTGACGCTGAAAAACAACCCGGGGCCGAAGTTCAAGATCGAAGGCCAGAGCGAACAACCGCCGATTCCGAGCGTCACCGGCCGGGTCGGCTGCAGCCGGCCGATCATGGCGGCGCATTTTGCGTTTCTCAAATCGATCGCGCGCGCGACGCCGAAGATGACGATCCCCTCGCCGGCGATGCTGCACCTGCGCGCCGGGCGCGCCGGCGTGTCGCGCGAGGTCTACCCCGAGATGGCGCCGTTCTGGAGCGACGTCGGCGCCGCGTACCGCGTCGCGATCCGCCATCTCTACGCCGCGGGCTGCCGCTACCTGCAACTCGACGACGTGAGCTTCGCTTACCTCTGCGACCCGCGAATCCAGGCGACGAGCCGGGCCAACGGCGACGACCCGACGCTGTTGCCGCGCACCTATGCCGACGCGATCAACGCCGCGCTCGCCGACAAGCCGGCCGACTTGCACGTCACGATCCACACCTGCCGCGGCAACTTCAAGAGCGCGTGGGTCGCCGAGGGTGGCTACGACCCGGTCGTCGAGGCGATGTTCTCGACCAACGTCGACGGCTATTTCATGGAGTTCGACAGCCAGCGCGCCGGCGGCTTCGAACCCCTCAAGGCGCTACCGCGCGGCAAACGCATCGTGCTCGGCCTGGTGACGACGAAACTCGGCGAGTTGGAGAGCAAGCAGGACTTGATTCGGCGCATCACGGAAGCTGCGAAGTTCGTTCCACTCGAAGACCTGTGCCTGTCACCACAATGCGGTTTTTCGAGCACGCACCACGGCAACGCGCTGTCGCATGACGATCAATGGCGCAAGCTGGAGCGCGTCGTCGAGGTGGCGCGCGAGGTGTGGGGCGCATGACGACAAGCGCCGCGCCAGCAGCAGCGGAGCGCCCGCCGCGCGCGGCAGCGACGATCGTCGTCGTCCGCGACGGCACGTTCGGCCTTGAAGTGTTGCTGTCGCGGCGCGCCGAGCGCGGCGACCACAACAGCGGTGCGTGGGTCTTTCCCGGCGGCATCGTCGACGCCGCGGATCGCGAGGCGCACGCCTGCTGCATTGGCCTCGACGACGCCGCCGCGAGCCGCAGGCTCGGCCTGGCGCAAGGCGGCCTGGACTATTACGTCGCCGCGGTGCGCGAGTGTTTCGAAGAAGCCGGTCTGCTGTTCGCCGCCGACCGCAGCGGTACGCTGGTTGACCTTGCCGGCGCCGCCGGCGAGCGTTGGGCGCAGTGGCGCGGCCCGCTGCACCGCGGTGAGCGCACGATGATCGAGTTCTGCCGCGAGGCCGGGCTGCAACTCGCTGTCGACCGACTCGTCTACCTCAGCCATTGGCTGACGCCGCCGGGCCGCGCGAAACGCTTCGACACGCGCTTTTTCATCGCCGCAGCGCCAGCGTCGCAAGAAGGCGCACACGACGGCACCGAGATGCTTGAACAGCTCTGGCTGCGCCCAGCCGACGCGCTCGCGCGCGGCGCCGCGCTGAAGCTGATGACGCCCACGCTGAAGACGCTCGAGCTGCTCGCAAGCCACGCCAGCGTGCACGCCTTGCTCGACTGGGCGCGCGCACCACGCAGCGTCGCCCTCGTGATGCCGCGGATTGCGAGCGGCGCGCAGGGCCTGCGCCCGGTTCTGCCCACCGAGTGGGCGTGGGCCGAAATCGGCCGGCTCGACCCCGCCGGGCACGGCGACTGTTCCTACGATCTGGTGCCGGGCCGCGCGGTGCGGCTGTCGCCGCGAATCATCCGGATCACGGCGAACAACGGCAGCATGATGACCGGGCCCGGGACCAACACCTACCTCGTCGGCGGCGGGGCGCGGAATGTTTGGGCGGCGATCGACCCCGGCCCGCTGCTGGACGACCACGTGCAGGCGATCCTCGCCGCCGCGCCCGGGCCGATCACGTCGATCTTCGTCACCCACACGCACAAAGACCACTCCCCCGCCGCGCTCGCCTTGCGAGCCGCCACGGGCGCGAAGCTGTACGGGCGCAGCGCCGCGTTTCCCGAGTGGCAGGACGCCACTTTTGTTCCCGACGTCGCGCTCTCAGGCGGCGAGTCCTTCGAGCTCGCAGACGCCACGACGCTGCGCGTCATCCACACGCCGGGCCACGCGTCGAACCACCTGTGCTACCTGTTGGATGAGGAACAGCTGCTCTTCACCGGCGACCACGTGATGCAGGCGTCGACCGTCGTCATCAACCCGCCCGACGGCGACATGCGCGCCTACCTCGAGTCGCTCGACGCGCTGCTCGGTGTGCCGCTCGAGTGGCTGGCGCCCGGGCACGGCTTCCTGATGGCGCAGCCGCACGAGGCGATCCGCGCCATCATCGCGCACCGTGGCCGGCGCGAAGCGAAGTTGCTCGGCGTGCTGCGCGAACTCGGCAGCGCGCCGCTCGAGACGCTGCTGCCACGCGTCTACGACGACGTGCCGCAGCGCCTGCACGCCATGGCGGCGCGCTCGCTGACGGCGCACCTGTTCAAGCTGCGCGACGAAGCGCGCGCGGTCTGCGACGGCGCGCGCTGGGCGTTGAGGCCCTGACCCGCTACGCGAGTGCGGTGGTCCGCGGCCGGCGCAACGTCTCGCGCGCCTCGCCGCTGTCGCGGCCGCGCTGCAAACGCTCCCAGTAGTCGACGGCGCGGTCGACCCACGCCAGGTAATGCGGGTCCGCTTTCGAATAGAACGGCATGCCGCGTGCAACGAATTCCTGGATCGCCTGCGCCAGACGCACGCCGGGTGGCGCCGGGCTGCGTTCGACCTGGCATTCGAGATCGTGCAGCGCTGCGACGCGCTGCATCGGTTCACTGGCCATCAGTCGGGCGCGAAGTTGCGCGCTGTCCAATCCACAAATCGTTCCAGCCATTCAAGGTCTCCAGGCATCTGCGAGCTGGGCGCAGTTTCGACAATCGGCTCGGCTTGTGCGCGCCGGCGAACCCTGCCGCCACAGTGTCGCGTGGCGTTTTACACGGCGACGCTTCACGCGGCGCGCGCCTTCTGTTCCAGCGACGAAAGGTTACGCATTCAATGCGGCAGCCGCACAAACCGCGGGCACGGGATGCAGCGTGATGCACTGCTCGGCGGTGCGACGCAGCCGACACACGGTCATGCGCCAGCGCAGAGATAGCGCGCTGCCCCGAGGCGCGCTGCGATAGCATGAATCGGCCGGTTGCCATCATGAAACATCGCACGCTGCCCTGCTCGACTCGCACCCGCCGCTGGCTTGCCGCGGCGCTGCTGGGCTGCGCCGCCGGCGCGTCGGCGCAGGAGTTCACCGTCGGCCTGGCGACGCCGCTGCAGACGCTGGACCCGCACGAGCGCAATGCGGCGAGCAACAACAGCGTCATCGACCACATTTTCGACACACTCATCGCGCGCGATTCGCGCGAGGCGCTGCGCCCGGCACTCGCCGAGTCGTGGCATGCGCGCGATTCCCTGACATGGGACTTCAAGCTGCGCCGCGGCGTGCTCTGGCACGACGGAACACCGTGCACCGTCGATGATGTGATCGCCTCGCTGAGCCGCGCCGCCGCGCTGCCCGACGGACCGACGTCGTTCGGCCAGTTCACGCGGCGCATCGAATCGGTCGGCCGGATCGACGCGCACGCGCTGCGCATCAAGACGCGCCACCCCTACCCGTTATTGCCGCACGACCTGGCCGCGATCCGCATCGTGCAGGCTTCGGCCGCCGACGCCGGCGCCTGGCACATCGGCACCGGCCCGTACAAGTTGAAGCAGTTCACGGCCGGGAAATTCGTCGTCCTCGACCGTAACGACAGCTACTGGGGCGCCAAGCCCGCGTGGTCGATGCTCAAGCTGCGCTTTTTCGCTGACCCGCAGCAGCGCCTGGCCGCGTTCCTCGCCGGCGAGGTGCAGATGATCGAAGACGTGGGCGGCGAGCAGCTGACCCGTTTGGCGAAAGAACCGAAGGCGCAAATCGTCTCGGCCGTGACGAACCGCCTCATCTATCTGCACCTGGACAGCCAGCGCGCGGTGTCGCCCTTCGTCAGGTCCAAGGACGAGAAACAACCGCTGCGCGGCAACCCCTTGCAAGATCCGTCGGTGCGGCGTGCCCTGTCGCTTGCGCTGGACCGCAGCGCCATCGTCGAGCGCCACCTCGGCGGGCGCGCCTTGCCCGCCGGGCAACTGTTGCCGCCGGATCGCGCCGGAACGAGCCGCCACCTGAGTGCCCCGGCGCCCGACCTCGACGCGGCGCGGCGCCTGCTCGCGCAGGCCGGCTATGCGCAAGGTTTTGCGCTGGTGCTGCACACGCCGACACAGCGCTATGTGCAAGACGTGCAGACGGCGCAAGGCGTCGCGACGATGCTCGCGCGCATCGGGATCCGCGTGCGTGTCGAAGCCTTGCCTTCGAGGCTGTTCTTTTCGCGTCTGGACAAGCTCGACTACTCCTTCTACCTCGCCGGCTGGAGCACACAGACCGGCGAAGCGAGTTCGCCGCTGCGCGCCTTGATCGGCAGCCATGACGCGCGCTCGGGAATGGGTCAATCGAACCGCGGACGTTTCTCCGATCCGGGCGTGGACGCGTTGATCCGCAGCGCCATGATCACGACCGACGAGACGCAGCGCAACGCCCTGCTCGCGCGCGCCACCGACGTCGCGATCGGCGAGCGACAGGCGCTGATTCCGCTGCACCACGAGATGGCGACCTGGGCGCTGCGCAAAGGTCTGGAGTACAGCGGCCGCTCCGACCAGGCGACCTACGCCTTCGAGGTGCGCGCTGCGCAACCCTGATTCGCGCGCGCTGCGCGGTTGGCGCGCCGGCGCGAACGCTATGCTGGCGTCATCATGGCGCCGACCCTGCACGCGCTGACCTCGCACGGCAAGGCCGTGGCGTACCGCGACCGCAAACGCGGCGCGTGGCTGCTTTCGGTTGTCTACCCGCTGCTGCCGTTCGCCGGTATCGCCGCGCACGCCGCGAGCGGCGCGCCGATCGCGCTTGCGCTGCCACTGCTCATCAGCTACGGTCTGCTGCCGCTGCTCGACGCGCTGATCGGCGAGGATCAGAACAACCCGCCGGAAGAAGTCGTGCCGCAACTCGAGGCCGACCGCTACTACCGCTGGCTGACCTGGGCGACGGTGCCCTTGCACTTCATCGCCCTGGTCGGTTGCGCGTGGTGGGCCGGCACGCAGACCCTGCCCTGGTGGGCGATCGGCGTGCTCGCCTACGTCGCCGGCGCGGGCTCGGGGCTGGGCATCAACACCGGTCACGAACTCGGGCACAAGGCGACCCGCATCGAGCAGTGGCTGGCGCGTCTCGTTCTCGCCGTGCCGGCTTACGGCCACTTCACGGTCGAACATGGGCGCGGCCACCACCGCTGGGTCGCGACGCCCGAAGACCACGCGAGCGCGCGCATGGGGGAGAGCATTTACCGCTTTGCGCTGCGCGAGTTGCCGGGCGGCATGCGCCGCGCCTGGGCGCTCGAGGCGCAACGCCTGAACGCGCTCGGGCGCTCGGCGTGGAGCCGGCACAACACGATGCTCCAGTCGTACGCGGTGACGCTGCTGCTGCAGGGCGCACTGGTGTTCGCCTGGGGCGCGCTGATGTTGCCGTTCCTCGCCGTGCACAACCTGGTCGCGTGGTGGCAGTTGACCTCCGCCAATTACGTCGAGCACTACGGCCTGCTGCGCGCACAGCTTCCCGGCTCAACGCCCGAGGCGCCGCGCTACGAGGCGCCCCAGCCGCACCACTCGTGGAACACGAACCATCTGGTGTCGAACCTGGTGTTGTTCCATCTGCAGCGCCACTCCGACCACCACGCGCACCCGTCGCGGCGCTACCAGAGCCTGCGCCATTTCGAGGACCTGCCGCAATTGCCGAGCGGCTACTTCGGCATGTTCCCGCTCGCCTACGTGCCGCCGCTGTGGTTTCGGGTCATGGACCCGCGCCTGCTGGCGCTGCCAGGCGTCGCGGGCGACTTGTCGAAAGTGAACCTGGGCCATCGCCCAGGCGGGAACTGACTGCGCTCTGCAGCGTTCCCCGACACCTGAAGCGCAGCAGTCTCTGTGGTGGCGCGAGGGACCGCACTCGGCCCGTTCGCCGCCCCCATCCCTACATGCTGCGCCGGTACTGGCCACCCACCTCGAACAGCGCGTTCGTGATCTGACCCAGCGAACAGACGCGCACCGCCTGCATCAGCATCTCGAACACGTTGCGGTCGTCGATCACGGCCTGCTTCAGGGCTTGCAGCATCGCCGGCGATTCTTTCGCGTGGCGCGCCTGGAAGTCGGCGAGGCGCGTCAGCTGCGACTGCTTTTCGTCCTCGGTCGACCGCGCCAAACTGAGGACCTTCGCCGCGGAGTCGCCGTGCGGGTTGCGGAACGTGTTCACGCCAACGATCGGGTACTCGCCGGTGTGCTTCTGCATTTCGTAATGCATCGATTCTTCTTGAATCTTGCCGCGCTGGTAGCCCGTTTCCATGGCACCGAGAACGCCGCCGCGCTCGGTGATCTTCTCGAATTCGCCGAGCACGGCTTCTTCGACGAGTTCGGTCAGCTCGTCGATGACAAACGCGCCCTGGTTCGGGTTTTCGCATTTCGCCAGGCCCCATTCACGGTTGATGATGAGCTGGATCGCCATCGCGCGGCGTACGCTTTCTTCAGTGGGTGTCGTGATCGCTTCGTCGTACGCGTTTGTGTGCAGCGAGTTGCAGTTGTCGTAGACGGCGATCAGCGCTTGCAAGGTCGTGCGAATGTCGTTGAACTGGATCTCCTGCGCGTGCAAGCTGCGCCCGCTCGTCTGCACGTGGTATTTCAGTTTCTGGCTGCGTTCGTTCGCGCCGTAGCGGTCCCGCATCGCCACCGCCCAGATGCGCCGCGCGACGCGCCCCATCACGGTGTACTCCGGGTCCATGCCGTTGCTGAAGAAGAAGCTCAGGTTCGGCGCGAAGTCGTCGACATGCATGCCGCGCGCCAGGTACGCTTCGACGAAAGTGAAGCCGTTGCTGAGCGTGAACGCGAGCTGGCTGATCGGGTTCGCGCCGGCTTCGGCGATGTGGTAACCCGAAATCGACACCGAGTAGAAATTGCGCACGTCGTGGTGCACGAAGTACTGCGCGATGTCGCCCATCACCTTCAGCGAAAACTCGGTCGAGAAGATGCACGTGTTCTGGCCCTGGTCTTCTTTCAGGATGTCGGCCTGCACCGTGCCGCGCACGTTCGCAAACACCCACTCACGGATCTTTGCGCTTTCAGTGTCGGTGGGTTCGCGGCCGTTGTCGGCTCGGAACTTGTCCAGGTTCTGGTCGATCGCCGTGTTCATGAACATCGCCAGGATCGTCGGCGCCGGGCCGTTGATCGTCATGCTCACGCTGGTGGCGGGGTGCGTCAGGTCGAAGCCCGAGTACAACACTTTCATGTCGTCAAGCGTCGCGATGCTCACGCCCGAATTGCCGACCTTGCCGTAGATGTCGGGCCGCGGATCGGGGTCGTTGCCGTACAGCGTGACCGAATCGAACGCGGTCGAGAGCCGTTTCGCCGGCGTTCCCGCGCTGAGCAGCTTGAAGCGTTTGTTGGTGCGAAACGCGTCGCCTTCGCCGGCGAACATTCGTGTCGGGTCCTCGCCTTCGCGCTTGAAGGCGAAGGTTCCGGCGGTGTAGGGGAAGCTGCCGGGAACGTTGTCGAGCATCAGCCACTTCAGGATTTCGCCGTCGTCTTCGTACTGCGGCAGCGACACCTTGCGAATCTTGTTCCCCGACAGCGTCGTGTGCGTGAGCGCGGTGCGAAGCTCCTTGTCGCGAATCTTCACGACGTATTCGTCGCCGGCGTACGCCGCCTGCATCTGCGGCCACATCGCGAGCAATTTGCGCGCGTCGGCGTCGACTTGGCCTTCGCGCTGTTCGGCCAGATTGAGCGCCGCTTCGGCAGCGCGTGGTTTGTCGGGCTTGCCGACGGTGAGCATTCGCGCCGCAGCGCGCAGCTGCTGAATTTCGCGCGCCAGCTGCGCCTGGGCGCGGGCGCGGCGCTTGTAGCCGCGAACCACTTCGGCAATGTCGGCCAGGTAGCGCACGCGCGCGCCGGGAACGATCGCGCTCTGCTGCGTGCTGTGGCGCACGCTCACCCTGGGCAGGCCGCCCTCGCGCACCTTCAGGCCGAGTGCCGCCAGACGCGGCAACAGCGCCTGGTACAGCGCGGTCACGCCGTCGTCGTTGAAGCGGCTCGCCATCGTGCCGTACACCGGCATCGTTTCGGGTGAAACCTTGAACGCCTCGCGATTGCGCTGCACCTGTTTCGCCACATCGCGCAGCGCGTCGGCTGCGCCGCGCCGATCGAACTTGTTGATCGCAACGAACTCGGCGAAGTCGAGCATGTCGATCTTCTCGAGCTGGCTCGCGGCGCCGAATTCGGGCGTCATGACGTAAAGCGACGAATCGACGAGCGGAACGATCGCCGCGTCGCCCTGGCCGATTCCCGACGTCTCGACGACGATCAGGTCAAAACCGGCGCACTTGCACGCCGCGAGAACGTCGGGCAGCGCCTGGCTGATTTCGCTTGCGCCGCCTTGGGCGTGATTGCGCGTCGCGAGGCTGCGCATGTAGACGCGTGCGCCGGCTTCGCCCCAGGGCGAGATCGCGTTCATGCGGATCCGGTCGCCGAGCAAGGCGCCGCCGCTCTTGCGTCGGCTCGGGTCGATCGAGATCACGGCAATGCGCAGGGCGTCGCCCTGGTCCAGGCGCAGGCGACGGATCAGCTCGTCGGTGAGGCTCGACTTGCCGGCGCCGCCGGTTCCGGTGACGCCGAGCACGGGTGTCTTCGCCGCCGACGCTGCAGCCAGCATGGCGCTGCGAAACGCCGGATCCGCCTTGCCGTTTTCAAGCGCCGTGATCGCCTGTGCCAAGGCGCGCCACGCCGCGTCGCTGTGGCCTTGCATCTTGGCGATGTCTTGGGGCGCGTGCGCCGACAAGTCGGTGTCGCAGCGCATCACCATCTCGCCGATCATTCCCGCCAGCCCCATGCGCTGCCCGTCTTCGGGGCTGTAGATGCGCGCCACGCCGTAGGCCTGCAGTTCGGCGATCTCGGGCGGCACGATGACGCCGCCGCCACCACCGAAGACCTGGATGTGCGCGCCGCCGCGGCGCCGCAGCAAGTCCACCATGTACTTGAAATACTCGAGGTGTCCGCCCTGGTAGCTGCTGATCGCGATGCCTTGCACGTCTTCCTGCAACGCCGCCGTGACGACTTCGTCGACCGAGCGGTTGTGCCCGAGGTGCACGACCTCGGCGCCCATGCCCTGCAGCATGCGGCGCATGATGTTGATCGCGGCGTCGTGGCCGTCGAACAGAGACGCCGCCGTGACGAGGCGCACCTTGTGCGTCGGGCGATAGTCGGCCAGGGCCTTGAACTCGGCGGAAAGATCGGTCACGCGGGATCTCCTTGGGCGGCAGCAAGCGCTCGGGGGCGGGCCGGGAGCCGGCTTCGCAATTGACGTATACGTCAACTTGGAGTGTAGCGCCGCGCTGCGCGCGGCGGCGCGG
The DNA here is from genome assembly GCA_963775015.1 of uncultured beta proteobacterium. Classification (GTDB taxonomy): domain Bacteria; phylum Pseudomonadota; class Gammaproteobacteria; order Burkholderiales; family Burkholderiaceae_C; genus JAEMQF01. Next base: position 82,898 of record CAVZHI010000008.1, on the reverse strand, counting down.
CTCCCGCCCCGGGTTCGCTCCGGGTGCCACACCCTGGCGGGTCGGGTCTCCCTGGGCCCCCAATGCAGGGCCCGCATTTACCGGGTGCGAAGCGCCAGGGCCACACAATGGCGGCACAATTCCGCCCCATGCGCTGCGACGGTCAAGCCAAGATGCCACGCCAACCAGACTTCTCGTGGAGACAAGATTGGATGCCGACCTGATCCCGACCAAGACCCGCGCCGGCCTGGCCGAGTTGACCGGGCGCGAGCGTCGCGTGAGCCAGCGCCACCGGACCTTGCTCCACCTCGTCGACGGCCGACGCAGCGAGGTCGAGGTGCGCGGCATGGCGAGCCTGGCCGGCGTTCCGCCGACTTGCTTCTTCGAATTGCTGACGCTCGGTTTGATCGAACTGCGGGAACCCGCTGCGTCAGAAGCCACCCATGGCAAAAAGGCGCGTGTCGACGCCACCGCCCAGGCGGCGGATTGGCGTGACACGTCGGGTGCCGACTCCGAACTGCCCGCGTCGCGCACGCTGCCGCCGCCGAGCAGCTTTCTCGATTCGGCAACCGGCGAGCCGCTCGCGCCATCGTCGTGGTTCCAGACCGACCCCCTGGAGTCGCTGCCCGCCGATGACGCGCTCGAGCGCGCCCGCGAGATCCTGCTGCAGACGCTGCGCGCCGAAGCGCCGCTGGCGGGGTCGCTGACGGCACTGCGCCTGCGCCGCGCGCGCTCCCGCGAAGCCCTGCGCGGCCTGATCGACGAAGTCGAGGCCCGCGTCAATGCGCGCCGGCGCAGCGCGGGGGCGAAGCAGGCGCTGCAGCAGGCGCGCACGCTGTTGCTCGGCCCGCGCGGCATGGCCTGGACGTCGCGCTAGCGCAAGGGAATCCACCTTGACCTTTCTCGCGCTCGACGTCGGCAACACCCGGCTCAAGTGGGGCCTGTACGACACGCCCCGCAGCGGCGCGACGATGCTCGGCCATGGCGCGGTATTTTTAGAGACCATCGACACGCTCGCCGAATCCGACTGGCGCCAGTTGCCCGTGCCTTCGTCCCTGCTCGGCTGCATCGTCGCCGGCGACGGCGTGAAGCGGCGCGTCGAAGAGCAGCTCGAGTTGTGGGAGCTCGAGCCGCGCTGGGTCGTCCCGTCAGCGCAGGCGTGTGGCGTGGTGAACGGCTACGACCATCCGGTGCGCCTGGGCGTGGACCGCTGGGTCGCGCTGATCGGCGCGCGCAGCCATGTCTTGAGCCGAGGCGCGCCACGCCCGGCGCTCGTCGTCATGGTCGGCACGGCGGTCACCGTCGACGCGCTCGATCCGAACGGCAAGTTCCTCGGCGGGCTCATCCTGCCCGGCTTCGGCCTGATGCTGCGCGCGCTCGAGATGGGCACTGCCGGCCTCAAGGCGCCGACCGGCGAAGCGGTCGACTTCCCGACGAACACGAGCGACGCGCTCATGAGCGGCGGCGCCGACGCGATCGCCGGCGCAGTGGAGCGAATGCACCGCAGGCTGAAAGCGCGAACCGGTCAGGCGCCGCTCGTGCTGATGTCGGGTGGCGCCGCAGTCAAGCTCGCGCCGATCACCGAATTGCAGCTCGAGACGGTCGAAATGCTGATTTTCGAAGGCCTGCTCTGCCTGCAGGCGGCGCGCACCTTGCCCTGAGGTTCCCTCAAAGGATGTAGCGCGACAAGTCCTCGTTGCGCGCCAGGTCGGCGAGTTTGGCGTTCACCGTGGCGACGTCGATGCGCACCGTCTGACCCGCCAGGTTCGGCGCCTGGAAGCTCGTTTCGTCGAGCAAGCGCTCCATCACCGTGGCCAGGCGCCGTGCACCGATGTTTTCGGTGCTCTCGTTCACGTCAAAGGCGATCTGCGCCAGGCGCCGCACCGCGTCGGCCTGGAATTCGAGGGTCACGCCTTCGGTGGCGAGCAAGGCCTGGTATTGCTTGACCAGGCTCGCGTGGGTGTGCATCAGGATCGCCTCGAAGTCGTCGACGCTGAGCGACGCGAGCTCGACGCGAATCGGGAACCGGCCCTGCAACTCGGGAATCAGGTCGCTCGGTTTGCTCAGGTGAAACGCGCCCGAGGCGATGAACAGGATGTGATCCGTGCGCACCATGCCGTGTTTCGTGTTCACGCTCGTGCCCTCGACGAGCGGCAGCAGGTCGCGCTGCACGCCCTGGCGCGAGACCTCGGCGCCGTGGCTGTCGCCGCGCGACGTGACCTTGTCGATTTCGTCGATGAAGACGATGCCGTTCTGCTCCGTATTGCGCAGCGCTGCCGCCTTGATCTCATCTTCGTTGACCAGCTTGCCCGCCTCTTCATCGACGAGCAATTTGTGCGCCGCGTCGATGCGGAGTTTGCGCGTCTTGCGGCGGCTCGCGCCCAGATTCGCGAACATGCCCTTCAGCTGCTCCGCCATCTCTTCCATTCCGGCCGGGCCCATGATCTCGAGCGACGGTTTGGGGTCGGCGAGCTCGATCTCGATTTCCTTCTCGGCGAGCAGCCCTTCGCGCAGGCGCTTGCGCATCACCTGGCGCGCCGTGCTGTCACTGCTCGGCGTCTGGCCCAGGCCGAAGTCGCCGCCCTGGCGCGGCGGCGGCACCAGGATGTCGAGGATGCGATCTTCGGCAGCGTCTTCGGCGCGGCTGCGCTGGCGCTTCATCTGCTGCTCGCGCTCCTGCTTCACCGCCATGTCGACGAGGTCGCGAACGATCGAGTCGACGTCTTTCCCGACGTAGCCGACTTCGGTGAACTTGGTCGCCTCGACCTTGAGGAACGGCGCGTCGATGAGGCGCGCCAGGCGCCGTGCGATCTCGGTCTTGCCGACTCCCGTCGGGCCGATCATGAGGATGTTCTTCGGCGTGATCTCGTCGCGCATCGCGCCCTGCACCTGCTGGCGCCGCCAGCGATTGCGCAGCGCGATCGCGACCGAGCGTTTGGCTCCCGCCTGGCCGACGATGTGGCGGTCGAGTTCCGAGACGATCTCCTGCGGTGTCATCGAGTTCATTCCAACGTCTCGATGCTGTGCTGCTGGTTCGTGTAGATGCACAAGTCGCCGGCAATCTCCAGCGACCGTTTCACGATGTCGTGCGCTGCCATGTCGGTGTGCGTGTGCAGCGCGCGCGCCGCGGCCTGCGCGTACGCACCACCCGAGCCGATGGCGATGATTCCCAGCTCCGGCTCGAGTACGTCGCCGTTGCCGGTGATGATGAGCGACGCTTCGCGGTCCGCCACGGCGAGCATCGCCTCCAGGCGCCGCAGCACGCGGTCGGTGCGCCAGTCCTTGGTGAGTTCGATCGCAGCGCGCACCAGATGCCCCTGGTGCTTTTCCAACTTCGCCTCGAAGCGCTCGAAAAGCGTGAACGCGTCTGCCGTCGCGCCGGCAAAACCCGCCAGAACCTGGTCGCGATAGAGTTTTCGCACCTTGCGCGCGCTCGCCTTGACGATCACGTTGCCGAGCGTCACCTGGCCGTCGCCGCCCAGCGCGACGCTGCGGCCGCGGCGCACGCTGAGGATCGTCGTGCCGTGGAAGATGTCCATGCGGTTCTGCGGTGCTGCGGGTCGGTGCACGAGGTCGGGGCAAGCATCGGCGCTTGCGCACCGGCATCACCTTCCGCGCGCTCAGTTCGTCCGGACCTTGACCTTGGCGTGTTCGTTGATTCCCATCGCGCCGAAGAACAGCGCGACGAGCCGGTGCGCCTCGAGGAAGCAGACGCTGCGGCTCTCGGTGCGGCGCGTCAGCACCCAGTTCAACAGGTCGCCGGCGGCAATGAAGTCGACGCGGATCAGCTTCGAGCAGGTGACGTTGACGAGCGCCGCGCTCTTGATGTCCTCGTCGAGCTTCTTCAGCGTCGGTGCGATGTCGCCGACGAGCTGCCCCGACAACTCGACCGCGGCGACCTGCACCGACACCGGGTCGTCCATCGTCTGCGATTCGACAAAACTCGTCGACACCTCGCCGATCAGCGACATCGACGATTGCGTCGCCGACAGACTGGCGCCGCGAATCAGCGCCACACACGCGGCGCGTTCCCACGACGGCGGCGAGACCTCGTAGGTGACGCAGTAGTCGATCGCCGCTTCGTCGAACTGGTCCGGGCGGTTTGCGATTCGCAGCGCGTCCAGGCGCAGCCGCCAATACGCCGGATCGGCGTCGCGCACGCCCGTCGGCGTTGCTTCCTGCAACACGCCGAACAGGTGTTCGCCGTTCAGCCAGTGCATTTCCAGCTTCTGCCCGATCCACTTGCGGAACAACTCGCTGAGGCGTGCGCACGCTTCGGCGTCGATGCTCTTCAGCTGGCTCCAGTCGAAGACCCAGGGCAGCGGCATCTGCAACGTCTGCGACGACAGTTTCGCCACCGCATCGGCGTCGACGATCGCCGGGCAAACCCAGCCGATCTGCCCCGCGACCCGCGCACCCGTGGGCTCATCGGTCGCCGACTCGGCGACCATCTTGGGCATCGAGAACCATTGCGGCGACGACCAACCGAACTGCTGCGCATAGTCCATCGCCAGGCTCTCGAACTTGTGCTGCTGCCCGGTGGCCCGGTACAAGTCGAACAGGACGAGCCAGGTTTCGGCGTTCTGCTCGCGCGCCCCGCCCTGGCCGACGAGCGCGCCGAGCGCGTTTTCGCACTGCTCGAAATCGGCGTTGGCAAAGGCGATCACGGCCTCGTCGAGGTCCGGGTCGTGCGTGACCTCGCTCGCTTCGGCGGCAAAGGGTTTGGCCATCGCCGCCGTCGAAACGTTCATGTTCAAAGGTTGCGCCACGGCACCGTGCGCCTTGCCCGGCGCCACCGGCGAGGTCGGCGCGGCCGCCCTGGCCGCCCCGCGCGGCGCCGCAGCGGCTGCGGGGGGGCGCGGCGCTGCCGGCGCAGCCGCTGCGGCCGCGCGCGTCGTCGTGTTGTAGTCGTTGTTGCGGCGTGCCGACCCGGAATAGCCGTCGCCGACCATCTGTTGTTCGATCTGGTCGATCTTCGCCTTCACGCCGCTGTCGGGTTTGGCGCCATCGGAGGCGCGAACTTCGGAGTCGTCGTTGCGCGAGTTCCCGGCCAGCGCCGCGAGCTGGTCACCCGTCAGACCGTCGCGCCGAACCTGGCGCAGCATGTCGAGTTCGCGTTTGCGAACAAAGTCGTTGCGCCGCTTGCGCTCGATCATCGACTTGAGTTCCGACTTGGCGGCGTCGGTTTCGCGCGCCAGGTCGCTGCGCGACGCCAGTTCGGTCCACTCCGTTCCTGGATTGGCGACGAACTTCACCATCTTGCGAAAGAAACTCGGGCCGTCTTTGCTTTCCGCCATGGCGTGGTTCGGGTTCGGCGCTTGGGGGAATCAGAGGGCGTGGTGTGGGGAGCAGAGCCGCCGGTCAGTCAGTCACCGAACATCTTTTGCTTGAGTTCGCGCCTCTGCTGCGCCTCCAGGGACAGTGTAGCGGTCGGTCGTGCAATCAAGCGCCCCAAACCTATGGGTTCGCCGGTTTCATCACAGAAACCGTACTCGCCGGCCTCGATGCGCGCCAGGGACTGCGAGATCTTCTTCAGCAGCTTGCGCTCCCGGTCGCGGGTGCGCAGCTCCAGGGCATGCTCTTCCTCGATCGTCGCGCGGTCCGCCGGGTCGGGAACGATCGTCGTGTCTTCGCGCAAGTGCTCGGTCGTCGCGCCGGCGTTGCTGAGCAGGCTGTCCTTCAGCGCCTGCAAGGTGCGGCGGAAGAACTCGAGCTGCTTGTCGTTCATGTATTCGGCTTCCGGCATCGCCAGGATCTCGGCCTCGGACATGTCGCGCCCGGCCTTGGTTTTCCAGGCGTTGGCGAGTTTCGGGTCGGCGACGTGCACGTGGCGCGGCGTGTCGAGTTCGACTTGCGCCATCTGCCGCGTCGGCGGCCGGGGCGGAGCAAAACGATCCGCAAAGCGCGACGTCGGCGGCGGCAGCGGTGCCTGCGCCGGCGCGGAATTGGCCCGTGCTGCGGCACGCGTCGAGAGCCGCTTCGGGCTGGCGGGCGGGGGTGCCGCAGCCGAAGCCGCCTTGGCAGGAGTCTGGGTCATCAATTCGCCTGCTTTGAGCGGTGCGGGCTTGTGGGCGGCAGCGACGCCAGGCGTCGCGGCCTTCGGTGCAGGCTTGGGTCCGGCCTTGAGCGTAGCCGCGCCGGACTTCGGTGGAACAGCTTTGGCTGCGGACTTCGGCGCCGGCTTGGCGCTGGGTTTGTGCTTCGCGGCGATCTTCTTCGGCGCCGGCACGCTCGGTTTGGCCGACTTTTTTGCGGCCGCCGCCGGTTTCTTCGCCGGCGCCGCCTTCTTCACGACGACAGGCTTCTTCGCCGCGTGGCTTGTCTTCTTCGCGGCCGGCTTCTTGCCTGTCGTCTTCGGGGTTGTTGTCTTGGTCAAGTGACTCTCCTTGCGGCGGCGCATACGCCCTCGGCGCGAGGGTTGCGCGCCGGGGCAGCGCGTACTCGGCGGCGGCGGATTGTATCCACGGGCTTGGGCGGCTGCGCCGGCCATCGGCGCGGTAGCGCCAAATGCTGCACCGAACGGGTGCCGGCCGCGTGAAAATTGGCCCGGCCACCCTGCGCTTGCCGATCGCGCGCCGGCCCTTGCCAAGCCCTCGCGAGCCGCGCTGTCCGGGCACGGCGCAGGTGCAGCCTCAGGCCAGACACTGCTCCAGGCCCTGCAAGAAAATATCGCGCGGCAAGTCCAGCCCGATGAAGACCATCTTGCTCGTCTTCTTCTCGCCGGGCATCCATTTGGGCCCGAGGTCGCTGCCCATCAGCTGGTGCACGCCCTGGAAGATGACCTTGCGATCGGTTCCCTTCATGTTCAGCACACCCTTGTAGCGAAGCATCTTCGGGCCATAGACCTGGACGATCGAGCCGAGAAAGTCTTCCAGCTTCGCCGGGTTGAACGCCTTGTCGGAGCGGAACACGAAAGACTTCACATCGTCGTCGTGCGCATGGTGGTGCGGATGCTCGCAGTGCTCGCCGTGATCGTGGTCATGGTCATGGTCGTGATGCTGGTGCGGGTCGGCGTTCAGGAACTCAGGGTCGATGTCGAGCTTGGCGTTCAGGTTGAAGCCGTGCAGGTCGAACACTTCGGACAGCGGCACGTCGCCGAAATTCACCCGGCGTTGCGGCGCGCGCGGGTTCATGTGCCGCACGCGGTGCGCAAGCGCGTCCATCGCCGACGCGTCGACGAGATCGACCTTGCTGATGAAAATCTGGTCCGCAAAGCCCACCTGGCGCCTGGCCTCCTGGCGCGTGTCGAGCTGGCTGTCGCCGTGTTTCGCGTCGACCAGCGTCAGGATCGAGTCGAGCAGGTAGCTCTCGGCGATTTCGTCGTCCATGAAGAAGGTCTGCGCCACCGGCCCCGGATCGGCCAGGCCGGTGGTTTCGATCACGACGCGGTCGAAGTCGAGTTCGCCCTTGCGACGTTTTTCCGCCAGGTCCGACAAGGTCGTGCGCAGGTCTTCGCGGATCGAGCAGCAGACGCAGCCGTTGTTCAGTTGGATGATCTGCTCCTTGCTGTCTTGCACGAGGATCTCGTTGTCGATGTTCTCGTCGCCGAATTCGTTCTCGATCACGGCGATCTTCTGCCCATGCGCTTCGCTGAGGACGCGCTTGAGCAGGGTCGTCTTGCCCGAGCCGAGAAAGCCGGTGAGGATCGTGGCGGGGATGAGGCCGGTGGTCATGCGCGTGTCCGTTTCGTGGCTGAACGTGGCTGAAGGGCGAGCGTCGCCCGAGCTGGCGGGCGCGCCAGCGCGCGCCGATGGCAGATTGTCGGGCCGAAGCGCGCGAACCCCATCATGTGGGGGTCGGTGACTTTGGTTCAAGGGCGCCGGGCTGTCAAGGCGTCACCCCATTTCCGGCGTGCCGGCGCATCGGGTAAGCTCCACGTCTGCCCACTTCACGTCGCAAGGCGCGATGTCCGAGCCCCACCCTGGTCGCACACCCCGCGATAAGCCTGCATCGACGCTTGCCGACAGGCGCAGCCTGTTTCAAAGGCTGGTCGAATTCGTCGCGCCGGGCCCCGACTCGCGCAACGAGCTGATCGAAACGCTCGCCGACGCGGAAAACCGCGAACTGATCGCGCCCGAGTCGCGCATGATGCTCGAAGGCGTGATCCGCATGGCGGATCTCACCGCTGGCGACGTGATGGTCGCGGCGCCGCACATGGACCAGCTCGACATCGACGCGCCGTACGAGGAATTGCTGCACGCCGTGATCACGACCGGGCATTCGCGCTTTCCAGTGTTCGACGGCCAGCGCCACAACGTGATCGGCATCCTGCTCGCCAAGGACCTGCTGAAAATTCAACGCTCGCCGGATCTGAGCCTGCGCACGCTGCTGCGCCCGGCGGTTTTTGTTCCCGAATCGAAGGGTCTGAACGAACTGCTGCGCGACTTTCGCTCGAACCGGAACCACCTCGCGATCGTGATCGACGAATTCGGCAACACGGCGGGCCTGATCACGATCGAAGACGTGCTCGAGGAAATCGTCGGCGAAATCGAAGACGAGTTCGACGACAAGGACGGCGAGTCGGGGATTTACACGCTCGCCGACGGCAGCCAGCGCGTCGCCGGCGACACCGGCATCGACGCGGTGAACCACGCCTTCGCCGTGCACCTGCCGACGGACGAGTTCGAGACGATCGGCGGCCTGGTCGCGCAGGAGCTCGGCCATGTGCCGCGGCGCGGCGAGTCCACGCGCGTCGGCCCGCTCGTGTTCCACGTCATGCTGACGCGTGGCGGCGCAGTGCGCTGGTTCAAGGTGACGCGCGCGCCGAAGGCGGCCGTGCCAACCGCGCGCGAAGCGCGATCCGCTTGACGCGGCTGCGCCCGCGTCCGAGTGCACATTGACCGCGTGAGCCCGCTGCGCGCCCCGGCCGCGCCCGCCCGGTGGCCGGCGGCGCCAGAGCTCATGGCGATGCTGCTGCTCGGCGCGCTGCACAGCCTGCCGTTTGTCGTGACATCGCTGTGGCCGCTGCAACTCCTGTGCGTCGCCTTGCTCGCCTGGCGCCTGGCGCAAGCGGCGCCGGGCCGTGCTGCGCTGCTCGGCTGGGCTTTCGGCAGCGCTTGGCTCACCTGCGGCATCTGGTGGCTTTTCGTCAGCATGCACCGCTACGGCGGACTGCCGGCGTGGATGGCGGCCTTGGCGGTGTTGTTCCTGTGCGCCGGCATGGCGCTCTTTCTCGCCGCCGCCGCCGCAGCGTTTGCGACGCTGCGGCGTGGCCGCGTGCTGCCCGACACCTTGTTGTTCGCTGCGCTGTGGTTGCTCGCCGAGCTGACGCGCGGCCTGCTCTTCACCGGCCTGCCCTGGGTCGCGAGCGGCTACGCGTTTGTCGACTCGCCGCTCGCATCGCTTGCGCCGTGGCTCGGTGTGTACGGCATCGGCGCCGTGGCAGCCGCGCTCGCGGCAGCTCCGGCGCTGCGCAGCGGCAGCCTCGGATCACGCGGGAAAGCGCTGCTCGGCAGCGGCGCCGTGATGGCGGCGCTCGCGCTCGCGCCGCCGGCGCAATTCACCGAAGCGACGGGAACGCTGCGCGTAACGCTGTTGCAAGGGAACGTGCCGCAAAACGAGAAGTTCTCGCTCGAGCATGTTCCCGCCGCACTGGCGTGGACACGCGCCCAGCTGCTCGCGGCGAACGCCGATCTGGTGCTCGGCGCGGAGACCGTGGTTCCGCTCTTGCCGCAGCAGCTCGACCCACAGTGGTGGCAGCCCCTGCTCGATCACTTTCGTGCCCCCGGCCGCGCCGCCTTGATCGGCCTGCCGCTTGGCGATGAAAAACTCGGCTACACGAACTCCGCGGCCGGAATCGCTGCCCACAGCGCGGCGCTGCCCGACGGCTTTTACCGCTACGACAAACACCATCTCGTGCCCTTCGGCGAAGTCATCCCGCTCGGCTTCAAGTGGTTCGTCCGCATGATGGACATTCCCCTGGGCGACTTCAATCGCGGCGCGCTCGTCGCGCCGTCGTTCGCCGTGAAGGGCGAACTCATCGCGCCGAACATCTGCTACGAAGACCTGTTCGGCGAAGAGCTCGCGGCGCGCTTCACGGATCCGCTGCTTGCGCCGACGATCCTCGCCAACCTGAGCAACATCGGCTGGTTCGGCGAGACGATCGCGGTCGCGCAGCACCTGAACATTTCGCGCATGCGAACGCTGGAACTGCAGCGACCGATGCTGCGCGCCACCAACACCGGCGCAACGGCGGTGATCGACCACCGCGGCCATGTCACCCACGCGCTCGCGCCGCACACCCAGGGCGTACTGCAAGGTGAGGTGCAAGGGCGCAGCGGCGTCACGCCGTTTGCGCGCTGGGCGGGTTTGGCGGGCCTGTGGCCGCTCGTCGGCGCCGCGCTGCTGACTTGCGCGCTGCTCGGGGGGCAGCGCCGACGCGACGCTCGCTCTCGGCCGGACTCGGATTGAGCGCCCGCGGCGCCCGGCGATTCGAGCTCAGCGCCCCACTCGCACCAGCCGCCCCGGCCGCGAATCGGTCACGACGCCACTCTGCTGCACGCACTGGCCCGCGACCCACGTGTTCAAGTAGCCCACCCCTCTTTGCAGGAAGCGCTTGCCGCCGCCCGGCAGGTCGCGCACCAGCTCGGGAACACCGACGCTGAGGCGCTTCGGGTCGATCAGGTTCAGGTCGGCACGCTGGCCGATCGCGATTCGCCCGCGATCGAGCAGGCCGAGGTATTGCGCATTGCGCGCGCTGAGCATGTGCACGACCTGTTCGAGCGAGAAGCGTCCGCGTCGGCCCGGTCGCGCGCCCAGTGCGTGAGCATGAAGGTGGAAAAACTCGCGTCGCAGATCGTGCCGACATGCGCGCCCGCGTCGCCCAGGCCGCACAGCGCGCGCGGGTGCAGGAGCATGCTGCGCACGACGTCGAGATTGCCGTCGTTGTAGTTGAAGATCGGAAAGTAGATCAGGTTCGCCCCGTCGCCTTGCGACCAGGTGGTCGTAGATGGCTTCGAGCGCGGTCACGCCGCGCGCTTTGGCGCGGGCGTAGAAACTCGTGTTCACGGGAGGCTCGTAGTCCGGCGTCGCGCCGTCGCGCGAGTTCAGGGCGAACATGCGCGCGCTGATTTGCTCGATCATCGCAAGCAGGATGTCGACGAGCGGCGGCAGCGGCGTTCCGTCGCCGGCCAGGCGCAACGACTTTTGCGCCAGGATCGACGCCTTGCGCTGCGGTTCGCGCAGCGCTTGAGCGCGTTCGCCGAGCGGCAGATGCGCGATCTCCTGGTACCCCGGAAAACCCATGAAGGGGTGAAAACTCGCGTCCAGGCCCATGATGACGCCGATGCCTCGCGCCGCAGCCTGCAGGTAGAGCGGCAAGCCCGCGGCGACGGCACGCTCGACGCGCTCGCGAATCCGCAACCACTGCGCGCCGCCCGGGTCACGCTGCAGCCAGGTCATCGACAGCGGCCGTCCCGAGGCGCGCGCGAGAACCTCGACCAGGTCGAACTCGGCGTCGAAGCGCTCCGGCCCGCGCAGCAAGTCGAAGTCGCTCACCAACTGGATCACGCCATGCTCCAGCCCCTCGAAGGCGCGCGCGATTCCGGAAAGTTCCGCAGCACCCGCTTCCGACGCCGGTGTCTCTTCGCCGCGCGACGTGCGGTGGTTGTCGCTGCGGCCGGTGGAAAAACCCGCCGCACCGGCGCGCAGCGCCTCATGCACGATGGTGCGCATGGCGGCGATGTCGTCGTCGGTCGCCGCTTCTTGCGCCAGCGCGCGCTCGCCCATGACGAGCATGCGAACCGGGTCGTGCGGCACCTGGGCGAGAAAATCCAGGCTGTGCGGCAGGGCGTCGAGCGCGTCCATGTACTGCGGAAAACTCTGCCAGTCAAAGCGCACGCCCTCGGCGAGCGCAACGCCGGGGATGTCTTCCACGCCTTCCATGAGGCGGATGAGACGGTCCTGCTCGCCGCGGCGCAGCGGCGCGAAGCCGACGCCGCAGTTGCCCATCACGAGCGTCGTCACGCCGTGGTGAATGCTCGGCGAGAAAGTCTCGTCCCAGCTCGCCTGGCCGTCGTAATGGGTGTGGATGTCGATGAAGCCCGGCGTCAACCACGCGCCTTGCGCGTGAATGCGCTCGCGCGCGCCCTCGGTGATTCGGCCGACCGCGACGATGCGGCCGTCGCGCACGCCCACATCGGCAGCGAACGGCGCGGCGCCGCTGCCGTCGATGACGGTGCCGCCTTCAATGAGCGTATCGAGCATCCTTGCGCCTCCAGAGTGTGGCCAGTGTCATCCCCGACACGATGTGCCAGATGCCCCACAGGCTGGCGATGATGACCATTCCCAGGTCGGCGTTGAACTGCAGCGCGATGATTCCGAGCGCCAACCCCGAGTTCTGCATTCCGCCTTCGATCATGATTGCGCGCCGGTCGCGCTCGCTGACCCGAAACGCCAGCGCGCAGAGCCAGCCGAGCAGCAGCCCGCCGGCGTTGTGCAGCACGACGATCAGCAGTTGCGGCAGGAGCTGCACGTTCAGCAGCACGCGTTCGCGAAACAAGCCGAGCGCGATGAAGGCGAGCAGTGCGAACAGGCTGAAGTTGGCCAGCGGCTTGCGCACCGCGGCGGTGAACGCCAGGAAGCGGTGCGCGACGAACAGGCCGAGCGACATCGGCAGCGCGAGCAGCGCGAACAGGCTCCACCAGATTCCCGACGGGTCGATCTCGAGCTGGCGCAGCCAGCTGGCAGTCGCCGGGTTCGTCGCGACCATCCAGGTGAAGTTGAACGGCGTCAAGATGAGAGCCATCAGACTCGCCACCGCCGAGACGCTGACCGACAGCGCCGTATTGCCGCGGCCGAAGTGCGTCACCACGTTCGAGAGCGAGCCGCCCGGGCACGCCGCCACCAGGATCATCGCCGCTTCGATGTTCGGCGGTAAGTCCAACCACAGCGTCGCGAGCCAGGTTGCGCATGGCAGCAGCACGAATTGCGGGATCAGTCCGCAGATCACGGCACGCGGAACTTGCGCGACACGCGCGAAGTCGGCAACACGCAGTTCGAGCGCGACGGAGAACACCATCGTCGCCAGGACCAGGCTCAGCACCAGTTGCTGTGTACTCATGGCGCAAGCCTAGCGAGGAACCCGGCCCCTAGAATCAAGGGTTTACGCCCAACCTCGATGCTTTCGTTCCAGCAAATCATCCTGCGCCTCCAGAGCTACTGGTCGGAACAGGGCTGCGCCTTGCTCCAGCCGTACGACATGGAAGTCGGCGCCGGAACGAGCCACACCGCGACCTTTCTGCGCTCCCTCGGCCCCGAGCCGTGGCGCGCCGCGTATGTGCAACCGAGCCGCCGGCCCAAAGACGGGCGCTACGGCAACAACCCGAACCGGCTGCAGCACTATTACCAGTACCAGGTGGTGCTGAAGCCCGCGCCGGCGAACATCCTCGAGCTCTACCTCGGCTCGTTGGAAGCGCTCGGCTTCGACCTGCGCGCAAACGACATCCGCTTCGTCGAAGACGACTGGGAAAACCCGACGCTCGGTTGCTGGGGCCTGGGCTGGGAGGTCTGGCTGAACGGCATGGAAGTCACGCAGTTCACTTACTTCCAGCAGGTCGGCGGAATCGACTGCAAGCCCATCACCGGCGAGATCACGTACGGTCTGGAGCGCTTGGCGATGTACCTGCAAGGCGTCGACAACGTCTATGACCTACTTTGGACAGATGGGTTGAGCTATCGCGACGTCTATCACCAGAACGAGGTCGAACAAAGCACCTACAACTTCGAACACAGCGACGTCGACTTCCTGCTCTCCGCATTCGCCGCGCACGAGCGCCAGGCGAAGCACCTGATGCGGCTCGACCTCGCGCTCCCGGCCTACGAACAACTGCTCAAAGCCGCGCACAGCTTCAACCTGCTCGACGCGCGCGGCGCGATCAGCGTCACCGAACGCGCCGCGTACATCGGCCGGATCCGCAACGTCTCGCGCAGCGTCGCGCAAAGTTACCTCGACAGCCGGGCCCGCCTCGGGTTCCCGATGGCGCCGCGCGAATGGGCCGGCGAAGCGCTCGCCAAGCTTGAAGCGCGCAAGGCGGCCTGAGCGATGAGCACCATCAAAAGCCTGCTCGTCGAACTGCTCGTTGAAGAGCTACCGCCCAAGTCGCTCAAGACCTTGAGCGAGGCGTTTGCGGCAGAGCTGGCGCAGCAGTTGCGCGCCCAGGGTCTGGCCGGCGACCGCTCCGCCGTGACCGCCTTCGCGACGCCGCGGCGCCTCGCCGTGCACGTCAGCAGCGTGCTCGCATTCGCGCCGGACAGCGCGCGTGCCCACAAGCTGATGCCGGTCAGCGTCGGCCTCACCGCGTCCGGCGACGCGACTCCGGCGTTGCTGAAAAAACTCAGCGCGCTCGGCGCCGATCCGAGCGTGGTGCCGCGCCTGCGGCGCGAACTCGACGGCAAGGCGCAGGCCTTGTTCCTCGACGTCCAGGCGAAAGGCGCGACGCTGCACGAGGGCTTGCAAAACGCACTCGACGCGGTTCTACCGAAGTTGCCGGTTCTGAAGAACATGCAATACCAGCTCGCCGACGGCTGGACGAGCGTGCAATTCGTGCGCCCGGCGCACGGCCTGGTGGCGCTGCACGGCGCGGACGTCGTTCCGGTGACGGCGCTTGGCCTCACCGCCGATCGGCGCACCGAAGGGCACCGCTTCGAAGCGGCCTTGAGCCCGGTGATGCTGATCGACGCCGACCACTACGCGCGTCAGCTCGAAGAGCAAGGCTCGGTGATCGCAAGCTTCGCCGCGCGCCACGGCGAGATCAGCCGCCAATTGCACGCCGCAGCGGCGAAAGAAGACCTGGTGCCGATCGACGACGCCGCCCTGCTCGACGAAGTGACTGCGCTCGTCGAACGGCCGAACGTCGTGCGCTGCGAATTCGAACCTGGTTTTCTGGACGTGCCGCAGGAATGCCTGATCCTGACGATGAAGGCGAACCAGAAGTACTTCCCGCTGCTGGGCGCCGACGGCCGCCTCACGAACAAGTTTCTCGTCGTGAGCAACATTCCCCCCGCCGACCCGAGCCGCGTCATCGGCGGCAACGAACGCGTCGTGCGGCCGCGCCTGGCCGACGCGAAATTCTTCTTCGACCAGGACCGCAAGCGCACGCTCGAATCGCGCATCGCAGGCCTGGACAAGGTCGTTTACCACAACCAGCTCGGCAGTCTGGGCGACCGGGTGCGGCGCGTCAGCGCGATCGCGGCCGCGATCGGCCGCGAACTCGGCGGCGACGTGCTCGCGCAGCAAGCGCAGCACGCCGCGCGCCTCGCCAAGGCGGACCTCGGCAGCGACATGGTCGGCGAGTTTCCCGAGCTGCAAGGCATCATGGGCGGCTACTACGCGCGCCACGACGGCGTGAGCGAAGACGTGGCGTTCGCGATCGAGGACCACTACAAGCCGCGTTTTGCCGGCGATGCGCTGCCGCGCAACGCCACCGGCGTCGTCGTTGCACTCGCCGACAAGCTGGAAATCCTCGTCGGCCTGTTCGGCATCGGCCAGTTGCCGAGCGGCGACAAGGATCCGTTTGCGTTGCGCAGGCATGGCCTGGGCGTGATCCGCATGCTGATCGAGCGCCGCCTGCCGCTGTCCCTGGCGCAGACGATCGCGCTCGCGGCGGCGCAATTCGCGCCGGGCGCGAAGACGGCAAACGCCGGCGCGCTGCTCGCCGACTTCCTCTACGAACGGCTGCGCGTCTCCTTGCGCGACCAGGGCCATTCGGCAGACCAGACTGAAGCCGTGCTCGCACTGCGCCCCGACGTGCTCGCCGACATCGCGGACCGCGTCGCCGCGGTGCGCAACTTCGCGCAGTTGCCGCAGGCCGAATCGCTCGCGGCAGCGAACAAGCGCATCGCGAACATTCTGCACAAGGCGCCGGGCGGCGTCGACGCCGCGGTGAAGCGTGACCTGCTCAAGGAACCGGCGGAAGTGATGCTCGCGGACATGCTCGCCGAAGTCGCGCCGCGCGCCGACGCGCAGTTCGCTGCCGGCGATTACACGCAGTCGCTGCAGACGCTCGCGTCGCTGCGCGGCCCGGTCGACGCATTCTTCGAGTCCGTGATGGTCAACGCCGACGACCCGCAGCTGCGCGCGAATCGCCTCGGCCTGCTGAAGCTTTTGCACCAGGCGATGAACCGCGTCGCCGATCTGTCCAGGCTGGCGAGCTGAGCACGGGCAACCGACAATTCGCGCATGGACCGCCAACAACGAATCCACTTGTTTTCCCTGGCGGCGCATCGGCTTGCGGCGCAGCGGCTCAGGGAGCAACCCGCGCGCCTGAGCGAAGCGCTGGGTGTCCTGCAACGCTGGCGTGCAGTGGCGGGTGGGCCGTCAAATTGCGACGGGTATTGGGACGAGTGGAGCACGCTTCTGCGTGCCGGCGTTGACGCCATCGAGGCCGCTGTATGCATCCAGGACGATCACGCGGCCGCCTTGCGCAGCGCATCACCTCTGGGACGATTCATCACCGCCGCCGAGCGCAATCGCTTGCTGCGCGAATCACCTGTATCGGTGTGAACGACTGAGCCCAGGCCATGAAACTCATCATCCTCGACCGCGACGGCACGATCAATCAAGACCGTGACGACTATGTGAAGTCGGCCGACGAGTGGGTGCCGATTCCGGGCTCGCTCGAAGCCATCGCGCGCTTGAACCACGCCGGCTGGCACACCGTGGTCGCGACGAACCAGTCGGGTCTGGGGCGCGGCCTGTTCGACATGGCGGCGTTCAACGCGATGCACGTGAAGATGAACAAAC
The DNA here is from genome assembly GCA_963775015.1 of uncultured beta proteobacterium. Taxonomy (GTDB): domain Bacteria; phylum Pseudomonadota; class Gammaproteobacteria; order Burkholderiales; family Burkholderiaceae_C; genus JAEMQF01. The sequence continues at coordinate 66,178 of CAVZHI010000008.1, read as the reverse complement.
AACTGGCACAGCTCGGCGGGCGCATCGACGCCGTGTTCTTCTGCCCGCACACCCCTGCCGACGGATGCGACTGCCGCAAGCCCGCGCCGGGGCTGATCGAGCTGATCGGCCAGCGCTACGGCGCGCACCTGGAAAACGTTCCCGTCGTCGGCGACTCGCTGCGCGACCTGCAGGCCGGCGCCGCGCTCGGTTGCCCGTTGCACCTCGTGTGCACCGGCAAGAGCGAGGCACTGGGCGCGTTGCAGCTGGCGCAGATGCGCGAAGCCGTGCCGCAGATGCAGGTGCACGCCGACCTCGCTGCGTTTGCCGAGTCCCTGGTGCGCGGCGACCGCCTCGCGCACGGCGCGAGCGACAAGAACGACACGCTGTACGGACAGACCGAGTACGGGGGGCCGCTCTGATGAGCGCGCTCTGGTACGGCGCGCGCTCGGTGTTGTTCGTGCTCGTCCTCGCGCTGTCGGTGGTACCGTGGGCGCTCGCCGTCGTGTTGGTGTCGATCTTCGTCCGCGGCCCGGTGATTTACGCGATGTGCGTCGGCTGGCTGCGCACCGCGATCTGGGCCGCCAAGGTGATCTGCGGCGTGCACGCGCGCCTGCACGGCATGGCGCACCTGCCCGACGGCCCGCTCGTGCTCCTGCCCAAGCACCAGTCGACCTGGGAGACTTTCGCCTTCCCGGGCCTGATGCCGCGGCCCCTCGCCTACGTGTTCAAGCGCGAGCTGCTCTTCATCCCGTTTTTCGGCTGGGCCATGGCGCGCATGGACATGATCCACATCGACCGCAGCAAGCGCGCCGAGGCCTGGGCCAAGGTCGCCGAGCAGGGCCGGCGCCTCATGGCGAACGGCCACTGGGTCATCATGTTTCCCGAAGGCACGCGCACGCGGCGCGGCGGCCAGGGCACGTACAAGAGCGGCGGCACGCGCCTCGCGGTGGCCGCGGGAGTCCCGGTGCTGCCGATCGCGGTCACGTCGGCGCGCTGCTGGCCGCGCAAGACGTTCACGCTGCGCCCGGGCGTGATCGACGTTTCCATCGGCCAGCCGATCCCGAGTGTGGGGCGCGAGCCGGACGAATTGATGCGCGAAGTCGAGCGCTGGATCGAGACCGAGATGCGGCGCCTCGACCCCGAGGCGTACGCACCCGCTGCCGCCGCCGGCGCGTGACCCGACCCCGCCGCTCGTGATGCGCCCGACGAACAGTTCCGATCTGCGCCAGCTCTCGCTGTTCGACGCTCCACCCGGCGCGGGCGCACCCGGCGACGCCAACGCCAACGCCAGCGCCGGTGCCTCGCCGAGCCCGACGCAGCGCGAACCGAATGCACCTTCGACCCCACCCGCGACGCCCGAGGCTGCAGCGCACAACCCGGGCAGCCTCAGCCCCGCAGTCTTTCGGCACCCACAGGCGAGCCGCGAGATCCACCTGCAACAACATCTCGTCAGCTACGCGCTGAAGCGGGCGCGGCGCAGCAGCATCGGCTTCATCGTCGGCGCCGAGGGCCTCAGCGTGAACGCGCCGCGCTGGGTCGGCATCGGCGACATCGAAGCCGCGTTGCAGGAAAAGGCGGCGTGGATCCTGCGCAAACTGCAAGAGCAGCAGTCGCGCGCGCGGCGCCTGCAGGCGGCGAAGGTCGACTGGCGCGAAGGCACGAGCATTCCGTTTCTCGGCGAAGACGTGATCATCGTGCTCGACCCGCGCAGCACCGGCGCCTGCCTGAACACGCAGGCCGACGCCCTGCCCGGCGTGCCGCGCCTGCTGCTGCACGTCGGCCTGCCCGACAGCGCGACGCCGGAGCAGATCCGCGACGCCGTGCAATCCTGGCTGCAGCGCCAGGCGCGGCGCATATTCGAAGAACGCTGCCGCCACTTCGCGACGCAGCTCAAGGTGCGCTACACGCGCCTCGCGCTGTCGTCGGCACAAACGCGTTGGGGCAGCGCGAGCGCCGACGGATCGATCCGCCTCAACTGGCGCCTCGTGCACTTTGCGCTGCCGACGATCGATTACGTCGTCACGCACGAACTCGCGCACCTGCGCGAAATGAACCACAGCCCGCGCTTCTGGGACGTGGTGCGATCCGTGCTGCCCGACTACGAGCGCGCGCGCGGCACTTTGAAGGACGATGTGTTGCCGGTGTTCGACTGACCCGACGGCGGTAACGCCGCCGCACCAGGCCTCGCCGCAGCGCCGGCCAATCGCTACACTTGACGTATACGTCAATTGCCAGGTCTCCCTGCGCCGATGCCGACCCTCGCCCGTTCCGCCGCCGCACCCGCGGGCCCGCGCCACGCCACGTTCACGATCGGCGAACTCGCGCGCGAGTTCGACCTGACGACACGCGCGATCCGCTTTTATGAGGACTGCGGCCTGCTCGAGCCGCAGCGCAGCGGGCGGCACCGCGTCTACACACTGCGCGACCGGACGCGCCTGAAACTCACGCTGCGCGGCAAGCGACTCGGACTCACGCTCGCCGAAGTGAAGGAACTCGTCGACATGTACGAGTCGCCGCGCGACACGCACGCCCAGCTGAGCAAGTTCCTGATCGTTCTCGCGGCGCACCGCACGCAGCTCGAACAGCAGTTGGCGGACCTGCACGCGACACTCGACGAAGTGCGCGCGCACGAGAAGGAAGCGCAGCGCCTGCTCGGCAACGGCAACCGGCGCAGCGCCGGCTGAGACGCAGATGAACGCCGTCGACCCGGGATTTGAGCAGCGCACGCGCGACTCGTTCGCGCGCCAGCCGGCGAATCTGACGCTGGGGATAACGATGTACAGCGTCGAGCCGGGCCGCGTGGTGCTGGCCTTTGGGCATCACGAGTCGCTCACGCAGCAGCACGGCTTCACGCATGGCGGAATCATCGCCGCAGGCCTGGACGGCGCCTGCGGCTACGCCGCGTTTTCGCTCATGCCACCCGACGTGGGCGTGCTCACGATCGAGTTCAAGGTCAGCTTTCTCGCACCCGCACGGGGCCCGCTGTTCCGCTTCGAAGGCATGGTGGTCAAGCGCGGGCGCACCATCAGCGTCGTCGAGGGCCGCGCCACGCAGCACGATGCGCAGGTCGGCGAGGCGCAACTCATCGCGACGATGTCGGCGACGATGATGACAATTCACGGACGCGACGCGATCAAGAACTGAGAAACTTTGGAGCCTGACCATGAACCTGCCCGGCCTGAACCACCAATTGGGTGAAGACATCGACGCGCTGCGCGACGCGGTGCACGCCTTCGCCAGCACCGAGATCGCGCCGCGCGCGGCGGAGATCGACCGCAGCGACAAGTTCCCGATGGACCTGTGGCGCAAGATGGGCGACCTCGGCGTTCTCGGCATCACGGTGCCTGAGGCGTTCGGCGGCGCCGGCATGGGCTACCTCGCGCACATGGTCGCGGTGGAAGAGCTCAGCCGCGCCAGCGCTGCGGTGGGCCTGTCGTACGGCGCGCACAGCAACCTGTGCGTGAACCAGATCAACCGCAACGGCAGCGACGCGCAGAAGAAGAAGTACCTGCCCAAGCTGATCAGCGGCGAACATGTCGGCGCGCTCGCGATGAGCGAAGCAGGCGCCGGGTCGGACGTGATCAGCATGAAACTCCGCGCCGAGGAAAAGGGTGGTTTCTACCTGCTGAACGGGCACAAGATGTGGATCACGAACGGCCCCGACGCCGATACGCTCGTCGTCTACGCGAAGACCGATCCGCAGATGGGCTCGCGTGGCGTCACGGCGTTCCTCATCGAAAAGGGCATGAAGGGTTTTTCGATCGCACAAAAGCTCGACAAGCTCGGCATGCGCGGCAGCTCTACAGGCGAACTCGTCTTCAACAATGTCGAGGTTCCCGCTGCGAACGTGCTCGGCGGCGTGGGCGGCGGCGCGCGCGTCCTGATGAGCGGGCTGGACTACGAGCGCGCGGTGCTCGCCGCCGGGCCGATCGGCATCATGCAGGCGGTGCTGGACAACGTCATCCCCTACACCCACGAACGCAAGCAGTTCGGTCAGAGCATCGGCGAGTTCCAGCTCATCCAGGGCAAGGTCGCCGACATGTACACCGTGCTGCAGGCGGCGCGATCCTTCTGCTACACGGTGGGGAAGAACCTCGATCTTCTGGGCAGCGAACACGTGCGCCAGGTGCGCAAGGACTGCGCGAGCGTGATCCTCTGGTGCGCCGAAAAAGCGACCTGGATGGCGGGCGAAGGGATCCAGGTCTTCGGCGGCAACGGCTACATCAACGAGTACCCGCTTGGGCGCCTCTGGCGTGACGCGAAGTTGTATGAAATTGGCGCGGGCACGAGCGAGATTCGACGCATGCTGATCGGCCGCGAGCTGTTTGCGGAGACGATGTGATGCAAGCAGGCACGACCGTGTCATCCCGGCGAACGCCGGGATCCAACGCTGGCCACGGCGCTCCTTCGCAGCAGTGGATCCCGGCGTTCGCCGGGATGACGGAATCCGTAGAGTGGGCTCGAACGCGAAGGCTGGGTGCCGCATGACCACGCACCTCGACGAACTCTTCGAGAGCAACCGCCGCTGGGCCGCGCAGACGCAGGCGCGCACGCCGGGCTTCTTCACGAGCCTGCTGAAGCAGCAGGCGCCGCAATACCTGTGGATCGGCTGCGCCGACAGCCGCGTTCCGGCGAACGAGATCCTCGGCCTGCTGCCGGGCGACGTGTTCGTGCACCGCAACGTTGCCAACGTCGTCGTGCACTCCGACTTGAATGCGCTGTCGGTGATGCAGTACGCGATCGATCTGCTGCAAGTGCGCCACATCATGGTCGTCGGCCATTACGGCTGTGGCGGCGTGACGGCGGCGCTGCAGAACCGCCGCGTCGGCCTGGCCGACAACTGGCTGCGCCATGTGCAGGACGTGCGCAACAAGCACCGCACTTTTCTCGACGGCATGGACGCCGAGGAACTGCGCGTCAAGGCGCTGTGCGAACTGAACGTTCTGGAGCAGGCGATGAACGTGTGCGAAAGCACGGTCGTGCAAGACGCTTGGGAGCGTGGCCAGGGCGTCGTCGTGCACGGCTGGGTCTACGGCCTGCACGACGGCCTCTTGAACGACTTGAAGATCACCGTGTCGCAACCCGGTGAACTCGCCGCCGCCTACGGCCTGGCCGTGGGCGCGTTGACGTCGCGCTACGACGCGATCCGCAAAGGCGGGCGCCCGTGAATGAACGAGCGCTGTTTCCGCAGCGCCTGACCGACGCCCGCGGTTTCGAGATCGCCCAGGCGATGCTGGACGGCTTCAACCGCCACTACACGCTGTTCCGCGAAGCGAGCGCGGGCGCGCAGCGCCGCTTCGAGGCCGCCGACTGGCACGGCCAGCAACGCGCGCAGCGCGAGCGCATCGAGTTCTACGACAAGCGCGTCGACGAAGCCGCCGAGCGCCTGCAGCGCGAATTCCAGGCGGCGACGCTGCCCAAGGACGTGTGGCAGCAGGTCAAGCTGCACTACATCGGCCTGCTCACGAATTCTTCGCAACCCGAACTCGCCGAGACCTTCTTCAACTCGGTGACGACGAAGATCCTGCACCGCAGCTACTTCCACAACGACTTCATCTTCGTCCGGCCTGCCGTCTCGACCGAATACATCGAGAACGACGAACCCGAGTCGCTGCCGACCTACCGCGCCTACTACCCGAGCAAGGACACGCTGCGCGACACGTGGTTGCAGATCATCGGCCATTTTCAGCTGCAGCGGTCGTTCGAAGACCTGGACCGCGACGTCGACTACGTGATGAACGCGGTGGCGACGCAGCTCGGCGACTTTCGCATGCGCACCAACTTCCAGATTCAGGTGCTGTCGTCGATGTTCTTCCGCAACAAGGGCGCGTACATCGTCGGCAAAGTCATCAACGGTTTCGATGAGATGCCGTTTGCGCTGCCGGTGCTGCACGCGCAGCCGTCGCCGGTTCGCCCCAAGACGGCTGACTCCCCCTCGGGGGGCGACACCGAAGGCGTCTGGGGGTCGTCATCCGACAGCCAGCTCGCGATCGACGCGGCGCTGTTCGGTGAAGACGATCTGCTGCTCGTGTTCAGCTTTGCGCGCGCCTATTTCATGGTCAACATGGAGGTACCGTCGGCGTACGTGCAGTTCCTGCGTTCGCTCATGCCGCGCAAACCGCGCAGCGAGATCTACAGCGCGATCGGCCTGCAAAAGCAAGGCAAGAACCTCTTTTACCGCGACTTCCTCGCCCACCTGCGCCACTCGAGCGACCGCTTTCGCATCGCGCCGGGGATCAAGGGCATGGTGATGCTGGTGTTCGACCTGCCCAGCTTTCCCTATGTGTTCAAGGTCATCAAGGACTTCTATCCACCGCAGAAGGAAACGACGCGCGAGATCATCAAGGCCAAGTACCTGCTCGTGAAGCAGCACGACCGCGTCGGGCGCATGGCGGACACGCTGGAGTACAGCAACGTGGCGTTTCCGCGCGCGCGCTTCGAAGAAGAACTCATCGCCGAGCTGAAACACTTCTGCCCGAGCCTGGTCGAAGAAGACGGCGACGCGCTCGTGCTGCGCCATCTCTACATCGAGCGCCGCATGATTCCGCTCAACATCTACTTGCAGGAGGCGACGCCGCAGCAGATCGAACACGCCGTCACCGAATACGGCAACGCGATCAAGGACCTGGTGCGCGCGAACATCTTCCCCGGCGACATGCTGTGGAAGAACTTCGGCGTCACGCGCCACGGCAAGGTGGTGTTCTACGACTACGACGAAATCGAATACCTGACCGACTGCAACTTCCGCAACGTGCCGACGCCGCGCAACGCTGAGGAAGAGATGTCGGGCGAGGTCTGGTACACGGTCGGACCGAAAGACGTTTTCCCGGAGACGTTCGCGCCGTTCCTGCTCGGCGACCCGGCGGTGCGCGAAGTCTTCATGAAACAGCACGCCGAGTTGCTCGACGCTGCGTTCTGGCAAGGCCACAAGCAGCGCATCCTCGCCGGTTACGTTCACGACGTGTTCCCGTATGAGGCGCACAAGCGGTTTCGCCGGCAGCCGCGCGCGCGCGGGGAAAATCCGTCGGACCTGCTCGACCCGGAGTTCGAGCCCGCGCAAACGCCGGCGCGGCGCATCACTGACGCGGTCGAGTCCGGCACCTGGCGCAGCGCGCGCCCGGCGCGGTTGGGGTCGGTGTGAGCGCACGCGACCTGCTCGAGATGGCGAGTTTTCTCGTCACGATCGTCGGCCTGCCCTTCGCGATCGGCGTCTTTCTCTTCGAGCAACGCCGCGAGCGCGAAAATGAGGAAGAAGAGGGCTACCAGTTGCTCTCCAATGCCTACAACGATTTCCTTGGCGTCGTGCTCGCCCACTCCGACCTGCAACTGCGCACCGCCTCGGCGCTGCCGAACCCGAGCCCCGAACAACATGAACGCATGTTGGTGATCTTCGACATGCTCGTGTCGCTGTTCGAGCGCGCCTACCTGGTCGCCTTCAAACCCGACATGAGCGAGACCGAAGCGCGGCGCTGGAACTCGTGGGACGATTACATGCGCGAGTGGTGCCGGCGTGACGACTTTTTCAACGCCCTGCCGACGCTGCTGCGCGGCGAAGATCCGGCGTTCCAGGCGCACATTCGGCGCCTCGCCCAGGAAGAGCGCCCTGGAAGCCTTGTTTCCCACTGACCCCGTGAAGGAGAGCCACCATGTCTGAATCCATCGTCATCGTTTCCGCCGCGCGCACGCCCATCGGCGGCATGCTCGGCGACTTCTCGACGCTGTCCGCGCACCAGCTGGGCAGCGTCGCGATCAAGGCCGCGGTGCAGCGCGCCGGCGTCACCGGCGACGCCGTCGACGAAGTCCTGATGGGCAACTGCCTGATGGCCGGCCAGGGCCAGGCCCCCGCGCGCCAGGCGGCGCTCGGCGCTGGCTTGCCGCAATCGGCGGGCGCCGTCACGCTGTCCAAGATGTGCGGCTCCGGAATGCGCGCCATGATGTTCGCGCACGACATGCTGCGCGCCGAATCGGCGAACGTCATGATCGCCGGCGGCATGGAAAGCATGACGAACGCGCCGCACCTGATGTTCGCGCGCAAGGGCGTTCGCTACGGCGCGGCGCAGATGTTCGACCACATGGCGATCGACGGCCTGGAAGACGCCTACGACCGCGGCAAGGCGATGGGTGTGTTCGCCGAAGACTGCGTCGCGAAGTACAAGTTCACGCGCGAGGCACAAGACGAGTTCGCGATCCGCTCGACGCAGCGCAGCAAGAAGGCGAACGAAGACGGCAGCTTCGAGTGGGAGATCGCGCCGGTCACGCTGCCCGGTAAAGCCGGCGACACGGTGATCAAGTTTGACGAGCAACCGTTCAAAGCCAAGCTCGACAAGATCCCGGGGCTGAAACCGGCGTTCAAGAAGGACGGCACGATCACCGCCGCGAACGCATCGAGCATTTCCGACGGCGCCGCTGCGCTCGTGCTGATGCGCGAATCGACCGCGGCACGCCTGGGCTGCAAGCCGATTGCGCGAATCGTCGGTCACAGCGTTCACGCGCAGGCGCCGAGCTGGTTCACGACGGCGCCGGTGGGCGCGATCGACAAGCTGCTGAAGAAGACCGGCTGGACGGCCGTCAAGTGGACCTGTGGGAAGTGAACGAAGCGTTCGCCGCGGTCACGATGGCGGCGATGACCGAGTTCAAGCTCTCGGCCGAGATCGTCAACGTGCACGGCGGCGCGTGCGCCCTCGGGCACCCGATCGGCGCGAGCGGCGCACGCATCGTCGTCACCCTGCTCGGCGGATTGCGCAAGTACGGCAAGAAGCGCGGCGTCGCGGCGCTGTGCATCGGTGGCGGTGAGGCGACGGCGCTGGCGGTGGAACTCATTTGATGTCCGGCACGCATGACCTGTGGCTCTTTGCCGCCACCGTGTTGATCGTCAACGCCACACCCGGCGTCGACCTGTTGCTGACGCTGACGCGAACGCTGCAATTCGGCGCGCGCGCCGGCGCGGCCGCAGCGCTCGGCATCGCCGCAGGTTGCGTGCTGCACACGCTCGCCGCAGCGTTCGGCCTGGCCGCCCTGCTCGCGGCCTCCAGTGCAGCGTTCGACGTGGTGCGCTACGCCGGGGCGGCCTACCTGCTCTGGTTGGCGTGGGGGATGTTGCGCAACAGCTTGTCATCCCGGCGCAAGCCGGGATCCACCGTTGCGGTCGCTGCGAACTCGACGCAGTGGATCCCGGCTTTCGCCGGGACGACGGGATCGGGAACACACGAGTCCCCGCCACCCCCGCGCCTCGCGAGCCACTTCCGCCAGGGCCTGTTGACGAACGCGCTGAACCCGAAAGTCGCGCTGTTTTTCCTCGCGCTGCTGCCGCAATTCATCGACGCCGCGGCGCCGAACAAGGCCGCCGGTTTCCTCTTCCTGGGCGCCTGGTTCATCGTGCAGGGCGGCGCATTCCTGTTGCTCTTCGTCGCCTGCGTCGCGCCGCTGCGGCGTTGGGCGGCACCGCCGGCGCTGGCGCGCGCGCTCAACGCCTGCGGCGCTGCGCTGTTCGCCGCGTTGGCGGCACGCCTGGCGCTGGCGCAGCGCACCCCATGAAAGTCTGAGCCGAATCACGATGACAGAACAAGAAATCCGAGACTTCTTCGGGCGCTACCGCGACGCCTTCAACGAGCTCGACGGCGACGCCGTCGCTGACCTGTGGCACACGCCCAGCAGCATCACCGACAGCGAAGCCGATTCGAACGGCAAGCCGGTCGCGCGCGTCACGCTGTGGAGCGACGATGCACCCAAGCGCAAGAACATGCGCGCGCTGTGCGACGTCTACATGCTTAACGACTTTCACGCGCCGAATTCGAGATCGACCTATTCCACCCGCTCGGCGCGAACCACGCCTTTGCCGACGTGCACTGGCAACTCTGGCGCAAGGACGGCAGCCTGCTCCAGGAGTTCCACACCGCGTACCAGTTGCTGCGCACCGCGAAAGGGCCGAAGGTGCTGCTCGCGACCGCGTATGAAGAAGACGTCGCGCGAATGAAACTCGCCGCGCTGGAGCGCTGAATTCGGCACTGAACGAAGGGGGAGACAACCGATGCCACTCAGCGAAGACCACCGCGCCGTGCAGGACGCGGTTCGCACCTACGTGCAGGAACGCGTCGCACCGCACGCCGCGCGCTGGGACAAGCAACACCACTTCCCCGCCGCCGAACTGAAAGGCCTGGCGGCACTGGGTTGCTACGGCGTCGCGGTGCCCAACGAGTGGGACGGCGCGGGGCTGGACTACCTCGCGCTGGCCGTGATCCTGGAAGAAATCGCCGCCGGCGACGGCGGAACGTCGACGATCGTGAGCGTCAACAACTGCCCCGTGTGTTCGATCCTCATGGCGTGGGGCAACGACGCGCAAAAACAGGAATGGCTGATGCCGCTCGCGCGCGGGGATCTGCTCGGCGCTTTCTGCCTCACCGAACCGCATGTCGGCTCGCAGGCCGACGGCCTGACCACGACCGCAGTGAAACGCGGCGACGCTTACGTTCTGAACGGCGTGAAGCAGTTCGTGACGAGCGGAAAAAACGCAAACGTCGCGATCGTCATGGCGGTCACCGACAAGGCGGCGGGCAAGCGCGGCATCAGCGCCTTCATTGTTCCGACGCATACGCCCGGCTATCGAAGTCGCGCGCATCGAAGACAAGCTCGGCCAGCACAGCAGCGACACGGCGCAGATCCGCTTCGAGAACTGCGCCGTTCCCGCTAGCGAACCTGCTCGCCGACGAAGGCATGGGGCTGAAGATCGCGCTCTCGGGCCTGGAGGGCGGGCGCATCGGCATCGCCGCGCAAAGCGTCGGCATGGCGCGCGCCGCGTTCGACGCCGCGCTCGTCTACTCGAAAGAACGCGTCGCGTTCGGCCAACCGATTTTTCAGCACCAGGCGCTGCAGTTTCGCCTCGCCGAGATGGCGACGCAGCTGGAGGCGGCGCGCCAGTTGCTGCACCACGCGGCACGCCTCAAGGACGCCGGCCAGCCCTGCCTGAAAGAAGCGGCGATGGCGAAACTCTTCGCCAGCGAAATGGCGGAGAAGGTCTGCAGCACTTCACTCCAGACCTTCGGCGGCTATGGCTACGTCAGCGACTTCCCGGTGGAACGAATTCTCCGCGACGTGCGCGTGTGCCAGATCTACGAAGGCACGAGCGACGTGCAGAAGATCCTGATCGGCCGCGCACTCGCCTGACGCTCCTGCGGCGCAGCGTCTGCGCCTACGCTGCTCCCGGCGCTGCGGCGCGCGCAGCGCCGCCGAACTCGGCGCTGATTCGCGTTCCGACGCCGGGCGCCGAATCGATGACGAGCTCGCCGTCCTGCAGCTTGACGCGCTCGCGCATCCCGACCAGCCCGAGGCGGTCGGTGCGGTTCGCCGACGCCGCGTCGAAGCCGGCGCCGCGTATTCGCTCAGGCGCGCCTCCGTCGCACGGCGCTGCGTGATGTCTTCGATCACGGAAATCCGGTACAGGTGTTTGCCGTGCGGATCGTTCACTGCCGCCACGTGCAGCCGCGCCCAGACCACGCCACCGTCGCCGCGCAGGTAGCGCTTTTCGAGCACGAAACGCGGCACTTCGCCGCGCTCCATGGGTGTGGCGAGCGCCGCGTTGGCCGGCCAGTCGTCAGGGTGGGTGAGCTCCTGAATTCCCATCCCGATCAGCGCCCGCTTCGGGTAACCGAGGATGTCGCAGACACGCGAGTTCGCGTCGATGATGCGGCGGTCCGGGGCGATGATCATGATGCCCACCGGAGCGTCGTTCATCACGGCGCGAAAACGCGCTTCGCTTTGCGCGAGCGCTTCGGTGCGCGTGGCGATTCGCGCCTCGAGTTCACGGTTCAGCTCGGCGAGCGCGAGCTCGGCACGCTTGCGCGAGTTGATGTCGGAGCTGGTGCCGCTGACGCGCAGCACTTCGCCGCTGTCCGGGTCAGATTCAACCAGGTTCGCCTGCAGGCGGCGCCACGCCCACTCGCCACTCATCCGGGGGATGCGGTACTCGACGTCGACGCTGCGCGACTCGCCGCGCAGGATCGCGGGGTTCGCCAGCCGCAGCCGCGCCGCGTCGTCGGGATGCGCCAGCACCAGGACCTCGCGCATCGGCCGCTCGACCACGGTGTTCGCCGTCAGACCCCGGCCGCCGCGGATCGTCAACGCATCCTTCTTCACGTCCCACTCGTGCAAGGTGATGTCCGACGCGCGCAGCGCGAGTTCGAGCCGGCCCTGCGCGTGCGCGAGCGCCTCGGCGTCGCGTTCGCGCTGCGTCACGTCGCTGCTCACGCCGCGGAATCCGCAAAACTCGCCGTCGGCGCCGAACATCGGCTCGAAGCTGAAGCGCAGGAACGTCACACCGCCGTCGGGGAAGGTCCACTTGCACAAGGCGTTGCGGATGCCTAGATGTCAGCCCGGGCACGCTCGAACTCGGCCGGGCTCGGGCTGATTTGCTCGCGCCGCGCTCCGGTCAGCGTCCGGATGTCGGAATTGTCGCGGCCAATGGGGTCGCCGAACCGCAGGTGCGGGCCTCTCCCGTCGCGGCCCGACATCATCGTGTAGCGCCCTTGTGCGTCGGTCTCCCAATACCAGTCGGACGACATTTCGGTCAGTGCGCGAAAGCGCGCCTCGCTCTGCAACAGGGCGTTCTTGACGCGCCTGCGCTCGCTGATGTCGCGCACGATCGCGACCAGCCCTCGCACGCTGCCGTCGTCGCCGAGGACCGGTGACCTGATGATTTCGAGCCACGCGCCACCCAGGACGGCCGCGCGTTCGACACGCGTCGGCACGGTCGATTGCATCGCCAGCTCGTCTTCCAAGGCGATCACTTGGAGCTCAGCGTCCGGGCGCAATTCCTGGAACGTCTTGCCGAGCGCCTGATCGAGCGGAACGCCGAGCGCCTGTGCCTCGCTGCGGTTCAGCGCGAGATAACGGCCGCCCCGGTCTTTCAACCAGGCGCGCTCGACCATGCCGTCGAGCAGGTTGTGCAAGTGCTGTTCGGCGATCCGGCGCGCCGCGACGGCGTGGCCACGCTCGATGTGCGCGATCGCGTGCAACGCGATGTTCGCCAGCGCGTGGGCGAAACTCTGCTCCTCGGCGCTCCAGCGTCGCATCGGCCCACGGTGCTCGAAGCACAGCACGCCGGCGACCTGCCGGCGACGCGCAGTGGCGCGTCGAGCATCGAGGTGATCCCTGACGGCCGCAGACAGTTGGCAAATTCGCTCGTGCGCGGATCGGCGAGCGCGTCGTCCGCGGCCAACAGATCGCCGCCCTGCAGGGCCGCGAAGTAACGCGCAAATTTGGCACTTCGCATGCGCTCGCCCGGCTCGTGCACCTGGCGGTCTGCGTCGAACCGACCGCGGCACTGCAACACCGCGCCCTCCATCTCGGCCGCCCAGAGGCTCGCGCGCGCCACGCCCAGCGCGCGAGCCGACTTTCGGTGACGGCGCGCACGTAGGCGTCGACGTTGTTGGCGTCGAAGTCGCGCACCTCGAGCAGGACCCGGTTCAGCGCCAGCGCGCGCTCAGTGCGCTGCGATTCGGCGGCAACGAGCACCGCCGCCGCTTTGGCGAGCGTGATGTCGCTCAGGATCACGTGGTGCAGCGCGTTGCCTCGCGCAGACGACACTGCGCCGACGACGACGCAGCCTCTGCAGCCGCAAACCAGGCCCTGAGTCTGGTGCACGAACTGCGCGTGCACCAGGTCGAACTCGAGATGCGGAACGCCGGGTTGCGCAGCCACCAGTCCGAGCTCGAGGCGCAGCGCGAGATTCATGTCGACCTGTTTGACCTCGCGCCCGTCGGCTACTGTTTGATCGAGCTGCGGTGCGACGCCCAGGCCGCTCAGGCGCGCCTCGGCGGCGCTTCGAAGCGTCGGGTTTGGCGTCGCGGCGGCGCCAGCGCGCTGATCGTTTTGCGTGGTCGCCTGAACCTGCAGTTGAACCTGGTGGCGCAGTATCGCGCGCCTGGCGCGCCGCCGAGGCGCTGCGGCGCGAATCGCGTCACCGCAGCGCGTGGGGCGAGCGGGCCAGCCGCATCGTGGAGCACGCGGCCGGCGCGCAATCGGCGGAAAACGCTTCGAAACAGCCGCCTGTTCCGCGACGCAGCGCAGGCTTTGCGCGAGCCGCGCACGCGACAATCCGGCGCATGCAGGCCCCGCTCGACCCCCACTCGGCGCTGCTCGGCGCGGCCGAGCTGCTGCGCAAGCTGTGCCAGGACCGGCGCGCGCCGAAGGTCGGTGTGATCCGCGGCAGCGATGCGCGATTGCTGGCGCTGCTCGACCCGGCCACGCAACGGATTTACGCGATCCGCGCGCTCGAGAGGATCGTCGATTCGCTTTCCGACGGCAGCGCCACGTTGGCCGAACTCGACCCGGCACAGGACCACACGCCGCGCTCCGGCGGCCGCCTCGTCGACGAAACGCTGGAACGCCTCGCCTGGTTGCTCGGCGCACGCCTGGCACAGCACCTGGGCCTCGCGCCGTGGCTCGATCCGGGCCACAGCTACCGGCTGCAACGCTGGCCCGACTTCGGCGAGATCGGCAGCGACCCCCAAGGCGCGCAGCTGTGCAGAGTCATCGCGGAGCGCCACCTCGGCATCGAGGCGATGGCCGAAGCGGCGCAACTGCCGCAGCGCAGCGTGCACGGCCTGCTCAACTCGCTCTCGCTGTGCGGCATTCTCGAGAGCGCCCCAAAGGCGCCGCCCAGCGGTGCCCGTCCCCCGCGGGGATTGAGCGAAGCGGCCCAGCCCCATGGGCTCAAGAGCAGCGCGGCGCCGCCGGCCGCCTTGCCCGACGATGCGCCGGACGCCGCAGCGGCGTGGCCGCCGCGCTGGTTGGCGCGCGCCTGGCGCCGCTTGCGCGCCAGCTCGGCGGCGTGACCACGTTGCATCTGCGCACCGGCGCGCGCCACCAAAGCACCGATACTCGCCCAACCCTGGACCCTCAGCCATGAAGAGCCTGCCCATCCTGTGCGCGTGCGTCTGCGCCGCCGCCGCTATCTCGGCGGCTGAAATCAACGTCAGCGTGGCGCAGGTCGACGCCGGAGGCGTCGGCAAGGCGCTCGGCACGGTGCGGATTTCCGAGTCGCCGCATGGCCTCGTCTTCACGCCGTCGCTCGCCGACCTCGCACCCGGCGTGCACGGCTTTCACGTGCACGAGAACCCGAGTTGTGCGCCGGCGCAGCGCGACGGCGTCGCGATTGCCGCGCTCGCCGCAGGCGGGCACCTCGACCCCTTGAAGACGAACCGGCACGGCGCGCCCTGGGGCGACGGGCACCTCGGCGACTTGCCCGGCCTCGTCGTCCTGGCCGACGGCAAGGCGAACTACCCGGTGCTCGCGCCGCGCCTGAAACTCGACGACGTGCGGAATCGCTCGCTGATGATCCATGTCGGCGGCGACAACCACGCCGACCACCCGGCGCCGCTCGGCGGCGGCGGCGCGCGCCTGGCGTGTGGCGTGATCGGCGGGCTGTGAAACCGAACGAAATGTCTTTGCCGTTGCCGCACCCCGAGGGCGTGGTCCAGCAAGGTGGCAACGCCACTTTGGCCTGAGAGCGTGGCACAGAGTCCGGTGGGACCTCCGCGCGGCCCTGCGCGTCGCGACGCCCAAAGCAGCCGTGCCGGCGCGCCGCGGCTCGCCCCGGCGCAGGCGCTGGGGCTCGCTGCGGCGTCGCTGCGCAAGCTGAGCCACGGCGAGCATTCGCGCTTCGCTGTCGTGCGGCGCGGCGTCGATCAGCACCAGCTCGCGCTGATCGATGCCGTCGGCGGGCGCGTGCACACGCCGCGCGATCTCGAACATCTGGTGGACGACCTGGCGCGCGGCAAGGCCGAGATCGGCGAGCACGACCCGGCGCAGAAGCAGGTACCCCGGCCGGGCCTGAAGTTCCGCGACGAGTCGTATTTGCGCCTGTGCTGGCTCGTCGGCGCGCGCCTCGGGCACGACGTCGGCCTCGCCCCCTGGCTCGACGTGACGACGAGTTACCGACTCCTGAGCTGGCCCGACTTCGGCGAAATCGGCGAAGACACCGACGCGACGCGGCTCTTCGCCGTGATCGCGACGCGCGAACTCGGCGTCGCCGCGATGATCGACATGGTGCAGTTGCCGCAGCGCAAGGTGCACGAGCTGATCAACTCGCTGTCGATTTGCGGCCTGCTCGCGTCCGGCCCGGTGCCGCGCGGGCGCGGCGCAAGCGGGGTCGGGCGGTCGCCGCCAGCGACGAGTCGGAGCAGCGGCGTGCGGAGCTGGTGGCAGCGCTGGTTCGGGCGCTGGTTCGCACGCTGAGCAAGCGCCGCCGAAGATCCCGGCACCGCGGATTGCCGGATCGCCCCCATCCTGCCGTCCCGCGCCGCTCGGCGCCAGAGGCGAACGCCGGGCGTGTGGAGGGATTGGCACAAACTGAGCGCGCGCGGCCGGCCGGCATGCCGCACGGCCGCGCAGCGGCGCGACACTGCGCGCCGTGCCGTCCCCACGCGCCCCCAGCCCCGCCCTGAGCGACGCCGCCGTCGCGCTGCGCAAGCTGCGCATGGCAAAAAATCCGCCGCTCGCGGTGGTGCGACGCCGCAGCGACGGCAGGCTACTCGCGGTCATCGACGCCGGGGACCAGCGAGTCCATACGACGCGCTCGCTCGAACACCTGGTCGAAGATCTGGCGACAGGCAACGGCCTGCTCGGCACGCCGACGGCGCATGCCACGCCGGCCCCCAGCGCCGGCGTGCAATTCACCGACGAGTCATTCGTCGCCTTGTGTTGGATGCTCGGCGAGCGGCTCGGGCGCGACGTTGGCCTCGCCCCCTGGCTGAGCATGACAAGCTGCTACCACCTGATCGAGAAGCCGGCTGCCGCCGACATCGGCAACGACGCCGACGCGAAGCGGCTCGTCGAACTGCTGGGCAAACGCGAGACCGGCGTCGCCGCACTCATCGACACTTCGCAGCTGCCGCACCGCAGCGTCTACCGCTTGCTCAACTCGATGTCGCTGTGCGGTCACCTCGGCGCCGGGCCTGCGCCGCGCGCGCGCAAGGTTGACGCGCCAAGCGCAAGGCGAGCGGCCGCGCAGCAAGCGACGCAGCCGCCCAAGAGCCGCTGGCTGGCGTGGTTGAGCCGGCTGCCGCAACTGCTGTTCGCGCGCGGGCAGGCGCGCTGAATCGGCGCTTCTACATCGAGCGCTGCAGCATCTCCCGGTAGTCCTGCGGACTCGCTTCGCGCGGGTTCGTCTTGTGGCAGTGGTCGGCGAGCGCGGCCTCGACGACGCGCGGAAACAGCGCCTCGCTCACTCCCATGGCGCGCAGACCCGACGGCAGACCGAGGCGCCGGTTCATCGCCGTGATGGCCTGGGAGATGTCTACCGCGAGGTCTGCCGCGAGGTCTGACGCGAGATGCCCCGCGCGATGTTCCACGGGGTTCGATGCGGAGCGCGCGGCCAGCCCCATCGCTTGCGCCAGCCGCGCGAGCTTGTGTTCGTCGCGCACCGAAGGCGCGTCGCGGTTGAACGCGATCACCGCCGGCAGAAACACGGCGTTCAGCGTGCCGTGGTGCAGGCGCGGGTCGATGCCGCCGAGTGAATGGCTCAGGCTGTGCACGCAGCCCAGGCCTTTCTGGAACGCGAGCGCGCCCTGCATCGACGCCGACATCATCTGGCGCCGCGCCTCGCGGTCGTTCGGCTGCGCGGTCGCGCGTTCGATGTGCGCGAAGCCGCGCCACAGGCCGTCCAGCGCAATGCCGTCGGCAGGCGGGTTGAACGCTGGCGCCATGAAGGTCTCGATGCAATGCGCGATCGCGTCCATGCCGGTCGCCGCGGTGAGCAGCGGCGGCAGCGCGAGCGTCAGATCCGGATCGCAGATCGCCGCTTTCGGAACCACATGCGGCGAAATCACGCCGAGCTTGCGCCCGTCGTCGACGATCAACACCGCGCCGCGCCCGACTTCGCTGCCGGTGCCCGCCGTCGTCGGGATCGCGATCACGGGCGCCGTTGCCGCGGTGATGCGCGCCACGCCGCCTTCGATCAACGCGAAACTCTTCAGCGGCCCCTCGTGGCGCGCGCACACCGCGACGCCCTTGGCGAGGTCGATCGACGAGCCGCCGCCCAGGGCGATCAGCCCATCACAAGCGCCGCCCTTGAACATCGCCACCGCAGCGCGCACCGCGGCTTCGTTCGGATTGCCCGGCGTCGCGTCGAAGATCGTCACGGCCGCGGAATCGCGCAACTGCGCGAGCACCCGGTCCACGAGACCCGCGGCGCGCACCCCGACGTCGGTGACGAGCAGCGGGCGTTTGATTCCCAGCCGATCGCACTCCTGCTGCAGCAGCGTGATCGCGCCGAAGCCGAATTGCACAGGGGTGATGTAGTTGATGAGGGAGATCATGGGGAGGTGTCAGGCAGAGGTTGAGAGTTTTTCGGGCAGCAGGCGCGGCACGCGCGGCGCGTCGGCGAGCGACCAGACGCTGGCGATCACGGCGCGCATCTCGGCCTCGCTCGCCCCGCCACGGTAGAGCGCGAGACGAATCGCCTTGTCTTCGAGTTCGCTGCGCGACAGCGTATTGCCGGGGTCGCCTTTCGGTTCGTCGACGCGGCCGTGCAAGGTCCGCCCGTCGCGCAGCAACACCTCGACCTTGCCGATCCAGCGCGCCGGATAAGCGCCGTCGACTTCGGCGTCGAGCACCATGCGCACGCGCTCGCAGAAGGCGCGTGCGTCGGCATCCGAGAAGTGCGCGTCGAACTCCGCCATTCCGGCGCGCCGGTGCAGCGCTGCCATCGCGAGCACCGTGCCCATCGAGAACTTCGCCTGGTGCACGGTCTGTGGGTTCACGACCGGGCCGAGCACGTCGATCGCGCCCTGGTGCACGCGCGCTGTCACCTGCACGACGTCGTTGGCACTCAGGTTGTGCTGGTTCATCACGCTGAGCAAGGCGTCGGCCGCCGGATGCGTGTGCCGGCACGCGGCGTGGAACTTGAACGAGGTCTCGGCGGTCGCCCAGCGCGTCCCCAGGCGATCCGTCAGGCGCGCCGGATCGGCGTCGCTCGACATTCCCGCGGCCATTCCCTGGGCACCGGTGAGGATGCGGCGCGCCCCGGTGAAACCGTCCGCCGCGAGATACGCCGCACTCAGGCCCGCGCCTGCGGCGTGCGCCGTGTGCAGCTGTTTCGAGTCGGCGCCGTCGCGCAGAAACTCCCACAAGCCCGCCGACTGCGTGCCCGCCGAGCCGAACGCGTTCAACATCTGCATCGCGTCCAGGCGCAGCAGCACGCCCACAGCAGCCGCGGCGCCGAGCGTGCCGGCGGTGCCGGTGGTGTGGAACACCTTGTAGTGGGAGCGCCCGAGGAATTCGCCGACGCGGATTCCGACCTCGTAGCCGACCACCGACGCGAGCAGCAACTCGCGGCCGCTGCGCCCGAGCGCCTGCGCCACGGCGAGCGCCGGCGGAAAAACGACCGCCGCCGGGTGGAACACCGAACCGTTGTGCACGTCGTCCTGCTCGGCGAAGTGCGACGCCGCGGCGTTGATCGTCGCGGCGATCAGCGGGCTGCTGCGCCGGCGCCGGATCAACACCTCTGCCGCGCCGTCATCCGGCCCCTGGCCGAGCATGAAGCGCGCGAGGCTCTCGACCGGCCGCGCGCCCTTGCCTGCGAGCGTGGAGCCGACCCAGTCGAGGAACAGGTCTTCGGTGCGGCGCACGACGTTGCCCGGCACATCGTTGAAGTGCAGCGTTGTGGCGAATTCGGCGAGTTGGAGTTCTGGGTTGGAGGTGTTCATGTTCGATGGCTCGATCTCGTTTCAGGCGTCAGGCGACGCAGGCGGCGCTGCGGGCGGCTATGGACTCGAACCACGTCAAAACGACCGTGGCAAGCCAAGCACATGCTCGGCGACGAACGAGAGGATCAGATTCGTCGAGATCGGCGCCACCTGGTACAGGCGCGTCTCGCGAAACTTGCGCTCGACGTCGTATTCGCACGCGAAGCCGAAGCCGCCGTGGAACTGGATGCACGCGTTCGCCGCTTCCCACGACGCCTTCGCCGCCAGGTACTTCGCCATGTTCGCCTGCGCGCCGCAGGGTTGGTGCGCGTCGAACAGGCGGCACGCTTGCCAGCGCATCAGGTCGGCGGCCTCGACTTCGATGTGCGCTTCGGCGATCGGAAACTGCACGCCCTGGTTCTGCCCGATCGGGCGGTCGAAGACGACACGTTCTTTCACGTACTGGGTGACGCGGTCGATGAACCAGCGCCCGTCGCCGATGCACTCGGCGGCGATCAGCGTGCGCTCGGCGTTCAGGCCGTCGAGGATGTACTTGAAGCCCTGGCCTTCGACGCCGATCAGGTTCTCCGCCGGAATTTCCAGGTTCTCGAAGAACAGTTCGTTCGTCTCGTGGTTCACCATGTTCGGGATCGGCCGCACCGTCATGCCGTGGCCGATCGCGTCTCGCAGGTCGACGATGAAGATCGACAGGCCTTCCGATTTTTTCTTCACCTCTAGGAGCGCCGTCGTGCGCGCGAGCAGGATCATCAGGTCCGAGTGCTGGATGCGCGAGATCCAGACCTTCTGCCCGTTCACGACGTAGCGTGAACCGTCGGCGCTTCGCACTGCGGTGGTCTTGATCTTCGTCGTGTCGGTGCCGGTGCTGGGTTCGGTGACGCCCATCGACTGCAGGCGCAATTCGCCGCTGGCGATCTTGCGGCAGGTAGCGTTGCTTCTGCTCGGTCGAGCCGTGGCGCAGCAGCGTGCCCATGTTGTACATCTGGCCGTGGCAAGCGCCCGAGTTGCCGCCGCTGCGGTTGATCTCTTCCATGATCACGGAAGCTTCGGCAAGCCCCAGCCCCGAGCCGCCGTATTCCTGCGGGATCAGCGCCGCCATCCAGCCGGCTTTCGTGAGCGCGTTCACAAACGCTTCGGGGTAACCGCGCTGCGCGTCGATGCCGCGGTGGTACGAGTCGGGATACTCGGCGCAGAGGGCGCGCACGGCGTCGCGGATCTCGGCGTAGCTCGTCGCGTCGGCGGGGTCGGCTTGTGCGGTGGTCATGGGTCGGTGTCGATCAGGCGAGTTCGGCTTTTGCCTGCATGGCGAGAAAGCCCTCAAAGTCACGTGCCCACAGCGTGACCTGGCGCGTGCCCGGTTCGACCCGGCCGCACAGCGTGAAGGGGTGAATGTCGAAGAGCGGCCGCATGGCGGTGAAGGCGAAGCTGCGCAACGCCGCGCCCGACATTTCGCGGCGCCACAGGTCGACGAGCAGAGTGGCGATCAGCGGGCCGTGCACGATCAACCCCGGATAGCCCTCGACCTGCGTCACGTAGGGCCGGTCGTAATGGATTCGATGCGCGTTGAACGTGAGCGCCGAGTAGCGAAACAGCAGCACCGGATCGGGGACGACTTGTCGCGAGAACGCTGCATCGCTCGGCGCGGCCTGCGGCGTGGGCGCCGGCGCACCGGGCGCGGGCATGTCGCGGTAGACGATGTCGTGCTCTTCGGTGAGCGCGACGCCGTGCGCGTTGGAGACCTCATGGCGCACCGTGACGAACACGAGTTCGCCGCTGCGCCCCGATTTGGCGTCGACCTTGACGATGCATGAGTCGCGAACGATGGTGTCGCCGACGCGCAGCGGCTGCAGGAACTCGAGCCGCCCACCCGCCCACATGCGCCGCGGCAGCGGCACCGGCGGCAGGAAGCCGCCGCGCTTGGCGTGGCCATCCGGGCCGATTTCCGACTGGCGCGGCTGCGGCGTGAAGAACAGCCAATGCCAGAGCGGCGGCACGGGCGTGCCGGGTGCCGGAGGCGGATCGTCGCGGTCGAGCGTCGCCGCGAGTGCCGCGAGCGGCGCGGCGGTCACGACGTCGCTGCGGCGTTCGGTCTTGCCGCGCCACTGTTGCAGCAGATCGATGTCAAGGCGCGAAGCGGGGTTGGGGTTCATGCGAAGCGGCGCGGTCCGGAATGGGCCGATTGTGCCGCGCGCCTCCCAAGCCCCGCCTGCATCCATGGCCGACAGGGTAAGCTGCGCGCCGAGCGCCGCGAGCACTGCGGCGCTCGGCCCCCATTGCAACGTCGAACCCCACCCATCCAGGTCCACGCCATGATCCACATCCTCGCCGTCATCACCGCCAAGTCCGGGCAACGCCCGCACATTCTCGAAGCGTTTCGCGCCAACGTTGCCGCGGTGCACGCCGAAGACGGCTGCATCGAATACGGCGCCGCCATCGACACCGAAGGCGCCGGGCCGATCCAGACGCCATACGGCGCCGACACCTTCGTCGTGATCGAGAAGTGGCGCGATCTGGCCGCGCTCAAGGCGCACGCGCTAGCGCCGCACATGGCCGCCTACGGCGCAAAGACCCGCGAGTTTGTCGCGAACCGCGTCATCCATGTGCTGTCGCCGGTGTGAGGCCAAGACGCGGCGGCTGCCGTTAGACTGGCCACGACTCTCCGAGGGCAATCACGATGGCAGGACGCTGGTTTGAGGAATTCAAGGTCGGGCAGGTCTTCGAGCACGAGATCCGCCGCACCGTCACCGAATCGGACAACGTCTGGTTCAACGGCGCGACGTGCAACCCGGCGGCGGTGCACATCGACGCCGAATACTGCAAGGGCACCGAGTTCGGCCAACCGCTCGTGAACAGCATCTTCACGCTCGGCCTCGTGATCGGCCTGAGCGTGCAGGACACGACGCTCGGCACGACGGTCGCGAACCTCGGCATGAGCGACACGCGCTTTCCAAAACCGGTGTTCTATGGCGACACGATCCGCGCACGCACGACGGTGAAAGAGATTCGCGAAAGCAAGTCGCGGCCGAACGCCGGAATCGTCACGCTGTTCCACCAAGGCCTGAACCAGCGCAATGATGAGGTCTGCGTCTGCACGCGCCAGGCGCTGATGTTGCGGAAACCCTCATGAAGCTGCGTTCCTGGCTCTTTGTTCCAGCGGACAGCGAACGCAAGCTCGCGAAGGGGCTCACGAGCCCGGCCGACGTGTTGATCCTCGATCTCGAAGACGCGGTTGCGGCATCGCGCAAGGTCGGCGCGCGGCACACCGCTGCGGAGTTCATCGGCGCCAGCGCGGCGCAACTCGAATCGCGCCAGACGCGCATCTTCGTGCGCATCAATCCGCTGGACACCGGCCTGGCGATGGGCGACCTCGCGACAGTGATCGTTCCCGGCCTGGCAGGAATCATGCTGCCCAAGACGAACAGCGCCGCCGACGTGCAGCGCCTGGGTTACTGCCTGGACGCGCTCGAAGCGCGCGCCGGAATCGCCGCGGGCAGCGTGCTCATCCTGCCGGTGGCGACCGAGACGGCACAGGCGATGCTTAACATGCAAAGCTTCAGCGCACCGCTGCCGCGGCTGGCCGGAGTAACGTGGGGCGCGGAAGATTTGTCGGCGGCCATCGGTGCTGTGGCGAACCGCGACGAAGACGGCGCGTACTCGCCGCTCTACACGCTCGCCGGATCGCTCTGCCTGTGCGCCGCAGCGGCAACGGGCGTACCGGCGATCGAGACGATCCATACCGACTTCCGCGACTCGGCAGGCCTCGCCGCGACGAGCCGCGCGTCGCGCCGGCGCGGCTTTCGCGGCCGCATGGCGATCCACCCGGACCAGGTGGCCATCATCAACGAGGCCTATTCCCCCAGTGAAGCGGAGCTCGCGCACGCGCAGCGAATCGTCGACGCGTTTGCCGCGAACCCCGACGCCGGCACGTTGAACCTGGACGGCGCGATGATCGACAAGCCGCATCTGTCGCAGGCGCTGCGAACGCTCGGGCAGGCGGGCTGAGCGCGGCGCGCGTCGCCGTTACGGCGTGGGCCCGTGTACGCTGCGACATGTGCACAACACCTTCGCACTGCCATGAAAAACATTACCTTTCGCGCTGACGAGGCGATCATCGAAGCCGCGCGAGCGCAGGCGCGGGCTGACGAGACGACCCTGAACGAACAGTTCCGACTCTGGCTCGCAAGCTACGTACGAAAGCAGCGCTTGCGAAAGTACCGCGAAGTGATGGCCGACCTCCGAGGCAAAGTCAGTACGGGCGGGCGCAAGTTCACGCGAGACGAGATGAACGAGCGCTGACTTGTTCCGCAGCAATGTCTTTATCTGCCTCTTCGACCCGACTGACGAACGCAAGCGCGGCATCGCGCGACGGCTGGTCGAGTCAGCCATAGATACCGAGCGCGGCTGCAACAGTTTTCAGGTGGTCCAGGACTCCGGCGCGCTTGATCCCAAGCAATTTCCTCGAGGCCGCTTGCCCCCACTCGACGGATTGCGAGCGCACGCGCATGGAGTTCTGAACGTCAGCAGTGCGATGTATAGCAGTTGTACTGTGATGCGAGGTCGTAGGCAGTGGGCGGCCAGGAGCAGCCGCTCGAACCAAGCACCATCACATCGAGCCTATGAAGCGCTTGCCAAGTCACGCTGCGAGAACACAGCCGTCTGCTGATGCGGCTCAAAGCCATGGCTGAGATATAGATCTCGGGCTGCTTGGTTACCGGGGCTGTAGCAGAGCTTGATGCGCTGTGCGCCGGCGTGCGCGAGACGACTCATGCCCGCAGCAAGCAGATGGTGGGCGAGCCCGCGTCGCTGATGTGCGCTCTCGGTTCGCATGGGTTCGACGAGGCCGGTGGCGGTTTGCGGATCGAACCAGAACAGGCCGTAGGCCGCGACTTGGTCGTGCTGATCCAGTATCAGCAGATCGAGGTCGGATCGGTAAAGCGAGGTTTGCCGAAGCCGTTCTCCGACATCTTGCCCGCTTCGACCGGCCATGTGATGCGGGCACTGTTCGGTTTCGAGCCGGCTACACAACCGATACCCGTCGTGCAGCGGGCTGCCCATGTGTCCAGGGTGGGCGGCCCGCCAAGAGCAGACGACCTCAAGACTCGCGCCCGGCGTCATCGCGAAGCCGCGGCTTGTCAGCAGCCTACACAAGAGATCATCAGTGCGGTCAACCGCGATGTCGATGGTCTTGAACCCGGATTCGCCAGCATAGGCAAGCCCGCGCTCGATCACGTGAGTGACCCAGGCGGGCTTTGCATCGGGCAAGACGATCGGATCAAGCGCAACACCATCGCCCCAGTCAGTGGCAATCAGCGCGGCTTCCGGTTGACCTCGGTCATCAAACCAGAAGAGCTGCGGAAACACGTCGGTCGGCCGCGAAGCGCGCCACCACCACTGCAGGTCGGCAGCCTCCAACAACCCGGCAGTGGGATGAGCGCTGCGAGCCCGTCGCAGAAGCGCCGTCGCTGCGCCCAAGTAGTCAAGCCCAACTCGATACTCTTCTCGCATCGTGCGCCTCTCCTTGTCGGCGAAAGCGCCGCTGGCCGCTCCAAGAATCTGCTGCCACGGGACAACCGGGCGAAGTCTACTGGTCCGCTTTGGGTCGAGAGCCGTCACGCCACCCGGCAATCTGATCGGCCGCTGCCAGCCAAGTCGCCGACATTCGCGCAGCGCCACACGAACATCACTTCCTGGCCCCTCTCAGATCCCCTGAAAGGTAGCGAACGCCGCCAACTCAGCTCGCTCCGAAACCAGCCGGTTCACCGGATGGTCCGTATTGCAGTACCCGATCGCCATGCCGCAGAACAGCATTCGCTCGGGGTGAATTCCGACGAAGTTTCCGATCGTGCGCGGATAGACCGACATCGACTCCTGGGAGCAACTGTCCAGCCCCTCTTCGCGCAGCAGCAACATCACCGACATCAGGAACATTCCCAGGTCCGACCACTGCGGCGGCCCCATGCGGCGGTCGATCGAGCAGAACAGCGCCATCGGCGCGCCGAAGAACTGATAGTTGCGCGCGAACCATTTCAGCCGGCTCGCCTTGTCTTCGCGCGGAATGCCGAGCGTCGCGTACATCGCCTCGCCGAGTTTGAAACGGTAGTCGCGGTGCGGCGCGAACAGTTCCTTGGGGTAGATGTCGTAATCGATGGGTTCCGGTGCGCCGCCCGCCGCCACTTCCCGCAAGCGGCGTTCCAGAAGCGCTTTCAGTTCGTCGAGTCGCTCGCCCGCCACGACGTCGATATGCCACGGTTGCACATTGCCGCCTGACGCCGATCGCGCGGCGGCGCTGAGGACGCGCCGGATCACCGCGCCGGATACCGGCGTGGGCAGGAAGTCGCGCACCGAGCGGCGGGTCGCGAGGGCTTCATAGACATTCATGCTGCGGCTTTCCTCAATGTGATCACTCATCGCTCAGACGCGCTCGATGATCAGCGCGATCCCCTGCCCGACGCCGATGCACATCGTGCACAGCGCATAACGCCCGCCGCCGCGCTGCAACTGGTTCAGCGCCGTCGTGACGAGGCGCGCGCCGCTCGCGCCGAGCGGGTGCCCCAAGGCAATCGCGCCGCCCCAGGCGTTGACGCGCGGGTCGTCGTCGGCAAGTCCCAGGTCGCGCAGCACCGCCAGGCCTTGCGCGGCAAAGGCTTCGTTGAGTTCGATCACATCCATCTGCGCGAGCCTGAGGCCCGTGAGTTCGAGCACCTTGCGTGTCGCCGGCGCCGGGCCGATTCCCATGATGCGCGGCGCGACGCCTGCGGTCGCCATGCCGAGCACGCGCGCGCGCGGGCTCAATCCGTGGCGCGCGGCCGCGGCTTCACTCGCGAGCAGCAGCGCGCACGAACCGTCGTTCACGCCGCTCGCGTTGCCCGCCGTCACGGTGCCGTCGGGGCGCACGATGGGCTTGAGCTTGGCGAGCGCCTCGAGCGAGGTTTCGCGCGGGTGTTCGTCCTTCGTCACGCTCAGGGAATCGCCTTTTTTCTGCGCGATGAGCACCGGCGTGATCTCGGCGTCAAAACACCCCGTCTGCTGCGCTTTCACGGCATTGAGCTGCGAGCGCAGCGCCATGCGGTCCTGCGCGTCGCGTTCGATGTTGAAGTCCTTCGCGACGTTCTCCGCCGTTTCGGGCATGGAATCGACGCCGTACATCTCCTTCATCAGCTTGTTGACGAAGCGCCAGCCGATCGTCGTGTCGTAGACCGCGTTGTTGCGGCTGAACGCGCCGTCGGCCTTGGGCATGACAAACGGCGCGCGGCTCATGCTCTCCACGCCGCCGGCGATCATCAATTGCGCTTCGCCGCATTTGATGGCGCGCGCCGCGCTGCCCACCGCGTCAAGCCCCGAGCCGCAGAGGCGATTCAGCGTCGCGCCGGGCACGTCGACGGGCAGGCCGGCGAGCAGGCTCGCCATGTGCGCGACGTTGCGGTTGTCTTCGCCGGCCTGGTTCGCGCAGCCGTAGAGCACATCGCTCAGCGCCGCCCAATCGACGCCTGCGTTGCGCGCCATCAGCGCGCGGATCGGGATCGCGCCGAGGTCGTCGGTGCGCACTGAAGAGAGCGCACCGCCGTAGCGGCCGAAGGGGGTGCGGATCGCGTCGCAGATGAGGGCTTGGGTCATGGGGTCACCGATCGTGGGTTGCAGTGGCAGGTGTCAGGTCGAACAAGCTCGTCGCTTCGAGGTCGAGCACCTCGGCGCGATTTTGATTGAAGAGTTGCCAGCGCCAGCGCAGGATGCCGAGTGTGGCGCGCGTCTCGGAGCGGCGCACTTCGATCACGCTCGCGCGCAAGCGCACCGCGTCCCCACAGCGCAGCGGATTCGGCCACTTGATGTACGCCATGCCCGGTGAGGCAAAAGACTCCGAACCGTGCAGCGCAGCGTCGACGGCCAGGCGCATCGCGATGGCACAGGTTTGCCAGCCGCTCGCAATCAAGCCCTGGAACCTGCCGCGTTGTGCGGCCTGCGGGTCGGCGTGAAACCACTGCGGGTCGTAGCTCCTCGCAAACGCGAGAAGCTCGGCCTCATTCAGCGTAAAAGGGCCGGCCTCGATCACCTGGCCGACGTGAAACTCAGCGAACTTCATGCGTCGATTATGTGGCGCGGGGGTCTGGCGGGGCCGGCCCCTACACTGGCCGCTTCGACAACGCAGTGCCGCGCCTCACGTGTCTCGCAGCGAGATCAGCTTCGCCCACATTCACTGGTCCGGCCGGCCGGTGCGAATCGAACACCAATGGGTCGGCGCGACGGCAGCCGACGCCGGCGCGCCGCTCATCGTGTTCCTTCACGAAGGCTTGGGGTCGCTCGCGATGTGGCGCGAGTTTCCGCAAGCGCTGTGCGACGCGGCGCATTGCCGCGGCCTCGTCTACTCGCGCCCCGGTTATGGCCGCTCGACGCCGCGCGGCGCAGACGAGGCCTGGGGCGTGGACTTCATGCACCGCCAGGCTTTCGAGGTCTTGCCGGCGCTGCTCGCCGCGCTCGGCATCGACGCCGCCACGCAGCCGCTTTGGCTCTTCGGCCACAGCGACGGCGGATCGATCGCGCTGCTCTATGCCGCCAGGCACGAGAACCACGTCGCTGGCGCGATCGTCGTCGCGCCGCACATCATCGTCGAAGAGATCTCGGTGCAGAGCATCGCCAAGGCGCGCGACGTCTACCTGCAGACCGACTTCAAGCAGCGCCTCGCGCGCTACCACGACGACCCGGACTCGGCGTTCTGGGGCTGGAACCGCGTCTGGCAACTCGCCGAGTTTCGGGGTTGGTCAATCGAAGCCGAGATCGGGTCGATCGCCTGCCCGTTGCTCGCCGTGCAGGGGGTTGACGACGAGTACGGAACCCTCGAACAAATTCGCGGCATCGCGCGTTGCGTCGCGCAGACCGAGTTGTTCGAACTGCCCGACTGTGGGCATTCGCCGCACCGCGATCAGGGCGACAAGCTGATCGCTGCAGCAGGCGAATTCATCGCGCGGCATGCGCCGGCCGTGCGTCAAGCTGCAAACTTCGGCCCAGGCGAGTAGCATCGCTGCCTCGGTTGCCAGGCCTCTGGCGACGCCGCACCCCCCAGTCCAACCACCCACCCACCGCACGAACCATGTACCCCACCCTCAACCTCTACATCGACGGTCAATTCATCCATGGCGGCGGACGCCGCGAGCAGGACGTGTTCAACCCCGCGACGAACCAGGTCATCGCCAAGTTGCCCCACGCGACGCGCGAAGACCTCGACAAGGCGCTTTCGAGCGCGCAGCGCGCGTTCGAATCGTGGCGCAAGACGTCGCCGATGGAACGCAGCAAGATCCTGCGCAAGGTCGCCGAGCTGTCGCGCGAACGCGCCAACGACATCGGCCGCAAC
Source organism: uncultured beta proteobacterium (assembly GCA_963775015.1). Lineage (GTDB taxonomy): Bacteria > Pseudomonadota > Gammaproteobacteria > Burkholderiales > Burkholderiaceae_C > JAEMQF01. Next base: position 37,156 of record CAVZHI010000008.1, on the reverse strand, counting down.
ATCGTTCGCGACCAGGGCAAGCCGCTTGCCGAAGCGATCGGCGAAGTCAACGCGTGTTCCGAACACGCCGAGTGGCACGCCGAAGAATGCCGGCGCATTTACGGCCGCGTCATCCAGCCGCGCGCCGAGGGCGTGCGCCAGCTCGTGCTGCGCGAGCCGATCGGCGTGTGCGCTGCGTTCACGCCGTGGAACTTCCCGTTCAACCAGGCGATCCGCAAGATCACCGCGGCGCTGGGCGCGGGTTGCACGATGGTCCTGAAAGGGCCGGAGGATTCACCGAGCGCCGTCGTCGCGCTGGCGCAGCTGTTCCACGACGCCGGTCTGCCGCCGGGCTGCCTGAACATCGTCTGGGGCGTGCCGAGCGAGGTGTCGGACTACCTGATCCGATCGCCGATCGTGCGCAAAGTCTCCTTCACCGGATCCGTCGCGGTGGGCAAACAGCTCGCCGGCCTCGCGGGTTCGCTGATGAAACGCTGCACGATGGAGCTCGGCGGCCACGCGCCGGTGATCGTCTGCGACGACGCTGATCTCGATCCCGCCGCCGACATGCTCGCCGCATTCAAGTTCCGCAACGCCGGCCAGGTGTGCATTTCGCCGACGCGCTTTTACGTCCAGGAAGGCGCGTACGACAAGTTCATCGCGCGCTTCCTCGCGCGCGTCGAGAAGGTCAAGGTCGGCGACGGCCTGGCGACCGACACGAAGATGGGGCCACTCGCGCAGAAGCGCCGCGTCGCCGCGGTCGCCGGTTTCATCGACGACGCGCACCAGCGCGGCGCGACGATCCTCGCCGGCGGCAAGGCGCTGCCCGGCGAAGGAAATTTCTTCGCGCCCACAGTGATCGCCGACCTGCCCGAAGACAGCCGCCTCATGACGGAAGAACCGTTCGGCCCGGTCGCCGGCATGGTGCGCTTCAAGACCATCGACGAAGTGCTGAAGCGCGCGAACAGCCTCTCCTTCGGCCTGGCCGCTTACGCGTTCACAACGTCGACGCGCAACGCGCATCTGCTTTCGAACGGCATCGAAGCCGGCATGGTGTCGATCAACCACTTCGGCATGGCGGTCGCGGAGACGCCGTTCGGCGGCATCAAGGACAGCGGTTACGGCAGCGAAGGCGGAATGGAGACGTTCGACGGGTACTTGAATACCAAGTTCGTGACGCAGATGAACTGAGTCCGGCCAGGCTTCGACCCGTGCGCCGTGCCGGCGTTGGGTCGACCCGACGCGCGGATCGTCGTCGGGCGAACTAGAGGTTGCGCCTGGCGTAGATGGCGATGCGCGAGTGCTTCACGCAGGCGTTTGCGCATCAGCCGGTAGGGCTGAACCCGGGGCGTTGCCGAGGCCTTCGCGGTGGCGTACACATCGCGCCAAAAGTGTTCGCCGAGGAACCGCGCCTGCACACTCATGGCGAGCAGTCCTTCCGCGGCGGCCGTGGCGCCCGCCACCTTGTGCGCCACGGCGTCGGCTTCATACTCCTGCTGGCGCGACAGCACGAAGGCACGCGCGTTGAAGCGCGGAAAGAAGTGTCCGAAGAACAGGCCCAGTGCGGCATCGGCCCAGGTGGCGCCCAGGCTCGAGCTGGCGCGCGACCCGGCAAGCAGCCACCAACTGCGGCGCGTGCGGTACACCCAGGCGCCGAGCTTGCCGTGCGCCCCTTGCAGGTGGACCGAACTCATGGGCGATCACCGCGGCAAGCTGCTTCACGTCGAGCGCCATCAGCATCGGCAGCCCGAGGATCAGGTGGTTGCGATGCCAGCCCAGCAAGCCCAGGCGCGGTTGCTGCACGATCGCCGCGTTCAAATCGCGCATCCTGCCCACGCCCCACTTCAACCCGATCACGACGAAGACCAGGCTGGCGAGGATCGAGGCGTAGCCGAACCCCGCCCAGAGCGCGGTCACCAGGGCGAATCGGCGCGGCTCGTTGCGGCTCGCGGGTTCATAGGCGGCCACCAGCTTGCGGAAATCGATGTTGTCCGTGGCAGTTGCCGGTTCATGCGATTGGACTTCAGGTTCAGATCTCGCGCACCCGCGACGCGCGGCGCGCCGTGCAATCACGCACGCACAACAGGTTCGGGCAGCGACTGCTCATTTTTCCCCATACCCCAACGTCTGCGGCAACCACAACACGATCTGCGGGAACAACGTCATCGCGAGCAGCAATGCGAGCAGCATGACGATGAACATCCAGCCTTCGCGCAGCATGTCGCCGATCGGAATCCCGGTCAACGCCTTCGTCACGAACAACAACATGCCGAACGGCGGGTGGATCAGGCCGATCATCATGTTCAGCACGACGAGAACGCCGAAGTGCACGAGGTCGATGCCGAGCGCCTTGACCGAAGGCAGCAGCATCGGAACGAACACGAGCAACAGCACCGAGACGTCGAGAAAACACCCGAGGATGAGGAACAGCAGGTTCACCATCAGCAGGAACTGGATCCGGTTCAACTGCATGGTGTCGACCCACATCACTACCGCCTGCGGCACGCCTTCCGCCGTGAACGCATAGTTCAGGATGAACGAGCCGGCGAGCACGATCGTGATGACGGCGCTGGCGCGGGTCGACTCGAGCAGCACGGCGTAAAGGCTCTTCCAGCTCAGCGCGCGGTACACCACGGCTGCGAGCAGCAGCGCGTGCAGCGCAGCGACCGCCGCCGCTTCGGTGGGCGTGAACGCACCCGAGTAGATGCCGCCGAGCAGCACGATCGGCATCGACAGCGGCAGTGCGCCGCGCCACATTATTCCGGGCCACGCTGCAAACGGCACCTTGTCTTCGCGTGGCATGTTGCGCTTCGTCGCGATGATGTGCACCACGACCATCATGAGCAGCGCCATCAGCACGCCCGGCACCACGCCGCCGAGGAACAGCGCACCCGACCGACGCGCCTGACACGAGCGCGTAGATCACCATCGGGATGGAGGGCGGAATCATCGGCCCGAGCGTCGCGCTCGCGACGACGACCGCACCGGCAAAGCCCGGCGTGTATTCGGGCTTTTTCAGCATCGCGCGGATCGTCACCAGGCCTGGCCCGGCGGCGTCCGCGATCGCGCTGCCGCTCATTCCGGAGAAGATCACGCTCACCAGGATGTCGACTTGCGCGAGTCCGCCGCGCAGGCGCCCGACGAGGATGCGGCAGAAGTCGAAGATGCGTTCGCTGACGGTCCCGGCGTTCATCAGGTTCGCGGCGAAGACGAACAGCGGCACGGCGAGCAACACATAACTGTTGTACAGGCCGTTGCCGACTTGTTCGGCGAGCAGCCCGAGGTCCTGGCGCTTCACGATCAGGTACGCCGCGCCGGATGCGAGCATCGAAAAGCCGATCGGCAGGCGCAACAGCATTCCGGCGAGCAGCACACCGCCCAGGGCCCAGAGGGCGAGGGTCATGGCGACGAACCAGTCGTTCGTACAGTGGATCCCGGCGTGCGCCGGGATGACAGACATCGTGCGTCATCCCGGCGCACGCCGGGATCCACTGCGAGCCGGGTCCGCCACGCCCGGGTCATGGCACCCTTCCGACGTCAAGCATCGCGCCACTCCAGCCACAGCACCGCCGCGCTTCGCGCCACGATCGAGGCGAGCAGCGCGACGAACGGCAGGAACACGACCATGAAGGGCACGCCGAGCACGGGCGTTCCTTCGCGCGCCATGAAGCGCACATAGTCCCAGCAGCCGGGCAGCGCCCACGCTGCCAGCCCACCCAGCAGCAGCTGACCGCCGATTCGCATCGCGCGGCGCGTGCACGGGCCCGCGGCGTTCCACACCAGGTCGAAAGCGACATGCTCGCGTTCCGGGACGATGAACGCCGCAGCCCAGAGGATGACCCAGATGTAGAGCAGCACCGCGAGTTCATCGGTCCACGCGAGCGGCCGGTTGAAAGCGAAGCGCGCACCGATCTGGATCAGGAAAACGCAGAACAGCGTGGCAAAGAGCGCGACGCCGAAACCTTCGGCGGCCTTGCGCAGAACGGCGCGCATGCGCTATTTCGTCGCGTTGATGCGATCGAGCAGCCCGGCGGGCCAGGCCTTGGCGATGTCGGACGCTGCGTACGCCGCTTGCACCGCCTTGCGGAACGCGTCGACGTCGGGCGTGCTCACCTGCAAGCCCTGCTGTTTGAAGAACTCGATGAGTTGCGCTTCTTCTTGCCTGCGGTTCTGGTTGTTGTACGCGGCGGCCGCCTGCGCCGCCGCCTTGAGCTTGGCCTTGTTCGCCGCGCTCGCGCCGTTCCAGGTCTTGTTCGCCACCGAGATGAACAGGCTGTCGACGAGATGGTGCGTGAGCACGAGTTGTTTTGTCACCTCGTAGAACTTGGCGGCGCGCACGGTGGGCAGTGGGTTGTCCTGGCCGTCGATGGTGCCGGTCTTCAGCCCCAGATACACCTCGCCGAACGCGAGCGGCGTTGCCGTCGCACCGAGCGCCTCGCCGAGGAAGAGCCATTCCTTGCTGCCCGGCATGCGCAGCTTCACGCCTTTCAGGTCCGCCGGTGTGCGCACGCTGCGCACTTCGCGCAGGTTCAGTTCGCGTGTGCCGAGGTAGGCGGTGGCGAGCAGCGTCACGTCCATCTTCTCGGCGACGTGTTTGAACAGTTCGTCGCCGATGGGTCCGTTGAACACGCGCTGCTGGTGCTCCGGGTCGCGAATGATGTAGCCAGCGGTGAAGATCGAAAACTCGGGAATCAGCTTGGCGATGTCGAACGCCGAGATCGACGCGAATTCCAGATTGCCGCGCGCCATCGCCGCGGGCTCCGCGCCCTGCTTGAACAACGCGGCGTTGAGGTTGATCTGCACGTCGAACTCGCCCGGCGCGCTTTTGTCGAGCGACTCCTTGAACACGCTCCACATCTTCGCGTGCCAGTCGTCGGGAACGGCAGGGGTGGAGATGCGCAGCAGCGTCTTGCCCTGGGCGTGGCCCGGCGCCGGGCCGAGCGCGAGGGCGAGCGCCCCGATCCAGGCCACGAGCAGGCGACAGGCCAGGCAAGGTTTCATGCGCGGTTCCTCCTGCGGGGTGGTGGCTGTGGCGCGCAGCGGCGCGCGCGCGAACGGCGCAGTGTAGTGTTGTGCCGCCACCAGGATGCGGCGCGGTTCCGTCCGAGGGCGACGCGGCGGCTGCGCGCTCACGGCCGCCGCGCGGCGCGGGTCTTGACTGCCCGCGGCGCTTGCGCCGCGTCGCGCAGCGCGGCGTCGATCAGCGCGTCGGCCATCCACAGCGCAATGCGTTCGGCGTCGCGGTTCGACGCGCCCCAGATGTCTTTCAGGATGATGACGAGCTCGAAACCGTAGACGACAGACAGCGCCTTGTGCAGGCGTTCGTGCATTGCCTTCGGCAGCACTTTCGCGAGCGGCGCGATCGCGTGCTCGAGGATGTGCACCCGGTGCCCGCGCCGGTACGGTTCTTCGTCGAGCAGGCCGGCGCGCTCGAGCGCCCACTGTTCGAGCGAGAGCTGGACCGCGGCGCGCATCTGCGGCTCGAACTCCTTGAAACGCGGGAAGGTCTGCTCGAACAGTTCGCGCACCCGGTCCCGCCCGTCGGGCGCCGTCGAAGCGAAGGCACGCACCGGGCCGAGCGACGCGTCCATCACTGCCGTGATCAAGATACTGCGGCTCGGGAAGTAGCGGTACGCGGTGGCGCGCGAGACGCGCGAGCGCAGCGCGACTTCGGCGACCGACGGGATGCGCCCTTCCTGCTGGATCAGCGCCATCGCGGTGTCGAGCAGCAGCTTGAACGTCGCCGCCCTGACGCCGCGTTCGGGGGCCTCGGGAGCAACGCTCAGTTTGTGCTGGAGTCGGGCAGCCATGCGGGTTTGTCCCGGGATTGTCGAGGCGGATTTCGATTGCGCAGCGCGGTGCAGCGCCCGTATGATGCATCCGTCCAGAATTGAGACGCAAGTCTTATTTTCTGTCGCGCAACCGATTCAAGACGGCCGCGGGTCGGACCGGTTGGTGCGCCCAGGACAAGCCCAAGGAGAGCCGTGCATGCGCTTGGCGAGTTGGAACTGGGGCGGGCGAAGCCACGCCGGCGTCGTGAGCGGCGACGGACGCGAGGTCACACCGCTCGTGCTTTCCGACGCGTCACGCGGCGCGTTGCCTTTCATCGAGATGCTCGCGCGCGGCGAACCGCTGCCCGCCCCCGCCGGAACGCGCCTGCCGCTCGCCGCGGTCACGCTCAATGCGCCGTTGCCGAAGCCGCTGCGTGGTCTGTGGTGCGTCGGCCGCAACTACCGCGCGCATGCGGCCGAACTCGCGACCACCGTCTTCCGCGAAGTGCTGCCCAAAGACGACGACGGCTGGCCGATCGTCTTCACGAAGGTCGGCGAATCCGTGATCGGCCCGCACGACGTGGTGCGCCTGCCGGGCGCGGCGGTCTCGAACCAGATCGACTATGAAGCCGAGCTCGCCGTCGTGATCGGCCGCGCCGGGCGCGACATCTCGCGCTCGCGCGCGATGGACCATGTGTTCGGCTACACCATCGTCAACGACGTGACGGCGCGCGACGTGCAGGTGCGGCATCTGCAATGGGACCTGGGGAAGAGCTTCGACACGTTCTGCCCGATGGGGCCGTGGATCGTGACCGCCGACGAACTCGATGGCCGCAACTTGCGCGTGCGCGGCTGGGTCACGCGCCAAGGCGGCAGCGCCGAACTGCGCCAGGACGGCGACACGCGCGACATGATTTTCGACATCCCGACGCTCATCGAGACCTGCTCGCGCGGCATCACGCTGCTGCCGGGGGATGTGATCGCGACCGGTACCCCGGCCGGCGTGGGCATGGGCTTCAAGCCGCCGAAGTGGCTGGGCGCCGGCGACGTGGTGCGGATCGAGATCGACGGCATCGGCACGATCGAGAACCGTTTCGAGTTCGCCTGAGTGCCGAACATGTGCGCGCAATCTCTTCCTGTGTCATCCCGGCGAAAGCCGGGATCCACGGCCTCGAAGTGCTCCTCGACAACGAGTGGATGCCGGCTTTCGCCGGCATGACGAGTCATGTCGCTGCACCTCATCGACCGCATGCTGATCGAAGACGAAGGCGATGGCGACGCCGTCGTGTGCCTGCACGGCCTGGGCGGAACCGGGAACACGTGGACGCCGCTCATGCCCGCGCTCGCGCGCTATCGCGTCATTCGACCGGACCTGCCCGGCAGCGGCCGCTCGACGGTGGAAGGACCGCTCTCCATCGAACGCCTGGCGAACGCCGTGGTCTCGGCGTGCACGCGGCTGAACATCCGGCGCGCCCATTTCATCGGCCATTCGATGGGAACCATCGTCTGCCAGCACATCGCCGTGGCAGAACCCAAACTCGTTCGCAGCCTGGCGCTGATCGGCCCGGTGCACGCGCTCGCCGACCCGGCGCGCGATGCGATCCGCGCGCGCGCGGCCAAAGTGCGCAGCGACGGCGCTGCCGGAATGCACGACGTGGCGCTCGCGATCGTCGCTGGCGCCCTCTCGGCCGACACACGGCAGCGCCAGCCGCTGGCGGTCGCCTTCGTACGCGAGAGCCTGCAGCGCCAGAGCCCGGAAGCCTACGCGCGCTCGTGCGAGGCGCTGGCCGACGCGCAAGCCGCCGCGGTCGAGCGCATCGAAGCGAGTGCATTGCTGATCACCGGCGACGAAGACGCGATCGCGCCGCCGCAAGCGGTGCGCGCGCTGGCCGGGCGCTTCAAAGACGCCCGCGTTGTCGTGTTGAACCGCTGCGGCCACTGGACGCCGATCGAGCGCGCGCCGGAGTGCAGCCGCGAATTGGTAGAGTTTCTGGGCCGGCAGCGCTGAGCCCGCACGCTCGCGCCGCAAATACCCGAAGGAGCCCACCCCATGGCCGACGTTTTGTTCACCAACGCGCGCATCTTCGACGGCGGCGGCGACCTGCCCTTCAACGGCGAAGTGCTCGTGCAAGGCAACAAGATTTCGCGGGTTTTTCGCTCCGGCCAAGGCACGCGCGCGCTGCCGGTCGGCGGCACGCAGGTGATCGACGCCGCGGGGGCCTTCCTCATGCCGGGAATGGTCGAGGCGCACACGCATTTTTCGTGGAACAACCAGCCGAGCCTGGACGCGATCCAGCGCATGCCGCCCGAAGAACACATCCTGTGGTGTGCGCAGGTCGCGAAGGTCTACCTCGACATGGGCTTCACGAGCTGCGTCGGCGCCGCGGCGGCGAAGCCGCGCCTGGACGTCGTGATCCGCAACGCGATCAACAACGGCACGATTGTCGGCCCGCGCTACCTCGCGGCGAGCCAGGAGATCACGGTGCCCGGGGGCCTCGGCGACAGCACGATGCCGCACCTGCCGCAACACGAATTCGCCTTCGGCGCGATCGTCAGCGGCGCCGACGAGATGCGGCGTTGCGTGCGCATGTTCGCCAAATACGGCGTCGATTCGATCAAGATCAATCTGTCGGGCGAGTCGATCACCGGCATGCCGGGCGACATGAGCCAGTTCACGGAGGAAGAGGTCGCGGTCTGCGTCGACGAAGCGAAGCGCTGGGGCAAACGCGTGAGCGCGCACGCGCGTTCGACCTGGTCGATCAAACAATGCGTGACGCAGGGCATCGAAGTCATTTACCACGCGAGCTTCACCGACACCGAGGCGCTCGACATGTTGGAGGCGCACAAGATGCAGCACTTCATCGCGCCCGGCCTGGCGTGGCTCATCAACACCACCCACCACGCCAGCCAATGGGGTTTGACACCCGAAGTCGTGAAGAAGATGGACTACCCGCGCGAGCTCGACGCTGCGATCGAGAGCATGCGCAATTTGCGCAAGCGCGGCGTGCGCATCCTGCCCGGCGGCGACTACGGTTTCGCCTGGACGCCGCACGGTACGAACGCCAAAGACCTCGAATACTTCGTCAAGTTCGTCGGCATGAGCACGATGGAAGCGCTGCTCTCCGCCACCGCCTGGGGCGCACCGATGATGCGCATGGGCAAGGTGCTCGGCTACGTGCGCGAAGGTTACCTCGCCGACCTGCTGCTCATCGACGGCGACCCGCTCGCCGACATCACGGTGCTGCAAGACAAGTCGCGCATCCTCGCCGTGATGAAAGACGGCGAGTTTCACCGTGCGCCGCCGCTGCGGGCGTCGCGCACCACGCGGTGGGCGGCGTAAAGATGCAAATCGATCGCCTCGGGCACGTCATCCCGGCGAAAGTGCCACCCCGTACTCGATACGGGGCCGGGATCCATCGTTGCATGCACAGAGTGGTTCCCGGCTTGCGCCGGGACGACAGAGTCAAAGTCTGAAATTCGGGAGTCTCATCATGGTCGACACCCTCTTCACCAACGTCCGCATCCTCGACGGAACGGGCCAGAACCCCTACCCAGGCAGCGTGCTCGTGCAGGGCAATCGCATCCGCCAGGTGGGCCGCAGCACGGCGCCCATCTCCGCGAGCGGGGCAACCGTGATCGACGGCGCGGGGGCGACGCTCATGCCTGGCATGTGCGAGGCGCATACGCATTTCTCTTGGAACGACGCGGCCACGCTCGGCGCGATCCAGTCCATGCCGCTCGAGGAGCATGTGCTGTGGTGCGCGAAGGTCGCGAAGCAATATCTGCAAGCCGGTTTCACGTCGTGCGTCGGCGCGGCGTGCGCGAAGCCGCGCCTGGACGTGGTGATCCGCAACGCCATCAACTCGGGGCAGATTCCCGGGCCGCGCTATCTTGCGGCGAGCCAGGAGATCACGGTGCTCGGCGGCCTGGGCGACGAGACGCTGCCGCACCTGCCGTTCCCCGAGTTCAGCTTCGGCGTCAACGTGAGCGGCGCCGAAGAGATGCGCAAGGCGGTGCGCTTGTTCCTCAAGTACGGCGTCGACTCGATCAAGGTGAACTTGTCGGGCGATAACTTCACTCCCGACTCTCCTGCCGAGACGACGTGGATGACGGATGCCGAAGTCGGCGCGGCGATGGAAGAAGTGAAGATCCGCGGCAAACGCGGCATCGCGCACGCGCGCTCTACGGCGAGCGTGAAGCAGGCGCTGCGCCACGGCATCGACCTGATCTACCACGCCAGTTACACGGACAGCGAATCGCTCGACATGTTGGAAGCCGCAAAAGACCGCGTCTTCGTCGTTCCCGGCATCGGCATCATTTACGCGATGCTCAACGAGGCCGAGCCTTGGGGCATCACGCGCGCCTCCGCCACCGCCGTGGGCTACCAGCGCGAGTGGGACACGGCGCTCGAATCGCTCTCGAAGATGCACAAGCGGGGCGTGCGGGTGCTGCCCGGCGGTGACTACGGCTTCGCGTTCACGCCGCACGGCCAGAACGCGCGCGACCTCGAGTTCTTCGTCAAGTACCTCGGCTTCACGCCGATGGAGGCGATCCGCTCCTGCACCGTCTACGGCGGGCAGATCATGATGCGCGGCAATGAGCTCGGCGCGATCAAGGATGGCTATCTCGCCGACCTGCTGCTCATCGACGGCGACCCGCTCGCGAACCTGTCGATCCTGCGGGATCACAAACGCATCCTCGCGGTGATGAAAGACGGCGTCTTCGCCAAGTCGCCCGACATCGCGTCGCAACGGGCCTGGGGGCGTGCTGCGTGAGCGATCGCCCCGTCGCACCCAAAGGCAGCGCATGACGCAGCGCCAGAAGCTCGCGCTGTGGTTGCTCGTCGGCGGCCCGATCGGCGTGTTTTCGCTCTGGGCGATGGTCGACAACCCGCGCCTGTACTTCGTCACGCTGCTCAATTCGCTCACGCTCGGATCGCTCTATTTCATCGTCGCGAGCGGCTTCACGCTCGTCTTCGGCCTGATGCGCAACGTGAATCTCGCGCATGGCTCGCTTTACCTGTTGGGCGGTTATGTCGCCTACGTCGTCGCCGACTCCACGGGCTGGTGGATCCTTGCCATGGCGGCCGGTTGTGCCGCGGCGGCGCTCGCCGGGCTCCTGATCCAAGTCGTGATCCTGCGCCACATGCAGGGCGAGGACTTGCGCCAGACGATGGTGACGATCGGCCTGTCGATCGTCATCGCCGACTTGCTGCTGTGGGTCTTCACCGGCCAGGTGCACCAGATGGAAGCCCCGGTGTGGCTGCAGGGGCCGATCCGCGGCATCCCGCTGATCAATGCGTACTCAGCGTTCCGCCTCAGCCTGCTGGGATTCGGCATCGCGATCGGCGTCGGCCTGTGGCTGCTGCTGAACCGCACCCGCGTCGGAATGATGATCCGCGCCGGCGTCGACGACCGCGCCATGCTCGCCGCCGCCGGCGTGAACGTGAACCTGGTGTTCGCGGTCACGTTTGCCCTGGGCGCGGCGCTCGCCGGTTTTGGCGGCGTGATCGGCGCGGTCGAACTGTCGATGGTGCCGGGCGAAGACATCCGGCTCCTGCTCGCGTCGCTCATCGTCGTCATCGTCGGCGGCATGGGCTCGATCGTCGGCGCGGCGCTCGGCGCGGCGATCCTCGGCCTGGCCGAGACCTACGGCCTGGCGTACGCGCCGACCTACAGCGTCGTCTTCACGTTCGTGATTCTGATCCTCGTGCTCGCGTTCCGGCCGCGCGGCATCATGGGGCAACCCGCATGAGGGCACCGCATGAGCGCCGCCCAGTGGCGCCGCGCGATGAACACCGGCGCCTTGTCGACGCTGCGGCCGCGCACGACCGGTGCGCCGCAAGCGCAAGTGCTGCCGCCCGCGGCGCCGGACCGCTACGCGCACAGCGACGCGCCGCGCTGGCTCAAGTACCTCTGGCGAACCCTCGCGCCGCGCCATGTGTTCGTCGCCCTGCTCGTGCTGCTGTTCCCCTTCGTCGCGACGCCGTTCCTCACGTTCCAGGTCGCGACGCAGTCGCTGCTGCTCGGCATGATCGCGCTGTCGCTCACCTTCCTCGCCGGTTACGGCGGCATGGTGTCGCTGGCGCAGATGACGGTCGCCGGCATCTCCGGCTACGCGCTGGCGGTGCTCGGAACGAGCAGCAGCGCCGAAATCAGCCTGGCCTGGCCGTGGTGGGTGGCGGTTCCGTTTGCGATTGCCATCGCCGTCGTCTGCGCCACCTTGATCGGCTGGCTGTCGGTGCGCACCGAGGGCATCTACACGATCATGATCACGCTCGCGATCGGCGTCGCGTTCTACTACCTGGTGCTGCAGAACTACACCATCTTCAACGGCTTCCAGGGCCTGCGCGAGCTGAAGCCGCCCACCGTGTTCGGCATCGGCTGGCGCGAACCCGTGCCGTTCTATTTTCTCGTCCTGTTCTGGGCCGCGGCGGCCTACTTCCTCGTGCGTTACGTCGTTCGCACGCCGTTCGGCATCGCCTTGCAAGGGATTCGCGACAACCCGCGGCGCATGGAGGCGCTGGGTTTCCACGTCGTCGCGCACCGTGTTGCCGCGTACGCGCTCGCCGGCTTCATTGCGGCGATCGGCGGCATCGGCCTGGCCTGGTACAACGCGTTGATGACCCCGGGGTCGGTGGGAACGAGCTGGCTCATCAACATCCTCGTCATCGCCGTTCTCGGCGGCGTGAAGCATCCGATCGGCGCGTTCCTCGGCGCCCTCGTGTTCGTGCTGCTGCAGACGTTCGCGATCGACCTGATCGACCGCGAGCGATTCAATCTCGTGATCGGTGGCGTGTTCCTCGCCATCGTGCTGTTTTCCCCCGACGGCCTGCTCGGACTGTGGGCGATGCTTCGCTCGCGCTTCGGTGGCCACAACTTAACCTCCAAAGGAGACTGAAGTGACAGTGAACAAACGAATTCTGATGCGCTCGGTATTGGGCGCGGCGGCGGTCGCCGCCATGATGGGTACGGCCTGGGCGCAAGGCCAACCGGTGAAGATCGGCCTGCTCGCCACGTTGGAGGGCCCCTTCGCCGCCGGCGGCGCCGACGGCATGCGCGGCGCCGAGCTCGCCGTGAAGCAGCGCGGTGGCGTCGTCGCCGGGCGCAAGATCGAGATCATCAAGGCGTCGAGCGACGCCAAGCCCGACGTCGCCGTGAACGCGACGCGCAAACTCGTCGAGCAGGACAAGGTCGACATCATGGTCGGCCCGCTGTCGGGCGGCGAAGGCATTGCCGTCAAGGACTACTCGAAGACGCAGCCGAACATCACCTTCATCAACGGCTCGTCGGGCGCGCAGGCGGCGACGCTCGTCAACCCGAGCCCGAACTTCTTCCGCTTCAACACCGAAGGCGCGCAGTGGATGGTGGGCCTGGGCAAGGCGGCGCTCGACAAGGGCTACAAGCGCGTCATGGTCGATCGCCGAAGACTACGCCTTCCCGTACTCGCAGGTGCAGGGCTTCATGGCCGAGTACTGCACGCTGGGCGGCAAGGTGCCCGAGAAGGCGTGGGTGCCGCTCGGCGGCAAGGACTACTCGTCGGTGATCGCGAAGATTCCGAAGGACGTCGACGCGCTGCTCGTCGTTCTCGGCGGCGCCGACGCGGTGAACTTCCTGACGCAGTACGAAAACTCCGGCGGCGACAAGCCCATGCTCGGCGGTTCGATCACGGTGAGCCAGGACATCCTGAACTACAAGGGCAAGCGCCGCGATTCGCTGCGTCGGAACGATCTCCGCCGGCCCGGTGGCCGATCGTATCGACGGCGCCGAGTGGAAGGCTTTCGTCGCCGACTACCAGAAGACCTACCCCGTGTCGGCAGGCGGTTTCCCGAGCCCGAGCCTGTTCGCCTACGTGTACTACGTGAACATGAAGGCGACGCTCGATGGCGCTTGACGCCGTGAAGGGCGACCTCTCCGGCGGCCAGGCGAAGTACCGCGAGGCGCTGTCGAAGATGGTGCTGAAGACGCCCACCGGCGACGTGCGGCTCGATGGGAATCGCCAGGCGATCGGCACGACCTTTGTCACCGAGGTCGTGAAAGACGGCAGGGCAATTTGTACAACAAGGTCGCGCGCAAGGTCGACAACGTCGACCAGACTGCTCGGCATGAGCGCGGCCGACTTCAAGATGGGCTCGCGCGACGTTCCGAGCTGCCCTTGATTTCGTGGCCCGCCTGAGCCCCTCACCCCAACCCTCTCCCCCGCACGCGGGGGAGAGGGAGCAGCACCGCCTCGTTGCGGCACGCACCGGGGTCAAGGCGGCAGCGCCTTCTCCCTCTCCCGCTTGCGGGAGAGGGCAGGGGTGAGGGCGTCGGGTCGAGCGCACGCTGAGCAATGGCCACCCTGGCCATCCCGCGCCGCCGCACCGCCCCCCGGGCGGGGGCAAGCGTGCGCTCGGCCTCGGCATCCAACGACGCGTTGACGCTGACGAACGTGACACGCGCATTCGGTGCGCTGCGCGCGGTCGACGACGTGTCGATCACCGTCGCTGCGGGCCAGAAGTACGCCGTGCTCGGCTCGAACGGCGCCGGCAAGACGACGCTCTTCAACGCGATCACGGGAGACTTCCCGCCCACCGCCGGGCGCATCCATTTCTTCGGCGAAGACATCACCGAGCTGCCGCCGCACGAGCGCATCCGCAAGGGCTTGCGCCGCACCTACCAGTCGTCGCTGCTGTTTCGCGACCTCACGGTGCGCGACAACCTGTTCCTCGCGGTGCGCGGCGTCGGCAACGCGCGCTTCAGCTTTCGTCGCGCCGGCGCAGCGCCACGCGTCGACGCTCGCGACGAACGAACTGCTCGAGCGCTCGCGCCTGGCGCACATCGCGGGCGAACGCGTCGCGAATCTCGCGCACGGCCAGCAGCGCCAGCTCGAGATCGGCATGGCGCTGGCCGGTGCGCCGCGCCTGATTCTGTTCGACGAACCCGCCGCCGGCCTGTCGCCCGCCGAGCGCCGCGAACTCGTCGCGCTGCTGCGCTCGCTGCCGGCGCACATGAGTTTCGTGCTCATCGAACACGACCTGGACATCGCGCTGCGCGTCGTCGAGCGCGTCACCGTGCTGCACAACGGCCGCGTCTTGAAGACCGGTTCGCCGAGCGAGATCGAAAACGATTCGCAGGTGCAAGCCATTTACATGGGGAGCAAGCACTGATGGCCACCGCTCCCGTCGGGCGCGCGAGGCCGGTACTCGAGATCGCCGGCCTGGACGTCTACTACGGCCGCGCGCACGCGCTGCAGGGTGTGAGCCTCGTCATCGAACAAGGCGTGCTCGGCATCGTCGGGCGCAACGGCATGGGCAAGACGACGCTGTGCAACGCCATCACCGGCCTGGTGCCGGCCACCGGCAGCGTGAAGCTGCTCGGCGAAGAAATCCTCGGCCGCACGCCGAACCAGATCACGCGGCGCGGCATCGCCTATGTGCCGCAGGGGCGGCGCGTCTGGCCTTCGCTGTCGGTCGACGAAACGCTGCGCCTGGTGGCGCGCAAGCGCCGCGACGTCGAGCGCATCTACACGATGTTCCCGCGCCTGGCCGAGCGCAAGAACCACGGCGGCGCGCAGCTCTCGGGCGGCGAACAGCAGATGCTCGCGATCGGCCGGGCGCTGCTGCTCGAACCGAAATTGCTCGTCATGGACGAGCCCACGGAAGGATTGGCGCCGCTCATCGTCGAGCAGGTCGCACAGACCTTGCGCGAGCTTGCGGCGCAGGGCGAGATTGCGGTGCTGCTCATCGAACAGAACCTCGGTGTGGCGATCGACGTCGCGGACCGCATCGGCGTGATGGTGAACGGCCGCATCACGCAGGAGATGCCGGCTGCCGAACTCGCGGGGGACCGAGAACTGCAAGAACGACTGCTCGGCGTGCGGTCCAGTGTCGACGCCGACGAGCCGGACGCGCCCGGTGCGGCAGACGCGGGTGCGACGCTGGGTGCAGCAACCGATACCGCCGCGGCACCGCAGATCTACACCGTGCGCCGCGCTCACGCCGAAGGCGCACCGTCGCTCGACGATGTGGCGCCGCGTTCGGTGCGCGGTTTCAACCGCTGGAATGCGGGTGGCACGGCGGCGCCGGCGGTCGACATTTTGCGCGACGCGGCGCCTTCCGCCGGCGGTGCGCAACAGTCATCCCGGCGCAAGCCGGGATCCACCGTGCGCCCGCAGCAGTGGATCCCGGCGTGCGCCGGGATGACATCGAGCGCGCAGCGCAGCCGGGTGTTCGATTTCCCGGTTGCCAGCAGCAGCGAACGCGCCGCTTACGTCGTCGGAACGTTCGACACGAAAGGCCGCGAGCTGTCGTACCTGCGCCAGTGCCTCGAAAAACTCGGCCTGCGCGTCGTCAGCGTCGATCTCTCGACGAGCAGCAAACCTTCGTCGGCAAGCGTGCACCCGCGCGAAGTCGCGCGCCACCATCCGCAAGGCGAGGCCGCAGTGTTCAGCGGCGACCGCGGCAACGCCGTCGCGGCGATGGCGCTCGCATTCGAAGCCTTTGTTCGCACCCGGCGCGACCTGGGCGGAATCATCTCTGCCGGCGGTTCCGGCGGCACGACGCTCGCCAGCGCCGGAATGCGCGCGCTGCCGATCGGCTGCCCCAAGGTCATGGTCTCGACGATGGCGAGCGGCGATACGCGGCCGTATGTGGGCCCGAGCGACATCTGCATGATGTATTCGGTGACCGACGTGCAAGGCATCAACCGCATCAGCGAGCGCGTCTTGGCGAACGCAGCGCACGCCCTGGCCGGAATGATTTCGCACCCGGTCGCGCAGAGCAGCATCACCAAACCCGCGCTCGGCCTGACGATGTTCGGCGTCACGACGCCGTGCGTGCAAGCCGTCACCAAGATCCTCGACGAGAGCTACGACTGCCTCGTTTTCCACGCCACCGGCGTCGGTGGCCAGTCGATGGAAAAACTCGTCGACTCGGGCCTGCTCGAAGGCGTGATCGACGTCTCGACGACCGAAGTCGCGGATGAAATCGGCGGCGGTGTCCTGTCCGCCGGGACGACGCGGCTGGACGCATTTGCGCGCCATGCCGTGCCGTACGTGGGCTCGTGCGGCGCCCTGGACATGGTTAATTTCGGCGCCTGGGACAGCGTTCCCGAACGCTTCAAGGGTCGCAAGCTCTACCGACATAACCCGACGGTGACGCTGATGCGCACCACGGTCGATGAAAACCGGCGCATCGGCGAATTCATCGCCGACAAGCTGAACGCGATGCGCGGGCCGGTGCGCTTCCTCATCCCCGAGGGCGGCGTGTCGGCGATCGACAAACCCGGGCAGCCGTTTCACGACCCCGCAGCGAACGCGGCCCTCTTCACCGCGATCGAACAGCGCTTCCGCCCGGGTGCGAACAAGCGCCTGCAGCGCCTGCCGCTGCACGTCAACGACGAGGCGTTTGCGAATGCGCTCGTCGCCGCGTGGCATGAAGTCGCCTCAACAAGTCATCCCGGCGAACGCCGGGATCCACTCTTCACCACACGCACTGGATCCCGGCTTGCGCCGGGATGACAGGACGGCGCAAGAACAAACATGCCCCGAATCGCCCGAGACCTCCTGCTGCAGCGCTTTCGCGCCAAGATCGCGCGCGGCGAAGCGCTCATCGGCGGCGGCGCCGGGACCGGCTTGTCCGCCAAGTGCGAAGAGGCCGGCGGTATCGACCTGATCGTGATCTACAACTCGGGCCGCTACCGCATGGCGGGGCGCGGCTCGCTCGCCGGCTTGCTCGCCTACGGCAACGCGAATGAAATCGTCTGCGAGATGGCGCATGAAGTGCTGCCTGTCGTGCAACGCACGCCAGTGCTCGCCGGAGTGAACGGTACGGACCCGTTCATGATTGCGGACCAGTTCCTGCGCCGCTTGATCGACCTCGGGTTCTCCGGCGTGCAGAACTTCCCGACGGTGGGCCTGATCGACGGTACGTTCCGCGCGAACCTCGAGGAAACCGGCATGGGATACGGCGTCGAGGTCGAGATGATCGCGCGAGCCCATGCGCTGGACCTGCTGACCACACCTTACGTGTTCAACGAACACGAAGCACGCGACATGGCGCGCGCCGGCGCCGACATCGTCGTGTGCCACATGGGGCTCACGGCGGGCGGCGCGATCGGCGCGGGCACGGCAATGAAACTCGACGCTTGCGTCGCGCCGATCAACGCCTGGGCTGCGGCGGCGCGCGAAGTGAACCCGGCCGTGATCGTGCTCTGCCACGGCGGGCCGATCGCGACGCCCGACGACGCGCAGTTCATCCTGCGCATGTGCCCGACGATCGACGGTTTTTACGGCGCGAGTTCGATGGAGCGCCTGCCGACCGAAGTCGCGCTCACCGAAACGACACGTCGCTTCACGACCCTTTCGCGTCGCGCAAGCGGCGCCTGACCGAACCTGCAAGACCCAAGGAGAGAGCATCATGACCGGCGCCCAATTCGGCAGCTTCATTCTCGGCCTGATCGTCGTCGCGATCGTCATCGCCATCGCCGTCTGGCTGTTGCACTGGCTCTACCTGCGCAGCAGCAAAGAACGCGCCTTCGTTCGCACCGGCCTCGGCGGGCAGAAAGTCGTTCTCGACGGCGGCGCGTTCGTGCTGCCGATCGTGCACGACGTGATCCCGGTGAACATGAACACGCTGCGCCTGGAAGTGAGCCGCGGTCGCGACAAGGCGCTGATCACGAAAGACCGGATGCGCGTCGACGTGATCGCCGAGTTTTATGTGCGGGTCGCCGCCGAAGCGGCGTCGGTCGCCGCAGCGGCGCAGACGCTCGGCCTGCGCACCATGGAACCCGAGCAGTTGAAGGAGCTGATCGAGGGCAAGTTCGTCGACGCGCTGCGCACGGCGGCGGCCGAGATGACGATGGAAGAGCTGCACGAAAAGCGCGGCACGTACGTGAAGAAAGTGCGCGAAGCGGTCGCCGAAGACTTGAAGAAGAACGGCCTGGAGCTGGAAGCGGCGTCGCTGACGCAGCTCGACCAAACCGGCATGGAGTTCTTCAACCCGAGCAACGCGTTTGACGCCGAAGGCTTGACGCGCCTCACGGAGCAGATCGAACACCGGAAGAAGCAGCGCAACGACGTCGAGCAGGACACGCTGATCGCGATCCGCAACAAGAATCTGGAAGCCGAAAAACTGTCGCTCGACATCGACCGCGAAAGCGAATACGCGCGCCTCACCCAGCAGCGCGAAGTGGAGATTGCGCGGGCCCGCCAGCGCGCCGAAGTCACAACGGAACGCGCGCAGCGCGAACAAGACGCCGAGAGTTCGCAGATCGCCGCGAAGCAGGCGATCGACACAGCGCGAATCCGCTCCGAACAATCGATCGAGCAGCAGCGCATCAGCAAAGAGCGCGAAGTCCAGGCGTCGGAGATTGAGCGCCGCAAGGCACTCGAACTCGCCGAGCAACAGCGCGCGATCGCGGTGGCGCGGGAGAGCAAGGCGCAAAGCGAAGCGCAGGCGGCGGCCGACGGAGCGCGTGCCGACGCGGTGACCGCCGAGGAGCGCGTGTTCACGGCGCGCGAAGTCGAGATGGCCGAGCGCAAGAAGTCGATCGAGCTCATCGGCGCGCGCCAGGCTGCTGAGCGCGACGCGCTGCGCCTCACGGTGGCGGCGAGCGCGGAGAAGGAAGCGAGCGCAGACCGCGGCGCAGCGATCCGCATGCAGGCGCAGGCCGACGCCGACGCAGACCAGATCAAGACCGTTGCATTGCGCGTGCGTGCCGAGATCGAAGCCGAGGCGCAGCGCTGGATGAACGAAGCGCACAACATGCTCACGCCTGAAGCGCGCATGTCGGCGTTGCGCATGCGGCTGGTGGAAAAGGCCGAGGGCATCATCCGCGAATCGGTGAAGCCGATGGAGCGCATCGAGGGCATCAAGATCCTGCACGTCGACGGCCTGGGCGGTTCAGGCGGTGGCGGCGGCGAAGGCATGAATGGCGGCGGCAACTTTGCCGACGGCGTCGTCAATTCTGCCTTGCGCTTTCGCGCCCAGGCGCCGCTCGTCGATCAGTTGCTGCGTGAGATCGGCATCGAAGGCGGCGACATCCAGCGCCTCGTGGGCAGCGTGAGCGGCGCGCAGGCGGCTCTGCCTCCCGCAAGTCCGACGCCGGCGCCCAAGGAGTAGCCGGTGATCAAGGTCTACACGTCGAGCGTGATCGACGCAAGTGCCGACACCGTCTGGGCACGGGTTCGCGACTTCAACGCGCTGCCGATGTGGCACCCGGGGATCGCAGACAGCCGCATAGAAAACAGCGAGCCGAGCGACCGCGTCGGCTGCATCCGCCACTTCCACACCCGCGACGGCGGCATGATCCGCGAGCGCTTGCTCGCGCTGTCGGACTACGACTTCGCGTGCACCTACGAAATCCTGGAGAGTCCGATGGGCGTGGAGAACTACATCGCCACGCTCAAGCTCACCCCCGTCACCGACGGTGCGCGCTGTTTTGCCGAATGGAGTGCCGAGTTCGACTGCGACGAAGGCCGCGAATCCGACACTCACCGAAACGATCGGCCACGGCGTGTTCCAGGCCGGCTTCGACGCCTTGAAGCGGCATTTCGGCAGGCGATGAAGTGAGATCGGCGCACGTCGAATCAGGTCAGACCTGCTGCGGCGCGCTGGCAGCATTCCGCCCTTTACTGGCGTTCGCACGGCCACTTGGCGCTCGCCCGTCCACGTCCAGCGCAGCGCGGCAGGTACTAGCCGCAGGGCAGGACGCAATGCTGGATCGCGGCCAGCCGGGTCCGCTCGGAAATCACACGTCTAGCGTGCGTTCATCGCGTGCAACCGGTGGATCCCGGCTTTCGCCGGGATGACGAGGGTTGTTGGGCAGGCCTCCAGGCCACATCGAACGGCAGCAACGGGCCGAAGTCAGCCTTTCGCACCCGACAATTTCGTGCGTCAAGGGGCGCGCGAAGCGTGGTGGAGCCACTGAGATGCTGCAGCGTGTCGCGCGCTCGACCGTCATCGAGGCTCCGATCGAGCGCGTCTGGGCGATCCTGCGCGATTTCAACAGCCATGACCAGTGGCACGACGTGGTGCAGACGAGCCGCATCGAAGGCGGCGAGGCGCCGACGCAGGTGGGGTGCATCCGCAACTTCACGCTGCAAGACGGAAACCGGGTTCGCGAACAACTGCTGACGCTGTCGGACAGCGACTTCAAGAGCACCTACTGCATCGTCGAGGCGACGATCCCGCTGCAACGCTATGTGGCGACGGTGACGCTGAAACGAGTCACCGACGGGAACCGAACCTTCTGGCATTGGGAATCGACGTTTGCAACGCCCCCCGGGCGCGAGCGCGAATTGCGTGACCTCGTCGCGCAAGGCGTTTACGAGGCCGGGTTCGAGAACTTGCGACGCCATTTGCGCCAGGGCCCGCGGCCGGGTGCGCGACGCGACGCGAGCCACGCGCCACGTGAGCCGCGCGCTGGAGGATTGCCGATGCCGTCGCGCCAGGTGCGCCAAACGGCGTATGGCGGCCCGGGCGTTCTCGAACCCTTTGCCGGCGAGGCCTTGCCGCCCGGACCCGGCGAAGTGCGAATCGAACAACGCGCGATCGGCGTCAACTACCTCGACATCTATTTGCGCAGCGGTTTCATCCCGGCGATGTTGCCGCTGGGCAGCGGGCCGGGCGTGCTCGGCATGGAGGCGGCCGGAACCGTGCTCGACGTGGGCGATGGCGTGAGCGGAATTCTTCCCGGTGACCGCGTCGTGTACCTGAGCCCGATACCCGGCGCGTATTGCAGCGTGCGTACCGCTGCCGCGGATCGCGTCTTGCGCTTGCCGCCGCATGTGGAAGACGCAACCGCCGCAGCGCTGCTGCTCAAGGGCGTGACCGCCGACTACCTGTTGCGCGACCTCGGCCATGTGCAGCGCGGCACGCGCCTGCTCGTGCACGCGGCGGCAGGCGGCGTCGGGCTGTTGCTCTGTTCATGGGCGCGTGCACTCGGCGCGACGGTGATCGGCACGGTGTCGAGCGAAGAAAAAGCGCGGTCGCGCGCGAGTTCGGCTGCGAACATGTGATCGTGACGCGCGACTACCGCTTTGCCGACGCCGTGCAGCGCCTCTGCGGCGGCGCCGACGTCATCGTCGACGGCCTGGGCGAAGCGGCGCGCGAGCAGAACATGGAAGCGCTTGCGCTGTGCGGCCACTGGATCAGCCTGGGTCAGGCGAGTGGCATGCTGAGCGCGATCGCGCCGGAATGGCTGAACCACAAGTCGGCGACGTTTTCGCGCCCGGTCGTGTTCCACTATGTCGCGACGGCGCAGCAACTCGCCGAGCGCGCCGGGCGCGTTTGGGACGCTCTTGCCGCAGGCACCTTGCGCGCGCCGCTGATCGAGCGCTTCGCGCTGCAACGCTGCGGCGCAGGCGCACGAGCGAATCGAGGCGCGCGCCACAGTCGGCAGCGTCGTCTTGTTGCCTTGAACTGAGCTACCCCAGGAGCCCCGCATGATCGTCGGCATGAACCACTTCACCGTGATCGCAGAAGACATCGAGCGCACGCTCGACTTTTACGTCGGCCTGCTTGGCATGGAAAAAGGGTACCGGCCCGATCTCGGGTTTCCGGGGGAATGGCTTTACGCGGACGGCAAGGCCGTGCTGCATGTTTACAGCGACCGGGCAATGCCCGCGCAGCGCGCCGGCGTGATCGACCACATGGCGTTCTCCGCCAAGGGGCTGAAAGACGTGAAGGCGCGCTTCGACGCGCGCGGCCTGAAGTACGACTTGCGCCAACAGCGCGGCGCGGGAACGTGGCAATTGTTCTGCCTGGACCCGAACGGCGCGAAAGTCGAGCTGGATTTCGACCCGACCGAGACCTTGTAGGGGCTTGAAATGAATCATCCCGGCGCAGGCCGGGATCCAGGGTTCCGCCACAGGCGCACAGTGGGCGGCCGGCGGTGGATCCCGGCTTGCGCCGGGATGACGGTCGCCCGCCCGAAAGCGGGTGTATCGCTGCTCCGCCCGAAAGCGAGCGGGTCTCTTATCAGCGCTTGGCTTTGGCCGGCGCTGCCTTGACGACCTTGGCGGCAACAGCGCTGACGTTCGCCTCGACCGTCTCGCTCGCTTGCTTGGCCAGGCGCTGCACGCCGTCGAAAGCCTGGTTCGCGGCGAGCAGGCTCGTCTTGAACAGGTTGACGATGTTTTCGCTGCCGACCGGTGCGTTCTTCACTGCGCCTTCGACGAACGACTGGACTTGCTGGCGCGCCTGGACGACGTTGTCTTCGGCAGCCTTGTTCAGCTCAGCGTTCGCTTCGGCGGCGATCTGGTACAGCTCACGGCCGTAGGCGGTGGCCTTTTCGACCACCGGCTGGAGCAGCTCGCCTTGGGCGCTGAACATCGCCTTCGGGTCCTTCGTGCTGAGCATCATTTCGCGCGTTTCGTCGAGCGTCGCACGCGTGGTCTGCAGGTTCAGGGCGACGACTTTTTCGACGCTTTCGAAGGCCTTCTGGCTCAGGCCGAGAATGGCTTCGACGTTGCGTTTCTGGGCGGCGATGACTTGTTCGGGGGTAAACATGGTGGTGAAACTCCAATCGAGGGGTTGAGGGATGAACTTCAGAGAACTGGATTGCTGCATTGCAACATGGCGCCATTCTAGGGGGCTGAAAAGGATTTGCAAGCACTTTTGTTGCTCTGCAGCAATTTGGTCCGGAATTGGAGAGCTCAACCTATTCCGCGCGTCGCCGCCGATGCCAGACCGTCGCGCCGGGATAGCGGCGAGGTGATGCGCTTCGCATGCTGCCCACGCCGCTGACCGATCCAGGCGACCGCTCGACCCCCGGCCATCGGCGGGCCGCTGCGGGCGCTTCGGCGCCACTGCTCGAGATGCTCGCGATCCGGCGCGACTACCGCCTGCCGCGCGAAGCACTCTGGCAGCGCGCGCCTGTCGTGCACGCCTTGGCCGGGGTGAGCCTGGCCGTGCACGCCGGGCGCAACCTGGGGGTCGTCGGCGAATCGGGCTCGGGCAAGTCGACGCTGGCGCGGATCGCGATGGCACTCGAGCCGCCGACGTCGGGCCAGGTCAGGTTCCTCGGCCAGAATCTGAACCAGCTCGGCGCGGCCGAACTGCGCCAGGCGCGGCGCGATTTCCAGATGGTGTTCCAGGACCCTTACGGCTCGCTCGACCCGCGCCAGCGCGTCGCGCGCATCGTCGCCGAACCCTTGTTCGACGCGAGCTCTGCTGCGCAGCAATCCGAGCAGGTCGCGGCGATGCTCGACGCGGTGGGCCTGCGCGCGAGCGACGCCGACAAGTATCCGCATGAATTTTCCGGCGGGCAGCGCCAGCGCATCGCGATCGCGCGCGCGCTGATCACGAAGCCGAAGCTGATCGTCGCCGACGAGCCGGTGAGCGCGCTCGACGTCTCGGTGCAGGCGCAGGTGCTGAACCTGTTGCAGGACTTGCAAGACCAGTTCGGCGTGACCTACCTGCTCATCAGCCACGACCTCGCGGTGATCGACCATGTGTGCGACGAAGTCATCGTGATGTACGCCGGACGAGTCGTCGAGCAAGGCACGAGCGAGACGCTGTTCCGCGCCGCAGCGCACCCTTACACGCGGGCGTTGCTCGCCGCGGCGTTGCAGACTCGCGTCGGCGCCGGTGCGGCCCGGGCGCGGACTGCTGCGGCGGCGGCGCCATCCAGTAGAGTCGGGGTTGACATCGAATCCGCGACGACGGGTTGCCCGTTTGCGCCGCGCTGCGCGCACCGTCAGGCGCGTTGCGTCAGCGAAGCTCCGGCACTGCGCGCCGTGGCGCCCGGGCACCACGCAGCGTGCCATGTCGCGGAACAGGTGATGATGATGATGGTGCAAACCCCAAGCGAAGGAGACGATGCATGAAGACGAACACACTGATCGCCGCGTTGCTGCTCGCCGCGCTGCCGTTCACGGCGAACAGCCAGGCGCGCAAAGACAGCGCTGTTCTCGCCATGGTTCTGGAGCCGACGAGCCTGGACCCGACGACCGCGCCGGCGGCGGCGATCGGCGAGATCGTGCACTACAACATCCTGGAAGGTCTGACGAAGATCAACATGAACGGCGCCGTCACGCCGCTGCTCGCCGAGAGCTGGAGCATGGACCCCGACGGCAAGACCTACACCTTCAAGTTGCGCAAGGGCGTGAAGTTCAGCGACGGCGAGGCGTTCGACTCGAGCGACGTCAAGTTCAGCTTCGAACGCGCCAAAGACGAGAAGTCGACGAACAAGGCGAAGAAGGCCGTGTTCGACAACATCAGCAGCGTCAGCACGCCCGATGCGCACACCGTGATCGTGGTGCTGAACAGCGCCGACGGCAACTTCCTGTTCCGCATGGGCGAGAACACGGCTGTGATCCTGGACCCGAAGAGCGTCGACTCCGCGGCGACCAAGCCGGTCGGCACGGGCCCCTACACGCTCACCGATTGGAAAAAGGGCAGCTCGGTCACGCTCACCAAATGGCCGGGGTTTCGCGACGCCGCGGCCATCAAGCTGAACAAGGTGACGTTCCGCTTCATCAACGACCCCGCGGCGCATGCCGCGGCGCTGCTCGCCGGCGACGTCGACGCGATGCCGCGTCTGGGCGCGGTGCAAAGTCTCAAGCAGTTCCAGGCTGACAAGCGCTTTACCGTGGTGATCGGCAGCACCGCCGGCAAAGGCATCATGACGATCAACAACAAGAAAAAGCCTTTTGACGACGTTCGCGTGCGCCGCGCCCTGATGCACGCGATCGACCGCAAGGCCTTCATCGACGGTGTGCTGGAGGGCCTGGCGGCGCCGATCGGCTCGCACATGGCACCCACCGACGCGGGTTATGTCGATCTGACGAGCGTCTACGCCTACAACCCGGAGAAGGCGAAAGCGCTGCTGAAAGAAGCCGGCGTCGCGACGCCGCTCGACGTGACGCTGACGCTGCCGCCGCCGCAATACGCGCGCAAGGGCGGCGAAGTGCTCGCCGCGCAACTCGCCAAAGTCGGCATCAACGCGAAGATCGAAAACGTCGAATGGGCGCAGTGGCTGAGTGGACCGTTCAAGGGCAATTTCGACCTGACCGTGATCAACCATGTCGAGCCGCTCGACTTCATGCAGTACACGAACACCGGCTACTACTGGGGCTACGACAGCAAGGCGTTTCGCGACCTCGCGGCGAAGTACGCGACCGAAGGCAACGCCAAGGAGCGCACCAAACTTTTCGGCGACCTGCAGAAGATGCTCACGGCCGACGCGGTGAACGCGTACATCTTCAACCCGGCGCAGGTGGCGGTGAGCAAAAAAGGGTTGAAAGGCGTGTGGAGCAACTCGCCGATTTTTGCGAACGACTTGAGTGCCATGAGCTGGTAGCTGCCGCGCGCCCCATCCTCTGACGCAGCGGCTGCCGGTTCACCTGCTTGCGCCTCGTTCCATATCTTGCGCTGGCAGTGAGCCTCGCGGCCGGCGGCGGCGTTGCCCAGGAGGCCACGCCTGCGGCCCCGGCCCCAGGCGCTGCTGCGTCAGCTCCGGCTCCGTCTGCCGCCGCTTCCGCTGCCGCCCCGGGCAGCGCGGCCTCTGCACCGCGAGCGGCGCCACGCGCAGCGCCGCCCGCGACGACGCTGGAGCGCGTCGAGATCGAGGCGACGCGCGCCAATCCGACCGAGGAGCGGCGCCAGTCGACGGCGGCGAAGATCGTCATCGGCCGCGAAGAAATCGAGCAGTACGGAGATTCCACGCTCGGCGACGTGCTGCGGCGTCTGCCCGGCGTCAGCCAAGGCGGCCGGCCCGGGCGCGGCGGCGACCTGCGCATGCGCGGCATGGGCAACGGCTATACGCAGATCCTGATCGACGGGCAGCGCGCGCCGCGCGGTTTTTCGATCGACCAGCTGGACCCGGAACTGGTGGAACGCATCGAGCTGTTCCGCGCACCGACCGCCGAGACCGGAACACGCGCCGTCGCCGGTACGATCAACATCGTGCTGCGCGAACCGCTGCGCAAGCTCCGCAACGACGTGCGCGCCGGCGTCGGCGTCGAGCGCGGTCATGCGTCGCCGGGCGCGTCATGGACACGCAATGACTCCTTCAGCGAAGCCGGCACGTACAACCTGACGCTCGGCGTGCGCGACGGCCGCAGCCGCACCGACACGGCAACGCAGCGCGTCTACACCGACGCCGGCAACCCGACGCCGGTGCTCGACCACAGCGGCGAGGAAACCAGCTTCGGCCAACGGCAGAACTTCATGCTCAGCTCGCAACTGCGCTGGCGCCTGGGCACACCGGGCGAGTTTCTCTCGCTGCAGCCGTTCTGGACCCACAGCAACGGCAAGAGCATCACGAGCAATACGCTCACGCAAAGCGGCGGCACGACGGTCGTGCCCTACGCCACCAGCACCGGCAACGGCGCGTTGGATTACGACTCGAAGCGTCTGACGGTGCAGCTGAACCGGCGCATCGACGAGCCGACACGCTTCGAACTGCGCGCCAGCGTCGGCCGTTTCGCGCAGACGGCGCGGTCCCAGACACAGCAGTTCGACGGTGCCGGTACGGGCGTGTTCACGCAGGACTCGAACACCGCCTTGCGCGACACCTCGGGGTCGCTGAGCGGCAAGTTGCTGCACCTGCTCGCCGACAGCCACAGCCTCGTCGGCGGCTGGGAGAGCGAGCGCGCGGCGCGGACCGAGAGCGCGAGCACGCTGCTCAACGGCGTCGCGCAGAGCGGCGACTTCGGCGACGACATCCGCGCCTCGACGCTGCGCCATGCGCTGTATATCCAGGACGAATGGGAGCCGGCGCCGAACTGGTCGGCGAATGCGGGGCTGCGCGCCGAGCAAATCGCTACCTTGGGCGAGTTGTCCGGCGCGGGCGTGCGCAGCACGAGCCGCGTGATTTCGCCGCTCGCGCACCTCGTGTGGCGCGTGAATGCGCCGCAGCGCGATCAACTGCGCCTGAGCCTGACGCAAAGTTACCGCGCGCCGACGTTGCAGCAACTCGTCGCAGTGCCGCGATTCAGCACGATCAATCCGCCGCCGGGAGCGAACAGCGCGTCCACGCCCGACACCGCCGGTAACCCGGGCCTGCGCCCGGAGCGCGCGAACGGCGTCGACCTTGCGTTCGAGCACTACTTCGGCAACGGCGGCGTCGCCTCGGTGAACCTGTTCTACCGGCGCATTCGGGATCTGATCCGCAATGTGCGGACCGAGGAAGATGTCGCGTGGGCGACGGTTCTGCGCTGGGTATCGCGGCCGACGAACCTGGGCGACGCAACGACGCAAGGCTTCGAGTTCGACGCCAAGTTCAAGCTCACCGAACTCATCGCGCAGGCGCCCGGCGTGAACCTGCGCGCGAACCTGAGCCTGTACAACTCGCGCGTCGACGCGGTCCCCGGCCCCGACAACCGCATCGATCAGCAGCCACGATTGCTCGCCAACTTCGGCGGCGATTACCGCTTTCCGGGAACACCGGCGACACTCGGCGCGAGTCTGGCGCTCACGCCCGGCTACCGCACCCAGCTGACCGATCTGCAAAGCCAGGAGCTGGGCGCGAAGAACGTGCTCGACGCCTACCTGCTGTGGCAATTCGACGCAGCGACGCGCCTGCGGTTGTCGCTCAGCAACGCCGTGCCGCGCGACAGCGTCTCCAACTCGACGATCCTCGACGGCACACAAACGCAGAGCGTGACGAGCACCGGTCGCACCGACATGAGCGTCGCGCTGCGGCTGGAAATGCGGCTCTGAAGGAACCGCCGGCGCACGCCACGGTGGCGCCGCGCCTGGGTCTGCGGTAACCTCGCTGCGCATGAGCGCGGACGACAGCCACACCGGTTCGACACTGACTCGCGAGGTCATCCTTTGCGGCTTGCAGGCCCTTTCCGACAAGCTCGGCGCGCAGGGCATCACCGGCGAAGTGTGCGTGTTCGGTGGCGCTGCCATGGTCCTTGCATTCGCCGCTCGCGTGACGACGAAGGACGTGGACGCGCTGTTTCAGCCGGCGCAGACAGTGCGTGAACTCGCGCAGCAACTCGGATCGGAGTTGAATTTGCCCGTCGACTGGCTGAACGATGGGGTCAAGGGGTTCGTTTCCGCCCGGCATGAAACGACCGCGCAGAACCTGCCGCAGTTCGCGCACCTGCGCCTGAGCATGCCGGTCCCCGAATACCTGCTGGCGATGAAGTGCATGGCGGCGCGCATCGGCGGGACAGCCGACGAGCCGTCGGACATCGCCGATATCGTTTTCCTCATCCGCCATCTGCAACTGAAGAGCGCAAGGGAAGTTCTCGATCTTGTTGCGCAGTACTACCCCCCGCAACGCACTTCGGTGAAGACACGCTATCTGGTGGAGGGCCTGTTCGACGAGGGCAAGATATGAGACCGACAACACTCGCCGAGGTGGCTCAGCTTGCCGCGCAAGGCGACTCGTTCGACCGGTGCCTGGCCAACTTCCTGGATCAATTCAAGGCATCGCCGAGCGCGGCAGCGCTGCTGCCGGTCCCGGAGTTGCTCGCAGCGCGTCTCGGTGAATCGGGGCGTGTCCAGGATGCCTATCTCGGTGCAACGGCCGAGCATCTGGCGTGCGCGAACGCTCTGCCGGTGCCTGCCTGGGCGATGGCAGATTCGCGCAAGCTTCACCGCCCCTGGTTCGCCTCCAATCTCGCGGCGCTGCGTGCGGTGCTGATCCTCGAGAGTCCCGTGGCGTTTCGTTCGCGCAATCTGTTTGTCAGCGAAAACGCGCTGAGCCGCGCGTAGGCGGCCGGCGTGTGCGCTGAACGGCACGCGCGAATCCACAGTTCCGCCTGCTAGAGTAGCCGCGGCCCCTCCCGGCTCGCCACGCACCAGCACCCCATGACCTCGACGATCGCCATGACCGCGGCGCAATTGCACGCCGCCTACCGCGCCCGCAGCCTCTCGCCTGTCGAAGTGGCGCGCGACGTGCTCAAGCACATCGCCGCGTGCGAGCCGCACCTGCACGCGACCTACGCGCTCGATGGCGACGCGACGCTGACGATGGCCGAGGCGTCGCAGGCGCGCTGGCTCGCGGGCACGCCGCTGTCGGCGCTCGATGGCGTGCCGGTGACGATCAAGGAGAACATCGCGACGCGCGGCGTGCCGATGCCGCTCGGCACGGCGGCAACCGAGTTGACGCCTGCAGCGCACGACGCACCGCCCTCGGCGCGGTTGCGCGAAGCCGGCGCGGTGATCCTTTGCAAGACGACGATGCCCGACTATGGCATGTTGTCCTCGGGCCTGTCGAGCTTTCATCCCCTCACGCGCAACCCCTGGGACGTGACGCGCAACCCGGGCGGCAGCAGCAGCGGCGCGGCGGCGGCAGCGGCGGCGGGCTACGGGCCGTTGCACGTCGGCACCGACATCGGAGGCTCCGTGCGCTTGCCGGCCGGCTGGTGCGGCATCTTCACCTTGAAGCCGAGCCTCGGCCGCATCCCCATCTACCCGCCCTACGCGGGAAGAGTCGCCGGGCCGATGACGCGCAGCGTCGCCGACTCGGCGGCGTTGATGGCGGTGCTGAGCCAGGCCGATGCGCGCGACACGATGAGCCTGCCGTGGCAAGACATCGCCTGGGGACAGCTCGAGCGCGATGTGAAGGGCTTGAAGATCGGCCTCATGATGGACGCCGGCTGGGGCTTCGCGGTCGAGCCCGAGGTCGCTGCCGCGGTGCACGCCGCGGCGCGCGCCTTCGAGGCGGCGGGGGCGGTGGTGACGCCGATCCCGCCGTTCATGAACCGCGCCATGGCCGAAGGCATGGACCAGTTCTGGCGTTGCCGCGCCTGGATCGACATCGCCGCGCTGCCCGAAGCGCGCCGCGCACGCGTCCTGCCGTTCATCTTCGAATGGGCACGCGGCGGCGAAGGGTTGAGCGGCGCGCAGGTATTCCGCGGCTACAGCCAGATGGGCGCGATGCGCGAAGCGGCGGTCGTCGCGTGTGCGCCTTTCGACTACGTGCTGTCGCCGACCGCGCCGATCCCCGCCTACCCAGCCGAACTGCCGTGCCCGACGAACGACCCGGCGCGCCCCTTCGAACACATCGCCTTCACGCTGCCGTTCAACATGAGCGAGCAACCCGCGGCGAGCATCAACTGCGGCTACACGGCAGGCGGCCTGCCGATCGGCCTGCAAATCATCGGCAAGCGCTTTGACGATCTGGGCGTGTTGCAACTGTCGCGCGCCTGGGAGCGCATGCGGCCGGCGCAGCGCGCGTGGCCGCAGGTGATACCAGCCTGAATCCCGCTGGGCCTCGACACATCTGCACCGTCATCCCGGCGCAAGTGCCACCCCGTGCTCGACACGGGGCCGGGATCCACCGCCCGCACCACCACCTCACACCGCCCCGCTCCCACTTCGCACCCCGACAGCGCAACGCAGGAGGCCCCGCATGAACGACGCTCGCGACTGCCCCGTCAGCACCGGCTCGCGCACCGCGCTCGATTCGTTCGAGACCGCCCTGTGGCGCATGGTCTCGTTCTTCGGCGACCCGCTCGCCGATCTCGACGCCGCGCTCGCCGCCGACCCGGCGTGGAGCCTGGCGGCGGCAGCGAAGTGCGACTTCATCTGCACGCTCACCGAGCCCGCCCTGTTGCCGCAGGCGCGCAGCGCGCTGAACGCGGCGCGGCCGCAGCTGGCGCACGCGAACGAGCGCGAACGGGCGCACTTCGCCGCCGCCGAACTCGCGCTCGCCGGGCGCTGGCGCGACGCGAGCGTGTTGTGGGACGCCCTGCTGCGCGAATGCCCACGCGACATGCTCGCGCTGATTTGCGCGCACCTGTTCGACTTCTATCGCGGCGACGCGCGCAACTTGCGCGGCCGCGTCGCGCGCGTCCTGCCCGATTGGCCCGACGACGACCCGCTGCACCCCTACGTGCTCGGCATGTACGCGTTCGGCCTCGAAGAGTGCAACCTCTATCCGCAGGCCGAAGCGGCGGGTCGGCGCGCGGTGGCCGGTACGGCGAAGGTGCCGTGGGCGATTCACGCCGTCACGCATGTCATGGAAATGCAGGGTCGTCACGAGGAAGGGGTGGCCTGGCTGACCGATCGCCACGCCGATTGGGCCGTCGACAACGGACTCTCGGTGCACAACTGGTGGCACCTGGCGCTGTTCCGTCTGGAGGCGCTCGACACCGACGCCGCGCTGAAGCTCTACGACGAACACATCGGCGGCGGTGCCGCGACGGTGAACCTGCAATGGCTCGACGGCGCGGCGCTGCTCTGGCGCCTGCAGCTCCTGGGCGCCGACGTCGGCGCGCGCTGGACCGCATTGGCCGCGGCGTGGGCAGACCCGGTGCAGCACGCCGGCCACTATGCGTTCAACGACGCGCACGCGTTGCTCGCTCTGATCGGCGCCGGCGACTCGGCGCGTGCCGGAAAACTGCTTCACGCAGCGGCCGAGCGCGCCGCGCAAGGCAATCCCGAGGGCGCACCCGACAACCGCGCGATGGCGGCCGACGTGGGATTGCCCTTGATGCTCGCGCTCGTCGATTTTTCGCTCGGGCGCATGCGCCAGTGCATCGACCGCCTGCTGCCTTTGCGCGCATTTGCGCATCGTTTTGGCGGCAGCCACGCGCAGCGCGACCTGATCGATCAAACTCTGCTGGGCGCCGCCTCAGGAGGGCGTGACCGAGGAGTGGGCAAAGCGTTGCTGAACGAGCGACGCTGCGCGAAACCGGTCACGCCGCTGACCGAGCACTGGGCGCGGCGCATCGACACCGCTTGACGCAGCGCAGTGGCGCGCCCCCAGGCTCACTCTGGAATCAGCACAGCCCGATGCGTGCGGCCTGGCGGCGCAATCGACGCGCCCGGGTGGGTTGAGTCAGCTGCATGGCATGCATCTGCAGCACTTCATTGATGATCGTTTTCGGGCTGACGAGTGCGCGCACGAACTGATTGAGCTCGGCGGCAAATGCCCGCACAGCGTGTTCGATCGCGCCAGCGGCGGCGTAGTGGCTTGAAACGTGGATCGTTGACATGGCTTTTCTCCCGGAACTGAGCAAGACCCCGCCATTGTTCCGGGCTGACGCTGCTTTGCCTACGCCCTGCGTCGCATGCGCCCCGCGTTCTCGGGGGCAATAAAGTCTCAAACCCAGGGCCGAGCCAGACCCTCTTGCACCAAGGCGCGCTGCACCGCCGGCCGCGCAAGCACGCGCTCGAGGTAGGGTGCGAGATGCGGCAGGCTGCGCGCCGGCCGCTTGAAGCCACGTGTCCAGCGGCACAGCATCGTCGCGTAGGGGTCGACCGTGCTGTACTGCGCACCCAGCAGCCACGGCTTGTGGTGCGCGGCGAGTTCGGCGTCGAGTTGGTCGAGCATTCCGCCCACCAACACTTCGGCGTGCGACTTGACCTGCGCGGCCGCCGCGGCGTCGCCCGCGTCGACCAACCGCTCCGGATAGAAGTAGTGAATCAGCATCGCTTGCATCGTGTTCGTGAGCCACACCAAGCGTTTGTAGAAGTGCGCGCGCTCCGGCGTTCCCAGTGCCGGCGCCAGGCCCGCCTGCGGGTGCGTATCGACGAGGTGCAGGCACACGGCGGCCGTCTCGTAGAGCACCAGGTCGCCATCGACGAGCACCGGAATCAGCCCATTCGGATTCAACTTCAGGTATTCGGGGGACTTGTGTGCGCCCGTCGTCCGGTCGACGAGTTCGAGCCGGTAGGGCACGCCGAGCTCTTCGAGAAGCATGTGCGGCGTGAGGCTGGCATTGCCGGGGTAGTAGTGCAGGTGCAGCATGGAACCGTCCGGGTGTGAGGGCCGATCGTGCGGCGCCGGGGATTGATGACGACACTCGCGTGTCGAGCTTGATTGTGCCCTCGGCCCCAAACACTATTTCCGAGTCGCATGGTCCATACCCCTTGCGCCGCACCGCTTGCCGTGTTCGCGCCGATACTGCCAGGCCTTGAGTCGTTCCTGGAGGCGTCATGCTCGAGCTCTTGCAGTTCCGCCACTCGCCGTACAACGAAAAAGCGCGCTGGGCGCTCGACCTGAAGCGCATTCCGCACCGCCGCCGCAGCCTGCTGCCCGGGCCGCACCTGGGCGTCGTGAAACGCCTCACCGGGCGCAGCGAAACCCCCGTGCTGCTGCACGAAGGAACGGCGCTCGACGGCTCGGCGCGAATCATCGAGTGGCTCGAAGCGAAGTACCCGAGTCCGCCGCTGCTGCCCGCCGATCCGGCGCAGCGCGCCGAGGCGCTGCGCATCCAGCATTGGTTTGACAGCGACCTCACGCCGCGCATGCGCCGCACCGTGCTCGACGCGCTGCTGCAGCAGCCGAGCATGTTCGCGCGCGTCTTTGCCGACGGCGCGCCGGCGCTGAAGCGCTGGGCCTACGCGTGCGCCGTGCCGTTCGCCGCGCCGCTGGTGCGCAAGGGCAACGGCATCACCGGGCCCGAGTCGGTGCAGGATGGGCACCGCGCGGCGGCAGAGGCGTTCGACTTCGTCGCGACTCGCACTGCATCGACCGGTTATCTGTGCGGCGACGCGTTCAGCATCGCCGACCTGACCGCGGCGTCGACGCTCGCCGTGTTCGTCAGGCCGGAGAATTCGCCGATGGCGTGCCCACAGCCCGTCGCGCCTGCGTTCCAGGCGCTGATCGAGCGCTACGCAAAGCATCCGGGCGCCGACTGGGTGCGGCGCATCTACGCGCGGCACCGCGGCGCACGCAGCGACTTCGACGGGCCGAGTCCGGCCGCGACATGAGCGAATGAAGAGAAAAAGAAGGACATCAA
Source organism: uncultured beta proteobacterium (assembly GCA_963775015.1). Lineage (GTDB taxonomy): Bacteria > Pseudomonadota > Gammaproteobacteria > Burkholderiales > Burkholderiaceae_C > JAEMQF01. Next base: position 2,771 of record CAVZHI010000008.1, on the reverse strand, counting down.
CCGATGCAGATCGAGCACCAGACGCTGCGCCTGAAGCGCCTTTCAATGCACGTCGCGACCGCCGGCGAGGGCACGCCGGTTCTCCTGCTGCACGGCTGGCCCCAAACCTGGCACGAGTGGCGCAAGTTGATTCCGCTCCTGAGCTCCGAATACCGCCTGATCGCCCCCGACCTGCCGGGGCTTGGCGACAGCTCGCGGCCCGCCGACGGCTACGACAAGAAGACGCTCGCGCTGGACCTGCTCGAGATGTGCGAACAGTTGCAGCTCGGGCGCTTTCATCTCGTCGGCCACGACTGGGGCGGCCCGACCGCGTTTGCGCTGGCGCGTGCGAACCCGACGCAGGTGCGCACCCTGACGCTGCTCGACGTGACGGTTCCCGGCATCGGGCCCGACATGTCGCAAGGGGGAAAACGCTGGCACCACGCATTCCACATGACGCCCGATCTTCCCGAAGCGCTGGTGCAGGGGCGCGAACGCGAGTACCTGAGCTGGTTCTATGAGGCGTTCAGCTGGCAGCGCGGCGCGATCGGGCCCGCCGACGTCGACGAATATGTCCGCTGCTACAGCCAGTTGGGCGCACTGCGCGCCGGCTTTGCCTACTACCGCAACATGCTCGTCGACGCCGCCGACAACCGCACGACCCTCGAGTCCGGATTTCGCCTGACGATGCCCGTGCTCGCGCTCGGCGGCGCGCGCACCGAGGCGCGCGGGCGCGCGGAAGAGCCGCTCGAATCGCTGCGCCTGATCGCCGACAACGTGCAAGGCGGGGCCATCCCCGACTGCGGCCACTTCATCCCCGAAGAGCAACCCGCCTGGCTCGCGCAGGAGCTGCTGCGTTTCTTTGCTGCGAGCCCATGAGCGGGGTGTGCATGAGCCGACCACGCGCTGCGTACACTGCGCCCTTTCACCCGGAGGATCGATGAACATGAAACGACGACTCGCCCTGGCCACACTCAGCGCCCTCGCCTGCACCCACGCCGGCGCCCAGGCATTGATCACCGAGCGCAGCATCTCGGTGAACGCCGCGCTCGAACTCGCCAGCGCCGCGCTCGAGCGCTGCCGCGCCGACGGCTACAAGGTGACGATCACCGTGCTGAACCGCCATGCACGCACCTCGGTCGTGCTGAGCGACGACGGCGTGAACCCGCACACGGTGGAGAACAGCTACCGCAAGGCGTACACCGCGTTCACGATCCGCCAACCGTCGGTGGAACTCGGCAAGCGGCCGCAGCCGGGTCTGGCGGGATTCATGCTGCTTGACCACATCAGCCCGCTCGAAGGCGGCCTGCCGCTGTTCGCCGGCAAGGAACTCGTCGGTGCCATCGGCATCTCGGGCGCCCCCGGCGGCGACAAGGACTCGGCGTGCGCCCAGGTGGGGATCGACAAGATCGCCAAAGGCCTGGGCAACTGAAGCTCGCTGGGGCGGTGCCGCTGCGTCCACCGGTTCGCCCCATGGAGATCCAGCGCGCCGATCCGCAGCGCCGCCGTCAGGCGCTCGCGGTCGTGCTGCTCACGCTCGCATTCGGCGCGCTCGCGCTGTGGGCGCTGCAGCGCTGGTTTCGCGAAGTCCGCAGCCTGTACGGCAGCGACGCGCAGTCGCTGAAGGAGCAGCTCGCATTCGTACTGTCGGCAAGCAGTGCGGCGCTGGTGGTTCTGGTGCTGCTCGTCGGCATGTGGCTCTGGCGCATCGGCAACCACGTGCGCGGTGCCGGCCGGTTCCCGCCGCCGGGCGCGCGACTCGTTCGCGACAGCGTCGTCCTGCACGGCGCCGCTGCGGCGCGGCGCGGCAGACTCCTGCACGTGCTGGCGGCGGCGTTGCTGATCTGTGCCCTGGGGCTTGGCGCGGCCACCTGGCGCCTGCATTCGCTGTTGGCGTCGACCGTCGTCTGAGCAACCCGCGCGCCGTGCCCCGAGCGCGGTGACACGCACTTCACTCAAGCCGCGGGCGGCGCAACCGACACGCCGCGCACTGCGTGTTTCTCGATCAATTGCGCGACGAGCCCGGTGCGGATCTGCGCGACGAACTCGCGCAGATACGCCGCAGCAGTGCTGCGCTGAATCGGCGTGCCGATCGCCTGTTGGATCGCGGTGAATCGACCGTCCAACAGGCGCGAACCGGGGAGTTTCTGCTGATCCGCGACAAGCCTTGGCTTCAAGCCGGCGAGCGCGTCGAGCCGGTCGCGAACGAAGAGTTCGAACGATCCGTCCAGGCCATCGGCACGGCACAGCTGCGCGTGTTGCAGCGTGCGCCGCAGGTACATGTCGTAAGCGGTCTTGTCGCCCACGGCAATGCGAACGCCGGGGCGGTCGACATCGGCGAGGCTTTGAATCGGTGAGCCCGCGGGGACGAGGTAGGTCGCTTCAATCTCGAGGTACGCCGGCGTGAAGGCGATCTCGCTCGCGCGCAATGGGTCGGCGCCGATGAGGCCCACATCCCAGGTGCCGGTGGACACTGCGGCGGCGAGCAACCCGGGCTGCGCAAACTTGACGAACGCCACCGGCACGCCGAGGCGCCGCGCGACTTCGCGGCCGATGTCGGGCGCGATTCCTGCCGGCTCGGCGTCTGCCGCGCTCGCGGCGTTGACGAGCAGGAAGTTCGACAGGTTCAGCGCGACGCGCAACGTTCCTGTGGGCGCGAGTTCGGCGCGCAGGGCGGGGGTGATTTCGCGGGTCATCGGGTGCATTCCCTTGCAGCGGAGTGGCCAGGTCCGAAGTGGCGCGGGCCAGTGTAGCCAGCGATGAGCCGCCGCGCAGCAGACGCCGTGCGTTCA
>CAVZHI010000007.1:0-299033 GCA_963775015.1 uncultured beta proteobacterium | reverse complement strand
CCCATCGCTCCGGCGGCAAGAGCCGCTCCGGCATCCGCCGGCAACTCGATGTTTGCCAGGAGCTCAACGCGCTCGCCATCGAGCGTCACCGCCGGCGTGTAGCGAAGGCGTGACAGCCGTTCTCGCTCCATGTCGCTTTGGCGCTGCAGGAATCGGTACTCCTCGAGGAGGATGGGCGATGGATTGACGATGACGACACCGGCGTCGCCGTCGATCACGACCCAGTCGTCCTGCCTGATGATCCGGCTCGCTTCGCGCGCGCCGACGACCGCCGGAATGTCCATGCTGCGCGCCACGATGGCCGTGTGCGAGGTTCGCCCGCCGACATCGGTGACGAATCCGATGAACACGCTGCCCTTGAATTGCAGCATGTCGGCCGGAGCGACGTCGTTGGCCACCAGCACGAGCGGACCGTCGCCACCGAAATCCCCCGATTCGCTACCCTCTTTTCGCCCCGCGTCAGGAGCGGCACTTCCAACCATGGCGCGCAGCATGCGCTCGACGACCTGTTCCAGGTCCGCCTTGCGATCACGCAGGTAGTCGTCCTCCATCTCGTCGAACTGGCGTGCCAAGACTTCGAGCTGCGCCGACAGAGCCCACTCGGCGTTGTAGTGGCGCTCCTCGATCCAGTGTTTGGTGGCCGTCGTGAGCGTATCGTCATGCAGGAGCATCAGGTGCACGTCGAGCAACGCCGAGAGTTCGCCCGGTGCATCCGCAGGCAGCGCGCGTTGCAACGAACTCAACTCTTCGGCCACGGTGTCGCGCGCATGACGCAGACGCGATATTTCGGATTCGACGCGCACGGCTTCGATGAAATAGTGCGCCACATCGACGCGGCTCGACGCCACCAGCACCGCTCGGCCGATCGCCACGCCGCGCGACACAGGCAGACCAAAGAGTTGGATGCTCATGGCCCGATGCTAGCAGCGCCAGCCGCGGCGCGCGGGTTGCCTGAAGACATCAATCGCGGCTCGCTTCGGGGCGGCCCGAAAGGTCGGCCGATGCGCTATTCGCTTTCGCCGAACTTGTCGTTGATCAAGGCCAACAGGCCATTCATCGCCGCCGCCTCGTCAGCACCCTCCGCCTCGATGACGATCTCGCTACCCAATCCGGCTGCAAGCATCATCACGCCCATGATGCTTTTCGCGTTCACGCGCCGCTCCTTGCGCGTCAGATGAACATCGCACTGGAATCGGCTCGCCAACTTGGTGAGCTTGGCCGACGCTCGCGCATGCAGTCCAAGCTTGTTGCAGATCGTGACGCTGGTCTTGATCATCGTGCCGCGGCGTCCGGCGTCACGTCTTCGGCGGCGGTTTCAGCGACTTGAAATACTCCCTGCGTCGCGCCGGTCACTGCGCGACCGACCACCGATTCCAACGGCTCATGGGCGTAGCACAAGGCACGCCAGATCATCGGCACGTTCACCCCGACGATCACTCGAACGTGGGGGCCGTCGGCGAGGCGCTGCGCCACATTGCACGGCGTCGCGCCGAAAACATCGGTCAGGACGAGCGCATCCGGGCCTCGGACGCGCTGCAACATGGCCCGTGCCGCCGCGTCCAGAGCCTCGATCGTGTCGCCAGGGGAAACGTCCAGGGCTTCGATCGCGCCCGAGCATTCGGGGAACGCATGCTCGGCAACGGCCTTCAGCGATGACGCCAACGGCGCGTGGGCAATGATCATCAATCCCGACATGGCTCGATTATCGACACTTCACGCACTTCGCCGGCGTGACGTCAGGTGAACGCCGTCGTCGAAAGCGAGGAACCAGATGTAGGCCAGCGTGCAACACGTCGCGAACACAGCGAAGGCACCTTGGAACGAGGCAATCGTGGACCAGCCCATCGCGCGCAGGAGATCGATCGTCAGGCCGATCGCCCACTGCAACCCGAACACTCCCGCAAACACCACGAGGTTGTATGCCGACAGCGCGCGGCCTGCCAGCCCTGGTGGAAACGCCAGCCCCACTGCAGGCTGCGACAGGGACCCGAAGGTGCTTGTCGTGCAGAAGATCAGCCAGGCCCAGGCCGCCGCGTCGGCGCCGAGCGCAATCGAGATCCACAAAGTCGACAAGCTCGCCGGCAAGCCAAGCGCGATCAGCCGATGCGCGGTCCACCCCTGACGATAGAGCCGCGGAACGACTGCACCCCAGGCCATGAAGCAGAGCAACATGCTGGCGTTGATCGAAAACAAGCCGCGTGCCGATTCCTCAGGCGTCCAGCCGCAGACTTGCACCAGCCACGGACCCGCCCAGAGCGACTGGATCGCGATCATGCCGCCGTACTGAAAGAAGCCGATCGGCGCAAAGCGCAAGAACGTGCGATGCCGAAACACTTCGGCGTAGCCGCCCGATGGCGCCGAATTCGACCGCGGCCGGGGCGCGTCCGCAGGGACAACGCCACGGATCACGAACGTGGCCAGCGCGAGCGCCACCGCGACGCACCAAAACAAGCCTCGCCAGCCCGTGTGCACGAGCAACCACTGAACCGGCACGGTGGACGCGACCATCCCCAGGCTTCCCGTCATCAGCATCCACGACGTGGCACGAATTTGCGCCTCAGGGCGCAAGCCATTGCGAAAACTCGTCATCGGCGCCATCAGGCATGCGGAGACACCCACACCAATGAGACCACGCGCCAGGGTCAGTTCGAAGAAGTTCCTCGCCAGCGCGAAAGCGATGCAGCCTGCAGCGGCGAGCCCAAGAAATCCCAACAAAACGCGTCGCGGTCCAAACCTATCGAGTGCACTCCCCATGGGAAGTTGCATTGCCGCGAAGCCGAGGAAATAGGCCCCAGCAAGCAACCCCAGGTCGGCCGAACTCAAGTCCAATTCCGCGCTGAACACGGGTGCGAGCGTCGCCGTCACCCCGCGCAGCAGCGCGGCAAAGAAGTAGGCGAAGGCAAAGCTCAGAAATACGGTGACGGCGACGCGTCGCGTCATGAAGGGCGTGGCTTCGACGGGTGCCACCAATGTCATTGCAACTTCAAACCGGCGATGAAGGTCTGCAACACCTCCGGGTCCACGCGGGTGCCGAATATGGTGGCTTGGTAGACGCGCAACCCCCGGACGAAGAACGCCGCGGTCGCCGCGACAGGTTCGCCTTGTGCCGAGGCTCCGCGCATTGACACGAGCGCTGCGTTCGGATTCGGCGTCATCCCGGGCACCTGCAATCCCGACGCTTGAATCTGGGTGGCCGAAAAATTCGCCTTCGCTGCGCTCTGCAGCGATCGCATGACGGCTGACACCTGCCCGGGCTTGTCGACATCGACAAACGCGACCGCCAGCGTCTCATCGCCGCTGCGGCACACGTGCACCTGCATCGGCACATTCACTCCCTCCAGGTCGACCCGGCGCGAAAGCTGTTGTGGGCGACAAGGAAAAAGCGCGCTCAGCGCCGCGCCATCGGGGCGGACTTCGCGCCAATCGTGGGTCGGCGTGCATCCCGACAGCGCGAGCCACAGCGCGCAGACCCGCGGCGCCTGGCGCCCACGCATCAATTCACTTCCCGGCGGAACTGACGCACCTGACGTTACTTCTTCGCCGACTTTCCGGTACTCTGCTTTGCCGTCGCCTTCGCCCCTTTGGCGAGCAGCGCATCCAGATTCGCTTCGATCTCGGCCTCGATCGTCTTGCTGAAGGCGCCGACCAGGAAGCCGAGTTTCGCGGTCAGATCGAAGTGATCGGCGGCAACGATCAACGTGCCCTTCGCGCCCGCGCGCGAAAACTCGACCGTGTCGCTGGTGTCGCCTTCGAGCACGGTGCATTCCATGTCAAAGCGCTTTTCGACGTCTTCGGCCCAGGCCCAGGCGATTTCGCGAGCCTTGGCGAGACCCAGCTTGTGATTGCGGTGGATTCGAATGTCGGCCATGGTGTCAGTCCCCCGAAGTCGCGGTCAGTGCAGCGCGGCGCTCTGGCATCGGCAGCGCCGCAAGGCGGCGCACCTCGCCGTAGAAACGTTGAAAGTCACGCCCTTGGCGCTCGAACAGGCGCTCGAACGACGGAACGAGTTCGCTGTATGCCGCGAGCACGCCGAATGATGCATTGTTGGCGCGCGCGAACCAGCTGTCGTATCCGGCATACCCGGCCCAGCTTTGCGCCTTGAGCTGCTCGTAGTCGGCGCGCAGCTGCTCCATCGCCGCGGCCTTGGCCGCGCGCTTCTGTGCATCGGTGCGTGCAGAGGCGTAGATCGAGAGCAGGCGCTCGCGATAGGTTTGCGTCAGCGCGCGGAACTGGTTCCGACGTTCCTCGAGACGCTCGTATTCGTCTCGCGCCACGCTGCGTTGCGGTTGGCTCAGCCAGCGCGCACCGCCGATCCGCTCGACCGCCGCGGCGAACGATTCATTGAACACCGTATCGTCTGTGGCGTACGCGACCTGGTGCGCGAGTTCATGAAACACGAGCCGGGCCAGCTCGCCCTCCGGATAGTCGATGAAGGTGTTCAACAACGGGTCGGCGAGCGCGTCGAGCGGCAACTTGCCCAGGGTCGAGTAGGCGGGCACGCCGTACACGCTGACTTCGAGCCCGGCGCCACGTAACTGCGCCGCAAAGGCGTCGGCTCCGGCTCGGTCGAAGTAACCGCGATAGCTGACGCAGCCGACGACCGGAAAGCACCAGGTCTGCAACGTCAGGCTCAGCTCGGGTGCGGCGACGACGTTCCACACCGCGGCGCCACGCTGCAGATCGGCGTAGCGGCGGTAGCTCGCGTTGTCAGGCAGCCCGAGTTCGCTGACCGCGTAATCGCGAATCTCTTGACTCAACTCGAGACGCCGCCTCAACTCGACCCGCGTCGACGCATCGGCAAGCCACTCCGAGACAGGACGCGCGCGTTGCACCAGGTCAAGGTGGCCGTTGATCGATTGCGCGTAGTAGCCGAGCGTGCTGCAGCCCGATGTTGCGCACACGCCGAGCGCGAGCAGCGCCGCGCCGGCCACCCCCACCCCCGCCACTCGGATCGCCACACGCGTCGCCCGTGCCCAGCGGCTCACGACGCCGCGTGCGACGAGGCCGTTTCGGCCACCGGCGCCACCTCGACCAGGCAGTCGTAGAAACTCGGTGCACGGCCGATGTCGGTGAGGCGCTGGTGCGTGACCTCGTTCACGTTCGTCCCGTCCACACCGAGCTTGCGCCACCAGATTCCCATCCCGTTCACGACGCCGGGGCGCGCCCGAGCGCTGATCACCGCCGTGCACTGGGTGCTGCCACGCTCGTTGAAGATGCGCACACGCTGGCCCGATTCGATACCGCGCGCACGCGCATCGGCGGCGTGCATCTCGAGCACCGGTTCGGCCTCGATGTCGCGCAGGCTCTTCACGTTGACGAACGTTGAATTGAGGAAGCTGCGTGCCGGAGGTGAAATCATCGCCAGCGGAAAACGCTGCGCCAGGACCGGCGCGCTGCGCACCGACTCATAGTTCGGCACGTGATCGGGTACGCCGTAGACAGGCGAATCGATGATGCATTTCCCGCTCGGGGTGGCGAACCCGCCATGCGAAAAAGGCGCGTCGGGAAGATCCAGCTTGGCCCAGCCACGCTCGCGCAAAGCCGCGAAGTCCACAGAGTCCTTCAAGGCGCAGCGCGCCAGCATCTCGTCGCTGTCGGAAAAACACGGCTCGTCAAAGCCCATGTAACGCGCCAGGTCGCGGAAGATCTGCGTGTTCGGGCGCGCCTGGCCGAGCGGCGCCACCGCCGCCTCGTTGATGAGGGCGTAGGTGTGGCCGTAACTGGTGTGCAGATCGAGGTGTTCGAGCTGCGTCGTCGCCGGCAGCACATAGTCCGCGTGGTCGGCGGTATCGGTCATGAAGTGCTCGAGCACGACGGTGAACAGGTCCTCGCGCGCAAAGCCTCGAACCACCTTGGGCGACTCCGGCGCCACGGCGACGGGGTTGCTGTTGTAAACGACCAGCGCTTCGATCTTCGGCCCGAACTTCGTGCCATCGGGAAGCAGCTCGTCGGTCTCGCGAAGCAACGCGTCTCCGATCGTGCTCATGTTGATCGTGCGCGGCCGAAGCCGTCCGCCCAAGTCTGGGCGCTGCAGTGCGGCGTCGTTGCGCACCGGGTTGAACCAGCCCGACGCCGACAACAGCATGCCGCCCGCCGCGTCGCGCCAGGCACCGATCAGACACGGCAGGATCGCAACCAGGCGCGTCGCGTTACCGCCGCCATGGACACGCTGCATGCCGTAGTTGAGGCGGATCGCCGCCGGGCGCGCCGTGCCGTAGTCGCGTGCGAGCGAGCGCACCGTGTCGGCGCTGATGCCGCACACCTCGGCGGCGCGCTGCGGCGGCCACTGCAGCGCACGCTCGCGCAGCTTGCTCCAACCCTCCGTGTAGCGCTCGATATAGTCGTGATCGAGCCAATCGTTGACGATCAGTTCGTGCATCACGCCGAGCGCCAGCGCGCCGTCGGTGCCCGGCATCAGGGCGATGTGCTCGTGGCACTTGTCGGCGGTCTCGGTCTTGCGCGGGTCGATGCAGATCAGCTTCGCGCCGTTGCGTTTCGCCTCCTGGGCGAAGGTCCAGAAGTGCAGGTTCGACGCGATCGAGTTGCTGCCCCAGATCACGATCAGCTTGCTGTGCGCGTACTGCTCGAGGTGCATTCCGATCTTCGCGCCATAGGTTGCGGCGAGCGCTTCGCCACCGGCCGACGAACAAATCGTTCGATCGAGCAGCGACGCACCGAGGCGATTGAAAAACCGTGCCGCCATGCTCTCGCCTTGCACCAAGCCCATCGTACCGGCGTAGCTGTACGGCACGATCGCCTGCGCCGCGTCGGGGCCACGCTCGGCAATTGCACGCAACCGCGTTGCAATATCGGCGAACGCCTCGTCCCACGTCACGGGCGCAAATTGGCCGCTGCCTTTGGCGCCGGTCCGCTTCAGCGGCGTCAACACGCGTTCGGCGTGATAGGTGCGCTCGGCGTAGCGCGAGACCTTGGTGCACAACGCGCCATGCGTCGGCGGGTGCTCCGGGTCGCCCTGCACCTTGACCACGCGACCGTCCTGGACCGTGATGCGCAAGGCACAGGTGTCGGGGCAATCGTGCGGACAGGCACCGCGAACGAAGCTCGTGTTCATGCCTGAATGATTGCACAGACAGGCCGGGAATGCCCACCTGGCCCCGGCTGGAATCGGCGAGTAAACTGCCTCGCACCCCCTCTTTCACAGTGCCCGGGGTCGCACGTTTGTCGCGACGTCGGGTGCGCGGAGCTTCCCATGAAACTGATCGAATCCATCCTCGCCGACGCCGCGGCGATCGCTGCCGTGCGACGCGACATTCACGCCCATCCGGAGCTGTGCTTCCAGGAAAAGCGCACTTCCGACGTGATCGCCAAACAGCTCACCGATTGGGAAATCCCCATCCACCGCGGACTGGGCGGAACCGGCGTCGTGGCGATCCTGAAGAACGGCACGGGCAGCCGCGCCGTCGGTTTGCGCGCCGACATCGATGCACTGCCGATGACCGAGCACAACAAGTTTGCCCACGCGAGCCAGCACCCCGGCAAGATGCACGCCTGCGGCCACGACGGCCACACCGCGATGCTGCTCGCAGCGGCGAAGCACCTCTCTAAACATCGCAACTACGACGGCACGGTTTACCTGATCTTCCAGCCCGCCGAAGAAGGCGGCGGCGGCGCACGCGAAATGATCAAGGACGGCATCTTCACCAAATTCCCGATGGACGCCGTGTTCGGCGCGCACAACTGGCCGGGAATGGCTGCGGGTCAATTCGCGCTGAAGGACGGCCCGAGTTTTGCCAGCAGCAACGAATTCAAGATCGTGATCCGAGGCAAGGGCTCGCACGCCGCGCTGCCGCACAACGGCATCGACCCGGTACCGGTAGCGTGCCAGATGGTGCAGGGCTTCCAGACCATCATCACGCGCAGCAAGCGGCCCATCGACTCCGGCGTGATCTCGGTGACGATGATCCACGCCGGCGAAGCGACGAACGTGATTCCCGACGCTTGCGAAATCCAGGGCACGGTGCGCACCTTCACGCTCGAGGTGCTCGACCTGATTCAGAAGCGCATGCAGGAGATCGCCGAGCACACTTGCGCCGCGTTCGGTGCGGCTTGCGAATTCGAATTCCATCGCAACTACCCGCCGACGATCAACCACAGCGCGGAGACCGACTTTGCACGCAAGGTGATGGTCGACATGGTGGGCAGCGCCAATGTGCTCGAGTTCGAACCAACGATGGGCTCGGAAGACTTCAGCTACTTCCTGCTCGAGAAGCCGGGTTGCTATTTTCTCATCGGCAACGGCGACGGCAGCCACCGCGACGGCGGACATGGCATGGGCCCGTGCATGCTGCACAACCCGAGTTACGACTTCAACGACGAGCTGATCCCGCTCGGCGCGACGCTCTGGGTGCGCATGGCCGAAGCCTGGCTGGCGCAGGCGCGCTGAAGCCGGCCATGAAGGTCGCCGACCACTTCGCACAAAGCTACGCTGAGGCGCGCACCAAGTTCCTGGGTGCTGTCGACGCTGCGGGCCGGGACGCCGAATCGCACCCGCACCCGATGCGCGGCCGCGACGGCGAAATGCTCGCCATGGACGTCGTCCTCGAAGGCGCGAAAGACGCGCGTTCGCTGCTCATCCTCAGCAGCGCGTGTCACGGCGTCGAGGGCTATTGCGGCTCGGGAATCCAGGTCAGCCTGCTGCGTGACGCGTCCTGGCACGCTGCGGTTCGCAAGGCCGGCGTTGCCGTGCTCTACATCCACGCGCTCAATCCTTACGGCTTCTCCTGGTGGCGCCGCACGACGCAAGAAAACGTCGACTTGAACCGCAATTTCCACGACTTTTCCAAGCCCCTGCCGGCGAACCCGCGTTACGACGAACTCGCGCACCTGCTGGTTCCAAGCAGCTGGCCACCGAGCGCCGAAGTCAACGCGGGAATCGCCAAGTTCCTCGCCAAACACGGCGAGCGCGGCTTTCAGGAAGCCGTGTCGGGCGGGCAATACGAACACCCCGAAGGCTTGTTCTTCGGCGGACGCAATCCGACCTGGAGCCACGTCACGCTGCGCCACGTGCTGCAAGAACACGGCAAACGCTGCGCGCGCCTGGCGTGGATCGACTTGCATACCGGCCTGGGCCCAAACGGCGTCGCCGAGCTGATCTCGGCGTGCCGCGACGCCGACGTCGGCTCGCTGAAGCGTGCCCGCCAATGGTGGGGTCCTGGACTGACGTCGCTGGCCGACGGGACTTCGATCTCAGCGCCGCTCGTCGGCCTGATGTGGCAGGCAGCGTATGAAGAATGCCCGCAGGCCGAATACACCGGCATGGCGATGGAGTACGGAACGATCCCGATGCTCGACGTGATGAACGCGCTGCGCGCCGATCAATGGCTCGAGAACCACCCGGAAGCGGCAGCGGACGTCGCCCGGGCGATCAAGCAACAGACGCGCGACGCGTTCTACACCGACACCGATGTGTGGAAGGAACAGGTTCTCGCCCAGGCGCACGACGCGGCGCGCAAGGCGCTGACCGGTCTGGCGAGCTGAATCCGGCGCGCGAGTCAGAGCAAGCCGAGCGCTTGCAGCTCGGCTTCGCACTGCGCCGCGTCGCGAAATTCAATCGCTTGCCAGCCGCAGGCACGCGCAGCGACGACGTTTTTCGGCACATCGTCGATGAACAGAAGCGACCCTGCGTCGCCGCCGAATGACACGCGCGCATGCTCAAAGACCGCCGGGTCGGGTTTGATCAGTTGCACACGCGCCGAATAGATACCGCTGCGAAACAGGTTGACGAAGTCATGCATCGCCTCGATGTGGCGCGCATACGGTTCGGGCATGTTGGACAGGAAGTGCAGTTCGCGCCCGGCGCCGTCCAGCCGGCGCAGCAACGCCACGCTCTCGGGCAAGGGTTGCAATTCACCCGGAATCGAATCGATCAGGTAGCGCATGGCGTTCACGTCCAGGCCCGTACGCGCAGCGATTCGCTTTGCCAGTGCGTCTGCATCGAGCACGCCGCGGTCGAACTCGCCCCAGTCGCCGCCGAAGCCCTGAAAAATCGCTCGCGCCAGCTCTTGCGTGGCTTGCGGCGACGTCGCGAGATCGGGCAGCAAGCGTGGCAGGAACTCGAGCGGCCGCCAGCGCAGCATCACGCCACCGAAGTCGAAAACGATTTTCATCGCGCGCGAATCCGCGCCAGCAGGCCCGCCGTCGACGCATCCAGCCCGGCCGTGTCGCCGCTCGCCATCCGGGGCAAGAGCGCGTTGCACAGCGCCTTGCCGAGCTCGACCCCCCACTGATCGAAGCTGTTGATTCCCCACAGCGCGCCGCTCGTGAAGACGCGGTGTTCGTACATCGCGATCAGCGCGCCGAGGGATCTCGGCGAGAGGCGCTCCAGCAACAGCGTCGTGCTGGGACGATTCCCGGGGAAGGTGCGATGCGCCGCAAGCACCCGGGGCGCGATCGAGCTGGACGCCGTCGGCGCCTTCTCGGTCAGCGCCTGCACCGCACTCTTGCCGAGCATCAACGCCTGCGATTGCGCCAGGCCGTTCGCGAGCAGCATCGCGTGCTGGTCCGCGAGGTCATGCGCTGCGTTCTTGACGAGGATGAATTCGACCGGGATCACGTCCGTTCCCTGGTGCAGCATCTGGAAGTAGGCGTGCTGGCCGTTCGTTCCCGGCTCACCCCACACGACCGGGCTCGTCGCGTAGGGCAACGCTTGCCCGTCCACATCGACGCACTTGCCGTTGCTCTCCATCTCGAGCTGCTGCAGATACGCCGGCAAGCGCTTCAGCCCCTGGTGGTAGGGCGCGACGCTGCGGCTCGTGAAGCCGTGGAAGTTGCGGTACCAGACGTCGAGCAAGCCCAGTTGCAGCGGCAGGTTCTGCGCCCCAGGCGCGCGCGCAAAATGTTCGTCCATCGCGTGTGCGCCGGCGAGCAACTCGCGAAAGTTCTGCGCGCCGATCGCCAAGGCAATGGGCAGTCCGATCGCCGACCAGAGCGAGTAGCGCCCTCCCACCCAGTCCCAAAAACCGAACGTCGTCGTGATGCCGAACTCGGCCGCGGCAGCGACGTTCGTCGTCGTCGCGACGAAATGGCGCGCGATGTCGGCCGGGCGCATTGCGCCGCCACCCACGAACCAGGCGCGTGCGGCACGCGCGTTCGCCATCGTTTCCTGTGTCGTGAAGGTCTTGCTCGCAACGATGAACAGCGTCTGCGCCGGGTCCAGGCGCTGCAGCAGCGGCGCGATGTCGTGGCCGTCGACGTTGGAGACGAAGTGAAACGTCAGGTCGCGCTGCGCAAACCCGTCGAGCGCCGGAATCACCATCTGCGCTCCCAGGTCGCTGCCGCCGATGCCGATGTTCACGACATGCCGGATTCCGCTCTTTGGCGCCGTGTTGCGCACGCCCTCCGCGTAGACGAGCATCGCGTCGAGCACGCCGTGCACCTCGACGCTGAAAGGAGCGGCGCCGCGCGGCGCGCGCAGCGCGCTGTGCAGCACCGGGCGGCCCTCGGTCGCATTGATCGGCGCGCCGGCGAACATCGCGTCACGCTGCGCCTCGATCTGGCACTCGCGCGCGAGGTCGAGCAGGAACGAGCGCGTCGCCGTGTCGATCAGGTTCTTCGACAGGTCGGCAAATACTTCGGGCGCCCCGATGCTGAAAGCGGCGAAACGCGACGGATCGCGCGCGAACTCGTCGGTGAGGCGCAAATCCTTGCCATGCGCCTGGTAGTGGCCGGCGAGTGCGGCCCAGGCCGGCGTCTGATCGCAGCGGGGGTGTTTCATGGCTTTTCCTGGTTCCGAAGCGGCGTCGCCGAGAATTGTCAGCGTTTCGCTCGCCAGGGCTTGCCGCGCCTTCGAAGCCGCCGGAAACGCGAACAAAACGACGCCAGACGCGCGATGATGCGCAGGCCCAAGATCTTGCAGGACTGCCGATGCCCGCCCCGCATGCCACCCCCCGCCCGCCCGCCCTCGAGACCCATCGCCTGACGTCACTGCCCCGCCGCGCGCCGCTGCGCGAACGCATCGGCGCCTTGACGCGCGCCGCCGAAGCGCATCTGCTCCCCGGCCTCGTCGAACAGGCGCGCCTGGCCGGCCCACAGGCCGAGGCGGCGCAGCTGCTGGCGCTGAGCATCGCGCGGGGGGTGCGCGAGCGCAGCGCCGAGGGCGGACGCGCCGGCCTCGTGCAAGGCCTGTTGCAGGAGTTCGCGCTCAACTCGCAGGAAGGCGTCGCGCTGATGTGCCTGGCCGAAGCGCTGCTGCGAATTCCCGATGCGGCGACGCGCGACGCGCTGATCCGAGACAAGATCGCCCCTGGCAACTGGCAACAGCACCTGGGCCAAAGCCCGTCGCTGTTCGTCAACGCCGCCGCCTGGGGCCTCCTGCTCACCGGAAAACTGGTGTCGACCCACAGCGACACCGGCCTGACGGCGACGTTGCTGCGCGTTGTCGCGCGCGGCGGCGAGCCCCTGGTGCGCAAGGGCGTCGACATGGCGATGCGCCTCATGGGCGAGCAGTTCGTCACCGGCGAGACAATCGAGCAGGCGCTGGCGAACGCGCGCGAGCGCGAGGCGCAGGGTTTCCGCTACTCGTACGACATGCTCGGCGAGGCGGCGCTCACCGCCGCCGACGCGCAGCGCTACCTCGACGCCTACGAGCAGGCGATCCACGCCATCGGCGCGGCGTCCGCGGGGCGCGGCATCGTGCACGGCCCCGGAATCTCGATCAAGCTCTCCGCCCTGCACCCGCGATACGCGCGCGCCCAAGTGGAGCGCGTGCTGGCCGAGCTCGCGCCACGCCTGACGCATCTCGCGCTGCTCGCGCGGCTCTACGACATCGGCCTGAACATCGACGCCGAAGAGTCGGAGCGGCTCGATCTCTCGCTGGACCTGCTCGAGCAGCTCTGTTTCGAGCCGCGCCTGGCCGGGTGGAACGGCATCGGCTTCGTCATCCAGGCGTACCAGAAGCGCTGCCCGGCGGTCGTCGAATTTCTCATCGACCTGGCACGCCGAAGCCAGCACCGCCTGATGGTGCGCCTCGTCAAAGGCGCGTACTGGGACAGCGAAATCAAGCGCGCCCAGATCGAGGGTCAGAGCGGCTACCCGGTCTACACGCGCAAAAGCCACACCGACGTCGCCTACATCGCCTGCGCACGCCAACTTCTCGGTGCAGCAGACGCGGTGTTTCCGCAATTCGCGACGCACAACGCGCACACGCTCGCCGCCGTGGTCGCTCTCGCCGGGCCCGACTACGAGGCCGGGCAGTACGAATTCCAATGCCTGCACGGCATGGGCGAGCCACTCTACGAACAGATCGCAGGCGCAGCGGCTGATGCCAACCTCAGGCGCCCGTGCCGCGTCTACGCGCCGGTGGGAACGCACGATACGCTGCTCGCCTACCTCGTGCGCAGGCTGCTCGAAAACGGAGCCAACACGTCGTTCGTGAACCGCATCGCGGACCCGAACGTCGAGCTCGAAGAACTCGTGCAAGACCCCGTGCAAACCGTTCTCGGGTTCGCCCGGCACAGCACCGGCGGCATGGCGGGGCTGGGCCTGCCGCATCCGGCGATCCCCCTGCCGCGCGACCTGTACGGCGAAGCCCGCGCCAATTCGCGCGGTCTGGACCTGGCGGATGAAGCGACGCTGTCGGCCCTCGTCCAGGTGTTCGCCGCGGCGGAGCGTGAGCCTTGGAGCGCCGAGCCGATTCTCGACGTCGGTGCGTCTGCCGGCGATCAGGGCGACTCGCTGCCAGTCACGAACCCCGCCGACCGCAGCGACACGATCGGCCGAGTCCGCGAGGCGAGTCTCAACGAGGTCGAGCTTGCCGTGAGCGTGGCGGTGCGCGCCGCAGCAGCGTGGGCCACGGTCTCGCCGGGGGCGCGCGCCACGATCCTCGGCGCCGCTGCCGATCGCCTCGAAGCCGACACCCTGCTGCTCATTCCGCTGCTGGTTCGCGAAGCGGGCAAGACCTGCGCCAACGCCAACGCCGAAGTCCGCGAAGCGGTCGACTTCCTGCGCTACTACGGCGCCGAAGTGCGGCGCGACTTCGACAATGCGACCCACCTGCCGCTCGGGCCGGTGGTGTGCATCAGCCCGTGGAACTTTCCGCTCGCCATCTTCACCGGCCAAGTCGCCGCGGCGCTCGCAGCGGGAAACACCGTGCTCGCCAAACCCGCGGAACAGACACCGCTCATCGCCGCAGCGGCCGTGCGCGCCTTGCACGCCGCCGGCGTGCCGCGCGGCGCGTTGCAGCTCCTGCCGGGCCGGGGTGAGACGGTCGGCGCCGCGCTGATCGCCGATGCTCGCGTGAACGGCGTGCTGTTCACCGGCTCGACCGAAGTCGCGCGCCTGCTTCAAGCCACGTTGAGTCAGCGCCTGACGGCGCAAGGCCAGGTCGTACCGCTGATCGCCGAAACGGGAGGGCAGAACGCGAT
Source organism: uncultured beta proteobacterium (assembly GCA_963775015.1). GTDB lineage: Bacteria > Pseudomonadota > Gammaproteobacteria > Burkholderiales > Burkholderiaceae_C > JAEMQF01. The sequence goes on along the minus strand of CAVZHI010000007.1, from coordinate 284,652 downwards.
GCTCGTCGACTCGTCGGCGCTCGCCGAGCAGGCCGTCGCCGACATCGTCAGCTCGGCGTTCGACAGCGCCGGCCAGCGCTGCTCGGCGCTGCGCTTGCTGTGCGTGCAAGACGACGTCGCGGACCGCCTCATCGAGATGCTGCAAGGCGCAATGCAGGAGCTTCGGATCGGCGACCCGCGCGAGCTGGCGGTGGACGTCGGCCCGGTGATCGACGCGCCAGCCCTGGCGTCGATCGAACGCCATCTGCAGGCGATGCACGCGCGCGGCCGGCGCGTCTGGCGCCCGGCGGTGAGCAGCGCACCACTGGCTGTGGGAACTTTCGCCGTGCCGGCGTTGGTCGAGCTGCACGACGTCGCCGACCTTCAACGTGAGGTCTTCGGCCCGGTGCTGCACGTGCTGCGCTACCCGCGGGATCGCCTGGCGCAGCTGCTGGAGAAGATCAACGCCACCGGCTACGGCCTGACGCAAGGCGTGCACACGCGAATCGACGAGACTGTTGCGCAAGTGCTCGGCGCTGCGCGCGCCGGCAACGTCTATGTGAATCGCAACATCGTCGGCGCCGTCGTCGGCGTCCAGCCGTTCGGCGGCGAAGGGCTGTCCGGCACCGGCCCGAAAGCCGGCGGGCCGCTCTACCTGCTGCGACTCCTCAGCAAACGCCCCGGCCAGGCGGCGCGCCTCGCAGTGGCGCAGAACGCGCAGGCGCCGGGCCCCGGGATGGCGAGTGGCACGGCGGCACGCGCGTCGCTGCGTGGCCTGCCCGAGACTGCCGGTCTCAGCGAAGGCGCCGAAGCGCTCGCCGCGCTGCGTTCCTGGGCGCAGGCACAGGGCCTGGGGCTGCTCGCTGCGCAATGCGACCAGGCCGTGGCCGACTCGCCGGCCGGCCCGTGGCTGGCATTGCCCGGCCCGACCGGCGAAGCGAACTGGTACGCCGTGCTGCCGCGTGCCGCAGTCCTGTGCCTGGCCGACACCGACGCTGACCGCCTGGCGCAGCTTGCCGCAGTGCTCGCAGTCGGCAGCCGCGCCGTCTGGCCGATGCCGGCCGCGCTGCTGCGTGCACGACTGCCCGCCGAGGTGCGTGAACGAATCTCGCTCGCGCACGACTGGACCCAGGCAACAGTGCATTTCGACGCCGCGATTCAGCACGGCGACCCACACGCACTGCTCGCCACTCAGGTCCTGCTCGCCACGCGACCGGGGCCTATCGTCGGACTCTGCGCGTTGCCACCCGGCGACGCTGCACTGCCCCTGGAACGGCTCGTCATCGAACGCTCGCTGAGCGTCAACACGGCGGCAGCGGGCGGCAACGCGAGTCTGATGACGATCGGGTGATTGCTGCGCGCCCGCCTGCGCGTCAGATCAGCGCCGCGCGCGCTCGGGCGCAAGCCGAGAAATGGCCAGTCACCGCCACGCATTCATCAGCCACGCATTCATCAGGGACTGGCGAGCCGGTCGCGGGATTCTTGACATATTGACAATGAAATAACATCCAAGGACGCAATCACTCCGGCGCACCCCCATGTCCTTCGACCTCGTTCTCTTCGGCGGCACCGGCGACCTGACGTGGCGCAAACTGATGCCCGCGCTGTTCCAGGCCTGGCGCCACGGCAAGTTGCCCGAGGGCGGGCGCATCATCTCGGTGGCGCGCGACGAGCGCAGCGACGAGGCGTATCGCGGCTTCATCCGTGACAAGTTCGCCGAGGTCGACACCGCGAAACGCCCGCACGACGACGAGTTCGCGCGTTTTGCCGAACTCCTGCATTACCGGCGCATGGACCTCGCGCTGCCCGAGCATTACGCCGGGTTGAAAGACGCGATCGATTCGCGCGGCGCCGATACCGTGGTGCTGTTTCTCGCCACCAGCCCGCACCTGTTTCCGCAGATCTGCGAGCAACTCGGCAACGTCGGTCTGAACGGGCCGAAGGTGCGCGTCGTGCTCGAGAAGCCGCTCGGCCACGACTTGCAGAGCGCACAGAAGATCAACCGCGTCGTGCGCGCCGCGTTCAGCGAAACGCAGGCGCTGCGCATCGACCATTACCTCGGCAAACCGGCGGTGCAGAACCTGATGGCGCTGCGCTTCGGCAACGCGCTGTTCGAGCCGATCTGGCGCCGCGAGAGCATCTCGAACATCCAGATCACGCTCGCCGAAGGCCTGGGCGTGGGAACGCGCGGCGACTTCTACGACCGCACCGGCGCGTTGCGCGACATGATCCAGAACCACGCGCTGCAGTTGCTGACGATGGTCGCGATGGAACCGCCGATCAGCAACGACGCCGACGCGATCCGCGACGAGAAGCTCAAGGTGCTGCGCTCGCTGAAACCGTTCACCGCGGAGACGATCGCGCGCGACGTCGTGCGCGGCCAGTACCGCGCCGGCAACAGCAACGGCGGCGAGAAGGTGCCGGGCTACCTCGAGGAAGTGAAGGTGCCGGAGGACAGCCGCTGCGAAACCTTCGTCGCGCTGCGCGCCGAAATCCAGAACTGGCGCTGGGCCGGCGTGCCGTTTTACTTGCGCACCGGCAAACGGCTTGCCGCGCGCGACGCGCAGATCGTCGTCAACTTCAGGCCCACGCCGCACAGCATCTTCCCCGGCGTGAACCAGCCGAACAAGCTCGTCATCAACCTGCAACCCGAAGACGGCTTGAAGCTGCACCTGCTCGCAGCGAAAGGCGCACGGCAGCATGAAGCGCTGTCGCCCGTGTCGCTCGATCTGGATTTCGACAAGGCGTTTGCCGAGAACCGCGTCGGCGGCTACGAGCGCCTCCTGCTCGACGCGCTCGCGGGCAAGCTGAATCTGTTCGTTCGCAGCGACGAGCAGGAGCAAGCGTGGCGCTGGGTCGAGCCGATCCTGGACGCCTGGAGCCAGGACAGCACCGGCCCGCGTCCCTACGCCGCAGGCACCTGGGGTCCGGCAGCGGCGAGCGCGCTCGTCGCGCGCGACGGGCACGCCTGGATCGAGGAACAGTGATTCGCGGGGCCGACCCTCACCTCAAACCAGCCGCACGGCGTCGAACTCACCGCGCAAGGCGCGCCACACCGCGGCCGGCGTGAGCGGCATCTGCACCTTCTCGGCGGCGCGCCCGAGGCCGGTATCTGCGAGCGCGTCGATCACCGCGTTCACGACCGCAGGCGTTGCGCCGATCGTGCCGAGTTCGCCGACGCCTTTCGCACCGAGCACGTTCGTGCGGCACGGCACCGACGTGTCGAACTCGGTCTTGAAGGCACGGAACATGTCGACACGCGGCAGCGCGTAGTCCATCAGGCTTGCGCTCAGCAACTGGCCGCTCTCCTTGTCGTAGACCACCTGTTCGCACAAGGCCTGGCCGATGCCTTGCAGCGCACCGCCTTCGACCTGGCCGCGAACGATTTGCGGGCTGATGACACGCCCGATGTCGTTCACCGACGCGTACGCGACAACCGCAACGTCGCCCGTGTCGGGATCGACTTCGACTTCGCAGATGTGGCACGCATTCGGCCAGCTCGGCGCGCCGGCGGTCGCCGTGCCGTCCATCGTGATGCGCGTTCCCTGCTGTTTCGCCGCGAGCTCGAACAGGCCGATGCCCAGATCGGTGCCGACGACGTTGAAGCGCCCGGCGCGGTACTCGATGTCGGACGGCGCCACTTCGAGCGCCTCGCCGGCGAGCAGCTTCGCGTGTTCGAGCGTGCGCTCGGACGCGACATGCACCGCGCCGCCGCCGGTGAAGAGCGAACGCGAACCGGCGCTGCCGAACCCGGTGGCGCGATCGGTGTCGCCCTGCAGCACGCGGATGCGTTCGATCGGCACCTGGAATACGTCGACGGCGAGCTGCGCATAACTCGTCGCGATGCCCTGCCCCATCGCCTGCGTTGCGCTCGTCAGTTCGATGTAACCGTCGGCGAGAACGTTCACGCTCACTTTTTCGGCGAGCACGTTGCCGCCGGTCCATTCGAGGAAAGTCGCTATGCCGCGGCCGCGCAGCTTGCCGCGCTTCTCGCTTTGCACACGCCGCGCCGCAAAGCCGTTCCAGTCCGCAAGCGTCAAGCCCTGGTCGAGAATCTTCTCGAATTCGCCGCAGTCGTAGACCTGCGCCATCGGGTTCGTGTACGGCATCTGCGCCTGCTGGATCATGTTGCGCCGGCGCAGCTCGGCCGGGTCGATGCTCATCTCTCGCGCCGCCGCGTCGAACAGGCGCTCGATGATGTAGATCGCCTCGGGGCGGCCGGCGCCGCGGTACGCGCCGAGCGGCGTCGTATTGCTCATCACCGCCGTGAGGTGCAGCGATATCGTCGGGATGTGATAGATGCTCGTGCTCACCCAGGGGCCGACGAGCAGCGGAATCAGCACGCCCGTCGCCGTGGCGTAACCGCCGACGCTCGCCAGCGACCGCACGCGCAGCGCGAGCACCTTCCCCTGCGCGTCCAGGGCCAGTTCGGCGTGGCTGATCACGTCGCGGCCGTGCACCGAGGCGCAGAACTCCTCGTAGCGCTGCGCGCACCACTTCACCGGCCGCTTCAACGTGCGCGCGGCGTGCGCGACAACGATGTCTTCCGGGTAGATTCCGGTCTTCATGCCGAAGCCACCACCGACGTCGCCGACGAGTACGCGCACCTGGGCCGCGCTCAAGCCCGGCAGGCAAGCGACGAGGCCGTCGCGCACCGCGGTGGGCATCTGGCTCGACAGCGTCACGAGCAGGCGGCCGCTCGCGGCGTCGATTTCGGCGAGAACGACACGTGGTTCGATCGCGCTCGGCGCGACGCGCTGGTTCACGATCTGCAGCGCGACCCTGTGCGCGGCACGCTCGAACGCGGCTGCGGTCGCTGCCGCGTCGCCGTGGCGCATCTCCGACGCGATGTTGTCGGGCGCGGCGTCGCACAAGGCGGGGGCGCCGGGCGCCATCGCGCTCGCCAGATCGATCACCGCGGGCAGCTCGTCGTACTCGATGCGCACCGCGTCGATTCCCGCCAGCGCCGCGTCGCGGCTCGTCGCGACCACCGCAGCGACCGCTTCGCCGACATACCGCACCCGATCCACGGCGAGCGCGTAGCGCTTCGCGCTCGCGGCGGGAGAGCCGTCCGGGCGCGGAAACGGAATCCCCGCGGCGATCGGCTTCACGCCGGCAGCGAGCAGGTCGGCACCGCCGTACGCGGCAATCACACCCGGCACCGCGAGCGCGCCTGACAGATCCACCGCGCTGAGGCGCGCGTGCGCGTGCGGCGACCGCACGAAGATCAGGTGCGTCTGGCCGGGGCGGTTCAAGTCGTCGGTGAACTGGCCGCGCCCGGCGACGAGCGTCGGGTCTTCGATGCGGCGCACCGTCTTGCCGCTGCCGAAGCGGCCCACGTCGACGGGCGTTATTGTGCTCATCGCGCGCCTCCGGTGGCGGCCATCGATTGCGCGGCCAGCTGCACCGCCGCGACGATGTTGACGTAACCCGTGCAGCGGCACAGATTCCCTTCGAGCGCCTCGACGATCTGCGCTTCGCTGGGGCGTGGGTTGCTCTTCAACAGCCCGCTCGCCGCCATCAGCATTCCCGGCGTGCAGAAGCCGCATTGCAAGCCGTGGCACGCCATGAATGCCTCCTGCAATGGGTGCGGCTTGGCGTCGGCGCTGGCGAGCCCCTCGACCGTCGTGATGCGCCGGCCCTGCGCCTGCAGCGCGAGCACGCTGCAGCTCTTCACCGGCAGGTCGTCGACGAGCACGGTGCACGCGCCGCATTGCGCCGTGTCGCAGCCGCTGTGCGTTCCAGTGAGCGCGAGCGGGCCGCGCAGCAGGTCGAGCAAGACGGTGTGCGGCTCAATGTCGATCTGGACCGACTCGCCGTTCAGGTGCAGGCGCAGGTTTGTCATCTGAATGTTGGGGTGGTGAGTTGCGGTGCCCATCGTAGCGGGCGGCGACGCGGGCTGAAGGTTCGGCCTAGAGGCGCATCAGGCGCGGCAGGAAAAGGCTGATGTCCGGGAACGCGACAAGAACCGCGAGCAGCGTGATGATCGCGACGACAAACGGCGCGACGCCGCGGAACACCGTCGCCGTTGAGACACCGCTGAGCATGCTCTTGACGACGAACATGTTCATTCCCACCGGCGGGCTGATGAGGCCGATCTGCACGACGACGACGATCAGAATGCCGAACCACACCGGGTCGAACCCCAGGCCGACGACGAGCGGGAAGAACACCGGCACGGTGAGCAGGATCATCGACAGCTCTTCCATCGCCGTCCCCAGGATCACGTAAATCACGCAGATCGCGATCATCACCGTGATCGGGTGGATCTGGTACTGCGTGACGAAGGCTTTCAGGTCGCCCGGCATCGACGTGTAGTTGACGAAGTTGGCGAAAACCAGCGCGCCCACCAGGATCATGAACAGCATGCCGGTCGTGCGCGCGCTGTCGACCAGGACTCTGAAACAGCACCTTCAGGCTCAGCACGCGCCGCGCCAGCGCAAAGCCGAATGCGCCAAAAGCGCCGATGCCGGCGCCTTCGGTGGCGGTGAAGATGCCGCCGTAGATGCCGCCCATGACGATGACGAACAGCGCGGCGACGGCCCAGACTTCCTTGAGTGCGAGCAATCGCTCGGCCCACGACGTGCGCTCGGCGTGCGGGCCGGCCGCCGGGTCGCGCCAGCACACGTATTGCACCGCGAGGCAGAGCAGCCCGACGGCGAGCAGTCCCGGCAGCACACCGGCGGCGAAGAGTTTGCCGATGCTCGTCTCGGTCATGATGCCGTAGATCACCATGATCGTCGACGGCGGGACCAGGATACCGAGCGTGCCGCCCGAGGCGATCGCGCCGACGGCGAGCTGATCCGAATACCCGTGGTCGCGCATCGACGGGTATGCGACTTTCGTCATCGTCGCCGCGGTGGCGATCGACGAGCCGCAAATCGCGCCGAAACCGGCGCACGCCATCACGGTGGCCATCGCCAGGCCGCCGCGCAGATGCCCGACGAAGGTGTACGCGGCGCGGTACAGCTCCTTCGACATGCCGGCGCGCGTGACGAAGTTGCCCATCAGGATGAACAGCGGAACGACCGAGAGCGTGTACTGGAACCCCGACTCGTAGACGACGGTCGTTGCCGAGGCCATCGACGGCCCGAGGCCCTTCATCCACCACAGTCCGAGAAAACCCACCAACCCCATCGCGAGCGCGATCGGCACGCGAACGAAGGCGAGCAACATCATGAGTGCGAGACCGCACAGCGCTTCTGTCATGGCGGCCCGGCTAGATGATGGTCTTGCCTTCGTCGGCGCTGTGCGGAACGAAGATCAGGACGAGGTGGATGAGCGCGGCGATCACGATCATCGTTCCCATGGCGTAGGCCAAGGGTGCGAGCGGCAGTTTGAGCACGCTCGTCGTGTCGCCGTATTCGGCGACGCGCACGGCACGGCGGAAAATCAGGTAACCGATGCCGGCCAGGGTGAGGAAGCAGACGATGTCGGCCGTCACGTCGAAGAAGCGCTTCACGCCGGGCGACATGAAGGTATCGAAAGTGTCGATGACGATGTGCTCGCGGCGTTTCGACACCAAGGGCAGACCGCAATAGATGAGCGCGGCGAGCAGCATTTCGGTGAGCTCGAATCCGCCCACGAGCGGCTTGTTGAACAGGTAGCGGCCGATGACGTCGACCGTCGTGATCAGCATCATCGCGAACAGCACCGCGGCCGACGCGGCGCCGAGCGCGATTTCCAGTTTGTCGGTGAAGTTCTTCACCGTTGTCTGCGTCGCCATGCCGGTCACCCGGCCGCCGCAGCGCGGCCACGCTGCGCACGCCGCGCCCAGGCGTGGAACAGAACCGGCATGCGGCTCAGTTTCCGGCCGCGACGCGCTTCAGTTCATCCTGGAACTCGGCCACGACCTTCGCGCCGTCGACGCCCTTCGCGTTCGCCGACTTGATCCAGTCCTGAACCAGCGGCGCGGTGCGCGTGCGCACGTCGGCGACAAACGCCGGGCTCGCTTCGGTGATCACGACGCCGGCGGCCTTGAGCGCGTCGATGCCGATCTTGTCCGCCGCGTCCCACGCCTTGCCCGCGAGTCGCGCGAGCGCCTCGCCGGAAACCGAAGTGATCGCGTCCTGGTCCGCCTTCGACAGCTTGTTCCACTTCTCTTCGTTCATGAAGAAGCCGAACGACGACGAGTAGAAACCGCCCGGGAAGTAGGTCGCGTACTTGATCACCTTGTCGAGGTTGAAACTCTTGATCGACTCGGACGGGAAGAAGGTGCCGTCGGCGACTCCCGACGAGAGCAGTTCGTACGACTCGGGCGCGGGTTTGACGAGCGGCGACGCGCCGAGCGCCTTGGCCGACGCTTCCGAAATCCCGCCGCCGCTGCGGATCTTCACCCCCGACAAATCCGCGACCGTGTTGATCTGCTTCTTCACCGTGAACATCTGGCCCGGGCCGTGGGTGAAGACGCCGAGCAGCTTCACGCCCTTGTATTCGTTCGCCGCATGCAGGTACTTCCAGTGCATGCGCGAAAACGCGACCGAGTTGATCTCAGCCGTGCCGCCGGCGCCGGGCAGCTCGGCGAGCAAGGGCAGCGGGTGGCGTGCCGGGGTGTAGCTCGCCGTCACGTACGACACGTCGACCAGGCCGTCGCGCACCGCGTCGAACGTTCCCGGAGGCGCGGACGGGTGCTTGGGCAGCATCTGCAGCTTGACGCGACCCTGCGTCGCCTTTTCCACCGCCGCCGCCCAGCCGCCGAGCACGTCGCGCGTCAGCGGGTGCGTCGGGCCGACCCAGCTCGACATCGTGAGCACGGTCTGCGCCGACGCGCTACCCAGTCCCAGCAACAGCGCCGCCGCGACGGTGGCGAATTTGAATCGATTGAATTTCATGCGAATCTCCTGGACATCGGTGACGTGAAGAAAGGGCAGTTGTGGCAGCGCGCGCGGCGCCGAGCGTAGCACTGTGCCTGCAAGCGGCGGCGCGGGCAATGCGAATCATCCCTGAGGCCGCACCGCGCACCGGCCGCCGTGGCTTGGGATCAGGCGCGCTCGCGCAAGCGCATGCGCAGCCCGAGCGGCGCCATCGTGAACGAGAGGTGCTCGCGCGCACCCTGGCCGTCTGCGGTGCCGACGCTCTCGATATCGAAGTTCGCGAGCAGCTGCGCCAGCGCCATCTTCATCTCGAGCAGCGCCAGGTAGCGCCCGGGGCAGATGCGCGGCCCGGCGCCGAAAGGCATCGAACTGCGTTTTGCGCTGCCGGCCAGCAGCGCCGGCCCGCCCGCGCCCTGGCCGAGCCAGCGCTGCGGGTCGAACGCCGCCGCGTTCGGGACGTGGGAGTCGCTCACGCTGTCGCGGCGCATCAGGTTGATCAGGATCGTGCGCGCGCGGATCTGCACGTCGCCGACCTGCGTGTCGCGCAACGCCTGCAGCGCGAGGATCGGCGCGACCGGCTTGAGGCGCATCGTCTCGTGCGCGCACGCCTCGACGTAATCGAGCTGCGCCATCTGTTCCAGCGTCGGCCCGCGCGAATGGCCCATGACGCGGCGCACCTCGTCGGTCGCGCGCGCCAGCGCCTGTGGGTGCTGCCAGAGCAGTTCGATCATCCACGCCAGCGTGTTCGCCGTCGTGTCTTCACCGGCAAGCAACATCGTCAAGACGTTGCCGGCGACCTGCGCGTCGTCGATGCCGCTGTCGGGTTGGTCCGCCGCGGCGAGCATCGCTTCGAGCAGGTTGCGCGGCCGCTCGCGCAGGCCCGGGTCGGCGTCCATACGGCTGCGCGCCTGGGCGATGAAGCCGGCGACGGCGGCGCGCACCTCGACCAGGCTGCGCTCGAGCTGCCGGTCCGCCGCCGAGCGCCAATAACGCCAGGTCGCGAACGGCGCAAACAGGCGCTTGAAGACGGCGGGGAAGATCTTGTCCAGGTGCTGCTGGATCACGTCGGACTCCGACTCGAGCGTATTCACTTCGGCGCCGAACGCCAGGCCCGCAATCGCGTCGACGGTGAAGCGCATCAGGTCCGCCTGCAAGTCGATCGATTGACCTTGCTGCGCCGCGATCCGCCAGCGCGAACCGAGGCGCTGAGCGACCTTCACGAGCGACGGGAAGTAGCGCTTCACATGCGCCGGGTCGAAGCCCGCCATCACCATGCGCCGCTGGCGCTTCCAGACGTCGCCGTTGGCGCCGAACACGCCGGGCGTCAAGCCCATCTCGACCCAGATTTCCTGGAGGCGCGACGTGCGGCTGAAGCCGTCCGGCCGATCGCGCAGCGTCGCAGCGACGAGCTCGTGGTCGCCGACCACGAGCACACGCCGCTTCACGAGGCGCAGCTTGTAGAGCGCGCCGTAGTCGCGACACCACTGCTCGAGCTGCAGGTGCATGCGCGATGTGTCGAGCTGGAGCACGTTGCCGAACCAGGGAATTCCGCGCGGACCGGGCAGGTCTTCGAAGCGGCGCAGCGGCGCGGGAATTTGCGGCGCGGCTGGAGCCGCGGAGTCAATCGTTTGCATAATGGGCCGCAATGTACCTTCCCAGCCACTTCGAGGAAACCCGGGTCGACGTGCTGCACGCGGCGATCCGCGCGCAGCCGCTGGGTCTCTTGATCACGCTCGCCGACGCCGGCTTGCGCGCGAATCCGATTCCGTTTCTCATCGATTCCGGGCCCACCCCCTGGGGCACGCTGCGCGGCCATGTCGCGCGCGCGAATCCGCTCTGGCAGGAGACGCGCGCCGATGTCGAGGCGCTGGTCGTGTTCCAGGGACCGCAGGCGTACATCTCGCCCTCGATGTATCCGACGAAGGCCGCCACCGGCAAGGTCGTGCCGACGTGGAATTACGTGACGGTGCAGGCGCGCGGGCGCCTGCGCGCGATCGACGACGCAACTTGGGTGCGCGGCCTCGTCGAACGCCTGACGCAGACCCACGAGTCCAAGCGCGCCGCGCCGTGGGCGGTGAGCGACGCGCCGAACGACTACATCGAGACGATGCTGCGCGCCATCGTCGGCATTGAAGTCGAACTGAGCAGCCTGCAGGGCAAGTGGAAGGTGACGCAGAACCGCAATCAGGCCGATCGGCAAGGCGTTGTCTACGGTCTGGAGCAGCAGGCCAGCAGCGACCCGCAAGCGCTCGCGATGGCCGAACTCGTCGCGCGCGGCGGCGCGGGCTGAGGGTCGGTGCAGCGACGGGCGTCGCGCGACACGCCGCGCGACGCTGCAGGCGTCAGAACGGAATATCGTCGTCCATGTTGTCGAAGCCGCTCGCCGACTTCGCCGCGGGCTTGGCCGCAGCAGCGGTTGGCGCGGGCCGCGACGCCGGCGCGGGCCGTTCGCCATATCCCGAAGGCGCGCCTTCGTCGGAAGCGCCGGCGCCGCCACCCGTGCCTTCGCGGCTGCCGAGCAACTTCATCTCCTCGGCGACGATTTCGGTCGTGTAGCGGTCCACGCCTTCCTTGTCTTGCCACTTGCGCGTCTTGATGCGCCCTTCGATGTAGACCGGACGGCCCTTTTTCAGGTACTCGCCGGCGATCTCGGCCTGGCGGTCATAGAGCACGACGCGGTGCCATTCGGTTTCTTCCATCTTGTCGCCCGAGTCCTTCGCCTTCCAGGTGCGGCTCGTGGCCAGATTGATGTTGCACACGGCGTTGCCGTTGGGCGTGTAACGCACTTCGGGGTCTTTGCCGAGGTTGCCGATGAGGATGACTTTGTTGACTGAGGCCATGGTCTGCACTCCGCGATTGTGGTGGGTTCGGGCAGATTATCGTCCTGCCATCGCGGGCCGGTCATTCCCCCTCAGGTGGGAAGTCCGGCTGCGCAAGGGCCCACTGAAGAGGGAAGTTCGCGGCGCAACGGTTGCGTCCGCGCTGGCCGGGAACCTCAGTGTTGGAAGCCTGCCGCACCCATCTGCCAGAGCAGGAACGAGTACATGTCGGCGCGCTCTTCGAGGCGCTGCTGCTTGACGCTCGGCGCGCCGGAGCCGGAGTCGAACTCCAGGCGCAACAACACCGGCTTGCCGCTCGTCGTCGCCGCCATCAGGCGCGCCGCCGTCTTCGTCGTCTGCCAGACCTCGACTCGCGCGTCGTTCACGGCGTGCGTCAGCAGCACGGCCGGGTACGGCGTCGGATTCTTGACGTTGGCGTAGGTGCTCATCGAGAGCAGGGACTTGAAGCCAGCCTCGGTTTTCACGGTGCCGAATTCGGTCAGGTGCGGGCCGCCGTTCGCGCCCGCTTCGAAGCGCAGGCTGTCGAGCAGACCGGTCGACGCCACCGCGGCGGCAAACAGATCGGGCCGCTCGGTGAGCGCGCGCCCGACCAGGATCGCACCCGCCGTGCTGCCCATGATGCTCAGTTTGCTCGGCTGGGTGAACTTCTCGGCGATCAGGTACTCGGCGCAGGCGATGAAGTCTTTCCAGCCGTTCGGCTTGCTCGTTTGCAAGCCGCCGCGATGCCACTCCGGCCCGTAAACTCCGCTGCCGCGTGGATTGGCGACCGCAAACACGCCGCCGGCGTCCAACCACGCGAGCCGGCCGCCGTTGAAGAAAGGCTCGGCCGTGATGCCGTGGCTCGCGTAAGCGGTCAGGAGGGTCGGATTGCGCCCGTCCAGCACAACGCCTTTGCGATGGAAGATCGACAGCGGAACCAGCGCGCCGTCGTGGCTCTTCACCTTGACTTCGGTCGCGACGACGTCCGTCGGCGCGTCGTACGGACCGGCCGGCTGCAGGCCGGTGTTCCTGACGCTGCCGTCGGCACCGATCGCCAACACCTGGCGCGCCCGCGTCCAGCTTTGCAGCTCGACGAACAACCCGGGCAGGCGCGGGTCCGCCGACGTCACCGCGGCACCGGTGCCGCCGAGCTCGAAGGTGCCAAGCACCGGGAGCGCCACCTCGACGCTGTTCACCGCCGCCGACGCCGCAGGGTGCGCGCGCTTGTAGAGCCGCTTCACGTTGCCGTCGCGGGTTTCGATGTAGAGCGCGTCGGACGCAGCGGCGACGCCGATGACGAGCTGGTCCGACTCGCCAAACACTTCTTTCGCGCTCGCAAGCTGCGCTGCTTCCAGGTTCAGCGCCAGTACGCGCGCGCGCGACGCTCCCTTGTGGCTCACCATGTAGAGCGTATTGCCGAAGTAGGCAACGCTCGTCACCCCATCCGCGGCGCTGGCGATGCGCTTCCATTGCGGCTGAGCGGTGAACAGGCTGCGCTGCGGGGCGATGAAAAGCCCCAGCTCGCGCTCCTGGCCATTCGTCGTGCGGCCGATCGCCCAGCGCCCGTCGTGCGTGAGGTCGACCGTCGGCACCTCGGAAGCGCCGATGTCCAGGCCCTTGATCGCGCTGCCGAACACGGGCCGCGCCGATCCGACCGGGTAGCCGATTCGCAGCAGGTGCGTCTGGCTCGCCTTCGGTGAATTCGCCGTGCCCTTGTTCGTTGCGAGCACGCGGTTGAAGACCAGCGCCTTGCCGTCGGGCGACCAATCGGCGCCGTTGATGTCGACTTGCAAGACCGGCGCGCCGAGCGTGCGCCCGCCGCGCGTGTTCAGGATGCTCATCACCGCCGTGTCCGCGCCCTGCTTGGACATGCCGAAGGCGACCAGGCTGCCATCCGGCGACGGGCTGAACCAGTTGATCGTGTGCGGCTTGCGGGTTCGGTTCTCCAGCGCCTGCGGATCGAGCAGCACTTTCTCCTTGCCGTTCAGGCCCTGGCGCATGACGAGCCGGGACTGGTTGTCCGCAGGCCCGCGGCGCCGCATGAAATAGAGCTCGCCGGGAACGCGTTTCACTTGGGTCACGCGGTCCGTCACCAGTGTGTCGTAGCGCGTGATGCTGTCCAGCAGCGCAGCGCGACCCGGAATCTGCGCCAGCGTGGCGCGCGCGTGCTCGCTCTGCGCCTTCATCCACTTCTGCACCTCGGGGTCGGCCTTGGCTTCGAAGTGGCGGTACGGGTCTTCGACGCTGACGCCGAAGTAGCGGTCGGTGACGCTGCGCGCAGCCGCGTTCTGAGGTGCAGACGGCTGGGCCATGCTGGCGCTGGCAAGGAGACCAAGCAGCACCAGGCTGGCCGCTCGCAATCGTCCAAGGATTCGCATTCGTCGAGTCATTCAGCAAAGCTCCGCGACGGGTGGCCCGCGCCTGCTCAGGTTAGCCGGCTCACCATGAAGCCTTGTATCGGCAGGTAAGGCGCAAACACGAGCGCGCGATTCGTGAACTCAGCACGTCGCGTAACATCGTGTTCCCTGCCCCACCCCCATGCTCGCGACCGAACTCCAGCCCGCCGACACCGCCCCCAGCATCCTCCAGCAGGTCTTCGGCTACGCCACGTTCCGCGGTGCGCAGGAGGCCATCATCGAGCACGTGAGCGGCGGCGGCGACGCCCTGGTGCTGATGCCCACCGGCGGCGGGAAAAGCCTGTGCTACCAGGTTCCGGCGCTGCTGCGGCACCGCCGCGAACGCGGTGTGACGGTCGTCGTGAGCCCGCTCATCGCACTCATGCACGACCAGGTCGGCGCGCTCGAAGAACTCGGCGTGCACGCGGCGTTCCTGAACTCGACCTTGTCGCTCGACGAGGCGCAGCGCATCGAACGCGAAATGATGAGCGGGCGCCTCGTGCTGCTGTACGCGGCGCCGGAGCGCGTCACCACGCCGCGGTTTCTGGAGCAGCTCGATTCGCTGCAGGATCGCGACCTGCTGAGCCTGTTCGCGATCGACGAAGCGCATTGCGTCAGCCAGTGGGGCCACGATTTTCGCGAAGACTACCTCGCCCTCAGCGTGCTGCACGAGCGCTACCCCGACGTGCCGCGCATTGCGCTCACGGCGACCGCCGATGCGATCACGCGTGCCGACATCATCGAACGCCTGTCGCTCGCCGACGCGCGCATCTTCGTCAGCAGTTTCGATCGACCGAACATCCGCTACCGCATCGTCGAAAAAGACGAGCCGCGCCGCCAGTTGCTGCGCTTCCTCCAGGACGAGCACGACGGCGACGCGGGAATCGTCTACTGCCAGAGCCGGAAAAAGGTCGATGAGACCGCGGCCTGGCTCGTTGACGAGGGCGTGAGCGCGCTGCCCTATCACGCCGGGCTGGACGCCGACACGCGGCGCCGCCATCAGGACCGGTTCCTGCGCGAAGACGGCGTCGTGATGGTCGCGACGATCGCTTTCGGCATGGGGATCGACAAACCCGACGTGCGCTTTGTCGCGCACCTGGACCTGCCGAAGAACATCGAGGGCTATTACCAGGAGACCGGTCGCGCCGGGCGTGACGGCCAACCCGCAGACGCGTGGATGACGTACGGCCTGGCCGACGTCGTGAACCAGCGTCGCATGATCGACGACAGCCCGGCCGCCGAGGAATTCAAGCGCCGCCAGCGCGGCAAGCTCGACGCGCTGCTCGCGCTTTGCGAAGCGCACGACTGCCGGCGCGTGCGCCTGCTCGCCTACTTCGACGAAACCAGCCAACCTTGCGGCAATTGCGACAACTGCCTGCAAGCCCCCGCGACCTGGGACGCGACCGACGCGGCACGCATGGCGCTGAGCTGCGTCTACCGCTTTCACCAGAACGGCGGGCGGCGCTTCGGCGCCGGGCACCTGATCGACGTGTTGCGCGGCAAAGCGACGGAGAAGGTGGCGCAGTTCGGCCACGAGCGCCTGAGCACGTTCGGCGTCGGCGCGGCGGTGAGTGAAGCGCGCTGGCGCGGCGTCTTGCGCCAACTGATCGCGCTCGGCCACCTGCGCACCGAAGGCGAGTTCAACACCTATGAATTGACCGAGAGTTCGCGCGACGTGCTGCGCGGCGATGTGACGCTGCTGCTGCGCGAGAGGCGACGATTCGCCCAAGCGCGGCGACGGCGCGCGGCGCAGCAAAGCCGCCAAGGGCGGCAAGGCGGCGCCACGTGGCGCACCCGCAGGCCTGGACGACGCCGCCCAGGAGCATTTTGCCGCACTCAAGACTTGGCGCGCCGAAGTCGCGCGCTCGCACAACCTGCCGGCGTTCGTCGTCTTTCACGACGCGACGCTGCTGGAGATGGCGCGCACGCGGCCGCAGACGCTGGACGAACTGGCGCAGATCAGCGGCGTCGGCGTGAAGAAGCTGGAGGCGTATGGCGAAGAAATCTTGCGCGTCCTGGGCAGCCGCGACGCAGCGTAAGCAACGCCGGCGGGCGCGGACTCAGACGCGCCGGATCACCCCATAGACTGTGCTCGGCCGTATCAACGTCGACACGATTCTGCGCATGCCTCCCGTCAAAGAAGCCAGCGAAGCCCCCGACGACGCGCTGATGGCCGCATTCGCCGGCGGCGATCCGCGCGCATTCGAGGCGCTTTACCAGCGCCATCAAGGCGCGCTCTATCGCTTTGTGAGGCGATTGCTCGGCGGCGCCCTCGCCCCCCAGGTCGACGAAGTGTTTCAAGACACCTGGTTGCGTGTCGTTCGCTCGCGTGATTCCTGGGCGCCGCAGGGCGCGACGTTTCGCACCTGGCTGTTCACGCTCGCGCACCACCGCGCGATCGACGTCCTGCGCCGCAGCGGCCGCGAGGTGGCGCTGGACGCGCTCGACGCGAATGGCGACGAACCCTGGCAGCCTGACGCCTCGCCCTGGCAGCACTGGCCAGCACCCGCAGGCGCAGCGCCGCAGGCCGACGAACTCGCGTTCTGGCGTCGCGCCGGACTGCGCCTGCTGCATTGCCTGGAGCAACTGCCGCTGGCGCAGCGCAGCGCGTTCCTGCTGCACCATGAAGACGGCCTCGGCCTGGCCGAAGTGGCGCAAGCGCTGGGCGTCGGCTTCGAGACCGCAAAAACGCGCCTGCGCTATGCGATGAGCAAACTGCGCACCTGCATGGGCGCTTACCTTCCGACGGCAGATCTCTCATGACGCCCACGCCCCCCACCGACCCGCTGCGCGACGCCGAGCGCGACGCCCACCTGCAAGGCGCGCTGCGCCACGCGCCCGACGCGCAGCTCGCAGCGCCGGCGGTTGTGAGCGACGCCATCCTGCGCGCCGCGCGCAGCGCCGTCGCACGCACGCCGACCGGAGGCGACAGACCTGCCGAGACAAGCTCCTTGCTGCGCTGGCTTGCAGCGGCGTGGGCCGGGCTTAGCACGCCACGCCTGGCCGGCGCTTTGGGTGGCTTGACGGTCGCGACGCTGGTCGGCGTGTTGTGGTGGGGGCAGCCGATCGAGCCGGCGCTCGATTCCGTGCCGCAGGCGCAGGACCGGTCGAACGATGCCGCTGCCCAGCGCGCCCGCGCGACGCCCAGCGCAGCGCCTGCGCCGCAGCCGGCGGCCGCCGTCGAACGCGAGTCGGCGCGCCTTCCCGCCAAAGCCGAAGCCAGGGCGACTGCCGCGAACAAGCCTGGCGCGGTGCTGCGCGAATCGGCGTCGCGCGGCGCTGCGGACCCGGCTCCGGCGCCGGCGATCGAAAGCGCAGCGGCCGAACCCGACCCTGCCCGGCAGAGGTCCGACAACTCGGTACGAACTGCGACAGCAGAGCCTGCGCGGCGCGCTGCGGCCGTCGCAGAAACGCCCGCGGCACCGCTCGCCGCACCGCCGCAGCTCTCCGCCGGTGGCGCCGCGCTGGGCGCCGCGCAGGATCGTGCCACCGCGGAGGGAGCCGGCGCAGCGCCTTCAGCGCTCGCTTCGGCGCGCCCCGAAGCGCGTGCCATGGCGCGCAGCGAACCCGCCGCAGCACGCGCCAAGGCCGCGCTGCAAGCCGCACCTTCACTGGCGGTCGGGACGCCGTTGGCGCCATTGCGCGAGGCGATTGCGGCGCAACCTGAACGCTGGACCTGGCGCCGCAGCGCAGAGGCACCACGCGCCATGTCGAGTGAATTCCAGGCTTGGCTGGCGCAGCTCGATGCCGCGGCCGGTGCGCCGATCGTTGACGCCACAGCACGCGCAGGCCCCGAGCGTCACTGCAAGTTCCGCGCAGCCGCTGCATCTTCTGCGCGATGCGCAACTGCACAGCAGCATCACCTGGGGCGACGGAACGCTGCAAGTCGCCGCCGCGGGCACCGGTCAGGTGTCGCGGCGCGCCGCTTTGCCGCAGCAGGCAGCACGCGATCTCGACGCCGCACTGGCGCAGATCGCGCCGCGCTGAGCCCGGCGCGTCGGCAACCGGGCAGCCGGCCGCGACGCTACAGTGAGCGAGGCGCTGCCACGTCACTGTCACGCGCACCCGACGAAAATCAAAGAATTCACTGGAGCAAGGCCATGGCCAAAGACTTCGACACGATGGAGAATCAGCAATCACTTCGTCGAACCCGAACTTCCACGAAGTCTCGGACCCGGCGCGCAGACGCTGGGTGCAGGGCGGCACCGGCGCCGTCGCGGCGAGCGTGTTCGGCCGACTGCTCGCGGGCTGCGCCGGCCTGCCCGGCTGCGGCCCGCTGCTCGGCTTCAAAGGCGATCCCGGCCGCGAACAACGACACCCTGGTGGTTCCCGAAGGCTATGTGGCGAGCGCGCTCGCGCCTTGGGGCGAGGCTATCGGTGTGCCGGGCAACATGCCGGAGTGGCGCGTCGACGCCAGCAACAGCGCCACCGACCAGGAAGTGCAGATGGGCATGCACCACGACGGCATCGAGTATTACGCGCTCGACGGCTCGAAGCGCGGCCTGCTCGTGATGAACCATGAATACACCGACGACGGCCTGCTGCACCCGGACGGCATCAAGACCTGGAGCGCGGAGAAAGTGCGCAAGTCGCAAGCGGCGCATGGCGTGGCGGTGATCGAGATCGAAGCGCTCGTCGCCGCCGCGCAAGGCGGCTGGCAAATGGTGCGGCCGTCGCGTTATGCGCGCCGCTTCACCGCCTACACGCCATTCGCCGTGGGCGGGCCCGCAGCCGGCCACGCGCTGCATGCGCACCGCGGCGGACCCGCAGGGCCGCACCGTGCTCGGAACGCTGAACAACTGCGCGAGCAGCCAGACGCCCTGGGGCACCTACCTCTCCGGCGAAGAGAACTTCGCGTTCTATTTCGACGGCGGCGACAAGCCCGATACGCACCAGCAGCGTTGGGGCCTGCGCAAGACGGGCTTCTACCGCTGGCCCGAACACGACGAACGCTTCGACGCGCAAAAGCACCCGAACGAATTCAACCGCTTCGGCTGGGTCGTCGAGATCGACCCGCTGGACCCGGGCTCGACGCCCGTCAAGCGCACGGCGCATCGGCCGTGCCGCGCACGAAGGCGCGTGGGTCGCGCTCGACCCGCGATCGGCGTGCCGTCGTCTATTCCGGTGAAGACGCGCGCTTCGAGTACATCTACAAGTTCGTCAGCCGCGATCCGGTGCGCCCGGCCGGCGCGGGATTGAGCGCGGCGCAGGCGAACCGCGAGCTGCTCGACCACGGAACCTTGTACGTGGCGCGTTTCAACGCCGACGGCACCGGCGCGTGGCTTCCGCTGCGTGCAGGGCCAGGGCCCGCTGACCGCAGCGAACGGGTTTGCCGACCAGGGTGAAGTGGTGATCAAGTCGCGCCAGGCGAGCGACCTGCTCGGCGCGACGAAGATGGACCGGCCGGAGTGGTTCGCGATCGACCACAACAGACGCGCGAGGTCTACTGCACGCTTGACGAACAACAGCTCGCGCGGCGGCAAGGACATGCCGGGCGTCGACGCCGTGAACCCGCGCGCGAACAACGTGATGGGCGGCATCGTGCGCTGGAAGGAGGAGGGCGACTTCGACAGCCTGACGCTGCAGTGGAGCCATCTCGTGCTCGCCGGAGATCCGAAGAACGAACGCGCCGAGGCGAAGGGCAACGTCAAGGGCGACATCTTCGCCTGCCCCGACGGCCTGCTGCTCGACGCGCGCGGCGTGTTGTGGATCGAGACCGACGCCCACGCGACGCAGATGTACAAGGGCGAAATGGAACGCATCGGCAACAACCAGCTGCTCGCCTGTGACCGCTCGACCGGTGAAGTGCGGCGATTCCTCACCGGCCCGGTGAACTGCGAGATCACGGGCATCACGTTCGCCCCTGACGGACGCACCCTGTTCATCAACGTTCAGCATCCGGGCGAAACGCCCTCCGGACCGCAGCGACCCGGCCGAGCCGACGAAGTTCTCGAACTGGCCCGACTACCAGCCGGGTGGCCGGCCGCGCTCGGCGACGGTCGTGATCCGGCGCGCCGACGGCGGGCTCATCGGCACCTGAGTCGGCCGGCGGCGGCGCGCTATGTGATGCGGTAGAAGTCGAGCAGCACCGCACTCGCTTCGCGCTGACCCGACCGCGAGCGCGAGCACCTTGTTCAGGTGCAGCCACGCCGGCGCGCCGGTGGTGAAGCGCACGACGGTGCGGAAGAAATATTCATCGCGCGGCACCAAGTCGCCACGCGCCAGGCGCGCCAGCACGTCGGCCGGACCGTGGCGCAAACCGTCGCTCTGCACTTCGATCAGCGCGCCGTCGTCAGTGCGGATCACGTAGTGCGCGGCGATGTCGAGCGCGCCGTCGGTGCGGTTCACTTGCCAGTCGACCCCGCCGGGAACGACCACCCCGTTCAGTTCGGGCCCACGCACCGTGCCGCCGAGCAAGGCCACGTAGCGCCGCTCGCCGTGCTTCGCCGCGCCCAGGCTGACCACCGGGCCGACGTCGCAGCGCACCTGGGTCATCGGCACCAGCTGCGGCGGCGCGGGAAAAGGCGTCTCGGCCATGCTTCGATGTCTCCGTTGAAAAATCCGCAGGGCAACGCCGCGGCGCTATTCGACCTTGCCGATGCCGCGCACCGCCGCCGTCATGGCCTGCGCGTCGGCGTCCCAATAGGCCTGGAACTCGGGGGCGTCGAGGTAGTCGATCGGGCTCCCGGCGCGCGCGATCACCTGCACCACTTGGGGGTCGCTCGCGACCTTGCGCGCCGCGGCGCGCAGCTTGTCGACGATGTCCTGCGGCGTGTTCGCTGCGACGAACAGGCCCGACCACTGCGCGAAGCGCACCGGGTGACCGAGCTGTGCGAGGCTTGGCACTTCGGGCAGGCTCGCGAGCGCTTGCTGCCCCCAGTGCGCCAGGGCGCGCAATTTGCCGGCTTTGATGTGCTGCGCAATCGTCGACGGGCCGCTCGCGACCGCGTCGACCTGACCGCCGAGCAACGCGGCGAGCGCCGGTCCGGCGCCGGTGTAGGGAATGTGCGTCATGCGAAATCCGGCGTTCGCCTTGAGCATTTCCATCGGCACGTGCATCGTTCCGTAGTTGCCCGAGCTGCCGTAGTTGAAAGCGCTCGGCTTCGCTTTGGCGTCGGCGATGAACTCGGCGAGCGTTTTCCAGGGCGCGTCGGCGCGCACGACGAACACCGTCGGGTCGGCGGTGAAGCGCGCGACCGGCTTGAACTGGTTCACGGTGAACGCGGGCTTGCGGTCGAACAGCTTGTCGGCCTCGGGAAGGATCGAGATCGACGACAGCGACAACAGCAGCGTGAAACCGTCGGCGGGCGCGCGCGACGCGTGCGCGATCCCGAGCGCACCTCCGGCGCCGGCACGGTTCTCGACGATCACCGCCTGCTTCAGCTCGCGCGCCAGCGCTTCCGCGACCGGGCGCGCCACCGTGTCGGCGACGCCCCCGGGCGGGAACGGAACGACCATCACGATCGGCTTGTCGGGCCAGTTCGACTGGGCCTGACCCGCGCCCACCAACACGCCGAGCAGGCGCGGCGGTGGCAGCGAGGATTCGCCAAAGAAGATTTTTTCTCTTGTCCACTCCTCGCCTCCGCCGAGCCCGATTCGCAATCCAGCCTCGCGCGCATTGTGCCGCCATCGAACATGGGAAACTCGCGCATCCGTCTTGTTGGGAGCCCCCCATGACCCAGGCCTTGTCGCTGCGCCGCCTCTTCATCATCGCCGCTGCCGTCTGCGGCGCCGCGCTGCTGTCGGGTTGCGGCGCGATGCGTGCGCAAAATCCGTCGACCGCGCTGCAACCCGTGAACGCCGTCGCCGACGGCGACGATGAGCGCGTCATGCTGAAGGGCCACGACGTCGTCGCCTACTTCACGCAGGGCCGGCACGCCCTCGGCTCGAACCAGTTCAAGAGCGTCTACGAGGGCGTGACGTTTCGCTTCGCGAGCGCCGAGCACAAGGCGCTGTTCGACGCGAACCCGAAAAAATACCAACCCGAATACGGCGGCTATTGCGCGAACGGCATCGCCTACGCGATTCCCTGGGGCGGCGACGCCGACACCTGGCGCATCATCGACGGGCGCCTGTTCATCAACGGCGGCCCGGGAAGCAAGGCGGCGTTCGAACTCGATCTGAAACGCAACATCGAACTCGCCGACCGCTACTGGCGCGAAGAAGTCGCCGGCAGCCACAGCTTCTGGCAACGCACGAAACGGCTCGTGTTCCGCGTCCCGCATTACAAGACCGGCGATCAGCTCGCCGCCGAGGTGGCGGCGGCGAAAGCGGCGCCGAAGTAGCCTGCGGCGGCGCTACTTCGACACCGGCATCGCGAACTCGGCGCCCTTGGGCGTGCTCTCGGGCCAGCGCTGCATCACGCTCTTTTGCTTGGTGTAGAAACGCACGCCCTCTTCGCCATAGGCATGCATGTCGCCAAAGAGCGACCTCTTCCAGCCGCCGAAGCCGTGCCAGGCCATCGGCACGGGAATCGGCACATTGATGCCGACCATGCCGACCTGTACCCTCCGCGAGAATTCGCGCGCGACGTTGCCGTCGCTCGTGAAACACGCGACACCGTTGCCGAACTCGTGCTCGTTGATGAGTTGCAGCGCAGCTGCCATGTCGGGCACGCGCACGCAGCCGAGCACCGGGCCGAAGATCTCTTCCTTGTAGATTCGCATCGAAGGCGTGACGCGGTCAAACAGCGTGCCGCCGGTGAAGAAGCCCTTTTCGTGGCCAGGAATTGTGAAGCCGCGGCCGTCGACGACGAGTTTGGCGCCCTCTTCGACGCCGAGCGCGATGTAGCTCTCGATGCGGTCTTTTGCGGCCTGGCTGATGACCGGACCCATTTCGACCTCGGGCGCCAGGCCGCTGCCGACCTTCAGGCGCCGCGCTCGCTCGGCGAGCAAGGGAACGATTTTCTCGGCGACGTCGCCCACCAGCACCGCGACGCTGATCGCCATGCAGCGCTCGCCCGCCGAGCCGTAAGCACTGCCGATGAGCGCGTCGACCGTCTGTTCGAGATGCGCGTCAGGCATCACAACCATGTGGTTCTTCGCCCCGCCGAGCGCCTGCACGCGCTTGCCGTGCAGCGCGCCGCTCTGGTACAGCGAATGTGCGATCGGCGTCGAGCCGACAAAACTCAGCGCCTTCACGAGCGGGTGCGCGAGCAGCGCGTCGACCGCGACCTTGTCGCCTTGCACGACGTTGAACACGCCGTCTGGCAGCCCGGCGTCGCGCAGCAGCTCGGCCATGAAGAGCGACGCGCTCGGGTCCAGCGGGCTCGGCTTCAAGACAAAGGTGTTGCCGCACGCGAGCGCCACCGGGAACATCCAGCACGGCACCATGCACGGGAAGTTGAACGGCGTCACGCCCGCGACGACGCCCAGCGGCTGGCGCAGCGTCCAATTGTCGATTCCCGTGCTCACCTGGTCCGTGTAGTCGCCCTTCAGCAATTGCGGAACGCCGCACGCGAACTCGACGATGTCGATGCCGCGCGTGACCTCGCCCTGCGCGTCGCTGAACACCTTGCCATGTTCGGCGGTGATCATCGCGGCGAGCGCATCGCGGTGCCGGTTCATGAGTTCGAGGAACTTGTTCAGCACGCGCGCGCGGCGGATCGGCGGCGTGTCCGCCCAGGCCGGAAACGCCTCGTCGGCCGCGGCGACCGCGGCGGCGACTTCGCGCTCGCCGGCCAGGCACACCTGGCGCGCCACGCTTCCGCTGGCCGGGTTGTAGACCGCTTGGGTCCGCCCTGGCGCGCCGGGCGCCGCGCTGAAGCGCCGGCCGGCAATCCAGTGGCTCACGTCGGTCGTGGTGGTGAAAGCTTCGGCTGCGCCCATCTCGGTCTCCTTCGTCAAGGCGCAGATTGTGAATCAGGTCCGGCGCGCGGTCTCGGCGAAAAAAAACCCACCTGGGTGAGCAGGTGGGTCGATTGAAACCCTTCTTGCGAAAGGCATCATTGGGTTGGGTTCGGTCTTCGGCGGTTCGAATCTTCCTGACCGGTGGTGGGACCTTTTTCGATCGCTTGATTGGCCTGCCGCGCAGACCCCGTGTGACAGCACGGCGCGACTGTAAGTGCGCCCTCACGGCGTCGCCACCCCCCATCCGAGGGGCTGTTCGACGCGCCCAGGTTCGCCCAGCCGCGCGAAATTGGTGTAGGGATCGCGCGTCACAATCGGCGCATGACAGACGCGGCGGTGGGCGATGCGGAGCGCGAAGAATTGCAGGTTCTGCTGGACGGCGTGCCCGCGCCGCTCGAGCCGCTGGACGTGAGCATGCTCGACGGTTTCTTGTGCGGCGTGCTGGTGCAGCCTCGGCCCGTGCCGGCGGCGGCGTGGTTACCGTGCGTAACCGACATCGACGCGCGCCCTCTGCCCCAGGGCTTCGACTTCGCCCGCCTGCATCATTTGGCGCTGCGCCGCCATGCCGAACTCGAGCGCTCGATTGCCCGGCGCGATTGGTTCGACCCGTGGGTGTTCGAACTCGGCGCCGACGCAAACGGCGACGCGAACGCCGACGCTGACGACGCGCTGGACGCTGTGTACCCCTGGGTCGCCGGCTTTGCTGCGGCGATGAACGCGTTTCCGGACCTGCTCGGCAAACCCGCCCAGGCGCTCACCGAACCGTTGGCGCTGCTCTACCGCCACCTCGACCCCGACGACCTGGAAGACGCCGACGACTTGCTCGACGCCGTCGAGGCGCTCGAGCCGCTCGGGAGCCTGAGCGACGCGGTGCAAGACCTGGTGCGCGCGACCTTGCTGCTCGCCGACGTCGGTCGGCCGCGCCCAGCGACGCCAGCGCAGACGCGCGGTGTCGCAGCGCGGCGCCGCCGGCGCTGAGCGGCGCGGCAGGGCCTCGAATCATCCCGCGGCGCAGCCGCGCCTCAAATCGTCAGCGGGTCGACGTCGACCGCCCAGCGCAAGATGCGCAGCGCGGCGCCCTTCCGTTCCTGGCGCAGGCCGTGCAAGGCCGGCAGCCAAAGCGCGAGGAACTGCTGCAAGGCCTTGCGCGACGCGGCTTCGACGAGCATCTGCACACGTTCGACGTTCGCGACGCGGGCGACGTTGAGCGGCACGGGCGGGTAGATCGTCACCGCGTCGGCACCGGCCAGGGTGGCGCCGAGGCTGGATGCGGCGTGCAGAAAATCTTCTGCGGCTTTTGCGTCGCGCGCCTCGGCGCGCAACATCGCCAGGTGCGAATAGGGCGGCAAGCCCGCGCTTTCGCGTTCGCCCAGCTGCGCCTGCGCGAACGCGCCGAAGTCGTGGCGCCGCAGCGCCTCGTAGAGCGGATGTCGCGCAAACCAGGTCTGAACCCACATTTCACTGCGCGAGGATTGGCCGGCGTCGCGCCCGGCGCGGCCGGCGGCCTGCATGAGCAATGCAAACAGGCGCTCGGGCGAGCGAAAGTCGACCGAGAACAACGCCGCGTCGGGGTTCACTGCGGCGACGAGCGTGATGCGGCGAAAGTCGTGCCCCTTGGCGATCATCTGCGTTCCCACCAACAGATCCACTTCGCCCGCGTGCACGGCGTTCAGGTGCCGTTCCAGGGCGCCTTTGGCGCGCGTGCTGTCGGCGTCGATGCGCGCAATTCGCGCTTGCGGCAGCAGCGCCGCGAGCTGCTCTTCGAGGCGCTCGGTGCCGCGCCCGATCGGCGAGATGTCCAGATTGCCGCACTCGGGGCAGGCGCGCGGCACGCGCTCGGCCAGGCCGCAATGGTGACAGCGCAGACTTCGGTCCAGCTTGTGAAAGACGCGCCACGCGCTGCAATGCGGGCAGCCGCTTTTCCAGCCGCAATCGGCGCAGTGCAGCACCGGCGCGTAACCCCGGCGGTTCAGGAACACGAGGCTTTGTTCGCCGCGGTCGAGCCGCTCCTGCAACGCGGCGACGAGCGGCGCAGAGAGCACGTTGTTCGCCGCGCCTCCGGGCGCCTTCGGCAAGCGGCTCATGTCGACGAGCCGCACCTGCGGCAACTCGGCGCCGGCGATCCGCGTCGGCAAATCGAGTCTCCGGTAGCGCCCGGTCTGCGCATGGCGCCAGCTCTCGAGCGACGGCGTCGCCGAGCCGAGCACGACGAGTGCCGATTCGAGCCTGCCGCGGTACACCGCGAGGTCGCGTGCCGAATAACGCGCGCCGTCCTGCTGTTTGTACGATGGGTCGTGTTCTTCGTCGACGACGATTAGCCCGAGGCGCGGCAACGAGGCAAAGATCGCCAGGCGTGTCCCGAGCACCAGGTCCGCGAGCCCGAGGTGCGCGGCGAGCCAATGGCGCAGGCGCTGCGCCGGGCTCAAGCCGCTGTGCAGCGAGACAATTCGGTGTGCGCCAAACCGCTCGGCAAAGCGCGCCTCGAGCTGCGGCGTCAAGTTGATTTCGGGAACGAGCACGAGCGCCTGCCTGCCGCGCGCCAGCGCATGCGCTGCGGCGTGCAGATAGATCTCGGTCTTGCCGCTGCCCGTGACGCCGTGCAGCAGCACGGGAGGAGGAGGCATGCTCTGGCTGGCCAGCGAGTCGAGCTGCGCCAGGATCGATGCCTGTTCAGCATTCAGCGGCGGTGCGGGTGGTGCCGATTCGCTTGGCGGCGTCAGCCCTTGCGCCGATGCACCGCTGGCACGACGCAGCTTCGCGATGCGCAACTCGAGTGCGCGCTCGCCCAGCTTGCGCAATTCGGGCGGCAAGACGGACAGCGCGACCTCACCACAAGCGCGCTGGTAGTACGCGGCGGCGAAGTCGACGAGCTCGCACCAGCTTGGGCCGAGCGGGGGCAGGCTCGCCAGGACTTGGGCGATCGGGCGCAGGTTCGGTGGCGCAACGTCGCCAAGCTCACCCGGCCAGACGATCCCGGCGACTTCGCGCTTTCCCAGCGGAACTCGCACGAGCGTCCCTGGGGTAAGCCTTTGCTCACTCAGATAGTCAAGAGGCTGGCCGAGGCCGCTGTGTTGCGGCGTCTCGACGGCGATCCGGTGGCGCAGCAGCGGTTGTTCCATGCGCGCGCTCCAGGTGCGTCTGACTTCGAACTAGGGATTGACGGTAAGTGGATGATTCGCTTGAGGCTTTGAATGTTTCAACAGATTCTGTGGATAACTTTGTGAGGAAAGCTCGTCGAGTGGCCCTAAATCGTTGATTCGATTGGCTTTCGGCTTCCTCCGCCCAGTTTGGGTGCATTCTGAAAACATCATTTAAATCAACGACTTGCACCGAGTTTGTTGAAGAGTAGCAAGGTGGACCGGGCGAATTCGAGGCGCGGCGCTGAGGGGCGAAAAATGGGGATAAGTCAAGCCCTGAGCGCTCACTTACCGCGCAACATGTGTCCGGCAAGCGCCGCATCGAAACGCTTTTCGATCGTCAAGCGGGCTCGCGGAGCCGGCGCGAGATCGCGTGCACGCTGTCCACCATGACCTTGACGTGATCGGGCGGCGTGAACTGGCTGATGCCATGACCGAGGTTGAAAACATGCCCGCCCGGCGCGCCGAAACTTTTCAGGGCTCGCTCGACCTCGATCTCGATTTGCTGCGGCGGAGCGAACAACACGTTCGGATCGAGGTTGCCCTGCAGCGCGACCTGGGAACCCACGAGGCGACGCGCGCGCCCGAGATCGACGGTCCAGTCGACGCCGATCACGTCGGGTCGGATCGCCGCAATCTCCTCCAACCACAAGCCGCCGCCCTTGGTGAAGACGATGCGCGCGATGCGCTGGCCCGCGTGGTGCGTCTTGACTTGCGCCAGCACGCGCTGCATGTAGGCCAGGCTGAAGGTCTGATACGCACCGTCGGCGAGGACGCCGCCCCAACTGTCGAAGATCATCACCGCCTGCGCGCCGGCTTCGATTTGTGCGTTCAGGTAGAGCGCCACCGCGTCGGCGTTCACTTCGAGGATGCGGTGCATCAGGTCGGGGCGGCTGTAGAGCAGCGACTTGACGAGCCGGTAATCGTCAGAGCCCGCGCCTTCGACCATGTAGCAGGCCAGCGTCCACGGGCTGCCGGCGAAGCCGATCAGCGGCACCCGGCCGGCCAGGGCGCGGCGGATCGAAGCGACGGCGTCGAACACGTAGCGCAGCTTCGCCAGGTCGGGTATTGCCAGCGCCGCGACTGCCGCTTCGTCGCGAACCGGGCGCGCAAAGCGCGGGCCTTCGCCTTCGGCAAACGTCAAGCCCAGGCCCATCGCGTCGGGCACGGTGAGGATGTCGCTGAACAGGATCGCCGCGTCGAGCGCGTAGCGCTGCAGCGGCTGCAAGGTCACTTCGGTGGCGAAGTCGACGTTCGTCGCCAGGCCCATGAAGCTTCCCGCTTTGGCTCGCGTCGCCTTGTACTCGGGAAGGTAGCGCCCGGCTTGGCGCATCAGCCACACCGGGGTGTAGGGCGTCGGCTCGGAAAAACACGCGCGCAGGAAGGTGTCGTTGTGCAGCGCAGGGATCATGCGAAAGATTATGGCCTCAGACGTTTCCTGCACCGCGCCTGCACCGCGCAAGCGGCGCCGTGTTGGCGCGCGCGCTGCGCTGCGGTATCGTCGCGCCCCAGGCCACCCGGCGCCACCGGGGCCAAACCATGTTCGGGGTGCCGCGATGATTCATTCGAAGTGCGCATGGGTCGCAGCCTGTTGGGCGCTGGCCAGCCTGATCGGTTGCGCGGCGCTTGACGAAAACGGCACCGCGCCACCAGCTCCTGCGGCGCAAGCGGTTGCCCCGGCGCCCGCGGCACCCGAGCCACCGAGCGCCCCGCCCACCGCCGCCGCGGCGCCGAGTCTCGTCGAGAGCGCCGCGCCGAGCGCACCCGACGCGCTCGACAGAGTGATTGAGCGCGCCGGCGATCGGCTCTTCAAGGACGCCTTGCGCGTGCTCGGCGACGAACGGCGCGACTTGGTCATCGACCCCTTCATCGATGCGAACACCGGCCAGCAGACGCTGTCCAGTCTCGCGGCGGGTGGGCAGCTCGCTCGTTTCGTCGGTGAACGCTTGCGCCACTGGACCGTGCGTCCCTTCGACCGCAAGGCACTCGCCGCTGCACCGCTGTTGTTGATCGGCACGCTCACTCCGGTCGATCTGGGTGACGCCGGAAGCGGCGCCCCCGACGCGTACCGGCTCTGGTTGACGCTGGTCGATTTGCGCAGCGGCCTCATCGTCGCGAAGCGCCTCGACCGCGCTCTGCTGGCGAGCGTCAACGCCGAGCCGTTGCCCTTCTTCCGCGACAGCCCCACCTGGCACCGGGACCGAACGACCTTGGCCTACGTCAACTCGTGTCAAGTGCAGGCGCGGGTCGGCGAGCGGATCGACACCCTGTACCTGTGGCGCCTGCCGGCAGCGGCGCTGTTGCACGAGGCGATCGTCGCGTTTCACGACAAGAAGTACACGCAGGCGCGGCGCCTGTTCGTGCAGGCATCCGAGATCGCCGACCCTGACGACCTGCGCGTCCTGAGCGGCCGCTACCAAACGAGTTGGCGGCTCGGCGCGAAAGACGACGCCGCGCAGGAGTTGAAACGCCTCGTCGCGAATGGCCTCGGGGCAAAGAGTCTGCCGCTGAAGATCCTGTTCCAGCCGGGAAGCACGACCATGCTGCCGGGAACGGAAGTTCGCGAGCAGTACCGGCAATGGATTCGCGAAGTGGCGCGCCAGGCGAGCGCATCGCAGCAGTGTCTGCGCGTCACCGGGCACGCGAGCCGCAGCGCTTCCGCGGCGTCAGCGGTCGAGCTGTCGCAGCGCCGTGCCGCAACGGTGCGCTGGCTGTTGGCCCAGGCTGCGCCGACGAGCAGCAACCGCTTCACCACGCAAGGCGTCGGCTGGCGCGACAACCTGATCGGCTTGGGGAGCGATGATCAGACCGACGCACTGGACCGGCGCATCGAATTTCGCGTCGTCGATTGCCCCTGATTCGGCGGTACTGAGCGGCGCACGACGTCACTCGATGGCGTCGATGTGGCGCGGCCAACTCGACTTGAGCAGGCGCGACAGCGCACGATCCGCGAGCAACTTGCCGTCCGTCTGGCAGCGCGCGCAGTAGTTGGTTTCGCTGCGTCCAAGCGCAGGCGCTGCGTCCATTCCAGCAGCACGTGGTGTGTGGCGTCGAACAAGCGCTGCGTCGACGCGGCGTCGAGCGAGCGTGTCAGCGCCAAGGGTGACAAACGGGCGCGGTGCAGGATCTCGTCCGAATACGCGTTGCCGATGCCGCTGAACAGGCGCGGATTCGTCAGGGCACGCTTCAGCGTGTGGTTCTCGAGAACCAGACGCTGCGCAAAGGTCGCTCCGTCCGCGCTGAATACGTCGATGCCACCCGGATCCATGGCGACCAGCGCGGCGCAGTCGGGCAGCAAGTGCAGCGAGGCGCGGCGCTTGCTGCCGGCTTCGGTCAACTGCAGCGTTCCCGAATCGAACTCAAACAGCGCGAGGGTTGACTTGCCCGCAGGTTTTGCGCCGGTCCCGAGCCAATGCAGACGCCCTGCAATCATCAAGTGGATCACCAGATGCAGGCCGCCCTCCAGAGCGAGTACAACGCGTTTGCCCAGGCGCGCCACGCCGAGCATGTGGCGGCCCCGCACGCTGCCGAGCGGCGGCACTGCCGTGCGCAGCAGGAACGGGTTCAGCACCCGCACCTCGTTCAGCACCGACCCTTGCACGCGATTCGCGAGGCACTCGACGTAGACCGTGATGTCGGGCAGTTCGGGCATGTTCGAGCGGCGCGATGAAGCATTGTCAGTGTGCCACCGGGCGCCGCCGATAATCTCGCCTTTGCCCGAGGCGGCCGCGAGCGCGCCGCACCCCATGTCCATTCTGAATTCCACGGAGATCGCGAAAAGCGTGCGCCGGCGCCGCACCTTCGCCATCATTTCCCACCCCGACGCGGGCAAGACGACGCTCACCGAAAAACTGCTCCTGTTCTCCGGCGCGATCCAGATCGCCGGCAGCGTGAAGGCGCGCAAGGCGAGCCGGCACGCGACGAGCGACTGGATGGAGATCGAAAAACAGCGCGGCATCTCGGTCGCCTCCTCCGTGATGCAAATGGAGTACCGCGACTGCGTCATCAACCTGCTCGACACCCCCGGCCACCAGGACTTCTCGGAAGACACGTACCGCGTTCTCACCGCCGTCGACGCGGCGCTGATGGTGATCGACGCGGGCAACGGCGTCGAACCGCAAACGCGGCGCCTGCTGCAGGTCTGCCGCGCCCGCAACACGCCGATCCTCACTTTCGTGAACAAGATGGACCGCGAGGTGCAAGAGCCGCTCGTGCTGATGGGCGAGATCGAGCGTGAACTCGGCATGGAAGTCGTTCCCTTCACCTGGCCGGTGGGCATGGGCAAGCGCTTTCACGGCGTGATGGACTTGCGCGAGCAGCGCATGCGCGTCTTCTCGCCGGGCGAAGATCGAAACCGTGACAGCAACGACGTGATCGAGGGGATCGAGAACCCGATCTACGCGCAGCGCTTCGGCACCGAGTACGAACACGCGCGGCACGACATCGAACTCCTGCGCGACGCCGCGCCGCACTTCAACCGCGAGCAATTCCTGCAAGGGCACCAGACGCCGATGTTCTTCGGCTCGGCGATCAACAACTTCGGCGTGCGCGAAGTGCTCGACGCGCTCGTCGACCTGGCGCCGCCGCCGGCGTCGCGCACCGCGATGCAGCGGGTTGTCAAACCCGACGAGACCAAGTTCAGCGGCGTCGTCTTCAAGATCCAGGCCAACATGGACCCGGCGCACCGGGACCGAATCGCTTTCGTTCGCGTCGCGAGCGGCCACTTCGAGCGCGGCATGAAACTCAAGGTCGTGCGTTCGGGCAAGGAGCTGCGCCCGAACACGGTCGTGAGTTTCCTGAGCCAGCGCCGCGAACTGCTCGACGAAGCGTTCGCCGGAGACATCATCGGCATCCCGAACCACGGCGTGCTGCAGCTCGGCGACACGCTCACCGAAGGCGAGGCCTTGCAGTTCACCGGCTTGCCGTTCTTCGCGCCGGAGATGTTCCGCGCCGTCGAAGTCGCCGACCCGCTGCGCACCAAGCAGCTCAAGGCGGGCCTGACGCAACTCGGCGAAGAAGGCGCGATCCAGGTGTTTCGCCCGGCAGCGGGTTCCGTGCTCCTGCTGGGCGCGGTGGGGCAGCTGCAGTTCGAAGTCGTCGCGCACCGGCTCGAACATGAGTACGGCTGCAAGGCGCGAATTCAGCCCAGCCGCTACCAGGTGGCGCGTTGGGTCAGCTGCGCTGAGGCCGACGGCGGCGCAAGAGAGTTGCAGCGCTTCATCGACGGCAACGCGCACCGCGTCGCCTACGACGCCGTCGAGGCGCCGACGGTGCTCGTCGAATACGCGCCCGAGTTGCGTGCGATCGAGGCGAACTGGCCGAAGATCAAATTTCACGCGATGCGCGAGCATGCGGGGTTGGTTCAGCAGCAGCAAATGCAAGGCTGAAGCGCGCACTTGAACCTCGAGGTGCGTGCTCGGCGCCGAGGTCCGACCGGTGCCTCGCCCAGGGCCACCTTGAAGTCCGGCGCTCAGCCGCCATCTGGCGTCGACGATCAACTCCGGAGCAGCGCTTTGGGCGAGACCTTGTTGTGGATCCTCAGCGCGGGGCTGATCCTGCTGGGATTGGCCGGCACCGTGCTGCCGGCCCTGCCCGGAACCTTGTTCGTCTGGGCCGGCATCGTGCTTGGCGCCTGGATCGACGGCTTCACGCGCATCGGCTGGGGCAGCGTCGCCGCGGTCAGCGTGCTCGCGGTGCTGGCCTGGGGCCTGGACTACGCGAGTGGCCTGCTGGGTGCCCGGAAAGCGGGCGCGAGCCGGCTGGCGATCATCGGCGCGGCGCTCGGCACGCTGGCGGGAATCTTCATGGGGCTGGTGGGTGTGCTGTTCATGCCGCTGATCGGTGCGGCAGTCGGCGAGTACCTGGCGCGCCGCGAAAGTGACCGCGCCGTCAAAGTCGGCGTCGCGACCTGGCTCGGCATCATGGCCGGCCTCGCGGCCAAGGTGGTGCTCGCCTTCATCATGATCGGCATCTTCGTCGCTGCACTGCTCATCTGAATCACCTGGCCGTCGCGCGTCGCTCACGAGGAGGTCGGCGGGGCGAATGCGAGGGAACCCGCGCGGCCGATTTCACTCTACTGTCCGGTTTTCGTGCAACGACCGATCCGGTTCCCCGACCCGCCTGTGCGCACCTCTTCAAAGGACACCATGAAACGCATCTTCCTGTTCTTGCTGACCAACCTGGGCGTGATGCTCGTCTTGGGCTTGGCCGTCAACCTGCTCGGTTTGAACAGCTTCCTCACCGCCAACGGCCTGGACCTGACCGCCCTGCTCGGCTTCTCGCTCGTGATGGGCTTCGGCGGCGCCTTCATTTCGCTGCTGATCAGCAAGCCGATGGCGAAGTGGACGACGCGCCTGCAAGTCATCAATCACTCGAACGACGCCACGCACGCCTGGATCGTCGCAACGGTGCAGCGCTTTGCCGACCGCGCCGGCGTGAAGATGCCCGAAGTCGGCATCTATGAAGGCCCGCCGAACGCGTTTGCCACGGGCGCGTTCAAGAACTCGGCGCTGGTCGCCGTCTCCACCGGCCTGCTGGAATCGATGACGCGCGAGGAAGTGGAAGCCGTGATCGGCCATGAAGTCGCCCACGTCGCCAACGGCGACATGGTGACGATGACCTTGATCCAGGGCGTGATGAACACGTTCGTCGTGTTCCTGTCGCGCGTCATCGGTTATGTCGTGGACCGGATCGTTCTGCGCAATCAGAATGACGGCCCGGGCATCGGCTACTACGCGACGACGGTCGTGCTCGACCTGGTGCTGGGCGTGGTGGCGGCGATCATCGTCGCCTGGTTCTCGCGGCAGCGCGAATTTCGCGCCGACGCCGGTGCGGCAGAACTGATGGGGCGCAAGCAGCCGATGATCAACGCGCTCGCGCGCCTGGGCGGACTCGACCCGGGCGAGATGCCCAAGTCGATGCAGGCGCTCGGCATCAGCGCGCGCCCCGGCGGCTTGATGGCACTTTTCTCGAGCCATCCGCCGATGGAGCGGCGCATCGCGCGACTTCAGCAGGCGGCCTGATTCCCTGCTTCTCAGCCGCGGCACACGCCTGGCGGCGGACCGCAGCGGCTGCCTCAGCCTCAGTCCTCGTCCTTGATCTTGTACTGCCCCATCAACTGCTGCTGAATCGTCGGCGGCACGGCTTCGTAGTGGCTGAGTGCGATCGTGTAGCGCCCCTGGCCGCCCGTCATGCCGTTCAGGCGTGCCTGGTAGTTGCTCAGCTCGGAGAGCGGCACCTGACCGGCGACCGTCATGCCGCCGCCGGCCAGGGCGTGCGTGCCGCTGACCTGGCCGCGTTTCGCCGACAGGTCGCCCGTGATGTCGCCCATGCTCGTCTCGGGCGCCGTGATTTCGACCTTGACGATGGGCTCGAGAACGATCGGCTTGGCCTTGAGCACGGCGTCGATGAACGCCTTGCGCCCGGCGGTGGCAAAGGCGATGTCTTTCGAGTCGACGCTGTGCGACTTGCCGTCGTAGACGATGACGCGAACGTCTTTCACCGGGTAGCCGGCGACGACGCCGCTGTCCAGCCCTGAGCGGACGCCTTTTTCCACCGCGGGGATGAACTGCGTCGGTATCGTTCCGCCCTTCACCTGGTCGACAAATTCGAAGCCGGTGCCGCGCGGCAACGGCTCGATTCTCAGGAAGACCTCGCCGAACTGACCCGCGCCGCCGCTCTGCTTCTTGTGCCGGTGGTGCCCTTCGGCGTTGGCCGTGATCGTCTCGCGGTAGGCGATCCTCGGCGGGCGCGTCGAGACTTCGCACTTGTAGACCTCGCTCATGCGCTCGAGCAGGGTGCGCAGGTGCAGCTCGCCCAGGCCGTAGACGACGGTCTCGTTCGTCACCGCGACATGTTCCACCTTCAGGCACGGGTCTTCGTCGACGAGCTTCTGCAGGATTTCCCACATGCGCTGCTCGTCGCCGCGGCGCTTCGGCTCGATCGCCAAGCCGTGCACCGGCACCGGAAAGTCGAGCGGCTTCAAGTGCAGGTGGTCGTCCTCCGCAGCGTCGTGCAGCACCGCGTCGAAATGCATTTCGTCGATCTTCGCTACGGCGCAGATGTCGCCGGGAACGCCGCGCGGCACCTCGACATGCTCTTTGCCTTGCAGCATGAACAGGTGCCCCACCTTGAACGGTTTGCGCCCGTCGCCGATGTAGAGCGCGCTGTCTTTCGTCACCGTTCCCTGGTGGATTCGAAACACGCCCATCTTGCCGACGTAAGGATCGACGGTGACTTTGAAGACATGCGCGATCACGTGTTTCGCCGGGTCCGGATCGGCGTGCAGTTCTTTGCCTGCTGCGCCCTCGCCTTTGTAGAACTGCGGCGGATTCCCCTCGACCGGGTTCGGCAGCAACAGGTCGATCGCGTCGAGCAGTTCGGCAACGCCCGCGCCGTTGCGCGCCGAGACGAACAGCACCGGAATCAGATGCCCCTCGCGCAACGCCTGCTCGAGCGGTGCGTGCAATTCGCGCGGGTCGACATCGCCCTCGTTCAGGTAGCGCTCGACGAACTCCGGGTCCACCTCGACCACCTGTTCGACCAGCGCCCGGTGCGTGTCGGCGACCGAGCCGAAGTCGCTCTCGCCTTGCGCGTTGAAAAAGCAGTCAATCACCTTCGTGCCGCCCGCGGCGGGCAGGTTCAGCGGCAGGCATTCCTTGCCGAAGGTCTCGCGCAAGGTTTCCAGCAAGGCGACGAGGTTCACGCCCTGCGCGTCGATCTTGTTCACGATGATGATCCGGCACAGATCGCGCGCCTTCGCCCACTGCATCATGCGCGAGCTCATCATTTCGATTCCCGTCGCGGCGTTGACCACCACGGCTGCCGTATCGACGGCTTCGAGCGCCGTCATCGACTGGCCGACAAAATCGGCGTAGCCCGGCGTGTCGATCAGGTGCACGCGCGTGCCGCGGTGCTTGAAGTGCAGGATCGCGGAGTTGAGCGAATGCTGGGCGCGCCGCTCCATCGGGTCGAAATCGCTCACCGTCGTGCCGCGCTCCAGGCTGCCCGGCGCGCCGATCGCACCGCTGCGGTGCAGCAGCGCTTCGGCCAGACTGGTTTTCCCGGACGCCGTCTGGCCGACCAGCGCCAAGGTCCGAATCGCCTGGATATCGGGGTGAATACTGGATGCCATGGCGCTCTCCTCGTTGAGCGCCTGCCGCGCCCGGGTTGCAGGGGGTTGCGCCTCAAGCGTACGGGAACGCGCCCGACGCGGCAATCGGGTTGCTACCGAAGCCGCAGCTTCAAGTCACCGGAAGCCAAGCCGAACCGGCGCTTACTTCGCCGGAACCCCCTGCGGCGCGCCGGGCATCACGGGCAGGGTCTTGGCGGCCCGCTTGGTCTCCCATTCGTCCTGCAGCTCTTTGCCGGTCTTGTAGTGCGGCACGCGAAAAACGAGCCGCTTGTAGCGCGTGAAGAACGCGTTCGAGTCGGCGACTTCTTCGTTCCAGTACTTGTGCGCGAGCGCGAGGTTGCGTTCCGTGTCCATCTCGAAATGGTCACGCGACGACTGGCCGCCGAACACATACAGCTTGCCGCGGTAGATGCGCCAGGTGTTGGGCCCGCCGCCGCCGCCCCAGGGGATCGCGTAGTTGATGCCGTTCGCGCAAAAGCCGCCGAACTGCGGCATGTAGCGGTGCGGTGCGCGCAGGAACTCGGCCTTGTTCGCCTCGCTGACGAAGCGAAACACGACGCCCAGGCGCTCGGTGCGGATCGCCGGGTCCCCCTTCACCGCTTCGTTTTGCGCGAAGTAGGCCACTGCGTCGTGCCCTTCGAGCATGAGGTTCGGATCGTTGCCGTCGCTGATGGTACGAAACGGCCCCGCGTTGGGCGAATCGTAGGTCTGCGCGACAGCTGCCGCACACAGGCCGAGCAGCCCCAGCAGCGCGATCGACAGGGCTCGGGAAAACCTGGCGTGTACGTTCATGGGTGCAACTCTCCGGCTTGAGGGGTCGAGCGGGGACGATTCTGCTTCAACCGGCGCAACGCTGCCGCGGCGTCACTGGAACGCCACCTCGGCGAAGCTGCGCAGCTTGCGGCTGTGCAGCTGGTCGATCCCCTGCTCGCGCAGCAATTCGATCGCGCGGATGCCGATGCGCAAGTGCTGGTCGACGCGCTCGCGGTAGAAGTGGTTCGCCATTCCCGGCAACTTGATCTCGCCGTGCAGCGGCTTGTCGCTCACACAGAGCAAGGTGCCGTAGGGCACGCGGAAGCGAAAGCCGTTCGCGGCGATCGTCGCGCTTTCCATGTCCAGCGCCACGGCGCGGCTCTGGCTGAAGCGGCGCTCGGGCGTGCTGCCCGCGTGCAGCGACGGCAGCAGCTCCCAGTTCCGGTTGTCGGTGCTCGCCACCGTGCCGGTGCGCATGATGCGCTTCAGCTCGTAGCCCTTGAGCTGCGTCACTTCAGCGACTGCGGCTTCGAGCGCGACCTGGACTTCGGCGAGCGGCGGGATCGGCACCCAGAGCGGCAATTCTTCGTCGAGCACATGGTCTTCGCGCACGTAACCATGGGCAAGCACATAGTCACCGAGCTGCTGCGTATTGCGCAGGCCTGCGCAGTGGCCGAGCATGATCCAGGCGTGCGGGCGCAGCACGGCGATGTGATCGGTGATCGTCTTCGCGTTCGCCGGGCCGACGCCGATGTTGACCATCGTGATGCCGCTGCCGTCGGCGCGAATCAGGTGATATGCCGGCATCTGCGGCAGGCGCGGCGGCGCGCTGCCCAGTTCGTCGCCGGGCTGTGCCGCAATCCCA
Organism: uncultured beta proteobacterium; assembly: GCA_963775015.1. Lineage (GTDB taxonomy): Bacteria > Pseudomonadota > Gammaproteobacteria > Burkholderiales > Burkholderiaceae_C > JAEMQF01. The sequence goes on along the minus strand of CAVZHI010000007.1, from coordinate 246,909 downwards.
TGGCGGCGTGTCACGACGTTGCCGGGCTCGATGAAGGCCAGGTAGTCCTGCGCGGTGCTGGACGACGTCATCGCCGCATGGCCCAGGCGCACGAATTCGTCGATGTAGAACTGGTAGTTCGTGAACAGCACGAAATTCTGGAAGTGCTCCGGCGCCGTACCGCTGTAGTGGCGCAGGCGGTGCAGCGAATAGTCGACCCGCGGCGCGGTGAACAGCGCCAAAGGGTGCGCTTGGCCCGCGCCGGGCTCGAACGTGCCGTTCGCGATGCCGTCGTCCATCGAAGTGAGGTCGGGCAGGTCGAATCGATCCCGCATCAGCAGGCGCCGCGTCGCGTCGAGCGAGCCTTCGACGTGGTCATTGTCGGCGAGCGAGAAGTGCACCGGAATCGGCTGATTGCTCGTGCCGACTTCGAGCCAGACGTTGTGGTTCTTCAGCAGCAGCTTGAACTGCTCGAGGTAGTAGTTGCCGAACAGGTCCGGACGCGTCAGCGTCGTCTCGTACGTCCCCGGACCGGCAACAAAGCCGTAACTCAGGCGCGAATCGGCGCGCGCCACGGTCGCCGTGCGCACGCGCACGAAGGGATAACACGCGCGCACGCGGCCGCGCGGGTCGGCCTGGGTGAAGCGCGCGCGCGCGGCGGCGCGCCCGTCGGCTCCCGCGGCGGCAACGCCCTGCGGTTCGATCGGTTCGCCGGCGACGAAGCGCTGCAGGCAGTCGCGCAGGTGCGCGACGTTCGCGTCGTAGATCGCCCGCACCTGGGCCAGTGCCGCAGCCGCATCGTCGTAGCGTGCGGGGGGAACAAAGGGAGGTTGCAGTGTCATGTCAAACGTGATGCGGGGACGGAATGCTGGTTCGCATTGTGGCGGCATCCGGCGCACGCCGGGTTCCCTGCACGAGCGCGCGGTGACACCTTGGTGCAAGGTCGCGGCCCAAGTCAGGCTATCCTCGCGCGCCAAGGAGTTGATCAACATGCACGTGGTTGTTCTGGGCAGTGGCGTGATCGGCGTGAGCTGCGCCTACCACCTGGCGCTCGCCGGCCATCAAGTGACGGTGCTCGACCGCTGCGCGGCTCCCGCCATGGAAACAAGCTACGCCAACGCGGGCGAAGTGTCGCCAGGCTATTCGGCGCCCTGGGCCGGCCCGGGGGTGCCGGTGAAAGCAATCAAGTGGCTCATGATGCGGCACCGCCCGCTCGTCATCCGCCCGCACTTCGACCTCGCTCTCGTGCGCTGGGGACTGGCGATGCTGCGCAACTGCACCGCGGCGCGCTACAAGCTGAACAAGGGCCGCATGGTGCGCCTGGCGGAGTACAGCCGCGACTGCCTGATCGAGTTGCGCGCCCAGACCGGGATCGACTACGACCAGCGCACCCAAGGCACGCTGCAACTCTTTCGCACGCAACGCCAGTTCGATGCGAGCGCCGCCGACGTGGGCGTCCTGCGCGAGTACGGCGTGGCGCACGCGCTGCTCGACGCCGAAGCGTGCCTCGCTCACGAGCCGGCGCTCGCCCACGTGCGCGACAAATTCGTCGGCGGGCTGCACCTGCCGAGCGACGAAACCGGCGACTGCTTCAAGTTCACGCAGGCTCTCGCGGCGTTGGCGGCGCAGCGTGGCGTGCGCTTCCGCTACGGCATTCGCATCGACCGGCTGCTGCAAGTCGGCGGGCAGGTGCACGGCGTGGCGACCGCGACCGGCACGGTGAAAGCCGACGCGACGCTCGTCGCGCTGGGCAGTTACTCGCCGTTGCTGCTCGCGCCACTCGGGATTTCGCTCCCGGTCTATCCGGTGAAGGGCTATTCAATCACCGTGCCCATCACCGACGCCAGCGGCGCGCCCGAATCGACCGTGATGGACGAAACGCACAAGGTCGCGGTGACGCGCCTGGGCGAGCGGATTCGCGTCGGCGGTACCGCTGAACTCGCCGGCTACGACTTGCATCTGCACCCGGCTCGCCAGCGCACGCTGGAACATGTGGTCGGCGACCTGTTCCCGCGCGGCGGCGACGTGGCGCGCGCCGAGTTCTGGTGCGGCTTGCGGCCGATGACGCCCGACGGCACGCCGCTGCTGGGGCCCGCCGGCCCACGCGGCCTGTACCTCGCGACCGGCCACGGCACGCTGGGCTGGACGATGGCCGCCGGGACGGGCCGCGTCATGGCCGAAGTGATCAGCGGCCGCCCGGCGCCGATTGACATGAAGGGGTTGACGTTGGCGCGCTACCGGCAAGCTGCCTGAAAGCGCCCGCTTCCGCGCAAACACTCAGCACATGCCGCACTTGGAAGTTCGCGCGCCGATGGCGTGCACCGTCGTCGAACTGTGCGTGCGCGCCGGTGCCGGCGTGCACGCGGGCCAGGCGCTCGCCGTCGTCGAAGCGATGAAGATGGAGCATGTGCTGCACGCCGACGCCGACGCGCAAGTATTGAGTGTCGACGTGCAAGCCGGCGACAGCCTCGCGCAGGGCGATGTGCTGATGCGACTCGGACCGCCGCACGCCGACGCGGCCGCGAGCAGCGCGCACCGCGCACCTCCTGCCGCCGCGCTACCCCCCACGCAGCTTCGCGCCGACCTGCAAGAGGTGCTCGCGCGCCACGCCTTCACGCTGGACGCGCAGCGCGTCGACGCGATCGCGAAGCGCCACGCGCGCGGCCAGCGCAGCGCACGCGAAAACATCGCTGCACTGTGCGACGCCGGCAGCTTCGTCGAATATGGGGCGCTGGCGCTGGCCGCGCAAAGCCTGCGGCGCAGCCACGCCGACCTGGTGCGCCAGACGCCGGCCGACGGCATGGTCACGGGCATCGGCAGCGTCAACGCGGCGTTGTTCGGCGCGCAGGCGTCACGCTGCGTCGTGCTCGCGTACGACGCGACCGTGCTTGCCGGAACGCAGGGTTTCCGGAATCACCAGAAGACGGACCGACTCCTGCGGATCGCGCTGGAGCAGCGCCTACCGGTCGTGCTCTTCGCCGAGGGCGGTGGCGGCCGGCCCGGCGACACCGACGTGGCGATCGTCGCCGGCCTGCACGTCGGAACATTCGCCGCGCACGCGCGCCTGAGCGGCCAGGTGCCGGTGGTTGGGATCGCTGCGGGCCGCTGTTTTGCCGGCAACGCGGCGCTGCTCGGCTGCTGCGACGTGATCATCGCAACGCGTGACAGCAACATCGGCATGGGCGGCCCGGCGATGATCGAAGGTGGCGGCCTGGGCGAATTCACCCCGGAACAAATCGGGCCGAGCGACGTGCAGTCGCGCAACGGCGTGATCGACATCCTGGTGCCGGGTGAAGCCGAAGCGACCGAGGTCGCGCGCCGCTACCTGGCGTACTTTCAGGGCGCGGCGGTTCAGCCTGCCGGAATCGAGTGGTCCGCGGTGGAGCAGTCCGCCTTGCGCGAAGCGGTGCCGGCGAATCGCTTGCGCAGCTACGACATGCGCCAGGTCATGAACCTGCTCGCCGACACCGGCTCGCTGCTCGAATTGCGCGCCGGTTTCGGCGCTGCCATCTTCACTGCGCTGGCGCGAATCGAAGGCCGCGCGGTGGGATTCATGGCGAGCAACCCGGTGCACCTGGGCGGCGCGATCGACGCCGACGGCGCGGACAAAGCGGCGCGCTTCATGCAGCTGTGCGATGCGTTCGGACTGCCGCTGATTTCGCTCGTCGACACGCCCGGTTTCATGGTCGGCCCGGAAATTGAAACCCGGGCCCAGGTGCGCCACGTGAGCCGCATGTTCGTGGTCGGCGCGCAGCTCCAGGTGCCGCTGTTCGCCGTGATCCTGCGCAAGGGCTACGGACTGGGCGCGATGGCAATGACGGGCGGCGGTTTTCACGAGACGCTCGCGACGGCCGCCTGGCCGAGCGGCGAGTTCGGCGGCATGGGCCTCGAAGGCGCGGTGCGCCTGGGCTACCGCAAGGAACTCGAAGCGCAGCCGCAAGGCGCGGCGCGCGACGCGCTGTTCGAAGAACTCGTCGCCAAACAGTACAGCGCCGGCAAGGCGATCAACATGGCTGCAACGCTCGAGATCGACGCCGTCATCGACCCGGCCAGCACGCGCGCGTGGCTGGCGCTCGGGCTGGCGGCGGCGCCGCGCACCTCGGGCAGCCGGCGCTTCATCGATCCTTGGTAGGGTCTTGCGCCTTCAACGCCAGCGCGCGCTCGTACAAGGTATTGCGCGAAGTCGAACTCAGCCTTGCCGCCAGCGCCACGGCCTGCTTCAGCGGCAGCTCGGCGAGCAAGGTTTGCAGCAATGTGTCGTCAGCGGCGTCGGCAGATTCGCCAGGAGCCGCCGGCAAGGCGTGAACGACGACGACAAATTCGCCGCGCAAGCGGTTCGGATCCGCTGCGAGCCAGGCGGGTGCGTCGGCTGCGGGCAGCGTGACGACAGTCTCGAACTGCTTCGTCAGCTCGCGCGCCAGCGTCATCCGCCTGGCACCGCACGCCGATGCGAGCGCAACCGCCAACGATTCGATTCGATGCGGCGCCTCGAGCAACACTTGCGTCGTCTCGCACGTGGCGATTCTCCCCAGCCAGCGCGACCGCGCTTCACCCCGCGCTGGCGGGAAGCCGAGGAACTGGAAGCCTTCGCCGAGCGCATCGCCCGCAACGCTCAGCGCCGCGGCGACGCTGCTCGCGCCGGGCACGGGCACGCAGCGCCAGCCGGCGTCGCGAGTCGCGGCGACGAGCAGCGCGCCGGGGTCGCTCACCGCCGGGGTGCCGGCGTCGCTCACGTAGGCGATGCGTTCACCCTGCGCCAACCGCGCGATCACCGCCGCGGCGCCTTCGCGCTCGTTGTGCTGGTGCAAGGCGAGCAGAGGCTTGGACAGCCCCAGGCTTTGCAGCAGCCCCGAGGTATGGCGCGTGTCTTCGCAGGCGATCGCGTCGACGAGCGACAGCACATGGATCGCGCGCAGCGTCAGGTCGGCAAGGTTGCCGATCGGCGTCGCGACGACGTACAGTGTGCTCCTCGGGTAGTCCTGCCCACCCGCGGCGCCAGCGGCCGCCTGAAGCATCAGAAAAGCATTCGGTGTGGCCATGGGGTCGTCAAAAGAAGCGGGTGACGCCGGCGAAGCGCTGGCCCTGGCCCATCTGGAGCAACATGGCCTGCGCCTCGTGCGGCGCAATTATCGGGTCGCGCGCGGGCCGCGGGCGCGCGGCGGCGAGATTGACCTCATCATGCGCGAGCGCGATGGAACCTTGGTCTTCGTCGAGGTGCGAGCGCGTGCGCAGGACCGGCAAGGCGGCGCGGCCGCGAGCGTGGGCAGCGCGAAACAGCATCGCATCGTGTTCGCGGCGAAGCATTTCCTGCATGCGCTCCCCGCGCTGCCACCCTGCCGCTTCGACGTGGTCGCGATCGACGCGGACCGCATCGAGTGGCTGCGCGGTGCGTTCGACGCGGCGTAACCAGGGGTCAGCGCGGCAAGGAAACAAGCCGCGCCAACGCGCCACGAGGGTGGGTGGCATATCATTCCCGCCATGCTCGAGCAGCGGATCCAACAGCAATTCTTCGACAGCGCCGACTTGAAGTACGCGGCCGCCGAGATCTTGGCGCGGCCGATTGCGCAGGCCGTCGCTGCCGTGGTCGGCTGCATCACCGGCGGGGGCAAGGTGCTGGCGTGCGGCAACGGCGGCTCGGCGAGCGACGCGCAGCACTTCGCTGCCGAATTCGTCGGGCGTTTCGAGCGCGAGCGGCCGGGCCTCGGAGCGATCGCGCTCACGACCGACACGTCGATCATCACCGCCATCGGCAACGACTATTCATTCGAGGCGATCTTCGCCAAGCAGGTTGAGGCGCTCGGCTCCCCCGGCGACGTGCTGCTCGCGATCAGCACGAGCGGCAATTCGGCGAACGTGCTCGCCGCCGTGCACGCCGCACACGCGAAGGAAATGAGCGTCGTCGCGCTGACCGGGCGCGGCGGCGGCCAGTTGCGCGAGCTGCTGCTCGACACCGACGTGCACATCTGCGTGCCGCACGAGCGCACCGCACGCATTCAGGAAGTGCACATCCTGACGCTGCATTGCCTGTGCGACGCGGTGGACAACCAGCTCTTGGGCGAACAGGAGAACCTATGACGTCACTCTCGCGGCGCGGCGCGGCGCTGACCCTGATGTTTGCGTTGGGTGCCTTGTCTCTGACCGGCTGCGCAGCGCTGTTCGTCGGCGGCGCGGTCGTCGGCGGCACGATGATCGCGACCGATCGACGCACGGCGGCGACGCAGCTCGAAGATCAACTCATCGAAAGCAAGAGCGGCAACCGGATTCGCGATGTCCTCGGCGAGCGCGGCAAAGTCAGTGCGACCAGCTACAACCGGCTCGTGCTGCTCACCGGTGACGTCGTCACCGATTCCGACAGGGCGGCGGTGGAACAGGCGGTTGCGCGTGTCGACAACGTGCGCTCGGTCGTGAACGAACTCGCCGTGGGCGGTTCGGCGTCGCTCAGCACGCGCTCCAACGACGCGCTGCTGTCGGCCAAGGTGAAGGCGAGCATCGTCGACGCCAAGGGCTTGTACGCGAATTCGATCAAGGTCGTGACGGAGCGCGGCGTCGTCTACATGCTCGGGCGCGTCACGGAACAGGAGGCGACGCAGGCGGCGAACGTGGCGCGCGGCGTGACCGGTGTGGTCAAGGTCGTGCGCGTGTTCGACATCCTCACCGACGCCGAACTCGCCGAACTTCAGCCCAAGGCGGCCAGCAAATAGGCCTCGGGGCGCGACTCCGCTGCGCCGCCAACTAGCGCAGGCGCTTCACGAGGCTCGACGTGTCGAGGCGGTTTCCGCCCTGCGCCTGGATGTCGGCGTAGAACTGATCGACCAGCGCCGTCACCGGCAAGCGTGCGCCGTTGCGCCGCGCCTCGTCGAACACGAGGCCAAGGTCCTTGCGCATCAGGTCGACGGCGAAGCCGAAGTCGAACTTGGCGTCGATCATCGTCGGGCCGCGGTTGTCGAGTTGCCAGCTCTGCGCCGCACCTTTCCCGATCACCTCGAGCACGAGCTTCATGTCGAGACCGGACTTTTCGCCGAACGCAATCGCTTCCGACAGGGCTTGCACAAGGCCGGCAATCGCCGTCTGATTCACCATCTTCGTGAGCTGGCCCGCGCCGCTCGCGCCGATGCGCGTCACCGCCTTCGCAAATGCGAGCGCGACCGGGCGCATTGTGTCGAACCCCTGCACATCGCCGCCGCACATCACGGTCAAGCTGCCGTTCACGGCGCCGATGTTGCCGCCCGAGACGGGAGCGTCGATGAAACTCGCGCCGCGCGCCTGCGCCAGTGCGCTGAGCTCGCGCGCCACCGCCGCCGATGTGGTCGTGTGGTCGACGAAGACTGCACCCTGGCGCATGCCTTCGAGTGCGCCGTTCTCGCCGAGCACGACGCTGCGCAGGTCAGCGTCATTGCCGACGCACGAGAAAACGATGCCCGCGCCCTGCGCCGCGGCTTTCGGCGTGGGCGCAACCGCGCCGCCGTACTCGGCGGCCCACGCCGCGGCCTTGGCCGAGGTGCGGTTGTAGACCGTGACCCGGTGCCCGGCGCGCGCCAGGTGGCCGGCCATCGGATGGCCCATCACGCCCAGGCCGATGAAGGCCACGCGGTGCGGCGCGACCGCGTCGTAGGTCTTCACGGACATGATGTCGCCTCAGCCGATCGTCAGATGCTCGGTGCCGGCGGCGAGATCGACATTGCGAGCGCGCTGGCTGTGCAGCTTGATTTGCAGACGCAGGTCGTTCACCGAATCGGCGTTGCGCACCGCATCGTTGTACGTCACGAGGTTGTTTTCGTAGAGGTCGAACAGCGCCTGGTCGAAGGTCTGCATGCCGAGTTCGCGCGAGCGCTTCATGAGTTCCTTGATCTCTGACACTTCACCCTTGTTGATGAGGTCCGAGATCAACGGCGTATTCAGCAGGATCTCGACCGCGGCGACGCGACCCTTGCCCTCCTGGCGCGGCAAGAGGCGTTGCGAGATCAGGCCCTTCAGGTTCAATGCCAGGTCCATCAGCAGCTGCGAGCGGCGCTCTTCGGGGAAGAAGTTGATGATCCGGTCCAACGCCTGGTTCGAGCTGTTCGCGTGCAGCGTTGCCAGGCACAGGTGACCCGTCTCGGCGAACGCGACCGCGTGTTCCATGGTTTCGCGATCGCGGATCTCGCCCATCAGGATCACGTCGGGCGCCTGGCGCAGCGTGTTCTTCAGCGCCTGCGCCCAGCCGTCGGTGTCGATGCCGACTTCGCGCTGCGTGATGATGCAGTTCTTGTGCATGTGCACGAACTCGACCGGGTCCTCGATCGTGATGATGTGGCCGTAGGAGTTCTCGTTGCGGTGGTCGACGATCGCCGCGAGCGACGTGCTCTTGCCCGACCCCGTGGCGCCGACGAAGATCACCAGGCCGCGCTTGGTCATCGCGACTTCCTTCAGGATGTGCGGCAGGTTCATGGTGTCGATCGTCGGCAGCACTTGCGGAATCGTCCGCAGCACGAGCCCGACGTGGCCTTGCTGGATGAAGGCGTTGACGCGAAACCGGCCGATGCCCTGCGGCGCGATCGCGAAGTTGCATTCCTTCGTCTTTTCGAACTCCGCGGCCTGCTTGTCGTTCATCACGGAGCGCGCCAGCGCCATCGTGTGCTGGCCGGTGAGCGGCTGCGGCGAGACTTTCGTGACCTTGCCGTCGACCTTGATCGCCGGCGGGAAGTCGGCAGTGAGGAAGAGGTCCGATCCGGCGCGCGACACCATCAAGCGCAGCAGGTCGTTGACGAACTTGGAGGCTTGGTCTCTTTCCATCTTGCAGTCCTGTGTCAGTGAGGCAGCGGCCGTGGCTCGGGATCAACCCGGGAAGTTTTCCGGGAACTTGGCCTTGGTGCGCGCTTCGGCCGGGGTGACGACGTTGCGCCGCACCAGATCCGCCAGGTTCTGGTCGAGCGTCTGCATGCCCATGTTGTTGCCGGTCTGGATCGACGAGTACATCTGCGCGACCTTGTTCTCGCGGATCAGATTCCGGATCGCCGCCGTGCCGAGCATGATTTCATGCGCCGCGACGCGCCCCGATCCGTCCTTCAGCTTGCACAGCGTCTGCGAGATCACGCCGATCACCGATTCGGAGAGCATCGCGCGCACCATCTCCTTTTCGGCGGCGGGGAACACGTCGACGATACGGTCCACCGTTTTTGCCGCGCTCGAGGTGTGCAGCGTCCCGAACACGAGGTGGCCGGTTTCGGCAGCCGTGAGCGCGAGGCGGATCGTCTCCAGGTCGCGCATTTCGCCGACCAGGATCGCGTCCGGGTCTTCGCGCAACGCGGAGCGCAGCGCGTTCGCGAAGCTCAGCGTGTGCGGGCCGACTTCGCGCTGGTTGATCAGGCACTTCTTCGACTCGTGGACGAATTCGATCGGGTCTTCGACCGTGAGCACGTGGCCGAATTCGTTTTCGTTGAGGTGGTTCACCATCGCCGCCAGCGTCGTTGATTTGCCCGAACCCGTGGGCCCCGTGCAGAGCACGAGGCCGCGCGGCTTCATCGCCAATTCGGCGAAGATCTTCGGCGCGTTGAGCTGTTCGAGCGTCAGAATCTTCGACGGAATCGTCCGGAACACGGCGCCGGCGCCGCGGTTCTGGTTGAACGCGTTGACGCGAAAGCGCGCCAAACCCTGGATCTCGAACGAGAAATCGCACTCGAGTGCTTCTTCGTAAGCCTTGCGTTGCGAGTCGTTCATGATGTCGTACACCATGTCGTGGACCTGCTTGTGGTCCAGCGCGTCGATGTTGATCCGGCGCACGTCGCCGTGGACCCGGATCATGGGCGGCAGGCCGGCGGACAGGTGCAGGTCCGACGCCTTGTTCTTGACCGAAAACGCAAGCAGCTGGGTGATGTCCATGGTGTCTTGAATGAGTGTCGAGGGAGCCCGTTGGCCGCGCGAACGCGATACTCTCGGTTGATTATGGCGATGATCGCAGACAACATTGGCACGGTTCGCCGCCGCATCGCCGACGCCTGCCTGGCCGCGCGCAGGCCCGTGCAAAGCGTCACGTTGCTGTGCGTGAGCAAGACGGTTCCTGCGGCCGGCGTGCGCGAGGCGGCGCAGGCGGGCGAATCCCACTTCGGCGAAAACTACGCCCAGGAAGGCTTGGCCAAGATCATCGAACTCGCCGACCTGCGCAGCCGCGTGACGTGGCACATGATCGGGCCGATCCAGACGAACAAGACGCGGCCGATCGCCGAGCACTTCGACTGGGTCCACAGCGTCGACCGGTTCAAGGTCGCGCAGCGCCTCAGCGAGCAACGCCCGGCGCGGCATGCGCTGCTGCAGGTCTGCCTTCAGGTCAACATCAGTGCCGAGTCGAGCAAGGCCGGCGTGCTGCCCGGCGAGGCACTTGCCCTGGCGCGCGCCGTGCAGGGTTTGGCGGGTTTGCGCCTGCGCGGTCTGATGGCGATCCCCGAGCCGGCGAGCGGGCTGCAGGCCCAGCGTGCAGCGCACCGCGAATTGCGCGATCTCTTCGAGGCGCTGAACCGGGACGGCCTGGCACTCGACACCTTGTCGATGGGGATGACGGCCGACCTGGAAGCGGCAATTCTGGAAGGCGCGACGCTGGTTCGCGTCGGTACGGCGATCTTCGGCGCGCGCGTTGCGCCGGGCTCGAGCGCCGGCTGAGCTGACCCGCATGGCGCGGCTTGGACGCGCGTCGAGGTGCTTACACTGGCGCCATGCAGCGAATCGTTTTTGTCGGCGGCGGGAACATGGCCAGCGCCATCATCAGCGGGCTGCTCAAGCAAGGCCGCGCGGCGGCGGAGTTGCACGTCGTGGAGCCGAATGCTGCGCAACGCGACAGGCTGCGCAGCGACTTCGGCGTGACCGGCCAGCCGGCCGTGGACGCCGGTCTGGCCGACGCCGGCTTGGTCGTCTGGGCTGTCAAGCCGCAGGTTTTCGCCGAAGCGGCGCGGCTTGGCGTGCCGGTGCTGAGCCAGGCGCTGCAGCTGAGCGTGATGGCGGGAATCCGTGTCGGCGCCATCGCGCAGGCATTGCACACCCCGCGCGTCGTGCGGGCCATGCCCAACACCCCGGCGCTGATCGGCCAAGGGATGGCGGCGCTGTACGCGGCAGCGGCGGTGAACGCCACCGAACGAAGCCTCACCGAACGGGTATTGCGCGCGGCGGGGACGACGCTCTGGGTCGACCAGGAAGCCGACCTCGACGCCGTGACAGCGCTGTCGGGCTCGGGGCCGGCCTACGTGTTCTATTTCCTCGAGGCGATGCTGCAGGCCGCAGGCGAGATGGGGCTGAGCTCCGAAGTGGGGCGCAGGCTGGCTCTGGCGACCTTTGCCGGCGCCACTGCGCTGGCCGAGGCGTCGCCGGAGGCGCCGTCGACATTGCGCGAGCGCGTCACCTCCAAGGGTGGGACGACCCACGCGGCGCTGCAGGTTCTGGAGCAACAGGGTGTCAAGGCGGTCTTTGTCGCGGCGCTGCATGCAGCGCGCAAACGCGCCACCGAACTGGGCGATCAATTCGCGGGCGCGCCACCCGCCGCGTAGGGGGCCGCATGCACTGAGGCGCGCTCCGCGGCGGCGCGCGATTCGAGAAGGAGCGACGAATGAGCTACCTGTCGTACATCACTCCCGGCGACGCGAGTCCCTGGCACACCTACCTGACGCAGGTCGACCGCGTCCTGCCCTATCTCGGGCCACTGGCGCGTTGGGCGGAGTCGCTGAAACGCCCGAAGCGCTCGCTCATCGTCGACGTTCCGATCGAAATGGACGACGGCACGGTGCGCCATTTCGAGGGCTACCGCGTTCAGCACAGCCTGTCGCGTGGGCCCGGCAAGGGCGGGGTGCGCTACCACCCCGACGTCACGCTCGAAGAAGTGATGGCGCTTGCCGCATGGATGACGATCAAGAACGCCGGCGTCGGCCTGCCCTATGGCGGAGCGAAAGGCGGGATCCGGGTCGACCCGAAGCTGCTGTCGAACAAGGAACTCGAGCGCATGACGCGGCGCTACACGAGCGAGATCGGCATCATCATCGGGCCGCAGACCGACATCCCGGCGCCCGACGTGAACACGAACGCGCAGATCATGGCGTGGATGATGGACACGTACTCGATGAACACCGGCGCGACCGCGACCGGCGTCGTCACCGGCAAACCGATCCACCTTGGCGGCTCGCTGGGACGCGTGAAGGCGACGGGACGCGGCGTATTCATTACCGGACGCGAGGCGGCGGTTGCGATCGGCATGAACTTGAACGGCGCGAGGATCGCCGTTCAAGGCATGGGCAATGTGGGCGCCACGGCGGCCGAGCTGTTTGTCGGTGCCGGCGGGAGGCTCGTCGCGATGCAGGACCACACCGGCTCGCGCGTCAACGCGAAGGGCTTCGATATCGCCAAAGTCAACGAAACAATCAAGCGGACAGGCGGCATCGGGCAGCACCCCGACGGCGAACGCATCGACACCGAGGCCTTCTGGGACGTCGACTGCGACATCCTGATCCCCGCGGCACTCGAAGGGCAGATCGACCCGGGCCGCGCGAACCGCATCAAGGCGAAGTTGATTCTCGAAGGCGCGAACGGGCCGACGCTGCCGGAAGCCGACGACGTTTTTGCCGAACGCGGAATCCTCGTCATGCCCGACGTCATCTGCAACGCGGGCGGCGTGACGGTGAGCTACTTCGAGTGGGTGCAGGACTTCAGCAGCTTCTTCTGGAGCGAGGACGAAATCAACGTGCGCCTGGACAAGATCATGGTCGAGGCGCTGCGCAAGATTTGGGACACGGCAAACCGGTACAAGATCAGTTTGCGTACCGCGACCTTCGCTGTCGCGTGCGAGCGCATCCTGCTGGCACGCCAGGAGCGCGGCCTCTACCCCTGAGTCGCGTAGTCGAGCACCACGCCGCACAGCAGCGTGAAGCCGATCCAGTGATTCAGGCGAAAGGCGCGGAAACACCCCTCGCGGCTGCGGCTGCGGATCAAGGTGAAGTGCCAGGCGGCGATCAGCGCCGCGATGCCGATCGCGCCGGCGTAGATCCAACCCAGGCCCGCGTGGGTGCCAAGCCAGGCCCAGAGGCTGAGGTAGAGCGCATAACAAAGCATCACCGCGGCAACGTCGAAGCGCCCGAGGGTGATGGCCGAGGTCTGGATGCCGAGCTTGAGGTCGTCGTCGCGATCGACCATCGCGTATTCGGTGTCGTACGCCAGGACCCAGAACAAATTGCCGAGCAGCAGCCACCACGCCAAAGGCGGTACGGCGGCAACGGTGTCGCGAAGACTCCAGGAAGAACTGCCGCCGACCGCGGCAAACGCCATCGGGATGCCGAAGCTGAACGCGACGCCGAGAACGGCTTGCGGCATCGAGAAGAAACGCTTCGTGTACGGGTAGACCGCGGTCACCGCGAGCGCGGCGAAACTCCAGGCCACGGCTGACACGTTGGTCGTGAGCACGAGGCCAAAAGCAAGCAGGGCGAGCGCGGCCCCGAGCCCGAGCGCTTCCTTGACGCTGACTGCGCCGCTCGTCACCGGGCGCTGCGCGGTGCGCTTGACATGCCTGTCGAAGTCGCGATCGGCGACATCATTCAGCGCACAGCCCGCGCTTCGCATCAGAAACGTGCCGAGCGTGAAGACGACGAGCAGGTGCCAACCCGGAAAGCCGCGTGCGGCAAGCCAGAGTGCACAGAGCGTGGGCCAGAGCAGAAGATAGGTTCCTGCCGGCCGGTCCCAACGGATCAGATCCAGGTAAAGGGAAAGTCGGCTTCGACCAGGGCCAGGGGTCATAGCGCCGAATTGTCTCGCGGCGCCCGAAACGAACTCGCGGCCGGGCTTGAAAGGGCGCGGCGCAGGCCTATATACTCTCGCTGCTAGCACTCGCGCCTATTGAGTGCTAACGGCAACTTCCCCGTCTTCGACAGGGATCGATGCCAAAGAAGTGATTGAGCGCACACTCTGCCTCAAGACCCCACAAATTGTGAGTTGCTATTCATCAAGGAGATGCTATGAAACTTCGTCCGTTGCACGATCGCGTGATCGTCAAGCGCCTCGAACAAGAAACCAAGACCGCTTCGGGGATCGTCATTCCCGACAACGCCGCCGAGAAGCCCGACCAGGGTGAAGTCTTGGCCGTGGGCCCGGGCAAGCGCAATGAAAAGAACGGCGACTTCATCGCCCTGAACGTCAAGACCGGCGACCGCGTGCTGTTCGGCAAGTACAGCGGCCAGACCGTCAAGGTCGATGGCGATGAGCTGCTCGTGATGCGCGAAGAAGACCTCTTCGCCGTCGTCGAGAAGAAGTAAGTATTCCAAAGCACTAGGAGAGAAATCAAATGGCAGCAAAAGAAGTCGTATTCGGCGGCGACGCCCGCGCCCGCATGGTCGAGGGTGTGAACATCCTGGCCAACGCGGTCAAAGTGACGCTCGGCCCCAAAGGCCGCAACGTCGTGCTCGAGCGCAGCTTCGGCGCCCCCACCGTCACCAAGGACGGTGTGTCGGTGGCGAAGGAAATCGAGCTGAAAGACAAGCTCCAGAACATGGGCGCGCAGATGGTCAAGGAAGTCGCTTCCAAGACCAGCGACATCGCCGGTGACGGCACGACCACCGCGACCGTGCTCGCCCAAGCGATCATCCGCGAAGGCATGAAGTACGTCGCCGCCGGAATGAACCCGATGGACCTGAAGCGCGGCATCGACAAGGCCGTTCTGGCGCTCGTCGAGCAGCTGAAGAAGCAGTCCAAGCCCACGACGACATCGAAAGAGATCGCCCAGGTCGGCACGATCTCGGCGAACAGCGATGAAGAAGTCGGCAAGATCATCGCCGAGGCGATGGACAAGGTCGGCAAGGAAGGCGTGATCACCGTCGAAGACGGCAAGAGCCTGAACAGCGAGCTCGAAGTCGTCGAAGGCATGCAGTTCGACCGTGGCTACCTCTCGCCCTACTTCATCAACAACCCGGAAAAGCAAGCGGCGATCCTCGACAACCCGTTCGTGCTGCTGTTCGACAAGAAGATCAGCAACATTCGCGAACTGCTGCCGACGCTGGAAGCCGTGGCCAAGGCCGGTCGCCCGCTGCTGATCGTTGCCGAAGAAGTCGAAGGCGAAGCGCTTGGCGACGCTGGTCGTGAACACGATCCGCGGCATCCTCAAGGTCTGCGCCGTCAAGGCACCGGGCTTCGGTGACCGCCGCAAGGCGATGCTCGAAGACATCGCCATCCTGACGGGCGGCAAGGTCATCGCTGAAGAAGTCGGCCTGACGCTGGAGAAGGTCACGCTGGCCGATCTGGGCCAGGCCAAGCGCGTCGAAGTGGCGAAAGAAAACACCACCATCATCGACGGCAACGGCGCCGCTGCCGACATCGAAGCGCGCGTCAAGCAAGTGCGCGTGCAGATCGAAGAAGCGACGAGCGACTACGACAAAGAAAAGCTCCAGGAGCGCGTGGCCAAGCTGGCCGGCGGCGTGGCGCTGATCAAGGTCGGTGCCGCCACTGAAGTCGAGATGAAAGAGAAAAAGGCTCGCGTCGAAGACGCACTGCACGCGACGCGCGCTGCGGTGGAAGAAGGCATCGTCGCCGGCGGCGGTGTGGCGCTGCTGCGTGCCAAGCAGGGTGCGGGCAAGATCAAGGGCGACAACCCGGATCAGGAAGCCGGCATCAAGCTGATCCTGCGCGCGGTGGAAGAGCCGATTCGCATCATCGTTTCGAACGCCGGTGAAGAGTCGAGCGTCGTCGTCAACGCGGTGTTGGCCGGCAAGGGCAACTACGGCTACAACGCGCAGAACGGCCAGTATGGCGACATGATCGAGATGGGCATTCTGGACCCGACCAAGGTGACGCGCATTGCTCTGCAGAATGCCGCATCGGTTGCGTCGCTGATGCTCACCACGGAAGCCATGGTCAGCGAAGCGCCGAAGGAAGATTCACCCGGCGGCGGCATGGGCGGCGGCGGAATGGGTGGAATGGGCGGCATGGGCGGCATGGACATGTAAGGTCCGCTGCCTCGCGCCGGTTCCGTCTCGGCGCGTCGCGACGTCACGATCTGCAAAGGGCTGCTTCGGCAGCCCTTTTCTTTCATGCCGGCGCCGCACCCTCTGCCGGACCGACAACCCATCGATGCAGGACTTGCGCGACGTCCGCCACGCCCACGCTCTTGGGCACCGAAAACGGCGACACGCCGATGTCCGATTCGTCGGTGGCAAACGCAGCCAAGGTGGCCTGAATATTCTTCACCGCGGCGTTCGCCTCGCTGCGGTTCAGCTTGTCGATTTTGGTCAGCAGGACGAGCAACTTCACGGCGCCGCTGCGCAGACGTGGCTCGACGAACTCGAGCAGATGCTGATCGAGTTCGGTCGCGCCGAGCCGCGAATCGACGAGCAGCACCAGGCCCGACAAGCTTCGGCGCACCTCCAGGTACTGCGCCATCACCTGTTGCCAGCGCTGCTTCGCGCCGCGCGCCACCGCCGCATAGCCGTAGCCCGGCAGGTCGACGAACAACGCATTCGGTTGCGCCTTCGGGCCCAGGGCAAACAAGTTGAGGTGCTGCGTGCGCCCCGGCGTCTTGGATGCATACGCCAGGCCACGCTGTTGCGTCAAGGCGTTGATCGCCGACGATTTGCCCGCGTTCGATCGGCCGACGAACGCGATCTCCGGCAGGTCGCTGACGGGCAACTGGTCGAGCTGCGCCGCGGTGTCGACAAAGCGTGCGGTATGGGCCCACGCAAGTGCGATCTTCGCGCTCTTGGCGGCGTCGGCGAGGGCCGCCTTCGAACCGGATTCAGAATCGATTTGCTCGGCCATCGGCTCGCCCAAAGTGCGCATTGTAAAATCTGCCGGTTTTGCGCCAAGGATTGCCCTCTGCCATGAAGCCCATCGCACCCGCTGCACTGATCTTGTCCTGCCTGCTGACTGCCTCACAGAGCGCGTACGCCGCCGATGCGCAGCCCGCGGCGGCCAAACCCGACATCGCCAAGGGCCAGGCCACGTCGACGGCGGTCTGCGCCGCGTGCCACACCGCTGACGGCTCGCGCGGCATCCCAGTGAACCCGATCCTGCAGGGGCAGCACCCCGAGTACCTGATCAAGCAGTTGACCGAATTCAAGAACGGCAAGCGTGACAACCCGATCATGAAAGGCTTTGCCGCGACGCTGAGCGACGACGACGCACGAAATGTTGCCGCCTTCTACGCCGGCAAACAGGCCAAGGCAGGCTTCTCCAAGAACAAAGAGCTCGTTGCGCTGGGAGAGCGCATCTATCGCGGCGGCATTGCGGATCGCAGCATTGCCGCGTGCGCGGCGTGCCACAGCCCGAACGGTGCGGGCCTGCCCTCGCAGTACCCACGCTTGGCGGGGCAACACGCCGACTACACCGAAGCGCAACTGGTCGCCTTTCGCGGCGGGGCGCGGAAGAACAGCACCCAGATGACCGACGTCGCCGCGAAGCTCAACGACAGGGAAATCAAGGCCGTCGCCGACTACATTGCGGGCCTGCGCTGACCTCAACGAGTAGCGCGCGGCAGCACCTTGTCGCCGCTGTAAGGAACTGCGGCTTGGGGCCGACTCAGCGTGGCCCGCTCACCGGGCTCATTCATCATCATGCACTTCTGCCCCGACCGCGGCTACACGCACCCGATCAGCTCTGAAATCACGCCGCAGCATGTCTACACGACGCGCCGCGAATGGTTGCAGCGCATCGCGGTCGGGGCGTCTGCACTGGCACCCTGGGCGACTCGAGACGCACTCGCCCAGACCACACGCCCCGGCAAGCTGGCGCCCCTGGCCACGGTCCGCAGCCCGATCCCCGGCGCGTTGACGATGGAGCGCGCGACCGGCTACACCGACATCACGACGTACAACAACTTCTACGAATTCGGCACCGACAAGGCCGACCCCGCGCAACACGCCGGGTCGCTCAAAGTGCGGCCGTGGAGCGTGCGCGTCGAAGGCGAGGTGAAACGCCCACGAACGTTCGACATTGAGGAACTGCTCAAACTTGCACCTCTCGAGGAGCGCATTTACCGCATGCGCTGCGTCGAAGGGTGGTCGATGGTGATTCCCTGGGTCGGTTACTCGCTGTCGGAGCTGATCAAAAGGGTTGAACCCACCGGCAATGCCAAGTTCGTTGAGTTCGTGACGCTCGCCGACCGCGCCCAGATGCCCGGCGTCAAGTCTTCGGTTCTCGATTGGCCTTATGTCGAAGGCCTGCGCATCGACGAAGCGATGCACCCGCTTGCGCTCTTGTGCATGGGCTTGTATGGCGAGACCCTGCCGAACCAGAACGGGGCGCCGGTCCGATTGGTCGTGCCCTGGAAGTACGGCTTCAAGAGCGGCAAGTCATTGGTGAAAATCCGTTTCACCGAAACCCAACCGCAGACGAGTTGGGTCAAGGCCAACTCCAGCGAGTACGGCTTCTACTCGAACGTGAACCCGCAGGTGGACCATCCGCGTTGGAGCCAGGCGACGGAGCGGCGCATCGGCGAAGATGGCGTGTTCCAGAAGAAGCGCCCGACGTTGCCGTTCAACGGCTATCAGTCGCAGGTGGAACAGCTCTACGCAGGAATGGACCTTCGCACGCACTTTTGAAGTGCGCCGCTGCCGAAGGCCCCGCCCCATGCGCTTGAGCTGGACAGAACCTGCGGTGCAGCCGCCTGCCGCGCGTCGCGCCCCCCTGCTGCTTCACGCCGCGGTCAAACCAGCGCTCTTTGCCGTCGCGCTCTTGCCGTTCGCGTGGCTCTTGTACGGTGCGCTCGCCGACGCATTGGGCGCGAACCCCGCGGAGAAACTGCTGCGCGCCACCGGCGACTGGACGCTGCGATTCATTTGCCTGACGCTTGCCATCACGCCGCTGCGCCACTGGACGGGCCAGCCCGCCCTGGCGCGGTTTCGCCGCATGACGGGCCTGTTCGCATTCTTCTACGCCTGCGTGCATTTTCTCTGCTACGCCTGGCTCGACATGGGGTTCGACGCTGCAGCGATCGTTCGCGACATTCCCAAGCGGCCTTTCATCCTGGTCGGAACGCTCGCGCTCGTGCTCTTGATTCCACTCGCCGCGACGTCGTTCAATCGGGCCATCAAGGCCCTGGGCGCGCGGCGATGGCAAGTGCTGCACCGCCTGGTCTACGCGATCGTGCTGCTGGGTCTGTTGCATTTCTTTTGGATGCGTTCAGCGAAGAACAACTTCACCGAGGTCGCGGTTTACGCGGCGATCGTCGCAATCCTGCTGGGTTGGCGCGTCAACCACTGGCGCCAAAGTCGGATGCGAAACGCGCTGTCGGCGGCGCGCCGCTGATCCGAATCGGTGCTACGCCGAGCTGAAACGCCGGCCTCGCGCATCAGCAGCACGTCCACCCCGTACAGCTTGGCCAGCGCCGTGAGCTTTGGCGGCGGTTCGCTGAGCGCAAACGTCTTGCCCCAGGCCTGCGCCTGGCGCTGACATTCGAGCAGCACCGAGAGCGCCGAAGAGTCGAAGTGCACCAGGTTCGACGCGTCAACCACGACGCCTTGCGTCTGCGCCTGAATCGCCTGAGTCAACATGCGAAGCGTATTGCGCGCCTCGTGCGTGGTGAGCGTGGCGGGAAGGAGCAACATGAATCAGGTCTTTCCGCTCTTCGCCGCCTTGTTGCGTTCGGCAAGTTTGGCAATCAGGCCGTCGATGCCGCCAGCGCTGATCTCCTGCGAGAAGCTGTTGCGGTAGTTCTCGACCAGCCACACACCGAGCACGTTGACGTCGTAGATTCGCCAACCGTCTGCCGTCTTCTCCAGGCGGTAGTCCAGCTGGATCGGCTCGCCCTTGCCTTTGACTTCGGTGCGCACGACAACTTCCGTGTCGTCTGCGCTGCCGCGCATCGGTCGGAGCTGCACCGACTGGTCTTTCACCTGCGCAAGCGCACCCGAGTAGGTGCGAACGAGCAGGATCTTGAACTCGTCCTGCAAGCTCTTCTGCTGCTCGGGAGTCGCCTGACGCCAGTAGCGCCCGACGGCAGACGCTGTCATGCGCTGGAAGTTGACGTGCGGCATCACTTTGGCGTCGACGAGCGCAATCACTTTCTGCACGTCGCCCGACTGGATGCTCTTGTCCGCCTTCACCGCTTCGATGACGTCGATCGAGACTTCCTTGATCAGCACGTCGGGCGATTTGATCGACTGCGAACGAGCCAGCCCACTGACCCCGGCCGTACACAGGGCGATCAAGGCGAGAACGGAGCGGCGAATCATGGATTGCATGGTCATTCCTGTCATGGTCGATCCTATTTTCGTTTCGGGCCGGGATCTGGTACGTCGGCTTCGTCGGGTTCCGGCGGTGACGGTTCGTCCGGTGGGTCGCCATCGAATACAACGTTTCGACGCCGCTGGAGGTACGCGTCTCGAATGAAACTGTACTTGTCCAAGCCGGTTTCATCGAGCGCCCGGCTGGCGCCGAGAAGCCCGGCCCGAACATTCACGATCTGCAGCCCCGCCAAGCCCCATTTCACGGTGTTGTTATCGATCAGCAGCGCCGGCGAGACACCTCGGTCCAGCGGCAACGCAAAAGATTCGCGCACGTTGGACGGGCCGAGCAACGGCCACACCACGTACGGCCCCGGCGGGGCACCCCAGCGCCCGAGCGTCTGGCCGAAGTCCTCGTATGTGGGCTCGATCCCCGCTTCACTCGCAATGTCGAACAGGCCGCCAATACCGAGCACGGAATTCGTCCCCACCCGCACCACGTCGGTGAAGGCGCGATCGAGCTTGCCCTGCAATACGTTGTTCACTGCGGACCACACGTCAGCGAAGTTGTTGAAGAAGTTCGTCACGCCCTGGCGCACGAAGCGCGGCGTGATCGTTTCGTACGCCGTTGCGACGGGCACGAGCACGTACGCGTCGAGCACCTCGTTGAACGAGAACACCTTGCGGTTCCAGTTCTCCCACGGGTCGCGCGGATTGTTGGTCGCCGGGCGGTTCGAATCGACCGTCGCGCAACCCGACGCCAGCGCCACCGCGGCCAGCAGAACCGCTCTGCCGATCAGGCGCGCGAAGCTCGAATTCACTTCTTCGCCCCGCTCGGCTCCCCTGCCCCCGCGTCAGCGGCTTTGTTGAAGAGAAACTGGCTGATCAGGCTTTCGAGCACGACCGCCGACTGCGTCTGCTTGATCGCGTCGCCTGCCACGAGGATCTTCTCTTCCGCGCCGGGCTCGACGCCGATGTACTGGTCGCCGAGCAGGCCGGCGGTGAGGATTCGCGCCGACGAGTCCTTCGGGAACTCGACCTTCGAGTCGAGCTCCATGCGCACCACGCCCTGATAGGTCTTGCGGTCGAGCTCGATCGACACGACACGCCCCACCGTGACGCCGGCGCTGCGCACCGGCGCGTGCTTCTTCAGGCCACCGATGTTGTCGAAGCGAGCCGTCAGCGAATACGTGCTGCCGGCGCTGAAGCTGCCCAGATTCGCCGCCTTCAGCGCGAGGAACACGAGCCCCAGCATGCCGAGCAGGACGAACACGCCGACCATCGTTTCAATGCCCTTCTTGCCCATGTTGTTGTACCTCTTATGGCGTTGAGAACATCAACGCGGTGAGTATGAAGTCCGTGCACAGCACGGCGAGCGACGCGATCACGACGGTGCGCGTCGTCGCGTGCGCCACGCCTTCGGGAGTGGCTTGCGTCTCGTAACCCTGATACAGCGCGACGAACGTGCAGATGACGCCGAACACCATGCTCTTCACGATGCCGTTGCCGACGTCGCGCTGCACGTCGACGCCACTTTGCATGATGGACCAGAAGTTGCCCGAATCGACACCGATCAGCAGCACCGCGACCACATAGGCGCCAAGGATGCCGACCGCAGAGAACAGCACCGCCAGAATGGGCATCGAGATGATTCCGCCCAGAAAGCGCGGCGCGAGCACGCGGCTCTTCGGGTCGATCGCCATCATTTCCATCGCCGCGATCTGCTCGCCGGCTTTCATGAGGCCGATCTCCGCCGTCAGCGACGTACCGGCACGCCCGGCGAAGAGCAACGCCGTGACGACCGGGCCGAGTTCGCGCACGAGCGACAGGTTCACCACCAGCCCGAGCGATTCGGCGGCACCGTATTTCACGAGCGCGTAGTACATCTGCAGCGCGAGCACAAAGCCCACCGCCATGCCCGACGCCAGAATGATGACGAGGGAGCGATTCCCGATCGCGTGCACTTGCGCCACGACGAGATACGGACGTCGCATCGCGACCGGCAGGTTGCGCAGCAGGTCGACGAAGAAGTAGGCGTGATGCCCGAGCGCGTACATCACGTCGAGCACGACCCGGCCGAGCGATGCGACCATCGCCGTCATGCGCCCACACCCAATTCTTCGGCGAGCGGCCGCGCCGGGTAGTGAAACCGCACCGGGCCGTCGGGCTCGCCGCGAATGAACTGGCGCACCTGCGGGTCCTCCGACGCGTTCAGCTCGGCCGGCTTGCCATGCGCGACGACACGGCCTTGCGACGACAACAGGTACGCATAGTCGCAAATGCTGAAGCACTCCTGCACGTCGTGCGAGACGATCAGCGACGTGGCGCCGGTCGTGTCGTTCAGCGTGCGGATGAGATTCGCCGCAACCGCCATCGAAATTGGGTCCAGGCCGGCAAACGGCTCGTCGTACATGATGACTTCCGGATCAAGCGCGATCGCGCGCGCGAGCGCGACGCGACGCGCCATGCCGCCCGAAATCTCCGAAATCCGCAGCGGCGCCGCACCGCGCAGGCCCACCGCGTTGAGTTTCATCAGCACGATATCGCGAATCATCGTGTCGTCGAGATCGGTGTGCTCGCGCAGCGGAAAAGCGACGTTCTCGAACACCGTCAAGTCGGTGAACAGCGCGCCGAACTGGAACAGCATGCCCAGGCGGCGCCGCAAGCGAAACAGCTGCTCGATGTTGCGCGAGTCGACCACTTCGCCGTCAAAGCGAACCGTGCCTTGCGTCGCCGGGTGAACACCGCCGATGAGGCGCAGCAGCGTCGTCTTGCCGCAACCCGAACCGCCCAGAATCGACGTCACCTTGCCGCGCCCGAAGCGCAGCGAAACGTCGTTGAGGATCGTCCGGCCGCTGTCGTAGCCGAACGTGACGTGGTCGATGTCGATGAGGGTGTCTGAACTCACTCGCCGTGGAGCCGGGCAAGCCGGCAGCAGTTCGGTGGTAGGCCTTCGGGGTAGATCGCCAATGGCGATCGCTGAGCCGAAATGATTGTCGCATGCATTGCGGCGCGCTCTCGCACGCGACGCGGGCACGGTCGTCGGCGACGGCTTGGCTCGGGCGGGTGCAGATCAGCGCAGCGGTGACCCGGCCTCGAAGGTCACTTCAACACGAATTCGCGACCGGACTGCCAGCCCGTCAAGCAAACCGGGCGTGAACGTGGCACCGAGGAACGCGGCTCTCGCAGCGTCTTGCATTTCGGACGGAAGCGCGGGTGTGTCGACACGAACTCTTACAACCTTGCCCGTGTCATCGATGAACAGCGAAAGCAAGCCAGCGTGACTACCCGCGCCAGCAACTGCGGGCGGGTAGTCGATCAGGACCGGCGTCGTTGGTGAGGGCCCGACGTCCAGTGCATCGCGTGCGAAGAAGTCTTCGTCGCTCAGCAAGCCGGGCATGCGCAGCGCCAGACCACTGACCGGCGGTGACGTTGCCGCGGCATCAACGCCGGCGTGGCTCACCTCGCGCGCGTCGAGGCCGACGCTCTGGGTGAATTGAATCGGGTCGGAGCTGGCGCCTGGCGCAGCCAAGGCAGCCTCCTCCACCAAACCACCGCCCGTGCCCGGCACGTTCGCGGCACCCGGTGGCACAGTGCGTACCCGCACCGCGCGAGAGGTCTGCGCATGCGCCGCGACACTCAGCGTGGGCTCACCGCGCACCGGGACCGAAAAGATCACGGCGTGCAGGCTGACGGCGAGTGCCGCGCTCACCAGAATCGGCTCAAGCTTGTGCAACGCGCAGCGCCATCGCGGACGCGCCGGCGATGCAACGCCGGCGTCGTGCTCTAGCAGATTCAGTTCACGATTTCGCGCCATGAGGTGCGTCGTGTCGATAGGGGGCTGAGACCGCCACCTTGAATGGTGTCTTGGCGGTCGCCGCCTGTGCTCGTGGTCCCCTTTGCAACCGTGCTCCCTTTGCCGCCGTCGAGGGTGAGCGCGCCGAGGCCGACCAACATTGCATTGCCGACCCAGCTCGCGATCGTCGTGGACCCGCTGACTGCGCTACCCGTATACATATCGATCTGGAAAACATACGACTCTCCGCCGACGGTACAGGCGTCGTCGATCGGAATGTTCGCCGCCACGACCAATGTATTGAACAACAGGAGCGGGGCGATGTTGACACGCTCTCCCGGTGTATTGAGGTCAAGGTACCAACCGTTCTTCGTAGCCCAGTTCACCGGGTTACTGGTGACCGTCTTGATCTTCGCGCCGCTGGCGTCGGTCGTCGTCGTCAAGGTCTGCCCAACGAGCGTGGAGCCGGCGCGCACGTCACCGAGACCGGTCGCAGTCAAGGAGTCCTTGATGCCATAGACGCTCTGTTGCGACTGGTTGCTGAGGTCAGATGTACCAAGGTACTTGCCCGTACCAAACAAGAGCACCGGGTACTTGCTACCGCCTTGCGAAATCTCCCCCAGCGCGATTTGCGAAGTGATCGGCTGCGCCGCTGCTGGGCTTCCTGCAATAACTTGCGCTAGAAGAAGGGCCGACTGATACGGCAACACGACGTTGTCGATATCGAAGCGCCAGACATTGCCCAGCAAATCACCAGCGTAGTAGCGCTTGCCGGTGTTGTCGATCTCGAGATCCACCCAGACATTGAGACTGCCAAGCCCGCTCGGCGTACGTCGTTGTCCCCGCAGGGGTTGTGCCGGTGGTGTAGGTGGGAATGGTCAACAACTCGTGCGCCGGTGTTGGCATTGACGACGAAGAGATGACCATTGCCGTCCCCTGTACCCACATTGTTGTTGTACCCGGAAGTGAACGCAACGACCCACGTACCGTCAGCGCCGCTTCGTGATGACTGGGTTGCCAAACGTCAGTCCGAGATTCGGGTGCGAAAACTCCCACAGCGCAATCGGATTTTCAGGGTCGGTAATGTCCAGCGCGTAGTACGAGCGCCCGCCTGCCGCCAAACCCACCGACGAGAATCGTCTTCCAGGCCCCTGGCGAGCCAGGAACGAAGATGTCACCCACCGTGGGCGCGCCATCCACCAAAAACTGGTGGCTGGCCGCATAGTTGTTGTCGGCAAGGCGATACAGCTTGGGCAATACCTCTGAAGGCATGTACGCCCACTTCTCTTCGCCCGTGGTGGCATCGATCGCGTGGAGCATGCCGTCATTGGCTGCTACATAAACGGTTGCAGTTCGCCCTGCTTTGCTGCTGGCGAAGGTGCCGTACGAGTTTTCGGTGTACTTGAAGGAGCGGCTTGCGAACATAGACCGGCGCACCACCGATGATGTCGCCGAGTATGTGATCTCTCGTGCGATAGACTGAATTGGTGCCGCCGCGCAGCCAGCTCACCAAGTTAAGGCCCGAGTTCGCGGTGGCGAGATCGGTCGCATTGAACGCTGGGCATTGAGTCAACGTCGGCGAGTTGCTGCACACGTTGTCAACGTAAGTGTTGATGACGTCGGTCGTGAGGTTCTCATGCGTGAAGTCACGCAGTTGGCCTGTGTTGCCGGTCACGTCCTTCTTGAAGTAGTAGATAGTTCTTGCCGTTCCGGCTGCAACCTTTGCGTCGAGCTTCTCCTTCGCGCTCCAAGTCTTGGTTGCGCCGCGGGCGCCAGTCTTCGGGTCCATCGGGTAGGCAATAAGATCGCCCGCCCACTTGGCTGACACGTAAAGTGCGACGAACAGGGTGTTGTCCCCCTCCACTGGCTGAAGATTGCTCGCCGCGGCTGCCGATCCCGCCCCGACGACTTCGGCGATCGATGCCAGCGCGCTGTTCAAACTCGTTGCCAGGGTCGTGGGATCCGTGGCGCTGAAGTACTGCCCACGCCCGTTCACGGCGGCGTGCCACAGGTCGTCAATGTTTTCCGCTTCTTTGCTCGGGCCGGGGACAGGCCAGTCCTTTGTTCCCTGCAACAGGTCGTTGATAGTCGCCGGAGGTTTGAGTCAGGTAGTTCTTGTCGTACTTGAGCAGGCCGCTCAAGCCCAACCCCAAGGTGTAGGTGGTCATGTGCTGCCACGTGGCCACGTCGTTGCCCTTTGGCGCGACGTTGTCGTTGCAGACGTTGGTTCCCGCGCCGAGCGCACCCGACGCAATTTCCCAGGGAGGAGTCGCGCAAGTCGGTCTTGTAGTAGTACATCGCAACGTCGGCGAGGGAGTCGGTGGAACCTCCCGACGTTGCCGTCGATGGTGTTGCGCGTCACGGTTCCTTTGACGGTGTTGGGGCCTACGGTCGCCGTCGCACTCGCGGCGCCGTCGGGGAGCCAATTGCCAACCGTGGTGACAGGCGACGTCGGGGGTGAATCGACGGAGGTGCCGGAACCCGTCTGCGTGGCAACGACTGCGGGCGCTGCCGTAGCACATGAAGTCACGGCAGTCCCGCTTGTCCAGCTGGAAGGCTGGCCGACAACTGCCGGCGTCGTCGTGGTTGACGGAACCGGGCCCGTCGTTGCGCCCGGGACAAACGTAGAAGCCACCATGTTCACAGTGGTCGTCGAGGCCCCTGGCGTGCCCGCGGGATTGACGGTCAGCACGCCATTGACGCTGACTGTGGTGCGTGTATACGGCGTCACGACGGTTGTCGTCGTGACTTCCCGATCGGAGGTGCGGTGCTCCATGAGCGTCGAGTGACTGCTGGTCGTGGACGTGGTGATGCCGTTGCCGGTCTGCGGTGTGGATGTCAGCACGCCCTGATTCGCCGGGCAGTAGCCGACGCTGCTTGACGTCCTTCACTGTCGTGCCGTTTGGGTTTGTCGTCGTATCGACAGGTTGCGACGACAACCCCGTCAACACGAAGGTGTAGCGGGTGCTGCTGACGATGCTCGCGACGGTCGCCACCCCGTTGGTCATTGCACTGGAGTTGTACGCGGCTGGCGTGACTCCCGAGATGATGACTTGGTCACCAACGGCCAGATTGTGATTGGCGGTGGTACGAACTCTCGACCGTGCAACTGCCCGCAGCATAACCGCTACAGGTGAAGCCTCGATTGGTCCGGTTGGTGTTCGTATTGACCGTGGGCGACATGGATGATCCGTTCGCGCCCAGGTGGTGGGAGTCGTGTGGGTGATCGTGGTCGTGTCGACAATGTCCCGCTTTTGAGGTGTGTTGTCGACGGTGACTACAGTGGTGGTGGTTTCGCTCCAGCTTTCCGCGGTCGTCACGGTCGTGGTGGTCCCATCGAACATCGGCCTCGCGGCCGTGCCGTCCTGCTGGCCGACCATGTCGAGTTGTCGAGCTGTACGGCCCATACAAATAGGGTCGTCCGGCAGATCCACCGCCGCCAGTGCCTGCCGTGTTCCAGTAACCGTCCGTTGACAGATGTTGAAATTCTTCTGGCACGAATACTGCACCGGATCGTAGACCTGGCCGGGGCGCTTCTTGGCGAAGTACTGGCCGACCTTGGACAACGCGCCGCGCAGCGGCGTGGAGCTACCCGGAGTTGCTTCGTTGAGCTTGGTGTAGAAGTTCAATTTGCGTCGCGCCGAAATCGGCGACGTCGAGAAATTGGTGCCCGCACTGAAGTGTTGCTGATCCTGGTGAATCCGACGCGGTACTTGTCGTCGATGCCCTTGAACGCCAGGCTGACACGCCGACTTCATCATCTTGAGGCGGTTCTGTAGTAGGTCTATCCAATTGGCGTAGTTCTGGCGTTCATCGCGGGAGGCTCACTGGCCCCGACGTGGCGGTGACGATTCTTCGTGAAAACGGGCTGCCGGGCGTGCTGCCGATGCTGGTCCGGCACTCGGTGTAGAAGCGTGCTCGTGATGACGCCGCAGCTGTTGTACGTCCAGTCGAGTTTGGGCTCCCGGTGTAGACGTAGTAGTCTCGTAGCCGCGCGTCGCCCTTCCCGACGCGCGGGTTCGCGAGCGTGCCGCTGCCCGAAGTCAAAGTCACATCCACGGTGAGCATGTCGCGCCGCCAGTTCCACGCAGTGACCGTGCCCAGCATCCAGTTGATAAGTGTCGCTTCACCGTACAGCATCACTGTTTCGCCGACCGTGTAGCTGGTCGATTCCCCGCCGTCGGTTGTGACCGCAAGCTCCCGGTACCGATCGTTGGCGCAGCCGAGAGATCGCGAGTCGTGCCGGTGAACAGGATGGGATCGACAGAGCCAATGACCGATAGGCTTCCGGCGGCATCTGGCGCACCGGCCGAGTCGACGGGCAATGCATACGTGATCGCGGGTTGTAGGCCACGACCGTTGCACTGCGACGACCAGTAGCCATACCTGCTCGAGTTCCCATGTCATCGGGCATGTACTCCCAGTCCATCGATCCGGAATCGTCGAGCGTGAACATCAGGTTCGGCTTGACGGCGGTGGACGATGAAGTGATCAGCGGCGCCGAAGCGATGTCGGTGTCCGCAGCCGGGGAATGCGTGCCGGCCGAGCCAACGCAAGGCCCAAACCGATGAATGCCAGGCGGCGCTTGCCGCTTTGGAGGCGAATCGAGTGATCGCATATTCAGGCTCCCTGCCTTTTCGCGTGGCGTCCGGCTAGAAGTGAACGATCGTTTCGGTGTAGCTGACCGTATTTCGAGCGCCCACGGTTCGAACGATGATTCGGTAATACGGGCTGATGGACACGGGGTCCGGGTTATGTTTCCCGACCTTGATCTCGCCGTGCTGGGGCGAGACCGAGACCGTTGCCGTCGCCGGTTTCGCGCATGGATTGGTTCCACTCATCGCCTCGGCCTTTTGACACAGGCGGGCGATCACGTAGCGAGAGCTGTTGCCGTTCGCCTTCAAGCGGCTACCGGCGACAGGCAGCAGCGTGCAACCCGCAAAAGCTCCCGGGATCGCATAGGCGCATCCGTCGCTGTCCCAATTGACCAGACCGAGCTTGTTTGCGGCCGTGGTGATTCGCCCGGTGGGGTCCAAGGTGTCCAGTGCAGTCGCGTAGTAGCCGTTTGCGGCATGGTCGGCGTCGAGGATGGCGGCGTTGGTAAGCAGCCACTGAATGGCCTGCTCTGTTGCCCGACTGCTCGCACTCGTCGCATCTTGTTTGAAGCCCAAATTGCCGATCACCAACGCACTCGTGTTCACCGAGCGCACCAAGGCAACACCGGCGAGCGAGAGTGCGGCAAGCGCGAGCAACGCAAACAAAAGCGACATGCCGCGATGGCGACTGCGCACGTGGATCGTTTGTCGAATCGTGGTATTCATGGATGACCTTGCACGAAGTTCACCGGCACGTAACGAGTCACAGCCTTGTCCAAAGCATGTTGCGCAGTGGAATCACGGTGTCGAACTGTTTGTAGCGGTAATGCTTCCAGTCGGGCAGGTGGTCGACCTTCAAGGGCAGGCACATGCTCGCGCCGCAGGCTGACGGAGCCTCCCCGGGAGGCGCGATGGTCGTTGCGGGCGTCGAACCCACGTCCCATTGCAGGTTGGCGTTCGTCACCTCTTCTTGTTCGTATTGGTCGCTGCGGGCGACCACAACGAGGCGAATCGCGATGACTTGCCTCCAGCCGGCATTGGTGGTCGGCTTCACGTCGTCGAATGAGTCGATGTCGCCATCGGCGTCAACGTCTTTGCCGTAGAGGGCCCGCATGTTGACGATGTCCGGCTGAACGTCTCGCGGCGGGCGGGGATTGGCGTTCGGTGCGCTGGGATCAAAGCTTTGTTGCTGCAGAGTCGTGCCGGAAACCTGATAGCTGTGTCGATCAGGCTGCCGAGATTCACGAGCACGCTGCCCTCCCCATAGGGAATGTTTGGCATCCCGGGCTTGTTCCAAAGCGCAACGTTGTCCGCGCGTTCAATCGAGATTCCGGTTGGATCTGCGGTCGCCTGAAACACCCAGCAGGGCTGCACTGCATCCGAAGCAACGAGTGCAAGATCGTCCTTCTTGAAGCCCAGCGCCGCCGACACCAGGAAGGTCGTCGCGCCGGCCGCATATCCCGGCGACACCCGCGTGGGAACGGAGTAGCTCGATTTCGAGCTCGCCAAGATGCGAATCGAATCGCCGACACTGCCGAGCGGGCGGTCTGCCTCTTTGGTGATCAGGACCGGCACCAACTCCGTCGCGAACCCGGCCGGCGGGTTGTCGTTGAAGCGTGCGCTGATTGGGCATCCGACGATGGTCGGGCTGCTGGTCAAGCCGTACCCGGCAATTTCGAGATCACGCTGAAGGGCGTAGAGCGCAAGCGCGCCGTTGACTTGCGCGTCCGAGCCGCTTGTTGTGGTGCGCTTTTGCCCCTCGGACACGATCAGGACTTGTGAAATGACCACCACCGCCAGCAAGCCGATCAGCATGCCGACCATCATTTCGACCAGTGTCACGCCACGCTGGTCGCGGGTCGCGAACGCCTCTCTACGGTTCTGTGGATGCTGCTGCATGATCAATTGAATGCAATGGTGGTCAACGTGGTGAACTTGTGCGTGCCTTCGTTGGGCTGGGTCCATGTGATCGTCACCAACCACCCTTCTGCCGTCAGCGCGACGGTGGTTGCGCCGGCAGGCAATGTGGTCGCAACCTTGGCAGCCCACTCAGCGCAGCGCGCGTACCCTGCGCAATTGGCGGTGGCGTAGTTGGTCAGGTTCGCGGGCGCCTCAGACCACATCGTGCCGACCAACTGCTGCGCGAGAAAGGCCGCGTCGGCGCGGTACTTGGCGGTCGACTGAGCCTTCGTCATCGACGCCTGCATGCCGACCAGGCCCAGCACGCCAAACGCAAAGATCAACAACGCGACGAGCGCTTCGATGAGCATGAAGCCTTGCTGCATGCCATCGCGCGCCATCGACTTTGTTTTCCCCTGAGCAGTCTTGTTCATATCGATCTCAGCACTTGCGTGGGTCGTTGACGTCGGTCACCTTGATGTCGCACATGCGAACGGTGCCAGCTGAACCGATGAGGATTCGCAGCGCGCGATAGTCGCCCCCTGAAACTTCGTTGTCGACATCGATTCGCGCCAACGGTGTCGCGTCGGAGACGCGGCCAAACGGGTTGAACGTGATCGTGCTCGCGGCCGTCGCTCCGTCAGCCTGTGTACCGGCAACCACGACGCGCCTGGCACCAGCACCTCCAGCAGCCTTGTCGACAATCAGCGCGGCGGTCGCCATCGGCGCCCCGGAACACGCGCCTACCGGATCATTGACGCTCGCGACCCACGAGACCCCTGTTGCCGACAAGGCACAGCTGTCATCCAGGTTGGCCGGATCGGTCACTGACACCAAGGAGAAGCGCACCGGCCGATTGATCCGAACTGCCTCCGCCCGGGCGCGATTCAAGCCGGCGTAGATCGATTGCGCTGTGTTGCGGACGTTGGTATTGCTGATCCACGCACCAATACTTGGCGCGGCGGCGACAACCAGCAGGCCGAGGACAACAAAGACGACGACCAACTCGATGAGAGTGACGCCGCGTTGGGGTGTGCGTGCGGTCAGCATTCGTTGCCCTTCGCCAACCAGCATGCGGCACCCGCACCGCCTTTGAACACCGTCGTGGCCTGTGCGTTAGCCTGATTCACCGTGTAGGTGTGCGCCGAACCGAGCTCCGCGGTGCTGGTGGCCGTGATCACGTACGCTTGGCCGACTGGAGCCGTCACGGGTAGGGTGCAGGTGAACGTGAAGTACTTCACCGTCCGCGGCCAGACGGCCCACCCCGGAGGACCGGCGATGTCGGTGCAAGCCGCAGTGCCGTAGTTGCGGTTGTCCTGGTAGTACTGCTCCATCTTGATGCGGTAATCCGACAGCGTCGTGAAGGCTTCGGGCAATTTGCCGCGGCGCGCGTAGTCGCCGTAAGCGGGAATCGCCACCGACGAGATGATCGCCACGATCGCGATCGTCACCATGAGTTCGATCAGGGTGAAGCCGCTGCTGCGGTGGCGTGCTGAACTTGGGGCTGATCTGATCCGGTGCGACATGACTGTCCTTTGGCTTGAGTCGATCACGCTGATTCGGACTGGCGCGACTTTGGCTTGAGCGGATTCTGCGGACGATGGTCTCGCCGTGCTGTGCCAAAGTGCGCACTTCACGACCCCCTTCTGACGGGTGGGGCCGGTGGCGGGGACGAACGGTTGTGTGGCTCTTGTGCGCGACGCGGCGCGCCGACACCGACATGTCACGAGCACACGCAGCGTGCAAGCACAGGTTGCGGCGCGTGTTCAGATGTTGGCGGGAATGGCCTCGCGGCCACTATCGCGCGGCTTCGAGAGGGGCTCGTACGCTCGCGCCGCATCCCGCGGCGCGATGTCCTGCCTCAGCGAGGCAGGTGGCTGCGCCCCATCAGGAATGCGTCGACGGCGCGTGCCGCCTGCCGCCCTTCGCGGATCGCCCACACTACGAGCGATTGGCCGCGGCGCATGTCGCCCGCGGCAAAGACCTTGGCGACGTTCGTCGCGTAGCCGCCTTGCGGATCGGTGCTCGCACGTGCGTTGCCGCGTGCATCCTTCTCAACCGCAAAGCTGTCAAGGATCGTTGTCACCGGAGCGACAAACCCCATCGCCAGCAGCACCAGATCGGCGGGCACCGTCTTTTCGCTTCCCGCCACTTCAACCATCTTTCCGTTTTGCCACTGCACATGCACGGTCTTCAATGCGGTGACTCTGCCCGCCTTGCCATCGTTCTTGTCGCCGATGAACTCCTTGGTTGCGATCGCGAATTCGCGATCGCAACCTTCTTCATGGCTCGACGACGTGCGCAGCTTGATCGGCCAGTAGGGCCAGACGAGCGGTTTGTTTTCTTCTTCGGGCGGCATGGGCAGCAGCTCAAACTGCGTCACGCTCTTCGCGCCATGGCGGTTGCTCGTTCCCACGCAGTCGCTGCCGGTGTCGCCGCCGCCGATGACGATCACATGTTTGGCGTCGGCGCGCAGCTGGTTTTCGACTTTGCCGCCGGCGTTGACGTGGTTCTGCTGCGGCAGGAACTCCATTGCGAAGTGCACGCCGTCGAGGTTGCGCCCCGGAACCGGCAGGTCGCGCGACTGTTCTGCGCCACCGCACAGCAGCACGGCATCGAACTGCGAGTTCAACTCGGCGGCGCTCATGCGCTGGGTCGCCATGTTCGTGACTTTGCTCTCTGCCGGCCAGTCGCCCACGACGACGCCGGTGCGGAACTGCACGCCCTCGGCACGCATCTGCTCAATCCGCCGGTCGATGTGCGACTTGGCGAGCTTGAAGTCGGGGATGCCGTAGCGCAGCAGGCCGCCGACAGCCGCGTTCTTTTCGAACACGATGACGGCATGGCCGGCGCGCGATAGCTGTTGCGCTGCGGCCAGGCCGGCCGGGCCGGAGCCGACGACTGCGACCGACTTGCCTGTCGCCTCCTTGGCGGGGCGAGGTTGGACCCAACCTTCGGCCCACGCGCGGTCGATGATCGCGTGCTCGATGCTCTTGATGCCGACCGCGTCGTCGTTCACATTGAGCGTGCATGCGGCCTCGCACGGCGCCGGGCAAACACGCCCGGTGAACTCGGGGAAGTTGTTCGTCGAATGCAGGACTTCGATGGCGTTCTGCCAGTCGCCGCGGTAGACCAGATCGTTGAAGTCGGGAATGACGTTGTTCACTGGGCAGCCGCTGTTGCAGAACGGCGTTCCACAGTCCATGCAGCGCGCGCTCTGGACTTTCGCCTGGTCTTCCTTCAACGTGATGACGAATTCTTCGTAGTTCTTGACTCGCTTGGCGATCGGCTCATGGCCTTCCTCGACACGCGCGTACTCCAGAAAGCCGGTGACTTTTCCCATGGTGGTCTCGTTGTGGCTGACGCTTATTTCGCGGGCACTGCTGCCTTGGCGTGCTCGGCATTGCGCGGTTTCGCCGCACCGGTGTCGGAGGTGAGCTGGGCGCGCTGCTGGGCTGACGACGCCTTCGCCGCGAGTTCCCCCAGGGCTCGTTTGTATTCGGCCGGGAACACCTTGACGAACTTCGCGCGCGACTCGACCCAATGGTCAAGAATGTGCCTCGCGCGCAAGCTGCCCGTCCACCGGTGGTGGCCTTCGATCAGCGTGCGCAGTTGCGCTTCGTCGGTGAGGCCCTTGTGCCAGAGCGCGCGATCCACCGAGACTTCCTGTTCCGCGCCGCTCGTCACCGGGCCGAGCGCCACCATCGCGGTGTTGCAGCGGCGCGCAAACTGGCCGTCTTCGTCGAACACGTAGGTGATGCCGCCGCTCATTCCGGCGGCAAAATTGCGGCCGGTCTTGCCGAGCACGACGACGGTGCCTCCGGTCATGTATTCGCAGCCATGGTCGCCGGTTCCTTCGACGACCGCCGTGGCGCCCGACAGGCGCACGGCAAAACGTTCCCCCGCGACGCCGCGGAAAAACGCTTCGCCGCTCGTCGCACCGTAGAGCACGGTGTTGCCGACGATGATGTTGGCGGTGGAGTCGCCGCGAAAGTCGATGCTCGGCCGGATCGCGATGCGCCCGCCGCTCAGGCCTTTGCCGGTGTAGTCGTTCGCGTCGCCGATGAGGTAGAGCGTGATTCCCTTGGCGAGAAAGCCACCGAAACTCTGCCCGCCGGAGCCTTCCATCTGGATGAAGATGGTGTCGTCGGGCAGCCCTTGCGGGTGCATGCGGATCAGCTCACCCGAGAGCATCGCGCCCACGGTTCGGTTCACGTTGCGCACCGCCTCGATGAACTGCACTTTTTCGCCGCGCTCGAGCGCAGGCCGGCATTTCTCGATCAGCTTGACGTCGAGCGCCTTGTCGAGCCCGTGGTCTTGTTCCGTGACTTGATGTCGCGCGACGTCCGCCGGCGCCGTGGGCTGGTGGAAGATGCGGCTGAAGTCGAGCCCTTTCGCTTTCCAGTGCGAAATGCCCTTCTTCGTGTCGAGCAGGTCGACGCGGCCGATCAGGTCGTCGAACTTGCGCACGCCCAGTTGCGCCATGATGCTGCGCGCTTCTTCGGCGACGAAGAAGAGGAAGTTGACGACATGCTCCGGCCGCCCCTGAAATTTGGCGCGCAACACCGGATCTTGCGTCGCCACCCCCACCGGGCAGGTGTTGAGGTGGCACTTGCGCATCATGATGCAGCCCTGCGCGACGAGTGGCGCGGTGGCGAAGCCGAACTCGTCGGCACCGAGCAGCGCACCGATCACGACGTCGCGGCCGGTCTTCATCTGCCCGTCGGCCTGGACGCGAATGCGCCCACGCAAGCGGTTCAGCACCAGCGTCTGCTGCGTTTCGGCGAGGCCCAGCTCCCACGGCGTTCCGGCGTGTTTGATCGAGCTCCAAGGTGATGCGCCGGTTCCGCCGTCGTGGCCTGCGATCACGACATGGTCCGCCTTCGCCTTCGCCACGCCCGCGGCGACCGTGCCGACGCCCACTTCACTGACGAGTTTGACGCTGATGCTGGCGCGCGAGTTCGCGTTCTTCAGGTCGTGAATGAGTTGCGCCAGGTCTTCGATCGAATAGATGTCGTGGTGCGGCGGCGGCGAGATCAGGCCCACGCCGGGCACAGAGTAGCGAAGCATGCCGATGTAGTCGCTCACCTTGCCACCCGGCAACTGGCCGCCTTCACCGGGTTTTGCGCCCTGCGCCATCTTGATCTGGATCTGATCGGCGCTGACCAGATATTCCGTCGTCACGCCGAAACGCCCTGACGCGACCTGTTTGATCTTGCTGCGCAGCGAGTCGCCTTGCTGCAGCGCATAGTCGGACGCGACGACACCTTCGCCGAGCACGTCGCTCAAGCGCGTGCCGGTCGTGACGGGGATGCCCTTGAGCTCGTTGCGGTAACGCGCCGGGTCTTCGCCGCCCTCCCCGGTATTGCTCTTGCCGCCGATGCGGTTCATCGCGATCGCGAGCGTCGTGTGCGCTTCGGTGGAGATCGAACCGAGCGACATGGCTCCGGTGGCGAAGCGCTTCACGATCTCGGCCGCGGGCTCGACTTCCTCGATCGGAATCGCCTTCGCCGGGTCGACGCGGAATTCGAACAGGCCGCGCAGCGTCATGTGGCGCTGCGATTGGTCGTTCACGATCTGCGCGTATTCCTTGTAGGTGTCGTAGCGGTTCGCGCGCGCGCTGTGCTGGAGTTTGGCGATCGCGTCGGGAGTCCACATGTGCTCTTCGCCGCGCACGCGCCAGGCGTATTCGCCGCCGGCTTCCAACATCGTGTCGAGCAGCGGGTCGGCGCTGAACGCGGCCGTGTGCATGCGGATCGCCTCTTCGGCAACCTCGAAGACGCCGATTCCGCCGACCTGGCTCGCCGTACCGCGAAAGAATTTCTGCACGAACTGCGGCTCCAGGCCGATCGCCTCGAAGAGTTGCGCGCCGCAGTACGACATGTAGGTCGAAACGCCCATCTTCGACATGATCTTCGACAGGCCCTTGCCGACTGCCTTGACGTAGTTTGCGATCGCCTTCTCCGCTCCCAAGTCGCCCGGAAGTCCGGTGTGCAATGCCTGGAGCGTCTGCAGCGCCAGGTAAGGATGGACCGCCTCGGCGCCGTAACCGGCGAGCACGGCGAAGTGATGGACTTCGCGCGCGGAGCCGGTTTCGACGACGAGCCCTGCGGTCGTGCGCAGGCCCTCGCGGATCAGGTGCTGGTGCACGGCAGAGAGCGCGAGCGGCGCGGGAATCGCGACATGATCGCGGTCCATCTTGCGGTC
The DNA here is from genome assembly GCA_963775015.1 of uncultured beta proteobacterium. Lineage (GTDB taxonomy): Bacteria > Pseudomonadota > Gammaproteobacteria > Burkholderiales > Burkholderiaceae_C > JAEMQF01. The sequence continues at coordinate 210,283 of CAVZHI010000007.1, read as the reverse complement.
GCTGACGATCAGGATGTTGTGGCCGCTGCGGATCGCGTCCACCGCTTCGGCGCAGAGCGACGCGAGTTTCGCTTCGACGCCCTCGAAGCCCCAGTGCAGCGGATAGGTGATGTCGAGTTCGCAGCTCTTGAACTTGGCGTCGGTGTGGCTTTCGATGCCGCGCAGCCGCGCCATGCCCTCGAAGTCGAGGATCGGCTGCTGCACCTCGAGGCGCATCGGCGGATTCACGGCGTTGATGTCGAGCAGGTTCGGTTTCGGGCCGATGAATGACACGAGCGACATCACGATCGCTTCGCGGATCGGGTCGATCGGCGGGTTCGTCACCTGCGCGAAGAGCTGCTTGAAATAGTTGTAGAGCGGCTTGTTCTTGTCGGACAACACCGCCAGCGGCGTGTCGTTGCCCATCGAACCCACGCCCTCTTCGCCGGCAGCGGCCATCGGGCTGAGCAGGAATTTCAGGTCCTCTTGCGAGTAGCCGAACGCCTGTTGGCGGTCGAGCAACGTTTCGTTGCAGGGCGTGGCGTCGGCGACCGGGGCGACGTCGTCGAGCTTGATGCGGACCGCATCGGTCCACTGGCGGTACGGTTTGGCCGAGGCGAACTGATGCTTCAATTCTTCGTCGTCGACGATTCGCCCCTGGTCCAGGTCGATGAGGAACATCTTGCCCGGCTGCAAGCGCCACTTCTTGATGATCTTGCTTTCCGGGATCGGCAGCACGCCGGCTTCCGAAGCCATCACGACAAGATCGTCATCGGTCACGATGTAGCGCGCCGGGCGCAGGCCGTTGCGATCGAGCGTCGCGCCGATCTGGCGACCGTCGGTGAACACCATCGCCGCCGGGCCGTCCCAGGGCTCGAGCATCGCCGCGTGGTACTCGTAGAAGGCGCGGCGTCGCTCGTCCATCGTCGTGTGCTGTTCCCACGCCTCGGGGATCATCATCATCATCGCGTGCGCGAGCGGGTAGCCGCTCATCGTCAGCAGCTCGAGTGCGTTGTCGAAGGTGGCGGTGTCGCTCTGGCCTTCGAAGCTGATCGGGTAGAGCTTTTTCAGGTCGTCGCCGAGCACGGGCGACTTCATCACGCCCTCGCGGGCGCGCATCCAGTTGAAGTTGCCCTTCACGGTATTGATCTCGCCGTTGTGCGCGACCATGCGGTACGGGTGCGCGAGCGGCCACTCGGGAAAGGTATTCGTCGAGAAGCGCTGGTGCACCATCGCCAGCGCCGAGACGACACGCGGGTCAGCCAGGTCCTTGAAGTACTTGCCCACCTGGTCGGCGAGCAGCAGCCCCTTGTAGATGATCGTGCGGCAGCTCATGCTCGGCACGTAGTACTCGCGGCTGTGCGTCAGCTTGAGCGCCTGGATCGCGCTCGACGCGGTTTTACGGATCACGTAGAGCTTGCGTTCCAGCGCGTCCGGGACGATCACATCCGGCCCGCGGCCGATGAAGATCTGGCGCATCACCGGCTCTTTGGTTCGCACCGTCGGCGACATCGGCAGCTCGGCGTCAACCGGCACGTCGCGCCAACCGAGCAGAACCTGGCCTTCGGCCTTGACGGCGCGCTCGAGCTCCTGCACACACGCCAAGCGCGACGCGTGCTCCTTGGGCAGGAAGATCATTCCCACGCCGTACTCGCCTGGCGCCGGCAATTGCACGCCTTGTGCGGCCATTTCGGCGCGGAAGTACTCGTCGGGGATCTGGATCAGGATCCCGGCGCCGTCGCCCATCAGCTTGTCGGCCCCGACCGCCCCGCGATGGTCGAGGTTCTCCAGGATCTTCAGGCCCTGGGCGACGATGTTGTGCGCCTTGTGGCCCTTGATGTGGGCGACGAAGCCGACGCCGCAGGCGTCGTGTTCGTTCGCCGGGTCGTAAAGCCCCTGCGCGCAGGCAGTGAAAAGTTCTTCGGGCGTGGCAGCGGCGGTGACGGGGAGGGGCATGACACGCTCCGTGAATCCAATTCGAGACGACGCAGAATACTGCGCCGCAGCAAATGGTTCAAGGAAAATCTGCTTGATCTGTCCCCATTTATGGGACGCGGGCGATCCCTGTGCCGCTTATGGGGGACAGAACAATTTGGTGAAGATCGTCAGGTCTTGGCCTCCTGCAGCGGCGGGCGGCCGCGTCGGGCGGGCGACACCCTGCGCTTCGCCAAGCGGCCCATCGCCTGCGCAAAACCGGGCGAACCGACGACCCAACCCTGCAGCGCCGCGCTCTCGAGACTGCGCACTCGGGATTCGGCAAGCGGCTGCTCGAGAAGGTGCCCGTACGCCATTTCGCGCTCGAAGGGGGTGTTGCCCAAGGCCCACAAGACCGGGTGCTCTGTCAGGCCGGGAAGCGCTCGACGGCCGGTGTGGTGCTGGGCGCTGGACCACATCCAGTCGCTGGCCTGCTCGGCCAGACCGAGGCGCACGGGCGCCGCTTCGACAAAGCGCAGGCACTCGATCAAATGTGTCTCGGGCTCGACCACGGTCGCGCCGAAGCGGCCGTCCCACAAGGCGCCAGTGCGCCCATGGCGCCGGTTGTACGCGGCGACGAAGCGTCTCCCGGCGGCCTGCAGCATCGAGCCGAGGGCGCGCGGTTCGCTTGGCGTGACGAGCAGCAGCATCTGCGCCGGGGTGAGCGCAAATCCGTGCAGCGCGCAGCGCGATGCGAGTGCGGCCTCGCGCAGGTGCGCCAGGTAGAGGGCGTCGTCGGCCGCATCGGCGAGCACCAACTCACCGACGCGCGCCCGCTGGATCACGAGGTGCACCTGGCCAGCGATGCAAAGGCGCGCCTGTCGTGCCATGTGCAATCGCCCTGCTGCCGGCGCAGCGGTCAGCCCGTGTGGGCTTCGATGACTTGCGCGACGAGTTCGTCCGGTGCGCTGCGCACGCCGGCACGCCCGGGCGACTCGATCACGACAAAGCGGATCTCGCCGTCCTCGGCCTTCTTGTCCAGGCGCATCAGCGCCAGATAGCGCTCGACGCCGAGTTTCGGTCCGCGCAGCGGCAGCCCCGCGGCGCCGATCACCTTCTCGAGCCGGCGCGCGTAAGCCGCGTCGATGAGACCGAGGCGCGCCGACAAGTCGGCGGCCATCACCATGCCACAGCCGACCGCTTCGCCGTGCAGCCACTCGCCATGCCCGAGCCCGGTTTCGATGGCGTGGCCGAAGGTGTGGCCGAAATTGAGAATGGCGCGCAAGCCCTGCTCGCGCTCGTCGTGGCCGACCACGCGAGCCTTGATTTCGCACGAGCGTCGAATCGCGGTCTGCAAGGCCGCCGGGTCCAGCGCCAGCAACGCCGCGAGATGCTCTTCGATCCAGTCGAGAAAGCCCGCGTCGGCGATCGGCGCGTACTTGATGATTTCGGCCAGGCCCGCAATCACCTCGCGCTTGGGCAGCGAACCCAGCGTATCGACGTCGGCAATCACGCGCAGCGGCTGGTAGAAAGCCCCGATCATGTTCTTGCCCGAAGGGTGATTGATGGCGGTCTTGCCCCCTACTGACGAGTCGACCTGGGCGAGCAGCGTCGTCGGCACCTGAACGTAGGGAATGCCGCGCATGTAGCACGCCGCGGCAAAACCGGCGACGTCGCCGACGACGCCACCGCCGAGCGCGATCAGAAGCGTCTTGCGGTCGCACGCCGAACCGAGCAAGGCGTCGAAGATGGTATTCGCCGCAGCCCAGTCCTTGTGCGCCTCGCCGGCGGGAAGTTCGATCAGCAGCGAACGCGGGTAGTGACTCGCGAGTGAGGCCTTGATCCGGCTCGCGTACAGCGGCGCGACGTTCGTATCGCTGACGATCGCGACTGTCGCCGCTGGGGGCAGGCCGAGCCAGGCTGCAGGCGCGTCGAGCAGGCCCTGGCCGATCACAATGTTGTAGCTGCGCGAACCCAGATCGATGGGGATCTTGACGGCGGGCGGTGCCGAGAGTTGTTTCATGCGCCGAGTTTAGGCGCAGGCTTTTCGCCGTCGTTCGGGCCCGGCCGCGTCGCCGGAACGATGCCTGCCAGCTCGAGTTGCATCACGACCATGTTCACGAGCGTGTGCACCGACGGCCGGCCGGTCTCGATGACGAAGCGCGCGACGGATCGGTACAGCGGGTCGCGTTCAGCGAACAGGTCGCGCAACCTGCGCAAGGGGTCGGCGACCTGAAGCAGCGGCCGGTGCGTGTCGTGGCGCAATCGCCGAAACAACTCCTCGGGCACGGAGCGCAGATAAACGACAGTGGTCTGCTCGCGCAGGTGGCGTCGATTCGCCTCGCGCAAGACCACCCCGCCGCCGGTCGCCAAGACGCCGCTGGTCTGGCCGACCAGCTCGGCGATCATCTCCTGCTCCAAGTCGCGAAACGCCGCTTCGCCCTCACGCTCGAAGTAGACGCGGATCGGGCAGCCGATTCGGCGCTCGATTTCGACGTCGGCGTCGAAGAATTTCAGATTCAGATTGCGCGCGAGGTGGCGGCCGACGGTCGACTTGCCGCCGCCGGGCATCCCGACCAGTGAGACCAGCATGCCCGAGTCTAACTTTGCAGTCGGACGCCGTGGCCCGTTCGCCCGCGGCCGGCGAGACCCGCGAGGAGCTACCCCCCGGGTATTTAGCGCGCGGCTGTCTTGTCGGTCACGACCTTGGGCGTGAGGAAGATCAGCAGTTCCGTCTTGTTCGTGCTCTTGGTTCGCGTCTTGAACAGATTGCCAAGCACCGGGATGTCGCCGAAGAAGGGAACCTTGGTCGTGTCTTCGCGTTCGCGCTGTTCGAAGATGCCGCCGATCACGACCGTTCCGCCGTTGTCGACGAGCACCTGCGTCTTGACGTGTTTCGTGTCGATCGCAAAACCCGCGGCGGTGACGCGGCCGACGCTGTCCTTCGTGACGTCGACGTCGAGAATGACGTTGCCCTCGGGCGTGATCTGCGGCGTCACCTCAAGCTTCAAATTCGCCTTGCGGAACTGCAGCGCAGTCGCACCGCTGGACGTTGCGGTCTGGTACGGCAACTCTTCACCCTGCTCGATCAACGCCTTCACCTGGTCCGCCGTGATGACGCGTGGGCTGGACACGATCTTGCCCTTGCCATCCGCTTCCAGCGCCGAGATCTCCAGGCTCAGGAAGCGCGTCGCGGCAGAATTGAACAGGGAGACGGCGAAGGTGCCGGGGTTGAAACTGTTCTGACCGATCGCGGGCAGGTTGACGAACTGGGTGTCGTTGAACGTCGACGTCGCCCCGCCCAGGATGGGCGCGCCGCCCACCGGCGCCGATGAGGAATTGATGTTCGCACCCAAGCGCGCGTTGGTGCCCGCCGTGCTTTGCCCACCCAGCTTCACCCCCAGCGACTGACCGAAAGAATCCGACGCCTCGATGATCCGCGCCTCAATGAGAACCTGGCGCACCGGGATGTCGATCTTCGAGATCAACGCCTGGACTTCTTCGAGCTTGGAAGGAATGTCGGTGACGAAGATCTGGTTCGTCCGCGTCTCGAACAGGGCGCTGCCGCGGTTCGACAACAGCCGCGCCGAGGCGCCGGCGCCGGCGCCACCGCCTGTCAACGCTTTTGCCACCTCGTCGGCCTTGGTGTAGTTCAACTGGAACGACTGAGTCCGCACCGGCTCGAGCGAAGTGATCTGGGCGCGCGATTCGAGATCGAGTTTTTCCTTCGCCGCGAGTTCATCCTTCGGCGCGATCCAGATCACGTTGCCCGACTTGCGCAGGCCCAGGCCCTTGGCCTGCAAGATGATGTCGAGCGCCTGATCCCACGGCACGTCTTTCAGGCGCAGCGTCACGTTGCCGGTGACGGTGTCGCTCGTCACGACGTTGAAGTTCGTGAAGTCGGCAATCACCTGCAGCAGAGCCCGGACTTCGATGTTCTGGAAGTTCAGCGAGAGTTTCTCGCCCGCGTAACCCGGCCCTTGGGTCAGCTTGTTCGGGTCGATCTTGCGCGTTCGCACCTCGAGCACGAACTGGTTGTCGCTCTGGTACGCGCTGTGCTCCCACGCGCCCTTGGGTTCGACGACCATGCGCACCCGATCACCGCTTTGTGTACTCGACACGAAGTGGATCGGCGTGCCGAAGTCGGTCACGTCCAGGCGCCGGCGCAGATTGTCGGGCAAGGTGGAGCGAAGGAATTCGACGACGAGCGTCTGCCCTTGCTGGCGAATGTCGACCCCGACCTGGTTGCTCGGCAAGTCGACGATGACGCGCCCCGCGCCATCGGCGCCGCGCCGGAAATCGATGTCGCGCAGCGCCTGGGCACTGGCGTTCAGCGGTTCGGCGAAGCGCGTCGGTGCACCCGCGGTGGCCGGGCCGGCCGTCGCCGGTGCCGGCGTCGATTCGAGGACGAGCAGGAGGACTTTCCCTTCGAGCTGCGCCTTGTAGTTCGATGCCTGGCGTAAGTTCAGCACGAGCCGCGTGCGTTCGCCCGCCTGGGCCACGCTCACCGAGCGCAGGTTGCCCTGGTTGATTTCGACGCTCGAGCGCCCGAGCGCGTTGCCCACTCCCGGCAGGTCGATCGCGATGCGCGGCGGCGCCTGAATCGTGAAACCGGTCGGAATCGCCGCGAGCGGCTCCGACAGTTCGATCCGAACCACCTCAGTTCCCGCTTGCTGGGTGCTGTTGATGGATTGAATGGCGTTCTGCGCAGCCACCCCGGCGGGCAAGCCGACAAGCAGCGTCAGCGCCAACGCACAGGTGCGCCACTGGCTAAGCATCGTAGTGATCCCTTTGTTTTTCACCGGGCCTTCTCCTGTAGTTGGAGGGCACTGATTCGCTCAATCCACTCCCCAGCGGCGTCCTGCACGATCTCGCGCAGCGAGACGTCGGTTTCGGAAATCTTCGTGATCTTTCCGTAGTTCTGCCCCAGATAGTCGCCTTGCTTCACCTGGTAGAGCAGGTTGTCGACCTTGAGCAGCGCGTAGGGCCGGCCGGTGCGAACGACGCTGCCGACCATCGTCATGCTGTCCAGCGGATACGCTTCGAGAGGCTCGCGGCGCCGGTTGATCTCGGAGGCAAGCAATGAATTCGTCTGGCGCGCTTCGTGTTTCAGCGCCACGGTCAGCTTTTGCTGGCTGAACGGCTCGACGCTCGTCAGCGCCAAGTAGGCCTGGGGGTTGAACTTCTTCGGCGCAGTGATCGGCACGACGTTGGGCTTGACCTCGCGCCGCTGCTGATCCATCCACTGCGTCAGTTCGTCCTGTTCGCCGCTGCACCCCGCCGCCGCGAGCGCGGCCGCGCAACAGGTCAGCACGGTCCAGCGCGTGCGCGTGGAAATGCGCGTCTTCATTTCTTCGCCCCCGGCTTGTTGCGCGCCGCAGCGGCGCGCTTGATTTCGTCGAGTTCGGTGCTGTCGAGGTAGCGGTAGGTGCGCGCCGTCGCGTCCATCGCGAGCATTCCGGACTGCTGACCTGCGGCTTCGCGAACGCCGACGATGCTCAGGTTGTGCAAGGTGACGATGCGCGACAGGTTCGCAATGTCAGCGGCAAACGAGCCGAGGTCGTGATAGCGGCCGGAGACGCGAATCGAAATCGGCAACTCGGCATAGTAGTCGCGCACGACCACTTGCCCGGGGCGGAAGAGTTCGAACTGCAAGCCGCGCCCGAGGCCCGCCTGGTTGATGTCGGACAGCAGGGCGTCCATTTCCGCCTTGCCGGGCAACTGCTTTTCGAGTTGCGTCACGTACTCTTCGACCTGGAGCTTTTGTTTGCGCAACTCGCTCAAGTTGACGGCCTGGGCAAGCTTGGCACGGTAATCCTGCTTCAGGCCGGGCTCCTTGGCGCGCTCGGCGTCGAGCGCGTCTTGCGACGCCGACAACACGACGAGCCAACCCGCCACGAGCATGGCAATCGCCACCGCAAGCCAGGCAACGATCTTGGGCAGCGCCGGCCACTGGCCCGGCTCACGCGTATTCAGGCCACGAAATTGCGCGGCCGCGTCGCCCAGTACGGAGTTCAAGTCCACATTCGCCTTCGTCGCCATGGCAGGTCAAGCCTTCTTTTGCACAGGGGCACTGGCCGGCGCGGCGGCGGGCGCGGCAGCCTCGGCAGCGGGCTTGTCCTGCGGTCGTTTGACGTTCAGGCGCATCGTGAAATCGAACAATCGCTTCTGTTCCTTGTTCGCCGTCACGACGCTCGCGGCCTTGCTCTCCACGAGCTCGGGCCGGACCAGCCAGTCGGAGCTGTTCGCCGTGTTGCGCAGGAACTCCGAGATCCGCTCCTGCGTCTGGGCGATGCCGTTCACGCTCAGCACACGCCCGTCCTGCTTCACCGTCGTGAAGTAGATTCCCTCCGGGGTCTGCTTCACGAGTTCGTTGAGCAAGTGCACCGGAAGGTTCCGATCCGCCTGCAGATCCTCAACCGCTTTCTGGCGCGCGATCAGCGAATCGATTTCCTGCTTCAGGTTCGCGATGTCCTTGATCTGGACTTCGAGTTTCTTGATTTCCGCGCTCAAGAACAGGTTGCGCTTCTGTTGCTCCGTCGTCAGGTGGTCCAGCACGAGGAACCAGACGCCGACGACCGCCAGGCCGGCCACGGCCGACATGCCCAGGCCGATGAAAAAAGCGATCTTGCGGCGCTTGCGCTTTTCTTCCCGGTGCGGGAGCAGGTTGATCAGAATCACTGTACGAACCTCCGCATCGCCAAGCCGCACGCCGTGAGGTAGGAAGGCGCCTCGCGTCGCAGCTTGCTTTCCCGAACCGCGGATCCCAGCTTCATGTTCTCAAACGGATTCACGACCATCGAGGCAAAGCCGGTCAGTTCGGTGACCCGATCCTTCAGCCCCGGCAACGTCGCCGTGCCGCCGGCGAGCATCACGTAGTGAACCTTGTGGTGCGGCGTACTGGTGAAGAAGTACTGCAACGCGCGGCCGATTTCCTGCGACAGGCTGTCCACAAAAGGCGCGAGCAGCGTCGTTTCGTAGTCTTCAGGAAGGTCGGCGGCGAGCTTCTTCTGCTCTGCCTCTTCGTAAGAAAAACCGTACTGGCGCGAAATCAGCTGCGTCAGCTGCGAGCCGCCGAACGCCTGATCGCGGTCGTAGAGCATTTCGTCGTCGCGCAGCACTTTGAGGCTCGTCGTGTCGGCGCCGATTTCGAACAGCGCGACGAGCGCGTCCTTGCCTTCATTGGGCAGTCCGGCGACGACCCGGCCCATCGCCATGCGCGACGCGTGCGATTCGATGTCGAGCACCACCGGCTTCAAGCCCGCGGCTTCGGCCAGGCCCTGCCGGTCCTGCACCCGGTCTTTGCGCGACGCAGCGATCAGCACCTCGACGTCGCCCACCGACGTCGTGCTCGGCCCGAGGACGCAGAAATCGAGGCTCACTTCGTCGAGCGAGAACGGAATGTATTGATTCGCTTCGGACTCGACCTGAATCTCGAGCTCTTCTTCGCGCAGCCCGGCGGGCAACATGATCTTCTTCGTGATCACGGCCGACTGCGGCATCGCGAGAACAACTTGACGCGTCCGCGTTCCGCTCTTGGCGACGACACGCTTCACGGCGTCGGCGACTTCGTCGAATTTCTCGATCTGGCCGTCGGCAATCCAGCCTTTCTCGAAACTCTCGGCGCCGAAGCGCTCCAGAACATACTCGCCGGAAGCCGATTGACCCAGTTCGACCAGCTTGACGCTCGACGAGCTGATGTCCAAGCCGATCATCGGCGCAAACTTGCGGCCCATCAAGGCGTCTAGAAAGCTCACGGTGCCCCTTTTTGTCCACCACCCAAGCAGGTGTCGAACTGTTAATAAGTCACTTCAATGCTAGCAGTAAAGCCTTTGAACAACAAAGAAGTTTTCCGCTCCAGCGGGCCGCTCTCGTTGCAAATCTCACACCGAATGCCGAGGCAACGTATCAATCTGTCTGGTCCCCGCCGAGGCCTATATCGGCACACCCGCCGAGATACTGAAGTTCGCGAACCGCAGGCCTCGCGAATCACGTCCAAACCGTGACGCACAGCAGTTCGCAATCCAGGCCCGTTGCGGCCGGTGGTGCTCAGGCTCCGCTTCCTATAATGCGCGGCACCGATCCCGGACCCTCATGAGCGAAACCGATCGGGCGGCCACACCGCCCCCCGCGCTTTCCAGCGTTTCCCAACTCTTGGCTTCAATGCCGACGTGGGCCCGCTGGATGGTCAAGATCACGGCGGTCGCGCTGGGGCTCGGTGCCGCGGCGATCAGCGCGGTGGCGTTGCTCGTCGGGATCGCCTTGGCGGTCGCTTACCCGAACCTGCCCGAGATCGGCGGCCTCACCGACTATCGGCCCAAGCTGCCGATGCGCATCTTTGCCGCCGACGGTACGCTGCTCGCCGAGTTCGGCGAAGAGCGGCGCAGTTTCCTCGCGATCGGGCAAATTCCCAAGGTGATGCAGGACGCCGTCCTGGCGATCGAAGATGCACGCTTCTTTCAGCACAGCGGCGTCGACTACAAAGGCGTGCTGCGCGCCGGCCTGGCGAACTTCGGCGAGTCCAGAAGCCAGGGTGCGTCGACGATCACGATGCAGCTCGCGCGCAACTTCTATTTGTCGACCGAGAAAACGTTCACGCGCAAGATCTACGAAATCCTGCTCGCGCTGAAGATCGAGACGCTGCTCACCAAGGAGCAGATCCTCGAGGTCTACATGAATCAGATCTACCTCGGCCAGCGTGCCTACGGCTTTGCCTCGGCGAGCGAGATCTACTTCGGCAAGCCGCTGTCCGAGATCAGCGTCGCCGAGGCGGCGATGCTCGCTGGCTTGCCCAAGGCGCCGTCGGCGTTCAACCCGATCACGAACCCGAAGCGCGCCAAGGAGCGCCAGCAACACATCATCGACCGGATGGCGGTGAATGGTTTCATCGACGCCGCTCAGCAAGAGGCGGCAAAGGCGCAGACCCTCAAGTACCGGCGCCCGTCGGAGTTCCCGACGCACGCCGAACATGTCGCCGAAGTCGCGCGCCAGATGATCTTCGGCCAGTACGGCGACGACGCGTACACGCGCGGCCTGAACGTCTACCTGACCTTGAATTCAGCAGATCAGCACGTCGCCTACCGTGCCTTGCGCAAGGGCATCATGGATTACGAACGGCGCCAGGTGTACCGCGGCCCCGAGGCCTATACCGACCTGCCGTCGGACCCGCGCGACGTCGATGCCCGGGTCGCCGAAGTGCTCCAGGAGCACCCGGACAACGACGAGCTGAAAGGCGCCGTCGTGCTCGAAGCGAGCCCGAAGAAGGTGACGGCGATGCTGCAGAACGGCGAGTCGGTGACGATCGCCGGGGACGGGCTCAAGCCCGCGCAATCGGGCCTGTCGGACAAGTCGAGCCCCAAAGTCAGGGTGCGGCGCGGCGCGGTGATTCGGGTCGCCCAGCAGGGCAAGGTCGACTGGACGATCACCCAGCTTCCGGAGGTCGAAGGCGCGTTCATTGCCCTGGACCCGCGCAGCGGCGCGGTGCGCGCCATGGTCGGCGGCTTCGACTTCGCGAAGAGCAAGTTCAATCATGTGACCCAGGCGTGGCGCCAGCCGGGGTCGAGCTTCAAGCCGTTCATCTACTCGGCTGCGCTCGAGCAGGGCTTCACGCCCGCGACCGTCGTGAACGACGGGCCATTGTTCTTCGACGCCGACGCGACCGGCAGCCAGCCCTGGGAGCCGAAGAACTTCGACGGCGGATTCGACGGGCCGATGTCGCTGCGCCGCGGCCTGGCAAAGTCGAAGAACATGATCTCGATTCGCATCCTGCAGGCGATCGGCCCGGCCTACGCCCGCGGTTGGGTGACGCGCTTCGGCTTCGAAGCCGAGCGTCACCCGGCGTACCTGACGATGGCACTCGGCGCGGGATCGGTCACGCCGATGCAGATGGCGAGCGCCTATTCGGTGTTCGCCAACGGCGGCCACCGGGTGCACCCGATGCTGATCGGCAAGATCACCGACACCAAGGGCCGCGTCTTGAGCGAGGCGACTCCGGCGATCCTCGACGAATCGTCACGCACGCTGAGTGCGCGCAACACGTTCGTCATGAACAGCCTGCTGCAAGAGGTGACGCGCTCGGGAACCGCCGCCGACGCGCAGGTCAAGCTGAAACGCCGCGACATCTACGGCAAGACCGGAACGACGAACGATTCGCAGGACGCGTGGTTTGCCGGCTGGCAAAAGGAAGTCGTCGCCGTGGTCTGGATCGGCTACGACACGCCGCGCAAACTGGGTTCGCGCGAGACCGGCGGTGGCCTCGCGCTGCCGGTGTGGATCGACTACATGGGGCACGCGCTGAAGGGTGTTCCGGTCGACGAGCTCGTAGCCCCGCCCGGCGTCGTGAACGTGAACAACGAGTGGTACTTCAGCGAATACGCGCTCGGCGAGGGTGTGAGCAGCCTGGGCCTGGAAGAGAACGCGGCGCCGGCGCCCCATGAAGAAGAGCGCAAGGGCATCTTGGATCTGTTTCGCCGCTGACGCCGCGCGTCAACCCGCGCCAAAGCGCAGCGCCATCCCGGCCTGCTCGCTCGCACACGCCGACAGCGCGTCGAAGAATTCGCGCCCGTCCTTGGTATCGATCCAGTGCCCGTCGCGGCACTTGAAGTGATGCCCGCCAGAGCGCGCCGCGAGCCAGATCTCGTGCAGCGGCGGCTGGGTGTTGATGACGATCTTGCTCGCGTTGGGGAATGTCATCTCGAGCATGCCGCCGGTGCGTGCGCTGTCGATGTCGATCACGTCGCCTTGCAGCCATTCGTCGAGAACCGCTTCCACGTTCGCGAGCAAGGCCGCGCTCAGGCGGTGGTACTCGCTGTCCGTGAGCGGCCGTGGGACTGAAGAATCGGTCATCGACGCTAGAATGATTTTGATGATGAGAGGTCGAAAGAGTTTATCCGCGCCAGCGAAACTGGGGTTGGCGCTGGGCCTCTGCGCAGGGCTTTGCCTGGCCGGCTGCGGCCAAAAAGGTCCACTCACCCTGCCCAAGGCGACCCCCGCGCCAAGCGCCGCATCGGCACCGGGCACGAGCCGATGAGCCTGCCCGGAGCCCCGCATGTCGCCTACCGTGGCACCGAACTCAGCGTCGAGCGCTGTTCGCTCACCGACCTCGCACAGCGCTTCGGCACGCCGCTCTACGTCTACTCGCTGGCAGCGATCGAAGCCGCGCTGCACGCCTATCAGAGTGCGCTGCACGGGCGCGACCACCTGATCTGCTACGCGCTGAAGGCGAACTCGAACCTCGCGATCCTGCAGACTTTTGTGCGGCGTGGCTGCGGTTTCGACATCGTGTCGGTCGGCGAGCTCGAGCGCGTGCTCGCCGCGGGCGGCTCGGCGTCGAAGGTGCTGTTCTCCGGCGTCGGCAAGACGCGCGCCGAAATGCAGCGCGCGCTGCAGGTGGGCGTGATGTGCTTCAACGTCGAGAGCGCTGCCGAACTCGAAGTGCTGTCCGAGGTCGCGACGCCGCTGGGCGCAACGGCAAGCATCAGCCTGCGCATCAACCCCGACGTCGACGCCCAGACGCACCCCTACATCTCGACCGGACTGAAGTCGAACAAGTTCGGCATCGCCCATGAAGACGCCCTGGCCACCTACCTGCGCGCCGCGGCGCTGCCCGGAATCGAGGTCAGCGGAATCGATTGCCACATCGGCTCGCAGATCACGCAGATCGGGCCGTATCTGGACGCGGTGGACCGGCTGCTCGATCTGGTCGAGAGCGTCGAAGCGCGTGGAATCCGTATCGGCCACATCGACGTCGGCGGTGGCCTGGGAATCACTTACAGCGACGAGGCGCCGCCCAGCGCGACCGAGCTCGTTCGCGCCCTGCTCGAGCGCATCGATTTGCGCGGTCATTCGCAGCGCAAGATCCTCTTCGAACCCGGGCGATCTCTGGTCGGCAACGCCGGCGTTCTGGTGAGCGAAGTGCTGTACCTGAAGACCGGCGAAGCGAAGAACTTCTGCATCGTCGACGCGGCGATGAACGACCTGATGCGCCCTGCCATGTACGGCGTCTGGATGGACATTCAAGCGTGCCGGCAATCGGGCGTCGCGACGAGCGTCTACGACGTGGTCGGCCCGATCTGCGAATCCGGCGACTGGCTCGGCCGCGATCGCGCGCTCAACGTCAGCGCGGGAGATCACATCGCCGTGCTCTCTGCGGGCGCCTACAGCATGAGCATGGCGAGCAACTACAACACCCGCCCGCGCGCCGCCGAAGTCATGGTCGCGGGCGATCAGGCGTGGCTGATCCGGGAGCGCGAGACGCTGCCCGACCTGTACCGAGGCGAGCGGCTCCTGCCCTGAGGGCGCGGGACGGAGGTGCCCAGGCCGGGCAGAATCGGCCCAACCGAGGCACCGCCGAAAGACAGGCCATCATGCAACCGATCATTCAAAGCCTGCTCGAGACCGACCTCTACAAGTTCACGATGTGGCAGGCGATGCTGCACCGGCATCCCGCCGCGCAGGCCGAATACAACTTCGCCTGCCGCAACGACACCGAATACCCGCTCGCCGATCTGATTCCGGAAATCAACGAACAGCTCGACCACCTCTGCACGCTCGCCTTCAGGGCGGACGAGCTGAGCTACCTGCGGTCCTTACGCTTCATCAAGTCGGACTTCGTCGACTTCCTGCGCATCTTCCGTTTCCAGCGTGAATTCATCGAGGTTCGCGCCCACGGGCGCAGCATCGAGATCGTCGCCAAAGGTCCGCAAGTGCACGTGATGGGCTTCGAGATCTACGTGCTCGCGATCGTCAACGAGCTCTACTTTCGCCGCTTCGACGCCGGCCCCGCGCTCGAATTCGGGCGCCGCCGGCTCGGCGAGAAGGTCAAGCAGTTGCGCGGTTTCGGCAGCCAGGCGCAGCGCCGCCATCCGTTCGAGTTCTTCGATTTCGGCGTGCGCCGGCGTTTTTCCGGCGCATGGCAGATGGAGGTGGTGCGGCGCCTGAAAGAAACGGTGCCGCAGTTCTTCAAGGGAACGTCCAACGTGCACCTGGCGCGCACGCTCGACCTGGTGCCGATCGGTACGATGGCGCACGAGTTCCTCCAGTCCTACCAGTCGCACGGCGTGCGCCTGCGCGACTTCCAGAAGGCCGCGCTCGAAGACTGGGTCCAGGAGTACCGCGGCGACCTCGGCACGGCGCTCACCGACGTCGTCGGCATGGACGCCTTCCTCGCCGACTTCGACCTCTACTTCGCAAAACTCTTCGACGGCCTGCGCCACGACTCGGGCGATCCGATTCAGTGGGGCGAAAAGGCGCTCGCGCACTACGCCAAGCTGCGCATCGACCCGCACACGAAGCGGCTCGTGTTTTCCGACGGACTCGATCTGGACACCGCGTTCAAGCTGTACGCACACTTCGGCGACCGCACGCAACTCGGCTTTGGCATCGGCACGAATCTGTCCAACGACACCGGCCTCACGACGCTGGGCGTCGTGATGAAGCTCGTGCGCTGCAACGGCCAGCCGGTCGCCAAACTCGCCGACTCGCCGGGCAAGACGATGTGCTCCGACGAGACCTTCCTCGCCTATTTGCGCCAGGTGTTTGGCGTCAAGGCGTAGCGCTGTCGCGGGGGCGGCGCCTCAGGCCCAGACCTCGCGCGCGACGTCGATCACGAGCGCCAACTTCGCGCGCTGCGCTTCCACGGCGATGTCGTTGCCGTGCACCGTGCTGCTGAAACCGCATTGCGGCGAAATGCAGAGCTGATCGAGCGGCGCGTACTTCGAGGCTTCGTCGATGCGCCGCTTCAGGTCGTCCTTCGATTCGAGCGTTCCGAGCTTCGTCGTCACCAGACCGAGCACGACCGTCTTGCCCTTGGGCAGATGGCGCAGCGGCTTGAAGTCGCCGCTGCGCGCATCGTCGTATTCGAGGAAGTAGGCGTCGACGTTCATTTCGCTGAGCAGCGCCTGCGCGACGGGCTCGTAGCCGCCCTGCGCCGCCCAGGTGCTCTGGAAGTTGCCGCGGCAGAGGTGCACGGCGAGCGTCATTCCGGCGGGCTTTTGCGCGACGACGCGGTTGATGAAACTCGCGTAGCGGTGCGGCAGTTCGTCGGGGTCGTCGCCGCGTGATCGTGCAGCTTCACGCATCTTGTCGTCGCACAGGTAGGCGAGGTTCGTGTCGTCCATCTGCACGTAGCTGCAGCCGGCCGCTGCGAGGGATCGCAGTTCGTCGCCGTAGGCGTTCGCCACGTCCTGGTAGAAGGGTTCCAGATCGGGGTAATGCTCACGGCTGATGCCGGCGCGGCCACCGCGAAAGTGCAGCATCGTCGGCGAGGGAATCGTCACCTTCGGAGTCAACCCCTTCGCGACTCTTGATTTCAGGTATTCGAAATCGGCGCGCTGGATGTCTTTCACATGCCGTACCTTGTCGATGACGCGCATCACGGGCGGCGCGAGTTCCTGCTTGCCGTCGGGCTTGGTGATCATGACCGGAATGTCGGTCTTCACGCCGCCGAGCTGCTCGAGGAAATCGATGTGAAAGTAGGTGCGGCGGAACTCGCCGTCGGTGATGCTTTGCAGGCCCACATCCTGCTGGAACTTCACGATCTCGGCGATCGCGTCGTCTTCGACCGCGCGCAAGCGCGAGGCATCGAGTTCGCCCTGCTGGTGCTTCGCGCGCGCGTCGAGCAGGCGCTTCGGGCGCAGGAAACTGCCGACATGGTCGGCGCGAAACGGTGGGGACGGGCGTGCGCTCATCATGAACCTTCCAGAGGCTGGTTTGGGTTGGCCTTGCGGCAATTCGGTTCGAATGGTAGTGCGCTGGCGCGCCGACAAATCTACAGCGGCAAGCCGACGTAGTTCTCCGCCATCGCAGTCGATGCGGCGACCGAGTTCACCAGGTAGTCGAGCTCGGCCGCCTGCATTTTCTGGCCGAATCCGCCGGTCTCGGGAAACTTGTGCAGCAGCGACGTGAGCCACCATGAAAAGCGTTCGGCGCGCCAGACGCGGCGCAGGCAACGCTGCGAATAGGCGTCGATTCCGGCGTCGCTGCAGTCGCGGTAATGTTCGATGAGAGCGCTGCTGAGCAGCTTCACGTCGCTCGCCGCCAGATTCAGCCCTTTCGCCCCCGTGGGCGGAACGATGTGCGCGGCGTCGCCGGCGAGGAACAGGCGGCCGAAGCGCATCGGCTCGGCGACGAAGCTGCGCAGCGGCGCGATGCTTTTTTCGATCGACGGGCCGGTCACGATGGCCTCAGCCGCCTGCGGGTCCAGACGCCGGCGCAGCTCGTCCCAGAACGCATCGTCGGACCATTGCTCGACGCGGTCGTCGAGCGAACACTGCACGTAGGTGCGGCTGCGCGTCATCGAGCGCATGCTGCACAGGGCAAAGCCGCGCTCATGGTGCGTGTACAGGACCTCGTGCGACACCGGCGGCGTGTCCGACAGCACGCCGAGCCAGCCGAACGGATAGACCCGCTCAAAGGTCTGGATCGCACCCGCGGGAACGCTGGCGCGGCTGACGCCGTGGTAGCCGTCGCAGCCGGCGATGAAGTCGCACTCGATCCGCGCAGCCTTGCCGTCCTTGACCCAGCTCACGCTTGGGCTCGCGCCGTCGAAGTCATGCAGGTAGACCTGGTCCGCTTCGTACACGGTGCGCAAGCCGGCCGCGGCGCGCGCCGCCATCAGGTCGCGCGTGATTTCGGTCTGGCCGTAGACGGTGACGTTCTTTCCACCGGTGAGCTTGTGCAGGTCGATGCGGTGCCGCTCGCCTCCGAACGACAGCCCGACGCCGCCGTGCACCAGGCCTTCGGCGTGCAGGCGCGCGCTGAGGCCCAATTGGTCGAGCAGGTCCACCGTGCCTTGTTCAAGCACGCCGGCGCGGATGCGCCCGAGCACGTAGTCGGCGCTGCGCTGCTCGATGAGGATGGCATCGATCCCCGCCTGGCGCAGCAAGGCACCGAGCAACAGACCCGCCGGGCCGGCACCGATCACCGCCACCTGAACTCGCATTCGCATTCACTCCATTCGCCTGCGCAGACTCTAACCGCTGGCCACCGGTCACGGCGGCGTGCCAAGCTACAGTGGCCGCTTCGGCCTCGTTCGAGGCGCCTCAGGTTGCCCGATGCCCCATTCCGCCACATTCACCCAGGTGATCCTTTACACCGGCGCCGACGGCCGGGCGCGCTTTCGCGACGAAGTGCTGACGCTGTCGCAAGGCACGCCGCAGTCCAGGCTCTCCGAGCTGCTGCCGAGCAGCGGCCTGCAGTTGCGCGAGAGCCCACCCGGGTTTCGCAGCTCGTTCCATTGCACCGGAGCGCCGCAGTGGGTGTTCATTCTGCGCGGCGAGATGGAGATCGGCCTGCAGGACGGCAGTTCGAGAGTCTTCCAACCCGGCGAACACTTCTATTCCGCCGACACGCTGCCCGAAGGCGCGACGTTTGACGCCGCGATCCACGGCCACTGGAGCCGGCAGCGTGGTGCCGACCCTTTGGTGACGCTCTTCGTTCGCACCTGATGCCCACCCCGAACCCGACGCCCACACCATGAAACTCTTCGACCTGACCGGCCGCACCGCACTCATCACCGGCTCCAGCAAAGGCATCGGCCTGTCCATCGCAGCGGCGCTCGGCGCCGCGGGGGCGAGCGTCGTACTCAACGCGCGCGACCCGGCGCGGCTCGAGCAGGCGCGCCTGGACTTGCGGGCGCGCGGGCTGCATGTGCACGCGCTCGGATTCGACGTGACCGACGCCGACGCCGTCCAGCTGGGTGTGGCGCAGATTGAATCGACCATCGGTGCGATCGACATCCTCGTCAACAACGCCGGCATGCAGCATCGATCGCCGTTCGCCGAGTTCCCGCTCGACGCCTGGCGCAAGCTCACGGCGACGAATCTGGACAGCGTGTTCTTTGTGGGGCGCGCGGTTGCGCAGCGCATGATCCCGCGCGGCCGCGGCAAGATCATCAACATCTGCTCGGTGCAAAGCGAACTCGGCCGCCCCGGCATCGCGCCTTACGCGGCGACGAAAGGTGCCGTGAAGATGCTGACCAAGGGCATGGCGATCGACCTCGGGCGCCACGGCATCCAGGTGAACGGCCTCGGCCCGGGTTACTTCAAGACCGAGCTGAACCAGGCGCTCGTCGACGACCCGGCGTTCAGCGCCTGGCTCGCCGGGCGAACGCCGGCCGGGCGCTGGGGCAATGTCGAGGAGTTGCATGGCGCGGCGATCTTTCTCGCCTCCGACGCCGCGAGTTTCGTCAGCGGCCACATCCTCTACGTCGACGGCGGCATCACGGCGAGTTTGTGAGGGGTGCGGGGGCGCGCCGGTAGCTCAACAAGCGTCCCTTGTAAGCGCCGCCAGCGGCGCTCGCCACGCAGTCCAGGCGCTGTTCGCGCAGCGCATACCCGGCCGCCGCCATGAGGCGGTTGAACGCCGGCCGGTTGCCGCGATCCGGATCGACGATCCAGACCTCGCTCGCCGGAGCAGCGTGCATCGCGATGAAACCGGCCAGCGCGCCGCTCGCATCGCGCTCGTAGAGAACGTCGCTGCCGATGATCAACTCGAAGCGGCCGCGCACCGGGCCTTCTTCGTCCGCAGCGCCGGGCGCGCCCGCCGCCTCAATGTCCCGACCCCAATGGCCATGCCGATACTTCATCGGCAGCAATGCGTTGAGCCGCAGGTTCTCGCGCAAGAAACTCCCCGCCAGCGGGTGACAGTCGCTCGCCGTCACGTCGGCGCCGCGCCGGTGCCCGACCAGGCTCGCCAGCGCCAAGCCGCAGCCGAGCTCGAGGATGCGTTCCGCAGCCACCACCGGCCGCAGCGCGAGGCGCGCTGCGAGCTGCACACCGGAGGGCCACAACAAACCGAAGAGCGGCCAGGTGGCCGACGAAATCCCCAGGCGTTCAGCGACGCCCAGCGGGTCGGCGTACTGCTCGCAGTCGAGCAGCGAGCGGATCGTCAGCTTCGCCACGCCGGCGACGGCGACCTGCTCCTGCTTGGTCCGATAACCCGGCATGGCCGTGGGCACGAAGCCCGGACTGCGCGCTTCGAAAGTGGCTCAAGGGGCGAAGTATGCGCGTCGGTGAGAATCGCAGCGCCGCACGCACCGCGTCCGTCGCACCGGCATGAACTACCGCCACGTCACCCTGCGCCAGTTCCGCTATTTCATCGCCGTCGCCGAGAGCGGCTCGGTCGCCTCCGCCTCGCGCATGCTCAACATCGCGCAAAGCGCGCTCACCAAAAGCCTGCTCGAGCTCGAAGCCGAGCTCGGTAGCGACTCTCTTCGAGCGCAGCTCCAAGGGCATGGCGCTCACGGCGCAAGGGCACCGTTTTCTCGCCAGCGCGCGCAGGGTGATCGCGTCGGTCGCCGACGCGTTGCGCCTGCACGGCGGCGACGCCGCGCCCGGGTTGACGGGGGTGCTTGCGGTGGGCGTGACGAGCCTCGTCGCGGGCTATTACCTGAGCGAGCTGTTCAGCCGCTTTCGCCGCAACTGCCCGGCGGTGCAGGTTTTTGTCACCGAAGACGCACCGCGCTTTCTCGAGCATTTGCTGATCAACGGCGAGCTCGACGTCGCCATCATGGTCTGCAACGCGCTGAGCGAACCGCAGGCGATGCTGTCGGAAACGCTCACGCGCAGCCAGAACCGCGTCTGGTGCCCGACGAACCACGAACTGTCGGCGCACGATCAGATCACGCTCGAACAATGTGCGGCGTACGACCAGATCGTTCTCGAAGCGGACCGCATCGACGAGCTGATGGCGGGCGTCTGGGCGCGGCATCAGTTGAAGCCGCGCGTGATCCTGCGCACGTCGTCGCTCGAAGCGGTGCGCTCGCTCGTCGGCGCCGGCGCGGGAATCGCGGTGCTGCCCGACTTTCTGTACCGCCCTTGGACGCTCGACGCGGAACATGTCGACGTGCGGCGCCTGCGCGACGAAGTCCCGACCGTCGACGTCGGCCTCGTCTGGCGGCGCGGTTCCGGGCTCAAGCCGGTGGCCACCGAATTCATCGAACTCGCGCGCGAGCAGTCGCGGTTGCGGCGGGCGTGAGGGTCTTGCTGCAACTCCCGGCCGAACTGTGGCCGCGCGCGAACAACGAAACCCTGACGCTGCTCAAGATACAAACTCGTTCCCGGATCACCCGAAGTGGGTGGCGACTGGGAGCAGCAATCGTCAGACAATGACCGCGCCATGCCAAGGCTCAGGAGATACCCATGAAATCGATCCTTGCGTGTATCGTCGCCTCGTTCTTGACCCACGTCGGCGCGTCAGCGATGGCCGCTGAAGCCAGCGGCGAATTCTGGGAAGTGACGACCAAGATGGAAATGGCGGGCATGCCGGTGGGAATGGCCGGCATGATGGGCGGGCCGCCGCAGAAGGTGTGCATGCTCAAAGGGCAGGAGAGCAAGCCTGTGAAGAGCAGCCCTGACGACAACTGCACGATGAGCAACGTGAAGCAGTCGGGCAACACCGTCACCTTCAACATGAAGTGCACCGGCAAGAATGCGATGACGGGCAGCGGCGAACTCACGAGCACGCCGGGCAGCTTCAACCAACGCGTGAAGATGAAAGCCGACGGTGAAGACATGATGATCGTCTCCACCGGCAAGCGCATTGGCGGCGCGTGCAAGGGCGACGAGCAGATGAATGAGGCGCTCGGCGGGATGGCCCAATCGGTGGCACAAAACTGCCAGTCGGCGCTCGACCAGAACCAGTATGGGGCATTCCTGAAAGCGACTGCGGCGCTCGGCGGCGACCGGAAAGCCAACTGCGCGGGTATGCCCACCGCTGAAAGCCGAAAGAATTGCGAAGCGGCGAATGACCTCGGCTGCACCAAATTGCGCCCGCAAATGTGCACTCGGCTGGGAACGGACATGAAAGCCGTCGACAAATTCGCCAAGATTCCGAGCGAGGGCCTCACCTTGGCGGCGGAGTGCGGGCTAGACACCGACAAGATCGTGCAGCAGCACTGCACCACCATGCTGGATCAAAAGGACTGGCGATTCGTCGCCGCCCATTGCCAGAAAGACAGCCGTGTCGCGGCGCTGAAACAACAGCACTGCATCGGCCGCGACTACACGTCGGTGGACGCCAAACAGCGCGACATGTGTTCCACCATCGGCGGACTGAACCGTGGCAAGGCCGGCTCCGGCGACGCGGAAACTTCGCAGTCTGCGGCCAAGGCGGCGGCGCCGAAAGACCCCGCCAAGCCCAATGCCGCTGGAGGAAATGAAGAAGGAAGGCGCGAACTTGCTGAAGAACATCTTCAAGTAGCCGGGTGGCACTCAGCTTGTTCGCCAAGGCCGCGCCGCGATGGGGCGCGGCTTGGTTGCTCTGCGTGCCGATTGCCGCCTGGGCACTGCTCGCCAGCCCGGAGTCCTCCGGGCCACTCGAAGGCATGGCGCAAGCCTATGTGGCGCGCGTCGACGGCAAGATCCTTTGGTCGCACCGCGCTACGCAAGAACTCCCCCCGGCGAGCCTCACCAAGGTGATGACGGCGCTGTTGATCCTGGAGCGCTACGCGCCCGAAAAAGTCATCACCGTGAGCGCCGGCGCCGCAGCCGCCACCGGGGCCCGCTTGAAAATCCGGGCCGGCGAGCGCTACACGCAAGAGAACCTGTTGCTCGCGATGCTGCTCACCTCCGGCAACGACGCCTGCCGCGCTTTGGCTGAAGCGTACAGCGGCGACATCCGAAAGTTTGTCGCGCTGATGAATCGACGCGCCGCACAGCTGGGGCTGGCGCAAACGCATTTTGCGAACGCCTGCGGGCATGACGCACCCGATCACTACTCCACCGCGCAAGACCTGATGCAGCTCACCGAAGCCGCGCTCGCGCAGCCGGTGTTTGCCGCCATCGTGCGTCGCGCGGAAGCGAGCTTTGCTTCGGTGGACGGTGCGCGCCACTTTGCCTTGCGCAACACGAATGAATTGATCGGGCGCCACCCGGACGCGATCGGTGTGAAGTCGGGTTACACCCCGAAGGCCGGCAAGTGCCTGATCGCTCTCGCCGAGCGCGGCGGGGTTCGCGTGCTGCTGGTGTTGCTCAACGTCCCGAACCGCTGGTGGGATGCGCACGCCGCGCTGGACCGTGCCTTCGAACATGCTGCCAAGCCACCCAGGCAGTAGATTCGTGGCGCCGGCGGGGCTGCTCGTGGCGGTGCTGGTCGCCTACGCAAACGCCTTTGCCGGAGTGTTTCAGTTCGACGACTTCAACGTCATCGTGCAGCAGACCGGCGTGCACTCCGTGGCCGCCTGGTGGCAAGGCATGCCCGGCATCCGGCCGCTGCTGAAACTGAGCTATGCGGCGAACTGGGCACTCGACAACCGCGCGCTCGGCTTTCACGCCGTGAACCTGGCGCTGCATGGGCTGAACACACTGTTGGTGTTTCAACTCCTGCGCAGGCTGGCGCCACGCATCGGGGTCGAGCCGGCCCGCGTCTACGGCGCCGCATTCGTCGCCGCGCTGATTTTTGCGCTGCATCCCGCACAGACCGAAGCCGTCACCTACGTCAGCGGACGCTCCGTGTCGCTGATGGCGCTGTTGGCGCTGGCGTCATCGTTGGCTCATCTCGAAGCAGAAGACAGCCGCACGCCATCTGCGTGGCGTTTCGCTTCCGCGGTCCTGTTCGCGCTGGCACTTGCCGTGAAAGAAAACGCCTGGGTGCTGCCGCTGGTCCTGTTGTTCTGCGGGGCACTGCGCGGGGGCTCGGGCTGGCACAAGCTCTTCGCGCGTTGTGCCTGGCACTGGGCGGTGCTGCTCTCCTTTGCGGGCTGGGTCTTGAGCGATCCCGCCTATGCCAGGCTGTTGGAGGCGAGTTTGCAAACTCGCTCGCTGGCGGAGAACCTGCTCACCCAAGTGACCGGTGTTTTTTATCTCGTCACGCACCCCTTGCTGGCACTCGCCGTGAACACTGATCCCGACTTGCCGGTGCACAAGGCCTTCACGCCCGAACTCGCACTGAAGGCGTGCGCCCTGGCGGGCGTGCTCGCGGCGGGGGTGTGGCAGGCGCGCGCATCGGCCGGTTCGCGCTGGATCGGCTTTGCCGTTCTGTGGTTTGCGCTCTGGCTGATCCCGACCAATTCAGTTCTGCCGCGCCTGGACGTGGCCAACGACAGGCAGCTCTATCTGGCCTTGATCGGGCCGGCGTTCGGCGTCGGCGTGCTGCTGACCCGACTGCGCGCGCATCGCCCGTCCGCTGCCAAGCTGGGTGCGGCCCTGCTGGTACTCGTCTTGACGCTGGCGACGATTTCCCGCAACCACGACTATCGCTCTGAAGTCGCACTGTGGGAGCAGACCGCACTGGCGTCGCCGCACAAACCGAGAGTCTGGAACAACCTGGGGCTCGCCAGGCAGCAGGCAGACGATGCGGCGGGAGCGGAGCGTGCCTATCGACACGCGCTGCTCCTGGATCCGGCTCACTGGCGAGCGAAGAACAATCTGGATTTCATGCAGCGGGCAACGCCCTGAGTGGGCGACTGCCGAGCCGAGCCCGCGCCCGACCACCGGTCACATCTTCACCATCACATGCCGCGCCACCGTGTAGTCCTCCAGCGCATACATGCTCATGTCCTTGCCGTAGCCGGATGACTTCATTCCGCCGTGCGGCATCTCGTTGACGAGCATGAAGTGGGTGTTGATCCAGGTGCAGCCGTACTGCAGCTTCTTCGCCACGCGCATCGCCTTGCCCACGTCCTGCGTCCACACGCTCGAAGCCAGGCCGTAGTCGCTGTCGTTGGCCCAGGCGATCGCCTGCTCGGTATCGGAGAAACGCGTCACGCTCACGACCGGGCCGAAGACTTCGCGCTTCACGATTTCGTCTTCCTGGCGCGCGCCGGCAATCACCGTCGGCTCGTAGAAAAAGCCCGCCCCGCCGCGCGCCTTGCCGCCGGCGGTGATTTCCATGTGGCCCATCATCTGCGCGCGCTCGACAAACGACGCGACGCGGTTGCGCTGGCGGTCGCTGATGAGCGGGCCGATCTCCGATTCGGGGTCGTCCTGCATGCCGACCTTGATGCTTTTGGCCGCGCTCGACAGGTCGGCGACCAACCGGTCGTAGACCTTCGCACCGGCGTAGACGCGGCACGCCGCGGTGCAGTCCTGCCCGGCGTTGTAGTAGCCGAAGGTGCGCAACCCTTCGACGACGGCGCTGATGTCGGCATCGTCGAACACGATCACCGGCGCTTTGCCGCCGAGTTCCAGGTGCGTCCGCTTCAAGGTTCCGGTAGCCGCCTGCAGGATCTTGCGGCCGGTGCTCACGTCGCCGGTCAGGCTCACCATCGCGACTTTCGGGTGCTCGACGAGCGGCTGGCCGACGCTGTTGCCTCGCCCCGCAATCACGTTGATCACGCCTTTCGGGAAAATCCCCGCCGCCACCTTGGCGAGCAACAAGGTCGTGAGCGGCGTCTGCTCGCTTGGCTTGATGACGACCGTGTTCCCTGCGGCCAGGGCCGGCGCGAGCTTCCACGCCGCCATCATGAGCGGGTAGTTCCACGGCGCGATCGAGCCGACCACGCCCACCGGGTCGCGCCGGATCATGCTCGTGTGGCCGGCGAGGTATTCGTTGGCGAGCGTTCCGCCCATGCAGCGCGCCGCACCGGCGAAGTAGCGGTAGCAGTCGGCGACGGCCGGGATTTCGTCGCCCAGCGCGCGCGCGTACGGCTTGCCGCAGTTCAGCGATTCGAGGCGCGCGAACTCTTCGCCGCGCGATTCGATCGCGTCGGCGAGCTTGAGCAGCAGGCGCGAGCGCTCCATCGGCGTCGTCTCGGACCAGCCGTCGAACGCGCGGTGCGCCGCTGACACGGCCTTGTGCACCTGCTCGGTCGACGCTTCGGGCAGCGCGACGAGCAACTCGCCGGTCGCCGGGTTCAACACTCTTTCGGCTTCGCCTTCGCCGGCGACAAAGGCGCCGTCGATGAGCAATTCGGTAGGCAGGTCGATTGCGGGGGCCATGGTGAATCTCCTTCAGCGTTTCAGCGGTGCACCGGTTCGTCGGCGCGGGTCAGGAAGTAAGCGGCGAGGATCGGAATGAAGGTGAGCGCGATGATCACGACAGCGACGACGTTCGTCACCGGGCGCTGGCGCGGCCGCACCAGCTCCTGGAGCATCCAAATGGGAAGGGTCGTCTGCTGGCCGGCGGTGAACGTGGTGACGATCACTTCATCGAAGCTCAGTGCAAACGCGAGCAGGCTGCCCGCCAGCAGCGCCGAGCCGAGCTGCGGCAGGATGATGTAGCGCAGCGTCTGGAAGGCGTCGGCGCCGAGGTCCATCGACGCCTCGATCAGATTCGGGTTTAAACGCCGCAAGCGCGCCACCGCGTTGTTGAACACGACGACGACGCAGAACGTCGCGTGGCCGATGACGATCGTCCAGAAGGAAAACGGAATCTCCAGCGTGCCGTACGCCGAGCGCAGCGCGATCCCGGTGATCACCCCTGGAAGCGCGATCGGCAGGATCAGCAGCAGCGAAATCGCGTCGCGGCCGAAAAAGCTCGCGCGCGCCAGCGCTGCCGCCGCGAGCGTTCCGAGCACGATGGCCAGGCCGGTCGACCATGCGGCGATCTGAAAACTCAGCGTGATCGCGTCCCACACGTCGTCGCGTTGCCACGCGACACCGAACCACTGCGTCGTCAGCGCAGGCGGTGGGAACACATAACTCTTGTCTTCGGCACTGAAGGCATAGACGATGATGAGGGCGAGCGGAATGTGCAGGAAGGCGATCGCGCCCCAGGCCGCTGCCTTCAAGCCCCAGTGAGACTCGCGTTCAGAGCGCATCGAACGCTCCCAGCTTTTTCGCGAACCAGAGATAGACGCCGATCACGACGATGGGAACAAGCGAAAACGCCGCCGCGAAGGGCACGTTGCCGGCCACGCCCTGCTGCTTGTAGACGACCTGGCCGATGTAGTTGGTGCTGTCGCCGATGACCTGCGGAATGATGTAGTCGCCCAGCGTCAGCGAGAAGGTGAAGATCGAGCCTGCAGCGATTCCCGGCATCGCGAGCGGAAAGATCACTTTGGCGAAAGTCATCGCCGGTTTGGCGCCGAGGTCGCTCGACGCTTCGATGTACGAGCCCGGGATGCGCTCAACCGCCGCCTGGATCGGCAGGATCATGAACGGCAGCCACATGTAGACGAACACGACAAAGGTGCCGAGCGCGGAAAAGCTCAAGCTGGGCCCGCCCACCGCGGGCAGTTCGAGCAGCGCCTCCAACAGCCAGGTCAAGTGCAGTTGCTGCGCCGCCCAGGAGATCGCGCCCTCCTTGGCGAGCAGCAGTTTCCACGCGTACAGGCGCACCAGGTAGCTCGACCAGAGCGGCAGCATCACGGCGATGTAGAGCAGCGCCTTCTGCGCGCCCGACGCGTAACGCGCCATGTAGTACGCGAGCGGAAAGCCGATCGCGATGCACGCCAGCGTCACGAGCACGGCCATCGTCACCGAGCGCCGTGCGACGTCGAGGTTCGACGGCGCGGTCAGCTCGACGAAATTCTTCAACGTGAACTCGCGCACCACCTGGCCGGTGAATTCGTCCAGGCCAAAAAACGCGTTCGCGAGCAGCGCGAACAAGGACCCGAGGTAGATCACGCCGAACCAGAGCAGCGGCGGCGCGAGCAGCGCGAGCAGCAACACGCCGCGCCGCGTGTAGAGCAGATCGGAGATGCGGCGCTGCAGGCCCGGCTGCTGCGGCATCACGGCGAGCGCGGCGTTCATGGGTTCGCGGCGAGCGCGTGCACCGCACGTTCGTCCCAGTGCAGGTGAACCCGCTCACCGGGTGCGAGCGATTCTTGCGCGCTGCCGAGCTCGGGCAAGTCGGCCTGCAGCGTCGCGCCTGAGGCGTCGACCTTGATGCGCGTGAACGCGCCGAAATACTGAACCTCGGCGACGCTGCCGCTCGCGCGTGCGCCGGCTGCCGCGCCGAGGCGGATCCGCTCCGGGCGCAGCATCGCGCTCGCATGGCCGGTGAGGCGCAGCGCCGCGTCGCCACCGAGCACGTTCGCCGCGCCGACGAACTGGGCGACAAACCGTGTCGCGGGTTCGTTGTACACGGCGTGCGGCGTGCCGACCTGTTCCAGCCGGCCCTGGTTGAAGACGCCGATGCGGTCGCTCATCGACAGCGCTTCGTGCTGGTCGTGCGTGATGAACAGGAACGTGATGCCCAGGCGCCGCTGCAAAGCCTTCAATTCGCTCTGCATCTGCTCGCGCAGCTTCAGGTCCAGGGCGCCCAGCGGCTCGTCGAGCAACAGCACCTGCGGCTGGTTGATCAGCGCGCGCGCCAGCGCGACGCGCTGGCGCTGGCCGCCGGAGAGTTGCGCCGGACGCCGATCGCCCACGCCCGCCAGTTCCACCTGCGCCAGCAGCTCGTCGGCGCGGCGCGAGCGCTCGGCCTGGCCGACCTTGCGCACCATCAACGAGTAGCCGACGTTGTCGCGAATGCTCATGTGCGGGAACAGCGCGTAGTCCTGGAACACCGTGTTCACTGGCCGCGCGTAGGGCGGCCGCAGCGACATGTCGACGCCACCGATCGAAACCCGCCCGCTGCTCGGCAGCGTGAAGCCGCCGATCATGCGCAGGCAGGTCGTCTTGCCCGACCCCGAAGGCCCGAGCAAGGTGAAGAACTCGCCCGCCTCGATGCTCAGGTCGACGCCGTCGACCGCTCGCACCTCATGGCCGGGAGCGCCGAAGACGCAGGAGACGCGGTCGAGTGTGACCGCCGCGGTCACCTTCCACCCAGAACGGCGATGTAGTCAGAAACCCACTTGTGGTACGGCACGCACTGGTTGTTCTGCGTCGCACATTGCGACGTCGGCGTTCTCCAGAACGAGATCTTGTCGAACGAATTGAAGCCCTGGCGCGCGCAGCCTTCGTCGCCGAGCAGCTTGTTGCCCTTGCACGCGGCAGGCACCGAAGGCACCGAGCCGAACCAGGCCGACAAGTCGCCCTGCAGCTTCGGGTTCAGCGAATGCTCCAGCCACAGGTACGCGCAATTCGGGTGCTTCGCGTCGGCGTGCAGCATCGTGCTGTCGGCCCAGCCGGTGGCGCCTTCCACAGGCACCACGGTCGCGATCGGCCGCTTCTTCGAGCCCAGGATGTTCGCCTGGAACTGCCAACTCGACGACGCCACGACGCCTTCGTTGGTGAAGTCGTCGATCTGCACGAACGCGTCGTGCCAGTACTTGCCGACGAGCTTGCGTTGCACTCGCAGCAGGTCCAGCGCTGCCTTGTACTGCGCCTCGTTCAACTCGTACGGGTTCTTGATTCCCAAGGCCGGGTTCTTCTGCATCAGGTACAGCGCCGCGTCGGCGATGTAGATGGGACCGTCGAACGCCTGGATGCGGCCCTTGTTGCTCTTGCCGTCAGGAAGCGTCGTCTCTTCGAACACGACCGACCAGCTCGTCGGCGCCTTGTCCTTGAACACCGTCGTGTTGTACATGAGCACATTCCAGCCCCATTGGTAGGGCACGCCGTAATGCTGGCCGCCCTCAAAGTGCCAGGGCGCCTTCTGCAGCCGCGCGTCGACGTTCTTGTAGCTGGGGATCAGGCCGACGTTGATCGGCTGCACCTTCTTGCCGCGGATCAGCCGCGTGCTCGCGTCGCCCGACGCGGTGACGAGGTCGAACCCGCCTTCGTTCATCAGCGCGACCATTTCGTCCGACGTTCCCGCCGTCTTGACGTTGACCTTGCACGAGGTCTTCTTCTCGAAGTCGGTCACCCAGTCGAAGTTCTTGTCGGTCGCGCCGCGTTCGATGTAGCCGGCCCAGGCGACGATGTCGACCTGGCCTTCGCCCTTGCCGACCTTCTGCAGCGGACCCTTTTGCGCCAGGGCAGGCAGGGTCGCGAGCAAGACGGCGGCGCTGACGCCGGCGATGAGGGGGCTTCGGTGCAACATGTTCGACCTCCAGGCTTGGGGCGGGTACAAGGTCCGCACGCGACTCGCGCACGGTTCGAGCCGCGCACGATAGGCGGTGGCGCACGCGCTGCGAAGTTCAATCGAGCGCCGACGGGCTATCTTGAAAAGCGATACCTGGGGTTTACACGGGCCTCCTTCTCGAGGTCGCGATCGCGATCTCGATCCGCACGCGGCAGCGTCGGCGGCGCCGCGCGACCCGACGTGGTTCGCTTCAGTGGGGCGCGAGGGTGCGCAGCGCCGGCGTCGTGAACTCGCGCCCGACCAGCGTGTGCGCACGCAGATAGTTCTGCCGAGCCCGCGCCGGCAGCGTGTCGACATCGACGCGCCCGGCGCCGTCGCAAGGAAATGCCAAGCCTCGGCCTTGATCGAACAGCGACTGAAAGTGCAACTCGAATGCGGCGCGCTGCTGCGCAACGGTGGTGGTCAAGTTCATGAGTCGGCTCCTGGTTCTTCCATCATGTCGAAGCGTCTTGCGCGATTCGACTCGAGGCCAGCGTAGCCGGCGCGGAACACAGGGTCGTCACCGAATCATCAAGAATCGGTCCCGCCCTCGAGGTTCCGGATGCGCAGACGCGACGCCGCCTTGACGCCAGTCCCATGCCCCACGCATCATCGCGCGCGGCCGCCAACTCGCGATGCCGCGACACTCATTGCCGGAGACAAGTCATGGATCGCTGGATGATGACGGCCGCGACTGCGACGGCGAACGCGACTGGGCACACCACCGCGCCTGGCCAGTTACCGGCGCCGCGCCGGGTCCTGCACCAGCGCCTGTTGCGAGGCGCGCCGCTCGCATTGGCCTGGGCCCTCGCCCAGGCGCAAGTGGCACCGAGCGCTGCCGAGGTGGCGCAATTCGGCAGCGCGCACGCGTACGCGCACCGGGGCGAGGCGCAGCGCCTGGCCGCAGCGCTCGCGGGGGGCGCTGCGCACAGCGGCCGTGACTCGCGCGGCCGCACGCCCCTGCACGTTGCGACCTTCGCACGCCAGCACGAAGCGATCCGCGTTCTCGCCCAGGCCGGCGCCGACCTGGGCGCGCTCGAGAACGACCGCTACGACGCGGTGACGATCGCGGCCGTCGCCGGCGACGAAGAAACGCTCGCGCTGCTGCTGTCGCTCGGCGCGAGCGCGAAGCTGGTCACGAGCCGCTACGACGGCACGGCGCTGATCGCCGCGGCGCACCTCGGCCACGCCGGCGTGGTGCGGCAACTCATCGCCGCCGGGGCGCCGCTCGACCATGTGAACAATCTGCGCTGGACCGCCGTGATCGAGGCGATCGTGCTCGGCGACGGCGGGCCACGCCATCAGGCGTGCCTGCGCGCGCTCGTCGACGCCGGCGCGAACCTGCAGTTGACGGACCGCGACGGTCGCACGCCGCTGCAACTGGCCCGGGCGCGCGGCTTCGACGCGATGGTTCGAATCCTGGAGGCGGCGCCCAGGCGCTGATGCGCCTGCCGCTCCAACTCTCACCCCGCCCTCTCCCAGTGGGAGGGGGCAAAGCGCTCACTCCGCCGTGAACCCCGACTGCTTGATCGGCGCTTCCCAGCGCTTGTAGTGGCTCGCCTGCGTCGCGGCGAGTTCGTCGCCGCTGCCGTAGTTCGGAATCAGGCCGAGCGAAAAAATCTTCTCCTGCACGTCGCTCTGGCGCAGCGCGTCGCTCACGGCACGGCTCAGGCGCGCCGTCAACTCGGCGCTCATTCCCGGCGGGCCATAGACGCCGAAGTAGGCATCGGCCGACATGTTGATTCCCTGCTCCTTCAGCGTCGGCACGTCGGGCAGCGCCTTCAACCGTGCCTCCCCTGTGACGGCGACGATGCGCAGCTTGCCGGCGCGGTGGTGCTCGATCGTCTCGAGCGGCGTGTCCACGCCCAGAGGCACCTGGCCGCCGAGCAGGTCGTTCACGAGCGGGGCGCCGCCCTTGTAGGCGACCGGCGTGATCTCGATTCCCGTCGCCTGGCCGAGCATCACGCCGGCGAAGTGCGGCACCGTTCCCGCGCCCGGATTGCCGACGTTGGCCTTGCCGGGATTCGCCTTCATCCAGGCGAGGATCGCTTTCAAGTCGCCCGCCGGTGCGCCCGGGCCGGCGGTGACGGCGAAGTCGAAAGTCGAGGCGCGCGCCACCGGCGTGAAGTCTTTCACCGGGTCGTAGCCGACGTTCTTGAAGACCCAGGGCAGGATCACGAAGGCGCCGCTCGGCGAGAGGATCAGCGTCTGCCCGTCGGGCGCGGCGCGTTTCACATCGCCTAAGGCGACGCGGCCCGCGGCGCCGGGCTTGTTCTCGACGACCACCGTCTGGCCGAGCGAAATCCGCAGCTTGTCGGCGAGCAGCCGCGCGACGATGTCGGCCGAGCCGCCCGGCGGGAAGCCCACCAGAATTTTCAGCGGCGGTTTGTCTTGCGCCTCGGAGGTCAGTGGCGCGATACCGGTGGCGAGAACCGCGGCCATGGAGGCGGCGAGAGTAAGAGCGCGACGTTTCATGGGAAGTCTCCAAGAGTGCGTTGTCGAAAAATTCACCGGAGCAGCGACAACGCCCAGCATGACAAGGTGCCGAGCGAAGGGTACAGAGCATGAGACTCGTCATCGCGTCCCGGCGTACGCCGGGATCCACTGGATGGGCGCGATGAACCACTCGCCCAACGCGTGGCTTCATCGAGTGGATACCGGCGTTCGCCGGTATGACGGAGGGAGCTGAGTCATTTCGTCAAGCAGGAAGATTCAGAACTTGAAGATGCGCATCGCGTTGGCGCCCCGAACTTTCTCGCGGCGCGCGCCGTGCAATGCGTTCACCTGGGCCAGGCAGCGCACCGGGTCGCCGATCGTGTGCGGATAGTCCGAGCCGAACAGCACCTGGTCGTCGCCGAAAACCTCCAGGCAGAGGTCGAGGCGTTTGCTGCGTGAACACGACCGAGTCGGCAAACAGCCGCGCCCATATAGCTCGACGGCGCACTTTCCGTCTTCGTGCGGCACGCCGGAATGTTGCGAAAACACTGGTCCAGTCGACCGATGAGGTAGGGCAAGGCCCCGGCACCGTGCGACGCGATGATCTTGAGCTGGGTGTAGCGGTCGAAAAAACCGTCGAACAGCATTCGCGCAACGGCGAGCGTCGTGTCGAAAGTGAAGCCGATCGACGCGGTGAGCTGGAACTCGCTCATCTGCATCGCCTGCACGCCCGGCGGCGCGGTGGGGTGGATGAGCACCGGCAATCCCAAAGCGTCGATCGCTTGCCAGACAGGAGCGAACTGCGGCGCCGTGAGCGGCGCACCGTCGATGTTGCCCAGGACCATCACGCCTGCCGCGCCCTTGGCGCGCGCGCGCTTCAGTTCCGCGACCGCGAGCTCGGCGTGCTGCCACGGCAGCGAACAAAAGTACTCGATGCGCCCGCGATAGCGCTCCCGCGCCGCCGCCATGTCGTCGTTCATGATGCGCGCCGCCTGCAGGCTCACATCCGCGCTGCCCCAGTAGACGTTCGGGCAGGTGAGCGAGATCACCGACACGTCGATGCCCACCGTGTCCATCATCTTGATCCGCGCCGGGTAGTCGAACATTTCCGGCACCGGCGTCATGAACGGCGCGTCGTCGAGGTGGATCGCGCGCAAGCCGCCGACAACGGTCTTCAGCGTGATTTTCGGCCCGGCGTGCTTTTCGAGCAGCGCCAGGTAAGCGTCGTTCAACATGTGCGTGTGCACGTCGATCACGGGGGCCATGCGAGTCCTGAGGGGGTGAGTGTTCGGTTCAGAAGAAGGGGCGCGCGCTTCAATCGATCTTCGCACCCGAGTCGACCACGACTTGGGTCCAGCGCGCGAGATCGTTCTTCACGAGTTCGGCAAAGTCGGCGGCGCTGCTGGGCGGCAGTGCGTCGCAGCCGATCGCCGCGCAGCGCGCTTTCAACATGTCGCTCGCGACGATGCGGTTGATTTCTGCCGACAGCCGCTCGACCACGGCGCGCGGCGTTCCCGCAGGCGCGACGATGCCCTGCCACGCCACCGCCTGCACGCCGTTCACTCCGGCCTCGGCAAACGTCGGCGCCTCGGGCAACATCGCCGAGCGCTGCGGCGCCGTCGTCGCGAGCGCTTTGAGCCTGCCGCTGCGTATGTGCGCGATGGAAGGTGTCAGGTCGGTCACCATGAGCTTGAAGCGCCCGGCGAGCAGGTCCGGAACCGCGAGCTGGCTGCCCTTGTACGGGATGTGATCGAACTTCGCGCCGCTCGCCTTTTGCAGCATCTCCATCGCCAGATGGTGCGGGCTGCCGTTGCCGGCCGAGCCGTACTGCAGCGGCGCGGCAGCCTTGCGCGCCGCGTCGACCACGTCTTGCAGCGTGTTCCAGCCCGAATCGGCGTTCACGACGAGGAAAAACGGCACGCTCGCGACCAGGCTCACGGGCGCAAAATCGCGCACCGGATCGATCATGTTGTTGCGGTAGAGCGCCGGGCTCACGCCGAGCGTCGTGCTCGTCGCCATCAACAGCGAGTAGCCGTCGGCCGGGCTGCGCGCAACGAACTGCGCGCCGAGCAAGGTGCCCGCGCCGGGTTTGTTGTCGATCAGAACCGGCTGTCCCAGCGCCTTGCCAGCGGCTCGGCGATCGAACGCGCGAGCGTATCGGTCAGCCCGCCGGGTGGGTACGGAACGACGAGCTTGATCGGCTTGTCGGGCCAAGCTTCCTGGTCGGCTTGAGCCTGCGCACCCGCCGCAGCGCCGAGCACAATCAGACCCCAGGCAAGAACAGCGGCGAGCTGGCGCCGCCGCGGCAAAGGAAGGGAAAGCCGCGAATCACCGAGATGCAAAGCCATGCGCGCATTTTTGACGCCACGACGCAGCCACTGCTACGGTCGCTTTCCCTAGGAACCGGAGGATCCGCCGCATGCACAAGAGCCTTGACCTTCACACCTTGCGCCAACTCAACGCAGCGGTCGTGTCCGACGTGCTTGACAGCCTGGGCCTGATGAAGCAGGCGATGCGCCCCTTCATGCGCCCGCTCGACGAGAACCTGCAACTCATCGGCCGCGCGCGCACCGGCCTGTACATGCCGGTGTATCAGCAGCGCGCGGGCGAGAACCCGTACGAAGTCGAGATCGCACTCGTCGACGACTTGCAAGCGAACGACGTGATCGTTCTCGCGTGCGACGGCCCGACGCAGCGCATCGCGCCGTGGGGCGAACTGCTCAGCACCGCGGCGCAAGCGCGCGGTGCGGCGGGCTGCGTCACCGACGGCCTGGTGCGCGACGTGCAACAGATTCGCGCCATGAAATTCCCCGTCTTTCACGGCGGCATCGGGCCGCTCGACACAAAAGGCCGGGCGCGCATGGTCGAGCGCGACGTTGCGGTGGAATGCGCGGGCGTCGCGATCCGGCCCGGCGACATCGTGCTCGGCGACGCCGACGGCGTGGTCGTGATTCCGCACGAACACGAAGCCGAAACGATCCGCCTGGCGCTGGCCAAAGTCTCGGGCGAGAACGAATCGCGCGACGCGCTGCGCCGCGGCGAGTTGCTCTCCAGCGTGTTCAAGCGGCTCGGGATTCTTTGAGGCGAATAAGCGAGGCATCGGCGCCCGAGTCGCTTTTGCAGCGGACACGTGGTCGCTCGCGACGGCCAACGCATCGGCAGGATTCGCAGGCTCAGGGCATCTGGCAGCTTCGGCTTCGGGCGAGCCGCTGTTCAGTCCAGAACCGCGCCAAGTGAGCTACGACAAAGCCGCCGCGCCTGCCTTCCAGGTGAGGCCGCACCCCAGCCCCAGACTGAGCAAACCACCGATCATCCGAAGGCCAAGATTGACTCGCGGTTGTTGCTGGGTGCGCATGAAGGGCCAGGCAATCATCGACGTCAGGAGCACCATGCCCGCTGTCGTGCCCGCGCCGAACAGCAACAAATAGGCCGCGGCCCAGCCGGGCTCGCGAATTTGCGTCAGCACGAGCAGCGCGACCGCGGCCGAACCTGCCAGGCCGTGCACGATGCCGATCGACAGGGGTCGCAGCAGCGCTGGTGATACGCCGAGATCGACAAAGCGGTTCTCGAGCCCAGCGCCCGGCACATGCAGGTGAGCCTCCGATCGCGCCGCGCGGACCTGGTGGTGCTCGCGGACCGCGCGCGACAACGCGACCAGTCCGAGCACGATCAGCATGATCGCGACGCCGAAATCCAGCGCCAGTTCGAGCCGCCGCGGCAGCACCAGGTTGAACAGGATGATCGCACTGCCGAAGGCGAACACGGTGACGCTGTGGCCCACGCCCCAGAACAGGCCGATGCGCGCTGCGCTGCCTACGCTGCGCTGGCGGCCGACGATGATCGAGACGGCGACCACATGGTCGGCGTCGGTGGCGTGCAGCATCCCGAGCAGAAAACCCAGCACGATCACCGGCAGCGATTGCACGCCTTGCCCCTTGTTGTCGTTCGCCCGGTTTGTAGCACGCCGCGGCGGCTGCCACGAAACGATTGCCTGGGTTGCGCGGCGTCGTGAAGGGGCACACGTTCGGCCGGCGCGCTGCGCACCCCGCGCGCGCCTGCCCGACCTAGAATTTGCAGCTCGCGAACCCTCGGGTCATACCGATCAGAATCATCATGTCGACCTCATTCCGCCCGTCGGGAAGCATCGAATTCGAACAAGTCGTGTTCAACAAGGTCGCTGACAAGCCCGCGCCTGCGTCCGCGCCCGTCGACGAATCACTCGACAACGATCCGTTGTCGATCAATTTCGGGCGCAAGAAGGACCACAAACCCGTTGCGACGGAACGCATTCTGGCCGGCGCGGCAATCGACTGGTTGATTGCTTTCCCGGTCGATTCCAGGCCGAAGGCGCTGTGCGAGCGCTTTCCCCACGTGGCGAACCGGCTCGCCAAGGATTGGCAAGGCTGCGCGCAGCACCTCGGCCTGCTCGCCGCGGACGTGCGCTGGGGCAGCGCCGGTTTTCCGGTGCAGGTGCAGAACGAGTTGCAGCGCTTGCTGAAGCGACTCGGCGAGCTTCAACCTTCAGCGTAAGCGCTGCTCGCGCACCGCGGTCGGCACCGGGCGCGCGACCCGGCGCGTCAAACGCGCCTTCAGACTTTCCCTTGCGGCCCCACCAACGTACCGGCCGGTGCGCGATGCAGCGCGGCGACGAGCGCGTGCAGCCGTTCACGCAGCAGCGCGTCGCCGACGCGGCTGCGCAGCAGCGTCGCGAGCCACTGGGCACGCTTTCCCGCGTCAACGGCAGGCGCGCCGCGCCCTTCCAGGGTGTCTTTCAGCGCGCGCAGTTTCAACGCACGCCGCGCTGCCAGGCGTTCGGGCGTGGCGGGCAGGTCGAGCGACGCTTCGAGGTGGGTCAGCATGTCGTCGAGTTGCGCTTCCGTGGCCGGCTGCGCTTGCGCGCTGTGCGCCCAGCGCTGCGCGAGCGCCTGTTGCCATGCCGCGGGCAGCTTCACGTCGGCTGCGTCCAGCGCGGCCCAGCGCTGCGCCAGATCGGCGTTGTCGTCGGCGGGTGCGGCCTCGCGCTCTTCGCACAGCGCGAGGCGCGCCGCAACGCCGTCGCACTGCGCCTGCCACGCGACCTGGCCGCTGGCACTCAATGCGCGCAGCGCCGCCGCGTGCGCGGCTTGCAGGCGCGCCTCGAGTGCGCCCAAGGTGCCTCGCGGCGGCTCGCCGGCCATTCGCCACTCGCGGTCGACATCGGCGAGCGTGCGCTCGATCAACGCTGTGGGCGTGGCGCTGCTCAATGCTTCGAGGCGTTGCAGCAAGGCCTCGCGCACCGCGAGGTTCGCCGCGAGCTCGGCGTCGCGCGAGTTCGCCGCCGCGTCACGCTGCGTGAAGACGGCGTCGGTCGCGGCCTTGAAGCGCGACCAGAGTGCACTCTCCACGCCGCGCTGCAGCGTCAACTGGCGCGCACTGTGTTGCCACTGCGTTTGCAGGTCGCGAACGCGCGGCACGGCGTCGCGAAGCTGCGGCTCGCGCTTCACTTCTTCGAGCAGCGCTTCGGCACGTTCGATGAGCTCGCGGCGAACGCCTTCGGCAACGCCGCGTGCGGCCTCGAGCGGCGCTTCGACACGCTCCAGACTCGCCGCCAGGCGCTGCTGCAAGGGCTTGCGCGCCGCCGCTGGAACGGTGTGCTCGAGCGGGCCGAGTGGGCGCCAGGCGCGCTGAAAGTTCTCCAGTACGCGCGCCTGCTCTTTCCAGAACGCAGCGTTCGCTTGCGGATCGTCCGGCTCCGGCGGCTGCGCGGCCAAGCCGTCGAGTTCGGCGAGCAAGGCCTCGCGCGCCGCCAGGTTCGCTTCGCGCTGCGCCTTCAACACCGCAAGCTGCGCCGCGACGGGTTCATGCGCGACGGTCAGCGCAGCGTCGAAGCGCCTCCAGAGCTGCTGGTTCGCCGGAGCACCGAGGCGATCCAGTTCCTTCCAGCGCCGGCGCAGGTCCGCAATCGCGTCGGCGTGCGCTTTCAGCTGCAGCTTGGGAACGCCGGGCTTGCGCGAAGGCGGCGGCCGCCGCGGCGCAGCCGGTGCAGGCGCTGCGGGTGTGGCCGTTGCGTCTTGCAGCGACGTCGTCAGCGGCGACGCGTCCGGCGCAACGTGCAGCAGCGCCGCCGCTTCGCCAGCCTGCGACACGGCGGACGCAGCCTCGGTGGCGATTTCTGCTGAGATGATCTCGCCTGCGGCCTCGCTGGCCGCCACGGCTGTGGCCTCGGTTGCGGCTTCCGTTGCGATCTCCGCTGCGACCACCTCGACCGCGATCTCGGTTGTCGCCTCGGTTCCCACCTCGATGGCGCTCGCCTGCTCCGGCGCCGCCTGTGGCGGCGCTGCGGCAGCCAGCGCTTCGTCCGCAGGTGTCGGATGAGGCGCCGCCGCAGCGCCGTGGGTGCGCGCGCCTGCCGCCTCGGTGAAGCGCGCCAATGCTTCGGCCTGCACGACGAGGTCGTCGCGGGCGCGGCTGCCGCCCCATTGTTGCCAGCCCTTGAGGCGCCCGCGCTCTGCATAGAGCGCCTGAATCCTCGCGTTCAGCGCGTCGCCGGGTTTGACGCCGCGAAACGTGTCGAGCAGCGCGTCGACGGCTTCGAGCTGCTGTTGCATCGCGCCAAGTTGCCCGTCGCCGAGCGCGGTTTCAGCGTGTTGCAAGAGCGCCTCGAGCGCTTGGCGCTGCTCAGCGCTCAGGGTTCGGGGCGCCACGGGTGCCGCCGGTGCCGGTGCCACGATGGGCTCGGGTGCCGCTTCGACCTTCGGCGGCTCGGCCCAGCGCGCCAGCAATTGCGCTGCATCGTCGAGCGCCCCTTGCAATGCCTCGTCGAGCGCGGCGGTGGCTGCGGCATCGATTCGCGAAGCGCGCAGCGCTTGCGCATTCGCACAGCACGCCTGAAGCGCCTGCGCATCCTCGGCGAGCCCGGGCAGCGCGCAGGCGCGCTGCAATTCGCCAAGCGCCGTCTTCGCCTGCGCCACCCAGCGCTGCACTTGCTGCTCCTGTTCGCCGCGTTCGCGCACCGAGTGATTCAGCTGCTCGCGCAACACAGCGAATTCGCTGCGCTGCTGCGGCTCGAGCAGCTCGGCGTTCAGCACCTGCCAGGCGCGATCCAGCGCGACGAGGCGGTTCGCCGGGATCGGCGTTTCCGCGCTCAACGCGCGCGCCGCGTCAATGATGATTTGCGCCTGCACGCGCGACTCGCGCTGCGCCACCGCAGCGTCCAGGCGCAGCTTCGCGGCGCGGTGCACGCGCCGGTCGTGGCTGCGGAATTCGCGCTCTGCCTGCTTCAGCGCGTCCTCCCCGGCGAGCGCCTGCACCGCGGCGAGTTTCACGTCAACGAGCGGCGATTCCCGCGCCACGCGCAGCAACCCCGCGTCGTCGCCGAGCGCGGCCTGCAGCTGCGGCTGCCAGGTCTGGCGCGCTTCTTCAGCCTCTTTCGCCTTCGCGTCGGCACGCGCCTGTTCGCGCAGCTTGGCCTGCGCCTGCGCCGCTGCCGCGGCCTCCTGGCGCTTGATCGCGGGCGATTGGCGAGGGGCGGCGGGGGCAGCGGGCTTCTTAAAGTAGTTGAACATCATCTACAGATTCTCGATGTACATCCGGTTCCACGTCGGGCTGATGACCAGTTGGTTCAGGCACACATGCGCCGGCAACTCGGCGATGAAACGGATCGTCTGCCCCATGTCTTGCGGCTGCAGCATGCGCGCCCGGTCCGCGCTGCTCGGCGGCACGGGGCGACGGTCCATGATCGGTGTCGCGACTTCGGCGGGGCAGATCGCGCAGGCGCGAATCCCGTTCACGCCTTCTTCCATGTTGATCGTTTCCGTCATCGCCGTGACGGCGTGTTTGCTCGCGTTGTACGCCGCGCCGGTGAGCTTCGGGTGGAACACACCGGCCCACGACGAGACGTTCATGATCAGCCCGTCCTTGCGCGCGCGCATCGCCGGCAACACAGCGTGCACGGTGTAGAACGAACCGTCGAGGTTGATCCCCACCACGTCGCGCCAGCCCTGCACGCTCTGGTTCTGCCAGAGTCGTTTCGGCGTGTTCAGCCCGGCGCTGTTGAGCAGGATGTCGATGCGCCCGTGGCGCGCGAGGATCGCCTGCGCCGTGCGCGATACCGCCGCCGCGTCGGCGACGTCGAGCACCTGCACTTCCGCCGCACCCCCAAGCTCGGCGATTCGCTTCGCCTCGGTCGCGAGCACGTCTTCGCGCCGGCCCGACATCACGACGCTGGCGCCCGCCGCCGCCAGCGCCATCGCGCCGGCCAGGCCGATTCCCGTGCCTGCGCCGGTGACCCAAGCCACTTTGCCCGTCAATGTTCCCATGTCATTTCCCGTGATTCAGCGCCGCACTATGCCGCAGTTGCGAGGGATTCTCCGCTGCAAGCCCGACAATGAGGCTCAGCAACCGAATTCCGGGCCTCGCCATGAGCATGAAAAAGACCGACCTCGAAAAGAACAAGGCGAAGAAGATCGCCGGCACGATCAAGACCGCGGTCATACCGGACCGCTTTGCCCAGGGCGCCGCGGTGTCCAACGAGAAGCGCGAGCGCCGCGCGCGCGACGCCGCAGCCGGCCTGGTGCCGTTTGCGTGCAAGCTGCCTGCCGACCTGCTGAGGCAGCTCAGCGAGCGCGCCGCCACCCATGATGGCGGTGTGAACGCGCTCGTCGCGCAGCTTCTGGCACAGGGCCTGAAGCCCTGATTCTGCGGACCCGTCAGGCGCTTGCGCCCTGCGGGCGCTGCGGCCGCGACTTGAAGGCCTCGCAAGGGTCCGCGCGAGGCGCGGGAGCAGCGGACACGACGGCGTCAAACTGCCCCGGCGCGGGCCCCTCGCTGCCCGACTCGATGAAGCCCACCGCAAGCACGTTTTCCGGCGCGAGGCCGCCGAGCCAGCGCGGCACGCCGATGTCGCGCCGCACATGGCCGGTGCCGGCGAGCAACACCGCGCCCCGCGCCGCACGATGCTCGCGCAGCAACTGCGCCATCACCGCGTCGCGTGCGAATTGAGCGCGCGCCATTCCGGGCAGGGCGCTGGCCGGCAAGGCGCCGCAGTGGCCGAGGTGAATCTCGCGCTCTTGTGCCGCCTGCCAGGCGCGATCGGGAGTCCCGTCCAGGCCCAGCTCACGCGCGCGCTCGCTGCCGAGCACCGCCGCGGCGTCTTCGCGAACCAATCGCGCCGCCGCGGCGCGCGGCAGATTGCCGGCAAGCAAGGGCAGCCCGCATTCCAGCACGAGCTGGATGATCGGTTCGTAGTCGGCCCAGTTCCAGCCGCGCGGCGCGCCCGCGCTGGCGATCAGGTGCGCCGCATCAACCGGGCGCTCGCTGCGGCTGCGCTCGATGTCGGCCTGGCGCTCGGTATCGAACTGCTCCATCACGACCGCCGGGCGCCAGCCGGCGGCAAAGGCGCGGCGCAGTACAGCGTGGCGCGCGCGGTGCAGTTCGGCGTTGTCGTGAACTTCGCCGAGCAGCGCGACACTCGCACCGCGCAGGCGCAGCTCCCAGGGTCGCGCCGCTTCGGGCGGCACCGCGCAGCCCAGGCCCACGACCCCGAAGGCACACAGCATGGCGCCGCACAATTCGCGGCGCTGCACGCCGCGGCGCGCCGGGCAGGTCAGGGGATTCGATCGGCTCACGCGCGGATTGTGCAGGCCGCGCGCTCGACACGGCACACTTCAGGCGCATGAACACCGAGCCCTCTGCGGCCGCGCGCCGCCCGATGATCGACCCGGCGCTGATCGTCATCCTCGGTGGTGTCTGCGCTGCGTTGCACGTCGGCAAATTGCCGCCCGCGATCGCCGCCTTGCAAGACGCGCTCGGGATGAGCCTGCTGCAAGCGGGCTTCCTGCTCTCGCTCGTGCAGCTCGCAGGGATGAGCGTCGGCGCGCTGTTCGGCATGCTCGCCGATGGGCTGGGGCTGCGCCGCAGCATGGTCTGCGGCTTGCTCGTTCTCGCCGCAGCGAGCGCGTTCGGCGGCGCCGCGCACGACGTCGCGACACTGATGCTGCTGCGCGCCGTCGAAGGCTTCGGTTTCCTGCTTGTCGTCTTGCCTGCGCCGGGGCTGATCCGCGAACTCGTCGCGCCGAAACAGCTGGGCCCGATGCTCGGCCTGTGGAGCGCCTACATGCCGCTGGCGACGACGCTCGCGCTGCTGCTCGGGCCGATTCTGATCGGGGCGGCCGGTTGGCGCGCCTGGTGGTGGGG
Source organism: uncultured beta proteobacterium (assembly GCA_963775015.1). Classification (GTDB taxonomy): domain Bacteria; phylum Pseudomonadota; class Gammaproteobacteria; order Burkholderiales; family Burkholderiaceae_C; genus JAEMQF01. Next base: position 167,953 of record CAVZHI010000007.1, on the reverse strand, counting down.
CCTGGCGGGCGTGTCGCTCGGCCTTGCGCTGTGGGTCGCGCGCGCCGTGCCGAGTCTGCAGCGCGAGCGCGCAGGCGCTTCGGCCAGCCTCGCGACGTGGCCGGCGCGCCTGCGCCAGACCTTGGCCACACCCAGCGTCTGGTGCGTCGCGCTGATGTTTGCCCTCTACGCCGGCCAGTGGCTCGCCGTGATCGGCTTCTTGCCTGTCATCGCCGCGCAGGCCGGCTGGTCGGGCGCCGCGCTGGGCGCGCTCACGGCGCTCGCCGCCGCAGTGAACATCGCCGGCAACCTTGCCGCGGGTCGATTCCTGCAACGCGGCGTCGGCGCGCCGCAGCTGCTCGGCGTCGGCTTCGGCGCCATGGGAGCGGCGGCGATCGCCGCCTTTGCCGGTGCGTCGCAGGCCGGTCTCGCGCCCGAGTGGCGCTATCTCGCGGTGCTGTTGTTCTCGATCTGCGGTGGGCTCATCCCGGCAACGCTGTTCGCGCTCGCGGTGCGCCTCGCGCCGAGTCCGGGCACGCTCGCGACGACGGTCGGCTGGGTCCAGCAATGGTCGGCGTTCGGCCAGTTCGTCGGCCCGCCGCTCGTCGCCTGGGTCGCAGGCCGCGCCGGCGGCTGGCACTGGACCTGGCTCGTGACGTGCACGTTTTCCGCTTTCGGCCTGCTGCTCGCGGCGCAGATCGGCCGGTTGGCGCCGAGCCTGCAGGCCCACCCCGTGCGATGACGGCGCTTGAATTTTCCCTCGGCGATGCGCAACTCTTGCCCTGGCTGCTCGTCGGCGCGGTCGCGTTCGCCGCCGCGGTGCTCGGCGGGCTCGCCGGCTACGGCACCGGGCTCATCTTGCCGGTCGTGCTCGCGCCGCTCGTCGGCGTGATCAACGTCGTGCCGGTGCTGGCGCTCGCGATGCTGATGGCCAATGCGAGCCGCGTCGCCGCGTTCTGGCGCGACGTGCATTGGCTTCAGGTGCGCCGCGTGCTCCTGCTCGGCGTCCCGGCGTGCATGGCGGGCGCCTACGCCTACACCTTGCTCGACGCGCGCTGGATTGCGCTGCTGATCGGTGCCTTTCTGCTCGCAAGCATCCCGCTGCGACGTGCGCTGGCGCGGTCCAACCAGACGCTCGGCGCGTGCGGCCAGGTTGGCGCCGGCGCTGCGTACGGTGGCATCGACGGTGCGATGACGGGCACCGGCGTGCTCCTGATTTCGCTCTTGATGGCCAGCGGCGTGCAAGGCGCAGCGCTGATCGGCACCGACGCCGTGATCTCGGCGCTGCTGGGTGTGTTCAAAGTCGCCGTCTTCGGCGGCTTCGATCGGCTCGACGGATCGCTCGCGATCATCGGCGCGCTCGTCGGCCTGTGCACCTTGCCGGGCGCGTTTGTCGCGCGGCGTCTGCTGACGCTGATTCCGGCGCGCGTGCACGCGTTCGCGATGGAGGGGGTGGTCGTGATCGGCGGCGCCGCGTTCCTCTGGCGTGCCTGGCAGTGAGGGTCGTGCCTTGCGTCGCGCGGGCGGCTACGCCAAGGGCGCAGGCAACTCGCGCAGCGTTCGCACCGGTGAAACCGCGATGATGATCGCCTGCACGACGAAGCCGAGCGCGGCGACGACGAGACACGCCGCTTCGCCGTACGCGACGCCGATCGCACCGCCGAGCGCCGCGCCGAGCGGCCGCACTCCCGTGTTCACGGTGAGGAAGATGGCCGACACCTGACCCAGCATGGCACCGGGCGTGACGGTCTGGCGCAGCGTCGTCGACGTGATCGCCCACAGGATCGGTCCGGCGCCGAACATGAAAAACGACAGCGCCGCGAGCGCGCCGGTCGGCCAGAGCAGCGTTGCCGCCATGACAAGCGACGCGGCGACCGACGTGAACGGCCCGACGAGCACGGCGCGGCCGAACGGCAAGGCGCGCAGCACGCGCGCCGCGAGCAGCGCGCCGACCACCATGCCGGCGCCGTAACACGCGAGCGTCACGCCGACGCCGCTCGCGTCCAGGCCAAGGCTGCGCATCGCGTACGGCACGTAGGCGGCCTGCAAGACGAACCACGCCATGTTCCAGGCGATTGCCGTGAACAGGATCGGCCGCAGCAGCGCGTGGCGCCACACGAGGCGCGCGCCGTCGCGCAGCTCGGCGAGCACATGGCGCGGGCGCGCCGCAGCGCGTGGCGCTTCGGGCAGGCGCAGCAGCAGCGCCACCGCGGCGACCGAGAGCAGCGTCGCCAGAACAAACGCCGACGACGCGCCACCCCAGGCGACGAGCGCCCCGGCGAGCGCCGGGCCGGCGGCAAAGGCGACGCTGCGCGCGAGCTCCAAGCGCGAATTCGCCGCACCGAGCGCAGCGTTTTGCACCAGCGACGGCACGAGCGCCGGCGCCGCGACGCTGAAGCCGACTGTTCCCGCCGCACCCACGAAGCCGAGCAGCGCGAGCAGCGGCAGCGAGAGCGCGCTGGCCAGTGTCGCGAGCAGGAGCCCGAGCAAGGACACGGCGCGCAGCACTTCGGCGAGCACCATCAGGCGCCGCCGCGACCAGCGATCAGCGAGCAGCCCGGCGGGAATCGAGAGCAGCAGAAACGGCAGCGTCTGCGCCGTCGCGAGCAGTCCGATCTCGCCCGGCCCGGCGCCCAGAGCAAGCACGGCGACGATGGGAACCGCGGCGAGGCTGATCTGCTCGGCCGACTGCGCCGCCAGGTTTGCGCCGGCGAGGCGCTGGAAAGTCGCGGGGAGTTGCGGCATGGGGTGGGGGCTCAGGGGCGAAGCGATGCGGGCTGCGCATCGTCGCAGAGCGGCGTTGCCTTGTCCGGCCGGAATCGGACGCGTGAAACGCGCCCGATGCACGCTACGAACCGAGGCGTTGGGTCAGTGCGGCCGGCGCCCGAGCAGCCACTCGAACAGACCGGAGCGCGCCGTATGGTGGGTGCGGCTGACGATCAGGTTCGACGACAGGTACAGCGCGTTGAGCATGCGGCTCGCGCGCTCGACGCTCATTCCAGGCCAGCCGGCGATGCGGCGCAGCGGCGCGGTCTCCTTGCGCAGCCGCTCGGCGGCGGGCGCAAGCGCACCGGGGATGGAGACGTCTTCGTCGTCGAGCTTGCGCAACGCCCGGTACGCCGCGGTGCCGCCGATCTCGGCGAGCAGCTTCGCGCGCGGGCCTTGCAACGCCAGCTTCCACAGCGCCGGCGCGAGCGCGTGGTACGACTCCGCGCTGGCGATTCTCTCGTGCATCCAGTGGCCCGGCGGGCGCACCGTCGCGGGCTCGATGTCGACGAGCTTGAGGCTGCGCAGGCCGCGCCCGCCGCCGAGCAAGAGGCTGCGCGGCGAGTGGTAGAGCATGGCGCTCGGGAAAAGGGTCACAGGCCAGACCCGGTCTTCGTACTGCAGGTAGATCAGCGCCGACTCGCGCAGGCGCACGCAAGCGGCAACCGCCTCCAGGGCGTCGGTGCCTTCGCGGCGCCGGTCCATCAGGCGCAACTCGGCCTGCAGCGTCGATGAGATGAGGGTCTGGCGTTGCAGCCCGGCGTAAGCCGTGGAAGCGATCGTCTTGCGCAGCGCGTCGAACGCGCTGATGCGCCAGAGCGACGGGCTTTCAAAGTCGGGCATCGTTCTCCTTGTTCTTTGAAACGGCGGCGCGAGTCTACCCGCGTTATCGGCCAATTCGGCGCGGTCGATTCGAATTCATGCAAACCCTGTTTCAGTTCGTAGGCCGCGCGTCAAGCTGCCGCACCGACGACCGACCCAAGCGCAGCGTCTCAAGCCGTGCGAGCAAGGTCCGCCTCGCCTTGCAGGTCCTGCGCTGCAGAGTCGAGCAAGCGGTTCACGACGGCGGCATCGCCGATGTGCGTCATCGCCAGCAAGGCGAAGCGCGCCAGGTAGAGGCTTGCGTTGCCCTGGCCCAGCCGCGTCAGCGTCAGGCAGAGCTGGGTGTAGACGGCGTCGAGTTCGCTGTCGGTCATGCGCATCCCCCTTGAAGCGTCTGTTCGATCGCGGCGTGAACGTGTTGCGCTGCCGCCTCGAGAGAGAGGTCTTTCCATCGCGCCAGGACGTGCCCGTCGGGCCGCACCAGATAGACCGTCCCGCCGCCGTACATCGGGAACAGCCTGCCGGTGTGATCCCAAGCGTCGGCGGCGCCTGCGTGTTTCGAGACGAAGACAGGATGCAGGGCGACGCCGCGTTGCGCGAGTTGCTGCCGCAGCGCGTTCCAGACGCCCTCGACCTCGCGCGGCGCTGCGTCTTCGACAAAACACAGCGCGACAAAACCTGGCGCGCTTTGCAGCAGCAGGTCGGTGACATGCGCTTCGCGTGGCACTGCACCCCGGCGCGTGATCGTGAGCGGACACTCGGGCAACACCGCGCCCGGGACCGGCCCGACGTCGAACTTCGCCGTATGCGCAGGTTCGCCGGTCTGCACGTTCAACGGCGAATCGCGGTAGGTGATCGCCGAAGTCTGGCGCGGATTGATCAAGGCGCGCACACCGGCGTGTCGCGCCGCCAGGCCGAGCACGGCTTGGCGCATCAGGTCGAAGGCAAACGTCGGTGGCGCCATGAACTCGGTGCTCTTCATGCCGTGGCGCAGGTTTTCGTGCGCTGCCGCGACGCGCTCGGTCGAATAGCTGTCGAGCAGCGCGTCTGCAGCCCGCCCCGTGATCACGAAGCCCAGCTTCCACGCGAGGTTGTCGGCGTCGTCGATTCCCGAATTCGCGCCGCGCACGCCGAAGATCGGCACCAGGTGCGCGGCGTCGCCGGCGAACAGAACGCGCCCGACGCGGTAGCGCGGCAGCGTCAGTGCGTTCGCCTTGTAGATCGTGATCCAGATCGGCGCCCATCCACCGCGCTCGCCCATCATCGCGAGCAGGCTCTCGATGCGCGGCATCACGTTCTCGGGTTTCACCGCTTCCACCGGGTCTTCGCCTTCGCGCAACTGGTAGTCGATGCGCCACACGTTGGCGGGTTGTTTGTGCACGAGCACCGTCGAACCCGGGTTGCACGGCGGATCGAAGTAGGCGAGGCGTTCGGTGGGCCGGTCGGAGTCGAGCTGGATGTCGACGATGACGTAGCGCCCCTCATAACTCGTGCCTTCGAATTGCAGCCCGAGCGCGTCGCGAACAAAGCTGTGCCCGCCATCGGCGGCGATCAGCCAGTCGCTCTGCAGCGTGTAATCGCCTTGCGGGGTCGAGACCTTCAAGAGCACGCCGTCGTCTGCGTGCGTTTCGAGGCCGATCGCCTGGCTCTGCCAGCGCAGGTCGATCAGCTCGGGTTGCTGCTGCGCACGCTCCAGGAGGATCTGCTCGATGTGGTACTGCGCCAGGTTCAGCATCGGCGGCAGCTTCTGGTTCGCGTCGTGCGGCATCGTGAAGTGCAGCACCTCCTGCTCGCGGTAAAAGCTGCGCCCGCCGGTCCACGGCAGGCCGATCTTCATGAATCCTTCGAGCGCGCCCAGGCGTTCGATGATCTCCAGGCTGCGCCGCGAAATGCAGATCGCGCGGCTGCCGAAACACACCGAGTCGTCGGCTTCGAGGATGACGCTGCGAACGCCGTGGTTCGCCAGGCCGAGCGCGGCGCACAAACCGACCGGCCCGGCGCCGACGATCACGACCGGATGGCGTTGCGCCTCGACGCGCGAGTCGTCCAGCAGCGGCAGGCGCGCCGCGTGGCGCTGCGCCTCAAAGGGGTAGGGAACGAACTCGCGCGCCACGCCGACGATTCTGCCGCTTCATCAATGCGCGCGGCACCGGGCTATGTGGCGGCGCCCGTCACATTCACCCACGCACCCGCCGCCTGCGACGCGATACACGCCTCGATGAACGCCATCGTGTGCGCACCCTCTTCGATGCGTGGGTAGGGGAAGTGGGGAACCGGCTCGCCGAGTTCGCGCGCGATTCGTTCCATCGCGACCTCCGCGTAGAGGTTCGCAAACGCCTCGCGCAGACCCTCGGGGTGGCCACGCGGGGTGCGCCCGGCGGCGATGACCTCGGGCGCGAGGAAAACGTCGCCGCGGCCGATGACTCGCGTCGCCTCGCCTTGCAGCGACAGCTTGAGGTAACTCAGCTCGCGGTGTGACCAGTCGAGCATTCCTTTCTCGCCGTAGACCCGCAGCCGCATGTCGTTCTCCGCGCCGGCCGCGGCCTGCGTCACGGTGAAGGCGCCGCGGGCGCCGGCGCTGAATTCGAGCAGCGCTGAAACGTGATCGATGACTTTTCGCCCGGGCAGCAAAGTGCCCACATCGGCGACGACGCGCGCGACGTTCTGGCCGCAGACGAAGCTCGCCAGGTGCTGCGCGTGGCAGCCGATCGCGCTCATGACGAGCAGCAGTCCGCTGCGTTGCGGCTCGAGGACCCAACGCAACCGGTTGTTCAGCGCGCCGTCTTCAACTCGCGTCGCGAGACCCGACTGGATGTATTCGACCTGCACGAGGCGGATGGCGCCGAGGGCTCCGTCGCGCACAAGCTGGCGCGCCTGGCGGATCATCGGATACGCGCTGTAGGCGTGCGCGATGGCGAAGATGCGCGCCTGCTTGCGCGTGCGCGCCACGAGGTCGAGCGCTTGCGCGTGGTCGTGCGCGACCGGCTTGTCGCACATCACGTCGAGGCCGGCGTCCAGCGCCGCTGCCGCGTAGGCGTAGTGCGTGTCGTTGGGCGTCATGATCGCGACCGCGTCGATGCGGTCCGGCCGGCGCGCTTCGGCGCGCAGCATCTCGGCGACGTCGCCGTAGGCGCGCGCCGGGTCGATGCCGAGCCCGATCCCTGCAGCGCGGGAACGCTCGGGATCCCCGGCGAGCACGCCCGCAGTGATGCGAAACCAACCGTCGAGTTCGGCCGCGCTGCGGTGCATTGCGCCGATCCACGACCCCGGGCCACCGCCGATCACGCCCAGGCGCAGCGCGCGGCCGAACTTTTCACGCAATCCCATGCCGCAGCCTCGCAGTAAGCAATCGTCGCCGAAATGGCGGCCGATGCTAACCCGCGGTACGGCCGATGCGTCGAATCGACGCCATCGGCGCGCAGGTTGCATCTGGTCACGAATGCGCCCTTGCCGTGCCGCGCGCTGCGGCCGAAAACCGTCGAGACCCTGACCCCACGGAGCTCCCCCATGAACGCACCGCAACCGCTCAGCGATTTTTCCGCGGCGAACCCGCACGCCCTGGCGACGATCCTCGAAGCGAGCAAGACAAAAAGCATCATCGCGTCGCGCGACATCTTCGACATCTCGGGCACCAAGCTGTGGGCGCGCGATCAGCCGGTCTCGAGCGCGTTGCAGCGCAAGTTGCTGGATCGCAAATTGCGCAACCCGCTCGAGAGCTGCCTCATGGCGGAAGACGGCGTGACCGCGAAGACGCTCGTCCAGGCGACGCAGGCGATGCTCGACAGCGAGACCCCGCTCAGCGCTTTTCTGCGCCGCCACGGCGCGAAGCTGGTGCGCGAGATTGCGCACCTGCCGCTGCACTCGGTCGCGCAACTGCTGCTCACGGCGGGCCAGGCGTCACGGCCGGAATCGTTCGACCACGCGGTGAAGGCGATGGCGCTGTGCGGCGGACTCATGCTCGAACATGGCGGCGCGACTTCGGACCTGCGCCTGGCGATGCTGTGCGGCCTGCTGCACGACCTGGGCGAGATGTACATCGACCCGCGCTACGGCGAGTTCGACGCCGACCGGATGCTCGACCTGCAGAGTTACGAACACCTCGTCGTGCACCCGCATGTCGGTTACCTGCTCGTCGCGCAACTCACCGACTACCCGGCGACGCTGGCGCGCGCCGTCGCCGAACACCACGAACGCCTGGACGGCTCGGGCTATCCGCATGGCCTGCAACGCGACAAACTGTCACCGCTCGGGCGCCTGCTCGCCGTCACCGAAGGGGCGCTCGGCGTGCTGCGCGGCGCGCGGCCGACGCTGGCACGCGTCAGCGTTGCGCTGCGCGTGATTCCCGGGGAATTCGAACTCGGCTGGGTCGGCAGCATCTCCGACGCGGCGCGCAGCCAGCCCGCCGCACACGCGTGGCTCGACACCGAACAAGTTCAGGCGCGCCTGACCCAGCTCGACGCGGCGCTGCGCGTGGCGAAGGAACGCGTCGACGAAATCGCGGTCAGCGCCGAGTCGCCGGCTTTCCAGGGCGCGATGACGCTCGCCCAACACCTGCTGGCGCGTCTGCGCACCGGCTGGTACGCGAGCGGCCTCTGGAGCAGCGAGGCCCTGCAGGCGCAAGACGTCGCCGAGGTCGACGCGGTCGAAGACGAGCTGTTTTTCCGCCTGCGCTCGATCGAGCGCGCGGTGCTGCTGCGCGCCGGCAAGCTGGGCGATGACGAAACGCGGCGCGTGGGCGTGGTGTGCGAGGCGTTCCGCAACGCGGGCGCCTGAAGCCCAGTGCTCGCTGCCGCTACCGAATAGTCGGATGGGTCGGCAATCGGCCCATGGCTGAGGTTCGAACGTCCGCTTTGGGTGTGCTCACGCGTGCCACCGATCAAAGCACAGCATGGCAAGGTGCAGAGCGAAGGGCAGGACGCAAGATATTCGTCATCCCGGCGAAAGCCGGGATCCACCCGCGGAAGTTGCGCGTCCAGCGAAACGTTCATTGCGTGCAACCGGTGGATCCCGGCTTTCGCCGGGATGACGAGGGCTGTCGGGCAAGCCTCGAGGCCACATCGACCGGCAGCAACGGGCCGAAAGCAGCTGTTCAAACCCGTTCCATTGACCGCGACTTTGGAGGCGACGTTCGCCACACCCTAAACGCGTAAAAGCGTGATTGCTTGCTCGGGGCACGCCTTCACGCACAAGCCGCAGCCTTCGCACGCACCCGGATTCACGAGCAACGCCTGCTGCCAGCGGTGCGCCATGCCCTTGAGTTTGCCGCGCAGGCCCAGGCCGGTGCGTTGCTCGGGCGGCAATGTGCCGACGACGTAGACGCCCACTGGGCAGACGCGCACGCAAGCGCCTTTGCCTTCGCAGCGTGAGCGGTCGATCACCGGGATGAATTCGCCGGGTGCGTGTTTGCAGCCGTTCTGCGTCGACATGCCGCGCGCCTCAGGTGCCGGAGATGTAGCGCTGAAAGAACAGCGTCACGCCAAAGCCGAGCAGCGCGAGCAGCGCCAACCCCGGCGCGCCGCTGCCGGCGATGAGCATCGCGTCGAGCAATGAAATGCCGGCGATCAGGCTCACCACGGCGCGCGGAATGTCGCCCTTGGCACGCCGGCGCAGCAACCACAGCGCCACTCCCATCCAGCCGCAGAAGACGAGCCAGAAGGGTACGACGCTCAGGTTCTGCGTCATCAGCCAGGCGCCATACGCCACCGGCGCGGCGAGAAAGATCAGCGGCCAGAGGTTCTCCACCCGGCCCAGGTTCTCCTGCTTGGCGACATACGTCAGGCCGATCAGGTAACACAACATCAACGCCGCGGCGACCCAGAGCGCCGGCCCCGGCGTGGTGTTGACGCACAGTCCCGCGCCGACGAGAACGAGCACGCGGCACAGCCCCATCACGACCGGGCTGAAGACGAATCCCTTGTGATTCCAGTCGTAGAGCGTGATCGTCGCAGCCAGCGCCAGGCCGGCGAGTGCCGGCGCGGCACCGGCGCGCGGCGCAAAACCGAAACCGACCCATCCGAGCAGCGCGATCCCCGCTCCCATCATGGCAAAGCCCCAGCGATAGACCTGCGCCGCGCTGACCACGCCGCGCGGGATCGGGCGCTCCGGCCTCGTCGTCGCATCGAACTTGGCGTCGAAGGCGTCGTTGAGGAACATGCCGCCGACGTAGAACAGCGAAAACGCGAGCAGCATCACGCCGAACCCGGAGCCGGACACGGTGCCGCCGGCGAGCACGACGCCGGCGAGCGTGTTCGTCCACACGGTGGGCAGATTCGACACCCGGCCGAGCTGCAGCGCGGTTTGTAAATTCATGGCGGCGTCACTGCAAGGCCATCAGGGCGAAGCCTTCATTGCAGGAGCCGAGCCTTGACCCAGTTCAGCTCGCGCGCAATCGACGCGCTCAGGTCCGCGCTCCGGTACTCGGGCGGCAGCACGTCCCAGGTGTAGGTTTCGACTTCGAGGTGCGCGCTGATCGGCTCGGCACGGTGCAGGGCGAGGATCTCGGCGAGGAAGGCCTGCGTCGTGCCGAAATGCTGCATCTGCTCGAGCACGATCGGCACATGGAAGTGCACCCGCCACTCGGCGCCCTGCCCCGCATCGCCGGGCGTTTGTGCGGCAGCGAGCGCCTGCGGCAGATCGACGAAGCGGCGCAGTTCGCCCTGGCTTCGCTGCACCACCTGATGCAAATACACCGGCTCGGCGAATGCGGCGAGGTGCGATGCGCTTTGCGCGTCGAACGAGGCGATGCGCAGCGCCGAACTCAGCTGCAGCTTCGCCACCGCGATTCCCGCCGCGCGCAGCTCGGCAACGCTGCGCTTCGGATCTTCGAATTCCACCGCCGCGTGACACACGTCGTAGCACACGCCGATGTGCCGGTGCAGCGCGTCCTGTGCCGCCACGCGCGACAAGCCCGCCAATCCGGCGAGCCGCGCCACGCCGGCGCGGCCGAACAGGTGCGCTTTGAAATAGCTCACGGCCTCGTCGATGGTTTGCAGATAACAGTCGGGTTCGGGCTCGAGCGCGAGCGTGATCGTCTGGCCGCTGCGCTGCGCGATGCCGACGAGGTGCGCCACATGGCGCAACAGGTGATCGTCGATCGCATCCATGCGCCCCGCGGCCCAGGGCTTGAAGGTGCACGGCACGGTGCTGACGCTGCCCTGTTGCCCGGCGGGCAGCAATTCGCTCAGGATGTCGGCGAGGTCGTTCGTGTAGGTCAGGCGCTGCAGGTCGCTCCAGTCGGGCAGGTACACGTCTTCCTTGACCCGCCGGCCGTGAAACGCGCCGTACGGAAAGCCGTTCAGCGTGAACACATAGCAGCCTGCGGAGTCGAGGAAGTGTTTCAGTTCGGCGAGCCGGGCGGGCTCGCGCAAACTCGTCGCTGCCGCATGGCCCAGGCGCAAGCCCACGCCGAAGGGTTGCGACGGCGAGCACGCCGCCTTGATCGCAGGCACATGCCGCGCCAGGCTCGCCATCACCTCGGGGAGCGACTCGCCGGCGTGGATGTTGGTGCAATACGTCAGGTGGCCGAGGTCCGGGCTCGCCTGATCGCCAGGAGAACCCGCCGCGAGAAGCATCAGCCCGGCTCCGCGCGAGTCTGCAACCAGCGCAACGCGTCGCCCATGCGTGCGTGGTCGATCTGATGCACTTCAACGCCGACGCCGATGTCGGCGAGCAGCGTCACGCACAGCTCGCCGCCGAGATGCTCCTGGAAATCGCGCAAGCCTTCCAGGATGACGGATTCGCCGCTCGCACCGGTCTTGGCGAGCGCCGGGTGCCACAGGTTGAAGCCGAGGAATTCGAGCAGCGCGCAGATGCGGTCTTCTTCACCCGGCTGCAGGAGTCCGGCGAGCACCGAATAGCGCGCGTCCAGCGCCATGCCGATCGCGACCGCTTCGCCGTGGCGCACATGGTGCCGCGTCAGGCTCTCGAGCTTGTGCGCCGACCAATGGCCGTAGTCCAGCGGTCGTGCGCTGCCCATCTCGAACGGGTCCCCGCCCTGGCCGATCTGGCGCATGTGCAGTTCGGCGCAGCGTCGGATGAGGTAGGCCATCGCGCTGCGGTCAAACGTCGCCAAATCGTCTTGATGGCGTTCGATCCAGCGGAAGAATTCGGCGTCGCGAATCAACGACACCTTCACCGCCTCGGCCATTCCGGCGATCTTGTCGCGTTCGGGCAGGCTCATGACGAAGCGGATGTCGTTCAGCACCGCGAACGGCGGCGCAAACGTGCCGACGAAGTTCTTCACGCCGTGCAGGTTCACGCCGTTCTTCACGCCCACGCCGGAGTCGTTCTGCGCCAGCACCGTCGTCGGAATGCGGATGTGGCGCACGCCGCGGTGCGTCGTCGTCGAGATCAGCCCCACCGCGTCGAGCACGGCGCCGCCGCCCACCGCGATGACGTACGAATGGCGGTCGATGTGCAGGTCGAACAGCGTCTGCTGGAAACTCTCGACGAAGTGCAGTTCCGACTTGATCTTCTCGCCGCCGGGAACAGGAATCGGCTCGCACGCGAGTTCGATCGCGTCGCTGTGCGCCTGGGCGTATTTCGTGATCGACTCGAGCAGCGTCGTGCGATGGGCGCCCGTGCCGACGAGGCCGTCGTCGACGAAGAACACGACACGGTGCCGTTTCGCCGGCTCCAGGCGACACAGCACGTCGCGCAGCGCGCTGTTCTCGGGGTCGAATACACCTTCCGTGAAGACGACCGGGAACTCAAACGGGACCGCAAAGCGCTGCCAATGCGTCTGGGTTCGGGTCGTGGATTGGGTCGTTCCGGAAGAGGGCAACGCCGACATGTTCTTTGCTTCCTGCCTGAAGATGATGAAGTTGAGTTACTCGATGATCAGGTTGTCCATCGAGCGCCGGCCTTTGCCGTCCGCAACCACGGGTTCACGGCCGCCGCGCAAGATGGAATTGCCTTCGAACACGGCGCGCTGGTCGATCGCGACCGGGTTCAGCCAGTCTTCTTCTTTCATCTGGCCGCTCTGCCCGTAGGCCGTCAATGCATTCTGGTAACACGCCAGGTGCACCTGCTCCTGCGGGATGCCTTGCTGGAGCGCGAGCTTCGCCGTTTTCGCGACGCCCAGGGGTTCGGAAATACCCCAATCGCACGCCGAATCGACGATCACGCCCTTCGCTCCGTACTGGCGCAGGATCTCGACCATTCGCGCGTTGCCCATCTTCGTGCTCGGGTAGATCGAGAACGCCGCCCAATAGCCGCGGTCCAGCGTCTCGCGAACCGTTTCTTCGTTGTTGTGATCGACGACGACCATCTTCGGGTCCAGGCCATGTTCGTCGCACACGTCCATGGAGCGTGTCGTGCCGCGCTTCTTGTCGCGGTGCGGCGTGTGGATCATCACCGGCAGGTTCAGCTTCTTCGCCAGCTCGAGTTGCAGGCGGTAGTACTTGTCTTCGAGCGCCGACTGCTCGTCGTAGCCGATCTCGCCGATCGCGACCACGCCTTCTTTCAGCGCGAAGCGCGGGATCAGCTCCATCACGCCTTCGGCGAGTTCTTCGTTGTTCGCTTCCTTCGAGTTCAAGCCGATGGTGCAGTAGTGGCGGATGCCGAACTGGCTCGCGCGAAAGCGCTCGAAGCCGACGATCGACGACAAGTAGTCGAGGTAGGAGCCGACGTTGGTGCGCGGCTGGCCGATCCAGAACGCCGGTTCGATGACGGCGACCACGCCCGAGGCGGCCATCGCCTCGTAGTCGTCGGTCGTTCGCGAAATCATGTGCGCGTGGGGGTCGATGAACATCATGATGGGCAGCTCGAAGCGGTGCCGCGCATGGCGGCGGATTGGAGTTTTCAGACGGCGTGCAGTGTCGCCCAGCTCAGCCGACCCTGGGAAACCCCCTGTTGCAACGTTGGCACAGTTGCAAGAAGGCGCGCCGCCGCCGGATCCGGGCTCGCCGCGAGCGCGAGCGCAGCGGCAGACCGCTCGGTCGGGTCGGGGCTCGCCAGGGCGCGCGCCAGCGAGTCGAGCACCGGCCCTTGCGCAAACGGCCCGACGCAGCGCCAGATCTCGAACGGCACCGGCCGGCCCGCGGCGCGGCGCTCCTGAGCGAAGTCGCACAGCATGCGTGCGAGTTCGGCATTGGCGCGGCCGTCCAGTCCTTGGATGGAGCTAAGTGCGCTGCCGACGAACAGCGCCTTCAGCACCATGTGGTTCCAGCGGTGTTCGTCGAAATGAAGTTTCGGATAAGGATTGGCGTGGATGATCGCCTCGAACACGCCGCGCATGTTGCTGCGCAGTCCTTCGCCGACCTGATCGAGCAGCGCCTGCGGGTCCGAATAAAGCGGCAGGCCGCGGTAGAGTGCGGTCAGTTCAACCACATCGGCGGTCGCGCAGAGCGAGCGAAACAGCGGCACAAAATTCGGCGCCGAGTTCGAGACCTGGCCGAGCAACAGAATGCGCCCGGCGTCGGCGACGCTCCAGCCTTGCGGCAGCCATCCCGGCAAGGCGCGTTCGGCGGCGGCGAGGTGTGCGGCGTTCAGCGCCAGCTCAGCTTTGCCCAGCATGCGCGGCACCATGCCGAAGGCGATGTGCAGCGCCGAATCGGACGCATCGGTCGCAAGCGAATCGAGTTGCGAATCGAGCCAGGCACGCTGCGGCGCGTCGAGCCGCGCGACCAGCCATTCGCGCAACAAATGCAGCGCCGCCTGATTCGAATTGACCGTTGCCATGGGCTGATATTCTAGGGCGCATGCACCCCACACTCGTGATCCTTGCGGTCGGTTTGAGCCCGAGTCTCGTCGGCGCGAACACGCCGAATTTGCAACGCCTCGTCGCGCGCGGCGGCATGCGCGCGCTCCACACGATCACGCCGGCGGTGACGTGCAGCGTGCAGTCGACGCTGCTCACCGGACTCATGCCGAGCGAGCACGGCATCGTCGCGAACGGCTGGTACTTTCGCGACGTCTCGGAGGTCGCGCTGTGGCGCCAGTCGAACAAGCTCGTCACCGGCGAAATGATCTGGGACGCGGCGCGCAAGCTCGCTCCGGGCTTCACCTGCGCGCAAATGTTCTGGTGGTACAACATGTACGGAAGCGCCGACTGGAGCGCGACGCCGCGCCCGATGTACCCGGCCGACGGACGCAAGATCCCGGACCATTACACGCACCCGCAGGACCTGCACGGCGAGCTCGACGCGAAGCTCGGCACCTTCCCGCTGTTCAAGTTCTGGGGGCCGATGACCGACATCACGTCGACCGAATGGATCGCGCGCGCGACGCTGCACGTGATGCAGACGCGCAACCCGACGCTGACCTTCACCTACCTGCCGCACCTCGACTACAACCTGCAGCGCCTCGGCCCGGACCTCGCGCATCCGCGCGTGCAGCAAGACCTGCGTGAACTCGACGCGGTGTGCGGCACGCTGATCGACGCCGCAGCGGCCAGCGGCCGCGAAGTCATCGTCGTCTCGGAGTACGGCATCACGCCGGTGACGGACGCGATCCACATCAACCGGCTGCTGCGCGAAAAAGGCTTCATCGCGGTGCGGCCCGAAGAGTTCGGCCGCGAAGTTCTCGATTGCGGCGCGAGCCGCGCGTTCGCCGTCGCCGACCACCAGCTCGCGCATGTCTACGTGAACGATGCGAGCCGGATCGGCGAAGTGCGCGCGCTGCTCGAAAAGCTCGACGGTGTGGAGAGCGTGCTCGACGCCGCCGGCCAGCGTGCGATCGGCCTGAACCATGCGCGCAGCGGCGAGCTGATCGCGATCTCGAAAGCCGACCGCTGGTTCAGCTACTACTACTGGCTGAACGACGCGCTCGCGCCCGACTTCGCGCGCACCGTCGACATCCACCGCAAGCCCGGCTACGACCCGGTGGAGCTGTTCCTCGACCCCGAGCTTCGCTTTCCCATGCTTGCGACCGCCTGGCGCTTGGGAAAACGCAAACTCGGCATGCGTGCGCTGCTCGACGTGATCTCGCTCAAGGACACGGCGCTCGTGAAGGGCTCGCACGGGCGCCTGACCGACGACCCCGAACACGGCCCGCTCGTCATCAGTTCGCGCGCCGATTGCCTGCCGGCGGGCGCCGTCGAAGCGACCGGCTTCAAGCAACTCGTTCTCGATCACCTCGCGTCTTGAGGAGCTCTCGGCGGGATCACTGCCGACCCGTCCGCTCTTCCATTCGATGGCGGTCGTAATATCGCCGTCCCATGGCCCCTTCCGTCCTCGAGCTCTTCCACCCCGCAGTTCGCGCGGCTGGTTCGAGTCGGCCTTCGCCGCGCCGACGCCGGCGCAGGTCGACGCCTGGCCGGCGATCCACGCCGGGCGCCATGTGCTCGTCGCCGCGCCCACGGGTTCGGGCAAGACGCTCGCGGCGTTTCTCGCGGCGATCGATTCGCTCGTTCGCGAAAGCCTCGGGCCGGGTGGCCTGGCCGATGAAACGCGCATCGTCTACGTCTCGCCGCTGAAAGCACTCTCGAACGACATCCAGCGCAACCTCGAAGTACCGCTCGCCGGCATTGGCGCCGAGCTGGAGCGCCTCGGCCTGTCGGGCGCGGGGATTCGCAGCGCCGTTCGCACGGGAGACACGCCGCAGGCCGAGCGCGAGCAGATGCGTCGGCGCTTTCCGCACATCGTCGTCACGACGCCCGAAACGCTCTACATCCTGCTCACGAGCCAAGGCGGGCGCAAGATGTTGGCAACGACACGAACCGTGATCGTCGACGAAATCCACGCGCTCGCGCCGAACAAGCGCGGCGCGCACCTCGCGCTGTCGCTCGAGCGCCTCGAACAACTCGCCGGGCGCGAGCTGGTCCGCATCGGCCTGTCGGCGACGCAAAAACCGATCGGCGCGATCGCCCAGTTCCTCGTCGGCAGCCGCCACGATGCGCAGGGCAGCGCCGATTGCACAGTCGTCGACACCGGCCATGTGCGCCAGCGCGACCTCGCGATCGAACTACCGCCGGCGCCGTTAGAGGCCGTGATGTCGGGCGAGGTCTGGCAGCTGATCTACGACCGGCTCGCCGGCGCTCGTCGCCGAACACCGCACGACGCTGATCTTCGTCAATACGCGGCGTCTCGCCGAGCGCGCGGCGCGTTATCTGTCCGAGCGCTTGGGCGCGGAGAACGTCGCCGCACACCACGGCAGCCTGTCGCGCGAGCATCGGCTCGACGCCGAACAGCGCCTGAAACGCGGCGAGTTGCGCGCCCTGATCGCGACCGCGTCGCTGGAGCTGGGAATCGACATCGGCGACGTCGATCTGGTGTGCCAGATCGGCTCGACGAAGTCGATCGCCGCGTTCCTGCAGCGGGTCGGCCGCTCCGGCCACGCCGTGGGCGGCACGCCCAAGGGGCGCCTGTTCCCGCTGACGCGCGACGAGCTGTGCGAGTGCGCCGCGCTGCTCGACGCCGTGGCGCGCGGCGAACTCGACCGCATCGCGCTGCCCGACAAACCACTCGACGTGCTGGCGCAGCAGATCGTCGCCGAAGTCGCCTCGCAGGAGTGGCGCGAAGATCAGCTGTTCGATCTGCTGCGCCGTGCGACACCGTACCGGAATCTCGGGCGCGACGAGTACACCGAAGTGGTTCGCATGCTCGCCGACGGCTTCGACACGCGCCGCGGCCGGCGCGCCGCCTACCTGCACCGCGACGCGGTGAACGGCGTGCTGCGTGGCCAGCGCGGTGCGGCGCTGACGGCGGTGACATCGGGCGGAACGATCCCCGACAACGCCGACTACACCGTGCTGCTCGAACCGCAGGCCCAGGTGGTGGGAACGTTGAACGAAGACTTCGCGATCGAAAGCCTCGCCGGCGACGTGTTCCAGCTCGGGAACACCTCGTACCGAATCCTGCGCGTCGAGCGCGGCACGGTGCGAGTCGAAGACGCGAAAGGCCAGCCGCCGACAATGCCGTTCTGGCTCGGCGAGGCGCCGGGGCGTACGCTGGAGCTGTCAGCGTCGCTGTCGCGCCTGCGTGAAGACGCCGCGGTGCGGCTCGACGCCGGCGGGCGCGACGCTCTGCTGGCATGGCTGACGGTTGCCACCGGCACGCTGGCGCTTTCGCGCTCGGCCGCCGAGCAAATCGCCGACTACCTCGGCGCAGCGAAGGCCGCACTCGGCACGCTGCCGACGCTGCACAGAATCGTCTTCGAGCGCTTCTTCGACGAATCGGGCGGCATGCAGTTCGTGATCCACGCGCCGCTGGGCAGCCGCATCAACCGCGCCTGGGGCCTGGCGCTGCGCAAGCGCTTCTGCCGCAAGTTCGATTTTGAGCTGCAGGCCGCTGCGACGGAAGACGCGATCATCCTGTCGCTCTCGGCATCGCACAGCTTTCCACTCGACGAGGTGGCGCGCTATCTGTCGCCGCAGACGGTGCGGCCGCTGCTCGTGCAGGCGCTGCTCGCCGCGCCGATGTTCGGCGCGCGCTGGCGCTGGAACGGCACGACCGCACTCGCGCTGCCGCGCATGCGCGGCGGGCGCAAGATCGCACCGCAGCTGCAGCGCATGGCGGCGGAAGACCTGCTCGGCGCGATTTTCCCGGACCAGCTCGCGTGCGGCGAGAACCTCGTCGGCGACCGCGAAATCCCCGATCACCCGCTCGTGCGCCAGACGATCGCCGATTGCTTGCACGAGGCGATGGACATCGACGGCCTGGAGCAACTCTTGACCGACCTGGACAGCGGCGCGATCGAAGTGATCGCGCGCGACGTCACCGAACCCTCGCCGCTCGCACTGGAAATTCTTTCGGCGCGGCCCTACGCCTTCCTCGACGACGCGCCGCTGGAGGAACGGCGCACCCAGGCGGTGCTCGCGCGGCGCTGGATGGACCCGGAAACAGCGTCCGACCTCGGCCAGTTGGACGCCGCGGCAATCCAAAAAGTGCGCGACGAAGTCTGGCCGGACGCGCGCAACGCCGACGAGCTGCACGCCGCCTTGCTCGGCTTCGCTTGTCTGAGCGACGGAGAGATCGCCGCGCAACCCGCGTGGCGGGCCTGGGTCGACGAGCTAGGCGCCGCCTCGCGCGCGACGCGCTTGGCGCTTGGCACGACGGGTGTGTTCGTCGCCGCCGAGCGACTCGCCGAGTTCGACGCCGTGTTTCCAGCGGCACAGCGCACGCCGCGCATCGAGCCGCCGCCGGAATATCGGAAGGCTTGGGCGCGCGACGCAGCGCTCGTGGAAATCCTGCGTGACCGCTTGCAGAGCCTCGGCCCGGTGACGGCCGCCTCGCTCGCGGCGCCGCTCGGGCTTGCGGCCGCAGAGGTCGACATCGCCCTGCTGCAGCTGGAAGCCGAAGGCACGGTGATGCGCGGGTCGTTCAGTCCGGGCGAGCCGGAAGTGCAATGGTGCGAGCGGCGTCTGCTCGCGCGAATCCACCGCTACACCGTGAACCGGCTGCGGCAGGAGATCGAACCCGTCGAACCGCGCGACTTCATGCGTTTCCTCTTCGAGTGGCAACGCGTCGCGCCGGATGCGCGTGTCGAGGGGCCCGACGCCGTGGCGGGAATCGTCTCGCAGCTGGAGGGCTTCGAGGCGCCCGCCGCAGCGTGGGAAACCGAAATCCTGCCCTCGCGGGTCAACGAATACGACCCGGCGTGGCTCGACGAGTTGAGCCGCGCGGGGCGAGTCGTCTGGACGCGCATCGCAGCGCTGAATTCAAGCGGCACGCGCACCGCAAGCCCGGTGCGAACGACGCCGATCACGTTCGCGGCGCGCCGCCATCTGCACGCTCTGGGCCGGGCTCGCGCAGGGCAGTGACGACATCGCGCTGAGTTCGAACGGCAAGCGCGTGCTGGGCGTCATCACGACGCAAGGTGCGTCGTTTTTCGACGAGCTCGCCGGCGCCTCGGGGCTGCTCGGCGCACAGGTCGAAGACGCGCTTGGCGAACTCGTTGCGCAGGGGCTCGTCAACTGCGACAGCTTTGCCGGCTTGCGCGCGTTGCTCGTGCCCTCGCCGCAGCGCCGCACACCGGGTGCGCGCAAGCGGGTGCGGCGCAGCGCGCTGTTCGGCATCGAAGACGCAGGCCGCTGGGCGCTCGCGCGGCGCGCGGCGCCGGCCCCAGCGGCGTCAAGCGCGGCTCACGCGCCGGGCGCGCCGCTTGCTGCGCCTGATGACAACCCGCAAATCGTCGAGCATGTCGTGCGCGCTTTGCTGAAGCGCTACGGCGTCGTGTTCTGGCGCCTCGTCGCTCGCGAAGCGAGCTGGTTGCCGCCGTGGCGCGAGCTGCTGCGTTGCCTGCGCCGTTTGGAAGCGCGCGGCGAGATCCGCGGCGGGCGTTTTGTCTCCGGCTTGTCGGGCGAGCAGTTCGCACTGCCCGAGGCGATCGGCAGCTTGCGCGAGACCCGACGCCGTGCGCTCGACGGCGTGTGGATCAGCCTCTCCGGCGCCGATCCGCTGAACCTGGCAGGCGTCGTGACGCCGGGCGCGCGCCTGCCGGCGCTGACGGGCAATCGCATCCTGTACCGCGACGGCATTCCGGTCGCGCTGCGGGTCGCCGGCGAAGTGCGCTGGCTGCTCGACTTGCCGCCGGCTGAACAGTGGGCGGCACAGAATGCCTTGCAGCGGCGCCAGGTGCCGGCGGCGCTGCGGGTGCTGGGCTGACGCACATTCAACCTGATTGCCCACGGCGGGACAATTGAACCAGCTGGGTATAAATCGGTAAAATCGGCGCGTGACCGCCGCTCACCTGTACCCCCGAAGAGCGCTCGCGCAGAGCTACCTGGGCATGCTGCTGGACCGCCCGCAGACAGCCTTGAGCCTGTTCGGGCCACGCCAGATCGGCAAGACGACGTTCATCACGGGTGACCTCTCGACACTCGCTGCCGCTCAAGGCATCCGGCCGGTCTACGTCGATCTGATGGCCAGCGCCGACAAGCTCGAAGCCATCAACGGCGCGCTGCGCGAGCTGCTGTACACCTTGAAGACACGCCGCTCGCAGACGCGCGTGCGTGGCGTGAAAGCGCTCGGTCTCGGGGTCGACTTCGACGCCGAACCCGCTGCGCCGACGAGCCTGGACGCCGGCCAGCAACTCCAGCACCTCGTCGCCGACTTGTTGCGCCAGCCCCAGGTGAAGCGGATCCTGTTGCTGCTGGATGAAGTGCAAGAGCTCGCGCGCCAGGGGGAGCCGGCGATGAAGGCCTTGCGTGCTGTCGCCAATGCCCACAAGGCCGACGGTCGCGTGTTGTTGCTGATGACGGGGTCGTCGCGCGAAGGCCTGGCGCAACTTTTCGCGGCGCACGGGCAGCCGAGTTTCGGCCTCGCCGAGCGCCAGGACTTTCCGGTGCTCGGGCGCGACTATGTGGACTACGTCGTCACGCGCGCGAACGCGGTGCGCGCACGCGCGCACAAGCTCAAGACCGATGCGTTTGTCGAAGCCTTCGCCATGCTCGGCCACCGGCCGGCGGACCTGGAGGCTTTCGTCGGTCATGTGGCAACGTACAACGTCGCCGACGTGGTGGGTGCGGTGCCGTCGTTCCTGCGCAGCCGCTACCCGCCCGCCTTGTTGGAGCAGCGTTTCAATGCATTCACGCCGCTGCAGCGCATCCTGCTCGAACAAGTCGCCGCCGGGGCGAGCGAATTGACGGGGCAGAGAATGTTGAACGTGATTTCGGCCCTGCTCGGCACGTCGGTGACCGCGGGCGGCGTGCGCAAGGCGCTGATCAGTTTGCCCGCCGATGTGATGTCCAACCCGAATCGCGGCGCGTACGTGATCGTCGACCCGATTTTCGCCGGCTGGCTGCGCCAGCGGCGCGCAGCCACAAAGTAGTCAACGCCGGCGCGAGTCGATCCAGGCGTCGATCTTGCGCTCCAGCACGGTCAGCAGGATCGAACCTGTGTCGAGCACTTCGCGGTGGAATTCGCGCAAGTCGAAACGCGCACCAAGGCGCGCCTGCGCCTTGATGCGCAGCTTGCGGATGAACAGCTCGCCGACCTTGTACGCGGTGGCCTGACCCGGCCAGACGATGTAGCGGTCGATTTCCTGCTCGATCGCGCCGGCGTCGAGCGACGAATGGGTTGCCATGTAGCGAAGCGCACGCGCGCGGCTCCAGCCTTTGGCGTGCAGGCCGGTGTCGACGACGAGGCGCGCGGCGCGGATCATCTCCATGTCCAGGCGCCCGAAGTACTGAATCGGGTCGTCGTACAGACCCATCTCGCTGCCAAGCCATTCGCTGTACAGGCCCCAGCCCTCGCCGAAGCCGGCGTTGAAGCCGAAGCGCAGCAGCGCCGGCAGCGTCGTGTCTTCCTGCGCGAGCGAGCCCTGCAAGTGGTGCCCAGGCACCGTTTCGTGCAGCAGCAGTGCCGTCATGCGCGGCGAGGTGCGTGTCGCCAGGTCCGACGTGTTCACGAAGAAGGTTCCCGGGCGCTCGCCGTCGGGGGTGCCGATCACGTAGTAAGCGCCGCCTCCCGACTCTTCCTGTTCCTTGGGGAAGGGCTGGATCTCGAACCGGCCTTTCGGCAGCGCTGAAAAATACCGCGGCAACACCGCGTCGATGCGGGATCGAATCGCCTCATAGCGCGCAAGCAGCTCGTCGCGAGTCGCGAACTTGAAGCGCGGGTCCGATTGCAGGTGCTTGAAGAATTCGCCGAGCGTGCCGCGAAACCCCACTTGCCGGCGAACCTGCTCCATCTCGCCGCGGATCCGCGCCACCTCCGCCACACCGAGCGAATGGATGGTGCGCACATTCATTCGCGTCGTCGTGTGCTGCTCGAGCGCGTGGCGATAGAGTTTCGCGCCACCGGGCAGGCTCGCCAGGCCTGGCGCGCCGCTGCGGCTCTTCGGCAGGTAGTGCGTGCGCATGAAGTCCCGCACCCTGCGCAGCGCGGGAACGATCGCGTCCGTGACCGCGCTGCGGTACGCGGCCGTGAGGCGCTCGCGGTCCGCGGCCGGCAGCGCATCGGGGAAGGCGCGGGTCGGTTGCAGGTAGGGGCTGGCCTCAACCCCGGCGTCGAGTTCGGTGTCGAGCTGGCGGATCATTTTTTCGACGACGATGCGCGGCTGCACGTGGCCCGAAGCCATTCCCCGGCGCATCTGCTCCACGGCACGATCGAGGTAGACGACAAAACCGGCGATTCGCTGCAAGCCGTTTTCATAGTCTTCTCGCGTCTTGTACGCTGCGACCCCGGCGCCGGACGCCGTCTGGGCGAAGATCACATGCTGGCCGAACACATGGTCCAGCGGCAGCCTTTGCTGGATTTGCGCCAGGCCATCGGTGTAAGGCCGCAGCGTGATCTGGGTCTGGTAGCGAAACACGTCGTAGGCGACGCGCTCTTTTGCCGGTAGCGCAGCGCGGTCGATCTGGCGCAGCGCTTTCAGCTGCTCGCGCGCTGCGGCTTCGGAGCGCGCGAGGAAGGCGTCGCTGATCAAGTCGCCGAACTCCGCAGCGCGGCGCAGGTCACCCCGGTTCAGGCCGTTCATCGGGATCAGGTCGAGGTCCGACTCGTCGGCCGCGGCGAGCAGCGCAGCGAGTTGTTCGCTCGCGCGCGCCTGGCGAGCCGAGTCGGCGCCGGATCCGGCGCGCGCCGGGCTCGCGTGCAGCGCTGCCGCGAACAGCAGCGCGAGCGCGGCGGCGCGGGCGCTGCGCCCGAAACGTTCAACCCGCATGCGACGCCCGCCCGGGCTCGGTTGCCGCGTAAAGCGAGTCGATGCGCGCGCGCGAAAACGGCTTCGGATCTTCGGCGAGCGCCGCGCGCTCCCACGCCTGAAAGTCGGCGTCGCGCAACAACTCGTCGGCGTAGCTCTGCGCCGGCGCTGACAGGTGCACGGCGTACGTGCGAAAGCGCGTCGCGACGGGAAGGTAGAACGCGTCGGCGATCGAACGTTTGCCGAACAGGAATCCACCCTCCGCGCCATGGCGCTCGCGCAGCGAGGCCCAGAGGCGATCGATGCGCTGCACGTCGCCGCGCGCGTTGCCAGGCAAACCGTCAGCGCGGCAGCGGCGCCGGATGTTCATCGGCAACTCGCTGCGCAGCGCGGCAAAGCCGGCGTGCATTTCGCCGACCGCGGCGCGCATCGCTGCGCGCGTGAGGCGATCCGCAGGCAACAACAGTTCGGGCGCCGCTTCGGCGGCCCATTCGGCGATCGCGATCGTGTCCCAAATCGTCTCCGACCCGATGCGCAGAACCGGAACCATGCCGCTCGGCGACACCGCAAGCACTTGGGCGATACGGCGTTCGCCGTAGCCGGGTTGATCGAGGTCGATCAGGGTTTCGTCGAAGTCCACCTCGGCCCACTTCAGGCACAGCCAGGCGCGCAGCGACCAGCTCGAATAGTTGCGGTTGCCGATAAAGAGCTGAGCCTTCATGGTTTCTTGCCTCCGGTGAGTGAGACCGAATCTAGGCCGCAGGGCGCCGATCCGGGAGTGGCGAAACGGCAAATCTGTGGTAAGTTTTCGCCAACATGAGATCCCGCCCGGTGCGTGCCCCCGAACTCGTCGTCGTGCTCGCCTACGACAAGCTGTGCACCTTCGAATACGCGATCGCGGTCGAGGTGTTCGCGCTGCAGCGTCCGGGACTCGGCGTGACCTGGTACCAGACCCGCGTCGCTGCGGTGGACAAGGGCCGGCTGCGCGGCATCGGCGGCGTGATCGTGCAGGCCGACGGCGGCCTGGCCCTGCTCGACCAGGCGCACACCATCATCGTTCCCGGTTGGCGCAGCCGCGACGGCACCGCCCCCGCAGCGCTGCTCGACGCGTTGCGCCGCGCCGCAGCGCGTGGCGCGCGCTTGTTGTCGATCTGTTCGGGCTCGTTTCTGCTCGCCGCGGCAGGCCTGCTCGACGGCAAGCGAGCGACGACGCATTGGCTCTATGCCGAAGACTTCAAGCGCCTCTTCCCCGCCGTGACCTTCGACGCCGACGTGCTCTACGTCGATGAAGGCGCGATCATCACGTCCGCCGGCAGCGCCGCCGGTGTCGACGCGTGTCTGCACCTGGTGCGGCGCGACTTCGGCGCTAAAGTGGCGAACATCGTCGCGCGGCGCATGGTGATCGCGCCGCACCGCGAAGGCGGCCAGGCGCAATTTATCGAGGCGCCGGTCTCGCAACGCACCAGCCTGACGGTGGGCGCCGCGCTCGACTACGCCCGGGCGCGCCTGCACCGTCCCATCGAGATCGGCGCGCTCGCCTCGCGCAGCGCGATGAGCGGCCGCACGTTCCTGCGCAAATTCAAGGGGTCGGTGGGCATGACGCCGAACGCCTGGCTCCAGGCGGAACGCATGGCGCGCGCGCGCGAGTTGCTCGAGAGCACGCCGATGCGCCTGGCCGACATCGCCACCCAATGCGGCTACGACTCGCCGGAAACGTTTCGCCGCGCTTTCCGGCGCCTCGTCGGCGTCGCGCCGGGCGCCTACCGGGCGCGGTTTGACGCGCGTGGCGCGGGCGGGCAGGTCAGGGCCGCCGAACCCGCCGCGAGGGCGAGCCGCTGATGACGCACGCCACACCGACGATGCGCGCCCTGAGCGCGCAGGGTCTGACCCTCGAGCCGCAGTGCGCAGCGCACGCGCAAGCGGTGTTCGACGTTCTCGACGACCCCGCCGTCTACACCTACCTCGACGACGCGCCGCCCGCGTCGGCGGGTGCGCTGCGCGAGCGCTTTCTGCGCCTGGAGTCGCGCGCCTCGGCGGACGGGCGCGAGTGCTGGTTGAACTGGGCGATCCGGCTCGAGACGGGTGGCGTTGCCGGAATCGTCCAGGCGACAGTGTGCGAAGGCGGCCTGGCGTGGATCGCCTTCGTCATCGGACCGGAATTCTGGGGCCAGGGCGTCGCGCAACGCGCGGCGCGCGCCGTGCTCGACGAGGGCTGCGCGCACTACGGCGTCACGCAGTGGCTCGCCACCGCCGACGAGCGCAATCGGCGCTCGATCCGCTTGCTCGCGCGACTCGGGTTTTCTGCCGCGCCGCCGGCGCTGCGCAGCGAACACGAGGTGGCCGAGAACGACGTGTTGCTGCGCTGGTTGCCGGCGGGGGCGATCGAACCCTGAGCGCCGGGCTCAGAGTCGATCCCCTCTGTGCGCGGGCTCCTAGGGAGCCGGGACGGCAGTTCGGTTGCCGGGAACGACCATCGGCTGATACGTGAACACCTCGCGGCTGCGCGAATCGACGGTCACCTTGATCCAGTTCACGTCGTTGTTGCCGTTCGCGGCGTTGTTGCCGAAGGTCTCGATCCGGGTGAAGTTTTCGATGCGCTGGCCCTTCGCGTTCAGCAGCGGTTTGTCGACGCGGAAGTAGTGCGAATCGCCGTGCACGTAGGCGACAGGCTTGCAGAACGCAACCACTTCGTCGCGCAGTGCGCGCAGGAAGTCCACGAAACCGTCGGGAGTTGCGTCGGCGCCGGCAACGGTCTTCTCGACCAGCGTCTTCGGGTCCCGCAGCGGGGCACGGGTTCCGTCGCTCAGGTCCCAGCCCGGATTGCCCTGCGTGATGATCATCACCGCCGACGCCTGACGCGCCGCGGCCAAGCGAAACGTTTCCGTCAGCCACGCGATGTTGGCCGCATTGCGCGCCGCGAACTCTGCCGGGTCGGGTGCGGTGTCGCACAGGTTGTTGCACGAGCCCTGAACGTTGAGCGTCACGTAGGTCACGCCGCCGACGCTCCAGCGCCGATTTTCGACGCAGGGCGTCGGGCCGTTCACGCCCAGGCACGGCGGCGTGGACTGCACCTGCTGGCGCATGCGCTGCTTGCCCATCGAGTAGGGCGTGCTGAAAAACACGGCACGCTCGTGGTCGAGGCGCTCGCGCGACGAGAAGCTGCCGTTGGACGGGCGGTCGCAGTCGGTCCAGTCGTTGTCGCCCGGTGTGAACATGGCCGGAGCGTTCAGGGCGTTGAAAAATTCCAGCGCCTGGACGTAGAGCGCGTCGCTGCACGTCGTGGGCGTCACCGAATTGGCGATGCCGTTGCCGCCTTTCAGGTCACCGTCGTGCACGCTGAATTTGAGGCGCTGCGCGTTCATGTCGGCGATCAGGTTCGGCACACCGATCTGCGCCTGCACGTCGTTGTAGGGCAGGTCGCCCCACAGGCCGATCGCGTACGTGGCGTGATCATCGTCGTCGTCGTCGGCATGCGCCGCCCCGAAGGGAGCGATCGCGATCAGCACGACGGCCAAGGACTGCACGCAAGCCGAACGCGCAGCGCGCGCCGCACGGGCGAGGTGCAGGGAATTGAAGAGTGACATGCGGGGGACTCCGAAAGGATCGGAACGATTGTCGTGCCGGCCCTCAAACCGGCAGGCGCAGCAGGGCGCTGCCCATGCGGATCCGGGAGCCTGATTCGATTCCTTCGCAGAGGCGGAACCCTCGCGGCGCAAAGACGATGATCGTCGAGCCGTGCTGGAACCAGCCGATCTCTTCGCCCTTGGCGAACGCCTGGCGACACGGAATCTCGTGCGTGCCGAGGTAGCGCAGGTGCAGCAGAACGTCGAGAAAGTGAAGCCGGATGCTCGCGACGAGAATCGCCGCCACCGGGACCATGGCGATCGGGTGCCCACCCGCCGTGAGCCGGGCGCGCAGCACGGCGCGCTCGTTGCGGCAGAACAGTTTCTCCACCCGGGCGAGCGCGATCGGGTTCACGTTCCACGTGTCACCGCTCAGGTACGTGAGGTGCTCGATTTCGCAGTCGTGCGGCGCGTGGAAGCGGTGGTACATCGCCGAGGTGAGGCGCAGCGTGACGTAAACGCCGTCGATGAAGGGGGCGATGTTCTGCGTCGGCCCGAACAGGTCACGCAGTTCGTATGGAGAACCTTTCGCCTGGAACACCTGGCCCGCCACCACGTCGCCACACGCGCCGACGATCGCGTCGCACGGGCTCGTGAGCACGGCCGGATCGGCGTCCACCGGGCGTGCACCGGGCACCAGTTCGCGCGTGAAGCACTCGTGCAGGCTCGCGAAGTGCTGCTGGCGCGCGTCGCTCAAGTCCAGATCGGTGAAGAGCCGCCACACCGCGATCGACGCTTTGCACACGAGCGGATGGCGAATCTGGCTGAACCAGCCCATGAAGCGCGTCAGAAGGTTGCGCGGAATTCGGTTCGTGAGCAGGAAATTCAGGTCTTCCTGCAGAAAAATGTTGCGAACGTTTTGGAGTTTCATAAGCCTGTCAATTGACGCTGTTAAACCCGGGTGGTCACACCAATGCAACCCCCATGGACCAGACCCTTGCTCTCACCGCACTCGCGCTTGGCGCGCTCGCCTGGACGCTGCCGCGCGCGAAACGCCGGCTTGAACTCTCGCGCGCCAAGCACCGTTCGCTGGCCGGGCACTCGCGAATCGCGAAGCGCATCGCTTCGCTGATTCCGGGATACGCGTACGACGAGGAGCGCTTTTTCGGCTCCGACGATGCGCCGCCCGAAGTGATCGCACTGCGCCGCAAGGGCTTTCAGAATCTCACAGCGTACTGCGCGAAGCACTACGCGCGCAGCGCCGAGGCGACGGCGACCGCACGCGAAGGCATCGCCGACCTGCAGTTCACCGGCAGCTACCGCGTCCCGTTCCAGTACAGCCCCTACCTGCGCCAGCACTTGCGCACCGGCAGTTTTCTGCGTGCGTCGTCGGGCGTGACCGTGACCGACCTGGACGACAACGTCTTCTACGACCTGACGGGCTCGTACGGCGTGAACCTGTTCGGCTACGACTTCTACAAGGAGTGCATCGCGCAAGGCGCGGCGATGGTGGCGGACCTCGGCCCGGTGCTCGGCGCTTATCACCCCTGCGTGCTCGAGAACGTGAAGCGCCTGCAGGAAATTTCCGGCCAGGAAGAGGTGTCGTTCCACATGTCGGGCACCGAAGCGGTGATGCAGGCGGTGCGCCTGGCGCGCTATCACACGAAGCGCAGCCACCTCGTGCGCTTCTGCGGCGCGTACCACGGCTGGTGGGAAGACGTTCAGCCCGGCCCGGGCAACCCGCTGCCGCCGCGCGAGACCTATACGCTGAAGGAGATGGACGACAAATCGCTGCGCGTCTTGCGCAGTCGCAGCGACATCGCGTGCGTGCTCGTCAATCCGCTGCAGGCGCTGCACCCGAACAGCGGCGCACCCGGAGACTCGTCGCTGATCGACAGCGGCCGGCGCGCCTCGTTCGACCGCGCCGCGTACACGGCGTGGCTGAAGCAGCTGCGCGACGTCTGCACGGCGCGCGGCATCGTGCTCATCTTCGACGAGATCTTCGTCGGCTTCCGACTCGCCCCAGGTGGCGCGCAAGAGTACTTCGGCGTTCGCGCCGACATGGTGACTTACGGCAAGACGCTCGGCGGCGGCCTGCCGGTGGGCGTGGTGTGCGGCAAACATGCGCTGATGAAGCGCTTTCGCGAGGACCGGCCGGCCGACATTTGCTTCGCGCGCGGCACCTTCAACTCGCACCCCTATGTGATGGGCGCGATGAACGCGTTTCTCGGGCGCATCGAAACACCCGAGATCAAGGCGCTTTACGCCGGCCTGGACGAGCGCTGGAACCAGCGCACCGTGGCCTTCAATCAAGCGCTGCGCGACGCGGACATTCCGGTGCAGGTGGCGAACCTGTCGTCGATCTGGACCGTTCTCTACACGGCGCCGTCGCGCTACAACTGGATGCTGCAGTACTACCTGCGTGCACATGGCCTGGCCCTGAGTTGGGTGGGCACCGGCCGACTCATCTTCAGCCTGAACTACGGTGATGCCGAGTTCGCTGCAGTGCTGGAACGATTCGTCGCCGCGTGCCGGGCGATGCAGGCCGACGGCTGGTGGTGGAGCGCACCGGCGCAGACGAATCGCGGCATCCGGCGCAGCATCCTGCAAGAGATGCTGCGCCATCGGCTCTGAAGAAGGATCCGCGTCAATCGATGGCTTGGCGCGGTGCAGCGCCTTCAGTGCGGCTTGACGTGTGACATCGGATCGATCAGCTCGCCGCGCAGCAGGTGCAGCGGCGCGCGGTGGTAGAGCATGATGTCGTGGAACGGGTCGGTGAGGATCTTCGTCGCCCAGACCACCCCGGTCATCAGGTCCTGCTGGACCCACAGCTGCACGACGCGAAACAGCAAGCCGCCGACGCCGAGCGCGAGCCAGGCGATGCCGACGTCGTGCACGAAGCCGTAGAACGTGGTCGCGGGCTCGATCAAGCCGAACGCCGTGGGGGCGAACCAGAGCAGGACCGGAATCAGCGCCCAGACCGCGAGCAAGACGATCTTGCGGTGAATGTTGTAGCCGACCTTGATCGCTTCCTTGGTCGCGTCGCTGAGCTGGTTCACTTGATCGTAGCCGCGCGGCTCGAAGAAGAAGTGGCCGGCTTGCCGGCTCGTCATCGAGACGCACCAGGCGAGGATCGCCGACAGCGCCGGGTCGACGAACAGCAAGCCGTAAGCGACGACGAAGCTGATCGCGCTCACCAGATGCAGGCTCTGATTGATGCGGCTGTGGTGGTACAGGCGGTGGTCATCCCAGCGCTGCAACGCGAGCGCTTGCGCAAAACTCGAAGAGGGAAGAGCTTTCACGGCACACCTCGGTCATGGTTGTGGGAAGGCGCACCCTGGTACCGGCGTGCGTGACCCGATCGTGACAGCGCTGCGTGAAAGCCGCGTGACAAGCCAGCGCGGCCCGTGTGTGAAATGGTGGCGCGCAGCAACCCAGCTTGTCATCGAACTGTTGCAATCGACGGGCACGATGCGCGCCATGCAAACGCTGGCCGGCCTGACCATGCCTCCTCACCATGCGCCGGCACGGCCCATGCTCCGCACGGCGGTCGTGACCGAAACCTACCCTCCCGAAGTGAACGGCGTCGCGCTGACGATTCGTGCCATCGTCGAAGGCCTGCGGCGGCGCCAGCACGATCTGCAACTGATCCGCCCGAGGCGCGACGGCGCCGACGCGGCGCGCAGCGAACCGCGCTTCCATGAATTCTTGACGCGCGGACTGGCGATCCCGTGTTATGCCGATCTGCGCATGGGCCTGCCGTGCAAGCGCGACCTGGTGCGCCTGTGGACCCTGCGCCGCCCCGACGTGGTCCACATCGCGACCGAGGGGCCGCTCGGCTGGTCGGCGTTGCAGGCGGCGCGGCAGCTGAAGCTGCCGGTGAGTTCGGACTTTCGCACCAACTTCCACGCCTACAGCCAGCACTACGGCATCGGCTGGTTTCGCAAGCCCATCATGGCGTACCTGCGCAAGTTCCACAACCGCACGCACCGCACGATGGTTCCCACCGACGCGCTGCGGCGCGACCTCGAGGCCAGCGGCTTCCAGAACCTGTCGGTCGTGGCGCGCGGCGTGGACACGCAGCGATTCGATCCACGGCAGCGCAGCGAAGCGCTGCGCCGCGAGTGGGGCGCGTTGCCTGGCGATCTGGTGATTGCGTGTGTGGGACGACTTGCCCCGGAAAAAAATCTGGCCCTGGTGATCCGCTCGTTCGAGGCCCTGCAGGCCCGGGGCGTGCGCGCCAAACTCGTGTTCGTCGGAGACGGCCCGATGCGCGCCGAGTTGCAGGCGCGCTGCCCGAATGCCGTTCTCGCCGGCCAACGCACCGGGGGTGATCTGGCGGCGCACTATGCGTCGGCGGACCTGTTCCTGTTTCCGAGCCTGACCGAGACCTTCGGCAACGTGACGATCGAGGCGATGGCGAGTGGCCTGCCGGTCGTGGCGTTCAACTACGCCGCTGCGGCGCAATTGATCCGAAACGGCGAGAACGGCGTGCTGGTCAAGCTCGGCGACTCCGACGCGTTCGTCAGCGCCGCCGCGCAGTGGGCCGGCGACGGCACGCGCCTGCGAGTTCTGGGCGACCGTGCACGCCAAAGCGCTTGCGAGACCGGCTGGGACGACGTCGTCCTGCGCTTCGAGTCGGTATTGGCTGCGGTGATGCGCGAGAACGAAGAGGTTCACTCGATCCCGCTCGGACTGGCCGAACGCACCGTCGCCTGAACCCACGTCAGCGCACCGCGACAGCCGCTTCGCGCTGCACCAGGCCACGCTCACGCAGCATCAGCGCCGCCATCGCCA
The DNA here is from genome assembly GCA_963775015.1 of uncultured beta proteobacterium. Classification (GTDB taxonomy): domain Bacteria; phylum Pseudomonadota; class Gammaproteobacteria; order Burkholderiales; family Burkholderiaceae_C; genus JAEMQF01. The sequence goes on along the minus strand of CAVZHI010000007.1, from coordinate 136,502 downwards.
CGGCGATGCTCACGCCGAAACCCGCCAGCACGGTGACGATGGGCACATCGAGCGCCATCAAGGCAGCGTAGATTCCAAGCATCACGAGCACGCTCGCGTTCTCGTTGAAGCCCTGCACGGCGATCGAGCGCCCGGCGCTGAGCAGGACGAAGCCGCGGTGCTGCAGCAACGCGTTCAGCGGCACGACGAGCAGCCCCCCGACCGCGCCGACGAGCACGAGCAAGGGCACGGCCAGCGCCGGTTGCGTCGTGCTCGCGACAACGGGCAGGAGCAGGCCGAGAACGACCCCGGCCCAAAGCATGTTCGGCGCCTGCGCCAAGGGCACCCAGCGCCCGGCTGCGCCGGCGCCGAGGACGACGCCCACCGCCACCGCGGCCTGCAGGTACGCCGCGTGATCCAGCGGCAGTTGCAGCGCCTGCGCCGCCCAGCGCAGAACCGCGAATTGCAAAGTCGCGCCCAGGCCCCAAAAGATCGTCGTCACCGCGAGCGACAGGCCGCCGGCGCGATCGTTCCAGAGCGTGCGGTTCGCGGCGCGAAATTCGCGCGTCAGCACGATCGGATTCACTCTGCTCGCGGCGTAGCGCGCCCCGCTGTCGGGAACCCCGGTGTTGAGCGCTGCGGCGACGCCGTAGATCAGCAGCACGGCGAGCAGCGACAGCGTCAAGGCACCCGCGTCCAGGCGTGGCAGCGCTGCGGCGAGCGCTTCGTGCGAGCTCGCCGCCCACGCCGAGCCGAGCAGCCACGGGCTGACGAGCAGCCCGCCGAGCACCGTGCCGAGCAGCGCCGCGCAAACGACGCTGACTTCGATCCAGCCGTTCGCCGCGACCAGCTGCTTCGGCCCGACCATTTCCGTGATGAGCCCGTACTTCGCCGGCGCATACGCTGCGGCGCCGAAGCCGATCACGGCAAACGCCACGACCGGGTGCACTCCCGCGAGCAAGCCCAGCACGCCGAGCACCTTGACCGCGTTCATGCACGCCATCAGGCGCGCCTTGCGGAATGTGTCAGCGAGCGGCCCGACAAAAGGCGCGAGAAACACGTACGACAGCGTGAAGCCGAATTTCAGCATCGGCGCCCACCAGATCGGCATGCCGCGCTCGTGCAGCAAGGCGATCGTGACGATGAGCAGCGCGTTGTCCGCCAGCGCCGATGCGAACTGGGCCGCGATCAGCAGGTGGAAACCGGGGGGCATTCGCGGATGAATGGGCAGCAGACTCAGGTCGGCCGCAAGGCCAATGGCTGGGCATTCTGCGCAACTTGCGCGTCAACTTGCTGACGAAGTTGTGGCGATCGTGTGACGGTCGCGCCGTGGTCGCGCGTTTCGGGTCGGCTGCGCAGGCGCCGGGGCGCGGCGCAGAACGGGCGCGTGAACGAGCGCGATGCTCAGCCACACCGCGACGCTGAAGTAGAGCGACATCCAGATCACTTCGCTCTTCCAGTCCTCCCAGCTGTGCGAGACGGTCCAGCGCCCGGAGACGTCCGACAAGCCCTGCGCCAGGCTCAGGTGGCCGCGCCCACTCGCTTCGTCGGCGAGCCAGCGGCTCCAGTACATGGGCACGTCGACGAGGAACATGAACGCGACGTACGCCACGCCGGCGACGCACCAGGTGGCGAGCAGCGGGCGCCAGCGCGCTGCGCAACGCGGCCAGAGGATCACTAGGCTCATCACCATCAGGGCGGCGCACAGGCCCCAGAGCGATTCTTCGACCACATGGCCCAGGTTCGACGTCGTCAGTACCGAGTACCAGGAAAACGACTCGGCGATCACGATCAGCGGCACCATCGCCGCGGCGGTGGTCCTGCCCATCGCGCTGCCTGTCGCGCGCGAGGTCTCACGCAACATCAGCGCCCATTGGGCGACAAAACACAACTCCGCGAGCGTCGCGACCGAGCGGCCGACGGCGACGCTGGAGAGCCAGGTGTCGAACAGGACCAGGCGCGGAACGTCGTAGACCGGAAAGACGGAGCGAAAGGCGCAGCCGAACACATAGCCGGCTGACGAAGATCAGTTGCCAGCGGCGCAGCCGGTCGACGTCCGTCCCGGCGTGGCCGCGTGCCACGGTCAAGGCCGTGATCGACCAGGCGATGATGTTCAACGCGCTCACGGCGCAAAGAAACATCCACCAGGAAAAGACACCGTTTTCGAGCATGACGCGGTCGGGTTCAGGTGCGAGCAGTGGGTGACCTGTCGATCAAGCGGCGTCTCTGCCTCTCAGTGGGTTTTTTTCGGTCGCCCGGTCTTGACGGGGGTGAGGCCGCTCAACAACGCGATCAGCCGGTCCGCCGGCAAAGCGGCCAGCGCGTGCAGCCCGGCGCGCAGCAGCTCGCTCTTCTTCGTTGCGCGCTTGGCGTCGATGGCGCGCGCTTTGAGCATGTCGATCAGGTCAAAGTCGGGTTGCGGCATCGTGAACCCGTCGCGAACGAGTTTGATGCCGCGGCTTCTTTGGCTTCGCCGCGCCCACTGGCACCGCCGCCGAAGGGTTCTGCGCCTTGCGCGCGGGCACCGGCCTGGCCGGCTTGGCGGCCTTCCCTGCTGGGGTGCCGGGCAGTGTTCTGGGCGGTGGACTTGCGGGACGGCGTGGGCATGGCGGCATTCCTCGTTCACAATCGTATAAACAGTTTATACGCATTGCGAGTCGCTGCGCAACCCCGGCCTGGGTTGTAATCGTGGCTTTGCGGCGCAGATCGGGGGTTTCCCTTGCTCGACGAAGTTTCCCTGGCGGCCGTCGACATCGGGTCGAACAGCTTTCGCCTCGAAATCGGCCAGCTTCGGCGCGGCCGCTATCGGCGCATCAACTACGTCAAGCAGGTGGTTCGGCTCGGCGGCGGCCTGGACGCGAGCGGCCGCCTGGTTGAATCGGCGGCACAGCGCGGCATCGATTGCCTGACCGAATTCGCTGCCCACCTCGACGGTTTTGACGCCGCGCACATCCGCGCCGTGGCGACCCAGACGCTGCGCGAAGCGGCGAACCGCGATCAATTCCTGGCGCGCGCGCAACAGGCGCTCGGGCACTCGATCGAGGTCATCACCGGGCGCGAGGAAGCGCGCCTGATCTACGTCGGCGTTTCGCACCTGCAGCCCTCGGCGCAGCCGCGCCTGGTGATCGACATCGGCGGCCGATCGACCGAGATGGTCCTGGGCAAGCAGCACCAGCCGTCGAGCGCCGAGTCGTTCCCGGTCGGGTCGGTCGGACTGTCGATGCGCTATTTCGGCGACGGACGAATCACGGCCGACGCGTTCCGCGCGGCGCAGGTCGACGCCGGCGCGCAATTCGAAGAGGCGCTCGACGAGTTCGCGCCGTCGCGCTGGCGCGAGGCGTTGGGATGTTCGGGAACGGTCGGCGCGGTCTCGGGAGTCCTGCAGACGGCTGGCGTGACCGACGGGCAAATCACGCCCGCCGCCCTGGTGTGGCTGATCGAGCGCTGCATCGCGGCGGGCGACGTTCAGGCGCTCGACTTGCCGGGGCTCAGGGAGGACCGGCGCGCCGTCATTCCGGGCGGCCTGGCGATTCTGTACACGCTCGCCGTGCATTTCGGCATCGAGACGCTGCTGCCGGCCAAGGGCGCGTTGCGCCAAGGCGTGATCGTCGACCTGCATGCGCGCCTGGCCGCGGCGCGCCGCTCATCGGTGAAGGACATGCGCGACGCGACGGTGCATGAACTGCAGCGCCGCTTCGGCGTCGACGTCGCGCAGTCCAGGCGCGTGCGCGAGGTCGCGCTCGCGCTCTGCGACGCAGTGAGCCTGGACGACAACACCGAAGCGCGGCGCGAATTGGGTTGGATCTGCGACCTGCACGAGATCGGCATGGCGTTGTCGCACCACGACTACCATCGCCACAGCGCTTACATGCTCGCGCGCATCGATGCACCCGGTTTCTCGCAGAGCCAGCAACGCCGGCTCGCCGACCTCGCGCTGGCGCAGCGCGGCGGCTTGCGCAAGGTCGACGTCTTGCTGCGCCATGCGCCCTCGGCGTGGCTGGTGCTGTGTTTGCGCCTGGCCGTCATCCGTTGCCACGCGCGCCTTCCGTTGGCTCGCCCCGCGATGGCGTTGACCCGCAGCGCGACCGGCCTCGCCAGCGTCAGCTGGCGGCCGATCGGCGAAGCGCCGAACCCGCGCACGCTGCACCTGCTGCGCGAGGAGGCCGCTGCATGGTCCTCGACCGGGTTCTTGCAGCTGGCCCTCGCGCCGTAGCGGCCGCACGCACGCCGGCCGCCGTCAGCCGCCCTGTGCAGCCTGGCGCGCGAGCTCGGCGTCCAGCTGCGCAATCAAGTCGCGCGCTTCGTCGCCTTGCGGAATCGCGCGCCCGCTGTCGCGCCACTCCACCGCCGCCTTGAAGCCGTGCACCTGCGCATGGCGGCGGAACCACATCCCTTCCGGGTTGTGGCGTGTCACGCCGTCGAACAGCGTCGCGAACATCTGCGTCTGCTCCAGGCCCATGCTGAGCAGCGTCTGGTTCACGACCATCTTGTGCATCGCCAGGTGCGCGTGCGGAACGCCGGCGATGCGCAGCGCGAGCTTCAACGTAGCCGCTTCCAGTTCTGCGACGGGCACCGCCAGGTTCGCCAGGCCCCAAGCCGCGGCTGTGACGCCGTCGAGCGTGTCGCCGGTGAACATCAACTGCTTGGCGCGCGCCGCGCCGACGCGGTACGTCCACATCGCCGTCGTCGGGCAGCCCCAGACGCGCGTCGGCATGTAGCCGATGCGCGCGTCCTCACTCATCACGAGCAGGTCGCAACACAGCGCGATGTCGCTGCCTCCGGCCACCGCGTAGCCGTGCACTTGCGCAATCGTCGGCTTGCGGCAGCGCCACAGGCTCATGAAGTCTTCGGTGTAGCCCTTCATCGCGGCGTAATCGGCCATGGGGTCGTAGGGCATCTTCTCCTGCTGGCACGGGTGTTCGGTGCGGCCGGAACCGAAGTCCACGAGGTCGTAACCCGTACAAAACGCGCGGCCGGCACCGTCCAGGACGATGACGTGGACTTCGTCGTCGGCCTCGGCCCACGCCACCGCTTCGCGGATTTCGCGCGGCATGCCCTGCCCGATCGCGTTCAGACGCTGCGGCCGGTTCAGCGTGATGCGCGCGATGCGCGGGTGCGCGGCGTCTTTGCGCGCAAGAAGGGTCTGGAATTCCGGCATCGTGGGCCGATCGTCGGCGCAGCCGGAGGCACTGTCAATGCGGGCGAGCACGGGGCACGATAATCAAAATTTTCATGCTCGAACCCAAGAACGCGGCGCCCGCGCCGCAGCAGCTTCGCCACGCGCTCGGGCGCTTCGCCACCGGGGTGACGATCGTCACTTGCCGCGACCCGCACGGCACGCCCGCCGGCCTGACGGCGAACTCGTTCAGTGGCGTCTCGCTCGAGCCGCCGCTGGTGCTGTGGTCGCTGCGCCGCGCGAGCCCGAACACGAGCGTGTTCGCCGCCGCGAAAGTGTTCAACGTGAACGTCTTGAGCGAGGCGCAGATCGAGTTGTCGCGTCACTTCGCGTCACGCGTGAGCCACAAGTTCACGCAGGGCTCGTGGAGCGACGGCAAGAACGGCGCGCCGGTGCTCGCCGACTGCGCCGCCGTCTTCGAATGTTTCAGCGTCGCGCAGCATGTCATCGGCGACCACTTGCTGTTCGTCGGCCAGGTGTCGTGCGTCGTCGAATCGAATTTGCCGCCGCTGCTGTTCCATTCGGCGCGTTACCACAAGCTCGGCAAGGTCGTGTGAAGCGAGGCTCCTGATGATGAACCCACCGCTGCAAATCCCCACGCTGGAGGCGATCCGAAACAACCGCGAGCGCATCGCGCCGCACATCGTGACGACGCCGGTGCGCCTGTGGCAAGACGATGCCCTCGGTGCCGCCGTCGGCGCGTCGACGATGGTGTGGCTGAAGGAAGAGCTGTTCCAGCGCACCGGCAGCTTCAAGCCGCGCGGCGCGCTGTCCGTGATGCTGGATCTGGACGCCGCGCAACTCGCGCGCGGCGTCACCGGCGTGTCGGCAGGGAATCACGCGATCTCGCTCGCCTACTGCGCGCGCAAGCTGGGAACGAGCGCCAAGGTCGTGATGCCGAAGAACGCGAACCCGTATCGGGTCCAGCTCTGCCGCGACCTCGGCGCCGCGGTCGAACTCGTCGACAACGTGCACGTCGCGTTCGATCGCGTCCGGGAAATCGAAACCACCGAGGGCCGGGTCTTCGTCCACCCCTACGAGGGCCCGAAGACGGCGCTCGGCACGGCGTCGGTGGGAATGGAATTGATCGACCAGGTGCGCGATGCGGGTGCCGAGCTTGACGCCGTGATCGTCGCCGCAGGTGGTGGTGGCCTCACGGGCGGCGTCGCTTGTGCGGTGAAGCAGTTGAGCCCGGCCACCGCGGTCTTCGTCGTCGAACCCGAGGGCGCGGATACGCTGCACCGCAGCTTCCAAGCCGGTTCGCCGCAATCGATCGAAGCGGTGCGAACGATCGCCGATTCTCTCGGCGCGCCGCGCTGCGAACCTTACTCGTTTGCGCTGAACCAGCGCTTCGTGAACGAAGTGGTGCTCGTCAGCGACGAGCAGATCCGCGCTGCGATGCGCCTCATGTTCAGCGGCGCCAAGCTCGCCGTCGAGCCCGCCGCGGCGGCGCCTCTGGCCGCGCTGATGCACCCGCTGCGCGCGCGCCTGGCCGGCCAAAGTGTCGGCTTGGTGGTGTGCGGCGCGAACATCGACGCGGCCACGTTTGCCAGGTTGCTCTTGCCCTGACCCACACCTCTTCTTTCCCCTGGAGAAATCCACCATGCCATTGCTCCATCGCCCGCTCGCCGCCGTAGCCGCCCTGATCGCCGCCAGCGCCTGCCTGACGAGTGCGCACGCACAACAGCCCTACCCCAACAAGCCGATCAAGGCGATCGTGCCGTTTGCCGCCGGCAGCGCCACGGATCAGATCGGCCGCGCTTTCGCAGAGAAGATGGCGGCCACGCTCGGCCAGCCGATCGTGATCGAGAACAAGCCGGGCGCGAGCGGCATGCTCGGCGCCGACATCGTCGCCAAGGCGCCGGCCGACGGCTACACCATCCTCATCGGCACGAACAGCACGAACGCGGCGCTGAAGTACCTGATGAAAAAGCTGCCGTACGACCAGGACACGGCGTTCACGCCGGTCGGTTACCTCGGCTCGGTGCCGCTGATGGTGGCCGTGAACCTGGACGTGCCGGCGAAGACGCTGCGCGAATTCGTCGACCTCGCCAAGGCCAAGCCCGGGCAGGTGAGTTTTGCCTACGCGAGCACGTCGCAGCAGGTGTCGTCGGAAGTTCTCGCCAGCATGGCCGGCATCCAGATGAACCCGATTCCGTACAAGAGCGGCCCGGCGGCGATGACGGACCTCATCGGCGGCCAGGTCAACATGTTCACGGCCGACTTCGGCGTCACCGTATCGCAGCACAAGGCGGGCAAGATCCGCGGCCTCGCCGTCACGTCCACAACACGCGCCGCCGCGGTGCCCGAGCTGCCGACGGTGAACGAGGCGCTGGGCCTGAAGGACTACGAGCTGATCGCCTACTTCGCCGTCTTCGCACCGGCCGGCACGCCGCCGGAGATCGTCGCCAAACTGAATCAGGCGATCAACGCCGCGGCGAACGCGAAAGACCTGCAAGAAAAGTTCGCCGCCACCGGCTTCACGATCGACCCGGGAACGCCCGAGGCGCTGGCGCAGCGCAACAGGAACGAGACGGTGAAGTGGGGCAAGGCGATTCGGGACGCGGGGATTGAGGCGCAGTAGGGGATGGGCGGTTCGGGCTGCGCTGGGATCGGTGGCCAGTCGTGGTGGCGGGCGCTGAGCGACCCGGAGTGGTGGTCGGTCTCACGCGCGCGCGGACAGGACAGTTACGAGCCGCCGTCACTGCCAAGCTTCAGAAATTCAGGTGTCAGGATTTGCACTTTGCGTCTACCGCGTGGCAGCGCAGCCACCCATCACACATGCAACGTCATCATGTCTCCAGTGGAGTGGTATAGACTCGCCGAAGAATGCGCGTCCGTCCGTCGCCGAGAGGAGTCCCTGCGATGCCAAGTCACATGCGTAAGCCTGTGAAGTTCACGACGCCTCCGGTCGTCGAAGTTGCTTGCGGCATTGCGTTTTCTCTTCCGAGCCCGCTTGGAAGTGCGCACGTTGGCCTGTACTGGTCGACGGTGAGAGATGAATTCCAGCTCGCACAAGACGCGCCCCCACTACCGCTGACCGTTGAACAACCCCAGAACGACGGACCAACCACCCTGGAATTTGAGTTCAGGAACATGCCGCCGTTGCGTCGTTCCTGGCTTATCAACCGGGAGGGCACCAATCTTCTCCAAGTACAAGAGGATCGTTTCCTGTTCAACTGGAAGAGGACTGACGAACGGCCAGACTATCCGAGCTATGCGAAGGTAGTCTCTGCGTTCCGTAACTACTGGGCTGGCTTTCGGCAGTTCCTCCTTGAAAACAGTCTGGGTGATCCGACTGTCCGACAGTTGGAGATGACCTACGTGAATGTCATCACAGGAACTTCGACAGACTTTCTCGTTGATCATCGGCGATCACAAAACGCAGATCGTTTCCTTCCGGTGCCTGAAGCGGTGAATTGGCGAACACAGTACGTCCTTCCGGAAATGGTGGGGCGATTGCATGTGGCAGCGCATTCCACACGAAACGTTGCCACCGGTGAGAAAGCTATCCGGCTGGAGCTCACCGCTCGAGGAATGCCCAGAGACGCCGGTAGTGGACCGGCCTGCGATAGCTGGTTCGATCTGGCTCATGAGTGGATCACTCAGGGGTTCGCTGATGTCACGAGCCCGACCATGCACACCGATTGGGGAAGGACCGCGTGATGCTTGACTACTGCATGGATAGCGGAGGCACGACCACAGAGTGGGTCTCATACGACCGAGAGGTTTCGCGGAAGTATCGAATCCCGAAATCTCTGGATTTGGACGTAGCTGTCATGCCGGGTGAGTGCGCAACACCAGATGTCATTGCCAACGATAGCCAACGCCGACTCTTGGCGTCTGTCATTCGGAAGTTCGAGCGGCATGCTACCGTTTCTAGTGTCAGTCATGAGGCCGCGATTGCATTCGTAGATGCCCTTCCTCGCACGGCGCCCTTGCCAAAGGTCGCGCCCGATGGGGACGGTGGGCTGTTTCTGGCATGGACCCTGGAGTCCGGGGCGAGAACCCTTGTCACCATCGATGGATGGACCATTCATTGCGTATCTCGCGCTGGTACAGAGAAGGCCAAGTACTACGACGACCTCGCATTCGACGGAACGATACCTGCAGAGGTCCAGGAAGCTATTGCAGAGTAGTCGTCGTTCGGCGCTCGCATGACCATCGAGGCCATACCAAACGAGGACGAGGTCAGCCGCCACATCGACTCGCCGTTTCGTTTTAGCTCCACCGAGCGGAAGGTCATCGAAATAAGCGTCTTCGAGTTTCCATCAGCGGAGGGGAACCGAGAGTCGCTCGTCTGGCGCAAGTACAAGCCAACCCTCGCAACTACTTCATGGGGTGACTTCAACTCACCGACGGGAATTCACATCAAATTGGACGTCGAAGGTGCGGTCACTATGTTCTTGCCGAGGCTCGGCAACTCCAGAACGGCAGGGGCCACCGGTTTCTCATCGAGCATGACCCGCAGGAGGGTATTCATCACGTCAGCGTCCGCCTCTTTCACCCCGAGGGCCGGGAACTCAAAAAGGCGGATAAGACAGAGCTCAAGGACATGCTGGTCAAGGCGTTTGGTCCGATGGACCCACATTCGTGCGCCTAGTTCTGCGGCAGCCAGTCACCGAGACGGGCAGCGCGTAGCTGCGGCTCAGCACTTGAACTTCGGATTTGAAGGAGCCCGTCGGATCGCCTCATGGTGAACGACTGGAACGGTCTTCCAAGAACACCGCGGGCCGAAACACATTTCGCTTCCCCGCCCAAGCCCCAGCACCTACTCACCAATGAACCGCGGCCCCCGCCGCTGCGCAAACGCCGCCCGCCACTCGGCAAAGTCGGCGCTTCGCGTGGTGCGAAGTTCCCTCTCGCGCAAGCTCTGTTCGTCGCAGCAACCGGCGGCGATCTCGTTGAGCGACTGTTTCGTCACCTGCGCCGCCAATGGCGCGAGCTTCGCGACGTTGTCGGCGAGCTCGGCGAGCGCCGCGTCAAAGCCTTCGGCATCGACCACACGCTGGAACAAGCCGACCGTAGCCAGCTCCTCAATCGTCAACGCCTGCGCAGTCAGAAACGCGCGCTGGGCCAACCCGAAACCGGCGTGACACGTAGCCTCGCAGTCGGCTCGGGCAATAGTGCAGGCCCAGCGCCGTGGCGGGCATGCGCCATTCGGTGCCTGCAAGGCCGATGCGCAGGTCGACGCGAGCGCGAGGTCGGTGGCGCCGCCGTAGACGCTGCCGCGCAGTGCGCACACGGTGATCGGCCGCAGCTGCGCAAGCGCTTCGGCGACGCGCTCGAAGAGCATCGGGTCATGCTCGCCGTTGTCGAACCCGGCGACAGAGTAGCCGGCGCTGAACACCGGCCGGGGTTGGCCCTCGGTGGCGGCGCTGAGCACGACGACGCGCACTGACCTGTCGGCATCGATCTGCGAGAAGAGGCTCAACAGCGTGTGCAGGTCCACGCCATGCAGGCTGTTGCGCTGCGCCGGGCGGCGCAGGCGGATCGTCGCCACGGCGCCGTCGACGGCCAGGGTGGCGGGCTTTCGCCGGCACGTGGCTGCTCAGTGTTCATGACTTGCGCGATGAAGGTTGCGAATGCACCGCGCTTGCCTGCGCGCAGGCTGGGCGCGCCGCTCAGGCGTCGATTTCACGCTGCAGCGCGTCGATGCCGTCAAGCACTCCGCAGAACTTGTGGCCAAAAGTGGAGAGGCGGTATTCAACCCGCGGCGGAATCTCCGGATACGCCTGCTTTTCCAGAATGCCGAAGCGCACCAGCTTGCTCAGGCGTTCGTTGAGGACCTTTTTCGACACGCCGTCGATCGCGTGTTCCAGAGCGCCCGGGCGATGCACGCCGTCGCGAACTGCGCCGAGCACGGCGAGCGACCACTTGCAGCCGACGATGTCTTCCACCATGCGCGCAACATGGGTGGGTGGCGCCGATACGCCCTTGTTCGCTTTCACTCGATCGTCACCAGAAAGTGCCCGGGTCACTGTTTCGTACCTGCTGTTCAGAGTGCGTCATGCCATGCTGGAATGCGCGGCGTTTCAACTTTGAATTGTAGGAGTCCATCCCATGCGCAAGCATCTCTTGTTCGCCGCCACGCTCGCGCTCGCCTCGCACGCGTTCGCCGCTGACCCCGCCCCCGTGGCCTACCCCGAGGGTTACCGCCAGTGGACGCATGTGAAAAGCATGGTGATCCAGCCCGGCCATGCGCTGTACGACGCGTTCGGCGGCATGCACCACCTCTACGCCAACGCCAAGGCCGAGCAGGGCTACAAAGGCGGCAAGTTCGCCGACGGCTCGGTGATCGTGTTCGACCTGTTGGAGGCGAAGAGCGCCGACAACACGGTGCAAGAAGGCGCGCGCAAGGTCGTGGGCGTGATGGTGAAGAACGCGGCCGCGTACAAGGACACGGGTGGCTGGGGCTTCGAAGGCTTCAAGGGCGACTCCAAGACCGAGCGCGCCGTGGGCAAGAACGCCGCCACGGCCTGCTACCAGTGCCACACGCCGCAGAAGGACAAGGACTTCGTGTTCTCGGCGTATCGCAAGTAGGTCGGTCCAGCACGGCGGGCGTTTGTCCCGCCGGCGCGCTTGGCCGTAGACTGCGCAGCCGTCACCCGCACCGGAGCCGCGCAGTTGAAATTCCAGATGGCCAAGAACTCGCTGTTCGCGGTGCTGCTGCGCTCGCCGTGGTGGGTGAGCTTCGGCGTTGCGCTCGCGCTGGCGTTGGTGGTCGCGGCGCTCGTGCCCGACGCCTACAAGGTGGTTGGCGCGCTGTCGGCGCTGCCCTTTGTCGTGATCTCGGCGATCGCGGCGTGGCGCCAGGCGCGCCTGCCGAGCGCGGCACGCGTGCTGGCGACACAGCAGGCGGTGAGCGCGATGGCTTGGCCGGACTTCGCGAAACTGCTGGAGCAGGCGTTTGCTCGCGACGGTTACGCTGTGCAGCGCGGCACGCGCGACGCGGTGGACTTCGAGATCGAACGCCAGGGCCGGCGCATGCTCGTCTGCGCGCGGCGCTGGAAGTCGGCGCGCACCGGCCTCGAAGCGCTGCGCGCACTGCAAAGCGCGCGCGAGGACATCGGCGTTCCCGACGCGCTCTACATCGGCCTCGGCGACCTGACGGACACGGCCAAGCCATTCGCCGCGCAACACCGCATCGCGATCTGGCGCGTCGATGAATTGGCGCAAGCGTTGCGCGGCGTGCCATTCGCAACACCCCCGACAAAGGCAGGACGATGATGATGAAGATGCGGCGGCGCATGGCGATCGTGGCATTGCCGGCTCTGGGCGCCGGCGCGCTGCTCGGCGCCGCTCCTTCCCGTGCGCAGACCGCGAAGACCGCGCCAAGCCAGGCCGAACGTGCCGACGAGCTGCTCGCGGCGGCCCACGCGGGCAACATCGGCGCGCTGCGGCGCCTGCTCAGCGCAGGAACACCCGTCGATTCACGCGACGCGCAAGGCCGCACCGCATTGCTCGTCGCGACGCACGCGAACCAGGTCGCTGCCGCGCGCCTGCTCATCGAACGCGGCGCCGACGTGAACGCCAAAGACGAGATCGAGGACTCGCCGTTTCTCTACGCCGCGGCCGAAGGGCGCCTGGCCATCCTGCGTTTGACGCTCGCAGCCGGCGCGGACCTGACAAGCACGAACCGCTACGGCGGCACGGCGCTCATTCCGGCCGCGCACCACGGCCACGTGGAGGTCGTGCGCACGCTGCTGACGACGAAGATCGATGTGAACCATGTGAACAAACTCGGCTGGACCGCCCTGCTCGAGGCCGTGATCCTGGGCGACGGCGGGCCCGTGCACACGCAGATCGTGCGCGCGCTCGTCGACGCGGGCGCCGACGTCAACCTCGCCGATCGCCACAGCGTGACACCGCTCGCGCACGCCGAGTTGTTCGGTCACAAGACGATCGCGGAAGTGCTGCGGCGCGCGGGTGCGAAGGAGCGGTGAGTTCGCGGCTCAGCCGCACCCTGCCATGACCCTCGCATAAGCACGTTGCGCCGCCAGCGCACCGGCGGCGCTGGCCGGTGTCATCGGCGCGCGCACGTCGGCGCCGATGCTCCCCAATCCCGCGAGCACCGCCTTCAACGGTGCCGGGTTCGGCTCGGCGAACAGCGCGGCGATCGCGCCGCTGCCGCCTTGGCACAGCGTGGTGAATATCTGGTGGTCTTCGCCGGCCAGCACTTGCAGTTGTCCATCGGCAATCAAGGCCTGCGTCTTGCGCGGATCGCCGCCGCAGTCCTTCAGCGCGCAAATCCCGTCGATCTGCGCCAGCGCGCGCAGCGTGGTCAGGTGCAGCTCGACGCCGGTGCGGTAGGGAATGTCGTAGACGACGATCGGCAGCGGCCGCGCCGCCGCCGCGACCGACGCATAGAACTGAAGCAGGCCCTGCTGCGACGGGCGCACGTACGAAGGCGGCGGCACGAGGAACCCGGCCGCGCCCGCAGCGCGCCAATGTTCGCACTGCCGGGCCACGTCGACGGGTGACACGCCGCTCACGCCCATCACCACCGGCAGCGCTGCGCCAGCCTCGCGCACCGTGTGCAACACGAGCGCTTTTTCGGCGTCCAGCAGTGTCGCGGCTTCGCCCGTCGTCGCGCACGCGACAAAACCCTTCACGCCGCAGCGCGCCAGCTCGCGCACGAGTCGCGCCAAGCCTGTCTCATCGACAGTTCCGTTGGGCGCGAACGGGGTGACGACGGGGACCCAGATGCCAGAAAACTCCTGCTGCATGATGAACCACTCCTCGGATGAAGACCGATGGGAAGTCCGTTGCAGGGGTCGAAGGTGGGTGCCGGGTTCCGCGCGGCGGCCGGTCAGGCCGGCGCTGGGGATTCGGCGCTGCGCCGTCGCTCGTCTGCGAACGGCACAGCCGCTCCGGTCAGACGAGCTGCTGTTTTTTCGATTTCTTTGACGCGCGCTGTGTCAACAACACCTGCCGAATGGCGGCGCCTTGGGATGGCGTGTTGGGGATTGCGAGCACGGGCGCAGTGTAACGGGCTGCGCGTCAGGGCGATGCTCAGGAAACGACAGCCTTCCAGCTCTGCCAGATGCGCTCGCGCGTCGCCGCGTCGGGCAATGCGCCCTGCCCGGCACGCGCGTTGTCGGCCATGTGCGCGGCGTTGCCGGTGCCGGGAATCGCGCAGGTCACGGCGGGGTGGCCGATGACGAATTTCAGCAGCAGTTGCGCCCAGCTCGTGCAGCCGAGTTCCGCGGCCACCGGCGGCAGCGCGGCGCGTTGCACCGAGCGCAACAGCGCGCCGCTGCCGAGCGGCAAGTTGACGAGCACGGCCACGCCGCGCTCGGCGGCGAGCGGCAACAGGCGCTGCTCGGCGGCGCGGTCGGCGACGGAGCAGTTGAGCTGGACGAAGTCCAGCGCTTCAGCGCGCAGCACGGCTTCGAGTTCGGCGTGCGCGCTCGGCGTGTAGTGCGTGACGCCGACGTAGCGGATCGTCCCAGCGTCTTTCCACGCAGCCAGCGTCGCGAGGTGCACCTTCCAGTCGAGCAGGTTGTGCACTTGCATCAGGTCGATGCGTGGCGTTCGCAGCAGTTGCATCGAGCGCTTCATCTGCGCGATGCCGGCGTCACGCCCTGACGTCCAGACCTTGGTCGCAATGAAGGCGCGGGTAGCGGCGGGCTCGGCGCCGGACTGGGTTCCCAGCAGCGAACCCACCGCGGCCTCGGCCCGGCCGTACATCGGCGAGCTGTCGATCACGCTGCCGCCTGCGGCGAACAAGGCATTCAGCACGCCGGGCAGCTTCGCGAACTGCGGCGTGCCGGGTGTGGCATCGAAGCCGACGTAGGTGCCTACGCCGACGACGGGCAATCCTTCCTGAGTGCTGGGGATGGGGCGGGTGTGCATGGGCAGTGGGTGTGGTTGGGATGGGGTCAAGCGCCGAAACGTTTCACGACCCAGTTCTGCGCTGGGGCCTGGGCTCGAGTTTGCAGCCACTCGATGGCGCGTTCCACATGATCGCCCTGAATCTCGATCACGCCGTCCTTCAACGTACCGCCCGCCCCGCACGCGGCGCGCAGCTGCTTCGCCGCATCCGCCAGGGCGGCAGCGTCAAGCGGCACACCGCGAATCACGGTCACGACCTTGCCGCCGCGGCCTTTGCTTTCGCGGCCGACGCGCACGCTGCCCTCACCCTGGGTCACATCGGCGCGCTGCGCCTTGCAAGTGCACGCGGCAACGGGCCGGCGGCAGGCCGGGCACATCGACCCGCTTTCGGTCGAGTACACCAGGCCCCCACGCGCATGATTTTTTCTTTGCATGCCCTTCATTACACCAGCGGCGCGAGCAACCCGCGCAAATCTTCGGCGCTGAACTTCGGCGCCGCCGCCGCGTCGACGCCGAGCACGCCCTCGGTGAGCGCCGTCTTGCGCTCCTGCAGCGCGAGCATGCGCTCTTCGATGCTGCCGGCGACCACCAGCTTGTAGACGAACACCGGCTGATCCTGGCCGATGCGGTGCGCGCGCGCCGTCGCCTGCTGCTCGACGGCCGGATTCCACCACGGGTCGAGGTGGATCACGGTGTCTGCAGCGGTGAGGTTCAGGCCCACGCCGCCGGCTTTCAGGCTCAGCAACATGATGGGGACGGTTTTCGCCTGGAACTGTTTGACGACTTCGCCGCGTTCGCGCACCGGCGTCTCGCCGGTGAGCACGAGAAAGGGCAACTCGAGCTCGGCGAGTTCTTCCTGCACCAGCGACAGCATCTCCGTGAATTGCGAAAACACGAGCACGCGCCGGCCCTCGTCGATCAGTTCGGGCAGCGTATCGCGCAGCCATTCGATCTTCGCCCGCTCCGTCGTGGCCGGGGTCTTTGTTCCTTTGACGAGGCGCGGGTCGCAGCAGACCTGGCGCAGCTTCAGCAGCGCATCGAGGATGCTGATCTGCGCGCCGGCGAAACTCTGCCTCGTCAGCACCCGGCGCACCTGCTCGTCGGCGGCGACGCGCACGCTTTCGTAGAGCGCGCGCTGCTGGCCCACGAGTTGCACGCGGCGCACCACTTCCGTCTTCGGCGGCAGCTCCGCTGCAACATCCTGTTTGCGCCGCCTCAATATGAACGGCCGCACGCGCTGCGCGAGGAGTTGCGCACGCAGCGTCTCGCCGTTGATCTCGATCGGCTTGCGCCAGATTCGCGTGAAGCTGCGATGGTCGCCCAGAAACCCGGGCATGAGGAAGTCGAAATGCGCCCACAACTCGCCGAGGTGGTTTTCCAGCGGCGTGCCGGTCACGCACAGGCGGTGCCGGGCCTTGATCTGGCGCAGCGCCGTCGCGGCGCGGCTCGCGGCGTTTTTCACCATCTGCGCTTCGTCCAGGATCAGCAAGTGCCAGGGCTGCGCCTGCAGTGCGTCAACGTCGCGCCAGAGCAGCGGGTAGGTGGTGAAGACGATGTGATGCCCGCTCATCTTCGCGAAGTCTTGCGCGCGCGCGGCCCCTTGCAGGGTGAGCACACGCAGCGTTGGCGCGCAGCGCGCGGCTTCGGCCTGCCAGTTGGCGATCAGCGACGTCGGCAAGACGATGAGCGCGGGTTGGTCCAGGCGCCCGGCGTGCTTTTCGATCAACAGGTGCGCAAGCACCTGCGCGGTTTTGCCCAGGCCCATGTCGTCGGCGAGGATGCCGGCGAGGTGCTGTTCGCGCAGGTATTGCAGCCACGCAACGCCGTGCAGTTGATACGGGCGCAGCTGCAGGCCCAGGCCCACCTCCGCCATGAGTTGCGGCGGGAGCGACGCCGGCCCGCCGGCAATGCGCAGGCGCTGCGCGAGCGCGGCCAGGCCCGCGTCGCCTTGCAGTTGCCAAGCGCCCTGCACACCGGCGCGCGCCGCTCGATTCGAGTGCGCATCGAGCAGCGCCAGGCGCATCGCCTCGATGCGCTGCGCTTCCCAGTCGGCCAGGCGCATCGGCCCGTCTTGGCGCTTCGGGTCGGTGAGCAGGTCCAGCATCGCCGCGACGATCGCCTTCAGCGGCGCCGCCGGCGCCTCGATGCGCCGCCCGCCCGGGGCGCGCAGGACGATGATCGCGGCGTCGTCGATCTGCGCGACTTCACGCGCGTTCAGCCAGCGCGCGTCGCGCTTCAGCAGATCCGCGAGCAGCGGCGCGAGGTCCAGCGTCTCGCCGTCGACGTCGACGCCCAGGCTCAGCATGAACGAGCCTTCGCGCGCCGGCTGGCGCAGCGCGGTCAGCGCCTGGACGCGGGGCCCCAGCGGCTCGACCAACTCGCGGCCCACCTCGGCGCCACTGTCCGGGTTGACGACGATGCGCCAGCGATCGACGCTCACGCTCTGGTGCGCAAAGCCCGGCTGCACGACGATGGACCAGGCCATCGCTTGCAACTTCGGCACCTGCTCGGCCCAGAAATCGGCGAAGTGCGGTTCCTCGGGCAGCGACCACAGGTCTTCATGGCCGTGCGCGGCGTCCTTGGTGCGCCATTGCATGGCTTGCGGCGGCAACGGACGCAGGCCGCTCGCCCAGAGCGCATCGCTCGCGTCAGCTTCCGCGGCGAGGTTGCGCTGCATCAGCACGCGCTCGTTCCAAGCGCCGCGCAGCAGCACGGTCGGTTTGGGTCGGGTATTGAGAATTTTTGTCGGCGCCGGCGTTTCCCAGTGCAGACCTTTGTCGGTGGCGTAGGCCCACGTCACTTTCGCCACCGTGAGCTGGCTGCTGCGCGGGCCGAAGCCTTCGCGCGCGCGCAGGCCGAGGAAGCCGTCGCCGCGCGTCAGCGTCTGCAGGCTCAGGCGCGCGCGGAACTGGCCGGGCGTCGGATCCTGCTGATCCTGCACCGTCAAGGTTTGGCCGGCACACGCGCCGCCTGCGCCGGGCCGAGGTGCATGCCGCTGTCGAGCAACAGCAATTCGCCGGTGACGGTGCGCGCACCCTCGGTCAACCAGAGCACGGCGTCGGCCACGTCCTGCGGCGTGCAGGCACGCGCGAGCGGGGTGCCGCTCTCGTAGCCTGCCTTGATGCGCTCATAAGCTTCCTGGCCCAGGCCGTCGACAAACCAGCGCGTCGTGATCAGCCCCGGGCACACGGCGTTGACGCGCACCTGCGGCGCGAGCGCGCGCGCGAAGTAGAGCGTCATCGAATTCACCGCGCCCTTGGACGCGATGTAGGCCACCGACGAGCCGATGCCCAAAGCCCCGGCGATCGACGAGACGTTGACGATCGAGCCACCCGCCGCCTTCAGCGGCTCGGCGCAGGCGCGGATCATCTGGAACGCGCCGAGCGAGTTGACGCCGACGATGCGCTGGAACGTCGCGGCGTCGATCGCGTCCCAGTTGCCCGAGCCGGAAAAACTCGTGATGCCGGCGTTGTTGACCAGCGCGTCGATGCGCCCCCAGCGCTTCAATGCGGCGTCCACCAGAGCCTTGCAGTCGGCGTCCTCGGCGACGTCGCCGCGCACCAGCAAGACATCCGCGCCCGCCGCCTGGCACGCGGCGAGCGAGGCGTGCGCCTCGGTCTCGCTGCGGCTGTAGTTGATGAGCACGTCATAACCCCGTCCGGCGAGAGCCAGCGCAGTGGCGGCGCCGACGCCAGTGGCCGAGCCGGTGACGATCGCAACCTTGCGTGGACCCATGGGACTTTTTCGAGGGGGTGAGTCGGGCCCGCAGTGTAGGCGCGTGCCTTCGCGGCATGCGAACATGCGCCATGCACGTCAGGCCACGCGCCGGCCCGCCAAGCCGCGCCCCACGCCCCATGCGCTTCGCGGCGCTGCAGGTCGCCGTGGCCGCGGTGCTGGGGAGCCAGATCGCCGGCTGCGCGGTGGTGGACTATGAGCAGCGGCGCTGGATCTTCATGCCCGGCAACCGCACCTGGGGCCCGGGGCAGGCCGCCGCCGAAGGCATGCACGACGTCTGGATCGACTTCGTGTCGGCGCACCCGGAGCATCCCGGCGAAGCAGCGCGCCTGCATGGCCTGTGGCTGCCACAGCCCGACTCCGCAGCGCCGGTGCTGCTGTTCCTGCACGGCGTGCACTGGGACGTGCGCGCCAGCGCACCACGCATGCGCCAACTGCACGCGCTGGGATTTTCGGTGCTGGGAATCGACTACCGCGGCTTTGGCCGCAGCAGCGCCGCGATGCCGTCCGAAACGCTGATCGCCGAAGACGCGCGTGCCGCCTGGGACTGGCTCGCGCGCACCCATCCCCACGCGCGCCGCTATGTGTTCGGGCATTCGCTGGGCAGCGCGGTGGCGGTGCGGCTGGCGCATGAAGTGCCCGACGAAGCCGGCTTGATCGTCGAGGGCGCATTCACCTCGGTCGCTGAAGTCTTCCGCAGCACGAGCTGGGGCTGGCTGCCGATCACCGGGCTCATCACGCAACACTTCGACGCCGCCTCGCGCATCGGGAAGGTGGGCTCGCCGGTGCTGGTGGTGCACGGCAGCGAAGACAGCATGATCGCGCCGCAGCTCGGGCGCGCACTGTACGAGCGAGCCGTGCCGCCGAAGCGCTTTGTGCTGGTGCCAGGCGCAGTGCATGAAAACACCGATGTGATCGGCGCGCAGCAGTACCGCGAGGCGCTGCGAGGGCTGTTCGGGCTGGGGCAGGCACCGTAGCGGCGCGCCGGCAGCCGATCGCCGGGGCGCCGGCCGGCGGCGCTACTCGCGTGGCCAGTCCACCGCGCCCGAGTGCGTCACCGCTCCCAAATGCGCCGGCCCGACGAGCTTGGCGTACTTCTCCAGAACGCCGGCCAATCGTTCCGCCGTGCGCGGCTTCCACGCGGCGCGGCGCTTCGCGACTTCGGCGTCGCTCGCCAGCCATTGCAGCGTGTGTTGTTCGCCGTCGATGCGGATGCGGTCGCCGTCTCGCAACAGTGCGATCGGCCCGCCGAGCGCCGCTTCGGGGCCGATGTAGCCGACCATCAAGCCGCGCGTCGCACCCGAGAAGCGCCCGTCGGTGAGCAGCGCCACTTTTTCGCCCATGCCCTGGCCGTAGACGAGCGCCGTCACGCCGAGCATCTCGCGCATGCCGGGTCCGCCGACCGGGCCTTCGTTGCGGATCACGAGCACGTCGCCCGCGGCGTAGTGCTGCGCCTTGACTGCGGCGAAAGCATCCTCCTCGTTCTCGAACACTCTCGCCGGACCTTCGAAGACGCTGCTCTTCAAGCCGGCGATCTTGATCAATGCGCCGTCGGGTGCGAGGTTGCCTTTGAGCACGACGACGCCGCCGGTCGCAAGCAGGGCGTGCTGGGCACTGCGCACCACGTCGCCGTCAGGCGCGCCGACGTTCGCCAACTCTTCGGCGAGCGTCGCGGCCGGACAGCGTAAGCGCGTCACCATGCAGGTGGCCGGCGTCCAGCAGCGCCTTGAGCACGACGCTGACGCCGCCGGCACGGTGCAAATCGATCGCGAGGTATTTGCCGCCGGGCTGCAGGTTCGCGATCAACGGCGTGCGCGCAAACACTTCGGCCACATCGTCGAGGGTGAAGCGGATGCCGGCTTCGTGCGCGATCGCCGGCAGGTGCAGACCGGCGTTCGTCGACCCGCCCGTCGCCGCGACGGCCGCGGTCGCGTTCTCCAGCGACTTGCGCGTCACCAGATCGCGCGGCAGCGGCCCGCCTTGCAACACGAGTTCAGTCGCGCGCCGACCCGCCTGGCGCGCGAGCGCGAGGCGCTGCGAGTACGCCGCCGGCAGCATCGCCGAGCCGGGGATCGCCAGGCCCAGGTCTCCGCGACCATCGCCATCGTGTTCGCCGTGAACTGCCCGGGGCAGGAGCCGAGTGTGGGTGCGCACGCGTGGCCGAGTTCTTCGAGCTCAGCCTCCGTCATCGCGCCGTTCAGCACCGCGCCGACGCCTTCGTACGCAGTGAGGATGCGTCACGTCCTGGTCGCGCCAGCGCCCCGGCAGCATCGCGCCGCCGTAGACGAAAACGCTCGGGCAGTTGAGGCGCACCATCGCCATCATCACGCCGGGAAGCGTCTTGTCGCAGCCGGCAAAGCCGACCAATCCGTCGTAGCAGTGGGCGCGCATCACGGCCTCGATCGAATCGGCGATCAGTTCGCGCGACACCAGGCTCATGCGCATGCCGCGGTGGTTCATCGACACGCCGTCGGAGACCGAGATCGTCGTGAACGGCACCGCGATTCCTTGCCCTGCCGCAACGCCCAGCCGCGCCGCGTCGGCCTGGGGCCCGAGCGACATCGAACAGGGCGTGTTCTCACCGTGCTGGCTGACGATGCCGACCATCGGCTTGCCGAAGTCCTCGTCGGCCATGCCGACCGCGCGCAGAAATGCGCGGTGCGGCGTGCGGTCCAGGCCTTGCTGGATGAAGCTCGAGCGCAGGGGTTTTGTGGCGTCGGTCATGCGCTCTCCGGAGCGGGGTTCGGGCAAGCGCCCGAGGCGCAGTGTGCACGAAGCGCCGACGCGCGCGCTGTGGCGCCGGTCAGTGGCTCGCGACGCAGGCCTCGAGCAAAGCATCGATGTCCGCTTCGCTACGCAGGCCGAGTGCCAGCGCGCGCTCGGACGAGCAGTCGAGCGGCCAGCGGCCGAATTGCGCTTCGAGCGCCGGCTGCGGCTGGAACGTGATTCGGCCCGGCGCCGCTGGGTCGATGCGGCCGAGCGCTGCGACGATGTCGCGAACCCGAACCGCCAAGGCCGGCGCAGTGAGCGCGCGCAAGGCGCCGAGTTCGTGCGGGTCGACGTCGGCGAGGCGCATCAGGTTGTGCATCGTGCAGCGCAGCGAGGTGAGCCAGAGCGTTGCCTCGCTCCCCACCGGGCACACATAGGCGCGCCCGGCGAGCGGCTCGCGGATCAAGTCGCTGTTGAACGCCGACAGCGCGCCGTTCTGCAGCGGCGGGCGCGGCATCACGCCGGACAACCTGAGGGCACGGCCATCGATGAAGCCGCGTCGCGTGTAGTCGTCGATCAGGAGTTCAACCGCGCGCTTGTGCGTGCCATAGCTGAGCGTGGGCAGCGGCTGGGTCGAATCGTCGATGCGCTGCGGCAACGGCGTGCCGAAGACGGCGATCGAGCTCGCGTAGACGAATCGCACGATCGGCCCGCCAGCCTCGGCTTGCAGCCGACAGCGTTCGAGCAAGGCGAGCGTCGCGTCCAGGTTCACGCGCTTGCCGAGCGCAAAGTCGGCCTCGGCGCGGCCGCTGACGATTCCTGCGAGGTGGAACAGCCGGTGCAGCGGGCGTTCGAACAGCTTCTCGACCAGCGCCGGGTCGGCGATGTCGCCGACGATCCACTGCTCAGCAGCGGCGTCGCCCTCGGGGCGCGCGAGATCGGTCGCGATCAATTCAGCTTGGTGGTGCGCGATCGACGCGCGGGTGCGCAGTTCGCGGCACAAACGCTGACCGACGAAACCGGCGGCCCCGGTGACGACGACGCGCTGTACTGGACTCATGGCGCGCAGTGTGCACGAACCGACGCCTGAGGCATCG
The DNA here is from genome assembly GCA_963775015.1 of uncultured beta proteobacterium. Taxonomy (GTDB): domain Bacteria; phylum Pseudomonadota; class Gammaproteobacteria; order Burkholderiales; family Burkholderiaceae_C; genus JAEMQF01. The sequence goes on along the minus strand of CAVZHI010000007.1, from coordinate 113,969 downwards.
CGCCGCGGCTGCGGCATGATGCGCGCCATGATTCCTCCCTTGTCCATCCTCGACCTCGCCCCCATCGTCGAAGGCAGCGACGCTGTCCAGGCGCTGAAGAACAGCCTCGATCTCGCGCAACACGCTGAAACGTGGGGTTACCGCCGCTACTGGGTCGCCGAACACCACAACATGGACGGCGTCGCGAGTTCGGCGACCGCCGTGCTCGTCGGCCACATCGCCGGCGGGACGAAGACGATCCGCGTCGGCTCCGGCGGCGTGATGCTGCCGAATCACGCGCCGCTTGTCATCGCCGAACAGTTCGGCACGCTCGCGACGCTTTACCCGGACCGCATCGACCTCGGCCTCGGGCGCGCGCCGGGAACCGACCGCATGACGATGCACGCGCTGCGGCGCAGCCTCAACAGCAACGACGAAGAACAAGGCTTTCCTCGCGACGTGCTCGAGCTGCAGGGTTACCTCGGCGAAGGCAGCGCAGACCAACCCGTGCGCGCGATTCCAGGCATCGGCACGCAGGTTCCGATCTGGCTGCTCGGCTCGAGCCTGTACAGCGCGCAGCTCGCCGCCTACCTCGGCCTGCCTTTTGCCTTTGCGTCGCACTTTGCGCCCGACTTGCTGCTGCAAGCGCTGGAGGTTTACCGCGCGACCTACCGGCCCTCCGAGCGCTGGCCGAAAGCGCACGCGATGGTCGGCGTCAACGTTGTCTGCGCCGACACCGACGCCGCCGCCGCGTGGGCGTTCACGTCGATCCAGCAGCGCTTCCTGGGCATGCAGCGCGGCCGACGCGGGCCGCTGCCGCGGCCGATCGACCCGGTGCAGATGGAGACGCTGTGGTCGCCGCAGGAGAAAGCCGGCGTGCAGCGCATGCTGCTCGCAGCGGCGGTGGGTTCACCGCAGAGTGTGCAAGAGCAACTCAACGCGATCGTCGAGCAGACTGCCGCTGACGAGTTGATCGTCGCCGGGGCGATTCATGACCATGCGACGCGGCTGCGGTCTTACGAGTTGCTCTCCCAGCTTGCGTAGGCTGGACCCCGTCAGGCGAGCGCGTTTCAGCTCAGCGCGCCCGGCGCGCTGCGCGCCTGGTGCACCACGCCCCACATCGACTCCCAATCCGCGCCGCCCATGTCGGTGACCGATCCATCGGCGCCGAAAAACTTGTTCGGCATCTGAAAGAAGCCGAGGAACAACCCACCCTTGGGTGACCACGCGCTGTGGCGGCTGCCCGCAGGGCGCCAGATGAACTGACCGGCTTTGCATTCGATGCCTTCGTCGGGGCCGGCCTTGTCGACGAGGTGGCCTTCGATGACCCAGGTCTGTTCGATCAAGACATGTTCATGGTCGGGCAGGACGGAACCCGGCGCCATGCGGATCAGCGAACTGACCAGGCCGCTCGCGCGATCGAAGAGCAGGTTCTTCACCTCGATGCCGGGGAATCGCGTCGCCTGCCAGGGCAGCGAATCGGTGTCGACGAGGCGCGATCCGAGAGGCGCGAGCCCGGCGTGGGCGGGCACGTTCGGGGTGATGGCGGTGGTCATGGCGGGGTCTCCGATGTGAAGGTCGATGCGAGTGAGCGCCAGATTGTCAGTCGAAGCCAACCACGGCGTGCGGCCGGTACGGTGCTTCGAGTGTCGCCACTTCGGCGTCGCTGAGTTCGAGGGTCAACGCGGCCAGCGCGTCGTCGAAGTGCGCCGGCTTGGACGCGCCGACGATGGGCGCAGTGACGCCGGGCTTGCGCAACAGCCACGCGAGCGCGACGCTCGCGCGCGATGCGCCGCGTGCGGCAGCCACGCCGGCGAGCGCGAGCGCCACTTGCCGGTCGTTCTCCTCCGTGTGCTCGAACAGCGTCGCGCCAAACGCGTCACTCGCGATGCGCGGCGTGTGCTCGCCCCAGGGGCGCGCGAGGCGCCCACGCGCGAGCGGGCTCCAGGGGATCACACCCACGCCCTGGTCGACGCACAGCGGCAGCATTTCGCGTTCTTCTTCGCGGTAGAGCAGGCTCACTTCAGGCTGCATGCTGACGAAGCGCGTCCAGCCGTTTTCCTTCGCGACCTGCTGCGCCTTCGCGAACTGCCAGGCGAACATCGACGACGCGCCGAGGTAACGCGCCTTGCCGGCCTTGACGACGTCGTGCAGCGCCTCCATCGTCTCTTCGATCGGCGTGTGGGGGTCGGCGCGGTGGATCTGGTACAGGTCGACGTAGTCCATGCCCAAGCGCTTCAGGCTCGCGTCGATCTCGGTGAAGATCGCCTTGCGCGACAGGCCGCCGATGTTGGGCGCGTTGCGCGAGCCGAAGCGCACCTTGGTCGCGATCACGACTTCGTCGCGCCGCGCGAAGTCGCGCAACGCACGGCCGACGATCTCTTCCGACGTACCGTCGGAGTAGGCATTCGCGGTGTCGAAGAAATTGATTCCCGCTTCCAACGCCTGGCGGATCAGCGGCCGGCTCAGCTCTTCATTCAAGGTCCACGGGTGTGCGCCGCGCGCGGGAACGCCGTACGTCATGCACCCCAAGCAGATGCGCGAGACGGTGAGGCCGGTGCGGCCGAGACGGGTGAATTGCATGCGCGCTTCCTCGTGAACGTTTCGCGCAGCGTAGCAGCAGCGCGGCGCGCCGCGGCTGCGGGGTCGATTGCGCGGGTTATTCGCGCGCTGCGGCCGACGCGGCGGCGTCGACGGCTTGCAGCGATTCGCCGAGGCGTTTTTCGGCGTCGCGCTGGTGCGCCTGCGCTTGCTGCGCCTGTTTCGCCTGCAGCGCGCCGACGGTTGCCGCGGTTCCGGCGACTTCTGCGCCACAGGCACTGAGCAGCAAGGCGCCGAGGACGAGTGCGCAATTTCTGATCGACATCAAAAGCTCCGACAAGTGACTTCGGATCATCCTAGACGGGTGCGCGGCGGCACAGAGGCGGAGAAGACGGTGCTTTTGGCGCCTGATTTGGGGCGATCCGGTGCGCGCACGGTGCGGCGCGCTGCCACGCTCGTGCTGCCTTGCGCGCCATGCGCCAGCCACAACAAGAGCACCAACCCGAAAACCGGCAGGTTCTTCACCAGCGGCCCGCAATGGTCGATGACCAGTTCGGGCATGTGAAGCGCTGCGGTCAACGTGTAGCCGAGAACGGCACCGGTTTGCAAGGCATACGTCCACGACGAAGGCCGCAGCCACAGTGACAAACCCAGACCGAGGTTGAGCGTGCACGACGCGAGCAGCGCCACCTGGCCGGCGGCCCCCGTCAGCCCGCAGCGCGCGAGCAGGTGCATGACGCCGGATTCGCTCTGGAACAGGGCGCTGACGAGCGCGGTACAGATCCACATCAGGGCGAGTGCCGCGCGCAGCGTCGTCGATACGGCGGGCGGCAGCTCGACGCGCAAGTCGAACATCAGCGTCGGCGGCGTGGTTTGCAGTCCGCGCGCGAGGCGGGTCGGCTCGCGCCCCAGCAGCGCCGCAGCCGCGTTGACCGTGGGAACGCTGCCGCGTTCGAGAAGGCGCAGCGTATCGCGCGAAAACACTTTTTGCGGCAGCCATTCGGCGACGCTCGCGCCGAGCCGCATCAGCGCCATCGGCAGGCGCAGCCACAGGGCGGCACCCAATCCCAGCGCGCCGCGATAGGTGGCCAACATTTCGCGGTAGCTGAGCGCTGCCGCGCCGCCGATCTCGTGCACGCACCGCAATGCGCCGGGTTGCTCGACGAGGCGCGCCACGGCTTCAGCAAGCTCGTAGACGTGAACCGGCTGCACCTGCTGTTCGCCGCCGCCCGGCAGGCTGATCACGGGCAGGCTGGCGAGCGTCGCGAACAGCTCGGCGCTTGCGCTGCCGGGGCCGTAGATGAGCGACGGGCGCAGCACCGCCCAATCGATGCCGAGCCCGGCGAGTGCGTCGTCGGCGAGCAATTTGCTGTGCAGGTAGGGCGTGGCCAGGCTTTGCGGATCGGCGCCGACGCCAAGCGCGGAGATCTGGATCACGCGGCTCACCCCGGCGAGCGCCGCGCCACGGAACATCTCGATCGGCCCGGCGCTGTGCACGCGCTCGAAGTTTTGCGCGCGCGAGGGAATCAGGATTCCGACGCAGTTGACGATCACGTCGACGCGACGCTCCGACAGCAGCGGCGCCCAAGCCGACGGCGCGCGCGGCTGCATGAAGTCGACGTGCATCGTCAAGCGCGAATCCCCCTGCGCACGCCCGCCCACGATCACGCGATGCCCACGCGAGCGCAAGGCGCTCGCCACCGCGCTGCCGACACAACCGCTGGCGCCACAGACGAGGACGTTCATGATGTTCCCTTCAGGGTTCGGCCGGCGCCGGCGTGGCCAGGAACGACGCATGCGCCGTCCCGGCACTTCGCCATGCGCCGCGCCAGCCCGCGCGCACGATGGCTGCGAATCGCATCGATCAAAGGCGCGGCGACGCGAGAGATCTTGCGGCGGTGCCGCGCAAAGACGCCGTAGACCCGGTCGAACCCGAAGCGCGCCGGCCCGACGCCCGTGATCCAGAGGACCCAACCCAACCCGACCGCGGCGTACGCCTGACGCAGCGCCTGCATGCCACGCAACAGCGTGCCGTCGGCGCAGATGCCGTGAATTTCTGCGTCGAGTTCGGCGCAACTCGCGCTGTACTTCCGCGCGTCGAATCCGGGCGCGCTGATGTCGACGAACACGAGCCGCCCGAGTTCGTTGCGCGAGCGCAAGTGGTCCATCTCCAGGGCGCAGACCGGGCACGCCGCGTCATAGAGCAATGTCAGTGGGTAGCGTGTGCGAATGTTTGCAGTCATTTCTGTTATCAGAGAAACATTGTGGCAAAAAAATGTTCAGCGCGTCGCGGCGGGGCCGAAGCAGCGGGCGGCGTTGCGATCGGGCGAAGGCGCTCCTCCATCCGCGGGCGCCTGGCCGAGCAACTTCTTGATCTTCGCGCCCAACTTCAGCACTTTGGTCAGCGTCTCGGTGTCGAGTCTCAGCATCTGATCGCTCCACGCCGTCAGCGTCTCGAGCAGCTCGAGCGTCTCCTGCATGCGCAGCTTCGCTTCGGCCGGATCCTTGTTCACTGCGGGGTCGGCGAGCACTTCGCGCAGCACGGAGATTGTCGGCTCAATCTCGCGCCGTTGCCTCTCGGATACGATAGTGCGCACCAACTCCCAGACTTGCTTCGAGGTTTCGAAGTGATCGCGCCGGTCGCCGCCGAGGTGCACCAGCTTGACGAGGCGCCAGCTCTGCAGCTCGCGGATGCTGTTGCTGACGTTGGAGCGCGCGACGTCCAGCGTGTCGGCGATCTCCTCCGCGTGCATGGGGCGGCCGGTGATGTAGAGCAGCGCGTGGATTTGCGCGACGGTGCGGTTCACGCCCCAGCGCGCGCCCATTTCGCCCCAGTGCAGGACAAACCTCGAGAGGGTCGGTGAGAGGTCCATGCATCCGACTCTGCGCCTCGTCTCAGTTTCTGTCAATACTGAAATGACTATCGGTGCAATCGTCGCTCCGCGCCAGCGCCGCGGGGCGAGGATCAGCGGCGCGTGATCACGATCTCCAGGTATTCGCTGGGAACCACGAGCGAGCCGGCACCTCCCTGGTTCAGGCGGTTCAGTAAATCGGTCATGTCACGCTCGAGGGTCAACGCGGCGTCGGACGGCAACGTGGCAAAGGCCTTGTGGACCGGGCCATACCAGGTGCGGAACACGTCGATGAAGTGCGCCGCCGAGCGATAGCGGAAGTTGAACAGCCGCGGCGTGATCGCGATGGCAGCGGCGCTGCCGTTGAACAATGTTTCCAGGTGCGCGCGCACACCCCACAGCGACGGCGGATTCACCCCCGGGGGCGGCGGCAGGTGTCGGCCGAGCGTCTTGAACAACTGGCCGATGAACCCCTCCGGGGTCCAGTTCGCCATGCCGATTCGTCCGCCGGGGCGGCACACGCGCGCCATTTCGGCCGCGGCGCGCACCTGGTCCGGCGTGAACATCACGCCGAACGTCGACACGACGGCGTCGAAGCTCGCGTCTGCGAAGGGCAGGGCCTCGGCGTCGGCGGTCTGGAACGTCACTTCCAGGCCTTCGGCGCGCGCGCGTTGCGCGCCGCGCTCGAGCAAGCCCGGGACATAGTCGGTGGACGTGACTTGGCAACCGCGGCGCGCCGCGGCGAGCGTGGCGTTGCCGTTGCCGGCGGCGACGTCGAGCACATGTTCGTCAAAGCGCAGGTCGCACGCTTCGGCCAACTGTTCGCCGACGATTTGCAGCGTCGTGCCGATGATCGCGTAGTCACCGCTGGCCCAGGCGCTTTGCTGGCGCGTCTTGAGAGCAATGAAGGCGTTGGAGTCGTTCATGGTGTGGGTTTCCTTGTGGAGTGAGTCGAGGGGTGTGGTTGAGCCGGGCTGAGCCGGGCAAGGGACGCGATCAGGCGGCGAGCTTGTAGAAGTAGTAGACCGCCCGGTAGGGAACACGAACTGCGGCGCTGTCGGGCTGGCACGCCTGCGTCGGCGCTTTGCCACCGACGGTTTGCAGGCGCTGGATGCTGCTCACGCCGCTGAAGCTGCCCTCGGGGCCGACCGAGGCCGCACCAAGCAAGAGCCACGGGATGGCGCCTGCGTCGGGTGCGTCGTGGCGCGCCCTGACATGCCCGACGACGACACTGCCGTCGTTCGCTTGCCACGTCGGGCCGGCGTAGTGCTTGCCGGCGCTGCGCCCGGCAGCGTCGGTCAGCAAGGCCTCCGGCGCCTGCAGCACCCAGGCAAATTCGCCGGGCCGACCCGGCAGCGCGGCGCAGGTGTAGATCTGCGCGCCGCGCGCGTGCAACACGTGCGACAGCGGCGCGCCGGCAGGCGCTTGCAGCGCCATCGGCACGGCGGGCAGCGCGTCCGGTTGCGGCAGCGGAATCGTGCAGCCTGCGGCGCTCACGTTGAGCGACAGCGCGAGGCGCAGCCAAAGGGCGGGTTTCATCGTTTCCATCTCCTGGGGTCGCGATTCGCGAGTTGCAAACCGCCGTACCAGGAAGATCGGATTCGGCCCGCAAAAGCCGACACGCGCCATGATTCTTTTTTTTGCAAGCCCCAGCGGCACGCGTCACCGCCGGCGATCAGCAGCCACCCGGCGACGCACTGATGGCGAAGAGCGCGCGGGGGTCAGTTCTTGCCCAGCAGCTCCGCCGCCAGGCGCGCCTGCGGATGCTCGGCACCGAGCGTTCCCGCGAGCTGCGCGTGCGCGGCAACGAGGGCGGCGCGCGCCGCTGGCGCGTCGCCCGCGTCGCGCAGGACACGGCCGAGCATGAGCCCGGCCAGCCCCGTGAGGTCGGACTGCGGGTTGCTGCCTTGCAGGGTTCGCGCGAGTTCCAGCGCCTTGTCGGCGTCGGCCCGCGCCGCAGCGCGCTCGCCACGCTTGAGCGCGACTTCGGCACGTTGCCGATACGCGCTCACGAGTGGCGGCGTGGCGCTGCCCTTGGCCGAGAGTGCGTCGATCACGCCGCTGCAGCGCTCGTGGGCCGAGACCAGGTCGCCTCGCCCCACGTCGATTCGCGCTTGCACCAGCGCCTGCCGGATCCGCGACGAATGCGTCGCCGGCAGATTCGCCGACAGCGCCGCCGCTGCATCGAGGCTCGCTTGCGCAGGTGTGGCACGGCCGAGCGCCGTCAGCACCGACGCGCGGCCCACCAGCGCGTACGCCTGCCCGCCGACGAAGCCGTTGCGCTTGGAGGCGTCCAGCGTCGCGTCGTAGCCGCGCAGCGCTTCGGCGTAACGGCCGAGCTGTTCCAGACCGAACGCCCGGTTCGCCAGGATGCCGGGCGCGACGACGTCACCGCCCTGCTTCTGCACGACGTGCAAGACGTCTTCGAAGAGCGCGAGGCCGCCGCGGTAGTCGCTCATCGCATAGCGCACCACACCCCAGTCGAGCATCAAGCGGTGCGCGTCGAAACTGCTGGCGCGGCCGATTGCGCGCAAGCGGTCGAGCGCCGCCTGGTAAGACGCGTCGGCCGGCGCATTCCGGCCGGCCAGGTGCTGGGCAAAGCCGATGTCGCCGAGCAGCGTCGCCTCGACCCGCGGCGCCGCATCGGGCGACTCGCGCAAGCGTTGCAGGCCGGCCTGCGCGTAGCGCAACGCCGCCGCGGCGTCGGCCGAGTTTTGCGCGAGGCGCGCCCGCGTCTGCAAGCACGCTGCGCCGACCGCGGGTTCGAGCGTCGGATCGGCGAGCCACGGTTCGAGGATGCGGCTCGCATCGTCGACCTTGCCGATCACCATCGCCGCACTCGCGAGTTCGCAATCCAGGCGCGCGCGCAGCGAGCGGTCGGGCACGCGCGCGAGAATGCCGCGCGCGCGCGTCAACAATTCGAATTGTTTGTCGGGCAGGCTGAGCGCCGTGTAGTACGACGCGAGCACACGCAGCACTTCGGCCTGCTGCGCCGGCCGGCCCGCAAACGCGCTGTCGATCAAGGGCTCGCTGCGCTCGAGCATGTGCTGGATCGCCTTCGCCTGGCCGGCCGGCAGGGCATCGGTGAACATGATGTCGATGAAGTCGACGATCGCCTCGTTGCGCCCGAGCAGCAGCTGGGCGCGGTCGCGCTGCAGCAAGGCATCGGCGCGTTGGCGCTGCGCTTCGAGCGCCTGCCACGTCGTGCCGACGATTCCCGCACTGAGCGCGAGCAGCACCAGCGCCGCAGCGCTCACCGCGAGACGATGCCTGCGCACGAACTTCGCGCTCAAGTACGCCCAGGTATCGGCGCGCGCGCTCACCGGCTCGTTCGCCAGCGTGCGGCGCAAGTCGTCGGCGAGCGCCGTGACCGTCGCATAGCGCTCGGCCGGGAGTTTTTTCAGCGCCTTGGCGCAGATGTTGTCGAGGTCGCCGCGCAGCGCGCGCGCCAGCTTCGGCGGGTTTTCGCCTGGCGCGAGCGCGGCGCTGCCGCGCCTCGCGACCGCGTCCGACAAGCGCTCGGGTTCGGTGTCAACGACCGATCGCAGGCGCTGCACCGGCGTGTCGGTCGCCTTGGCTGTCGGGTGCACGCCGCCGAGCAGCATGTAGAGCAGCACGCCCAGCGCGTAGACGTCGGTCGCCGTCGTCACGTCGCCACCGTCGACCTGCTCGGGCGCCGCATAGTCGGGCGTGAAGGCGCGGCCGGCGTGCTGCGTCAATTCGGTCTCGCGTGCGGCGAGCTGCTCGTCGTCGAGCAGCTTGGCGATGCCGAAGTCGAGCAATTTGACTTGCCCGCCGCGCGTCACCAGGATGTTCCCCGGTTTCAGGTCGCGGTGCAGAACCAGCTTGCTGTGCGCGTGCGCGACGGCGTCGAACACGCCCTGCATGAGGCGCAGGCGCGCCTCGACGCCCAACGCGCGCGCGTCGCACCAGCGATCGATGGTCTCGCCCTCGACGTGTTCCAGCACGAGATAGGGCTGGCCGGTGTCGCTGACGCCGGCGTCGAGCAGGCGCGCGATGTTCGGGTGCGTGAGGCGCGCCAGCACCTGGCCTTCGCGCGCAAAGCGCTCGGCGCCGCCGCGGCCCAGCAGCGCCAGATTCAGCAGCTTGATCGCGACCTGCCCCTCGAAGCGGCCGTCGCTGCGCCGCGCCAGCCAGACGCTGCCCATCCCGCCCGCGCCGAGCGGTGCCAGCACCGTGTAGGCGCCGATCGCCTGGCCCGCCAGCGTCGCCGCGCCTGCAGCGTCCAGCGCAGCGCCGGCGAGGAACTGGTCTTGGTCGATGCGCGTCTGTTGCGCGAGCAGCTCGCCAAGCTCGGCAGCGAGTGACGCATCTTCGAGGCGCAACTGCGCCAGGCGCGAAGCGCGCGCCGCCGCGTCGTCCAGATCGAGCAGCTCGTCGAGCAGCGCCGACAAGCGGCGCCAGCGCGCCGGGTCGACATGCTTCACGCGCGCCCCTCGATCATCCGGCGTCGCTGAGCGTATAGCGCAGGAACAGCCGCGCTTTCTGCCAGTCGCGCTGCACGGTGCGCTCCGACACGCCGCGCAGGTCCGCGATGTCGGCAAAGCCCATGCCGCAAAAGAACTTGAGTTCGACGAGTTCGGCGAGCAGCGGCTCGGCGACCGCGAGTTCGTCCAGCGCCACGCCCAAGCCGGTCAGGTCGTCCTGCTGCGCGACCGATTCCGAGATCTCGGTGTTCAGCGTCGTCAGGTGGAACTCGCCGCCGCGTTTCACGGCGCGGCGCTCGCGCACATGGTCGATGATGAGGCCCCGCATCGCGCGCGCGGCGTAGGCGAAGAAGCGCGCCCGGTCGGGAAACTCGACGCCGCGCTGGCTCAGGTCGAGGTAGGCCTCGTGCAGCAGCGTCGTCGCGCCCAGCGTCGCGCCCGATCCGTTGGCGTGCAACTGGCGCCGTGCCAGGCGGTGCAGTTCCTTGTAAAGCAGCGTGAACAGCTCGGCGCTGCCGTGGACGTCGCCGCGCTGCGCCGCGGCGAGGGTCGACGCGATTCGGTGCGCGTCTTCGTCATCGATGCGCTGTGGATCCATGGGCGCTGCGGTCGGTGGCGTCGATTCCAAAAAAAAGGGCGATGCGGATGTCGCATTTTGCGCGCTGTTTCCGATTCTCCCTGCACGGCAGGTCGAACTCGCACCCATCCGCGCGGTCGGCCCGCCCCGCGCGCACGGGGTGCGGCGGTCACTCACCTGCGAAGGCCCTTCAGTCAATTTCACCATGTCAAGCATCGAAGTCCACCGCAACGGCGAACCCGTCGTGTTGCTGCATTGCAGCGGTTCGTCGCGCGGCCAGTGGCGCGCGCTCGTCGAAAGGCTCGATCCGCACTACCGCGTCATCGCGCCCGACCTGTACGGCTACGGCGCCGGCGCGCGCTGGCCCGGCCGGCAGGCGTTTTCACTCGAACACGAAGCGGCGCCGCTGGCGGCGCTGCTGCAGCGCGTGGGCGAGCCGGTGCACCTCGTCGGCCACTCCTACGGCGGCGCGGTGGCGCTGCACATCGCGCGCACCTGCGGCGCCCGGGTTCGCAGCCTGACGCTGATCGAGCCCGTCGCCTTCCATGTGCTGCGCGGCGGCGACTTGTTCGACGCGATCGGTCTGCGCGAAATCAACGACGTCGTCGCACAAGTCCACCACGCCCTCGCCTGCGGCGACTACGCGGCGGGCTACGGCCACTTCGTCGACTTCTGGAGCGGCGCCGGCACCTGGGAAGCGATCTCTCCGGCAAGACGCGACGCGCTCGCTGCGCAGCTACCGAAAGTCGCGCTCGACTTTCACGCGGCGTTGCACGAGCCGGCGCAGCTGGACGCCTATCGATCCGTCGCGATGCCGACCTTGATCCTGTGCGGCGACCGCAGCGTGCTCGCGGCGCAGCGCATTTGCGAACGCCTCAGTGCCACGCTGCGGGGCGCACGAGTGGCAACGGTTCGCGGCGCCGGCCACATGCTGCCGCTGACGCACCGCGACGAAGTGAACGATTTGATCGTCACCCAGCTCGAGCAGACCGCGCAGCCGCGCGTGCGCGCGGCGCAGGAAGACCTGAGCACGACCGTCCTGGATTGAAGGCCCCGGGTTCGAGCGCGCCGACCGCCAGTTCGACGCGCCGACAATGCAAGCCTCCGGGAGTCCTCATCAACATGCTTGCCTCTTTGCTCATCGGCCTTGGCGCAGCGATCATGCTGGCGCTGGGCCTGTTGCACCTCGTCTACACGTTCGTCGGAACGAAACTGCGGCCACGCTACCCCGCGCTGCAGGACGCGATGCAAAAAGGGCACCTGCAAATCACGCGCCAGACGACGATCTGGCGCGCCTGGATCGGCTTCAACGCGAGCCATGCCCTCGGTGCGATTCTGTTCGGGCTGATCTACATCCATCTCGCCGTCTGGCAGCCGGCGCTGTTGTTCGGCTCGCCGTTCCTCTGCGGCCTGGGCGTGGTCGTCCTGCTCGCCTACCTCTGGCTCGGTTGGCGCTACTGGTTCAGCGTGCCGTTTCGCGGCATCGGGTTGGCAAATCTGCTGTTCCTGGGCGGCCTTGCGGCGAGTCGCTTCGGTTGAGCCGGCTCCTCCCACCGAACCCGGCGCATCGGGGCCGCAGCCTCGCGCCACAGGGCACAACCCGGTGCGTCGCGCGCCCGCATGTTGCACACTCGCACGTCGCGCGACCGATCGCGCGACGCTTTGAGTCGACTCCCAGGGAGCCCCCGTGACGATCCAACTCTACGCATTCGATACCCCCAACGGACGCAAGATCAGCGTCGCGCTCGAAGAAATGGGCCTGCCGTACGACGTGCGCGTGATCGACATCACGCAGGGCGAGCAGAACGACCCGGCGTTCGTCGCGATCAGCCCGAACCGCAAGATCCCGGCGATCGTCGATCCGGACGGTCCGGGCGGCGCGCCGATCAGCGTCTTCGAGTCGGGTGCGATCCTGATTTACCTCGGCCAGAAGAGCGGCAAGTTCTGGCCGAACGAAGCGCGCGCGCAGGTGCCGGTGCTCGAGTGGCTGATGTTCCAGATGGGCGGCTTCGGCCCCATACCCGGCCAGGTGCACCACTTCATCGCGCTCGAGAGCGAGGTGGACCGCGCTTACGGCCTGCAGCGCTTCATGAACGAGACACGCCGGCTCTACGGCGTGATCAATCGACGCCTGGCGACGAACGAGTACTTCGCCGGCCAGCGGCTGTCGATCGCCGACTTCGCGATCCTCGGCTGGGCCTGGCGCCATCCACGGCACAAGGTCGACTTGGCCGAGTTCCCGAACGTGAAGCGCTGGTACGAGGCGCTTGATGGCGCGGCCGGGTGTGACGCGCGGCTTCGAGGTGGCGTTGCGGCGCGGGTAACTCGCGGGGCCGACGACGCGCTTCCCCTCAGATCGTCACGCTCCCCACGCTCGCCCCGCCGCACACGTAGAGCACCTGCCCGGTGACGAAGCTGTTGCCGGGCTCGACGAAGAAGTCCACCGCACGCGCCACGTCTTCCGGCGTTCCCAGCCGCTTCACGGGAATCGCTTCGGCGAGCCTGAGTTCGCGCTCGCTCTCCGCGGGAACGACCTGATGGAACATCTCGGTGCCGCGGATCGGCCCGGGCGCGACGACGTTCACCGTGATGCCGTCTGCCGCGAGCTCCAGCGCCCAGGTGCGCGCCATCCCGATCATTCCGGCCTTGGTGGCGGAATAGACGCTGCGCGTCGCGAGGCCGAGCGCGCCGCGCGACGAGAGCAGCACGATGCGGCCGAAGCGCTTCGCGCGCATCGCCGGCAGCGCCGCTTGCACGAGCGCGATCGCGCTGCCCAGGTGCAGTTCGGCGAGGGTGTCCAGATCGTCGAGCTGCACGTCGGGCAGCAGCGCCGGGCGGATGACGCCGGCGTTGTGCACGATCGTCGTGATCCTGAAGCGCTGCGCCACATCGCGCGCTGCGGCGGCTGTCGCGGCGCGGTCTGCCAGGTCGACGCTGATCGCGTGCAGGCGCGGGTGCGTGATGTCGGTGGAGCGGCGCGCCATCGCAATCACCTCGTAGCCGCTTGCCAGCAAGTGTTCGCAGATGACCTTGCCAATTCCGGTGCTCGTTCCGGTGACGAGGGCAATACCGCGCTCCTGCATCGCTTCAGCTCCCGACGAGCGCGAGCACGCGCAGCGGGCTGCCGCTGCCTTGCTGAATTTTCAGCGGCGGGCAGATCAGCACGGCGCCGGTGGCCGGCAGTTGATCGAGGTTGGTCAGGCACTGCAAACCGTAGCGCCCCGCGCCGTGCATGTAGTAGTGGCAGGGGTAAGGCGGGCGCAAGTGATAGCCCTGGCCGGCGTCGGTGCCGATCGCCTCCGAGCCGAAGCCGAGCACTTCGCGCTGATCGACGAGAAACTGCACCGCTTCGCTGCTCGGCCCGGGCGTGTGCTGGCCGGTCTCGTCGAAGTTCTGGTACTGCTCGGGGTCCTGGCGCTTGCTCCAGTCGGTGCGCATCAGCACCCAGCTCCCGGCGCTGATGCGGCCGTGCGCGGCTTCGAAGGCCTCGATGTCGGCCACCGTCATCAGGTAGTCGGGGTTGGCCTGCGCCTGCACGTGGCAGTCGATGACGCACGCAGGCGCGACGAGGTGCTGCGGCGGAATCGTGTCCACTGCATTGTTCGGCAAGTGGCGGCCCGAGATCCAGTGGATGGGGGCGTCGAAATGCGTTCCGGTGTGTTCGCCGCAGGAAAAATTGTTCCAGTACCAGCCCGGCCCGCGCTCGTCGTAGCGCGACACTTCTTCGATGCGGAACGGCCAGCATTGGCCCATTTCGGGTGGCAGCGCGATCTGCGGAAACTCGGGCGTGAGCGTCTGTGTGAGGTCGATGACACGCACGCCGCCGGTGTTCAATGCTTCGGCGAGGGCGGACAGGAGTTGGGTTGGGGTCATGGTTGCACCGCTTGACGGTGGACCCCGGCTTGCGCCGGGGTGACGGCGGAGTTGTTCACGGGTTCATCCTCCCGCCGCGAGTTCGCGCTCGAGCACTTTCGGGTTCTCGCGCCAGCGCTCGAGCCATTCCTGCGCCACGTCTCCCGGGTAGACGTCTTCCACGCCGTCGCGCATCGCCTTGATCACGGCGCTCGCCAGCGCGTCGGGCGTGAGCTTGGGCGGCGGCAGGTTCTGGTTCCATTCGTCGTCGATCGGCCCGGGGAAGACATTGATCACGCGGATTCCCGCCGCGCGCAGCTCGGCGCGCTGGCATTGCGCGAGCGAATGCGCGGCCGCCTTGCTCGCGCTGTAGGTGCCGTGCGGCGGGAAATTGGCGAGCGCGTAGATCGACAGCAGGTTCACCCACGCCGTGGCGTGGGTCGCGCCGTCCGCCGCGCGGCTCATGAGCGCCGGGCCGAATTCCTGCGCCAGGCGCAACGCGCCGAAGTAGTTGACGTCCATTTCGGCGCGCGCCGCGTCGGTGCCGCGCCTTGCGGAAATCCCGAACGTGCGGTGCACTTCGGCATTGTTGATGACGATGTCGACTTTGCCGCCGATCTCGCCCGCGAGTTCGGTCACGGAGCGCGCGTTCGTCAGGTCCAGCGGAACGAGGCTCACCTGCGGCAACGCGGCGATGTCGTCCAGGCCGCTGCCGTGGCGCTTCCACGGTTCGGCGTGCCCCGCCCAGACGATGTCGGCGCCGGCCTTGATGAGCGCGCGCACGAGCGCCTGGCCGACGCCCGTCATCGCGTCGCTGACGAGGACTTTGCGGTGTTTCGGGTCGCACGTCATTTCGCGCAGCATTGTGTCGTCGGCCATGTTCGGAGTCTCCGTAGCGGGAAATGCGATCACGACGGCGCGGCCGGCGCGGTCCAGGCGTGCGCCGATCTTGACGCGAATTCCCGCGTCGCCGACGTCGCCGTGCAGGTGAACCATCAGCGTCGGCCCGGCGTCCAGGCGCACGAGGCCCAAGCGCCACGGCAGGCGTTCGCGAAAGAACAAATCATTGCTGTGGTGCAGCGTCGTCACCGCGAGCAATTCGCCCGCGCCGCTTTGCGCGCGCCACTTCAGGCGCGGCGAGACGCACGCGCTGCACGCTTCGCGCGGCGGGTACTGCACCGTGGCGCAGTCGTCGCACACCTGCAACTCGAAGCGGCCCTCGGCCGCGGCCACAGTGAGGCCGAGCGCAACCCTGCTGCGTCCCCAAGGCGGCAAGTTCATCTGCGGCGTGCGCCGCACCGGGTTCTTGCGCTTGGGCTTCAGCAGCGGCATCGTCATGACGCCCGCCCGAGGATCACCGCGCCGGTGCACAGACACCGGTCGTACGTCACCATGCCAAAGCCGCTCACCAGGCCGAGCTGCGCGTCTGGCACCGCGCGCCCGGGCGCGGCGTCGGTGAGCTGACGGATCGCTTCGGTCATGCCGATGAAGCCGCCCGCCGCGCCGGCCTGGCCGCTCGAAAGCTGCCCGCCCGACGTGTTGTTCGGAAAGTCGCCGTCAAACGTCATCCGGTGCGCGCGAACGAACGCCGGGCCTTCGCCCTTCGCGCAAAACCCAAGGTCTTCGAACTGCATCATGACGATGACAGGATAGTCGTCGTAGGTCTGCACAAAGTCGATGTCGACCGGCTTGCTGCCCGCCATGGCGTAAAGCTCGGGCAGGTCAACTTGCCAGCCGCCGCGCACCATGATCGGATCGTCCGCAAACGCGTTATGCCGCTCGATCGCGCCGCGCAGCGTCGCGTAGCGCAGGCCGAGGTCGCGCGCGCGCGCTTCGCTCATGACGAGAAACGCTTCGGCGCCGGCGCAAGGCATGACGCAATCGAAAAGGTGGATCGGCTCGGCGATCGGCCGCGCGTTCAGGTAGTCGTCGAGAAGAAGCGGCTTCTTGAACACTCGCGACCCATACGCCAGCGCATTGGTCCGCTGATCGACGCAGATGCGGCCGAAGTCTTCGCGCGTCGCGCCAAACTCCCGCATGTAGTTCGCCGTGATGAACGCGAAAATTGCGTTCGGTCCGCCCGAACCATATGGATACGTTGCGTCGCGGGCGAAGCCGCTGAACGAGCCGAGCATGAGGCGAAACGAGTCGACATGGTTCGTGTCGGCGGCGATGCACGCGACGACGCTCGCGTCTCCCGCCTGCACGGCGCGCGCGGCGCGGCGCAGCGCCATCACACCCGACGCCCCGCCGTTGGGCAGATGGTCGAGCCAGCGCGGACTGAGACCAAGATGCTGCGTCACACCGACTGCGGTGTCAGGGCTGAGTGAAAAGCTGCTCACCGTGAGGCCGTCGATCTCGCTCTTCCCGACGCCGCTCTCTTTGATGAGCGCGGCCAGCGCCTGGCCGACAAACCACATCGCGCCGCGCGTCGCGTAGCGAACATAGGGCACCGTGACCGGTACGGCGACGGCAACGCCCTCGTAGCCCTTGCGTGCCGATGTCATGCGAGTTGCTTCACCGTGCCTGGCGCGCTTCTTGACGCATGAAACGAGACAGCGTGAGCGAAAAGCGCGCCCTTTCGCCGTCAGCAGCCACACGCCCCAACGCGTGAGTTCGAAGCCTCATGTCACGCTTGTCGCTTCTTCATTGCACGAGTATCGATGCAGTGCGCTTGCCCCGGCAAAGCAAGCGCGAGCGCCTTCATCTCGCCGCGCTGGATCTTCTGCGACGGCGTGAGCGGCAGTTCGTTCACGAAGGCGACATACCCCGGCGCCTTGTAGTACGCGAGCCGATCGAGTGCGTGCGCGACGATGCGCTGCGCCAGCGCCTCGCGCTCAACCTCAGGAACCGGCTCGTGCGTGACGATGCACGCCAACACTTCGTCACCGCGGAGTTCGTCCGGCGTTGCCGCCACTGCGCACGCCTTCACCTCGGGCCATTGACTCAATACGCTCTCCACTTCCACTGCCGAGATGTTCTCGCCGCTGCGCCGGATCACGTTCTTGCGCCGGTCGATGAAGTGCAGCAAGCCTTGCGCATCGCGGCTCACGATGTCGCCGCTGTGGAACCAGCCGCCCTGCCACGCCTCGTCCGTCGCTGCGGCGTCTTTCAGGTAGCCGGCGAAAAATCCGAAGCAAGGGTCGGGCCCGGCGCGGCGCACGAGCAGCTCGCCGGGTTCGCCGGCGGCCGCTTCGGTGCCATCGTCGGCGACGATCCGTGCGAGCACATCGCCGCTCTCGCGGCCGAAACAACTCGATCCCACGCAGCGCGGCTCGGCATTGGCCATGATCACCGCGCCGGCGCCGGTTTCCGTCATCGCCCAGCCTTCGAGCAGGGGGAAGCCGAAGCGCGCTTCGAATGGCGCGTGCAAGGCCTTGTCGACACCGGCGCCGAAGCCGAAGCGCACGGCGTGGCGCGCATCGTCTGGGCTCGGCGCCGCCTTCATCAACATCGACGGCATGACGCCGAGGTAGTGCACGACCGTCGCGCGCGACTCGCGCACTGTGTTCCACCAGGTCGCGGGGTGAAAACGGTCCAGCACCATCAGGCATCCGCCGCTCAGCACACACGCGAGCGTCGAGAACGCCATCGCGTTCATGTGCGTCACCGGCAGCGGCGTGAGCATGCGCTCCTCGCCTTCGCGCAGCACGCACAGCCCGCCGACGCTCAGGTACCAGCGCCCGGCGTGCAGGAAATAGCGGTTCTGCAGGATGCAACCCTTGGGCCGACCCGTCGTGCCTGAGGTGTAGAGCAGCGCGCATTCGCTCAGGTCGTCGGGCGCACCTTGTGCGACGCATGTCGGCGCTGCGGGGGGCAGATCACCATCGGCGATCACGTCGAGGTGCCGCCCTGCCGCCGCCGCGGCGCGGCGTAAGTCGGCGTGGCGCTGCGGCAGCGCGACCGCGAGTGCGATTTCGGAATGGCCGACGAGGTATTCGAGTTCCGCGGCGCGCAGGTCGGCGCTGATCGGTACGACGGAAACACCCAGGCCGTTCAGCGCGAACCAGTGCAGAAAGAACGCCGGCCGGTTCTCCAGCAACAACCCGACCCGATGCCCCGGCCCGTAGCCGGCGTCTGCGTACGCTTGGCGAAGCGCGACGATGCGCTGCTGCGCGTGCGCGTAGCTGAGCGCACCGGCTTCGATCGCGTACGCCGCCGCCGTCTCGGGGACGACGTCGAAGAACGGCAGCTTCGGGAAGCGCGTCGCCGACGCCGCGAACGCGCCGGCCACCGTGGCGTGAGGTGGTGTCACGCGGCGCCCTACATGAAAAGCTGAATGCTGCCAAACGCAGCGTCGCAGTTGACCAGGTCGACCCGCTTGAGCTTGATGCGCAGCTCGCCCTGATCCACGACGAGCGTGTGCGTCGCCCAGCCGGCGTAAAGGGTCTGCTCGTCGCGACGCGTCTCGACGTAGTGGAACGCGGTGCGCGTCGTGTAGACACCCGCAGCGTCGTCGCGCGACTCGACGCTCGGCGCCTGCAGCAAATGGTGGCAGCGGCTGCGCGGTTGCTGCGAAAACGTTCGTGCACCGTGCAGGCGCTCGACGCGGATTTTCAGGAGCAATTTGTCCTCATGCATCAGCGACGCGTGCAGTTTGGCGTCGGTCTGCCCATGTGCGAGCGGCATCCAGTAGACGCCGTCTTCGGCGAACAGGTTCAACCAGGCGTCGAAACGCAGTTGATCGAGCAGGCGCGCTTCGGCGTAGACGAAGTCGATGAGTTGCTGGTTCGTCATGCTTGCAGTCCTGTGACTCCGTCATCCCGGCGAAAGCCGGGATCCACCGCTGGACGACGCGCAATCTCGAAGCCGTGGATCCCGGCTTTCGCCGGGATGACCCGAGTGCACCGTCATGAACCGAACCCAGGCGCGCATCTGGTTGCGCATCTGCCACTCGTTGGTGCCGTTCGTCGCGACGTTCACCTGGCCTTTTTCCGCCGGGTCGAACAGGCGCCCGACGTTCACCCAGTCACGGCCGCGCGAATGCAGCGCGACTTGCGCACGCTCGTACATCTCGAGGTCGTCGTGGCCGACCATCGATGTCGACGCGTTGACGAGCCGGTTGTACATGAGCGTTCGCTCGAGCAGCAGGTCGGGCGCACCCTTGAGGCGAAACGTCCACGACTCGACGAGCGTGCGGTCCGCGGCGAGCGGCTTGAAGATCCGCAGCATCTGGATCGGCCCCTTCACCATGATGTTGGGAAAGTAGACCGTGTTGTGGCGCACCTCGCCGAGGATCTTCTTCGCCCGGTCTTCGCCGTACGCAGCGGCCATCGCCTCCCCATAGCCCGGCACGGGGAATACGCGGCGTGGATCGAATCGGCAACTCCCGTGTGGCCGTGGCCGTTCTCCCAGACGCGTATCCCCATGCCCTCGAAGAATTCATACGGATTGACGAAGGGCGCGAACAGCTCGACCGCCATCGGCTTGGGCGTCCCCGCTGGCGCCTCCTGCCAGACGCGCACCGCGGTTCCGGCGGACGACTGGTGCGCGACCATCGGATGGCAGGTGTCGGTCTGGTTGTCGACGAGCATCTTCCAGTTGCAACGGTGCATGTAGCGCATCACGCCGCCCGCGACTTCGAGTTTGCCTTCCGGCGAGCGGTCGACCATGTTGTCGAGCGTCGACAGCGACTCGCCGAAGAACTCTTCGAAGCCGATGCCGTTCGGGTTCAGCCGGCAGAACACGAAGTCGCGGTACGCCTTGACTGCACCGACGCTGGCCATGCCGCGACTCGCTTCGCACGCCTCGAACCCGGTGTTCGCGTAACCTTCGCGAAGCGGCGTATTGAGCAGGCTGCCGTCGGTGCGGTACGTCCACGCGTGGTACGGGCAGCGGAAGAACTTGCCCGTGTTGCCGTGGCCCTCGGGAGCGACCTGCACGCCCTTGTGCGCGCAGCGGTTGTGCAGCACGCGCACGCGAGTCGTCGGAGTGGCGAACCATCACGACGGGTTGGTCGCCGACCGTCGTGCTGTAGAAGTCGCCTGAATTCGGCACCTGGCTCGCGTGGCCGACGTAAACCCAGGCGTTGGCGAACAGGTTCTCCATCTCGAGCGCGAAGACTTCGGCGTCGATGTAGCAGTCCTTGTGAACCTCGGTGTCGCGAACGAGTGCGGCGATCGTGTTCGGATCGTTTCGATAGTTGCGCTGCGGCTCCACGTTCAGCCCTCCTGCAAGTTCGGCGCGAGGCGTTGCAGCGCTGCGCGCAGCGCCACGCCTTGATCGTCGGCGAGTGCGGCGTCGCGCAGGCTCGCCAAGGTGCTGGCAGCGACGCCTGCCGGTTCGGCGTTCCCATTCTTCTTCCATGCACTGCGCAAGGTTGCGTAGTTGCGCAGGCCGCGTTCGTGCGTATCGCCGTAGCCTTTCACGAGGCGCTGGCAGCGTGCGATTTCTATCGCGAGTTCGAGGTCGGTTGCCGCGGCGTCGCGGATGTCGGCGAGCCAAGTTTCGATGCGCGCGTGCTCCTGCGCAAAACGCAGCGTGCCGCGCCGCCAGCGGCGCAACCCGGCGAGCGCGTAGAGCATCAGGTAGCCGCGCAGCGAACTCGTCTGCACGACGCGCCCCTTCGCTGCCAAGCGCTCCACAACACGCCGCACGCCTGCCGTGCGCAGCAACCAGCGCCCGATTCCCGCCGGCAGCGTGTCGGCGATTTCCTGGAGACGCGGGTGCATGTATTCGTTGATCGTCAGCACCTGATCGGCGCCGACCCGCACTTCGCTGCGCACGCGCGAAAAGCGCGAGTCGCGGGTTTTCAGGTCGGCGACGCGGATCGTGTCTTCGTACGACATCCACAGCGCCAGGTGGCGCGCGACTTCGCGCGTGAGCAGGGTCGACGCCGGATCGCTCTCGCGCTCGACGGCGTGCACCGCGCCGGTTCGCCTCAGGTACATCGCCGCGTAAGCCGGGTCCTGGTAGTCGACGAGGCGGCGCAGGCCTTCGATGACGACCGCGAGCGTCTCGCCCGAGTAGCGCCGTGCCGCTTCGTCGAGCAGCGCTTGCACGGCGGGGTGCGCGGACCGCGGCAGCATGGGCTGGGCTGTGCTTGTCGCGGCGGCAGCAGGCTCGGCCGGCGGGTTCGCGGCGCCCGACGCAATCCGCTCGAACGCCTTGCCGAACGCCGCAAGGCTCGCCTTCACGCCGACACCGCCGCGCCGCACCGTCGCCTCGAACTGTTCGCGTGTCAAGGGCAGCACGCCGGTCCCGGCGAGCGCGCCGAAGAGCACCGCGCTGATGACGCTGTTGCCGGCTTCAGCGGCGTGCGCCATGTCGTAGCCGACGAAACGCTGCGCCGCCGCTTGCGCCTGCGCGAGCAGCGCCGCGCTGTCGCTGCGGCCGTCGCCCATCGCGACCTTTTCCGAGACGGCGTAAACGCGGTGCGTCGACGCGATGAGCGTCGTGCGGTTCGGCGTCACGAGGCCGCGCTGCACGGCGCGCCCCGCTTCCATGAGTTCGGACGCGAGAACGATGTCGACGTCGCCCGGCAGCGGCATGAGCGCGAGCACCGGCGCGGCGCCCGCGGCTTCTGCGACGTCGCGGGGAAAGAGCTCGACGTAATAAATCGTCGCCCCGGTGCGCTGCGCGACGCCGGGAACCGACGTCGTCTGCGCGATGAAACCGTTCTGTTCGCCGAGAGACGACGATCCAGTCGGCAAGCACGCCGCCGCCCTCGCCGCCCATGGCGAGGATTGCGATCTTGATCGGTTGTGCCGGGTTGTCCATGTTCGCTCAGAACGCAAAGCGCGCGCGCCGCGCCGCGGACCGCTGTTGCAGCCAGCCGATCACGGCGCCGCGAATCCGTTCGCGCCAGCGGTCCCACGGCGTCGGGTTGCTGACGATCTGCGCCCGGTAGAACGACGGGCACAAGACGGCGGCGTGTGCGACTTCGCCGCACAGACCGCAGCCGACGCAGGAGTCGAGAACCGTCGCGACCGGATCGGTTCGCAGCGGATCGGGGTTCGCCTTGATCGACAGCGACGGGCAACCCGACAGGCGGATGCACGAGTGGTCGCCCGTGCACGTGTCGGCATCGATGCCGAAGCGCTCGCGAACCACGCGCTTGCCCGACGCCGCCGCCGCCCGAACGAGCGGCTTCTCGCGGCGCTGCTTGTTGAGCATGCATTCGCTGCGCGCGATCACGACTTTCGGCCCGCGTTCCTTCGTCGTCAGCGCGTCTTTCAACGCGGCTTTCATCGCGGCGAGGTCGTAGGTGTGCTCGACCGTCCGCGCCCATTGCACGCCGACGCCACGCACCGCTTTTTCGATCGCGTGGCCGGTGCTTCGCGTCGGGTTCGCTGCGTCGGACGACAGAATGTCCTGCCCGCCGGTCGCCGACGTGTAGCTGTTGTCGACGATCACGGTCAGGTTGTCGGAGCGGTTGAACACGGCGTGCGCGATTCCGCTCGTCAGGCCGTTGTGCCAGAAGCCGCCGTCGCCCATCAGGCTGATTGCGCGTTTCTCGTGCTTGCCGGCGATCCCGCTCACGGTTGCGGCGCCGCCCGGCGAATTCATCGCCGACGCGCCCGCGGTGCCCAGGCCATAACCCATCGTCGTATTGCCGAGGTTGAACGGCGGCAGGATCGAGAACAAATGGCAGCCGATGTCGGCCGACACATGGTGCTCGCCGATCTCGCGCTCGAGCAGTTTCATCGCGGTGAAAATCGGCCGCTCCGGGCAACCGGTGCAAAAGCCCGGTGGGCGCGTGTGCACGATCTCGGCCAAGGGCTTGAGGCCTGGATTTGCCACCGCCGCCCGCGGCGCAGCGACTGCAGCGTCGATCTTGTCGTAACGCCGCAGGAATTCGCCGACGCCTTTGAACACCTCGGCCGCCGTGTATTCGCCCGCCATCGGCAGCAGGTCCTTGCCGTGCAGGACGGTCACGCCGTCGCCTTGGCGCAGGATGCTGGCGATGTTCTGCTCGATGAAGTTCGGCTGCCCCTCCTCGACCAGCAACACGGCGCGTTTGCCTTCGCAGAAGAACAGCACTTCGGCGTCGATCACCGGATAAGCGACGTTCATCACGTAGAGCGGTACACGCGAGTTGCCGAACACGTCGGCCATCTCGAGACGTTCCAGCACGCGCAGCAGCGTGTTGTAGCAACCGCCCTGGACGATGATTCCCACGTCGTCCGCGCCGTCGGCGAAGAACTCGTTCAGGCCGCGCTCCTGGATGAACTTCACCGCCGCCGGCCAGCGCTGCTGCACTTTCTCTTTTTCGTGCGCAAAACTTGCGGGCGGCAGGACGATTCGGCTCGTGTCGCGGCGCGGATGCTCCATCGCTTCGCGCAAGCGTGTAGGGCGAACGCCGGTTGTCGCTGGCAACGAACTGGCCGTGCACGTGGCAGGCGCGGATTCGCAGCTGCAGCATCACCGGCGTGTGGCTGATCTCGCTCAGCTCGAAGCCGGTTTTCACCGCGGCGACGATGGACTGGCAGGTTCGGCCGCGGGTCAAGCAGCCAGATCTGCGACTTCATCGCGAACGCGTGGCCGCGCTCCTGCATGATCGAGCTGCCTTCGCCGTAGTCTTCGCCGACGATGATGAGCGCGCCACCCGTTACGCCGCCCGACGCGAGGTTGGCGAGCGCGTCGCTCGCGACATTCGTCCCGACCGTGCTCTTGAACGTCGCCGCGCCGCGCAGCGGGTAGTTCACGCTCGCCGCGAGTGTGGCCGCGGCGGTCGCTTCGCTCGCGCTGTTCTCGAAGCGGATGCCGTGTTCGACGAGGATGTCCTGCGCGTCGGCGAGCACATCCATCAGGTGCGAGATCGGCGCGCCTTGGTAGCCCGACACGTAGGCGACACCCGATTCGAGCAGCGCCTTGGTGACGGCGAGGATGCCCTCGCCGCTGAACACCTCGCCTTGCCCCAGGCGCAGCTTCTTGACTTCCTCAGCGAATGATCGTTCGGCCATGCCGCATTATTGCGGCTCGTCGTCCCTGGCCTGGGTGCCACGGTGCAAATTCATGCGCTGGGCACCGACCCTCGGAAAACCGCTATACCGGCGTTGCATGGCACGGCAATGCGAGTTCAAAACATCGTGCGGATCGACCACAACTCCGGAAAGAAGCGATGCTCGGTGACATGCTGCAGCCAGCCCACACCCGCCGATCCGCCGGTGCCGGGTTTCAGGCCGATGATTCGCTGCACTGAAACGAAGTGGCGCCATCGGTACTGCGACAGCTGATCCGCGAGCGCGATCAGCGACTCGCCGAGCCGATAGAGCTTGTTGCCGGGCGTCGGGTTCGCGTAGACCTGCAGCCACGCTTGTTCGACTGATGCGTTGGGTGTGTAGGTTTCCGACCAGTCACGTTGCAAGGCTTCCGCGCCGATCGCATGGCCTTCGCGCTTCAGAAGCGCGATCACGTCGTCGTAAAGACTCGGCGAGTTCAGCGCCTGCTCCATCGCCGGCCGGACATGCGGCATGTTGCGAAACGCACTCGCCAGCCGCGCGTTCTTGTTGCCGAGGATGAACTCGACATGCCGGTACATGAACGAGAGCTGGCCTGAGGCAGTGCCGAGCGTGTCGCGGAACTGGTTGAAGCCCTCGGGCGTGATCGTCGACAGCACGTCCCACGAGCGCGCGATGTATTCGACCATCGCCTTGGCACGAACGAAGATCTCGAGCGCGTTCTCGATCTCATCCGCCTTGAGCCGCTGCTGCGCGTTGTAGAGCTCGAAGTGCAGCGCCTTGAACAGCAACTCCTTGACCTGGCCCATGACGAAAAAGCACATCTCGTCATAGCCCTCGCTTCGCGGGTGCTGCAGCGACAACAACAGGTCGATGCTCTGGTAGTCGACGTAAGGGTTGCTCGTCCCGGCGAAGTCGACGAGCGGTTTGCCGCCCGTCGTCTGCGCCGTGTAGGCACGCGTTTCGTCGGTCGTGACGGGCATCGGCCGCGCGCCGATTCCGGGCTGCACGCCTGCGGGGTCGACGATGGTCGGGACTTGGGGTCGGTAGGTCGGCATAGGGGTCTTGTCAGATCGAATGCATCAGCTCAGCGACGGCGTGGCCGAGCAATGTTGCCGGATCGGCCAGATCGAGGATCACGTCGAAATGGTTGCGCAGGGGCACTTCAAACGCCTGGCAGCGGCTCCCCGCGCGCTCGAGCTGCGCCGCGAAATCGCGGCTTTGGCGCTTGAATTCGCGCGTTTCCACCTCGCCCCAGCAGACGATGCTCGGCGGAAAACCTGGCAGTTCGCAGAGCGCCGGGCTCACCTCGCGTGCGCCTTGCGGAGTCAAGCCGAGCGCCTCATTGATCGACGTGCCCAGCAGCGGTTCGAGTTCATAGATCCCCGAGACGAGAATTGCGCCCTGAACGTTGGGCGCGCCGGCCCCGGCGCCGCGCGCCTGCGGCAGCGCGACCATCGCCGCCAGGTGCGCGCCGGCAGAACTCCCGGCGACGACGATGCGCTGCGCATCGAAGCCCAGGCGGGTGGCGTTGGTGCGCAACCACGCAACCGCGTCGCGGCATTCGCCGACCATTTGCGCCACGCTGGCGTGCGGTGCGAGCGTGTAGTCAAACACGGCATGGGCAAGACCTTGCTGGCAGCAGTGCGTCGCGGCAAACGCCGACTCGCTTTTCGACAGCTCCTGCCAGTAGCCGCCGTGAATGAAAACAAGCAGCGGCGGTGCCTCTGAGCTACCGAGCACTGTCGCCGGGACGAACAGGTCGAGCCGTTGCGACGCCCGCCGCCCGTACGCCAGGTCGAGCCGCCCCGGGGTGCGCAGCTTCGCCTCGCGGCTGCGATCGGCGTACGCTTGAAGAAAGGGTTGGTAGTTGCCGCCGATGCACGAGCTCGGCGAGTATTCGCGCTCGCGCGCAGCGGCGTCGAGGTCGCGCCACGGCGTCTGCGAAGCGCGAGGCGGGGCCATGTCAGAGCGCGAAGAAGGCCCGCGCGTTGCCGCCCAGCTGGCGCTGCCGATGGTCCCGAGTGAGGAAGTCGGCGTCGCCGATGAGCTTGCCAATGCGCTGCTCGCCCAAGGGAAACGGGTAGTCCGAACCGAGCATCACCCGGTCCACCCCCATCACGTCGGTGAGCAAGCGCAGCGCGCCGGCGTCGAAGACGGCGCTGTCGACGTGAAAGCGCTGCGCGTAACTGGAGGGCAACTGCGGGCAATCCTGGCGCACGATGTCGCGGTGTTTCCACGCGTTGTCGACCCGGCCGAGCAGGTAGGCGAAGGAGCCGCCGCCATGCGCGAAGCAGATCTTCAATGACTTCGGGATGCGCTCGAGCGCACCCGAGAGGATGAGCGAGACCATGCCGAGCTGCGTCTCCGCCGGCATTGCGACGAGCCAAGGCAGCATCCAGCGCTTCATGCGACTCGCGCCCATCATGTCCCACGGGTGCACAAGCACCGGGATGTTGCTCAGTGCACAGTGGACCAGGAAGTCGGCGAGCTGCTCGTGGTCCAGGTCCTTGTCGCCGACATGGTTGCCGATCTGCACGCCCACGCAGCCCGCGGCGGCTGCGCGCGTCGCTTCCGCGCAGGCAAGCCGCAAGTCCTGCAGCGGCACCTGCGCGAGCGCCTTGAGGCGCGTCGGATGCGCGGCGCAAAATTCGAGCGCGTGCTGATTCATCTGCGCCGCCCAGTCCGCTGCACGTGCGGCGTCCCACTTGTCGCCGAACATCACGGGCGTTGCGCAGACGATCTGCAATTGCACGCCCATCGCGTCGAGCTCCGTCAACGCGCGCGTGCGCGTCCCACAACACACGGTTCACCGGCCGGAACGGCTGGTCGCCGAGCATGATCTGCCCGGTCTGGCCGTCCGCGTCGACGCGCAGCCAGGGCGCGCGCTCCGGGTCCGCCGCGTGCGCCTGCGCGCGCGTGATCGGCGGGAAGAAGTGCGAGTGCATGTCGATCATGGACCGTTCCCGCTTTGAAAAGCCGGCACTGGAGGCTTGTACGCGACGGCGTTGATTTCGATCAGCAGGTGCGGGTGCGGCAATTCACGCACCGCGACCGTCGTTCGTGTCGGCGGGTCGGTGCCGTCGCCGCCGAAGAACTCGGCCCAGACTTCGTTGTAGCCGGCGAAGTCGGCCATGTCGACGAGGAAGCTCTGCGCCTGCACGACGTCGCATAAATCAGCGCCGGCGCTGCGCAGGATGTCGCGAATGTTCTCGAGCACGGCACGCGTCTGGGCGCGCACGTCGAGCACGGTTGCGCCGCTGGCGTCGACATTCACGCCGGCAAGCGTGTTGTCGGGCCGGCGCGAGCTGGTGCCCGACACGTACAGGAAGTCGCCGGCGCGCTTCATGTGCGAATACTTGCCGCGTGGCGCGGCCTTGCCGGGGATCACGCCACCGCTCGTGTGGGCTGCGCTCACGTGACCGCCTTGCGCTGCTGGAACTGCGGCGCCGCCCAGGCCTTCGTCGCCATCACGTCCTTCAATTCCGCGACCGCGTTCCACACGTCGACGAAGCGCACGTAGAGCGCGGCCATGCCGAAGCGCAGGATGTCGGGTGCGCGGAAGTCGCCGATGACGCCGCGCGCGATGAGCGCCTGCATGATCGCGTAGCCCTGCGCCGTGCGTGAGCGAGACCTGGCTGCCGCGAAGCGCGTCTTCGCGCGGTGTCGCCAGGCCGAAGCCGGTCAACTCCTGGTCGCTGATTGCTTGGTCGATGAGGCGGATGAACAGGTCGGTCAGTGCCAGGCTTTTGCGGCGCAGCATCTGCAGGTCCACGCCGTCGAACGCCTCGAGCGCCGCTTCGAGCGCGATCAGGCCCAACTGCGACGCCGTGCCGACGAGCATGCGATCAATGCCGTTCGCCGCCTCGTAGCCGTCGACGAAGGCGAACGGCCGCGCGTGGCCGTGCCAGCCCGTGAGCGGCTGCTGCAGACCCGCCTGGTGACGCTTCGCGACGAAAACGAACGCTGGTGCACCGGGCCCGCCGTTCAAATACTTGTAGCCGCAGCCCACCGCGAAGTCGGCGTCGCAGCGGTTCAGTTCGCACGGCATCGCGCCCGCCGTGTGGCACAGGTCCCACACGACCAGCGCGCCCACCTCGTGCGCGCGGCGTGTGATGCCGGCCATGTCGTAAAGGCGGCCGGTCTTGTAGTTCACGTGCGTCAGTGAAACAACGGCCACGCTCTCGTCGATGCGGCCGAGCACCGCTTCGGGCGCGACCGCAACGAACTCGGCGTTCATCAACTCGGCCACGCCGCCGGCGACATAACCGTCGGTCGGGAAGTTGCCGAGTTCACCGAGGATGCGCTTGCGCTGCGGGCGCATGCGCAGCGCCGCGGTCAACACCTTGAACAGGTTCACCGACGTCGAATCGGCGACGATCACTTCGTCGCCCGCGGCGCCGACCAGCTGCGCGATGCGCGCGCCGACGCGCTGCGGCGCGGGGTACCAATCGGCGTCGTTCCAGGATCGGATCAGGCCCACGCCCCACTCCTGCTCGACGGCGCGCTGCAGCCGCGGCGCCACCGTCGTGGGCAAGGCGCCGAGCGAATTGCCGTCGAGGTAGATCACGCCCGGCGGCAGGGCAAAGCGCTCGCGGCACGGCGCGAGGGTGTCTTCCGCGTCCCACTTCAAGGCGTCCTCGCGGGTGAGCGGGCGGGTGGTCGGCATCTTCGGCTCCTCTTCACTCAAGTTCAGCACCGGTCGGCCGTGGCAAACACGGCGCAGTCGTTGCGCAGTCTAGCGGTGGGCGGTGTGGGCCATTTGAGCCGCATAGCGCAGCGATTCGAGGCTGACCAACGAACGAAGTCCTTGGTCGAGCTCGTCAGTCAAAGTCCCAGGGATTCGTCAAAGCCAGGCCGCAGCCCCCGAAGTCGGAGACGTTGCGTGTGGCCAGGCCCAAACGATGGCTCAGTGCAATCGCTGCGATCTGGCCATCGAACTGGGAGATCGGCGTACCTGCGCTGCGCCGGCTGGCAACGACCGCGGCGTAGTCGGCGGCGGCGCCTGCATCGAACGGCAGGACGCGGCCGGCGAAGTCTTCGAGGAACATCGCCTCGAGCGCCTGTTCCAGCCGTTGACGCCGCTTGCCGGCAGGCAGCAGACGCGCCCCGAGCATCATCTCGGCTTGGGTCACCGCGCTCACAAACAGGCCGTCTGCAGGTTGCGACGCGACCCAAGCGAGCACCGCTGCGTCGGGCCGCGCGCGCAGGAGTTCGGAGAGGACGTTGGTGTCGAGCAGGACGCTCATTCGCGCCGCGGCGCCCGGCGTTTGGAGGGGGCGCTACGAACGGCCTTCGAATCTTCACCGAAGCTCGGCGGGGTGCGCACCGGCTCACGCGCGGGCACGCCCAACGCCACGTCACCCAGACCGACAAACCGAGCGCGGATGCGAGAGGCCAGATCCTTGGACGGAACCGGTGACTCGAGCAATGCAGCACGCAGGATTTGCCGCGCCTCCTCTTCCATGGAGCGGTTCCGGCTTGCGGCGCGCATCCGGAGACTGCGCTTGAGCGATTCGTCCAGATCGCGAATGGTGAGGGTGGCCATTGGAAGCTCCTGGGTGAGATCGCATTGTACGCAATGCAGTCATTGACAGCACTCGGGGCGAACGACCGGACTGCGCGACTTGGGCTCGAAGGCATCGAAGAGAGCACGGCGTGGGTCCGACCCCGCCGGCGCGTTGCGTCGCGATTCAACCGGCGTCGAACACTGCGGCCGCCCCGACCTCATACCCCCACGCGGCCGCCGCAACGCACAGCGTGCGCCAAGCATCCGCCGCAACGCTGCGCGCGACCATCACGGTGAATCCCGGCGTCGCTGCGTGCCGGTAGAACAAGGCGCTGCTGCGCCCCAGAACGCTTTGCGCGCAGGCGCCCGGCGCAAAAACGCGCGCATCGAAGTCGAGTGGGCAGCTTGCCGCGAGCACCTCGATCGCGTTCGCGCCGCGGATCGTGAAGGCGACGCGGCTCGCGCACACGTCGAAGAGCGCGGCGCCGCTGGCGTTGAGCTTGTCGCGCTTGGTGTCGAAGTCGACCAACGCTGCAGCGCGCCCGGACGCAGCGCCATCGATCAGCAACCACGACCGCGGCCCGATCCACAAGGCGAGCAGCGCAGCATCATCGTTTCGCTGCGACGTGTTGGGATCGAGCGGAAGCGTGACGCCGAACAGTTGTTCCACCTCGGCGATCACCGACGTGCGCGTGGGATCGCCCTGCACGTTCCACACCACACCGAGCGTCGCCCCGTGAATGCGACAACCGACTCGGTCGGCTCCATAGTGGCCAGGCGCCATCGCGCCGACTCGATGAAGGCCAATGAGCTCAGCCACGCAAACGCTCCCCATCCGGGTCGATGACACACGGCGCGCCGACCTGCACCTGCGCTTTGGCATCGGCAAGCGGCGACACGACCCACAGCTGCTCGCCATGCCGCGCGCGGCCGTTGGCGAGCAGCGCGAGCGCAATCCACGCGTTGCAGTGTGGGCTGAAGCACCACGACGTCACGTGCCCCAGCATCGGATTGGGCAGCGCATGGTCGGGGTCGGCGACGATCTTGCCGCCGCGCGGCATGCGCGCGCCGTCCAGCGCGGTGAGGCCGACGAGTTGCCAGCGGTCCGCTGCAACAAGCCCGGCGCGGCCGAGCAGCGGTTTGCCGACGCACCACTTGCTCGGGTTCACGAGCTTGGCCAGGCCCAGGTCGTCGGCGGTGGTGCGGCCGTCGGCTTCGGCGCCGACCACGACATGGCCTTTTTCAATCCGCAGCGTGCTCATCGCTTCGGTGCCGTAGGGCATGATGCCCAGCGCCGCGCCGGCGGCGAGAACGGCTTGCCACATGTGAAGGCCGCGGTCCGCGGGAACGTGAATCTCGTACGCGAGCTCGCCGGAATAGCTCATGCGAAACAGCCGCGCCGGGATCGCCCCGGCGGCGCTGCGAACACCGCACGACGCGACGCCGAGAAACGGGAACGCCGCGTTCGAGACGTCGACGTCGACGAGCAAGGCCAGCACGTCGCGAGCCTTCGGCCCCGACAGCGCCGCCGCCGACCACTGCTCGGTGACCGACGTGGCGTAGACCTCGAGTTGCGGCCACACCGCCTGCAGCAGGAACTCGATGTGCTGCATCACCTTCGCCGCATTCGCGGTCGTCGTCGTCATCAGGTAGTGCGTGGCGGCAAGGCGCGACGTCGTGCCGTCATCAAACACCATGCCGTCGTCGCGCAACATCACGCCGTAGCGGCAGCGGCCCACGGCCAGGTTATCCCAGCGGTTGATGTAGACGCGGTTCAGGAACTCGGCGACGTCGCGCCCCTGGAGTTCGATCTTGCCGAGTGTGGACACGTCGACGACGCCGACATTCGCGCGCACGTTCAGCGCTTCGCGGTTCGCAGCGTCGTCTTCGCTTTCGCCGGCGCGCGGGTACGAATGCGGGCGCTTCCACAAGCCGGCGTTGACGAAGCGCGCGCCGTGCTCGGCGTGCCACGCATGCATCGCGCTCGTGCGCGTGGGTTCGACGTGCACGCCGCTTTCGGCCCCCGGCACGGCACCCAGAGTGATGGGCGTGTACGGCGGGCGGAACGTCGTCGTTCCGACGCGCGGCAGCGCGACGCCGAGCTGCTCCGCCATCAGCGCCAGGCCGACGATGTTGCTCGTCTTGCCCTGATCCGTTCCCATGCCAAGCGTCGTGTAGCGTTTCAGATGCTCGACCGACTGATAGCCCTCGCGCGCGGCGAGCGCGACGTCGTCTGCGGTGACGTCGTTTTGCAGATCGACAAAGCGCTTCGCACCCGGCGCCGGCGCAGAAACGGCCCAGAGCGCCTGGAGCGCGGCGCGCGGTTGCGGCGCTGCTTGCGGCGCCCGCGGTGAAGGCGCACCAGCGGATGACGCGGATATGCCCGCGTGCTGGGCGGCTGCGGCGCCGGCGGCGTGACCTTCGACGAGTGCACCCGCAGCGTCGAAGCAGCCGTTCACCGCGCCGGCGGGAACAATGGGCAGCGGCGATGTGTCGGGAACGAAAGCGGCAAGCGCGTCGTCATAGCGCAGCTTGCCGCGCGCCTGCGAGAACAGGTGCACGGCAGGGTTCCAACCACCCGAGACACAGACCAGGTCGCAAGCGATCGTCGTCGCAGTGCCGCCGGCGTGGGGTGCAACTTGCGCAGAGGCCACGCGCTGCCCGCCGCGCACGTTCGTCACCACTGCGCTGTTCAGCACCGGGAGGCCTGCGTCGCGCGCGCGCGCTGGCCAACTGCCGGGGCTGCGCGACTCGGGCCGCACGTCCACGATGCCGGCCACTTCCACGCCCGCCGCGTGCAACGCCAACGCGTCGCCGTACGCGCCGTCGTTGTTCGTGAAGACAAGCGCGCGCTTGCCGGGCCGCACAGCGTAGCGTTGCACGTAAGTCGCCGCGGCGCTTGCGAGCATGCTGCCGGGAACGTCGTTGTTCGCATAAGCGATGCCGCGCTCGTGCGCGCCGCTCGCGAGAACTACCGCCTTGGCGCGGATCATCCAGAAGCGTTGCCGCGGCGCGTGCGGCGGCGGCGCGGCGAGGTGGTCGGCGACGCGTTCGATCGCGCCGATCAGATTGCCGTCGTAATAGCCGAACGCGGTGGTGCGCGGCAGCAGCGTCACGTCGGCCTGAACGCCGAGGTCTCTGAGCGTCCGGGCGACCCACTGGTTAGCCGGTTGATCGTCGATCGACGAGGCCTCGGCGCCCACGCCGCCGCCCCACCACGGGTTCTCGTCGCACAGGATGGTTCGCGCTCCGGCGTGCGCTGCGGCGCGCGCTGCGGCCAACCCGGCCAAGCCGCCACCGATGACCAGCACGTCGCAATGCGCGTGGCGATGTTCATAGCGGTCGGGGTCGGGCTCCAACGCGGCGCGGCCCATTCCTGCGGCGCGGCGGATGAGATGTTCGTACTTCAGCCACCAGGCCGGCGTGGGCGGCCACATGAAGGTCTTGTAGTAGAAGCCGGCGGGCAGGAAGCGCGACATCAAGTCGTTCACCGCGCCGATGTCCAAACGCAGCGAAGGCCAGCGGTTCTGGCTCGCTGCGACGAGGCCGTCGTAGAGCTCCAGCGTCGTCGCGCGCACGTTCGGCTCGGTGCGCGCGCCGCGCGCGAGCTGGACCAGCGCATTGGGCTCCTCGCTACCTGCGCTGAACACACCGCGCGGCCGGTGGTACTTGAAGCTGCGCGCGAGCAGGTGCACGCCGCTGGCGAGCAGCGCCGAAGCGAGCGTGTCGCCGGCGAAGCCCTCAAAGCCGGTGCCGTCGAACTCGAAGCGCAGCGTTTGCGAGCGGTCGACGATGCCGCCGGATGCAAGGCGATACGGTTGCGTCACGGCGGCGTTCCCGGAAGGACGCCGCCGATGGGGGCGCTGCCGATGATGTCATGCGTGCGCGTGTCGCGCCGCAGTTTGAACCAGCTGCGGCAACCGGCGCTATGCCACCACGCTTCGTCGTGCGGCCCGCGCGGGTTGTCGCGCAGATAGATGTACTCGAACCACGCCGGCTCCGGCGCATCGTCGGCCGGGCGCACCAGCGTGGCATCGCCGCCGTAAGTGAATTCGACCTGGCTGCGCGGCCCGCACCAGGGGCAAGGGATCAGCAGCATGGTGGATCCGCGCTCACGTTCGTCCCTCGACAGCGCACCCAGCACCTCGCGGCACAGGGGGCCATCGAACCAAGGCGCGCTTTCGGCCCGGTGCTGCCGTTTGAACGTTGGCTGTGCGTGCCGTTGTCCGAGTCGGCGCGGCAGGCGGCACCCGGCGGGGGCTCATGCTGGAGCGGTCTGCGCTTCGCTCCGACCCCGCTGCGGTGCTCGCCTCGGAGTCGCGCCGCGAACTCGCTTCGTTCGCTGCGCTCACTGCGCTCAGACAGACGCGGCGAAGTTTGATGTACGATACGCGCTGCGCGCGTCGACTCCAAGGCTGCGCTCCTCGCCGCCCCAGAAATCGCCCCCGCGGGTAGCCGCCTGCCGCGCCACCACCCTCGTGCCTCGCGTTGCAAACCAAACGTTTCCCCGCAACTCCCAGCACTTCGGGACTAGAACGCAATCTGACTTGGCACGCACGCCCGGTTTCGCCTCGGGTTCGCTTCGCAGAGAACCAGTCGGTCGTAGCGCGGCAGGCGGCACCCGGCGGGGGCGATTTCTGGGGCGGCGAGGAGCGCAGCTCTCGGGTCGGCGCGCGCAGCGCGCTTCCACAGTCTGACTCGCCGCGCCTGTTTGAGCGTAGTGAGCGCAGCGAACGAAGCGAGTTCGCGGCGCGACCCGAGAGCGAGCACCGCAGCGGAGTCGGAGCGAAGCGCAGACCGCCCCAGCATGAGCCCCCGGCGGGTGCCGCCTGCCGCGCCGCTCGGACAGCTGCCCGCATTGCAGACATTCGAAGGACAGCAACGGGCCGAAAGCCGCCCCTGCGCCACCCCTCACACTAATGCGCCCACGCATAAGGCCCCGCACCCTTCTCGTCGATCATGCGCCCTTGCGCAAAGCGCTCGAGCGTGAACGCGGCGTTCAGAGGGTGCGGTTCGTCGTGGGCGATCGTGTGCGCGTGCAGGAAGCCCGACGCCGGCGTGGCCTTGAAGCCGCCGTAGCACCAACCGCCCGTCATGTAGAGGCCGCGCACCGGCAGCTTGCCGATGATCGGGCTGCCGTCCAGCGTCATGTCCATGATCCCGCCCCAGGTGCGCATCATGCGCAGGCGCCCGTAGCTGGGAAACAGCGCAAGGCACGCGGCGACGGTCTGCTCGATCGCGGGCAGGTTGCCGCGCTGCGCGTACGAGTTGTAGAAGTCGAGGTCGCCGCCCATCACGAGCTCGCCCTTGTCGGACTGGCTGAT
Source organism: uncultured beta proteobacterium (assembly GCA_963775015.1). GTDB lineage: Bacteria > Pseudomonadota > Gammaproteobacteria > Burkholderiales > Burkholderiaceae_C > JAEMQF01. Next base: position 78,985 of record CAVZHI010000007.1, on the reverse strand, counting down.
GTAGAAATGCACCGCGCCCGAGGTGACGACCGTGTCGAGCACGGGCTTGATCGGCTCGGTGACCAAGGCCTGCAACACGTGCGACTCAATCGGCAGCCGGATCCCCGCAAGCGCCGCGACCTGGCTCGAATGGCCGGCGACCGCGATGCCGACTTTCGGCGTGGCGATGAAACCCAAGGACGTGTCGACGCCGCTCACCGCGCCGCCTTGCATGCGGATTCCCGTCAATTCGCATTGCTGGATGATGTCAACGCCCAGCGCGTCCGCAGCGCGCGCGTAGCCCCACGCCACTGCGTCGTGACGCACGGTGCCGCCGCGCGGTTGCAGCAGGCCACCGAGGATCGGGAAGCGCGCGTGCAGCGAGCAGTCGAGGCCCGGGACCATCGCCTCGACCTCGTCGCGCGACAGGAACTTCGCGTCGATGCCGTTCAGGCGCATCGCGTTGCCGCGGCGCAGCGCCGCGTCCATGTCCGCCGGCGAATGCACGAGGTTGAGCACGCCGCGCGCGCTGTACATGACGTTGAAGTTCAACTCCTGCGACAAGCCTTCCCACAGCTTGAGCGAAAACTCATAGAAATGGGCGTTCGGCTGCAAGTGGTAGTTGGAGCGCACGATCGTCGTGTTGCGCCCCGTGTTGCCGCCGCCGAGCCAGCCTTTTTCGAGCACCGCGATGCGATTCAAGCCGTGCTGCTTGGCCAGGTAGTAGGCGGTGGCCAGGCCGTGGCCGCCGCCGCCGATGATCACCGCGTCGTAGTGCTTTTGCGGCTTTGCCTCGCGCCAGGCGCGTGGCCAGTGGCGGTGCCGGCTGAGGGCTTGGCGGGCGAGCGAGAAGACGGAGTAGCGCACGGCAGTCGACGACGCTGGCCCTAAAGGATCTGCGACAGGAACGCCCGCGTGCGTTCCATCTGCGGCCGGTCGAACAGCTCCGCCGGCGGGCCCGATTCGACGATCACGCCGCCGTCGGTGAAATAAACCGTGTCGGCGAGTTCGCGCGCGAAGCGCATTTCGTGCGTCACGAGGATGCACGTCATGCCGTCGTTCGCGAGCGCGCGGATCGTGTTCAGCACTTCCTTGACGGTCTCGGGGTCGAGCGCCGCGGTGATCTCGTCGAACAGCATCACGTCCGGGTGCATCGCGAGCGACCGCGCGATCGCGACGCGCTGCTGCTGGCCGCCCGAGAGTTCGCCCGGGTAGGCGTCGGCCTTCGCCGACAGTCCCACCTTGTCGAGCAGCGCCAGGGCGCGAACCCGGACCTCGGCCTTGTCCTCCTTCAGCACGTGGATCGGCGCCATCATCACATTTTGCAGCGCCGTCTTGTGCGGGAACAGGTTGTACTGCTGGAACACCATCGAGACGACCTTGCGCAGCGCGATCTTGTGCGCGTCGGTCTTCAGCGTCTGCACGTCGAAAGTGCCGACGCGAATGCTGCCGCGCTGGAAGGGAAGCAGGCCGTTGATGCAACGCAGCAGCGTCGATTTGCCCGAGCCCGACGGGCCGATGACGCAGACCACGTCGCCCTTGGCAACGTCCATCGACACGCCCTTCAGCACCTCGACGTTGCCGAAGGATTTGTGCAGGTCGTGAATGCTGACGATGGCTTGCATGGCGCTCATTCGTTCGCTCGATCAATGCTCGACGGCGTACTTCGCTTCCAGGCGCACCGTCCAGCGCGCGATCGGGTAGCAGTACGCGAAGAACAGCAGCAGCACGCAGCTGTAGAACGGCAGCAGCAGCCCCTGCCGGTTCTCCGCGCTGAGCACGCGGGCGGTGAGCGTCATGACCTCGGCGACGCCGACGATCGAGGTGAGCACGGTCGCCATCGTGAGGATCGCGTAGAGGTTCATCCACGGCGGCAACATGCGCTTGATGCATTGCGGCAAGATGATCTGCCACATCGTCTGGCGGCGCGTGAACGCGAGCGACGCAGCGGACTCCCACTGCGCAGTCGGGATCGACTGCAGCGCGCCGCGCACGATCTCAGAGACGTTCGCCATCACCGGAAGCGACAGGCCGAAGGTCGCCTTGAGCCAGTCGGGAATCGGGATGGTCACGCCGAACACGGTGACTTGAAACGGCAGCAGGAACATGCAATAAAACAGCAGCACGAGCCACGGCGCGTTGCGAAAGAAGTGCGTCGTGAACCACGCGCCCTTGCGCACCGGCGCGTGCAGCGAGATCTGCGCGAAGCCGAGCAACATTCCCGCGAGCGTTCCGATCGGCATCGCCGACGCGCTGATCGCGAGGTTGAACGCGAAGCCGCTCAGCAGCAGCGGCGTCCACTTCCAGATCGTCGCGAAGATCGACGCGCTGCCGGCCGCGCTTTGCGCCTGCGCGGCGCCGCACGCGATGAGGAACATCACGAACAGCGCGACGCCGTGCTCGGCGCGCAGGCGCAGCGTGAAGTGACCTGCGTTGCGCTCGCGCGCGCGCGGCTTGCGCGAGGCGCGTGGCCGCGGGCAGCAGCACCGGCAGGTCGGTCCCGCCCGGCAAGGCCTGGTTCCAGCGCAGTGCGCCGGCTCATGCCCCGAACCCCGGAACATGAATCGCGCGTTCCCAGCGGTGCATCAGCCAGACGAGCGAGCCGACGAGCACGAAATACATGAGCAGCAGCACGTTCATCATTTCCGGAACGTTCAGCGCGTCGGACCAGATCTGGCTCGTCACGTAAAGCATCTCCGGCACCGCGATGGCGTAGGCGAGCGTCGTCGTCTTCACCAGGTTCACGAGGTTGTTGTTCAGCGCCGGCAGGCTGATGCGAAACGCGAGCGGCAGCACGATGAGCAGGTAGGTGCGAAGGCGTGTGAAGCCGAGCGACTCGGCGGCCTCGATCGTCGTTCGCGGCACCGCCTCGACGCCGGCGCGGAAGATCTCGACGTTGAACGCGCCGGCAAAAAACGACAGCGAGATGATCGCCCAGGTGACGTTGCTGACGATCGGCACCGGTTGTCCGGAAGCGCCGTTCGTCGACAGCAGGCTGCCGATGCCGAAGTAGAAAAAATAGATCTGGACGAGCGGCGGCGTATTGCGAAAGAACTGGATGTACCAGTAGACGAGTTTGCGCGTGAGTTTCAGGCGCGAACCCTGCAGCCACGCGCCGATCACGCCGATCAGCACGCTCGCGACGATGCAAATCGCCGCGAGGCGCATCGTCATCAGCAAACCGCTGACGAAGCGCTGCCGATCGAACGCGTCGTAAAGAATAGTGAGATTGATTCCGCTGGCGTCGTTGAGCGCCCTGAACCAGTCCCAGAAACTCTGCATGGGTCCCCTCGATGCGCTGCGCCGCAAAGGCGCACCGCCGCGCACGCCGTGACGCGCCGCCAATGGCGGCGCGCCGACGTTGCTGTTATTTGTACTTGGCGTTCATCTCTTCGGCGAACTTCGTCGTCTTGATTCCCCACTTCTTCTCGAGCTGGAGCAGGAAACCGGTCTTGTGCCAGTCGATCGTCGCAGCCGCGACCACATCGACCAAGCCCTTCTCGCCCTTCTTCGCCGCGATTCCCCAGGGCGCGAACAGGATCGAATCGAGCGGCATGTCAAAACCGCTCCACTCGGGCTTGAGCATTTCGCCGACGATCGCCGTGTCGTCATAAGCAAACGCGACGCAGTTGCCGTTGCGCAGCGCGCCGTAGGCTTCCGCCGTGCCGGGAAAGGCGACGCCTTCGACGCCGTACTTCTCCTGCAGCTCCTTGTTGTAGAAAGCGCCCTGGATCAGGCACACCTTCTTCGCCTTCAGGTCGGCCCAGCTCTTCAGGCCGGCTGTTTTCGGCGCGAGCACGTTGGTTCCCGAGCCGTAGTAGTTGGGGTCGACGAAGTCGACGATTTTGCGGCGCTCGGCCGTGTCGCTCGTCGTCGCGATCATCAGGTCGATCTTGCCTTGCTGCAGGAACTGGATGCGGTTCGACGCGACGACAGGAACGAGCTCCAGCTTCACGCCCAGGCGCCGCGCGATGTCAGCCGCCAGATCGGGTTCGAAGCCGACGATCTTCCCTGCGGGGTCGAGGAAGCCGAACGGCCGGTAATCGGCCTTGCTGCCCACGACGAGAACGCCTTTTTGCTTGATGTCGGCGAGCGTGTCGGCCTGGGCGGTGCCGAGCAAAAGCAGTGCGGCGATGCCGGTGGCTGCGAACCGTAGAAGCTTCTTGAACATGGTCGTGATCCTCACTTCAGAGTTGAATTGCCGTCGAGAAAAATGGTTCAGGCCTGCCCGCGGCTCAAGGCGCCGGTTTTCTGGCGAGTTCGGCCTTCGATTCGTTCAGCGCCTGGTCGAAGATCGTCATCGCCAGATCGATGTCAGCCTTTGCCACCGTGAGCGGCGGCGCGATTCGCCACACCGAGCCGCGCTCGGGCCGGCGCCGGATGTTCATGCTCAGGCCCAGCTCCAGGCAGCGTTTTGTCGTCAGTCCGCCGAGCGCGTGATACGGCTCGCGCGTCTCGCGGCTCTTCACGAGTTCGATTCCGCGCAGCAAGCCCATGCCGCGCACTTCGCCGATTTCTTCATGCCGGCTCTGCAACTGCGCCAGGCCGGCGGCGAGGTACTCGCCCATGTCGCGGCTGCGCTGCAGCAGGCTTTCTTTCTCGATCGTCTCGAGCACCGCCAGGCCAATCGTCGCGGGCAGCGGGTCGGAGACGTGCGACGTGTAGAACGCGAAGCCGCGCTCGTGGCAGCGCTGCTCGATCGCATCGGTCGTGATCACACCGGCCAGGGGCATTCCGCCGCCGAGCGTTTTCGATACCGTCATGAGGTCGGGCGTCACGCCCAGGTGCGACGCGGCGAACCAGTGGCCGAGCCTGCCGAAAGCGGTTTGCGCTTCGTCGAAGATGAGCAGCATGCCGCGCTTCTTCGCTTCGGCCTGCAAAGCGTTGAAGTAGCCCTCGGGCGGCACGATCACGCCGCCGGCGCTGATCACCGGCTCGGCGATCACCGCCGCCGGCGCGCCGCTCGACTGCATGTCGTACAGCTCGAAGCCGACCTTCATGCACGTGCGGTCGCAGGTGTCGCGGCAATGCCGCACCGGGCAGCGGTACGCGTTCGGCTCTGGCAACACAAACGCGCCGGGCATCCCCGGGCCGTAGCCCTTGCGGTCGCTCGCGAACGACACCGACCCCGCGTTGCCGGTGACGCCGTGCCACGAACCGCCGAGACCAACCACCTCGAAGCCGCCCGTGTAGAGCTTGGCCATCTTGATCGCCGCGTCGTTGCTCTCGCTGCCGGTGTTGAGGAACAGCGACTTGCGCAGCGGCTTGGGAACGATTTTGGCGATCGCGTCGGCGAGCTGCACGACGCTGCGCGGAATCATTCCGGAAAAAAGGTGCAGCGCCGTGTCGCAGCTTTTCTTGATCGCCGCGACGACGTTCGGGTGGCTGTGGCCGACGGTGGCGCACATCTGGCCCGACGTGAAGTCGAGGATCTTCTTGCCCGCAGCGTCCCAGACGTAACAGCCTTGCGATTTCTCGACGATTTCCGGATAGAAATCGCTGCCGTAGCGGATCAGCTTGTCGCGAAAGTCGTCGCTTGAGGGGGTGGCGGTGATCACGGATTGATTTTCCTTGGGCTGCGACGAGTATCCACCGGCTGAGGTGTTTTTTCGATTCGGGTTTGGCTCAGGGGTCGGCCCCGCGTCGTGCGCGGCGTCGGTCAAGCTGGCGCCGGCGAGCGCGCAGCGCAGCGCAGCGCGCATTCGGCTCCAGGCGCGAAAGCGCCTGTACGGAACGCCCGTCTGCGCCTTGAACAGGTGCTGAAAGCGCGAAGGCGACAGGCGGACGTGCGCCGCGAGCGCAGCGACGGGCAACGGCTCGCCGCGCGACTCGAGCAGCAGGCGCAGCGCGGCGTCGACGCGTGCGTCGCGCTGGCCGCTGCGCAGCCCGAGCAATGCGGCGATCCGGTCGCGTGTGGCGGCCAGGCGCGTGCGTCGCGCGCGAGCTGGCGAAGCAACTCGATCAATTCGGCCTCGCCTGCGAGGTCAAAGCTGACGCCCTCGCCTGCGACCCGGCAGCGGCTGCGCAACGCGGCGAGGTCGCCGCTCGACGTGGTCGCGGTGGCCACGCCGTTGCAGTATCCGGGGCGTGCTTCATTGCGGTTCGGCCGCAGTCATTGCGTCCAACCAGGCGAGGTACTGGTTGCGCAGCAGCGCTTCGTCGACACCACTCACGTCGCCCGGCAGCGCCTGCGGCGCCGCACTCGCCTCACGATGCAGGCTCACCCAGGGATTCGCCGCCGCCGCCAGGCCGCGCTGCACCGACTCGAACAAGTGCAGATCGTCTGCGGCGACGATGGAGGTCGGCGAGAACACGCTGCGGTTGTAGGTGAGCGCGGCTTCGAGCAATTCAGGCGGCGCTCCCAACGGCTCGAACGCCCAGGCCTCGATCAGCGTGCGGTCCATGGCGAGCGGGCGCAGCACGCGCAACACCTGCGGCGCGCCTTTCAGCGCGAGCGACGGATAGAAGACGACGTTCTGCGGCGTGAAAGCGAGCACGTCGTGCGCGCGTGCCTCGCCGTGCGCGGCGCGCAATTGTTCGGCGTAACCCGGAATCGCCGCGTAACCGGTGTGGATGCTGTACTGCGTGCCGAGAACGCTGTGGCCGTGCGGCAGGACGCGCCCGCCCATGCGCTGGAAGAACTCATGTCCCGCGCCGAACGGCAGCAGTTGCTGCACCGCCAGCGGCGCCGGCGTGGCCGCGGGCAATGCGTCCCAGACCTTGCGCGCGGCGTCGTTCGCCGACGCGTGCGTGCTCACCGGGTGCACCGCGTCGTTCACGTTTTCGAGGTAGACCTTCCAGTTCGCGTGCACGATGGTTCGCAGCACGCCGCCGGCGATTTGCAGTTCGCCCTGCGGCGAGCGGTCCGCGAGCAGATCGAGCGCGCGCAGGTGTTCACCCGCCCAGGCGGCGAAGGCGAGCGTCGGCCCGGCGCCATCGTGCGCCGCCGCGGCGAAAACGAAACCGCGGTGCACGGCCACTTCACCATAGGGTGAGAGGCCCTTCGCGGCAGGTGCGGCGTCAAAGCACGGCGCGGCGTCATAGCCGTCGCGCAGCGGAATGCCGAGCAGGCTGCCGTCGAGGCGGTAATTCCAGGCGTGGTACGGGCAGCGCAGCGTGCGCCCGGCGTTGCCGCTCGACTCCCTCGTCAACATCGCGCCTCGGTGCGCGCAGCGGTTCAGCAGCACGGCCACGGTGCCGTCGGCTTGGCGCAGCATCAGCACCGGCTGCGTGCCGAGCATCGCGGTGATGAAATCGCCGGGTTGCGGGACCTGGCTCAGGTGGCCGACAAAGAGCCAGCCGCGCGACCAGACGCGCTGCATTTCCAGGGCGAACAGGTCGGGGTCGAGGTAGACGTCGCGGTGCACCTGGTGCGGCTGCACGAGCGCGCGAATCGCTGCCGCATCCCAGCGCGTAGCAGCCTCGTTCATGGCGCAGCAGCCCGCCCCCGAGTCACGACGAAGCGGCATTTGGCGTGGCCCTGCGCGGCGCAGCTCAGCTCGCGCACTTGCGGCGATTCGTCACCGAGCGTTTGCGCGAGCGCAGCGAGCATGCCGCGGATCGGCGCGCACACGGTGGGTGCAGCTGCATCGTGAGTTACATGGCCGAGCGCAGCGAGCCAGCCGGCAGCGAATGGGCTGTGCCGAACCACGACGTCGATGTCTGCGCCTTGTTGGCGCACATCCCATAACCCCCAGCCCAGGTCGTTCGCTGCGTCGACCGTCGCTGCGATCAAGGCCATCGGGTCGCCGTTCACTTGCGCCGCGTAAGCGCGCAGGCTGTCGCCGCCGTGGCGCTGCAGCGACTTCGCGAGCGCGTCGAACACCAACTCGCGAGTCGGCGCGTCGAGCGCCTGCAGCGCGCCCATCAGGCTGTCGGGACGAAGCATGAGGTAGCGGCGTGCGCCGTCGACCCAGGCGCCCTGGCTCGCATCGTGCCGCAGCCGCTCACGCAAGCGCGGGCCGGGAGCTGCGTTCACAAGCCGACGCCCCCGCTACTTGCCGAGCAGCACCGAAGGCAGCCACGTCGCCACCGCCGGCACGAGCAGCACCAGGCCGATCATGAGCACGCCCATCAGCACATAGGGCGTGACTGCAGCGAAGATTTCGCTCGTGGGAATCGACTTCGGCGCGACGCTGCGCATCGTGAACAAGAGCATGCCGAACGGCGGCGTGAGCAGGCCGAGCTGCATGCAGATCAGGTAGACCACGCCGTACCAGAGCAGGTCCCAATGGAAGTGCAGCGCCATCGGCATGAAAAACGGCAGCGTGATGAGCATCATGCTCACCTGGTCGACGAAACAACCGAGGATGAGCAGGATCACGATCATCCCGGCCATCACCGCCCAGCCCGGCAGGCCCGCACCCTGCACGAGCGCGACCATGCCGTTCGTCGCGCCGGAGAACGAGAGGATTTGCGAAAACGTCGTCGCGCCGATGATGATGAAGAGGATGATTCCGGTGATCGCGGTCGTTCCGGAGAGCGCCTGCGCGATCGCGCGCCAGCTCAGACTGCGGTAGACCAGGCACACGATCACCGTCGCGAGCGCGCCGAGCGCCGCCGATTCGGTGGGTGTGGCCCAACCGGCCGACATCGCGACGATGACGAGAATGAAGATCAGCACGAGCGGCGTCACGTTGACGAGCAGCGGGCCCCAGCGCGCCCAGCCGACGGCCTCTTCGCGTTCGTAGTTGGGCGCGTGCTCCGGGTGCCGCATTGCGCTGAAGATGATCCAGGCGAGGAACATCACAGCGAGCAGGATTCCGGGTACGACGCCCGCGATGAGCAGCCCGGAGATCGAGATTCCGGCGAGGCTGCCGAGCAGCACGGTCAACGCCGAGGGCGGGATCAACATGTCGACGCCGCCGATCGCCATGATCGGCCCCATCGCCAGGCGCGGGTGGTAGCCGCGTTTCAGCATCTCGGGCAGGAGCAGGCCGCCGAGCAGCGCGGTCGTCGCGATCGTCGATCCCGAGATCGCCGAGAACACGGTTCCGGCGACGATCGCGACGACCGAGAGGCGCCCCGGAACGCCGCGGATCGCGCGGTCGAAGCTGTCGATCGCTTTCATCGCCAGGCCGGTGTGGAACAGCACCTCGCCCATGAGGATGAAGAAGGGAATGGGGGTGAGCGAAAAGTTCGTCACCGACGCGACGCCGTTGCGCACCACCTGCATCAAGCCGGCCTCGCCGCCGAAGTAGACGAGTGCGCCAACGAGGTTGATCGCGAGGAACGCAAACCCCGCCGGCAGCCCCACCAGCAGCAGCACCGTGAGCAGGCCGAACAGCAACAGCAGGCTTTGCCACCAGATCATGGCGCCGGCGCCTCGGTCAACCCCGAGGGCCACACCATGCGCCTGCCGCATTCGAGCGCGAGCAGGGCGAAGCCGATCGGCACCGGAACGTAGAGCCACCACTCGGGAAAGACGAGCGCCTTGAGCACGATGCTGCCGGCGGCGCGGCTGTCGAGCAGCATGCGGACCGAGTACCAGACCATGATCAGGCTCACGAGCAATCCGAGCGCCGAAGACACGCGGTCGACGCGGCGTTGCGCGACCGGCGAGAGCACGGCGCCGAGCAGATCGAGGCGCACATGCTGATTGCGCCACATCAGCCACGGCGCTGCGGCAAGCGTGGCAATCGGCAGCGCGTATTCGGTGACTTCGTTGATCCAGACGAACGAGTGCCAGCCGACGTTGCGGCCGATGACGTCGTAACACACCATGAGCGTGATGAGCGCGATCACGGTCGCGGCCACCGCGCCGCAAGCGCGCATCAATGCGGCGTGCATGCGCTCACTCGGCGCGGGAGCGCGTCATCCCGGCGAACGCCGGGATCCACTGCCCCGATACAGCGCGAGGGCCAGCGGCGGTTCCCGGCCCCCGTGTCAAGCACGGGGTGGCGTTTCGCCGGAATGACGTGGATCGAGGCGCCGTCACGGCGCCATCAACTGGCGCAGTTTCGCGCCATGCTGCGGGCTCGTCGCGAGAATTCCCGCCCAGCCCGCTTCTTGCGACAGCGTGAGCATACGCTTCGCTTCCGCCGCGTCGAGCTTGATGACCTGGATCCCCGCGTCAGCCTGGCGCTTCAAGTCCGCCGGCCCGTCTTTCGCCGCCATGTCGACGTTCAGGCTCTCCAGCCACACCGCTTGCTTGTTCAGGAACTCGCGCTGCGCGGGAGTGAGCGCGTTCCACGACTTGGCGCTGAAGAGCACGCCGAGTTCGATGTTGTAGAAGCCCGGGTCGACGCGGAATTTCGTCTTCTCGTGCCAGCCCAGGTCGAAGATGCCGATCAGCGGCCAACCGTAGCCGTCGACGACGCCGCGATCCAGCGCCGTGAATACTTCGCCCGGCGGAATCTGCATCACCGACGCGCCGAGCTTGGTGAAGAACTCGCGGTAGATCGGCGCGATGCGGATCTTCAGGCCGGACAAGTCGGCCTTGTCGATCTTCTTGTTCAGGTAGATGTGGTACGGCACGCCGTCGCCGGTGCGGGCGTAGTAGTAGAGGCCCTTTTCCATCATCAGCGTGTTCAGGTAGTCGACGGTGCCGGCCCTGCGCATCTCGGCCCACGGCACGGTCGCGTAGTTCAGCGCCAGGCTCTCGGGCGAGACGCCGGCGACGAACGAGGTCGTCGTGTTCGACAGGTCGACGACGCCGTTGCGCAGCGCGGCGCCCTGCTCCATCGTCGGGATCGCTTTCGGCCCGCCGAGGTAGTTGATCTGGACGATGCCCTTGCCTTCGTCGTTCACCTTTTTCACGAAGCGCTCGAAGTTGCGCGCGTAGTAGGTGCCTTCCTGGAACGCGTTCACCGCCTTCAGCGTCACTTCCTGCGCGGCGAGCGGCCCGGCTGCAAGCAGCGCGAGGCCGAGTGCGAGCGAATTCAGCAGGTGGGTTCGGCGGTGCATGGGTTTCATTCGGGTCTCCTGGTGGTCGGTTCAGTGCAATTCAGTCGATCGTAACGTCACTCGCCGGGCGCCACAGGCCAGCGTGTTTGAGCATGCCCAGTGTGCGCGAGAGCACGTCCGCGTGATAGGCGGGAATATCCCGGCCCTCGTAGTCGTAAAAGCCGCTGCCGGTTTTCAGGCCGAGCTCGCCCTGGGCCATCATCGCATCGAGGATCGCCGGCGCACGGTAACGCGCCGCATCGATCGACGCGGCCATCTCGCGGCTCGCGTGGTGCAGGATGTCGGCGCCGCCGAAGTCGATGAATTCGACGACACCCAGAGCGGCAAAGCGCAACCCGAGGCCGTAGCGCGTCGCCTTGTCGATTTCTTCGGCGCTCGCCGCACCTTCTTCGATCATGCGCGCCGCCTCGTTCATGATCAGCGCCTGCAATCGGGGCACGATGTAGCCCGGCGAGTCGCCGCAGACGACGGGCAGCTTGCCGATGCCCTCGAGCAGCGCCTTCGCACGCGCCAATACAGCAGGTTCCGTGCCAGTGTGCGTGCTCAGCTCGACGACCGGGATCACATACGCCGGGTTCAGCCAGTGGATGTTCAGGAAGCGCTCAGGGTACGTGACCAGGCTGGCGAGCTGCGTGACACGCATGCTGCTCGTCGTCGACGCGAGGATGGCCGCCGGGCGGCAATGGCGCGAGAGCGCGGCGAATGCTTCGGTCTTCGCCTCGAGGATTTCGGGAACGCCTTCGAAGACCAGTTCCGCTTTCGCCAGTGCGGCGGGCGCGGCGTCGGCATTCACGTATTCCACACGCGCCGCAATTTGCTCGACCTGCTCGGCCTGCAACACGCCCAGTTGCGCGAGCACGCCCAGGCTTTGCGCGATCTCGGCGCGCGCCTCGGATTCCAGCCGCGACCAGGCTGTTGCGGATCGAGGCTTCAAATCGATCAGCGCGATACGGTGCCCCGCGTAGGCAAACGCGATCGCGATGCCCCGCCCCATGCGGCCGGCGCCCACCGCGGCGAAGCGCGTCACGCCGATTCGCCCTCGAACAGCAGCGCCTGCAATTGCGCGCGGTTGAACCCGGCCAGGCCCAGCGCCTCGAGCGTGCGCTCGCCGGCGCGCAAATCGCGCCCGAGAAAGCCGCCCGTGATCGCGAGCAGCCCCTGCGCGATCGGCGCGTCCACACCCGCCCAGCGCGCCACCGAAGCGAGGAATGCCAGGCCCAGCTCTGTGTCTTCGCTGACGTAGCGGTGCATATGCAAGTCGATGTGCTCGCGCCAGTCGCCGCTTTTCTGTAGCTTGCGGTGCGCGTCGCCGTACATCCACTGGTCGTTCTGGTAGTGATCGGCCAGCGGATAGTGCGGCGCGCCATAACCCAACGCCTCGCGCAGCGCGATGCGCTCGCGGTCGAGCGCGTCGGTCACTGCGCGCACCGCGGGCTGTGTGCCTTCGGTGTGGATGTCCCACTTCTCGAAGTGCTGCAGCGGCGCAGCGTTCATCACCATCAGCGGCGGGTGGATGACCGGGCCGGCGTTCATCAGCGCGCCTGACAGCGCGTCGCCGCACGGATGCACGCTCGGGTAGGCGTGGCGGATCACGTCGATCGCCTGCGTGGCGGCGCGTGCCGGGTAGACGCCGGTGGGCAGGCGCACGGCGCGGATCGTCACGTTGACTTCGCGCGCGCCGTGTTTGCGCGCGAGGTAAGGCAGGGTTCCGGTCTCGGCCCACAGCACGTCGGTGCGATTCCCCGCCGCGCGCACGATGCGCGACATCACGAACGAACCAAACGTTCCGGGCGGCAGGAACACCACCTGCCCGCTCACGAGGTGCGGCGCCATGGCGCGCGCGATGTCGGCCTGGGCAAGAGCCGGCGAGGGAATGACGATCAGCTCAGCACCACGCAGCGCGGCGCCGATGTCGGGAGTCGCCAAGGCAATCGGCACCTCGCGCGCGCCATTCGCGTCCTTGAGGACGATGCTGCTGCCGGCGTCGAGCACCGCCTGCAGGGCAGTGGCGTCGCGCCGCCACAGGCGCAATTCGTGGCCGGCTTCGCAGAGGTCGGCAGCCGCGGCATAACAGCCGTGGCCGCCGCCGAGAACGGCGATCTTCATGGGGGCAACTCCACCGGCTGGGTTCTTCCGCACAAAGGCTGGCGATGACGCGAAGGCGCTCGGGCACTGCATCTGTCACCCCGCGAGCGTGGGCCGGAGCCCGAGGGCACCGCCGCCGTACTGCGACCATGCACGCCGGCGCGTCGACTGCAAGCGAACGGCAACAACCGGCCGAAACGCGCACCACGCTCCGCGAACCTCTGAATCCTTTTCATTCCGAAGCCTCGCCGTTCAAGCCACCCCCAGAAACCCGTGAAACAGGCGCTCCGGGTCGTGGCGGTGCCGCACGTCAGCGAGGCGGTTCCAGGCCTTGACCGAAAAACAGTCGGCCGCCTTTTGCGGCGCGGCTTCGATGTCGATCTCGTTGATGTAGTGGCCGCTCGCGAACGGTTGCAGCGCTTGCGACGCTTCGCGCAGCCAGGCGATGTTCGGCGCGTTGCCCGCATCGCCGAGCCAGGCCGAATAGAGGCCGACAAAAGCGCGGTCGATGCGCGAACACGCCGCGTCGGCGGGCAGTGCGCGGCCCGATTTGAAGGCGATGACGGCGTGTGTCAATGCCGACGGTGCGCGTTGCACTTGCTCTGCCGCGGCGGCCACCGCATCAGCGGGTTTGGCGGTCCAGATCGAGTCGACTCCGAATGCGCCCACGCCGACGCCCGACATCGGGTTGCCCTTGTCTGTCAGCAGTCTCTCCAGGCTTGACGGCGTGGCTTCGGTCTTCGAGACCGCCTCGCTCGCGAACGCGCTTGCCGCAAAGGGCGCGAGTCGGGCGCGCGCTTCGTCGCTGCTGCTGGCGAACGCGTTGACGAAGATCGTCGCGACCGGTTGGCCTTCTCCGCCCTGCGCGAGCACCATCAGCGCCTCCAGCGATTGGGGGCGCTCGCCCAGCGTTTCATGGAGCCACGTGGCGGCCTCACCGGCGCGAGCCAGCGGTAGCGTGTAGACGCTCGTCAGCACATGGCGCGGCCGCGGTTGCAGCGCCAGATGCCACTTGGTGACGATCCCGGGAAACCCTTGGCCCGCGCCGCGCACCGCCCAATACAGATCCGGGTAGCGCTTGGCGTCGATCGTGACAAGCTCGCCACGCGCCGTGATCACGTCCGCGGCGCGAACGCCAAAGCACGCCATTGCGCCCCAGGCGTCATGGTTCAGGCCCAGGCCGCCGCCGATCAGGTAGCCGCCGAGCGCCACTTGCGCGTGATGCGCGACCGGGAACGCCAGGCCATGCGGCGCGGCGCGTTCGATCATCTGTTCTCCCGCCAGCGCAGGTTGGACGACGGCGCTGCGGTCGTCGCGATTCACCGCTGCGCGCCTGAGCAGCGACAGGTCAATGAGCAGGCCGTCGTCGCGCATGAATGACGCCCAAACGCTTTGGCCGCCGCTGCGAACGGCGACCCGCAGGCCATTGCGGCGCGCAAAGCGGACCGCTTCGATGACGTCGGTTTCGTTTGTCGCCTGAACGATCAACGGCGGCCGGCGCGAGGGTTTGCGCTGCTGCCACACCATGCCGTCCACCCAACCCGGCCAGGCGCGTTCGCCCTGGCCGACGACGCTGCCACGGATCGCCTTGCGCAATGCGGCCAGGCGCGGGTTGTTCGGCGCCGCAAACGCGTCTGGCGCTGCGGCTGCGACACCCGCGGCACCGAGGCGGCGCAGGAAAGCGCGCCGATCGCCGAGGATCGGAACTCCCAGCTGAAGTTTGGCGGCGAGCGGAATGGGCATGGAGAATCGGATGCGACGACTCGGTGAACGCTGGCCGACGCGAGGGCGCCGAGACGTTGCTGCGAGCGATCGCGATTATGGGATCGGCGGCGCAGCCTCCCCCGGCGTCGTTTCCCCACGCTTCGCCGAGCCGGGGGATTGACGGAGTCGGCGCGCTCCCGCAAGATCGTCCGGGATGCCGTTTGCCTTGATCCCGCTCCGTCGCTTGTGCCTGTGGTCATGGCTGATCGCCGCGTGCCTGCCCGTCGCCGCGCAGGCGCAGCTCGCCGTGATCGGGATTCTCGAAGGGCGCGCGACGCTGCTCCGGCCATCGGGAAAGTTCGACCTCGCGGAAGGATCGGTGCTGAACGCGGCAGACATCGTCGAGACCGCCGCGGCGGGATTCGTGCAGATCGAATTCGCCGACGGCATGCGCCTGGCGCTTGGCGATTCTTCGCGCCTGATGCTCGCACCACCGGCTGTCGCGCCGTCCGCCGCCCCGCGTGCGCGGCTGTTGCAAGGCTGGTTGAAGCTGACGCCGGGAACGGACAAACCCCTCGCCGGCGAGTTTGCGACGCCGTTGGGCGGAATCGGCGCGATCGGCGGGGCTTGTGTCGTGCACGCCGAGCCGAAGCAGTTCGAACTCTTCGTCGAAAGCGGCGGCATCGCATTCACCGATCGAGCAGGCG
Source organism: uncultured beta proteobacterium (assembly GCA_963775015.1). Classification (GTDB taxonomy): domain Bacteria; phylum Pseudomonadota; class Gammaproteobacteria; order Burkholderiales; family Burkholderiaceae_C; genus JAEMQF01. Next base: position 63,605 of record CAVZHI010000007.1, on the reverse strand, counting down.
CGACAAGGCAGCTCAAGGGCGGTGACTTCCTGGCCGGCTCGGGCGCAACCGCGCTCGCGGCGTCGACGCGGATTGCGCCCGACTTCGTGCAGCGCATGCCGCGCCTGTTCCGCGACGCGTTGCCGGCGCGAGCGGCGAAGTTTCGCGACCGACCGGCTGCGCCACGCGCGCTCGGCGGCGTCAGCTACGACGATGTTGCGCCTTGGCTGCAGGCCGACGAGGGAATTCGCGTGCCGCTGATCGACACCTGGCGTGTTCTTCTCGGCGACAAGGACTTCCACGCCGCCGTTCTCACGAATCTGGCGCGCCACCCCGAATGGAGCGCCCTGGTTCTGCCGCCGCCGAAGAAACGCGTGCCGCGGCGACCCTTGCCTGCACCCGAGCCGATCTGGCCTGCGGCGTCGGCGCCCGCGCGATAGTTGTTGCCGCATTCCCGGAGAGTCCCATGCGCCTGCTCTTGAAGTTCAACCTCATCTTCGCCCTCGTGTTTGCCCTCGGCCTGATCGGCTGTGGCTGGCTCTCACGCGATCTGCTGCAACGCAACGCCAAGGAAGAAATCCTCGAGCACGCGCGCCTGCTCATGGAAAAGGCGATCGCAGTGCGCAACTACACGACGACGCAGATCCAGCCCCTGCTCGGCACGCAGATGAAATACAGCTTCCTGCCGCAGTCGGTGCCAGCCTACGCCGCGACCGAAGTGCTGCACGAACTGGCGCGCAAATACCCCGAGTACGGCTACAAGGAGGCGACGCTGAACCCGACGAATCCGCGCGACAAGGCGGTGGCGTGGGAAGAAGACATCGTGAACCGCTTTCGCAACGTCGACTCGCAGAAAGAACTCTCGGGCGAGCGCGATTCGCCCACCGGACGCATGCTCTTCATCGCCCGGCCGCTGAAGATCACGAACCCGGCGTGCCTGGTGTGCCACAGCACGGTCGACGCGGCGCCCAAACCCATGCTCGACCGCTACGGCCCGGCGAACGGCTTCGGCTGGAACCTGAACGAAGTGATCGGCGCGCAAGTCGTGTCGGTGCCGATGACGGTGCCGCTCGCGCGCGCCGAAGCGACGTGGAGGGTGTTCATGCTTTCGCTCGGCGGCGTCTTCATCGCCATCGCCGTGGTGTTGAACCTGATGCTCTGGGCGCTCGTGATCCGCCCGGTGACGCGCCTGTCGGCGCTCGCCGACAAGGTGAGCCTGGGCGAGATGGACGCGCCCGAGTTCAAGGCGGCGAGCCGCGACGAGATCGGCGTTCTCGCCGCGTCGTTCGCGCGCATGCGGCGCAGCCTCGAACAGGCGATGAAGATGTTGTCCTGAAGGCGGAATCCCGCCTTCCACCGCCGCGCCGAAGGCTGGGGCACCCGCCGCGTGCGGGCCTCGTCCGGCGGCGCTGCGGTGCATTGATGCCGGTGCAGGGACCGTGGTGCCCGGATAATGCCGCACTTGCGTTCACGCACCACCCCGCATCGAGCCTTCATGACCTTCAACTGGACCAACCCCTACCCGACGACCCGCAGCCCGGTGATGGCGCGCAACGTCGTCTCGACGTCGCACCCGCTCGCCTCGAGCGCCGGGCTGCGCATGCTGCTCAAGGGGGGCAACGCGGTCGACGCGGCGATCGCCGCAGCGGCAACGCTGACGATCGTCGAGCCGATCTCGAACGGCCTGGGCAGCGACCTGTTCGCCATCCTCTGGGACGGCAAGGAACTGCAAGGGCTGAACGCGTCGGGTGTCGCGCCCGCGGCGTGGAGTCCGGAATACTTCAAGCGCCGAAACGGCGGCGCGATTCCGATGCGCGGCTGGGACAGCGTCACCGTGCCCGGCGCCGTCGCGGGCTGGATGGCGCTCTCCAAGCGCTGCGGCAAGCTGCCGTTTGCGGACCTGTTCGAGCCTGCGATCGAAATCGCCGAGCGTGGCCACGGCGTGGGGCGAATCGTGTCGCACAAGTGGGGCCTGCAAGTTCCCTTGCTCGAAGCGCAGCCGGGTTTTGCGCAGGCCTTCATGCCACGCGGCCGCGCCCCCGCACCCGAGCGAGCGCTTCGTTTTCGCCGCCGCCGGCGCGACGCTGCGCAAGATTGCAGCGACGCGCGGCGAAGCGTTTTATCGCGGCGAGATCGCGCAAGCGCTCGCCGCGCATTCGAGCGCGAACGGCGGCAGCATGACGACGCAAGACCTGGCCGCCTATCAGCCCGACTGGGTGGGAACGATCGCGCAAGACTACGCCGGCCACAGCGTGCACGAAATCCCGCCGAACGGCCAGGGCATCGCGGCGCTGATGGCGCTCGGCCTGTTGCAACACTTCGACATCGCGAGCCTGCCGGTGGACGGGGTCGAGTCGCAGCACCTGCAGATCGAGGCAATGAAACTCGCTTTTGCCGATACGTATCGCTGGGTCGCCGATGCGCGCGCGATGCGCGAAGTGACGCCGCAGCATCTGCTCGATGCGGGTTATCTCGCGCAGCGCGCGAAGCTCATCGACACAAAGCGCGCGAGCGACTTCAAGCACGGCACGCCGCCCCAAGGCGGAACGATTTACCTGAGCACGGCAGACAGCAACGGCATGATGGTGAGCCTGATCCAGAGCAACTACATGGGCTTTGGCAGCGGCGTTGTCGTTCCCGAGGTCGGCGTGAGCCTGCAAAACCGCGGCTACGGCTTCACGATGGACGCCACGCACCCGAACGTCGTCGCGGGCGGCAAGCGACCCTTCCACACCATCATCCCGGGGTTCCTGATGAAGGGCGGCCAACCGCAGATGAGCTTCGGCGTGATGGGCGGCAACATGCAGCCGCAAGGCCACCTGCAGACCCTCGTGCGAATGCTCGTGCACGGCCAGCAGCCGCAGGCCGCGTGCGACGCGCCGCGCTGGAAAGTCGCGACCGGCCTGTCGGTCGACTGCGAATCGACGATGGCGGCGAGCCTCGTGCAAGGCCTGCGCGACCGGGGGCATCGCATCGAGGCGGTGCACGACGCGTACATGGACTTCGGCTCGGGCCAGTTCATCTGGAAGCTCAGCGACGACCTCGCCGACGGCTATGTGGCAGCGAGCGATTCGCGCCGCGACGGGCAGGCCGTGGGGTACTGACGCCGTGATCAGGGTCGAGCCCTTGAGAGTCTCCGACCGCACGCGCTGGGACGTGCTCGCGCGCGGCTACAAGACTTTCTACGAAACGACGCTGAGCGACGCCGAGTACGACCGCGCGTGGTCGCGCCTGATGCAAGGCGACGCTGTGCACGGATTGGGCGCGCACCTGGATGGCCGGTTGGTGGGCATCACGCACTATCTCTTCCACCCGAGCGTCTGGTCCGCCGACGTGTGCTACTTGCAGGACTTGTTCACCGACGCCGAGGTGCGTGGCCGGGGCGTCGCGCGCGCGCTCATCGGCGGCGTCGCCGACGCGGCGAAGACGCGTGCCGCGCCGCGCCTGTACTGGCTCACGCACCACGAGAACGCGACGGCGCGTGCCTTGTACGACAAAGTCGCGGCGCAGCGCGGTTTCATTCGCTACGACCATTCGATGGATTGACCGCAGCGATGCAGGTCAAGCAGGGACTGCGCGCGCTCTGCGCCGAAGACGGCGGCGTGCGCAGCGTGTTCTCGGACAAGGTCGCCGACTATGTGGCATCGCGCCCCGACTATCCCGCCGCCTTGTTCGACACGTTGCAATCGCACTGCGTCTTGCAACCCGCAGCTCGGGTGGCCGACGTGGGCGCAGGCACCGGACTGCTCAGCAGGGGCCTGCTGCAGCGCGGCTGGCGCGTCGTCGGCGTCGAGCCGAACGCGCCGATGCGCGCGGCGGCCGAGCACTTTCTTGCGGGTCACGCGGGCTATCAAAGCGCCGACGGCAGCGCCGAATCGATGCCGCTGAAGGATTCGAGCGTCGACCTCGTGACCGCTGCCCAGTCGTTTCACTGGTTCGATGTCGACGCGGCGCGCAGCGAATGCCTGCGCGTGCTGAACGACCGTGGCCAGGTCGCCCTCATCTGGAACGACCGGCGCGGCGACGATCCATTGCACACAAAGCTCGATGCGATCTTCGCGGAGTTCGGCGGCGCGAAGCGCGTGGCCATCGTCGATCAGGGCGGTCGCTCCGACGTGCCGCGCTTTTTCGGTGACGCGACATCGCAGGAGTGGACCTGGCCGCACGAACATCGGCTGGGTGCCGCGGGGCTGGCGAGCCTCGTATTCTCGCGCTCCTACATGCCGGCGCGCGACAGCGCTGCGGGGCGCGCCGCGATGCAGCGGGTCGCGATGCTGTTCAAGGAACTGGCCGTCGGCGGCAGCGTCGCCGTGCGCTACACGACGCTCGCCATCGTCGGGCGGCCGCGCTGAACCTCGCGCCGCCTGCGCTCGGTCACGTCACCGCGAAGCGCTTCAGCGCGTCGGCGTTCCAGCGCAAGCCGACTCCCGGTGTGTCACCGATCACGGCGTGGCCGTCGACGATGGGCAGCGGCGCTTCCAGAATCGGATCGGCCCAATCGGCGTACTCGAGCCAGTGCCGAGTCGGGCTCGCGAGCAACAGGTGCGCGCTGACTTCGGCGTAGAGGTGGCTCGAGACGTCCACGCCCGCGGCGGCGCAAATCGACGCCGATTGCACCCAGCCGCTGACCCCGCCGATGCGTGCGAGGTCGGGCATCATGAAGTCGCACGCCTTGTGCTGGAGCAATCGCCACACGTCTTTCGGGCCGTCGAGGTTCTCGCCCATTTGCAGCGGCATTTGAAGTTCGCGCGCGAGCCGCGCGCAGCCGTCCCAATCGTCGTGGCGAATCGGTTCTTCGAGCCAGTAGACGCCATGTTCCTGAAGCTGCCTGCCGCGTTGCAGCGCGTCTTGCAGGCTCAGGCCCTGGTTGTAGTCGACCATGAGGTCCGTTCCGGCAGGCAATTGCGCCCGCACAGCGTGCAACACGTCAAGGTCTTCTTTCAGGCTCGGGTAGCCCAGGCGCAGCTTGAGCGCCGTGAAGCCACGTTCCAGCAGCTGCGGCACTTGCGCTGCGGTGTCGCGCGCGCCGAGCAATCCGAGGCCGTTGCTGTTGTAGGCGCGCATCCTGCCCGGGCCGGCGCCGAGCAGCGTCGCCAGCGGCAGCCCCGCGGCCTTCGCATTCGCGTCCCACAGCGCAACGTCCAGGCCCGACAAGGCCATGCGCACCAGGCCGACGTTGCCCACCAACGCCAGGCGCCGCGCCAGCATCGCGCCGAGCAGCAAGGGCTCGGCGGCACGCCCCTGCACCAGGTCGACCGCGTCTTGCAGGAGCGGCGCGAGCGCCTTCATGCTGCTGCGGCGGTAGCAGAACAGGTACGCGTTGCCGGTGACGCCCTCGTCGGTGTGCAGGTCGATCAGCAGCAGCGGCGCGTTGCGCACCGTGTCGGCGCTCGTGCCGAGCGGCAACTTGAGCGGCACTTCGAGCGGCGTGAGCGTCACGCCGCGGACGTGCAGAGGCACGGTCTTGACAGCGCTCATGTTCTTTTGGCTGCGTCGGCGGCCGCGCCCTGCGCGTGCAGCGCGAGGATGTCGAACACGGCGCGGTGCAGCGGCGTCGGCACGCCGAGCCGCGCGCCGATTTCGGCGACGCCGCCGCTCAGCCATCGCACCTCGAGGCGGCTTCCGGCTTGCAGGTCGTGGTGCATCGACGACGTCATTCCGGGGTCGACGTCGTCGGCGAGCTTGAGGCGCTGCTCGGCGTAGTCGGCCGGTAAATTGACGCCAGAGGCGCGCGCGACGGCGACGACTTCGCGCATCAGATCGAGGAAGAAAGCGCGCGTCTGCGGGTTGCCGCGAATCGGCCCGATCGTCGACCGCATCGAGGTTGTCGCGCCCGACAGCGCGGCGAGGAACACATACTTCTCCCAGATCGCGCGCCGGATGTCGTCGGCAATCTCGGCGTTGATTCCGCCCTTGAGACACGCCGCGAGCAGCGCTTGCGCGCGCGCCGAACGTTTGCCGTCGTACTCGCCGAATTGCAGGCGCTGCATCGGGCCGGTTTGCTTGATCGTTCCGGGCGGCTCGATGCGCGTCGCGACGTAGGCCACGCCGCCCATCAGCTGCTCCGGCGCAAAAGCCTGGGCGAGCAACTCTTCCTTGTGCACGCCGTTTTGCAGCGAGATCACAACGGTGTTCGGCCCGACGATGGGCGCGATTTGGCGCAGCGCGTCTTCCGTGTCCCAGAGTTTCACCGAGAGCAGAACGAAGTCGGCGAGGCCCGCGTCGCGCGCCTGCTCGACGACGCGGATTTTCGGTGCGTGCACCAGACCTTGCGGCGTGTCCAGTGTCAGGCCGTTGACGCGCATCGCCGCCAGGTGCGCGCCGCGCGCGACGAAGGTGACGTCGGCGCCGCCCAATGCGAGACGCGCGCCGAAATAGCCGCCGACCCCGCCCGAACCCATCATCACGAATTTCATGTGTCGTCCTCAGTTGTGGCGCAGCGCAGAGTCTACGAGCTTGGGTTCAGCCGCTGGCGCCGGCGCTCTCGCGCAGTTCGCGCTTCAGCACTTTGCCGATCGCGCTGCGCGGCAGTTCGGCGATGAGTTCGATGCGTTGCAGGCGCTGCAACTTCGCCAGGCGCGAATTGGCCCATCGCAGCAATTCGCCTGCGTCGGCGAGCGCGCTGCTCCGGACTGCGGCGCCGGCGCGCAACACGACGAAGGCCACCGGCGTCTCGCCCCAGCGCACCGAGGTGGCGCCCACCACCGCAGCGTCGGCAACGGCGGGGTGCTCGCGCAGCACGGCTTCGATGTCGCTCGGGTAGATGTTGAAGCCGCCGCTGATGATCATGTCCTTGCGGCGATCGAACAGGGTCAGAAAGCCGTCGGCATCGAAGCGCCCGACGTCGCCGGTGCGGATGAAACGTTTGCCGCTCGCGTCGAACCACTCCGCTTCGCGCGTCTTGTCGGGTTGATTGTGGTAACCCGTCATCATGCTCGCCGAATGGCCGATCACTTCACCGGCCTCTCCCGCGGGCACTTCACGCCCGGCTTCGTCGATGAGGCGAATGTCGTGGCCTTCGGCGGGCCGGCCCACGGTGTGCAGCTTGTCGGGGAACGCATGCGCTTCGAGGATGCACGTGCCACCACCTTCGGTCATGCCGTAGAACTCGATCAGCGCGCCGGGCCAGCGCTTCAGCACTGCGGCTTTCAAGGGCGCAGCGAACGGCGCGCTGGTCGCGAACTTGACGCGAAATGACGCCAGGTCGTGGCGGTCGAATTCGGGATGGGCGAGCAAGCGCTGGTATTGCACCGGCACGAGCATCGTGTGCGTGACCCGGTGCTGCTGCGCCAGCGCAAGGTAGCCGGCGGTGTCGAACTTCGGCATCAGGACCACCGTACCGCCGAAGGCGAGCGTCGGCACGAAGACGACGAGCGTCGTATTCGAATAGAGCGGCGTCGACAGCAGCGTCACCGTCTGCGCGCAGTAACCGTAGCTCGCGCCGCGCCGCACATGCGCAAAGCGCATCGCGTGCGACTGCACGATGCCCTTGGGCGTTCCCGTCGTTCCGGACGAGTAGATGATGTTGAACGCGGCCTGCGGATCGATCGCGACCGGCGCGGGCGCGTGACCTGGCGCGGCGAGCCAGGCCTGGAGCGCGATTCCCGCCTCCGAGCCGTCGAGAGCGATCCGGATCGCGGGCTGCGCCGCACCGGCCCCGGGTTCGACGCGGGGTTCATCGAGCAGCGCCGCACAGTCGGCGTCGAGAAACAGCACCCGCGCCGCGCAGTCCTGCAGCATCGCGTGCAGCGCCGCTGCGGTGGAGCCAGGCGCCAGCGGTGCGACCGCAGCTCCGGCGCGCAACGCGCCGAGAAAGACCGCCGCGTACTCGATCGACGCTGCCGCACAAATCGCGACCGTGTCGCCGGGCCCGGCGCCGTCACGTTGCAACGCGGCCGCCACCCGGTCCATCAAGCCGTTCAGGCCGGCGTAATCGAGACGGCGCTCGCCTTCGACGAGCGCGCTGCGCTGGGGGTCGGCGTGCGCGTGTTGTCGCACGAGCGTCGCGAGCTCGGCGAATTCGGTGTCCTGGAGGTTCATCGGATGTTGTTCAGGCGCTGCACAAGCAGGCCCGATTGTTCCGCATGATGGCAGACCGATGCGAATCTTCCGGGCAGGGTCAGGCCGGCTCGACGCGCCGCGGCGCTCTTGTTACCCTGGGGCTCTTGGAGTTGCGGAGTGCCCACCATGGCGAGCTTGAACGTGAATGGAAAACAGCGCGAGGTCGACGTCGAGCCACAGACGCCGCTGCTCTGGGTGTTGCGCGAGCAACTCGGCCTCACCGGCACCAAATACGGCTGCGGCATCGCCCAGTGTGGTGCGTGCACGGTGCACATCGACGGCGAAGCCGTGCGCTCTTGCGTGCGGCCGGTCGCATCCGTCGGGCGGGACGAGAAAGTGGTGACGATCGAAGCGCTGTCACCGAACGGATCGCACCCGCTGCAAAAGGCCTGGGTCGCGCTCGACGTTCCGCAATGCGGCTTCTGCCAGTGCGGCATGCTCATGGCGGCGGCGGCGCTGCTCAAGGCCAAGCCGCGCCCGAGCGACGCCGACATCGACGCGGCGATGACGAACATCTGCCGCTGCGGCACCTACAACCGGGTTCGTGCGGCGATCAAGCTCGCCGCCAGCGGCGCGCCGGCGCCGCAGATTTGAACGCCGCAGCGAAGAAGCTCCATGTTCAACACCTCCACCGTTTCGCGTCGCGGATTCCTGGGCAGTGCGGCAGCCTCCGCAGGTGCACTGGTCGTCGGCTTTCATGTCGCCGACCATGCGGCTGCACAAGGCAGCGCGGCGCCGATGAAATCAACGCCTGGGTCGTGATCAAGCCCGACGACACCGTGTGCATTCGGATCGCGCGCTCCGAGATGGGCCAGGGCACGCTGACCGGCCTGGCGCAACTCGTAGCGGAAGAACTGGAATGCGACTGGTCCAAAGTGACGACGGAATACCCCACGCCGGGGCAGAGCCTGGCACGCGCCCGCATCTGGGCGAATTTTTCGACCGGCGGCAGCCGCGGCATTCGCGAGTCGCACGACTATGTGCGCAAGGGCGGCGCCGCGGCTCGCATGATGCTTGTTCAAGCCGCCGCCGATGCCTGGAACGTGCCGGCGAACGAATGCCGCGCCGCGAACAGCATCATCACGCATGGGCCGAGCGGGCGCAGCACGACCTTCGGCAAGGTCGCCGGCGCGGCGGCCAAGCTCGCCGCGCCGAAAGACGTGGTTCTCAAAGACCCGAAGGACTGGAAACTCGCCGGCAAGCGACTGAAGCGCCTGGACACGGTGGACAAGACGACGGGCGCGCAAATCTATGGCATGGACCTGAGCATGCCCGGAATGCTGAACGCAGCGATCAAGGACTGCCCGGTGTTTGGCGGCAAGCTGAAGAGCTTCAACGCCGCGGCGGTCGAGCAGAGGCGCGGCGTGCGCAAGGTGGTGCGAGTCGGCGACAGCGCGGTGGCGGTGATCGCCGACACCTGGTGGCGCGCGAAGACGGCGCTCGACGCCTTGCCGATCGAATGGGACGAAGGCCCGAACGCACAGGTCAGCAGCGCCAGCACGGCAGCGATCCTCAAGGCGGGCCTGGACGCGAACGACGCAGTGATCGGCCAGTCGGTCGGCAATCCGGCGCAGGCGTTGGGCAGCGCGGCACGCCGAATAGAAGCGGTGTATTCGTATCCGCACCAGAACCACGCGACGATGGAGACAATGAACGCGACAGTGCGCTGGACGCCCGAGCGTTGCGAAGTCTGGACGCCGACGCAAAACGGCGAAGCGGCGCTCGCCACCGCCTCCGAGGCGGCGGGTTTGCCGCTCGCCCAGTGCGAGGTCTACAAAATCCACCTCGGCGGCGGTTTCGGGCGCCGCGGAACCCACGATTGGGTGCGCCAGGCGGTGCTGATCGCCAAGGAGATTCCGGGCACGCCGATCAAGCTGATCTGGTCGCGCGAAGAAGACATGCTGCACGGCCGCTATCACCCGGTGACGCAGTGCAGATTGAGCGCCGGAATCGACAAGAACGGCCACCTCGACGCGCTGCACATGCGCATCTCGGGTCAGTCGATCGTGGCCAGCCTGATCCCGCAGCTGATCAAGGACGGTCGCGACCCGGTCGTGTTCCAGGGTCTGAATGCGCCGGGGCCGGAGTCGTCGATCGGCTACACGGTGCCGCACCTGCTCATCGACCACGCGATGCGCAACCCGCATGTGCCGCCGGGCTTCTGGCGTGGCGTGAACCTGAACCAGAACACGATTTACCTCGAGTGCTTCATCGACGAAGTCGCGTTCGAGTTGAAGCAGGACCCGCTCGCGCTGCGCCGCCAGTTGATGGCGAAGCACCCGAAACACCTGGCCGTGCTCAACGCCGCGGCAGAGCGCGCGGGCTGGGGCAAGCCCGCGGCGCCAGGGGTATTCCGCGGCCTGGCGCAAACGATGGGCTTCGGCAGTTACGTCGCCGCGTGCGCCGAGGTGTCGGTGAGCGCGGCGGGCGTGCTGAAGATTCACCGAATCGTCGCCGCCACCGACTGCGGCCACGCCGTGAACCCGCAGCAGATCGAAGCGCAGGTCGAAGGTTCGTTCGTTTATGGCCTGTCGGCAGCGCTGTTCGGCGAATGCACGGTCAAGGGCGGGCGCATCGAACAGGACAACTTCAACACCTACCCGGTTCTTCAGATGGACATGATGCCCAAGGTGGAGACGATCGTCATGCCGTCGGGCGGCTTCTGGGGCGGCGTGGGCGAGCCGACGATCGCGGTCGCAGCGCCGGCGGTGCTGAACGCGATTTTTGCCGCGACGGGAAAGCGGATTCGCGATCTGCCGCTCAAGCACCACAACCTGAAAAGAGCTTGATGCGGCGCTGGGTCCGAGGTCAGCCGCGACGCATTGCGCTGGCGTCGCTGCTCATCTGCAGTCTGGTGGCGCCATCGCTGCAGGGCTGGGCGACGGACGGTGCGGCACCGCAACGCGCACCCGGCGAGCGCGTCGTCGGCGACTCGATGACCCAACCACTGAGCGGCGCGCCGGGAGACGCACGGCGCGGCCGCGCCATCGTCGCCGATCGCAGCGTCGGCCTGTGCCTGTTGTGCCACACCGCGCCGATCGCCGAAGAGCGATTCCAGGGTGACATCGGGCCCGATCTCGGCGACGTCGGGTCGCGATTTTCGGAAGGGCAGCTGCGGCTGCGGCTGGTGAATCCGCGGCGGATCAATCCGCAGTCCGTCATGCCGGCATTTCATGATCGTGTCGATCGGGTCCGGGTCGGCTCATCCTGGCAGGGCAAGCCGGTGCTCGACGCACAGCAGATCGAAGACGTGGTCGCCTACCTGCGCACGCTGCGCCGGCCGACGCCATGACGCCGGGTGAGGCGCTGAAGCCGTGGCCTGATGCGTTCGAGCTGCGGCGGCGCGACTGGGTGGTCGCGGGGGTCGGAAGCGTCGTCGCTCTCGCACAAGTGCGCGCTGCGGCGCAGGACTGCGGAGCATGCCTTCCGACCTGCGCGCGGCGATTGACGCTTTCACAGGCGGGGCGCCGGTGCGCGAGGGCAAGGTCGAATTCGACATCGCACCGCTGGTGGAAAACGGCAACGCCGTGCCGATCACGGTTTCGGTCACCAGCCCGATGAGCGCCACCGATCACGTGCGGGCCATCGCGGTGTTCAACGAGCGCAACCCGCAACGCGACGTGGCGCAGTTCACGCTCGGCCCGCGCGCCGGGCGTGCGCGCGTGAGCACGCGGATTCGCTTGGCCACGTCGCAGCAACTGGTCGCGCTGGCGCTCTTGAACGACGGGTCGTACTGGTCGCGCAGCGTCGATGTGATCGTGACGCTTGCGGCCTGCATCGAGTAGCGATGGCACGCACGCTGATCACGCTTGCCGGCGAGCGCGCGCGCGGCGAAGTCATCGCAATTCGCACCCTGATCGGGCACCCGATGGAAACCGGCTACCGGGTCGACTCGCAAGGTCGGGTCGTGCCGCGCGACATCATCCGGCGCTTCACTTGCCGGTACAACGGCGAACCGATTTTCAGCGCAGACTTGTTTGCCGCCGTCGCCGCCAACCCCCTCATCGAGTTCAGCACCCTTGCCGTCGACAGCGGCAGCTGAGCTTCGAGTGGGAAGGCGACAACGGCTTCACGCACCGCGAAGACGTGAGCTTGCGCGTCACATGAAGGGCACTGCGCTGCGTGTGTTGCGCCGCTGTGCGAGCGGACATCGTGCTGGCGGCGTTCGCAGGATTCGTGCTGGCGGCCGCTCGGCAGCGCCTGCGCGGCCCAACCGCAGCGCAACAGCGATCCGGCTTTGCCTCCATGAGCCCGCAAACGCAGGCGATGCAACACGACGATTCGCTCAACCCTGGCTCGTTCTGGGTCAAGGAAGGCGAAGCCTGTGGCGCCGGCCCGAAGGGCGAGGCCAGAACTCGTGCGAATCCTGCCACGGCTCCGCCGGCACGGCAATGCGCGGCGTGGCGACGCGCTATCCCGCGTTCGACTCGATGTCCAGGCGGCCCGTCGATCTGGCGCAGCGAATCAACCTGTGCCGCACCCGCCATCAGCTGACCGCGCCGTTGGCGGCGCGAGAGCCCGGATCTGCTCGCGCTCAAGGCTGGTCGCGAGACAGTCGCGTGGCCTGGCGATCGCGCCACCGCGCGAGCCGACTTGGCGCCGCACCTCGCGCGCGGCCAAGCACTGTTTTTGCAGCGCATGGGCCAACTCGATCTGTCGTGCTCGACTGCCACGACGATCTCGCGGGCGGCGCCTCGGCACCAGCCTGATCCCTCCTGCGGATCCACCGCCCTACCCCGCCTATCGTCTGCAATGGCAGACCCTCGGCTCGCTGCAGCGGCGCATCCGCAACTGCATGACCGGCGTGCGCGCCGAACCATTTGAGTACGGCGCGCCGGAGATGGTGGAACTGGGCTTCTACCTCGCGGCACGCGCAAAGGGCCTGGCGCTGGAGGCACCAGGCGTGCGGCCATGACGCCAGCGAGACTCGAGTGCGGCGCCGGTGCGCACCCGCGCGATGCCTCAGTGCGGTTGCGCCGGGGCGGAAGGTTCGTCCGGCTCGTCTTCGGCGCGAGTCGCTGTCGCCGCAACTCGAAATGTTTCGCTCGCCCAAGCGCCGAAATCGTTGTTCTTGCAGCGCTGGCTGCAAAACGGCCGGGACGGGTTTTCCGGGCGCGTAGAGGCTGTCGCCCTTGCAGGTCGGGCAAGTCACGATCTTGCGCGCGAAGAACCTGTCGAGCTCATGAGCAAATCGTCAATTCGAAAGGCGTGTCGAGCGGACTGGGCTTGAGTTTGCCTTCGGTGTCGTGCTGAAGCAGGCGCACGGACACGATCAACCGGTGCCCGCTGATTTCGGGCACCACGTCGTCGCCGTCGGCCAAGCGCAGCCGCGCCAGCAGAGTGCACCCGCCCGCGGCAGACTCTGCTGGAATTGGCCGGCCACGGCGAGCACCTTGTGGGGGACGCCCGAGTCGCGAATCAGGCGCAACAGGAGCTGCAGCGCATCGGCCATCGGCATCAAGCCTTTCGCCCATTGCACGAGTTCGGTGCGGCGCTTTGTGCGTCGGCGTGCTGCCAGGCGTAGTAGGCCGGCAAGTCGAATCCGCAGGTGCCGCCGGGAATGCTGATGCGGCTGCGGATCGCCATCAGCCAATCGTTGCCCGCCAGGGCCGCGCCGGCCTTGCCCGGCATCTGGTTCAAGGCGTTGAACGCAGCGTCGATGCGCGCCATCACTTCGTCGAGCACCGCTTCCGAGATCGACGGGTTGCCGCGATAGCGGCGAGCTGAACGCGCTGCTTGTCCAGGTCCTTCAGCAGGTCGGATTTGAGGTCGGCGCGCGAGCCGACGTCCATGATCTCGAACAGCGTCGCCAACGCGAAATGGTGATCGATGGCGCATCGCGCACCACGAGCTGGCCCAGGCGCTCGAACAGGTGTTCGAGGCGCAGCATGGTGCGGATGCTCTCGTTGAAGGGGTATTCGTAGAGGATCACGGCGTCGGACTCTCAAGTGCACTCGAACGCAGCGGCAGGCGCGCCGCTGCGCGGGCGATTGTTCCACAGCGCCTGCCGGGCGCCGCTGTGGCTCAACGGCCGGGATCGACCCAGAGACGCCAGAGCGCCGCGACCTGTTGCGCCAGGTCTGGCAACGACATGGCGTCGTTGTAAATGATTGCATCGGCGCAGGCCCTGCGCCGCTGTCGGGTCGCCTGCTGGGCGATGATGGCGCGCACCGCATCGGCGCTCAGCCTCGAGCGCGCCAGGACGCGGGCGACTTGCGTCGACTCTTCGCAGTCGACCACCAGGACCCGGTCGACCCGGTCGCGCCAATGGACCGACTCGACCAGCAAGGGCACGTCGAACACGATCACCGGGGTTGGCGCGGCGTCGGCCAGGCGCTGGGTCTCGCTCGCCGATCATCGGGTGCAGGATGGCCTCGAGCCGGCGCTTCGCGCCTGCGTCGGCGAACACGAGTTCGCGCATGCGGTCGCGGTCCAGTGCGCCCGTGCGCTGATGATGTTCGGGCCGAACTCGGCAGCGAGCGCGGCGATCGCCGCGCCGCCGGGTTGCGTCAGCGAGCGTGAGATCGCGTCGGTGTCGACGAGCGTCGCACCATGCCGCGCGAGCAGTTCCGCGACCGTGCTCTTGCCGCTGCCGATGCCCCCCGTCAGGCCGATGCGCAGCATGCTGAATTCGCGCCGCTCACCACCCCAGCCAGCCCAGGACGCGGGCCTGGCCAGCGAACATCACGACCATTCCGGCGCCGGCGAGGAAGGGCCCGAACGGAACGTAGCGGCCTTCGCGCAGGCTGCCGGCGAGCTTCATCACGACGCCGACGACCGCTCCGATCATCGATGCGGCCAGCACGATGGGCAGAATCATCTTGACGCCAAGCCACGCACCCAACGCGGCGAGCAGCTTGAAGTCGCCGAATCCCATGCCTTCCTTGCCGGTCGTGAGCTTGAACAGCCAATACACGCTCCAAAGGGACAGGTAGCCGACCACCGCACCCCACAAGGCGTCGCTGAGCGGAATCGTCCAGCCCGTCGCGCTCGCCACCAGCCCGGCCCAGAGCAGGGGCAGCGTCAGATTGTCCGGCAGCAGAGTGGTGTCCCAGTCGATCGCCGCCAAAGCCACGAGCGTCGGCGGCAAACGCGCACCACAGCAAGCACGGCGGGGCTGGCACCGAAGCGCCAGCCGATCGCGGCGAACAAGACGCCGGTCGTGACTTCGATGAGTGGGTAGCGAGCCGCAATTCGTGTCTTGCACGCCGCGCACCGGCCGCGCAGCCACAAGAAGCTGAGCACGGGATGTTCTGGTGCCACGCGATCGCCTGCCCGCACGAGGGGCAACGCGAGCGCGGCTTCGAGCAGTCCTGAGCGGCTCGGCGGCGTCGACCTTGACGCCGAGCATCTCCGCGCTCTCCAGCTTCCAGCCGCGCTCGAGCATGAGCGGCAAGCGGTGCACGACGACGTTCAGGAAGCTGCCGATGCACAAGCCCAGCAGCAGCAAACCCCAGGGTGAGAGCAAAAATTCAATGACGCGCGAGTCCATCGCCGCGGCTCAGACGACCGCGCCCAGCTTGAAGATCGGCAGGTACATCGACGACGACGATGCCGCCGATCAGCGTGCCCAGGATCACGATGATGAACGGCTCCAGCAGGCTCGACAGGCCCTTCACCGCTTCGTCGACCTCGTCTTCGAAGAACTCCGCGGCCTTGCCGAGCATCTGGTCGAGCGAGCCCGACTCTTCGCCGATGGCGCACATCTGGATCACCATCGTCGGGAACACGCCGGTCGTCTGCATCGACGTGGTCAGCGCCGAGCCGGTCGACACGTCTTTCTGGATCTGTTCGGTGGCCTCGGCATAGACCGCGTTGCCCGAGGCGCCGCCGACCGAGTCGAGCGCCTCGACCAGCGGCACGCCGGCGGCGAACATCGTCGACAGCGTGCGCGTCCAGCGCGCGACCGACGACTTCATGACCAGGTCGCCGAAGACCGGAACACGCAGCAGCAGCCGGTCCATGGCCTTCTGCATGCGCGGCGAGCGCTTCCACGATTCGAAGAAGACGTAGACGCCACCGCCGAGTGACGCCGAAGATCAGGTACCAGTACTTGACGAAGAACTCCGACATCGCGATGACGACCAGCGTCGGCGCGGGCAGGTCGGCACCGAAGGACTTGAACACGTCCTTGAACGCCGGGATCACGAAGATCATGATCACGGCGACGCACGACGAACGCGACCACCAGCACCGCGACCGGGTAGATCATGGCCGAGCGGATCTTGTTCTTGATCGCCATCGTCTTTTCCTGGTAGATCGCCAGGCGTTCGAGCAGGGCCTCCAGGATGCCGCCGGCCTCGCCGGCCTCGACGAGGTTGCAGTAGAGCGCGTCGAAGTAGAGCGGGTGCTTGCGGAACGCCGCCGACAGGCTGGTTCCGGTCTCCACATCGGAGCGGATGTCGGTGAGCATGCGCGTCAGGCGCGGATTGGTGCTGCCGCGGGCGACGATGTCGAACGACTGGATCAGCGGCACGCCGGCGCGCATCATCGTCGCGAGTTGGCGCGTGAAGATCGCGATGTCTTTCTGCTTGATCGAGCGGCCGCCGCTCAGGCGGCGCTTCTTCACCTTGGTGACGAGAATGCCCTGGCGGCGCATGCTGGCGCTGACCATGGCCTCGCCGCCGGCGCGCATTTCGCCGCGAACGACCTTGCCGTTCTTGTCCTTGCCTTCCCACTCGAAGACGATTTCCTTGATACTCTTTGCGGCCGCTGCAGTCGCCATGGTGCTTCCGGGGCACCGTTCCCCGTCCCTTGGTTTTCTTGCGCTACTCGTTCGTCACCGAGATGACTTCTTCGAGTGTGGTCACACCGAGCCGCACCTTGATCAAGCCCGACTGGCGAAGATCGCGAACGTTTTCACGCTGCGCCTGCGCCGCGATGTCCATCGACGTCCCTTCGGCGAGGATGAGGCGCTGGATCTCTTCCGAGATCGGCATCACCTGGTAGATGCCGACGCGTCCCTTGTAGCCGTTGCTGCACGACGAGCAACCGACGGCACGATACGGCTTCCAGGTGCCGTCGAGATCGGACTCCTTGAAGCCCGCCTTGAGCATCGCCTCGCGCGGATATTCGGCCGGCGTCTTGCAGTTTTCGCACAGTTTGCGCGCCAGGCGCTGCGCCGTGATGAGCAGCACGCTGGAGGCGATGTTGAACGGCGCCACGCCCATGTTGAGCAGTCGCGTCAGGGTCGTCGGCGCGTCGTTGGTGTGCAGGGTCGACATCACCATGTGGCCGGTCTGCGCCGCCTTGATCGCGATGTCGGCGGTCTCCAGGTCGCGGATTTCGCCGACCATGATGATGTCCGGGTCCTGGCGCAGGAACGACTTGAGCGCGACCGCAAAATTCAGCCCAGCTTTGTCGTTCACATTGACCTGGTTGATGCCGGGCAGGTTGATTTCCGCCGGATCCTCGACCGTGGAGATGTTCACGCCGGGCTGATTCAGGATGTTCAGGCAGGTGTAGAGCGACACCGTCTTGCCGCTGCCGGTCGGGCCGGTGACGAGCACCATGCCATAGGGCCGGCCGATCGCCTTGAGGAGCCGGTCCTTTTCGATCTTTTCGTAGCCCAGCGCTTCGATGCCCAGCTTCGCGCTCGACGGGTCGAGGATCCGGATCACGATCTTCTCGCCGAACAGCGTGGGCAGGGTGCTGACGCGAAAGTCGATCGCCTTGTTGCCGAACTTGAGCTTCATGCGCCCGTCTTGCGGGACGCGCTTCTCGGCGATGTCCAGCCGCGAAATGACCTTGATGCGCGAAGCCAGCTTGTCCTTGATGGCGATCGGCGGCTGGGTGATTTCGCGCAGTTCGCCGTCGACGCGAAAGCGCACCCGGTAGTGGTACTCGTAGGGCTCGAAGTGCAGGTCCGACGCGCGCGCGTTGATCGCGTCGATCAGCATCTTCTGCAGGAAGCGCACGACCGGCGCGTCTTCGACGTCGGGAGCCGACTCTGCGGCTTCCTGCGGTGATTCGTGACGTCGTCGGTGACGTCGAATTCGAAATCGCCGGAGGCCAGCGTCTCGAGCGTCTCGGTCACCGAGGCGGTGGTGCCTTCGAGGATCTTCGACAGCTTGTCGTGCTCGACGATGACCCACTCGGGCGCGAGCTGGGTCGCGAACTTGATGCGCTCGACGGCCTCCTGGTCAGTCGGGTCGGCACCGCCGATGAAGAGCCGGCTGCCGCGCTTGCCGAGCACGACGATCTGGTATTGCGCCGCGAGTTTCGGCGTCGATGACGTTCCGCGGCAGGCGCTGCACGTCTGCCGCGCCGAGATCGAACAACGGCAGCGCCAGCGCGTTGGACAGGGTGTGCGCGAGGTCCGCCGGCGACACCGCCCCGGCGGCGATCACCGAGGCGATGAAACTGGTTCGCTTGTCTTTCGCCGATCGCACCAGCTCTTCGGCGGCCTTGGCATTGAGCTTGCCGGCGTGCACAAGCACCCGCGCCACGCCGGACAGGGCAGATTGCGGAGCTTCGGCCAATGTGTCCAAGATTCGTACGCTCGATTCCGAACTGGGGAAAACCGCACGATCATCGCCGAATAGCGACGGGCTGTAAACGCTCGCGCCCGTGGCGTGATGGTCAACATCTCACAGCGGCCGCCGTGGCAACTTGCAACAAGTTGAGAAGGCTGGTCACCGGGGCGGAGCTGGTGGTCGGGGTGAGAGGATTCGAACCTCCGGCCTCTACGTCCCGAACGTAGCGCTCTACCAGGCTAAGCTACACCCCGATTTTCGGCAGTCGCCGCGGTGGCGGCGACTCGACGCAGCCTTGAACTCAGGATGAGCGCTCGACCGACCGAGCGCAAGATTCTACCAGAGCATCGCGGTACACCGACTCCGGGAGCACCTCCAAATTGCCGCTGGCCTTGCGTGCTTCAGCCCGGGCCGCCTCGCGAGTCGCCGCAACCGCGCCGGTGTGCCGGACGATTTCGACGATGTCGGGCAAGCGGTCGACTTCGCCGAACTGGATCGCCGCCCTGATCAAAGCCCGCTCGGCGGCCGAGCCGCGTTCCATGGCAATCAGCAGCGGCAGGGTCGTCTTGCCTTCGCGCAGGTCGTCGCCGACGTTTTTGCCCAGTTCCGCGGTGGACCCTTCGTAGTCGAGCAAGTCATCGACGAGTTGGAACGCGGTGCCGAGCGAGCGGCCATACGAGGCGCACGATTCCTCGACCTGATGCTCGGCCTCGGCCAGCATGGCGCCGATGCGCGCGCTCGCCTCGAACAGCTTGGCGGTCTTGAAACGGATGACGCGCAAGTAGTCCTCGACGCTCAGGTCGGGATCGTGCATGTTCATCAGCTGCAGAACTTCGCCCTCGGCGATCACATTCGTCGCGTCGGCCAGGACTTCGAGGACACGCATGTTGTCGATCGACACCATCATCTGGAACGCCCGTGAGTAGACGAAGTCGCCGACGAGAACGCTCGCGGAATTGCCGAACATCGCGTTCGCGGTCTGGCGGCCGCGCCGCAACGCCGACTCGTCGACGACGTCGTCGTGCAGCAAGGTTGCGGTATGAATGAATTCGACGGTCGCCGCCAGCTCGAAGCGCTCCGGCCCACGAAACCCGAGCGCGCCGGCGAACAGCAGCACCAGCATCGGCCGCATCCGCTTGCCGCCCGCGCTGATGATGTAGTGCGCGATCTGGTTGATCAGCGCCACATCGGAGGCCAAGCGGCGATGAATCACCGCGTCGACTTCTCGCATCTCGGCCGAAACGAGGCTCTGGGCCAATGTCGCCGAGGCGGGTTCGAGCTGTGTCGGAGGTTGCACGCGCTGGGGACGGAGGATCAGTGCGCATTATAGAAACGTCCGCGTCGTCTCCTGTCGGCTCGCCTCGGCGCGGCATCCGCCCCGTCCCGCAGAGCGGCGACGCTGGCCCATCCGCATCTGGGCGCTGCTATACTTGCGGGCTTCGCCCTGGCGCATGGCGCCGCTACAGGGGGCGAACGCGTTGCAGTGTGAGGGAACAAATGTACGCAGTCATCAAGACCGGCGGGAAACAATACCGCGTCGCCGCCGGCGAAAAGATCAAGGTCGAGAAAATCGTCGCCGACGTCGGGCAGGAGGTTTTGCTTGACCGCGTGCTGGCGGTGGGCAGCGGCGCCGAGGTGTCGGTCGGCTCGCCTTGGGTCACCGGGGCGAACGTGGTCGCGCGGGTTCTCTCGCAGGGTCGGCATGACAAGGTCCGAATTTTCAAGATGCGTCGCCGCAAGCATTACCAGAAGCGCCAGGGGCATCGGCAGGCGTTCACCGAGCTCGAAATCAGCGCGATCAACGCCTGATTCGTCGCGGCAAATTCTCAGGAGTCGGATATGGCACAGAAAAAGGGCGGGGGCTCAACGCGCAACGGCCGCGATTCGCAGCCCAAGATGTTGGGGGTCAAGGTCTTCGGCGGCCAAGAAATTCCCGCCGGGTCGATCATCGTGCGCCAGCGCGGCACCAAATTTCACCCGGGAACAAACGTGGCCATGGGCCGCGACCACACCTTGTTCGCGCTGATTGACGGCAAGGTGAGCTTTGCCGTCAAAGGCGCGCTGAACCGGCAGACTGTCAGCGTCCAGCCGGGCTAGCCAGCCCTGGGCGCCGTGGACAAGCCCCGGTGCGCCCCGGGGCTTTTTTCTTGGTGCGAAGCAGAAGGGCCTGCGCCGCGAACCTGAACCCGCGATCATGAAATTCATCGACGAAGCGACCATCGACGTCGCCGCCGGCAACGGCGGAAGCGGCTGCATGAGCTTTCGCCGCGAGAAATTCATCCCGTTTGGCGGCCCCGATGGTGGCGATGGGGGCCGCGGTGGGAGCGTCTACGCCGTGGGCGACCGTAACCTCAACACCTTGATCGACTTCCGCTATGCGCGCAAGCACGTGGCGCGCAATGGTGAGAGCGGGCGCGGCGCGGATCAGTTCGGCGCCGCGGCGCAAGACATCGTGCTGCGCATGCCGATGGGGACGATCGTCACCGACGCCGAAACCGGCGAGACGATCGCCGAACTCCTGGTGCCAGACGAAATGGTGCGCATCGTCAAAGGCGGCGACGGCGGCTTCGGCAACTTGCACTTCAAGAGCAGCACGAATCGCGCGCCAAGACAGAAGACCGTCGGCTGGCCGGGCGAGCAGAAGAAGTTGCGCCTCGAGCTGCGGGTCCTGGCCGACGTCGGCCTGCTGGGTATGCCCAACGCCGGGAAATCGACGCTGATCGCCGCGGTGTCGAATGCGCGTCCGAAGATTGCCGATTACCCCTTCACGACCTTGCACCCCAACCTCGGCGTGGTCCGAGTCGGCCCGGAGCAGAGTTTTGTCATCGCCGACATCCCGGGTCTCATCGAGGGTGCGGCAGAGGGCGCCGGCCTGGGGCACCAATTCCTGCGCCACCTGCAGCGCACCCAGTTGCTCTTTCATGTCGTCGATCTTGCGCCGTTCGACGAGGGCGTCGACCCTGTGGATCAAGTCCGGGTGATCGTGCGCGAGCTGCGCAAGTTCGACGCCGCGTTGCTGAACAAGGAGCGCTGGCTGGTCCTGAACAAGGTCGACATGGTCCCCAGCGCTGAGCTCGAAGGGCGCGTCAAGTCGATTCTCCGGCGCCTGCGCTGGAAGGGCGAGGTGTTCGCGATCTCGGCTCTGGCGCGCTCCGGGCTCGAGGCGTTGATGCGGGCCGCCTACGAGCGTGTCGCGGTGATGAAGAACCCGCCCATTCCGGAGCCAGACCTGCGCTTTCCCGAGACGCATGGCGGTCTGCGCTGAAGGGAGGGCCGTGGGCAGCGTATTGCAAGCCGCGAAGCGAATCGTCATCAAGGTCGGCTCGAGTCTGGTGACCGACGAAGGGCGCGGCGTCGACCCGCTTGCCGTGGGCAACTGGTGCCGGCAGATGGCAGAACTTGCCGGCGATGGGCGCGAAGTCATCATGGTCTCCAGTGGCGCCATCGCTGAAGGAATGAAACGCCTGGGCTGGGCTTCACGGCCCCGTGAAATCCACGAGCTCCAGGCCGCAGCCGCCGTCGGTCAGATGGGGCTGGCGCAGATCTACGAGTCCAAACTGCGTGAACAGGGGATGACCAGCGCGCAGGTCTTGCTGACGCATGCCGACCTGGCGGACCGTGAACGCTACCTCAATGCGCGCTCGACTCTCCTGACCTTGCTGCGTCTCAAAGTTGTGCCGGTCATCAACGAAAACGATACGGTGGTGAACGACGAGATCAAGTTCGGCGACAACGACACGCTCGCTGCCTTGGTCGCCAACCTGATCGAGGCCGACGTCCTGGTCATCCTCACCGACCAGACCGGCCTGTACTCGGCCGACCCGCGCAACGACCCGGGTGCGAGATTGATCGAGCAAGCGAGCGCGGGCGCACCGGAGCTCGAGCGCATCGCCGGCGGCGCCGGCAGTGCAATCGGCCGCGGCGGCATGATCACGAAAGTTCTGGCTGCCAAGCGGGCGGCGAGTAGCGGCGCATCCACCGTGATCGCCTGGGGGCGCGAGGCCGACGTGCTGACGCGTCTGGCCCGCGGTGAATCGATCGGTACCCTGCTCACGGCGCCCACGCAAAAACTCGCCGCGCGCAAGCAATGGATGGCCGACCACCTTCAAATGCGAGGCGCGGTCGTCATCGACGATGGCGCGCTGCGCAAAGTGCGCGACGAAGGCAAGAGCCTGCTGCCCATCGGGGTCACGGAAGTCCTCGGCGATTTCCGCCGCGGCGACGTCATCGCGGTGCAGAGCAGCGCCTCGATCGAAATCGCCCGCGGCCTGGCGAACTACAGCAGCACAGAGGCGAAGCTGATCGCGCGCAAGCCCTCAAGCGCATTCGAGGCGTTGCTGGGCTTCACCGGCGAACCCGAGATGATCCACCGCGACAACCTCGTGCTGACCTGAGCTCAGGCCGGCGGCGCATCCTTCGGCGATGCGGCCGGATCGCCGTCACGCACGAAGCCGTCGCCATCGTCTGCCGGGACTTGGGCTGACGGCGCACCCGACTGCTGGCGCATGCGCGATCGCAGGTACCGATTGTGCGGGTGGCCACGTGGGATGAATCGCGCCAGCTCGGTCAACGCGAGTTGGTACACGTCACGCTTGAAGTCGATCACCGATTCGAGCGGAACCCAATATTCGTTCCAGCGCCAAGCGTCGAACTCGGGGTGTTCGCTGGCGCGCAAGTTCATGTCACTGTCGTGGCCCGTCAGTTGGAGCAGAAACCAGATCTGCTTCTGACCCCGGTAGTGGCCGCGTGCGTCGCGGCGAATGTAGTGGTCCGGGACTTCATAGCGCAACCAGTCCCGGGTCCGCGCGACGATGCGGACATGGTCGGGCAAAAGGCCGACCTCCTCGTGCAGCTCGCGGAACATCGCCTGCTCGGGCGTTTCACCGTACTTGATGCCCCCTTGCGGGAACTGCCAGGAATGGGTGCGTATCCTCTTGCCCCAAAACACCTGATTCTTTTGGTTGAGCAGGATGATGCCGACGTTGGGCCTGAACCCCTCACGGTCGAGCATAATCAACCCCAAATCATTCGTTGAAATCGATTATTGCATTGGTGTCGCGGGATTCAAACCCTTGGGTTTCCCGAACCGCCGCCACCGGCCCCGCGACCGCTCGCTTCCGTGCTCATGAAAGCCTCAGAGTTTTTCGTCTCCACGCTCAAAGAGGCTCCGGCCGACGCCGAAGTGGCGAGCCACAAGCTGATGATCCGCTCGGGCATGATCAAACGCCTGGGCGCGGGAATTTACACCTACATGCCGATGGGCTTGCGAGTCATCCGCAAGGTCGAGGCCATCATCCGGCAAGAAATGAACCGTGCCGGAGCGATCGAATTGCTCATGCCCGTCGTGCAACCTGCCGAGCTGTGGCAAGAGACGGGTCGGTTCGAGAAAATGGGACCCGAACTGCTGCGTCTGAAGGACCGGCACGATCGCGCGTTCATCGTCCAGCCCACGAGTGAAGAAGTCATCACCGACATCGCGCGCCAAGAGCTGAAGAGCTACCGCGCGCTGCCGAAGAATTTTTACCATATCCAGACCAAGTTCCGCGACGAGCGCCGGCCGCGCTTCGGCCTGATGCGCGGGCGCGAATTCACGATGAAGGACGCGTACTCGTTCGACCGCGACGCCGCGAGCGCAGCGCTCAGCTACGACAAGATGTTCGCCGCGTACACGCGCATCTTCGAACGCCTCGGGCTGCGCTTTCGCGCGGTGGCGGCCGACACCGGTGCCATCGGGGGCGACCGCTCGCATGAATTCCAGGTGCTGGCCGAAACCGGCGAAGACGCGATCGCGTATTGCGCGGCGTCGGATTACGCAGCGAACATCGAATTGGCCGAGGCGGTTGCGCTGCTCCGCAAGCGTGAAGCGCCGACCCAGCCGATGCTCAAACGTGCGACGCCCGGCAAGAGCACGTGCGAGGACGTGGCGGCCTACCTGGGTGTGCCGCTGCAGACCACCGTCAAGTCGCTGGTGTTGGCGACCGACGAGAAGGCATTCGGAAAGTCGCGCAGCGCGCACGACGATCTGGCTTTTGTTGATTCGCGGCGACCATACGCTGAACGAAATCAAGGTCGGAAAAATCGAGGGCCTGAAAGACGGCTTCCGCTTTGCGACCGAGTCCGAGATCGAGGCGCATTTTGGCTGCAAGCCGGGCTATCTCGGCCTCGTGGGTTTGAAGAACAACGTGAAGATCGTTGCCGATCGAACCGTGGCGCTGATGAGCGATTTCATTTGCGGCGCGAACGAAGCCGACTTCCACATGACCGGCGTCAACTGGGGTCGCGACGTTCCAGTTCCCGACGCAGTCGCCGACATTCGCAATGTCGTCGCCGGTGACCCCTCTCCTGACGGCCAAGGCGTTCTCGCGCTGCAGCGCGGCATCGAGGTCGGCCATGTGTTTTTCCTCGGCACGAAGTACAGCGAAGCGATGAACGCGAGTTTTCTCGATGAATCGGGCAAGCCACGCCTCTTGCAAATGGGCTGTTACGGCATCGGCGTCACGCGCATCCTCGGCGCGGCGATCGAACAAAGCCACGATGAACGCGGCATCGTCTGGCCTGCGGCACTGGCGCCATTCGAGGTCGTGATTTGCCCCATCGGCTACGACCGCTCGCCCGCGGTCCAGCAAGCAGCGACGGCGCTGCACGATGCGCTCGTCGAGCTGGGCGCCGACGTGATCCTCGATGACCGAGGCGAGCGCCCGGGAGCGATGTTCGCCGACTGGGAACTCATCGGCGTACCGCATCGGTTCGTCGTCTCCGAGCGTGGCTTGACCTCCGGCAAGCTTGAGTACCAAGGGCGGTGCGACGCTCAAGCAAGCCCCGTGGACATTGCGCACGCACCCCAGGTCCTGAAGGCCAAGCTGGCCGCATGAGTGGCGCCTGCGCGGGCCGGCGCCGGCTGTTGCGTGTCGCACTCGCTGGCCTTCTCGCGGTGTTCGCTCGCCAAGTGGCGCGACGCGCTCGCTGGCGCACAAATTCAGGAACCGCTGGCCGACTCGATTCGCTCCGCTCTCGCCGCTGCGGTGGCGAGCAGTGCTCCCCCCAAAGCCCGCCTTTGAATCGCTCGAAGAACGGCTCCACTACTTGAGCTGGCTGGGCGAGATCAGCAATCGCCTGAAACGGCGCAAGGCTGAACATGTGGCGCGGATCGAGTTTCTCGAGACCCTGTGGTACGAATCCAAGCGCGCTGGGCTCGAGCCCGCGCTCGTGTTGGCGATCGTGCAAGTCGAAAGCGCGTTCCGCAAATACGCGATCAGCGCCGCGGGCGCACGCGGCTACATGCAGGTCATGCCGTTCTGGGCCAGGTCGATCGGGGACGGCGACGTCCGGCACCTGTTTCACATGCAGACCAACCTGCGCTTTGGCTGCGTGATCCTGCGCCACTATCTGGACCTGGAAAAAGGCGACCTCTTCCTGGCCCTCGGCCGCTACAACGGCAGTCGCGGCAAGTCTGAGTATCCCGATGCAGTGCTGCGTGCCCGCAAGTCCTGGGAATACACGCGCCAGTGAGCGGACAACACCGCGCGTCGCCGTTCGCGAATAGCTACAGGCCGTCCCACTGTCTCGGCGTCGCCAGCGTCACGCCGAGCAGCGAGAGCACACGCTCGACGGTGTCGTCGACCATCTCCTCGATGCTGCGCGGCAAGTGGTAGAACGCCGGCAGCGGCGGAAAGATCACGCCGCCCATTTCGGTCACTGCCGTCATGTTGCGCAGGTGCGCGAGGTTGAACGGCGTCTCGCGAACGAGAAGCACGAGGCGCCGGCGCTCTTTGAGGACAACGTCGGCGGCGCGCGTCAAGAGGTTGTCCGACAGGCCGAGCGCAATCGCCGCCAACGACTTCATCGAGCAAGGCGCGACGACCATCGCCTGAGTCACGAACGAGCCGCTGGCGATTCGCGCGCCCACATCGGCCGGGCTGTACGACACGTCAGCCAGGGTTTCCAGGTCTTTGCGAGCAAGACCCAGCTCGTGGTGCACGTTGAGCAAGCCCGCGGCGGTGGCGACAAGATGCGTTTCATGCCCGGTCTCGCGCAGGCGCCGCAGCAACTTGACTGCGTAAAGGGCGCCCGTCGCGCCCGTGACGCCGACGATCACCCGGTGCCTCGACCGATCGCCGACGCCGGCTGATTCGCCCACAGCGGGCTACCGCTCAGGTCCCGAGCAGGGGCTGCAATTCGCCGGCCTGATACATCTCGGTCATGATGTCCGACCCGCCGACAAACTCACCATCGACATAGAGCTGGGGAATCGTCGGCCAGTTCGCATAGCCCTTGATGCCCTGGCGAATTTCCTCATCCTCCAGAACGTTGACCGTCTTCAGGTCACTCACGCCACAGGCGTTGAGGATTTGCACGGCACGCCCGGAAAAGCCGCACTGCGGGAACTGGGCTGTCCCCTTCATGAAGAGCACCACGCGATGGCTCTTGACCAGGGTATCGATACGCTGCTGAACGTCGCTCATGGATTCACGTCGAAGCTGGAAACCTCCGACTTTATACGGCAACTGGGCCGCTGATGCGGATTGATGGCTGCAATCCCTCTGGGACCTGGGACAACTCGAAAAGTGCGCCGCCGTCCGCCGCCTCTCCAAAAGTGGTCCGCCACACGACGACGTCGAACTCAAAACGCGTAAGAGACGCCCATTTGGAACACGGGAGCCCAACGCAGGTCGCGCATCATGTCGTCGAACGATTGGCTTCCACCGAACACCCGCCCCAAACGCACGGCATTGCCCGGGTGCAAGGCCATCACCCCCAGGTCGGCGCTGACGCTCCACTTGCCGCGTTGCGACAGCCCGGTGTAGCCAACGCCGAAGTAAGGCAGTGACGCGACGTCCGTCGGGCTCTCACCCAGCGTGGCCTGCGCAGCGAGCGTGCGAAGCTCGGTCGCAAACGCCGAGCCCCGCGCGCCCAGCGTCGGCTGGCCCATCAGAGCCTGGGTTCGCGGCCCGACGAGCAGGCCGCTCGTCGCGCGCACCCCGCCCAAGCTGCCCGGTTCGAACAGCGCGGGTGTCAAGTAATAGTCGCCCGAAACGCTGACCGAGCCCACACGCAGGCCTGCAGGTTCCGACTCCTTGAGGTTCGCCCGCCACGCCGGCGCAGCAACTCCCAAGGAGAGCCTCGCCTGCCAGCGCGCCCAGGTGAGATTTCCTTCCGGCGCCTTCAGTCCCTCGCCGGCAGTCGCCGCAGCAGCCGCTGAGACCACGCCCAGACCAGCGCAGAGCAGCATGACCTTGTCCAATGTGCGCATGCCAGCCTCCGAGAGTGTGACTGTCGAGCCTGTGATCGGATGTAACCCCGGCCCACAGCGTTCGCGCGTCCAAGGGCTTGATTGTGATCTTCCAGGCGTTTTTGCACATCCCCCAACTGCAACAGATGCGACGTTTCTCACGATCTAGGATCCCGGCCAACAGCCACCCGTGCAACGCGGCATCCCGGCCAGATCGCGCCGGGTCCGGATGCGCGCGAACCCGCGCCGATGCATCAACTCGCTCACCTCGGCCGCCTGGTCGAATCCATGCTCCAGCAACAGCCAGCCCGTCGGGTACAGGTGCGTCGGTGCGCCCTGAATCACCTCGCGCAAGGCCTCCAGACCGGTCTTGCCCGGCGAAAGCGCCGACACGGGCTCGTGGGTGAGTGCGGCCAGGTGCGGATCGGAGTTCGCAACATAGGGCGGGTTGCACAGCACGAGATGGAACATTCGGTCCGGCACTGCGGCCCACCAATCCCCGAGTCGAAAGTGAACATCGAGGCCGAGGCGGTCCGCGTTGTGCTGAGCGACCTTCAGGGCAGTTGCAGAAGCGTCTGAGGCCTCGACCCGCGTTTCCACCCGCGCCGCCTTGATGGCCAGGGCAATCGCTCCACTGCCGGTTCCCAGATCGAGCACGCTCGCGCAGCCGACACCGGCAAAGAATTCACGGAGGGTTTCAAGCCCCCATTGAACAAGATGTTCCGTCTCCGGGCGCGGAATCAGAACCGCAGGCCCGACGTGGAGCAGCAAGCCGCAAAACTCCTTCTCGCCGACCAAGTAGGCAATAGGTTCACCGCCGGCGCGCCGGGCCACCAGCGCGATGAATGCGTCGAATCGGTCCGGCTCGACAGGCGCATCGTCGAAGGCCAGCAACCAGGTGCGTTGCCGGTCCAGGCACTTCGCGAGCAGCACCTGTGCGTCCAGCGCGTCGAGTCCGCTCGCGCCGGCGAATCGAAGCGCCTGGGCCACCGTGTGCGTCACGCGTTCGCCGTTTCCCACGCACTCAGTTGTTCGGCGGCTCGTGCGGCCTGCAGCGCGGAGATGACGTCGTCGAGTTCGCCGTCGAGAATCGCCTGAAGCCGGTACAGCGTCAAATTGATGCGGTGATCGGTGACCCGCCCTTGCGCGTAGTTGTAGGTCCTGATCCGGTCGCTGCGGTCGCCGCTGCCCACCAACCCCTTGCGCGTTGCGGCTTCCTTGGCGGTGCGCTCGCTGCGTTCCTTGTCGCGCAGTCGCGCCACCAGCACCGCCATCGCCTTGGCCTTGTTCCGATGCTGGGACCGGTCGTCCTGGCATTCGGCGACGAGGCCGGTGGGCAAGTGCGTGATCCGGATCGCGCTGTCGGTCTTGTTCACATGCTGCCCACCGGCGCCGCTGGCGCGGAAAGTGTCGATGCGAAGCTCCGCCGGGTTCAACTGGACTTCGTCGGCGGCGTCGGGCTCGGGAAGGACGGCGACCGTGCACGCGCTGGTGTGGGTGCGGCCCTGCGTTTCCGTCGCCGGAACACGCTGCACCCGGTGCCCGCCTGACTCGAGGCGCAGTCTGCCGTAAACGCCCTCGCCTTCGACTCGGAACACGAGCTCCTTGTAGCCACCCAGATCGCTCGCCGACTCCGACATCACTTCAGTGCGCCAGCCCTGCCGTTCGCAGTGCCGCAGGTACATGCGCGCCAGGTCGGCGGCGAACAGCGCCGACTCGTCACCCCCGGTCCCGGCACGAATTTCAACAAACGCGTTGCGCGCATCGTCAGGGTCGTGGGGCAGCAGGGCCAGTTGCAGTTCGCGCTGCAAGCGCTCGACGTCTGCGCTGGCGCTTTGCACTTCTTCCTGCGCCAGCTCGGCCATGTCGGGGTCGGACAACATCGCCTTGGCCGACTCCAGGTCCTGCTCGCGCGCCTCGAAACGCGAATACAGGGTGGTCAGCGCCGCGGCATCGGCGTGTTCCTTGCTGACTTCGCGATAGCGCACCATGTCGGCCGCCACCGCAGGATCCGCCAGCGTCGCTTCAAGCTCGCTCAGGCGCAGCGCAAGGCGTTCGAATTGCTGGCGAAGAGAAGCTTTCATGCGCTTTCAATTGAAGGGTTGGCCACGTGGCCGCGAGCCGCTGCGGTTCGCCACCCCGCCCGGGATGCACCAGTTGGCGCGGCGTCAGTGCGAGCCGTCGACAGGGTCGCGCGGAAAGCGGCGCAGGAACAGGCGCGACACGGTCTGCGCCAACTGTTCGCGCTGATCGGTCGGCGCCGCGTGAATTTCGGCGAGCGCACCGTGCAACATCTTCTGGCTGATGCCGCGCGCCAGCGATTCGAGCACGGCATCGACGTTTTCGCCCTTCGCCAAGAGCTTGCGGGCACGCGCGATCTCGACCGCACGCCATTCGTCGGCCTGGCTGTGAAGCGCCTGAATCAACGGCACCGACAGCCGCTGGTCAAGCCAATGCGCAAAACTCTGCACGCCGCTCTCGACGATCGCTTCGGCCTGCGCCACCGCAGCCTGGCGCTTTTCGCCCGCCGTGCGCACCAGCGCCGACAAGTCGTCGACGGTGTAAAGGTACACGTCCGACAGGCCGGCGATTTCGGGTTCGATGTCGCGCGGAACCGCGAGGTCGACCATGAACATCGGCCGGTGCCTGCGCGCCTTCAACGCGCGTTCCACCGCACCCAGGCCGATGATGGGCACCGAGCTCGCGGTGCACGAGATCACGATGTCGAACTCGCCGAGCTTGCCCGGCAGGTCCGCCAGCCGCATCGCCTGCGCGCCCAGGCGCGCGGCGAGGCGCGCGCCACGCTCCAGGGTTCGATTCGCCACCACCATGGCGCGTGGCTCGCGCGCAGCGAAATGGGTCGCGACCAGTTCAATCATTTCGCCGGCGCCGACGAACAGGACTTTGGCTTCGCTCAAGTCCTCGAACAATTGACTCGCCAGGCGCACTGCGGCGGCGGCCATGCTGATCGAATGCGCGCCGATTTCGGTCGAGGTCCGCACCTCCTTCGCCACGGCAAATGAGCGCTGGAACATCTGGTTCAGCGTCTGGCCCAGCGTGCCTGCGGCTTCGGCCTCGCGCACCGCGTGTTTCATCTGGCCGAGGATTTGCGGCTCGCCCAGCACCATCGAGTCCAGCCCGCTCGCAACGCGAAACGCGTGGCGCGCCGCAGCGCGACCCTCGTGCACGTAGGCGTGGTGCCGAAATGTGCTGCTGCTCACGCCGCCCATCTTCGCCAGCCAGTCGACGGCGGGCGAAACCACGCTCGACTCGGCGCCGACGTACAACTCGCATCGGTTGCAAGTCGAGACGATCGCGACCTCACTCACGGGGCTCAGATGTTCGCGAAACTCGCGCAAAGCCGGCGCCAGTTGCTCCGGGCCCAACGCAAACCGGCCGCGCATGTCCAGCGGCGCAGTGGCATGGTTCAAGCCCAGGGCGATCACACTCATGGGCGAATTATAAATTTCCGGCCACGCACAGGGGCCCTGAGGCTGCACCAACTGGTGACAAGAAAACTGATGCGCGTCAATTCGCGAGGGGATTCAACGACTTCGCCGCGTCGCACAGCCGGCCGCGCAACGAGTGGGCGAGCGCCTCGGTGATGCTCACGTCGGCAAATTCGCCCATCAGGTGTGCCGGGCCCTTGAAATTGACGGTTCGATTGCACGAGGTACGCCCCGCCAGCTCAGAGCGGTCCTTGCGCGCCTGCCCTTCGACCAGAATCGTCTGCACGGTCCCGACGCGCGCCGCGCTGACGGCACTGGCTTGCACGTCAACCAGGCGCTGCAGTCGGGCCAGCCTTTCGAGTTTCACGGCCTGCGGCGTCGTGTCGACCAGCCCCGCCGCCGGAGTCCCGGGCCGCGGGCTGAAGACGAAGCTGAAGCTCCCGTCGAATCCGACCTCCTCGATGAGTCGAAGGGTCTGGGCAAAGTCGTCCTCGGTTTCACCCGGAAAGCCGACGATGAAATCGCTGGAGATCGAAATTCCCGGCCGCACCGCGCGAAGCCTGCGCACGATGCTTTTGAACTGCAGCGTCGTGTAGCCGCGTTTCATCGCCGCGAGGATTCGATCGGCTCCATGCTGCACCGGCAGGTGGACCTGGCTCGCGAGCTGCGGTACCTCGGCGTAAACGTCGATCAGCCGTTGCGTGAATTCGTTCGGGTGACTCGTCGTATAGCGAATCCTGGCCACTCCAGGAAGTGCTGCAACGTGCTCGATGAGCAAGGCCAGGTCGGCGACTTCCGCCGTCCGACCCAGCGCACCACGGTAAGCGTTCACGTTCTGGCCGAGCAGCGTCACCTCTTTCACGCCTTGCGCGGCGAGGCCGGCCACTTCGGCGAGGATGTCGTCGAACGGGCGCGACACCTCTTCACCGCGCGTATAGGGAACGACGCAATAGCTGCAGTATTTGGAGCAGCCTTCCATGATCGACACGAAGGCGCTCGCGCCGGTCACGCGCGCGGCAGGCAAGTGGTCGAATTTTTCGATTTCCGGGAAGCTGATGTCAACCTGCGGCCGGTTCTGCGCTTCGCGCTGCACGAGCATCTCGGGCAGGCGGTGCAGCGTCTGCGGGCCGAACACGACGTCGACATAGGGCGCTCGCGAGACGATCGCCGCTCCTTCCTGACTCGCCACGCAGCCACCGACGCCGATCAGCACGCCCTTCGCCTTCAAGTGCTTGATGCGGCCGAGGTCACTGAAGACTTTTTCCTGGGCCTTTTCGCGCACCGAGCAGGTGTTGAAGAGGATCAGGTCGGCGTCCTCGGCGTTTTCCGTTTGCTCGTAGCCTTGCGCGGCGTGCAGCACGTCGGCCATCTTCGCCGAGTCGTACTCGTTCATCTGGCAGCCGAAGGTCTTGATGTAGACCTTCTTCCCGGCGCCGATCATGGTTTGATCCAGCGTTGCGCCACGGCATCGAAGCTCCACGCCTGCGCCTCGCTCGGCGTGCTCGGCCAAGGCAGGTTGGCCAGCTCTTCGGGGCGGAGAATCCACACGTCCTTGAGCTGCCCCTGGGGGTCGATCGTGTAGTGCACGACCTCGGTGCTGCCGATCAGCGAACCCGACAGCACGATCATGTTGTTCTGGGCCCGGATCCGTGCCCCGGGAGCGAGCTGTTTGGCTTCGCCGTTCAGCGCAACGTGCGGCGGCTGCCCGAAGACGACCTGGCCGCGCAATGCTGTGGAGGGGAACTGGCGCTGGACCTGCGCGACGCTCGGCGCGCTCAGCACAATCGCCAGCAGGGTGGCGAAGAATCGACGTTGCATGATGCTCATGGTGGCGCTTCAGGGATTCGAACCCCGGACCTGCGGATTATGATTCCGTCGCTCTAACCGACTGAGCTAAAGCGCCTGAACGCGGGAGTATAGCGGCGCGGTCCCTCGACACGGCTGGCGTGCGGGCGCTCCACACAGCGGCAAATCGCCGCCGGCGCGCCGCGCCCGCTGGCCTTGTCCGCCCAACCCGAAGAGTCCATGTTCAGCATTTTCCGGAAGAATTCAGCACAGGCCCAAGAAGCGCTGGTCGCCGCAGCGACGGATGCGCAGTCGAACGAGTCGAAGTCGACGACATGGATCGACCGTTTGCGCGGCGGGCTGCGCCGGACCAGCAGCGCTTTGGCCCAGGTCTTTTCCGGCCCACGCGTCGACGCCGCGCTCTTCGAAGAGCTCGAGTCGGCGCTGCTGCTTGCCGACGCTGGAGTCCAAGCCAGCGCCTGGCTGATCGCAGACCTGAAACGCCGCGTCAAGGCGGCCGATGCCACCCAGCCGAGTGATGTCAAGGCCTTGCTCGCCGATTCGTTGGCGGATCTGCTCGGCGCGCTCGAGCAACCCTTTGTGCTGCCGGAAGTCAAACCCGCCGTCATCATGGTCGCCGGCGTGAACGGCGCCGGCAAGACGACGAGCATCGGCAAGCTCACCCACCGGTTCGCCCAGGCGAATCTGAAAGTCCTGCTCGCCGCGGCGGACACTTTTCGCGCCGCGGCGCGCGAACAGCTCGAGGTCTGGGCGCAGCGCAATCAGGTCGAGATCGTGAGCCAGGCCGGCGGCGACCCCGCGGCGGTGAGTTTTGACGCGACCGTGGCCGGGAAGGCGCGTGGCTGCGACGTCGTCATCGCCGATACCGCCGGCCGCCTGACGACTCAGGCGCACTTGATGGAAGAACTGAAGAAGATCCGGCGTGTGATCGGCAAGGCGCAGGCCGGAGCGCCGCATGAAGTGCTGCTCGTCGTCGACGGCAATACCGGCCAGAACATGCTGGCGCAAATCCGCGCCTTCGACGAAGCACTGCAACTCACCGGCCTGCTCATCACGAAGTTGGACGGGACGGCCAAAGGCGGCGCACTCGCCGCGGTCGCGCTCTGGTCGCGCTCGCGTGTTCAAGGCGGCGCGCGCCCACTGCCCGTCTATTTCGTCGGGGTCGGCGAAAAGCTCGACGATCTGCAGTCCTTCAACGCACGCGAATTCGCGCAAGCTTTGTTGAGCTGAAGCGCGGGATCGGTCTCAGCGCTTGACCGCGCCCGGCCCCGGCAGAGGCCGCAGCGGGGTGGGTCGTGAGTCGAGTTCGTCGTGCCATGTCGGCGGCGGTTCGGCGTCGGAATCCGGGCTCGCCCCGGCGGGCAGCGAGGCCGCATCGAGTGGAATCGAACCGGACGCCGAACCCACTGTGCGAGCGCCCGCGTCGGCCGTTGCGGGCGTGGGCAGAATCGCCTCGCGCGCCGCGTTCGGCGAGGGCAGCGCGCCTTCGACCCAGACCAGCATGCGAATCCCCACCGATTTCAGGACCCGCGCCACACGCTCGCGCCGAGCCGCGGCGCGCTCGCTCGACAACCCACCGGCAGCTTGCACGAGGATCACCGCAATGACTTGCGAAGCCATGTCGCACACCACCAGGTCGGCGCACTGATTGCCGATTCGGCGCAGCCATTCGGCGTAGGAGTGGCGCGTCGGCACCTTGAGGAAGCGCGACAGCGGCACCTGCGCGAGAACCATGTAATCGGGAAATGCGCGCAGCAGCGTGCTGTAGGCGAGGCGCTCGTGCGTCGTCAGGATCCGCGTCGCTTGCGCGGGCCAGGCTGCGAGCGTGTCGATCCGGTCGGCGTCGGCGGCTTCGGCGTCGATCGGTTCGCGCCGGTCGCGGTACCAGATTCCCAGCAGCGCCAGCGCCACGCCGCCGAGGATGAGCAACGGTACGGCCAGATACAGGCTCATGAAGTTTCTCCTGCCGAACGTGTCGGGCGCGGACCGGGCGGGCGCACGGCTACCGTGGCGTCGCTTGCTGAAGTGACCTCAACCACCGAGCCCCTTCATCGCGCCCATGCGCTTCATCATTTTCATCATGCCACCGCCCTTCATCCTTTTCATCATGTCCTGCATCTGGTCGAATTGCTTGAGCATGCGATTCACGTCCTGAACCTGCACGCCGGCACCGGCGGCGATGCGGCGCTTGCGGGACGCCTTGATGAGTTCGGGTTTGCGCCGCTCGAGTCGCGTCATCGCGCAGATGATTCCTTCCATGCGCCGCACATCGCGCTCGGCGCGGTCCATGTCGGCCGGGCCCAAGTTCCCTGCCTTGCCCGTCAGCTGCGTCGGCAGTTTGTCGACGAGTCCGGACAGACCGCCCATCTTCTTCATCTGCGAGATCTGGGCGAGGAAGTCGCTCATGTCGAAGGCCGCGCCGCCGCGCACCTTGTCGGCGAGCTTGCGCGCGGCGTCGAGGTCGACGCCTTTTTGCACCTCCTCGACGAGCGCCACGATGTCGCCCATGCCGAGGACGCGCCCCGCGTGGCGCTGCGCGTCGAAGACTTCCAGCCCATCGATCTTCTCGCTCGTGCCGGCAAACTTGATCGGCACGCCGGTCACCTGGCGCACCGACAACGCCGCGCCGCCGCGTGCGTCACCGTCGAGCTTAGTGAGCACGATTCCGGTGAGCGGCAATATCGCGGCAAAGGCTTTCGCCGTGTTCACCGCGTCCTGCCCCTGCATCGCGTCGACAACGAACAGCGTTTCGATCGGCGCGAGCGCGGCGTGCAATTCGCCGATCTCGGCCATGAGCGCAGCATCGATCCCGAGGCGCCCGGCGGTGTCGACGAGCAGAACGTCGAAATAATGGCGCCGCGCGTGATCGAGCGCGGCCAGCGCGATCTGCACCGGCTGGTCGGAGGCACTCGACGCAAACCACTGCGCGCCGGCCTGCGCGGTGACGGTCGCGAGTTGTTCGATCGCCGCCGGCCGGTACACGTCGGTCGAGACGGTCAGAACCTTCTTCTTGCGCCGCTCGATCAAATGGCGCGCGAGTTTCGCCGTCGTCGTCGTCTTGCCCACGCCTTGCAGGCCGGCCATCAAGATGACCGCCGGCGGCTGGGTCGACAAGTTCAAGTCGGCGACGCCTTCGCCCATCGTCAGGGCGAGTTCGCGGTGCACGATTCCCACCAGCGCCTGGCCCGGGGTCAACGAACCCACGACGTCGGCGCCGAGCGCACGCTCCTTGACGCGCGCCGTGAACTCGCGAACCACCGGCAAGGCCACGTCGGCCTCGAGCAACGCGACGCGAACGTCGCGCAGCATGTCCTGCACATTGCTTTCGCTGATGCGGGCCTGGCCGCGCACCGTCTTGACGAGTTGACTCAGCCGTTCGGTGAGGGTGGAAGCCATCGTGGGGCAGGCGTGCGCCCGTGACGGGCGCGAAAGTACACTGTGCGGATGATTCTATCGTTCGGGTCTGCCCAGACGGGCGCGGACGCCGCGGCGATCGCGTTGACCAGTTTCAGCGCGATCGCACTCCTCGGTTACGCGACCTGCGCCGCGCTGCGTCACGAGCGCGCCGCACGCGCGCAGCAGGTGGCGATGCTCATCGGTTGGCTTGCGCATGGCCTGGCGATCGGCGTCGATTCGACCGGCCTCTTCAGCGCCAGCAGCGGTGCGCGCTTCGGTTTTGCGACCGCGTTGTCGGCCACCTTGTGGTTTGTCGTCATCGTGTACGGGATCGAGAGCCGCTTCGTCCCGCTTCGCGGCGTGCGAAGGACATTGGCTTGGCTGGGCATGGCCGCGGTCGGGTTGGCGTGGGTGTTCCCGGCCGAGATTCGTTCGACGTCGATGTCGCCCTGGGCGCCCTTGCACTGGGTGCTGGGAATCGCCTCGTATGGGCTGTTCGGCGCCGCCGTGCTGCACGCGACGATGCTCGGCAACGTCGAGCGGCAATTGCGCGGTAAAGCGATTGCCGCGAACAGCGCGGGTGTCCCGCTGTTGAGCCTGGAGCGCCTCACTTTTCGCTTCGTTGGCGCGGGGTTCTGCGTGCTGTCGGCAGCGCTTCTGCTCGGCATCTGGTTTGCGAGCCCTTGGCGTTGGGACCACAAGACGGTGTTTTCGATGTTGGGCTGGGTCGTCTTTGCGGCGCTGCTCGTCGGGCGCCGAGCCTTCGGCTGGCGCGGCCCGCTCGCAACCCGCTGGCTCTATGCCGGCACCGGGCTGCTGCTGTTGGCGTACGTGGGATCGCGTTTCGTGCTCGAGGTCCTCTTGCATCGTTCGCCCGCGAGCTGAGCCGCTGACCCATGAAATTCGCGCTCCTGATTCTTGCCGTGCTGGCTCTCGCCTGGATGTTGCGTGGTGTGGCGCGGCGCCGCGTGCCGCCCCCTGAGCGCGACACGGCGTCGAAAGCGCCTGAAGTGCAGGCGATGCTCGCGTGCGCGCACTGCGGAATCCTGGTCCCCAGCAGCGAAGCCTTGCCCGGACGCGGTGGCGTGTTCTGCAGCAAAGACCATCGCGACGCGTTCGAGAGCCCGACGTCGCCTCCATGAGCAGCATTCCGCGCGACGCCGAACGCCGCGTCGGTGAGCGTCGCCGGACGCGGCGTTTGCCCTCGGCCGACGAATCCTGGTTCGGTGCGTTCGAGTCGGACGACGAACATGCGCCATTCGAAGCCACCGCCGCGCCCGAAGACTCGACCCTCGAAGTGTCGAGGTTCGGCGACGGTGACGCGCAGACCGACTCGCGCATGCTGGCACGCCAGGCGGTGCGCAACGACGCGGCGCGCGAAACCGGATTCGAACGCCTGCACCGTGCGTTCATCGGCGCACGGGCGGTGCTCGGAATCGCGCTGATCGCGACGCTGGTTCTGGTCGGGTTGTTCGGGGCACGGCCGAGTCTGCCGCTCGCCACAGTGAGCATCCTGTACTCGATGCTCGCCGCAAG
The DNA here is from genome assembly GCA_963775015.1 of uncultured beta proteobacterium. Lineage (GTDB taxonomy): Bacteria > Pseudomonadota > Gammaproteobacteria > Burkholderiales > Burkholderiaceae_C > JAEMQF01. Next base: position 25,674 of record CAVZHI010000007.1, on the reverse strand, counting down.
CATGTGGCTCATGCCGCGCGTCTGGCCCAAGGCAAACCCACAGGCGATGGCGCGGCCTTCGAGCCCGCATTGGCTGCTGACGATCGGCATCGACATGCTCGCCTTCACGGCTTTGCACATCCTCGCGCCGGGGTCGAGCCTGAACTATGTGGCGCTGCTCGTCATGCCGGTTCTGATGGCCGGGGTGTTGACGCCGCGGACCATGGCATTGGCGACCGCCGCGGCCGTGACCCTGATGCTGCTCGGGACAGCCGCCACTGCGGTTCCGCTCGGCGGCGACCCCTCACTGCCGATGACGCAGGCGGGTCTGGCGGGAATCGGATTTTTCGTCCTCGCTGTGTTGTCGAGCGAACTTGCGGGCCGCCTGGCGCGTGAAGAGTTGACGTCGCGCGGCAGTCTGGAAATGGCGCGCCAGCAAGCGCAGCTGAACCGGCTCGTGATCGAAGAGATGCAGGACGGCGTGCTCGTCGTCGATCGCCGGGGTCGGGTGCGGGCCGCGAATCCGGCGGCGAGGCGCCTGCTGGCGCCGTCGGGGATGTGCCGCGCCGCGCCGTTCCAGATGCGCGGCGTCGCGCCTTGGGACGGCCTCGTCAAGTCGGCCGAGCGCGCCTTCGTCGACGCGGTGTGGCCCGAAGCCGGCCGCGACGTGACGCTGGAGTTCGAGCCCGGATCGACGCGGACGCTGCGCGTGCGGGTTCGCTTCACCGGCAAGTCCGAGCCTCAGGCGGGTGAAGAGTTCTGCGTCCTGTTTCTCGAAGACGTTCGCAACATGCAGGCGCGCAGCCGCCAGGAAAAACTCGCCGCCATGGGCCGCGTATCGGCGGGCATCGCGCACGAGATTCGCAATCCGCTGGCCGCGATCGCGCAGGCCAACGCCCTGCTCTCGGAAGACGCGATCGCACCCCAGCAGCGCCAGTTGACAAAAATGGTGAGCGACAACGTCGACCGGTTGAAGCGCATCATCGACGACGTGATGGCTGCCGCCCCCAGCCTGGCCGACGACGTGCCGCCGCTCGACGCGGTGGCGCAAATTCGCGCCACGTGTACGGAGTGGGCGAGCGCCGACGGCGCAGGTCTGGTGGAGGGGGGCACGCTCAGGTTGTCGTTGCCCGACGAGCCGCTGGGTGTCGTGTTCGACGCCGAGCACATGCGCCGCGTCCTCGTGAATCTGCTGGACAATGCGAAGCGACACGCCAGCGGCGCCGCCGGGGCGATCGAAGTCCGCCTCGATTCACGCGACGACACCCGCGTCTACCTGTGTGTTTCCAGCGATGGCCCGCGCATTCCGCCCGATGTCGAGCGCTACTTGTTCGAACCTTTCTTTTCGACCCGCAGCCGCGGCACCGGCCTGGGCTTGTACATCTGCCGTGAGCTGTGCGAACGCTACGGCGCAAGCATCGACTATCGATTGCGCCAGGCAGCGACCGGCGAGCGCAATGAATTCTTCGTTGCCATGCGGCGCCGCGAATTGACGCCGCCGCAGACGAGCGCTGCAACCGCATGAGTTCCACGCAGGCGCTGAAACTGCTCGTCGTCGACGACGAACCCGACCTGCGCACGCTCTACGAGCTGACGCTGCTCCGCGAGGGCTACGACGTCGAAGCCGCGGGCAGCGTCGAACAAGCCCTCGAGTGCTTGAATGCCCACGTCTATAGCGCCGTGATCACCGACATGCGCCTGCCCGACGGCACCGGACTGGACATCTTGCGCTGGCTGGTGCAAGGCAACCGCGCCGAGAAAGCGATCGTCATCACGGCCTACGGTTCGGCTGAAAACGCGGTCGAGGCGCTTCGCGCCGGTGCCTACGACTACCTCACGAAGCCGGTGGACCTGCGCCAGTTTCGCGCCGTGATCGGCTCCGCGCTCGGGCGCGGCGGCGCGGCGATCGCGCCCATCAACCCCTCCAGTCTGCCCTCGGAAAGAGCCAAGGTCGCGGCGCGCGAAACAGGCCCAGTCGCATCTGCGCCGCCGTCCGCCGCAGCGCCTGGGCAGAGTGGGCCTTGGCTGATGCGCATGGCGGGGCACTCTGCGGCCATGGAGCAGGTTCGAGGCTTGATCCAGAAGGTGGCACGCAGCATGGCGCCGGTGCTGATCGACGGCGAGTCGGGGACCGGCAAGGAGCTCGTCGCGCGATCGATCCACGAGGTGAGCGTGCGCAGTGCGCAGCCCTTCATTGCCGTCAATTGCAGCGCGATTCCGGAGCAGCTTCTCGAGGCCGAGTTCTTCGGCTATCGAAAAGGCGCGTTCACCGGCGCCGCCGAGGACCGCGAGGGATTTTTTCAGGCCGCGAGCGGCGGTACGCTGTTCCTCGACGAGATCGGCGACCTTCCGCTGTCGATGCAATCGAAGCTGTTGCGCGCGATTCAGGAACGCCTGGTGCGCCCCGTGGGCGCGGTGAGCGAACTCCCCGTCAACGTGCGCCTGCTCAGCGCGACGCACAAGGACCTCGGGGCCGAGGTGCATCAGGGGCAGTTTCGGCAAGACCTCTATTACCGCCTCAACGTGATTCAGATTCGCGTGCCGCCGCTGCGCGAACGCACGGTCGATCTGGACGACATTGCGGCGCATGTGCTGGAACGCATTGCGCGCGACGCGGGCGCGCCGTCGGTGTCGCGCCTCACCCGAGAGGCGCTCGAACACCTGACTCGCTACCCGTTCCCAGGCAACGTGCGCGAACTGGAGAACTTGCTGCACCGCGCCGTGGCGCTGTCCTCAGGCGACTGGATCGGCGTGGAGGATCTCGGTTTGCCGGCGGCGGCGTTTTCCAATCCCACGTCGGCTGAACTGGCGCGTGCGCCGGACGCTGCGGCGCCGCCTGCCACCGTGGCCGCGCGGCGAGAGGCGATCGAGCCGCTCGAGGCTGAACCACCTCTGCCGCAGAATCTTGCCGAACACCTGGACGCGGTAGAGCGCGAGATTCTCGAGCGCGCTCTCGAGCGCCATCGCTTCAACCGGACTGCGGCCGGCGCGAGCCTGGGTCTGTCGCTGCGCCAGATGCGCTATCGGATGGCGCGCCTGGGCGTGGGCGTCGACGCGGAGCAAGGCGGCGAGCGCGAGTGAGCGCCGTGTCGACGTCAAGCGTTCCGTCACGTCGCCTCGGCAAGGCCGGTGCGTGGGAAGGTGGATGGTGGACCCGCGCGTCGCGCTGCGAGTCACCGAACTTTGGGCCGCGACCGGCAGGCATCGAGGTCAGCCTCGCGCTGATTCATTCGATCAGCTTGCCGCCGGGGACATTTGGCGGCGACGCCATCGAACGCCTGTTCACGAACCGGCTGGACTGGCATCAGCACCCTTACTTCGCGACGATTCGCGGCCTGCAGGTTTCCGCGCACTTCCTGATCCGCCGCGATGGCAAGGTGTTGCAATTCGTTTCATGTGATTTTCGCGCCTGGCACGCGGGCGCATCGTCATGGCGCGGTCGGGACAACTGCAATGACTACTCGATCGGCGTCGAACTCGAAGGCGTTGAAGGCGGGCTCTTCGAGTCCGCCCAGTACGCGTCATTGACCCCTCTGCTGCGCGCCGTGGCGAGGTGCTATCCGCTGCGCTCGGTCGTGGGGCATGAGCACGTCGCGCCGGGGCGAAAAGGCGACCCGGGGGCGGGGTTCGAATGGCGCCGTCTGGCACGTTCGCTGCGCTGGCCGGCGCAGATGTTCCCACACGGCGCGCCGGCCTCAATACGCTAGCGCTAGCGCTTGATGCGACTCCAGACCCCAGATATAGTGTGTGGTCGTGATAGGCTTGCACACGTTCATCGAGCCAGGTCCGAAGCGAGCCGGCTCGAAGCGCGCGGGGCCATCAGGGGGGAACATTCGGATTGCCAGACTCGCCTGCTGCACCGGCTGAGGACGCGTGCGAACCGGTGTGGCGCAACACATGAGATTGGATTTGATCGTCGACCGCAGCGATGATCGGCACGACATTGGTCTTGCATCACGAGCACGACAACATCAGACTTACAGACCGTCAGGTCACAACATAAAAGGGGATTCAATGCAAGCTGTCACGTCTCGAAATCCGGGCAAACCGTCCACGACCCGCCCGCCTCTCACCGCGAATCCGGACCTTGCCGCGTACCAGGGCTACCAGATCATCCGCCGCAACGGATCGGTGGTGTCGTTCGAGCCGGGCAAGATCGCGGTGGCATTGATGAAGGCGTTCCTCGCGGTGCACGGCACGCAAGGTGCGGCGTCGGCGAGCGTGCGCGAGACCGTGGATGGGCTGACGGAGAGTGTCGTGCGCGGCCTGCTGCGCTCACGCCCGGGCGGCGGAACGTTTCACATCGAAGACGTGCAGGACCAGGTGGAACTGGGCTTGATGCGCGGTGGCCATCATGAAGTCGCGCGCGCCTACGTGCTGTATCGGGAGCGCCGCGCGCAGGAGCGAATCCGCAAGGACAAGCCTGCCCTTCGCACCGAGCCGCAACTCAGCGTGCTCGACAACGGCGAGCGCAGGCCGCTCGACCTGGTGCATCTGCAAGGCCTGTTCGAGTCGGCGTGCGCAGGCCTCGGTGACGACGTGTCGCCGGCACCGATCATGGCCGAGACGAAACGCAACCTGTACGACGGCGTACCGATCGACGAAGTCCACAAGGCGGCGATTCTCGCGGCGCGCACCCTGATCGAAAAGGATCCAGGCTACTCGCGCGCAACGGCGCGCCTGTTGCTGCACACGATCCGGCGCGAAATTCTGGGTGAAGAAGTTCTGCCGGCCGACATGGCGACCCGCTACGCGACTTACTTTCCTTCGTTCATCCGCAAGGGCGTGAAGGCCGAGCGCCTGGACGAGGCCTTGCTTCAGTTCGACCTCGAGCGGCTCGGGGCGGCGCTGAAATCCGAACGCGACCTTCAGTTCGATTACCTGGGACTGCAGACGCTGTACGACCGCTACTTCCTGCACATCGACGAAGTGCGCATCGAATTGCCGCAGGCGTTTTTCATGCGCGTCGCGATGGGCCTGGCGCTGGGCGAGATCGATCGCGAAACGCGCGCCATCGAGTTCTACGAAGTGCTCTCCAGTTTCGACTTCATGAGCAGCACGCCCACGCTGTTCAACGCCGGCACGCGCCGCTCGCAACTCTCGAGCTGCTACCTGACGACGGTCGCCGACGACCTGGACGGGATCTACGAAGCACTGAAAGAGAACGCGCTGCTCTCCAAGTTCGCAGGCGGCCTGGGCAACGACTGGACCAACGTTCGCGCGCTCGGCAGCCACATCAAGGGCACGAACGGCAAGAGTCAGGGCGTCGTGCCATTCCTCAAGGTCGTCAACGACACGGCAGTGGCGGTCAACCAGGGAGGCAAACGCAAGGGCGCCGTCTGCGCTTACCTGGAGACCTGGCACCTCGACATCGAGGAGTTCCTCGAGCTGCGCAAGAACACCGGCGACGACCGGCGGCGCACGCACGACATGAACACGGCGAACTGGATTCCCGACCTGTTCATGAAGCGCGTCGCGCAGGGCGGCGACTGGACGCTGTTTTCTCCGAGCACCTGTCCGGACCTGCACGACAAGTTCGGCCAGGACTTCGAAGTCGCGTACTGCGCGTATGAAGCGAAAGCGGCGCGCGGCGAGATCAAGCTGTTCCGCACGATGCGCGCGAGCGACCTGTGGCGCAAGATGCTGACGATGCTGTTCGAGACCGGCCATCCCTGGATCACGTTCAAGGACGCCTGCAACGTTCGCTCGCCGCAGCAGCATGTCGGCGTCGTGCACTCGAGCAATCTGTGCACTGAAATCACGCTGAACACGAACGAAGCCGAAATTGCCGTCTGCAACCTCGGCTCCGTCAACCTCGTGCACCACCTGCGCGACGGCAAGATCGACCACGTCAAGTTGAAGAAGACCGTCGCCACGGCGATGCGCATGCTCGACAACGTGATCGACATCAACTACTACGCCGTGAAGAAGGCGCGCGATTCCAACCTGCGCCATCGTCCGGTGGGCCTCGGAATCATGGGCTTTCAGGACGCCCTCTACGAACTGGGAATCCCTTACGGATCAGACGCCGCGGTGCAATTTGCCGACGAGTCGATGGAGGCGGTCTGTTATCAGGCGTACTGGGCGTCGACCGACATGGCGCAAGAGCGCGGCCGCTATTCGAGCTATCGCGGCTCACTCTGGGACCGCGGAATTCTGCCGATCGACTCGCTCGAACTGCTCGCCGAACAGCGCGGTGGCCATGTCGAGATCGATCGTTCGACGCGCCTGGATTGGGACGGGTTGCGCGAGCGAATTGCGCAGCACGGCATGCGCAATTCGAACTGCGTGGCGATCGCGCCGACGGCGACGATCTCCAACATCATCGGCGTCAGCGCGTCGATCGAGCCTTCGTTCGGCAACCTGTCGGTGAAATCGAACCTGTCCGGCGAATTCACCGTCGTCAACGAATACCTGGTTCGGGACCTGAAGAAGATCGGGCTCTGGGACGACGTGATGGTCATGGACCTGAAGCACTTCGACGGGTCGCTGCGCCGCATCGACCGCGTTCCCGACGCGCTCAAGGCGCTTTACGCGACGGCGTTCGAGATCGAATCGAGCTGGCTCGTCGAGGCCGCAGGACGCCGCCAAAAGTGGATCGACCAGGCGCAGTCCTTGAATATCTACATGGCCGGCGCGTCCGGGAAAAAGCTCGACGAGACCTACAAACTCGCCTGGTTGCGTGGCCTGAAGACGACTTACTACTTGCGAACCGTGGGAGCGACGCAGGCCGAAAAGTCGACCGTCAAGGCCGGGCAAATGAATTCGGTGTCGAGCGCCGAATCCCACTCGGCAGCCGATTCGGCGCGCGCTGTCTCTGCGGCGCCAGGCGAAGGCAGCGACGCGGAAAGCGACGTGCGATTCTGTGCCATTGACGACCCGACTTGCGAGGCGTGCCAGTGATCAATCGATGCGCCGGGCCTGCGTTATCGCGCTTCGGGCTCGGTGTGTTGCGCACCCTGTCGATGCAATCCGGCAACACAACGACGGCTCCTGATGGCGCGATCGCTAGGCGAATTCGCGCATCGCTTTCATAATCCACACCCACGGGACACCAACATGCTGGTTTGGGAAGACGACCTGAGACCTTCGACACTTCAAGATGCGGCGTTGACGCTGGGCCACCTCTCGGTGGGCCGGGCGAGAAAGCTTTCCCCGGCGCTCGGATTCGGCGCCGCCACGGTGGCCGTTTCGGCACCGAGCATGGACGCGCCGCCGACGCCAAAGCCGGTCCGAGTGGAATCGACCCAACGCGTCAACGCCACCGACAAGCGCGTCATCAACGGCCAGACCGACGTGAACCAACTGGTTCCGTTCAAGTACAAGTGGGCTTGGGAGAAGTACCTGGCGAGTTGTGCCAACCACTGGATGCCGCAAGAAGTCAACATGTCGCGCGACATCGAGACCTGGAAAAACCCGAACGGCTTGACGGAAGACGAACGCCGCATCGTCAAGCGCAACCTGGGTTTCTTCGTCACCGCCGATTCGCTCGCGGCGAACAACATCGTGCTCGGCGCCTACCGGCACATCACGGCGCCCGAGTGCCGCCAGTTCATGCTCAGGCAGGCGTTCGAAGAAGCGATTCACACCCACGCCTACCAGTACATCGTCGAGTCGCTCGGCCTGGACCAAAGCGAGATCTTCAACGCCTATCACGAGATCGAGTCGATCCGCGACAAGGACGAATTCCTGCTGCCGTTCATCGCCAAGATCATGGACCCGAATTTCAGCACCGGCACGCCGGAAAACGACCGCGCGCTGTTGAAGTCGCTCATCGTTTTCGCGTGCCTGATGGAGGGTCTGTTCTTCTACGTCGGGTTCACGCAGATTCTTGCGCTCGGGCGGCAGAACAAGATGACCGGCGCTGCCGAGCAGTATCAATACATCCTGCGCGACGAATCGATGCACTGCAATTTCGGAATCGACTTGATCAATCAGATCAAACTCGAGAACCCGCATCTGTGGACCGCGGGGTTCAAACAGGAGATCAAGCAGCTGTTCGAACGCGCCGTCGAACTGGAATATCGATACGCCGAAGACACGATGCCGCGTGGCGTATTGGGCATGAATGCTTCCATGTTCAAAGGTTACCTGCGCTACATTGCGAACCGGCGTGCAACCCAGATTGGATTGGAGGAGTTGTTCCCGAACGAGGAGAACCCCTTTCCTTGGATGAGTGAAATGATCGACCTGAAGAAGGAGCGCAATTTCTTCGAGACGCGCGTCATCGAGTACCAATCAGGTGGCGCACTGTCCTGGGATTGATGTGGACTCAGCGCAAGGTGAAAGTGAAAGATCAAGATTCGCGCAATCGCACAGCAGTGACACAGAAGCACTGCGGCGATTCGCACCCCGATTCATCGTACTGGGCCGCCCCTCCTGGGCAGGCCTCAGGCGGTGAATAGCCGTTGGGCGGCGAAGAACTCGTCGCGGCCTCGCGGTTCTTTTTCAACTTGATCAAGGAGAAACGTAATGGCAACTGCAAAGAAGGCTATGGCCAAGAAGGCGGCTAAGAAACCGGCGGCGAAGAAGGCTCCGGCGAAGAAGGCCGCAGCGAAGAAGGCCGCAGCGAAGAAGGCTCCGGCGAAGAAGGCCGCGGCGAAGAAGGCTCCGGCGAAGAAGGCCGCAGCGAAGAAGAAGGCCCCCGCGAAAAAAGCGGCGAAGAAGAAGGCTCCCGCGAAAAAAGCGGCGAAGAAGAAGGCCCCTGCGAAGAAGGCCGCAGCCAAGAAAGCGGCGAAGAAACCTGCCGCGAAGAAAGCAGCGAAAAAGCCGGCTGCGAAGAAAGCAGCGAAAAAGCCGGCTGCTAAGAAGGCGGCTGCGGCTCCGGCCCCGGCTGCGACCGCGTACGCCAACGAAGACGTCACTCAGCCCACAAGCTGCGTGGCCGTTCCCGACGGGCGCAAAGCCCTGATCGGAGACTGTTCGGTCAAGACTGCAACCCGGCTTCGGCCGGGTTTTTTGTTCCCGCCGCGCACGCGTCCGAACCGAGAGTCGGAACCCGCCGCTTCCCTACAATCCCTTGGCCCACTACAGCAAGTCATGCTGCCACCGCCATCGCTTGCGGGACCTGCGACTGCCCAGACCTCGACATGCCGTTGCCAAGAGCTCTCTTCGAATCCCAGCTGACGTCGCTGCCTCTCGTCGGCCGCGGCAAGGTGCGCGACATCTATGCTGTGGGTTCGGATCGGCTCCTGCTCGTGGCGAGCGACCGCCTGAGCGCGTTCGATGTCGTGATGGGGCAGCCGATTCCAGGCAAGGGCGAGTTGCTCACCCGGACGGCGTTGTTCTGGTTCGACAAACTCGCCGACCTGGTCCCGAACCACTTGACGGGCGAGGATCCCGAAAGTGTTGTCAGCACCACCGAGCGCGAGCAGGTGCGAGGCCGCTCGATGCTCGTGAAGCGGCTGAAGCCCCTGCCTGTGGAGGCCGTCGTGCGCGGTTACCTTGCCGGAAGCGGCTGGGCCGAGTATCAAAAAAGCGGCGCTGTCTGCGGCGTCAACTTGCCCGCAGGGCTGCGCAACGCATCGAAACTCGAGCGCCCGATATTCACTCCGGCGACGAAGGCGGCGCCGGGTGCGCACGACGAGAACATCAGCTTTGCAAGCATGGGCAAACTGGTTGGCGATGCCCTGGCCGAGAGACTCAGAAACGTTTCGCTCAGCCTGTACGCACGCGCAGCGCCGATCGCGCTGGCCAAGGGCATCATCATTGCCGACACCAAGTTCGAGTTTGGCCTGGACGCCGAAGATACCTTGACGCTCATGGACGAAGTGCTGACGCCCGACTCGTCGCGCTTCTGGCCTGTCGACGCTTACGCCGAAGGGTCGAACCCGCCGAGTTTCGACAAGCAGTTCGTGCGCGATTGGCTGGAGCAGGCGCGTGTTGATGGCGAACCGTGGAACAAGCGCAGTCCGGCGCCCGCGTTGCCCGAGCACATCGTGCAAGCCACCGCCGCACGCTACCGCGAGGCCCTGGCGCGCCTGACGGCATGAACCCGCCCGCCTCCAGATTGTTGCAGCGCCTCAACGCGGCGATCGCGGGCGCCAAGAGTCAATTCACTTGCGACTGCGCGTACGCCGAACGCGCGTGTTATCTGGCCCGGCAAGGCGACTTTGCCGAAGCGTCGCGAACGATTCGAGTCCTGCGAAAACGCTACGAAGCGCAGCCCGACGCGACCATGAGCGCGTGGCTGAATCTCGCCGAAGGGCTGGTCAGCTACTTCAGTGAACTTGGGCCCGGGGCGTACGACAAGGTCCTTCGCGCCCACGCGCTGAGCGCGGCGACTGGCCTCACTCGACTGAATGCCCTGGCGGCTGCGTGGCTCGCCCAGATGAGCTTTTCAAGGCACGATGTAGTTCAGGTAGCGATCCGAGCGTCTGAAGCGCTACGGCTCAGTGAATCCGATCACCATTCAGCACGATCCCGCGCAAACTTGGTCGTCGCACAAGCGCTTCATGTTGCAGGTCGGTCGGATCTCGCCGCACCTTGGTATACACGAGCACGGGTGCATGCAACCGCTGAGGGCGACGAGCTGACTATCAGCGCTCTGATGCACAACATGGTCAGCATGCGGCTGGATAATCTTCGTCAATCGGTACTCACCGGTCGCGGCGACCCAAAGGCTGCCGACTTGAGTCTTGTCGGCCTCGATTCCAGCCAGAATTTCGATCTTCTCGTCGGAACATCGACGCTCGAGGCGTTGCGGCCGATGATGCGCGCACGATTCTTGTCCTTGCAGCAGCGAAACGCCGAGGCACTGCAGATTTACGATCAACACTTTCCGGGCGCGGTCGCTTCCGACATATCTCGAATGGCGTCAGACGTGCTGTCCGACATCGCTTGGTGCCGCCTGAAAGGAAGGCGACACTCAAAGAGCCCGATCGGAAGCGATCGCGGCGGAGCAAACGTTTGAGTCCGCGGACGCAGAGTGACGACCGCGCGGCAACGCATACGAGGCTAGCGAACATCTATCGTGAATTGGGCGATGAGTCAGTGACAAGCGCGGCATGCGCAGCTTGCCGAATCCGCATGGCGAGAATTTGAAGTTCTGCAGCGTCGTTCTGTTGAATTGCTTGAAGACCTGACCGAACACGGAACGAATTCGCCCGTCTAACCGCGCGCTTTGCTGGCGCCCGGCCGAAGCGAACGTCAGAACAACGCCATGCTCAACCGGCGCCGATAAGCGTCCACCACGGGGTCTGACGGCGGCGCGGCGACTCTGCCCGAGAGTTCGAGTGTGCCCTTGGGTGCGCTCGGCTCGGCCTTTGTCGATACCGGCTTGCTCATCACTTCGAGAATCGCGACGATCGTCTTGCGCGCGATCTGGTCCTTCCACGCCTTGTCGCGCATCACGATCTCGAGAAGTTCGTCCATCGCGTCGGTGAAACGCTGCGCCGCAAAGTGAACCTGCGCGAGTTCGAGGCGCGCGTCGAAGTCGCGCTTGTTCTGCGCGATCGCGGCGCCGAGCGCTGCAACGGAGCGCGCCGCCGGCGCGCTTTCGCAGGCGCTGAGCCACAGGCCGTAGGCCGCCAGACGCGGATCGAGCAGGATCTTGCTCGCCACGGGGTCGAAAGCGCGGCGCGCCTCGGCAATCCGACCTGCACCGAGCAGGGCGCGCAGGTAGTCGGCGCGGGCCGCGTCGTTGCCGGGATTGATCGCCACGGCTTCCTGGAGTTTGCCCAGCGCCTGCTCGACATCGCCTTCGGCAAGCAACTCCTGCGCCTCGACAACTTCTTCTTCGGCGGCGGCCTCTTCGGCGCTCGCCACATGTTTGTCGAGAAAGCTGCGCACCTGCCCCTCGGGGATCGCGCCGACAAAACCGTCCACCGGCTGGCCGCCCTTGAACAAGACGCAGAACGGGATGCTGCGCACGCCGAACATCTGCGACAGCTGGCCGGCGATTTCGGGCTGCTCGTCGGAGTTGAGCTTGGCGAGTTTGAAGCGCCCGGCGTAGGCGACTTCGAGCTTCTCGAGCACCGGCCCGAGTGCCTTGCACGGGCCGCACCAGGGCGCCCACAGGTCGAGCAAAACGGGTTGCTGCGTCGACGCGGTGATGACGTCGGTTTCGAAGTTGTTCAGGGAGATGTCGAGCATGGTCGCGGGGTCGGTTGAGGGGCAACGTTTGGCGTGCGGCGTGCCGGGTCCGCAGCGCGCCGCCTACAATGGAAAGTCGATCATCAAGCACATGGAGCCAGCGCATGGATCACGCGCCAGCGGTGGTCGGCGTGGTCATGGGGTCCAGTCGCGATTGGGACACCCTTCGCGCCGCCACCGAGATTCTCGCCGAGTTCGGCGTTCCTTTTGAAGCCCGGGTGATTTCGGCGCACCGCATGCCCGACGACATGTTTGCCTACGCGCAAAGCGCCGCCGCACGCGGGCTGAAGGCGATCATCGCCGGCGCCGGCGGCGCCGCACACCTGCCCGGCATGTTGGCCGCCAAGACGACGGTTCCGGTGCTCGGCGTGCCGGTGGCGAGCAAGTTCCTGTCGGGCGTGGACTCGCTGCATTCGATCGTCCAGATGCCCAAGGGGATTCCAGTCGCGACGTTCGCCATCGGGCCTGCCGGCGCGGCGAACGCTGCACTCTTTGCCGTCGCCCTGCTCGCGAATCAGGACCAGGAATTGCGCGACCGGCTCGACGTCTACCGCGCGCGCCAAACCGAAGCCGCGCGGGCCATGAGCGCCGAGTTGAAATGAGGCGTTTCATCGCCCCGGGCGCCACCTTGGGCGTGATGGGCGGGGGGCAACTGGGCCGGATGTTCGTGCACGCGGCGCAGCGCATGGGCTACCTCACCGCAGTTCTCGACCCCGACCCGTTGAGCCCGGCGGGAACAGTCGCGAACCACCACATTCGCGCCGACTACCTCGACGAACAAGGCCTTGCGCAGCTGTCGCAGCGCTGCGCGGCGGTCACCACCGAATTCGAGAACGTTCCGGCGCAAGCCCTCGTCAGGCTCGCGCAACAGTGCGACGTCGCGCCGAGCGCGCACGCGGTGGCGATCTGCCAGGACCGCGCCGCCGAAAAGGCGCATTTCAAGCGTTGCGGCGTGGCCTGTGCGGCGCACGCGGTGATCGAATCCGCGACCGATCTGGCACGCGTCGACGCCGCCCTGTTCCCCGCCATCCTCAAGACCGCGCGCCTCGGCTACGACGGCAAGGGCCAGGTGCACGTCGAGACCCGCGCCGAGTTGCCCGGCGCCTGGAGCCAGCTCGGGAGCGCCCCTTGTGTTCTCGAGCAGCGCGTGGCACTGGCAGATGAGCTGAGCGTCATCGTTGCGCGCGGCGCGTTGGGCGACGCGGTGCACTTTCCGGTGCAGCAGAACCTGCACCGGGCGGGCATCCTCGCGGTCACGTTGTGCCCGGCGGGCGAAATCGCGCAGCCCGTCCAGGCGCAGGCGATCAGTGCCGCGCTGCGCCTGGCACAAGAGTTGGACTACGTCGGAGTTCTCTGCGTCGAATTTTTCGTCCTGCAAGACGGTCGCCTGCTCGCCAATGAAATGGCGCCGCGGCCGCACAACTCCGGCCACGCCACGATCGACTCGTGCGACGTCTCGCAGTTCGAATTGCAAGTGCGCGCGCTCGTCGGTGCGCCGCTCACCCCGCCGCGGCAACACTCGCCTTCCGTGATGCTCAACTTGCTCGGCGATTTGTGGTTCCGTAGCGCAGACGTCGCGGCGCCGCCCGATTGGGCCGCCGCCCTGCAGTTGCCGGGCGCGCATTTGCACCTCTACGCCAAGTCGACGCCACGGCGCGGGCGCAAGATGGGGCATCTGACGCTCACCGCGGCGACTCTCGAGCAGGCCCGTGCCACCGCGCTGCACGCCGCGCAGCTGCTGGGCATCGAGGCGTTCTGAGCCGTGCTGCTCGACGGACGCGACCGCGCCACCGTGCACGCCGCCGCAGCGCAGCTGGCGGGCGGCGAGCTGGTCGCATTTCCGACCGAAACCGTCTACGGCCTGGGCGCGCGTGCCGACGACGACGACGCCGTGGCGCGCATCTTCGCCCTCAAAGGCCGGCCCGCGGAGCATCCGCTCATCGTGCACGTCGCGGAGCCGGCGGACGCCGCAGCGTTCAGCGCCGTGCAGTCGGCGCGGGCGCAGCGCCTGATCGACGCGTTCTGGCCGGGGCCGCTGACGATCATCGTGCAGCGAACCGAGGGCATGGCCAACGCCGCCGCGGGCGGGCATGCGACGCTGGGCTTGCGCTGCCCGGCGCACCCGGTCGCTCAGGCGCTGCTCGTCGCGTGTCGAAGCCTGGGCGTACCGGGAGTCGCCGCGCCGAGTGCGAACCGCTTCGGCCGCGTGAGCCCGACGCGAGCAGCGCATGTGCTCGCCGAGTTTGGTGACACGTTGCCCGTCCTGGACGGTGGCGACTGCGCCGTCGGCATCGAATCGAGCATCGTCGACTGTTCCGGGCCCCATGCGATGCTGCTGCGACCGGGCATGCTCGGGCGCGAGCAGATCGAAGCCGCGCTCGGCGAAAAGCTTCTCGACGCCGATGCGGCCGCGCCGCGCGCGCCGGGAACCCTGGCGTCGCACTACGCGCCGCAGGCGCGGCTGCGCATCATGTCGACGGCGCTGTTGCAAACCGCGCTGCAGATGCTCGGCGCGCAGCCGCTGAAGCTGGCGGTATATTCGCGTTCACTGCCGGCCGGTGCCGCGCCTGGTTTCATTCACCAGCGCATGCCGCTGCGGCCGGAGGCCGCAGCCCACGAGTTGTTTGCCGCGCTTCGCGAGTTTGACGCGATGGGCGTGCAACTGATCTGGGTCGAAGAGCCCCCGGACGATGCCCCCTGGGACGGCGTTCGCGACCGGCTGCAACGCGCAGCCGCCTCTTGATCCCTTGCCCAAGACCCTCGGAGTTGTGAATGACGATCAGTTTGGCTCAAGTCCGGCGCAGCGCACGCGGCGCCGTCGTGTGCGCTGCAGCGCTGCTCGCGGCATGCGGCGGCGGCGAGCCGATCGAACGCTTCGTCGCGAAGCGCCTCATCGTTCTCGGCGACGAGAGCAGCGTGCTCGAAGGTGACGGCAGGAAATACAGCGTGAACGCGCTCGCCGCCGACAACGTGACCGTGAACTGCCTGGCGAATCCTCTGTGGGTGCAAATCCTGGCCGGCGCGTACGGACTGGCATTCGGTCAGTGCCCGAACGGCACCGCACCCGTTACCGCGTTGATGTTCGCGACCGCCGACGCCACGGTGAGCGATATCCCGGCGCAGATCGACGCGGTCGGCGGGTTTGTCGAGAAAGACCTCGTGACGCTGCTCGCCGGGGCGAACGACATCCTGGCCCAATACGCGCTCGTTGCCGCGGGGTCGAGCACCGAACCTCAGGCCGCCGCGGTACTCAAAAGTGCCGGTGAACTGTTGGCCGGCCAGGTGAACCGGATCGCGAACTCAGGCGGCAAGGTCTTGATCTCAACCGTGCCCGACCAGGGTTTGACGCCTTTCGCCATCGCCGAAGAAACCGCAAACACCGGCCGCGCCGCGATGCTGACAAGATTGACCGGGAGCTTCAACGACAACTTGCGCAACAAGATCATCAACGATGGGAGGCGCATCGGCCTGCTGCTGATCGACGAGGTGGTGCAAGCCGTCGTCCGCAATCCCGCCGGCGCAGGCCTCGTCAACGTCACTGATGCGGTATGCAACCCCGGGCTTGCGCGGACCGGCTGCACGACGCTCACCTTGGTCACGCCGCCTGCTCCCGCGGCGAGCGCCACCGCGAGCAACTACCTGTGGGCCAACGACCGCCTTTTCAGCGCTTCAGGTCAATCTCTGCTGGGCTCTCAGGCCGTGTCGCGCGCCGCCGGCAACCCGTTCTGAAGCCTGCTCAGAGACTGCGCGGGTAAGTCGCCATGACGTCCCTCCTGGCGTTCGACACCTCTGGAGAAACGATGCACCTGGGCCTGCGCATCGGCGCGTCGGTCTGGCTGCACGAAGGGGAAGGCGGGGCGAAGGCGTCGCTCGAGTTGTTGCCGGCGGTTTTTTCCCTGCTCACGCGTGCCGGCGCGCAGTTGCGCGACCTCGACGCGATCGCTTTCGGGAGTGGCCCCGGCGCCTTCACGGGTCTGCGCACCGCGTGTTCGGTGGCGCAAGGCCTGGCCCTCGGCGCGGGCAAACCGCTGCTCGCGCTCGACACCTTGATGGCCGTCGCCGAAGATTCGCGCCAAGGCGCGCCAAGCGTGCGCGTCTGGTCGACGACCGATGCGCGCATGGATCAGATCTATTGCGCCCAGTACCTTTACATGAGCGGCGCCTGGACCGTGCTCGACGCGCCGGCGCTGACGAGCGTCGACGCTCTGAATCAGGCCTGGGCCGACGCGACACCGTCGCACGTCGCGGGCAATGCATTGAGCGCGTTCGCCGGCCGGCTCGAGACGCGGACTGCGACGTGCCACGAGCGCGCGGCGCCTCGCGCCACGGCGCTGCTGGCGTTGGCGCAAAGGCAATGGGAGCGCGGGCTCCTGCTTGACGCCGCCGCCGCCGCCCCAGTCTATATTCGCGACAAGGTCGCCCGCACGACCGCCGAACGTTTCGAAGCGAAACACCTGGCCGCAACGCCACTCGCCTCATGAGCGCAGCGTTCCCGCGTCCGCAGCAGCAACTGCAGCCGCGCATGGCGCCGATGGCGCGGCGACACCTGGGCGCCGTTCTCGAGATTGAATGCGCGGCTTACGCGTTCCCGTGGAGCCGCGGCAACTTCATCGACTCGCTCGCGGCCGACCATGTCTGCCAGATGTTGCTCGATTCGAGCGACACCGTGCTCGGCTACTTCGTCCTGCTGCCGGGATTCCAGGAAATGCACCTGCTCAACCTCACCGTGGCTCCCGCGGAG
The DNA here is from genome assembly GCA_963775015.1 of uncultured beta proteobacterium. Lineage (GTDB taxonomy): Bacteria > Pseudomonadota > Gammaproteobacteria > Burkholderiales > Burkholderiaceae_C > JAEMQF01. The sequence goes on along the minus strand of CAVZHI010000007.1, from coordinate 8,861 downwards.
CAGGGGCGTGGCCTGGGCCGCTTCCTGCTCGGTACCATCGTGCAGCAGTGCCGCGACGGCGCTGCGCGCGAACTCTGGCTCGAGGTGCGGCAGGGGAATCTTCGGGCGCAGCAAATTTATGCGCGCTTCGGCTTCGATGCGAAGGGCGTGCGACGCGGCTACTATCCCGCGCCCTTCGGAAACCGTGAAGACGCGATCGTCATGAGCTTGAAAATCGTCACCGCTTCTTCAATGGGTGCGGGCCATGCGCTGGAGTGAACATCAGGTCGCGATGCTGCGCGAAATGGGCATCCGCGTCTGGCCTGAGGCGCGTGCCAGCGCGGCGGCGGCGCCAGCCGGCTCGGCCGTTTCCGCAGCGCCTGACACGCCCGACCTGAGCGGCAGCGCACCCGCCGATCTGGCAGCGCCCGCGCAGCGCCCTGCGTCGCTGCACGTTGGCCCTGCAACACAGATCGTCGAAACCGGGCACCGGCCGGCAGGCGTCGACCGCATGAGCTGGGACGTGTTGCGCACGAGCGTCGCCACGTGCACCGCGTGCAAGTTGTGCGAGGGGCGCAAGCAGGCGGTGTTCGGCACCGGGAGCACGCAGGCGCAGTGGCTGATCGTCGGCGAGGCGCCGGGGGAGCAGGAAGACCTGCAAGGCGAGCCCTTCGTCGGTAAGTCGGGGCAGCTGCTCGACGCCATGTTGCGCTCCATCGGCCTGACGCGCGGCGCGGGTGAGCCGCAGCATCAGGTCTACATCGCGAACACGATCAAATGCCGCCCGCCCGGCAACCGCAATCCGCAGCCCGACGAGTTGGCGCAGTGCGAGCCATTCCTGATTCGCCAACTCGAATTGCTGCAACCGCGCATCATCCTGGCGATGGGGCGCTTTGCCGTTCAAAGCCTGCTGCGCAGCGCCGAGCCGGTGGGCCGGCTGCGCGGGCGCGTCCACCTTTACCAGGGCGTGCCGCTGATCGTCACGTACCACCCCGCGTATCTGTTGCGCAACCCGGAAGACAAGGCGCGCGCCTGGGACGACTTGTGCCTGGCGCTCGAGACGTTCAAGCTCGCGCCAGCGCGCTGATCGATCACTTCTTCTTCGTCGGGCGCTTCCAGCCTTCGATCTGCACCTGCTTCGCGCGCACCAGCGTCAGCTCGCCGGCGGGGGCGTTTTTCGTCACCGTCGAGCCGCCGCCGATCGTCGCACCGGCGCCGATCGTGATCGGCGCGACGAGCACACAGTTGCTGCCGATGTGCGCGTCGGCACCGATCACGGTGCGGTGTTTGTTCGCGCCGTCATAGTTGGCGGTGATGCTGCCCGCGCCGTAGTTGACGCGCTCGCCGACGCTCGCGTCGCCGAGGTAAGCCAGGTGGTTCGCCTTCGCGCCACGCGCCAGGGTCGAATTTTTCACTTCGACAAAGTTGCCGATGTGCACGTCTTCGGCAAGCTGCGCGCCGGGGCGCAGCCGTGCAAAGGGGCCGATCGACGAGCCCGCGCCGACCGTGACGCCGAGCGCCTCGCCGTCGATGTGGGTGAAGGGGTGGATCACCGCGCCCGCGCCGATCCGGGCGTTGCGAATGCAGCAATGGGCGCCGATGCGCACGTTGTCGGCGAGATGAACCTCGCCTTCGAAAACGCAGTTCACGTCGATCTCGACGTCGCTGCCGGTCTCGAGCTTGCCGCGCACGTCCAGGCGCGCCGGGTCGGCCAGGCGCACCCCGGCATCCATCAACGCCTGCGCCAGGTTGGTTTGGTGGCGCCGCTCCAGGTCGGCCAGTTGCACCGGGCTGTTGATTCCCAACACTTCGATTTCGTTCGCCGCAGTCGCCGCGGTCACCGCAATCCCTTCGGCGACCGCCAGGGCCACGACGTCGGTGAGGTAGTACTCGCCCTGGGCGTTGTCGGCGCGAAGGCCGGCGAGCCAGCGTTTCAGCATCACGGTGGGCGCCGCCATGACGCCGGTGTAAACCTCGCGGATCGAGCGCTGCGCCGGGCTCGCGTCCTTGTGTTCGACGATTGCCCGCACCGCAGCGCCCTCGCGAACGATGCGGCCGTAGCCCGTGGCGTCGGCGAGTTCGATCGTGAGCAGCGCCAGTTGCTTGCCGGCGCAAGCCTGGATCAGCGAACGCAGCGTCGCCGCCTCGATGAGCGGCACGTCGCCGTTCAGGATCAGCGTCGTGCCCTCGTCGGGCAACTCCGGCACCGCCTGCTGAACCGCGTGGCCGGTCCCGAGCTGCGGCATCTGGCGCACGAAGCGCAAATGGGGCGCCGAGACGGCGCGCTCGACGAGTTCCGCGCCATGCCCGGTGACCGTGACGATGCGCTGCGCCTGCAGTTCGGCGGCGGTGTCCAAAACATGTTGCAATAGGCTGCGGCCGGCCAATTTGTGAAGGACCTTGGGCAGCTTCGACTTCATGCGCGTGCCCTTGCCCGCCGCCATGATCACGATGTTCAATGCCATGCTGCGCTCCTGTTTTCGGTTTGGAATTATTGCGTTGCTCGGCGCGGCGCTTGGCCTTCTCGGGGCGTGCAGCGCGTTACGATTTGGCTATAACCAGGCCGACGAGCTGGCCTACTGGTGGCTCGACGGCTATGCCGACTTCGATACCCAGCAGTCGCACCGGGTGCGTCAGGCGCTGACCCAGTGGCACAGCTGGCATCGGCGCACCCAGTTGCCGGACTACACCGCGCTCTTGGTTCAAGCCCAGGCCGAAGTCCCCGAGCCCAGCACGGCGCAGCGCCTGTGTCATTGGTGGAACAACGGGCGCAGCCGGTTGAACGTTGCGCTGGAAGCAGCCATTCCCGCCGCCGCCGAACTCCTGCTCACGCTGACGCCGCAGCAGATCGAGCACCTGGAGCGCCGCTACGCCAAGTTCAACGCCGAGTTTCGCGACGACTATCTCCAGGCCGAGCCATCGCAGCGCCTCAAGGCGTCGGTGAAACGCACTGTCGAGCGCGCCGAATCCTTCTACGGGCGCCTGGACGACGCGCAGCGCGAGCGCATCGCGCGCCTGGTCGCGCAGTCTCCGTTCGACGCCGATCTCTGGTTCGGCGAAAGAAAGGCGCGCCAGCAGGAGGCGCTGCAAATGCTGCGCCGCCTCAAGGCGGAAGGCGCGAACGCCGATCAGGCACAGGCGGCGTTGCGCGCCTACCTCGAACGCATGGCGAATTCGCCGCGCGCCGAGTACCGCCGCTATGCGCAGGCGCTCGAGCAATACAACTGCCAGTTCGTTGCCGATGTGCACAACTCGGCGACCGCCGCGCAGCGCCAGGCTCTGGTGCAAAAACTCAAAGGCTGGGAAGCCGACCTGCGCGCCCTCTCGGCGAACGCGTCGCCCTGATTCCGCGGCCGAAGCGGCTCGGGCTATCGAGTCAGTTCGACCGTCACCCGGCGCGGATTCACGCCGGCCTGCGGAAAGTCCTTCATCGCCGCCTCGAACATGGCGCTCTGGATTGCCGGGCCGAAGCTGGAACTGCCGCCGTTGCTCGCGCGCGCTTCGTACAGGGCGTGTCCTGACTTGCGGTCCCGAATCAGGAGCGCCACTTCACGCTCATAGTGCGGCGTCGTGTAGTGGACGCCCCACGCCGGCGAGTAGTGGCCGCGACGCCAGCGCATCGACAGACCCCCACGCCACCAGAACGGGTCTTCATACAGCACACGCTCGGCGCTGCTGCGCGCGCCGACCTGGATACTCACGTCCGCGTCCTTCGCATCCGCGGCCGGCGTGAAGCCGGCCGCTTCCACCGCGCTGCGCGCTGCGTCTTCGAGTTGTTGTTGCTGCTCGGCGCGAGCCTGCTGCGACGGCAGCCTTTCGAAGGCGTAACTCGCGGGCTTGCGCTCGGTGGGCCATTGACTGTAGGTGAAGACGTCGTTGTCGAGCTGGCGCGTCGTTGCGCACGCGCTGAGCAGCGCGAGCGCGGCGAGCAGGGGCGTTACGGTGCGCATGGGCGAATCTCCCAGACTGATGAGCGCGGCGGTGCATCGGCGCGCGGCAGAGGCGGTGCTTCGGGGCTGGCGCAGACACCGGCTGCGTCGTCGTCGAAGGCGAGGTCGCCACCGGGATCGGCCACGCCGCTCGTTTTGAGCGTCGCGAAGGGATACAGGTTCCGGTCCATCAGGTGCGACGGCGTGATGTTTCCCATGGCCGAGAACAGGTTGTCGACGCGGCCCGGGAATTCGCGTTCCCACTGCTGCAGCATGCGTTTGATCTGGACGCGCTGCAGGTTGTCCTGGCTGCCGCAAAGCGTGCACGGAATGATCGGGAACTGGCGATACGCGGCCCAGCGTTCCAGGTCCGCCTCGGGCACATAAGCGAGCGGGCGGATCACGATGTTCTTGCCGTCGTCGCTGATCAGTTTCGCCGGCATGCCCTTCATGCGGGCCCCGAAGAACATGTTCATGAACAGCGTCTGCAGCATGTCGTCGCGGTGGTGTCCGAGGGCGATTTTCGTCGCCCCCAGTTCGGCGGCGACGCGGTACAGGATGCCGCGGCGCAACCTCGAGCACAGGCTGCACATGGTCTTGCCTTCGGGGATGAGGCGCTTCACGACCGAGTAGGTGTCGCGGGTTTCGATGTGAAACGGCACGCCGCGGCCGGCGAGGTATTCGGGCAGCACGTGCGCCGGAAAGCCGGGCTGCTTCTGGTCCAGATTCACGGCGACGATGTCGAAGTGAATCGGTGCGCGCTGGCGCAGGCCGAGCAGGATATCGAGCAGGGCATGGCTGTCCTTGCCGCCCGAAACGCACACCATCACCTTGTCGCCGGCCTCGATCATGTTGAAGTCGCCGATCGCGCGGCCGACGAGCCGGTGCAGGCGCTTGTCGAGCTTGCCGATGTCGACCGGTCTCTTGCCGTGGGCACTGGGCGGTTGGGCGATCGCCTCGTTCACATCTGCTCCTTGATGCCGAATCGTTCGCAGCCGACCGCCTCGCAACCCGGGTAGACGTCGGGCTTTTCAGTGCACACGCGCGCCGCGCGGACTTCGGGGCAGGCGAGCATGCGCCCGAGCAGGTCGTCGCACAGTGTTTCCTGGAGCTCGATGTGACCTTGCTCGATGCGCTCGAAGACACAGCGCCGAATGAAATCGTAGTCGAAGACTTCGGCGAGCTTGTCGCGCTGCGGCGTCGACACCGACAGGTCGACGTACAGATCGATGTCGATCATGACGCGCTGCGGCCCTTGCCGCTCAAAGGCGTGCGCGCCGATGTTGACCATCATTTCCATGCGCCGCACGAAGAGTCGCCGGCAATGCGACAGCAGCGCTATCTCTCTGGATTGGTTCATGGGGCGTGCGCCAATGCGGTGGGGGTCAGATAAAGCACATCGCGCGGCTGCGCGCAAAGGTGCTGGCCGCCATCCACGACCAGGCTGACTCCCGTCGTCGCCGGCGACTCGATGAGAAAGCGCACCGCGCGCGCTACGTCTTGCGGCGTCGCAGACACCTGCAAAGGATTGAGTCGCTGCGCCGCGGCGAATTGTTCGGGAGTCATGGCCTCCGAGGCGAGGGTCAGGCCGGGGGCGACGCCGCAGACTCGCAGGGTCGGTGCATACGCCTGGGCGAGCATGACGGTCGCGGTGTGCAACGCGGCCTTGGACAAGGTGTAGGAAAAGTAGTCCGGGTTCAGATTCCACAGCTTCTGGTCGAGCAGGTTCACCACACAGCCCTTCGCGCGGCGATCCACCAGATGCCCATGCAATGCGCGCGCCAGGATGATCGCCGGCGCCGTGTTCGCTCGCCAGTGGCGCTCCATCGAGTGTTGGCTGAACGAGGCGACGCCGCCCGCCTCGAAAGTCGACGCGTTGTTCACGACCACATCGACCCGACCGAAATCCGCCACGACCGAGTCGAGCAACGCCGCGCACGCGGCCTCATCCGACAAGTCGGCCTGAAATGCTTCGGCGCGGCCGCCTTGCGCCGCGATCTCGGCGACGGTGGCGAGCGCGTCGCCGCGCGAGCTTCGGTAGTGCACCGCGACGTCGTGGCCGTGGCTGGCCAGGTCCAGCGCGATCGCCCGGCCGATTCGTTTGGCGGCGCCGGTCACCAGGCAAACAGGGCGTGCGTCCATGGTTTCTACAATGTGCCGAATGCCATTGACTCAGAGGTTGAGAGTTTTTCGGGCGTGCCCGAGCAGCGCGCCAGAAGGTGGCCGATCTAGGCGAAGGGCAGGCGTGCCCTGCGCGTTGCTTGGGCGGGCGCAGCCATAGCTCGGGCTATGGCGAGCATTTGCAACGACGAGTGGGCGCCTTCTGGCGTGATGAACGGGCATGACCGAAAGACCCTCAACCTCCCAGAGCCGCAGTGTATCGGCGCCACTTGTCGAGCTCGAGCAGCTGATCCAGCGCGCCATCGTTGACGCCGGCGGCTGGTTGCCCTTCGATCGGTACATGGCGCTCGCCCTGTACGCGCCGGGCTTGGGCTACTACGCTCGCGAGGGGCAAAAGTTTGGCGCCTTGCCCGAAGGCGGGAGCGACTTCGTCACCGCGCCCGAGCTTTCGCCGCTGTTCGGCCGCACCTTGGCGAATGCCATCGGGCAGGCGCTGGCCGCGAGCGACTGCACCGAGGTCTGGGAGTTCGGCGCGGGCAGCGGCGTACTCGCCGCGCAGTTGCTCGACGCTTTGGGCGAGCGGATTCAGCGTTACTGCATCGTCGAGCTGTCCGGCGTGTTGCGCCAGCGCCAGGCGGCGCGCCTCGCGCACCACGCAGCGAAAGTGCGCTGGCTCGATGCGCTGCCTGAGCGCATGTGCGCGGTTCTCGTCGGCAACGAAGTGCTGGACGCGATTCCGGTGCAACTCCTTCACCATGACGGTGCCGCCTGGTACGAACGCGGCGTGGTGCACGACGCGAATCGCTTCGCCTGGGCGGACCGGGTGACGCCATTGCGCGCGCCGACGAGCGCCGAGGTGATGCCCGGCACGACGACGGAGATTCATCCGCAGGCGCAAGCCTTCATCGCCACCGTCGCCGAGAAGCTGCAGCGCGGCGCTGCTTTTTTTGTCGACTACGGCTTTCCGCGCGCCGAGTACTACCACCCGCAACGCCAAGGCGGCACGTTGATGTGCCACCAGGCGCATCGGTGCGACGACAATCCGCTCGTTGACGTCGGACACAAGGACATCACGGCGCATGTCGACTTCACGGGAATCGCGCTCGCCGGGCAGGACCATGGCATGACGGTGCTGGGCTACACGTCGCAGGCACGCTTCCTCATGAACTGCGGCTTGTTCGAATTCCTGCAGGGCGCTAACCTGCGCGAGCGCGCGAACGCGCAGAAGCTGATCACCGAACACGAAATGGGAGAGCTCTTCAAGGTGATCGGATTTTCCAAAGGTTGCGAATTCGACAGCCTGGGTTTCGCGCGGGGCGATCGAAGCCACACGCTTTGAGCTTCGATTGAACCCCGAGACCCCTGAGACCCCATGCTGAGATGGTTGCTCGTCATTTTTCTGGCGCTGCTGATCTTCAGCGGTTTTCGCCCGTGGCTCGAGAAGCTCGGCCTGGGCAGGCTACCGGGCGACTTCCGCTTTCGCCTGTTTGGGCGCGAGGTGTTCATCCCGCTGGCGAGCAGCGTCGTCCTGAGCCTCGTCGCGCTGTTGATCGGGCAACTGCTCTAGTGGACTGTAACGTTTAAATAGGAAGTATCATTGCGCCGATGAAGGGCGCCATGAATTTGACCAAGACTGAACTGCAGCGACAAGCCAAGGCAAGGAACGGTCGAGCGGATTCGGCTCGGCATGCGAGGCTTCTGCTGCTGTCTGAAGGTCTGACCTGGACCGGGATTCGCACCAAGCTCGACTGCAGCGACAGCTACATCGATCGCTGGAGCAAGCGGTTTGCTGCCGATCGACTTGCAGGGCTGTTCGCTCGGCACGCTGAGCGCGAGCGCTACAAGGTGACCGATCGCATTGAGGCACGCGTGTTGGCGTGGACCACCAAGAGAAAGCCCTCTGACGGCTCGACGCACTGGTCGTCGCGCAAGCTCGCGGCCGAACTTGGCGGCGCCATCTCGCACATGACAGTGGCGCGCATCTGGGCCAAGCACGGTCTCAATGTGGCGCGTCAATCTGGATGAGAGGCGCGCGCCTCTCATCCAGATTGACGCGCCACACCGAAGTCCATGAAGCCGCGATCGAGCAGGTAGAAGGCTCCCGGCTCGGGCGTCAGCCGGTCCAGCACGGTGACCTCGTGGGACTTGCCGTCGCTGATGTGAATGAAGTTCGGGATCGAGCCACGCACATCGAGCAGCGTATGCAATTTGATAGCCGCCTTGGTGGAGCGAAACGGTGCCCACGGGTACACCGACAGGCACAAGTCGATCGTCGTAGACAGCGGCAGGTGCGCCATGACCTGCGCGAAAACGAGCTTGCCTTGATGCATCGCCGCCCCATGCGGGAACACCCCGCGATGGGCTCGAAGTCTGCGGCTCGACGTTCAAATCGAGACCAGACTTCAACGGCGATTTGTCTTGGTAGATCATCAACTTATCTACCGTTCTGACGGACGTTGGGACACTACTGCTTCAAACGTTACAGTCCACTAGTCGACGATGCTCCATTCGTGCTCGCACTTGCGGCAGCGCACCACGAGCGTCCCCGCTCCTTGGCCATCGGCCAGGGTGAAGCGCCCGTAGGTCTTGCACTTCGAGCACACGGCCTGGTTCGCGACCTGTTCCGCGTGCATCAACAGATAGAGGTAGCGCCGCAGCGACCACAGCCCGACCGCGGCGCACAAGACGATGGCGCCGACGTCGAGTGCGCGATCGGCGAGTGACGCACTTCTGCTGTAGACGCCGAACGACGCCAGCAAGCCGACGGCGCAAATGAACAGAAGCAGCAAGTGCGCATGGCTTTGCATCAGCTCTCGCTCATACCACTTTCGA
>CAVZHI010000006.1:0-289500 GCA_963775015.1 uncultured beta proteobacterium | reverse complement strand
AGCGCCTGCGTACCGGCCACCACCTGGCGCACCTGCTCCAAGGTGCGTACCTGTGCTTCGTTCATGTCGATCACCATCCATCGGATGATCGACCCGCTTCGCACGTCGGGCTGCCCACCGGCCACCCAACAGCCAAACCCAAGCCCGTCCAGGCTCACTCCTCATTGGAATGACGCACTGGGCTCCAGGCTCACACCTCGTTGGACAAGACTAGGGCTTGCGGAACCTGCAGAAAACGCCATACTTCAGCTGTCACAGGCGTCATGGTTGGCGGCGCGGCGTCAACCGGACGACTCGACTGTGCACCAGTCCGCTGGCGTTCTGTTTCTTCATTCCTTTCATCGCGCAAGGCAGTGAAGCCTGACCCTGGTTTCAAATTGACCCGCCCCGGCACGTCACCCTGGCCGCGCCGTACCCAGGGCCACTCTGCTGCGCGCGCCCAGCGCGGCGTACCTTAGCGGCGCTGCGAAGCAACCTTCAGGCGCCTGTCCATGGGCAACAGCGGCTCGTCGACTCGGAAGCGCCGGCACGGGCGCTCCGTCGTCTACTTCATCGTCTGCTGCGCGGCTGCCGGCATCTACCTGTGGCACACCATGACCCGCTCGTCGGAATTCCTCGAATCCGCGCGCGCCGCCTGCACCCAGAAGTGCAGCCCGTCTCGGGCCAAGCTGAGACCACCCGCCAGGAGCTGGTCTATCAGCAAGCGCCCTGGCGCAGCCCGAGTTACCAGTCCCCCGAGTGCAAGTGCATTCATTGACGTCGCTGCCGGAATCGCTGCACTGAACCCCCCGGCGCGCGGCGGCGGTGCAGTTGTCAGCGTCTTGGAAAGACGAAGCACGCGTCTGATCTTTGTGCATTCGCAGGCGCATGGCGAAAGGAGGAGATGATGAGGTACAGAACCATGCTGGTGCGGGCAGCCCTGGTGCTGACCTGTGGCAGTTGCATTGCGACACACAGCTCGGCGGCGGAGCCGTCACCGAGCGTGCCGCAGGCGCTGGCGGAATTGGAGAAGCGCATTCGCAGCGGCGAAATCCCCAACGTGCACGGCGTGGTTGTCGTGCGCCATGGTGTCACGCTTGCCGAGTGGTACTTCGAAGGTGCCGATGCGCGGCGCGACAGCGGCCCCATCGGCGCGGTGAAGTTTGGTCCGACCATGTTGCACGATGTGCGCTCGGTCACCAAGAGCGTGGTGTCGGTGCTGTTTGGGATTGCAATGGCCAACGGGGCGATCAAGAACCTCGACGTCGCCGTACTCGACTTTTTCCCCGAATACAAGGACCTCCAGACTGCGGAGCGCCGCCAGATCACACTGCGACATCTGCTGTCGATGACCTCGGGGTTGCGCTGGGATGAGAGTTCCTATCCGTACACCGACCGGCGAAACAGCGAAACCGCGATGGATGTCGCCGACGACCCGCCGCGCTATGCGCTCGAGCAACCACTGGAAAGCTTGCCGGGCTCGCAGTTTCGCTACAACGGGGGCAGTGTGGTGCTGATTGCCGAGGTCCTCAGTCGCGCGACAAAGATGAACCTGGAGGACTTCGCAAGGCAGGCGCTTTTCGCGCCGCTGGGAATCGACCAGTTCGAGTGGTACAAGGACCGACGCGGCGTACCCTATGCAGCCTCGGGCCTGCGCCTGCTTCCACGCGACATGGCGAAGATCGGACGGCTGATGCTCGAGAAGGGCTCGGCAGGCGGCCGGCAAATCGTGCCCGAAGCGTGGGTGAAATCGTCGGTATCGCCGCAGGCTCTGATCGGGAGCGACGGCGAGTGCAGGTTCAGCTATGGCTACTTCTGGTGGCTTCTGCCGACCTGTGCCGCGAATCCGGCGTCGGGTTGGTACGCGGCCATCGGCAACGGTGGCCATCGCATCTTCGTCCTGCCGGAGCAAGAACTCATCGTCGTCATGACGGCCGGGTTGTACGACGATGGCCGACAAACAGCGGCTGTCCGGCAGCTGATCCAAGGGGTCAGAAGGGCGTTGTCGAATTGAAGGTTGTGCAAAGAGGACAGCTCCCATGTCGCCACCTTACCTGGGCAACTGCCTTTGCGGGCAGATCAAGTTTCAACTGACCGACGAGCCACTCACGTACTATGCTTGCCACTGCACAGACTGCCAGCTCCGCTCAGGAGGTGCACTGCTTCTGTCCATGTGGGTGCACCGCGAGTCGCTCGTATTGTTGGAAGGCACCCCTCTCCTGGTTTGCTCGATCGCGAATGACGGTCGGGAACGAAGGAACAAGGTCTGTCCGGGCTGCCAGATCCGTTTGTGGTCGGAGCCGATCAATCGGCCAAAGCTTGCGATTCTCAGGCCAGGTGCGCTGCAGCAGGCCAAAGACTTCACACCCATTGCTCACCAATTCGTTCGCAGCGCCCTCCCGTGGTTCGTTTTCCCAGACGGCGTCGCACGCTATGAAACATCGCCCGATCCTACTGAGCTTGTTCGCTTGTGGCGAGAGGCAAGAGCTGCGAGGCCTTCCGATGACGCAACCTGACCATTCCCGTCTCCCCTGCCGCTACCGAAACTCCCGCTCCAGCGCCACAAATTCAGCGTCCACTTCAGCGATCACATAGGCCGAGAGGTAACACTCGACGCGCGCGCGCACGTGGCGTACGAGTGCTGTGTCGCTGTGCTCGCTGGACCAGTCTTCGCCTTCGGCGCCGCGCGTTGCCGGGCGGCCGGACAGGGCCTGCCACTTCGCGCACCAGGTCACGGCCCAGAGCCACATCGCGGCGCGCAGCGGCACCAGCCAGGGGCGCCACGCCGCCGCGGCGTCGAAATGCTGCGCCCAGGTCTCGTACGCGCCCACGACTTGCGGGACGCTGAGCTCGGCGTAACTGTCGACGTCCCAGGTTGTCGACGTGTAAAGCGTCGCGTGCGCCAGGTCCAGCGGCGGCTCGCCGTAGCGCGCCTTTTCCAGATCGACGAGCACGGCGCTGCCGTCGTCGCGGACGATGAAGTTGCCCGGGTGTGCGTCGAACGCGATCAGGCGCCGCGGCGGCGGCGTGAGCGTCTGGATCGCGGTGTCGAGACGCTCGAACGCCAGGCCGATCACGCTGCGGCTGCGTGCCTCGAGCGACGCGCTCCGCAGGTGCATCGCCTGCGCGTCGATTTCATCTCGCAGCGCACGCAGCGAATCGAGCGGATCGCGCAGCGGTACGCGCTGCGCCGGCTGCGGCAGCGCGAGCGAATGGATCGCCGCGAGCGCGCGCGCGATCGCCGGCAGATCACCTGGCAGGTGCGCCGGTCGGCCGCGAATTTCCTCGACGAGCAGGCCGCCGCGCGGCAGGTCCGGCGCCGGCGCCAATACGCCGCGCAGGGCCGGAGCGTGGTGGCTCCGGCTCGCGCGCTCGAAACACGCCGCCTGGTAGTCGAGGTTCGCTTGCGCGGGCAGGCCCATCTGGCTTTGTTTGGGCAGGCGGGCGATGACTCCGGTTCCGACGAGGCGCACGTGATGATGCGCCAGGCCCTTGTCGGGCATCGCCTGCAACGCCGCACTCGCGTACTGCGGGTGATCGCGCCGCAGCGCAGCGTGCAATGCGTCGAGCACGCCGGCGTGTGCGTCGTGCGGCTTGATGACGGGATGGATGTCAGAGACCATCAGCTGTGCCCCAGGTGCAGTATGCGCCCGCCGGCGGCGCGCGCGTCGGCTTCGTCGTGCGTCACCATCAGCGTGGGCAGCCCGAAGGCGCGCGCGTGGCGAAACACGAAGTCGCGGATTTCGTCGCGCAGCTGCGCGTCGAGTTTGTTGAACGGCTCGTCGAGCAGCAGTGCGCGTGGCGCGGCGAGCAACGTGCGCATGAGAGCGACGCGCGCGCGCTGGCCGCCCGAGAGCGTGGCCGGGTCCCGGTTCGCGAAGCCGGGCAAACCGGCGTCGTCGAGCGCCGCTTCGATGCGCTGCTGGCGCAGCGCGCGCGGCCGCACATTCGCCGGCAGCGCAAAAGCGAGGTTCCCACCGACCGAGAGATGCGGAAAAAGCAGGTCGTCCTGGAACAGGATGCCAAAACCGCGTCGCTCGGGCGGCCAGGTGGTGACCGCGGTGGCGCCGATGCTGATCTCGCCGCTCGCGTCGAACACCGGGTCCAGCGTACCGGCCAGATAGTTCAGCAAGCGTCGATTTGCCGCAGCCGCTCGGGCCCATCAGCGTCAGGCACTCGCCGGCCTGAACGCTCGCGTCGAGCATCTTGATCAGCTCGCGCCCGTGCAGCGCGATTCGCACCGCGTGAAGGGTCAATGTGTTCGATTCGCTCATGCGAGCCCACGCCGGCGCAAGTAGAGCAAACGCGGCAGCCATGCGGCGCAGCAGAACGCGGCGAACGGGAACGCCGCCTGCAGCACGGCCCAGGTGCCGATGACGCGCCGGTCCGCGCCTGCGGAAAGCGTCACCGCTTCCGTCGTCAGCGTCGCGACCCGGCCGCTGCCGGCAAACAGCGTCGGCAAATAGAGGCCGGCGCTCACGGCGAACGCGACCGCGCACGCGATCAGCGTCGGTTTGAGCAGGATCGGCAACTTGATGCGCCAGAACATGCGCCAGCGTGAAGCACCCAGGCTGAGCGCCGCGCGCGCATAGCGCGGATCGAACGCACGCCACGGATCGGCGAGCGAGAGGAACAAGTACGGCAAGACGAAGATCAGGTGCGCCCAGATCACGGCGAAGAGCGTCGCGTCCAGGCCGAAACGAATCAGCAGGACTTGGGCGCCGAACAGGAACGCAACCTGCGGCACGAGCAGCGGAATGTAGAGCAGCGCCAGACTGCGCTGCGGCGTGCCCCGCTTGAGCTCGGTGGCGCCGCCGTTCGCGCGGCGCCCGGTCTCGTTTTCCAGGCACGCGAGAGTCAGGATCAGGGCGATCGCCGTCGCCGCCGCGCCCACGCCGAGCGTCGTGAGCGCGGGGCGCTGCAAGTCGCCGAGTTGCTGCGCCCAGTTCGAGAGCGTGAACGCTGGCGGCAGCGCATCGGGAAAGCGCCAACGCGAAGCGAACGACCAGAGCGCCATGCCGAGCATCGACGCCATCGCCAGACCGAACAGCAGCGCGCCCGCTGCGGCGCCGAGCGCAAGCGCCCGGCGCCGCGCGACTGCGTTCGCCGCGCGCCACCCAGCGCCGCCCGAGCGCCGCGACGACACGCTCGAGCGCGATCCAGCCGAGCATCGACGCGCCCACGAGCAGCAGCAGCAAGGTCGCCGCGGCCGCCGCCTGGAAGTACAGGCGCACGTCGGGGTCGCCGAACCAGCGCACCGCGAGTACAGCGAGCGTCGGCGGATTCCCGGGGCCGAGGATCAGCGCGACGTCGACGACGGAGAGCGAAAAAGCGAGCACAGCAAGCACCGGCAAGCGCATCTGCGGGTAGACCTGCGGCAGCACGACCTTGAGGAACGCCGCCGCGGGCGAGTAGCCGAGCGCACGCGCAGCGTCCAGATGCGCTTTGGCGGGCACCTGGTTCAGCGCGCCGATCAGCATCAGCATCAGGTACGGCACTTCCTTGAGCAACAGGCACGCCACCACAGGCCAGGCGTTGCCGACGGTGCCGATGTCGGGCGGAATCGTCCAGCCCGTGAGGCCGGGCGAAACGAGGCGCACGAGCCAGCCCGACGGCGTGATGAGAAAGGCAAAGCCGATCGCGATCGCCGAGTGCGGGGACGCGAGCAGCGGCGCGAGAAAGCTGCCCAGACGCCGCAGCAGCGGCCGGTGCTGCAGCGCCGCGCCGAGGGCAAATGCAATCAGCACGGTGAGCACTGTCGCGAGCCAGCCGATGAGCAGCGTGAGTTGCAGGCTTGTCGCGAAGCCAGGAAAACGCAACAGCTCGCGCCAGCCGACAAGGCTCGGCGCATCGCCGCCGATCGCCGGCAAGACGCCGAATGCGGGCAGCAAGGTGCCGATGAGCCCGGCGCCGATCGGGCCGGCGAACGCCGCAATCGTGAGCAGTGGCGCCAGGCGCAGCAGAGTCATCCGACCCGCCCCTCGTCCGCGCCCCGAAACGTCATCCCGGCGCACGCCGGGATCCACTTTTCAAAAGACATTGACCTCACGATAGTGGATCCCGGCGTGCGCCGGGATGACAGGATTGGGGGCATCTTGTGGAGCAGTCCGGCGCGCTTCCCGATCGCCGAACAAATCAGTGGCTGTAGCGGCGCTGCCATTCCGCGGTGAGGCGCGTCATCCACGACGCGTGCGGCTCGAGTTGCGGCCGCCCGAGGTCCGCCGCGCTGGGCAACGCGGCGCTTGGCGTGAGCGAATCGAAGAGGGCGCGCTGCGCGGCGGAGAGCTTCGTTCGGATCGAGAACGTTCAGGCTGCCGATCTGCTTCACGTCCTGCGCGCGCGCCTGCGCTGCCGGCTCGATGAGGAAGTTGGCGAGAACCATCGCGCCTTCCTTGGCGCGCGAGTTGTACGGGATCGCAACGAAACTCGTGTTGCCGATGCTGCCTTTGCGCAGCGTGAAGGTGCGAACGCTCTCGGGCAATTTGCCGGAGAGCACCGACACCGCGGCCTCCGCCGGCGTGAACGAGAGCGTGATGTCGATCTCGCCGTCGTTCAGCAACTGGCGCTGCGCGGCGCCGTTTTCGGGGAACTGCTGGCCCTTGCGCCAGAGCAGCGGACGCAGTTCGTCGTACCAGGGCCAAAGTGGCGCGCTGACCCGGGCAAAGCTCTCGTCGGTTGCGGCCTGCTGGAACAGCGAGATGTCGGCAGCGAGTTCGTAGAGCATCTGCTTCAGAAAAGTCGCGCCGAGAAAATTGCTCGGGTTCGGGTGCGTGAGCCGGCCCGGGTTCCTGCGCGCCCAGGCGAGCATCTCGGCCGCGGAGCGCGGCACGTCTTTGGCTTCACGGATTCGCGCGCTGTCGTAGATGAAAACGATTTGCGCGAGGCGCCACGGCACGGCAAAGCCATCCACGGGTGTCGTGAAATCGACGACGTTGGAGCGTTTGCTCGTGATGTCGACGAGGGCCATGTTCGGCAACAGCGGCGTCACCGGCCCGTGCAGCAGACCCTGGCTTTTCATCGAGAGGAAATTCGGCCCGTTGATCCACACCAGATCGACCGTGCCGTCGCTGTGGCGCCCGGCGGTTTTTTCAGCGATGACGCGCGTCACCGCTTCGGCCGTGTCTTTCAGGCGCACGTGAACAACGTTCACACCGTGGCGTGTTTTCAATTCATCGGCGGCCCAGGCGATGAATGCATTCGTCTTTTCGTCGCCGGCCCAGGCGTTGAAGTAGACGGTCTGGCCTTTCGCCTTGGCGACGATCTGGTCCCACTCGGCGCTGGACTGCGCCTGCGACGACACGGCAGCGATCGGGACGAGCGCGAGCACCAGGCCCCGGGCGAGGGCGCGAAACGAGGGCATGAATTTCCTTTGGCTGCGGGTGACGTAGGCGCGATGTTACGGGTGGATCCCGGCGTGCGCCGGGATGACGAAAACTCGCGATCGAGCCCGCGCACAGGCCGGCTCACGGAAGCGGTCACCCCGGCGCACGCCGGGGCCCACCAGGGGAGCGACCAAGGCGCGCGACGAACGCCATGCCAGGAGCCCGATCGACGTTCCGTCGCACCGGCGCACGCCGTCCTTACACCCAGCCCTGCGGCACGTGCCGCAAATCGGCAGGCTCGTCGATATCGGGCAGCGGCTCGAGTTCGAAGTGGCTCACGCCCGCCTGCGCCAAGTCGCTCGCGGGTGCGCTGCATGACGAGTGGCGTGCTCCAGGGAATGTCATCAAAGATCTGCGGGACGCTGCGCTTCAACCCGACGAGCACATAGCCGCCGTCCAGCGCGGGAATGAACACTGCGTCGTGATCGTCGAGTGCCGCAGCGGCGGCGCGCAGGCGCGTCGAATCGAGCGCCGGCGCGTCGGTGCCGATGAGCAACACCTTGGTCTGGTGCAACTAGGCAGCGTTCGATGGCACGCACCATGCGCTGGCCCAGGTCGCCTTCGCCTTGATCGCTGAACGTGAGCCCAGTCTGCGCCAAGGCAGCGAACGCTGGATGCGAAGCGTCCGGCGTACGCAGCACAGCTCAACCTCGCCCAAGCGCGCACTCCAGAGCCTGGTGCACGGCGTGGTTCAGCATGCGTTGCGCCAGATCGGCCGCGCCCTGCTCGCCGAGCGCGGGAATCAGGCGCGTCTTGGCGTAGCCGGCGACTGGCGCTCTTGGCGAACACGACGATGCGGCAGGTGGCAGTTGTGCGACGCTCATCGATACGCCTTCGCGAGCTGCTGCACGCTCACGCCGCACCAGTAGAGGAAACGCAGGCGCCACATCAGCACGATCGTGCGCCACACACCGCGCTGCTCCCAGCGCCGCCCCGACGTGACGACACATTGCGCCAGGCACGCGGGTCGGCCGCGGCGGCGCAAGCGCTTGCAGAGCTCGATGTCTTCCATCAGCGGCTGATCGGGAAAACCACCGAGCGCGTCGAACACGTCGCGGCGCACGAAGATCGCCTGGTCGCCGGTGGCGATGCCGCTCAGGCGCGAACGCCAGTTCATCAGCGTTGCAATCAGCGGGAACATTCGCGAGCCGCCTTCGATCGATACGTCAAAGCGCCCCCAGTCGTGACCGGCATCGACCGCCGCCTGCACCAGCGTCAACGCGCCCGGCGGCAGGCGCGTGTCGGCGTGCAGGAACAGCAACACCGTGCCTGTCGCGCGCGCCGCGCCGAAGTTCATCTGCCGCGCCCGGCCGCGCGGGCCGACGAGCACGAAGTCGGCCAGGCCATCGCAGCGCCCGAGCGTCGCATCGCTGCTGCCGCCGTCGACAACGATCACCTCCGCACCTTGCACACGCTCCTGCGCGAGCGCGTGCAGCGCCGCGCCGATGCCGTCGGCCTCGTTCAGCACCGGGACGATGATCGATATCCGCGGCGTCACTCAACGGACCTGCGCCAACGCACGTTCGATGCGCTGCCGCGCAACCTTGGTGCGCGGCACGGGAATGTCGAACCAGCTGCGAACGTCCGCCTCGATGCCGATACCGTGCATGTAGTTGTAGAGCGCTTTTTTCAGCGCGACGCCGAGCACGTCGTGGTCGACGCCGGTGGCATCGACGAAGCCCACGTCGTTTTTCGCGAACGACACCGGCGGCAGCGGTTGCAGCGTCACACCGTACGCCGCCGGATCGCGCCCGACCGGCGAGTGCACGGTGCACGCGAAGCGGTGAAAGAAGCCCGATTGGATGCAGCCCGCTTCGAAGAGCTGGCGCACGAGTTCGAGCGCGTCGACCGTGTCCTGCACGGTTTGCGTCGGGAAACCGTACATCAGGTAGGCGTGAACGAGCACGCCGGCGTCGGCAAAGCCGCGCGTCACGCGCGCCACCTGGTCCACCGTCACGCCTTTTTTCATGAGCGCGAGGAGGCGGTCGCTCGCGACCTCGAGGCCACCTGAAATCGCGATGCAACCGCTGTCGGCGAGTTGCCGGCACAGCGCCGGGGTGAACGATTTTTCGAAGCGGATGTTGCCCCACCAGGTGATGATCGTGCCGCGCCTCAGGAGCTCTTGCGCGAGCGCCTGCAACGCCTTCGGCGGCGCGGCTTCGTCGACGAAGTGAAACCCGGTCTGCCCCGTCTCCTTCACGATCGCCTCGATGCGGTCCACGAGCAGCGCCGCGGTCGTCGTCTCGTAGTTCGAGATGTAGTCCAGGCTCACGTCGCAGAAACTACACTTCTTCCAGTAGCAACCGAGCGCCACGGTGAGCTTGTTCCAGCGCCCGTCGGACCACAGGCGGTGCATCGGGTTCAGCATGTCGAGCAGCGACAGGTAGTCGCGAATCGGCAATCCGTCCCAGGTGGGCGTGCCGACGTCGGCGAATGGCACGTCGGGCTCGATCATGTTCACGTAGCGCACGGCGCGTGTTTCGGGCTCGCGAACGAAAGTGCGAACGAGGCGGCTGCGGGAGCGCTTTCCCGCCAGGTGTTCGAGCAGCGCGAGCAGCGGGCGCTCGCCGGCGTCAAGCGTCACGAAGTCGAAGTGATCGAACACGCGCGGCTCGGACAACTCGCGCAGTTCGGTGTTGACGAAACCGCCGCCGAGCACGGTGACGATTCCCGGGTCCTGCGCCTTGATCGACTGCGCGATGCGAAACGCCGCGTACACCGCTCCCGGAAACGGCACCGAAATCAGCACGACGTTCGGTGCGTGGCGCGCCAACGCCGCGAGCGTCAAGTCGCGCAGCGTGCGGTCGACCAGGTTCAGCGGCGCTGCGAGCGCGAGCGCAAGCGGCTCGAACGTCGGCTGGCTGCGCGCGAGTTGTTCGCCGTAGCGGACGAACTCGAAGCGCGGATCGACGGCGTCGCGCAGCACGTCGGCGATTGTGTTCAGGTAGAGCGTCGCGAGATGCCGCGCGCGATCGTGCGTGCCGAGCGCGCCGAAGGCCCAGGCGAGCGGATCGGCGCCGGCTTCGTCGTCAACGTAGGCGTCGAGCGTGGCGAAGCGTGGCCCTTCGGGCAGGAAGCCGCGCGCCGCGATGCGGTGCATGAGCGTCGGGTCGCGCCCTTGCAGGAACAGAATCGTCGGTGCGATCGTCTGCGCGTAGCGCTCGAAGTTGTCGGCAAACGCTGCGACGAGCGGCGTGCGCTGCAGCGCCGGCAATGCATTGATGCAGCCCTGCAATTCGAGCAGCCCACGCGGCGAGAGGAGTTGCAGGATCAGCGCGAGCGCCAGGTCTTCCTGCACCGCGTGAACGCCGCGCGAGCGCAGAAAGCCCGTCAGGTACGCCGTGGAGGGGTACGGCGTGTTGAGCTGCGTCATCGGCGCGATGACGGACAGGATACGCGGTGCGGTGAGAGCCATTGACAGGGGCGCCCGCGGCGTCGGGTACGGGCGCGCGCTTCAGGCGTGAAGGGCTTGTTCGGCGTCGATCCGGCGCTGCAAGACGCGCCGGAAGTGCGCGAGCGGTGCGTCGGCGACGATGCCGGTCATCTTGAAATCCGGATCGGCGTCGAGCATCTCCTGCTGGCCTTCGATGATGAACTTGTCTTCCATGAAGCCCTCGACCATGCTGCCCCGCAGCGACAGCGCGATCTCGGCGTCGTGCAGGTCGGTGTTGTGCAGGTAGTTCCAGAAGAAGTGCGTCGTGCGTCGCGTCTCGGGGGTGAAGAACTGGCAGTTGCGGTACTCGCGCGCACCGTCGATCGGACCGCTCGGCGCGCCTTCTCTGCCGCTGCCCGCCGGAACGAACAGCGTCTCCAGAAAGAACACGCCGGGAACGTGCATGCGCCCGATGTTGCGCCGATCGACCGGCGCGTCACCGGGGACGACCTTGCGGTGAAACGGCGGCGGCGCCGCGTTCAGGCTCCAGCGCTCGACGCGGAACCCGTCGTCCAGGCGCTCGACCGCGACCGGTTTGGTCTTGAACGCGTACTCCTCCGAACCGCCGAGCGTGTGCGTGTGGACGAACGCGAGGTGCGAGAAGTCCGCCAGGTTGTCGACGATGAGGCGGTAGTCGGCCTGGTAGTGCAGGTAGTCGGGGATACCGCGCCACGCCGGGTCGTCGAGGTAGGGAATGTCGACGATGAGCGAAGGGTCGGCGCGCTGCGGGTCGCCCATCCAGACCCAGATCAGGTGCTGGCGCTCGACCACCGGATACGCGCGCACGCCCATCGAGTCGGGAACGTTGTCCTGCCCCGGAATCTGGATGCACTTGCCGGTGGCGTCGAACTTCAGGCCGTGGTACATGCAGCGAATGCAGTCGCCCTCGCGCCGCCCGTTGCTCAGCTTCGCGCCGCGGTGGCAGCAGCGGTTGTCGAGCGCGATCACGCGGCCGCTCTCGCCGCGGTAGAGCAGCAGCGGTTGCTCGAGCAGCA
The DNA here is from genome assembly GCA_963775015.1 of uncultured beta proteobacterium. Classification (GTDB taxonomy): domain Bacteria; phylum Pseudomonadota; class Gammaproteobacteria; order Burkholderiales; family Burkholderiaceae_C; genus JAEMQF01. The sequence continues at coordinate 277,711 of CAVZHI010000006.1, read as the reverse complement.
TGCGCGGCAACAGCTTGGCGTCGATGAGCTCGTGGTCCCACGCAGCGACGTACCAGCAGTTCAGCAGAAAAGAATTGACGTTGCGCGACATCGGCAGGCTCCGGAGCGTTGCGGCGGTTGCGAGTGGGGAGACGGCCAAGTGTAGGCACCCGCAGTAACATGCCTTCGCGCCCGTCGGCGGCGCCATCACTTCAACGAAGGCAGGCGGCCATGGTGAAGCGCAGAACCCTGTTGCTCGGCGGCGCCGGCGCTGCCGGCGCGCTGGTCCTCGGTTGGTCGGTGCTGCCGCCGCGCCAGCGCCTTATCACATCGTTGCCGCTGCCGGTGCGCGCCGGTCAGGTGGCGCTGAACGGCTGGGTCAAGATCGGCGCTGATGACACGGTCGGCATCGTGGTCTGCAAATCGGAAATGGGCCAGGGTGTTCTCACGGGCCTGGCGATGCTGCTCGCCGAAGAGCTCGACGCCGACTGGGCGCGCGTGCACATCGAAGCGGCGCCCATCGACAAGATCTACGGCAACATCGCGACGCTCGTCGACGGCCTGCCGTTTCACCCCGACAGCGACAGCTCGGTGAAGGCGCTCGCCGGCTGGCTCACCGCGAAGACGATGCGCGAGGTCGGCGTGATGATGACCGGTGGCTCGTCGAGCATCAAGGACTTGTGGCTGCCGATGCGCGAAGCCGGCGCGTCGGCGCGCGCGATGCTGATCGGCACCGCCGCAGCGTCGTGGAAGTTGCCCGCCGCCGAGTGCAGCGCGGCGAACAGCAAGGTGACGCATCCTTCGGGCAAGAGCGCGACCTTCGGCGAATTGGCGGCGCTCGCCGCGGCGCAGCCGCTTCCCGCCCGGCCGGTGTTGAAAGATCCGGCAAAGTTCAAACTCATCGGTCAACCCCTGCCGCGGATCGAAGCCGCGGCGAAGACGGACGGCACGGCGGTGTTTGGAATCGACGTGCGACCCGCCGCGATGCTCTACGCGAGCGTCGCGATGTGCCCGACGCTCGGCGGCCAGGTCGCGAGTTTTGACGCCGCCGCGGCGGCGAAGCTGCCCGGCGTGAAGCAGGTGCTGGCGTTCGATGCGCTGAACGGCGGCAGCGGCGGCGTCGCCGTGATCGCGATGACCTGGTACCAGGCGCAGCGCGCGTTGCCGCTCGTGAAGATCGAGTGGGACCATGGCGCCGCCGCCGGCACCTCGAGTGCGGACGTGTACCGCGAACTCGCCAAGACGCTCGACAGCGACGACGGTTTCGGCTACTACAGTCACGGCGATGTCGACGCCGCGCTCAAGTCCGCCGCGAAAACGATTCAAGCCGAGTACCGCGCGCCGTATCTCGCGCACGCGACGATGGAGCCGATGAACTGCACGGTGCAGTTCAAGGATGGCAAGGCGAGCGTCTGGGTCTCGACGCAGGTGCCCGGTATCGCGCGCAGCGCGGTGGCGAAGGTTCTGGGAATCGATGCGAACGACGTCGACGTGCAAGTGCAACTGCTCGGCGGCGGCTTCGGCAGGCGCCTGGACGTCGACTTCATCGCCCAGGCCGCGGCGATCGCGCGCGACGCCGGCGGTGCACCGGTGCAGACGATCTGGTCGCGCGAACAGGACATGAAGCACGACTTCTATCGGCCGGCGTGCGTGTCGCGTTTCAGCGCCGGGTTCGACGCCGCAGGCCAACTGATCGCGTGGCGCAATTCGTCGGCCGGCCAGGCGATCATCCCCAAGGTCATGAAGCGCGCGTTCGGACTGCCGATGGCGGGGCCGGACAAGACGACGAGCGAAGGCGCGTTCGATCAGCCCTACGAATGGCCGAACGCGCGCATCGGCCACGCGATCGTCGATTCTCCGATCCCGATCGGCTTCTGGCGCGCCGTCGGCCATTCGCACCAGGCGTTCTTCAAGGAAAGTTTCGTCGACGAAGCGGCCGCTGCGGTGGGGCAGGATCCGGTCGCCTTTCGCGCCGTGCTGCTCGGCAAACATCCGCGCCACCTCGCGGTGCTGAAGCGCGCCGCGGAACTCGCGGGCTGGGGCCAGCCTCTGGCTACTGCGCCGGATGGCGCGAAGCGCGCGCGCGGCGTCGCGCTGCACCAGTCGTTCGGTTCGATCGTCGCGCAGGTCGCGGAAATTTCAGTTGCGGCTGACAAGACGATCCGCGTGCACCGCGTCGTCTGCGTCATCGACTGTGGCCAGGTCGTGAACCCGAACCTCGTCAAGCAACAGATGGAAAGCGCGATCGTGTTCGGCCTGTCGGCAGCGCTTTACGGCGAAGTGCACATCGAAAGAGGCCAGGTGCAGGAGAGCAATTTCCACGACTACCCGGTGCTGCGAATGAGCGAGTGCCCCGCGATCGAGACCGACATCATGGCGAGCCGCGCTCACCCCGAAGGCGTGGGCGAACCCGGAACGCCGCCGATTGCGCCGGCGGTGGCTAACGCACGTTTTCGCGCTGACTGGGCAGCGGCTGCGCAGCTTGCCGTTGAAACTCGCCTGAGCGCCAGCGTGTCATCCCGGCGCACGCCGGGATCCACCCGTGGAACCAACGACGTCGCTTGGACATTCGTCGCAGTGGATCCCGACTTTCGTCGGGATGACGGTAGCTTTCGTCGGGATGACCGGAGCTTGCGTCGAGATGAGCGGAGCGCTCGCCTGGATGACCCGAGATCAGTGCGTGAGCGGCGCCGGGTCGAACGCTGCGCGGCGTGAGCGCACCGCGGCGAGGTCGATCTGTGGCATCTCGCGCGCAACGAGGTCGAGCACTTCGCCCTCTAACGCGAACAGCTGCGCAAATGCCGCGCGCGGTGGCGCTTCCAGAAGGCGCTCGATGCGCTCGGCCAGGTTCGCCGGCGCGTGGTCGAACTTCGCCGTCAAGCGGCGCATGCGCTTCACCTGGAAGCGCGTGAAGTAGCGCTGGCTCAGCGCCGCGCTCACGCCGCAGAGGCGATAACACGCGTCGACCTGCAGCTCGCGGCACCAGAGCGCGGCGTCGCGGTCGATGATTTGCGAGATCGCGCGCCACGGCGTCGGCGCGGCAAGAAAGTGTTTCACCATGGCACGCGCGAGCTGCGGCGGAAAACGCGTCAGGCGCGCCTGCAGGCGCGCGAGTTCGGCGCGCCCGGCGAGCGGCTCGGCCTTGAGGATGCCTTCGCCGAGTTTGTGCAGCGGCGTGTCCGGGTTGTGCTCGACGAGCAGCGCGTCGACTTCGCGGTCCAGCGTCGCGTGGTCGGAGTACGCGATCTGCACTTCCACGCCCTCGACGAGGAACGACACGACCATGCTGCCGTCCACGAGCGCGCCCTGGCGCCACGACCATGGCGCGCCGCCGGCGCGCGCGCACGCAGCGACGAGCAGCGCTTCCTCGGGAAGCGCCTGGAACACGACGCTCATGTCGATGTCCGACTTCGAATCGGCGATGTCCTCGACGACCGAGCCCGAGACGAAGGCGAGCAGCGATGCGTCGTCGATGCCACGGTGCGCGTCGGCAACCCGCCGCGCGATCGCGCGGCGCCGGTTCGACGGCGACGGATCGGGGCTCAGCGGTTGGGTGGGCGTGTTCACAGTGATTCCCCGAGGGAGAAACGAATGCCTCGGGGCGCGTCATTGAGCCAGAATGCGGCCAGCCCGTCACCCCGGAAAAACGATGTTCTCCAACCCCTTAGATTCAAAATCGAATCGCCGCCCGCAAGTGCTGGCGTTCGACATCTTCGGCACCGTCGTCGATTGGCACGGCAGCATCGTGCGCGAATTGAATTTGCTCCACCCGCAGCTCGACGCCGACGCCTTCGTCATCGCCTGGCGCGCCGGCTACCAGCCGGCGATGCGACGCGTCATGAGCGGCGAGCTCGGCTGGACGCTGATCGACGACCTGAACCGGATGATCCTCGACGAACTGCTGCCGCGCTTCGGCCTCGCGCACCTCGGTGAGGCGCAGCGTGCACACCTGAACAAGGTCTGGCACCGGCTCGACGCGTGGCCCGACAGCGTCGCCGGATTGACCCGGCTGAAGCGAAGCTTCACGATCTGCACGTTGTCGAACGGCAACGTTGGCCTTCTTGCGAACATGGCCAAACGCGCCGGCTTGCCTTGGGACTGCATTCTCTCGGCCGAAATCTTTCGCGCCTACAAACCCGATCCCGCAACCTACCTCGGCGTCGCCAAAGTGTTCGACGTCGCGCCGAGCGATGCGATGCTCGTCGCCGCGCACCACGACGACCTCGCCGGCGCGCGCGCCTGCGGCCTGCAAACGGCGTATATCGAGCGACCACTGGAGTTCGGCGCGGCGCGTGTGAAAGACGTGTCGGCGAAACCCGAGAACGACTGGCACGCGCGCAGCATCGAGCACCTGGCCGAGTTGCTCGGCGCGTGACCGTGATCGCGCCACGCGCGCGTCAGGCGGTGGCGTCGTCGGCGCGGCCGGGCAGCGACGCAAAGCGTCGCAGGACGTTGCGCGTGATCTGTTGCGCCGCCGCATTCAAACGTGACGAGCGCAACGCCGGCACGTTGTAATCGTCCAGCCCCCACGCCCACTGGATCGTGCCGGTGGCAAAGACATGAGCGCCACTGGGCGATGTGCTCAGGCACATGTGCGCGACGCCGTGCTGCGACGCGTCGGTGAGTGCAGTCCATGGCGACGCCGCGAGGATTTCGACGCCGGCCGGCCCCCGGCCCTGCACGCTGTCCACCTCGTAGCCCAGCAGCCCCGGCAAGGCGGCACCCGGCTCGAGCCCGGTGCCGGCGAAAACCCAGTGCCCGGCTGCGGTCACGACGATGTCGCCGTCCACAGGGTCGCCTGCGTACATCACGCCGATCAGCGCCTCCTCGGGCTGGTCGACTGCGGCACTGCGCCATTTGTCCGTTGCAAGCGACTTGTCGGCGCCGCCGACGGAAGCGGATCGCGTGCCGCTTTCTTGTAGCAGACCATCACGCGATCGGCGTCGCCCGACGCCGCGCTGGCTTCGAAGCGGACCTGCCAGTACGCGCTGTTCGCCGAAAAGAACCCCAGGTGCACACCGCCGTCGCGCGCCGCCTCGACCTGCTGGCGCATCTGCCTCGACCAGTATTCGTCGTGGCAGATCGACAGCCACGCCTTGCAGCGCCGCAGCAAGCCCGGCGTCGCGTGCGTGTCCAGGTTCGTGAATAGGCCAGGTCGAAGCCTTCGCGCTCGAGCCAGCGCAACATGTTGTAGTCCCAGCCGGCGTTGCTCACCGGGTAGGACTCGGAATGCGGCTGCAGATTGGTGAGGAATTCGCCGGCCCCCATGCCGTACGCGGCGGCCGGGTTTTGCGCGTTCGCCGCATACGGTCGATTGAACGACACCTTCGCCGCACGTTCACGCGCGCTGCTGCCCCAGCGGTAGAGCGATTTTCCGCCCCATGCGTTGTACGCCTGATAGGTCGTGACGCTGAGCTGGAACAACAGGTCGCAGGGCCGGGCATCGTCGCGCACCACGAACAGGATGTAGCTTTGCGCCGCGCGTGCACCCGGGCGTTCGTCGTCGGCCGTGCTGAGCCGCGCCAGGTAGACACCGGCCACCCAATCGGCCGGATCGTCCGGATTGCGGGTGCTCAATTCGAACGGGTCGACCCACGCGCAATCGACCAGCCCGGTCGCCGGGTCGATCTCGGGAATCGCTTGTCGGGTGCCTTGCACGACGATCGGGCCGAAGACGCGGCGCGCACCCAGGCCTTGGTACCAGCCCATGCGAAACACCTCCAAGGTGAAAGTCGCTGCCGGGGTGTTGACGTAGAGCCGAATCACGCCGCCACGATTCACGCTCGTGGCCGAGGCGTAACCTTCGATCTCGCGTGCCGCTGCCGGGTGATCGAGGCGCCAGTCGGCCGTGCCCGGCCGTGCGTTCTCGGCGACGACCCGGTTCACTACCGATGCGCTTTCGCCAACGCCATCGCCAAGTCGGCGATCAAATCGTCGCAGTCTTCGATGCCCACCGACAGGCGCAGCAGATCGGACGGCGCCGGCGTTCCCGCGCCTTCGACGCTCGCCCGGTGCTCCATCAAGCTCTCGGTGCCGCCAAGCGACGTGGCGCGTTTCCACAACTCAACGTTCGCCGCGGTCGCGATCGCAGCCGCTTCCCCACCTTTCACGCAAATCGACAACATGCCGCCGAAGCCGCCTTGCATCTGCCGCGCCGCGATTTCGTGCCCGGCGAAACCCGGCAAGCCGGGGTAGAGCACCTCGCGCACGAGTGCGTGGCGCGCGAAGTGTTCGGCGATGCGCTGCGCCGAACTGCACGCGGCGCGAACGCGCAGATACAGCGTGCGCATGCCGCGCAACAACAGCCAGGCTTCGAACGAGCCCAAGGTGCCGCCGAGCTGCGCGCGCACGGCCTTGATGCGGCGCCAGAACTCGTCGTCCTGGCGCGCGACGAGAACGCCGGCGATCAAATCGGAGTGGCCGTTCAGGTACTTCGTCCCGGCGTGCATCACGATGTCGGCGCCGAGCCCCAGCGGCTGCGTCAGCACCGGCGTCGCGACGGTCGAGTCGACCGCGAGGCGCGCCCCGGCGGCGTGGCAGATCGCTGCGGTGGCAGCGATGTCGGTGACGCTCCAGAGCGGATTCGCCGGCGTCTCGACCCACACGAGGCGTGTCTTGCCGGGGCGGATCGCGGCCTGCACGGCGCGCGCATCGGTCATGTCGATGAGTTCGATCACGAGCCCCCACTGCGTCGCGAAGTTCATCAACCAGTTGCGCAGCGACCAGTACATCACCTTGGGCGCAAGCACATGGTCGCCAGGGCCAAGCGCCTGGAACACCGCCGTCGCAGCTGCCATCCCCGAGGCGAAGAGCAGCGCGTGTTCGCCCTGCTCGAGGCGCGCGATCACGGCCTCCGCCTGGTCGAACGCCGGGTTGTCGGCGCGCGCGTAGGTGCGCCCTGAGCGGTACTGGTTGTCCGGGTCGCGGATGTAGGTCGTCGAGACGTGGATCGGCGGCGTGATCGCGCGCGTCTTGTCGTCGACCCAGCCCAGGGCCTGGGCGGCGATGCTTTCGGGTTTGACTTGGTTCGGGTTCATGATGGTCCGTTCACTCGAACCCCAACACCAACTTCTTGCCCAACGCTGCGGCGGCGCGCTCGAGTTGCTTGAGTGTGGGCGAGTGGCGCGGGTTCTCGAGCCTCTGCGCTGCCGGCCATGAAGTTCCCATCGCGCGTGCCACCTCCGACAGAGGCCGGTCGCCTCGCGCCGAGCGTACCAGCAGTGCCGCTTGGGTTCGGGCTTCCGGAGCGACGTAGGTCGCGCCCTTGATGCGACTGGGCTTGGGCACCGGCAGGCCCTCGTCGATGCGCCCTTCCAGGGTGAGCGACAGCACCTCAGCGGCATTGAACAGCACCTCTTCGAGCGTGTCTCCCTCGGTGAAACATTCATCCATGTCGGGGAAACTCGCAGTGAAACCGCCCGCTTTCTCGGGCTTCACGATGCACGGGTAGGCGATCGACTTCATTCGTTAGCGCTCCGGTGTGATCTTCAATCCAGTCTGTCGTTCGATGCTCGCCAAGGTGCCCGGCTTGACGTCGGCCTTGCCGCGCACCGGAACCGTGGTGCGCAGCGCACCGCTGCCGAGCCGAACATGCCTTCCACTCTGGCGAAGCACGATCCAGCCGTGGGCCTTCAGAACCTTGATGATCTCGGCGCCGGTCATGCGTTTATACCATTATTGATATCTCATGAGTCTCGTCATCGTTGGCGCCGGCAATGAAGGGCGTGGCCGGCGACGAATCCGACCCTGGCCCGCACTACCCGTTCGCCCATTCATCGAGAAGCGCTTTTGCACGCCGAAGATCGGGCGTGTCGAAGCCCTCGGTGAACCACGCGTAGACGCCACCCAAGAGCTCCCGCGCTTCGTTGCGCTTGCCCTGCTCGTGCCACAAAGTGGCCAGGCTTGTTGCGGCGCGCAGCTCGAAGGACTTGGCACCTTGTTCGCGGGCGACTTCGAGAGCGTTTTCGAAGCTGCGTTCGGCGCCAACGGCATCGGGTGTCGTGCGCTGGAGCAACAACGCTCCTTCGCTCGCCTGCCACGCGCCAAGCGTGCACGGGGCATCGAAGCCTTTCAGCGTCTGGGGCCCGAGCGCAGTGAGTTCGAAGGAAGCGTCCAGGAGTTGCCGGGTGTTCTCCGACAGGACGATTTCGCCGGGGGCCGCAAGGGCTTGCAGGCGCGCCGCCAGGTTCGGGGTTTCGCCGCTGGCGCTGTGTTCGTTGGCGGGAGTTCCCTCGCCGATCTGGCCGATCACGACCAGGCCGGTGGCGATGCCGATGCGGGTTTGCAGCGGGCCTGAGCTGCCTGAAGCCTCGAGGGCTGCGACTGCGGGAAGCACCGCCAGCGCAGCGCGCACGGCGCGGCTCGGGTCGTCTTCGTGGGCGCGCGGGTAGCCGAAGTAGACGAGCACGCCGTCGCCCAGAAGCTGCGCCACATGGCCTTCGAACGGGGTCACGGCGGCAGCTACCGCGGCATGAAAGCCGCGCAGCACGCCGCGCGTCTCTTCCGGGTCCGCGCGGTTCGCCAGCGCGCTGGAGCCCACCAGGTCGCAGAACATGACGGTGAGTTGGCGCCGTTCGGCGGCTGGCTCACTTGTCGCGATGGGTCGCGTCGTGTCGGTCGATGGCGGGCTGCGCGTGGAACCCTCTGTCAGCGCCTGACCACAATCGCCGCAGAACTTCTGACTCGGCTGGTTCGCGCAACCGCACGCCGGGCACGCGGCGGCAAGCAGCGTGCCGCAATCTGCACAGAACCGCTTGCCCTGCGGGTTGGCGGCGCCACAGCTTGCGCAATTCACGACGACTCACCTCCTTGCTGGCCGAGTGCGCGAAGTATCTGACTTTTGACTGTGGTTGCGGCCCGCTTGCAGTGGTTCCCGGCTTTCGCCGGGATGACGGCGCCGGCGGATGCGGCTCCGCCCGCCGGCTCAAATCGCCCAGGGAAACGCGCTGCGCGGCGGCAGCGCGAAGCTGCCAAGCGCCTCGCCGATGCGCAGGCCCTCGTTCCACTTCGCCATGCGCTCGGATCGCGCGAACGAACCGACCTTGAGTTGCTTCACGCCCCAACCGACGGCCAAATGCACGATCGTCACGTCTTCGGTTTCACCCGAGCGTGCCGAGACGATTGAACCCCAGCCGGCAGCACGCGCTGCTTCGAGCGCGGCGTGCGCTTCGCTCAGCGTTCCCACCTGGTTCGGCTTGATGAGCGCCGTGTTGCACGCACCGAGCTGCGCAGCGCCGCGAATGCGCAATGCGTTCGTGCAGATGAAGTCATCGGCGACGACCTGGATTTTTGGCCCGGCTTCCAGCGTGAAGCGGCGCAATCCTTCAGCGTCGTCCTGGCCGAGCGGGTCTTCGATGCTGACGATCGGGTAGCGGCGCAGCCAGCCGAGCAGCATGGCGGCCAGGGCATCCGAGTCGACGTCGCGGCCCTCGCGTGCGAGCCGGTAGCGGCCGCCTTGGCCGAAGTCGCTCGCCGCGATGTCGAGCGAAATCGCGACGTCCTGGCCCGGCGTGTAGCCGGCGGACTCGATCGCGCGCAGGAGGAACTCGAGCGCTTCCTCGTTGGTGTCGAACGCCGGCCACCAGCCGCCTTCGTCGGCAACGCCGGCCAGGCGCCCCGCTTGCGCCATCAGCAGCCCGGCGTGTCGATACACCTCCGCGGTCCACTCGAGCGCCTGCACGTAGTCGCGCGCGCCGACCGCGATCACCATGAAGTCCTGCACGTCGACACGCCGCCCGGCGTGCGCGCCGCCGCCGAAGATCTGCACTTCGGGAAGCGGCAGGCAGACCGGCGCGGCCGGCCCGCTGCGGCGGTTCGCGAGATGGCGCCACAAGGGAAGATGCAACGCCGCGGCCGCGGCGTGCGCGAGCGCCATCGAGACCGCGACGAGCGCATTCCCGCCGAGGCGCCGCTTCGCTGGCGTTCCGTCGAGCGCGATCAGCACTGCGTCGTTCTCTTCTTGTTGCGTCACGTCGCGCCCGATGAGTGCGGCGGCGATCTCGCCGTCCACTGCGGCGCACGCGCGCTGCACGTCCAGTCCGCCGAACGCGGCGCCGCCGTCGCGCAGGTCGAGCGCTTCGGCGCTGCCGGTGGACGCCCCCGCGGGAGCGATCGCGCGACCGGTGCCGCCGCCCACGAGCGCCACTTCGGCCTCGAGCGTCGGCCGGCCACGCGAGTCCCAGACGCGCCGTGCGAGGACCTTGCTGATTCTGTTTTGCGTCATGTCACGTCAGCTCCTGCGTCCAGCGCATCCGCACCAGGTTCAATGTGTCGACCGGCGCGGCGAGCAGCGCGAGCGCGGCGCGGCGCACGGTGTTTTTCTGCGCTTCGTCGGTGATGTATTCGACCGGCGACTTGCCGTCGATCCGCGCGAGCAGCAAGCCCGGCAGCAGCCGCGCGGCGCGACCCTCAAGCACCTCCCAGCCGGTCCAGTTCACGCCCGCGGCGTAGCTCGCAACGAGCGCGTCAAAGCAGCGCACAAACTCGCCTTGCGCCGAAGGAACCCACAGGCACTTCAACAGCAGATGGTTCAGGCAGAACGCGAGGTCGAACGCCGGGTCGCCGTACCAGGCGCATTCGGCGTCGAGAAAAATCGGCCCCTGGGCCCCCAGCATGATGTTCTTCGGGCTCACGTCGCCGTGCACCAGCGCTTCGCGCGTGTTCGCGGTGACCTGCACGAGCGCTTGCAGTGCGCCGGCGGCGTTCGGGTGCTTCTGCGCTGCCGCTTCGAGGTAAGGCGCGAGGCGGATCGCGTGGAAGATCGTGTCGGTACGGAATCGCTCTGCCACTTCGGGCCGGCCCGCGGTGGCGGCATGAATTTGCACCAGCCGCGCGCCCACCGCTGCGGCGGCGTGCACGTCGGCGCGGCCATCGCGCAGTTCGTCCTTCCACAGGCGGTGCAACGCCGGGTCGAGAAAATCCATGATGAAGAACTGCGCTGCGGCGTCGTGGCCGCGCAGGCGCGGCACTGCGGCCGGGTTCACCGCACCCGCGACTTCGATCCACGCCACCTCGAACGCATTGCGCGCCACCGGCGCCTCCCAGCGCGCCGCGACGCGCAACTGCGCAAGCGCACGCTTCACGCAGACGGCGCCTTGGCGCAAATCGACGCGCCAGATGTCGGACGACACGCCGCCGGCGAGCGGCTCGCCGCGGGGCGCTTCGTCGGGCTCGAGCAGGCCGGAACGCGCCAGCAGCGCGAGCACGTCAGCGGGCAGGGCTTGGGTTGATGCGGTCATGCAGCGCACGCCTCGCGGCCCGCATGGCAAGGCGCGCGCGGCGAAGTCGAAGGAGTCTCGGCCCCAGCGATTGTGGTGCCTGCCCGGCCGCGACTCAACGCGCCCGGCTTCGTCGGGTTCAGGCTGGAGTCGCCTGGGCCTGGCTCTGCCGCAGCGCCGCGAAACAACGCCGTGCAGGTTCGCGCAGACCCGCGAGCCAGGGTTCGGCGCTGTCGATCTGCTCCGGAACGCAGAGCAGCGTCGCAAAGCGGTCGGCCAGGCACAGCAGCTGCGCCTGCCGCGACGCCGCCGCAGCGACGCCGTGCTGCGCCACTTCGGCGGCGAGCTGCACCAGGTTCTCGCTCAACTTCCATTGCCGCGCCACAGCGCCGAACAGGTGGTCGCGGCGCAGGCCGAGTGCCGCGGCGAACGCGGCGTTGACGCACCAGGGCTCGCTGGCCTCGACGCCGTCCATCGTTCGGAACACCGCCGACCAGACGGCGTTGTGCACCAGGCCGCTCAAATAACCCTCGAAAGGGTCGAGCCCCTCAGCGCGCGCCAGCTCGGCGCACGCCTGGGCCTTGTATTCGGTGTGCTGCCAGAGGCGTATTGCGCTGCGCGCCACGAGTTCGCCGCCGCGCGCGTCGAACATCGGCCGCAGCACGCTGCGCGCAATCGCGCTCTTCAGGCCGGCGACGCCGAGCAGGCGGATCGCGTGCCCGAGTTCGACGACCGGGGCGTCGCGCCGGTAGTGCGAACTGTTCGCGACGCGCATGACTTCGGCGACGAGCGTCACGTCGCGCGAAACGTACTGCGCGAGCTGGCCGGTCGAACTCGCCGCGTCGCGCAGGCGCGCCAGCAATTGCGGCACGACCGCAGCGGCACGCGGCAGCAGCTGCGCGTGTGCGCCGGTGTCGGCGCCGAGGCGGTCCAAGCGCTGCAATGCGTGCGATTCGCGTGCGCCGCCCGGTGCCTGACTCAGACTCGGATGCTCAATGAGCCAGGCGAACAATGTCAGCTCGAGCTGTGGCAGCGATTCCTGCGCCTCGGCCGGGGCCGGCGCCGGCGCCAGCGCCGGCGCGTCGGAGGAGCGCTGCATCGGGGATGTGCGTGGGCTCGGCGGCGCACGAGGCGCCGGCGCTGCTGCCGCAGGCGAAGGCGTTGCGCCAGGCTGCGCCACGCCCCGCGGGGCGGTGGAGAAGAGTCGAACCAGCCAGGCTTTCATGTGGGCATTGTTTCGCAGCGGCGCGCCGAATGCGGTGATTCCGGCAGCCGCGCGTGATGGATCGCGCGGCGACCATGCTGGGAGCCCGGGCGTGCAGGCGCCTCCCATGAGTCTTCGGCACTTCAGCCAAAGACTTGAGGGCGCACCGGACCGGTGGGCCCTGTCGGGGCCTCTTCAGGCCGTATCAGACGCCACACTGCGCCCAGCGCGCGAACGTTCGATCCACTCGAACAGCGCCATCCCGGCGAGCATCGCGATGACAAAGATCACAGCCTTGCCCTGCCCCATCCCCAGCGCCACCACCGCAGGCCCCGGGCAAAAGCCCGCCACGCCCCAGCCGACACCGAACATCACGCTGCCGAGCACGAGCCGCCGGTCGATCGAGCGCAGTTCGGGCAGACACATCGCGGCGCCGAGGAAAGAGTTCGTGCGCTGCCGCGCGACGAAGAAGGCGACAGCGCCGACAGCAATCGCGCCGCCCATGACGAACGCCAGCGAAGGGTCCCACGCGCCGGCGAGGTCGAGGAAGCCGATCACTTTGGCGGGGTTCGCCATTCCGGAGACGATGAGGCCGAGGCCGAACACGAGGCCCGAGGCGAGCGCAGCGAAGAGTGTCATGGTCATCGTCCCGTCAGATCGCGACCACATGGCGCAACAGGAACACGGTCGCGAAGCCGGCGCCCATGAAAGCGAGCGTCGCGATCAGCGAACGCGGCGACAGGTTCGACAACCCGCACACGCCGTGGCCGCTCGTGCAACCCGCGCCGTAGCGTGTGCCCACGCCGACGAGCAGCCCCGCGGCAATCAGCGCCGCATCCGACGCGTCGATCTGCGGCGCCGGCAGTGCGGCGACAAGAGAGTAGCCGAGCGGCGCGACGAGCAGGCCGACGATGAACGGAATGCGCCAGGGAGCGTCGGCATCGCGGTTCGGCGCGAGCAAACCACCGAGAACGCCGCTGATTCCGGCGACGCGCCCGTTGAGCAAGACGAGCATCGCCGCGGCAACGCCGATCAGTGCGCCGCCGGCGAGCGCCGAGCCTGGCGTGAAGTGATTCCAATCGATGACCATCGTTTCTCCCCTGAAAACTTCCTGCGTCGCGATGTTGGCACGCCGCTGCCACGCCGTCCCCCAGGAAACCGCCAATACCGGGGCGCCGCGTGCAGCGGACACTGTTCCCATTTTGCAGCCGCGAGAATGCCCCGATGAACGCCCCCTACCCCGGCCTGCGAGCCGGCAGCCATCCCTTCACCGCGCAAGAGCGCGTCGTCTACGGCACGCCTGCGGGAGCGGCGGTGGCGGCCGAAGCGGATCGACTCGGCGCGAAGCGGGTTTTCACGATCTCGGGCCGCTCCCTCGCCGCACTCGCTGACGGGCCGTTGCAGAAGATCGTCGCCGCGCTCGGCGCGCGCCATGCGGGCGGCTTTTGGGCGGTGCGTGCGCACAGCCCGCGCGAAGACGTGATCGCCGCAGCGGAGGCGGCGCGCGAGTGCGGTGCGGACCTGCTGATCGGCGTCGGCGGCGGCTCGGCGATCGACGCGGCGAAAGCAGTGCAGGCGTGCCTGTGGATGGGGTTGCGGACCCCCGCAGCGATGGAGCCTTACCGCGAAGGCGCGCCGCCGGAGATCGCACGCGCGATTCAAGCACCGGCGAACCCGCTGCGCATGCTCGCCGTGTCGACGACGCTCTCGGCGCCCGAATTCACCGGCATGTGCGGCATCACCGACAGCACGACTCACGCCAAACAGCGCTTCGTGCACCGACTCATGGTTCCGCTCTGCGCCGTGCTCGACCCAGCAGCGACACTCGACACGCCGCACGACTTGCTGTTCTCCACCGCAATCCGCTCCGTCGACCACGCCGTGGAAACCTGGTGCTCGCCGCAGGCGACGCCAGCCACCGAGGCGCTGTCGCTGCAAGGCCTGCGCCTGCTCGCGCGTTCGCTGCCGGCGATCGCGCGGAAGCCTCGCGACTTGCAGCCGCGCATGGAAGCCCAGTTCGGCATGTGGCAAGCGTGCACGCCGCTCGCCGCGGGCGTGCAGACCGGCGCGAGCCACGGCATCGGCTACGCGCTGGGCGCGGGCTTCAACGTCGGGCACGGCCACACGTCGTGCGTCATGCTGCCGGCGGTGCTGCGCTGGAACGCTGCCGTGAACGGCGAGCGCCAACGCGCGCTGTCCGAGGCGATGGGCGCGCCGTCGCGCCCGGCGCATGAACTCATCGCCGAGCTCATCGCTGCGCTTGGCCAGCCCGGCAACTTGCGCGCCGTCGGCTTGCGCCGCGATCAGCTCGACGAACTCGCGCAACGCGCCCTCGTGTACCCGCCGGTGCTCGCGAATCCGCGGCCGATCAAAAGCGTCGCCGACGTGCGCGAAATTCTGGAGCTTGCCTGGTAGCGGTAGGCCCCCTGCGCGAGTGGAGTCGCCACCCCCCCGCCGCAGCCCTTTCGCCGGCACTCGAGCCGGGCTCCGGGAGGGGCAGCGGTTGATGCGTGATGTATGATGCACCGTATCAGACTCTGGCTTCGTCGACGAACCCATGCGCACCACGCTCGCCATCGATGATGACATCCTTGCCGCGGCCAAACACTTGGCCGAACGCGAGCGCAAGACGCTCGGCGAAGTGATCTCGGCGCTCGCTCGACAGGGGCTGACGCGCGCGACCCGCGGCCCGCGAACCGAGCGCAACGGCATACCGCTGTTGGCGGCGCGCCGCGGCGCGGCGGCACCGGTCACGCTGGAGCTGGTGAATCAATTACGCGACGAGTTGCCGTGATCACGCATCTGCTGGACGTCAACGTGCTGATCGCACTCGTTGACCCGGCCCATGTGCAACACGATTCGGCGCACCGGTGGTTTGCGCGGGTCGGATGCAAGAGCTTCGCGACCTGCCCGCTCACCGAATTGGGCCTGGTGCGAATCGTCGGTCACCCGCGCTACCCCAACTCCCCCGGGCCGCCCAGCAGCGTGCTGGAGTCGCTCGGCGCGATCCGCAAGTTGCCGGGGCACCGATTCTGGCCCGACAGCCTCAGCATAGGCGACGCTTCGTTTTTCGCAGCCGCATTGCTGTCGAGCCACTCGCGTGTCACCGACAGCTATCTGCTCGCCTTGGCGCACGCCCATCGTGGGCGCCTCGCCACGATGGATCGGAAATTGGTGACCGAGGTTGTGCCCGACGGACGCGGGTCGCTCGAGTTGATCTGAGCCGGATAGTTTTTGTTCCTGCCCGCTCATCGCGGCAAAGGGCACGCCCGAAAAACGCTCAGGCTCTGAGCGTTCGGGAGCCCGCCCGATTGCGCACACGCCCCCGCGGTATCGAAGCCCGATACCGCAACATCAAACGCTTGCCGGCTCGACGCCGCTGCGCTGAACTTCGCCCCGCGGCATGTGCCGCGCAGCGAAAGCGAATATGTCTCGAACCTTGTCGTGCTCGGCCTCACTCACGCTCGTCTCCGCGCTGTCGGCCTGCGTCCTCGTTCCGGTCGATTCGAACACCGGCCTGCCGCTGCAGGCGCACGCGCCGCAGACGGTGATCGTCACGCCAGCCGCGGCCCAGCCCGCGGCGAGCGTGCTCACGGCGCGCCTCTATCCGCTGAACGAGGCGGCGCAGCGCGCCGGCATGCTGAGCGCCGTCGTCGTCGACCACAAGAGCGGCCGCGGCACGATCACGCTGGGTTACCTCGGTGACACGCTGCAAGGCGAAGCGACGCGTGTCGAAGGCCCGGGCCGGCGCGGCCTGGCCAACGCCACGGGGCCGAAAGGCGTGAGCGTGCAGTGCAACTACCAGCTCAGCGGCGCCAGCATGGGAACGGGATCGTGCGCTTTCACCGACGGGGCGCAGTACCGTTTGCATTTTGGCGGGTAAGCGCAGAGTCAGCGCAGAGAGTGGATCCCGACTTTCGTCGGGATGACGCCAGATCACGCCGCCTTCACCGCCCAGCGCAATTTGGCGGCGCTCGCGCGCGGGTTCGCGTGGCGCTCTTGCGCGCCGGGTCGAAGCAGCTCCGGCGCGACGCGCGCATAGATGCCCGCGCGCTCGCCGGCCTGAAACGCCTTCTTCACACGCCGGTCTTCGCCCGAGTGAAAACTCAGGATCGCGGCGCGCCCGCCGGGCTTCAGGCAATCGGGCAGCGCTGCAAGGAAGCGATCGAGCACCGCGAACTCGTCGTTCACGGCGATGCGCAGCGCCTGGAAGGTTCGCTGCAGAGTTTTCTTCACTTCCGCGTCGCGCTCGTCCTTGGGCATCTTGCTCCCGAGCACGCCTTGCATCGCTTCACGCACGCGCACGGCGAGCTGCGTCGTCGTCTCGACGTACTGGCCTTGCAGCGCTGCGGCGAGCCGCATCGCGTTCGGTTCGTCGGCGTTCTCGACGAGCAATTCGCGCAACTGCGGTCGCGTCAGCGACAGCAGCAGCTCGCTCGCGGTTTGGCCCTGGCTCGGGTCCAGACGCAAGTCGAGCGGTCCGTCGGACTTGAAGCTGAAACCACGCGCCGGGTTGTCGATCTGCATCGACGACACACCCAGGTCGGCGAGAACGAAGTCAAATCCGCTGCCGACCTCGGGCAGCAGCAGCTTCACGTCGCCGAAGTTCAGGCGCCGAAGCTGCAGTACCGATTCATCGAAGCCGAGTGCGCGCAAGCGCGTCTGCGTGCGTGGCAACTCGAGTGGATCGACGTCGATGCCGAAAAGTCTCCCGCCGGGGTGCAGGCGCGCGAGCAGTTCCTGGGCGTGGCCGCCGTAGCCGAGCGTCGCGTCGAGTCCCACTTCGCTGGGCTGCGGATTGAGGATCTCCAGAATCTCGGTGACGCAGATCGGCCGGTGCATGCCTGCCGGCGTCTGGCCGCGCTGCATCACCTTGTGCAGCTCGTCGGCGTGGCGCGTGGGGTCGAGCTCCTTGTATTTTTCTTCGAAGCGGCGCGGGTGCGTTCCCTTGTAGCGCGCACGGCGCTGATGAGGGGGTGCGGCGTCGCTCATCGGCCGATTGTCTTTCGAAGCAGCGGCAAGTGTTCCAATCGCCGAACGTCATCCCGGCGAAAGCCGGGATCCACTGCTTGGAGCCGCGCTCAGCCCGCAAGTGGATCCCGGCTTGCGCCGGGATGACATGGCGATTCCCGGCGCGTTGCGCGTCTCCATCCGAAAGCGTTCATTCATGACCACTTCCCTGTACGGCACAACCCTCCCCGTCTTCAAACAAATGCTCGGCGGCTTGAGCGGCGTTCTCGGCAAGGCCGAGGCGCACGCGAAAGCGCGCAACTTCGATCCCCTGGCGCTGTTGCACGCGCGCCTGTTCCCCGACATGTTCCACCTGCTGCGCCAGGTGCAGGTGGCGTGCGACTTCGCGAAGAGCGTCTCGGCGCGGCTGGCCGGCGTCGACGTGCCGAATTTCGAAGACTCCGAGCAGAGCTTTGCCGACCTGCAGGCGCGAATCGCGAAGACGCTCGCTTTTGTCGACGGCCTGAAACCGCAAGCGTTCGAAGGCAGCGCGACCCGCGAGATCGTCACGCAGGGCGGAACGCCGAAGGAAAAACGCTTCACCGGCCAGGCCTACCTGCTGCACTACGGCCTGCCGCACTTCTTCTTCCACGTCACGAACGCGTATTCGATCCTGCGCCATAACGGCGTCGAGGTCGGCAAGAAGGACTACATCGGCACCTACTGACGCCGGGGCGAACCGCCGCTCACGCCAGCACGAAACCTTCGTAGCCGTTGCGCGCGACCTCGGCGCATTGGTCGGCGTAAGGCGGAAAACCGAGCAGCGGCATGAACATGCGCGGCTTGCCGGGAATGTTGGCGCCGAGGTACCACGAGTTGCAACTCACGAAGAGCGTCGCGTGCGCGACCGCGTTGACGTGGTTCACCCACGCGGCTTCGGCGGCCGGTGTCGCTTCGATCGTCCGCCGGCCGCGGCCGCGAACGTCGGCGATGCACTGCGCGATCCAGGTCACATGCTGCTCGATCGCCAGCATCACGTTCGTGAACGCCGCCGGGCAGCCGGGCCCGACCACGTTGAACAGGTTCGGAAAACCGGCGACCATCAACCCGAGGTAGGTGAGGGGCCCGGCGCGCCACTTGTCCTGGATCGTCAGGCCGGCGCGGCCCTGCAGGTCCAGGCGCATCAGGGTTCCCGTCATCGCGTCGAATCCGGTCGCGAGCACGAGCGCGTCGACGTCGAATTCGCGTGCCTTCGTGCGCACGCCGCGCGGCGTGATCGCGACGATCGCGTCGGCGCTTGCTTCACTCACGTCGACGAGCTGCACGTTGCTGCGGTTGAACGTGTCGTAGTAGCCGGAGTCGACGCACAGGCGCTTGCAGCCGAAGGTGTGCGTCGGGCAGAGCAACGCCGCGGTGTGCGGATCGCGTACCGTGGCGCGGATCTTGTTGCGCACGAAATCGGCGGCAAATTCATTCGCACGCGGGTCGATCATGGTGTCGGTGAACGCGCCGAGAATGCTGAAGCCACCGATGCGCCAGCGTTCTTCGAACGCGGCCTCGCGGATCGCCGCGTCGACGCCGAGTGTCGACGGCCGTGCCGGCGGCCACTCGGAACCGATGCCTGCGCGCATGCGGCGGCTGCGCTCGCGAAACCCGGCGTAGTCGGACTTGATGCGCGCTTCATACGCGGTGTCGAGCGGCGCGTTGTGCGCCGGTACGGTGTAGGCCGCGGTGCGCTGCAAGACGGTGAGTTCGCGCGCCTGCTGCGCGATGAGCGGGATCGCCTGCACGGCTGACGACCCCGTGCCGACGATGGCGACGCGCTGACCCGTGAAGTCGACCACTTCATGCGGCCACTTCGCGGTGTGATGGACCGGCCCGGAGAAGCTCTCGAGGCCCGGGAACTGCGGCGTGTTGGGAGATGACAGCGGGCCGCTCGCCATCACGACAAAGCGCGCCGACCAGGACCGATCGTCGCTGCTGCGCACGCGCCAGACCGACTCCGCTTCATCGAAGCGCAGGCTCGTGACGCGGCTGTTGAACTCGATGCCGTCGCGCAGACCGAAGCGGTCCGCGACATGGTTCGCGTAGCGCAGCAGTTCGGGCTGCGACGCGTAGCGCTCGCTCCAGCGCCATTCCTGCTGCAGCGCTTCGTCAAAGCCGAAGGAATACTCGAGGCTCGGAATGTCGACACGCGCACCGGGGTAGCGGTTCTGGTACCAGGTGCCGCCGACGCTGTCGCTGGCTTCGACGATGAGTGCAGTGAGCCCGCTGCGCCGCGCCTCGTAAAGCATGTACAGGCCGGCAAAGCCGGCGCCGACAATCAGAACGTCGAGCAACGCTGCAGGCCGCGGTTTTGTCATGCGCCGCAGAATAGCCCATCGCACATCGGATAGGCTCTTGTGTTTCGCGCCGCGCGCCCACGCCATCACCCGTGAAGACCCTCAAGCCTCTGCCGGTCCAGACTTCGTTGCTCCCCGACCTGCCCACGCCGACGCCGACGCTGACGCCGCGTGCTGCCGACGCCGCACTCGGCGCCACCGCAGCTGCGCCTGACGCGACAAGGCTCGGCAGCTGCCTGGGCCACGACATCGCGCTCGTGCACGACACGCTGTGCGCGCTGCAGGCGCCGTCGTACGTGACCCGCGTTGCCGAGATGCTCGCGGCCGCGGGGCTGCGCACCGAACGCGGCACCGCGTTCAACCCCATGGAGGTGCGCAAGTTCGTCGACGCGCTCGTCGCCGCCGGCCACGCAAAGCGCGACACCCAAGGCCGCGTGCGCGCCGTCGAGCCGGCGGCGAGCGAGCGCTTTCGCGACATGATGCTCGAGCCGCGCCGCGCCAAGGCCTGGTTCGAGGCATGGCGCGAAGTGAACCGTTTCGACCACGCGTACACGCTCGGTTATCAGGACGAAGAGCAACTCGCCGCCGCGATGCGCCTCGTGATCTTCGGCGGCGCGACGCTGCAGCACCTGCAACGCCTGGGCGAAATGGCCTACAGCTTCACGCACCTGTGGGACAGTGCGCTGCGCAAGGCGGTGCTGCAACCCTTCGACGCCGTGCTCTTCGGCAGGCTCGAGCCGGTGCTGCAACGTTCCCTGTCGGACCATTTGATGATGGCGCTGAGCGGCTTTGCCGAGAGCTTGGGCAGGCCGCTCGAAGACTGGCTGCTCGCGCGCGGCGCCGCAGCGCCGGATTCGCTGTCGCCCGAGTTGCGCTGCCGGCTCGCCGAATCGCTGCTGTTCCGCGGCGATTTCGCCGGCGCCCGGGCGCTGTGTGCCGCGGACCGCGGTTCGTACCCGGATCTGGTTCGCGCCTCGCTGAGCATCGCCCAAGGCGACTGGCCGGCGGGAGCGGCACAGTTCGAAGCCGCCTTGAAGCGCGCCGCGGCGGAACTGGGCCGGCGCAAGAACCTCGCTTCGCCGTCGCTGCTGTGCGTCTACCTGATGGCGCTGCTGGCGAACCCCGAGCCCGGATCATGGACGAAGGCACGCAAGTACGCCGCGTCGGAAATGAGCAAGGGCGGCGCCGACCCGTATGGGCTGCTCGGCGTCTGGGTGGGAGCGATCGACCAGCGCCTGGGCGACGCGCCGCTGACCAGCGCCTCATTCCACCTCGTGCACGCGCGCCAATCGGGAATGAAATCGTTCGAGTACCTGCACCATCTGCTGCTCGCCGCGTGGCTGCGCATCGAACCCCAGGCGCCGGACAAGGTGCGCGCACACGCCCTGGCGCTGACGGCGCAGTTTGCAGCCGCCAACCTCGCCTGGCTCGCCCAGTTGACGCGGCGTGCCGCGGCGATGCTGCTCGGCGAGGCGCCCGCCGCAGCCGACGCAAACGCGCCGTTTTTTGTCGGCCAGGCACAGGACCGTTGGCGCGAGGCACTGGCGGCGATCCTCGCACTCGGCGGCGGCGCGCCCGGCGCGGCCAAGGGCAGCAGCAAGGCCGAGGCGGACCGGCTCATCTGGGTGGTTCGCATCGGCGCCGACTCGCGCATCGAGAGCATCGAGCCGATGGAGCAAAAGCGCGGTGTGCGCGGCCTCAGCAAACCCAAGCCGACGTCGCTCGCGACGCTCATCAAGCGCAAGGACCTGGTGACACACGACGCCGCGCTGCTGCGCGCCGTGCGGCGCGAAGACTTCGGCAATCGGCCTGTGCTCGACGTCGTCACCGCGGCGCCGGCGCTGGTACGGCACCCGTTCGTCGCGTGGGAGCACGACCCGACGCAGTTCATCGAGGTCAGCGAGGCCTTGCCGGCGCTGGAGATCATGACGCAGGGCGAAGACATCACGTTTCGCCTGCTCGATCCGGTGCGCCACGCCAATCACATCCTGGAAGACAAGGAAGACGAAGACCTGCCGCAGCGCTGGCGCGAGCAGCGCCTGAAGCGCCGCCACACGATGTTGATCGCCGACGGGCCGACGCGCGCGCGCCTGGTGCGGCTCACGCCGGCGCAGTTGCGCGTCGCCGAACTCGTGACACAAGGCTGGAAGGTGCCGGTCGCTGCGCGCACCGAGTTGGATGCAGCGCTGCGTGTGCTCGCGGCGCACTTTCACGTCGCGAGCGACGCCGAAGCCGGCCATGAAGTGCAGGCGAGCCACGTGCTGCGCGCCGAGCTCACGCCGCAGGGCCAGGGCCTGGTGCTGTGCCTGCTCGCTGCGCCGTTCGGCGACTTCGGCCCGCGCCTGCCGCCGGGCACGGGACGGGTGCGCGTGACGACCGTGCACCAGGGCGTGACGCTGTCGACGAAGCGCGACTTGCCACGCGAGCGCGAGAACGCCGACAAGCTGCTCGATGCGCTCGACTTCATCGACGGCGCGGGCCACGAGTGGCTGCTCGACGAGCCGCAACACGCGCTCGCCGCAGTCGAAGGCCTGAGCGCACTCGGCGCGCACATCGTCACCGAATGGCCGAAGGGCAAGCCGATGCGCGTGCGCGCGGTCGCCGAGGCCGCAGTGAAATTGCGCGCCAGCTCGAAAGGCGAATGGCTCGAGCTCGATGGCGAACTCGAACTCGACGGCGGCGAAGTGCTGCAGCTGCGCCAGCTGCTGGACCTCGTGCAGTCGAGCAAAAGCCGCTACGTGGCACTCGCCGAAGGCGACTTTCTTGCGCTCGGCGACGCGCTGCGCCAGCAATTGAGCGACCTCGCCGCGCTCGCGCAACCGCACAAGACGGGTCAGCGCCTGTCGAACCTGGCGGCGCTGGCGTGGGAGGCGAGCGGCAGCACCTTGACCTTGGAGGGCGACGCCGCCTGGCGCAAACGCAGCCGCCTCTGGGAACAGGCGCAAGCGCTGAGCTTCGAGCCGCCCGCGAGCCTGGACGCCGAACTGCGCGACTACCAGCTCGAAGGCTACCGCTGGTTGATGCGCCTGGGCGCGAGCAGCTTCGGCGCCGTTCTCGCCGACGACATGGGCCTCGGCAAAACGGTGCAGACGCTGGCGCTGCTGTTGCAGCGCGCGGATGCGGGGCCGGCGCTCGTGATCGCGCCGACGTCAGTGTGCGGCAACTGGTTGATCGAAGCGGCGCGCTTCGCGCCGAGCCTGCAAGTTGCCCTCTACGGCGACGTGTTGCTGAGCGACGATGTGCAGGCCGAGTTTGTCGACGAGACCGACTCCACCGAAGCGCCGAAGGCGGTTGGCGCAGCTGGCGAAGCCGCGAACGCCGAACCGAACGCGGGCGCGGCCGCCGCCGAGAACCCGCGCCGCAGCGCGCGCCAGCGCCAGGTGCGCGCGCTCGGGCCGGGCCAGGTGCTGATCTGCTCGTACTCGCTGCTGCAAATCGACGCCGACATCTTGACCGAAGCACCCTGGCACAGCGTGGTTCTCGACGAAGCGCAGGCGATCAAGAACCCGAGCACGCGCCGCGCCAAGGCGGCGCTCGCACTGAGCGGCGACTTCAAACTCGCGCTCACCGGAACGCCGATCGAAAACCGCCTCGGCGAGCTCTGGTCGATCATGGGTTTTTGCAACCCCGGGCTGCTCGGCAGCGCCGAGCAATTCACGCGCAACTTCGTCGGCCCGATCGAACGCGACGACGACGCACAGCAGAAGGCCGCTGCGTCGCGGCGCCTGCGGCGCCTGCTCGCGCCGTTCCTCCTGCGCCGCACCAAGGCACAGGTGCTCACCGACCTGCCGCCGCGCACCGAGATCGTCCACGAAGTGATTCCGGGGCCCAAGGAACGCGCACTGCTCGAGGCGCTGCGCCAGCAGGCACAGGCGAGCGTGGCGCAGGCGATCTCGGCGAATGCCGGGAGCAACGGCAAGGAAGGGCAGAACCAGTTTCACGTGCTGGCCGCGCTCACGCGCCTGCGCCGCGCCGCGTGCGACCCGCGTCTCGTGGCGCCGGAACTCGGCATCGTCGGCGCCAAGGTGCAGGAGTTCGAACGCCTCGCGACCGAGCTCGTTGCCGGCAAACACAAGGCGCTCGTGTTCAGCCAGTTCACCGATTTTCTGGCGCTGCTGCGCGAGCGCCTGGACATGGTCGGCCTGACCTACCAGTACCTGGATGGCAGCACGCCGGCGGCCGAGCGAACCAAACGCGTCGCCGCGTTCCAGGCGGGAAAGAGCGACCTGTTCCTGATCAGCCTGAAAGCGGGCGGCTTCGGCTTGAACCTCACCGTCGCCGACTACGTGATCATCGCCGACCCCTGGTGGAACCCCGCCACCGAGGAGCAGGCGAGCGCGCGCGCGCACCGCATCGGGCAACTCCGGCCGGTCACGGTGTATCGCCTCGTCACGCAGGGCTCGATCGAAGAAAAAATCGTGCGCCTGCACCGCAGCAAGCGCGACCTCGCCGAGGGCATCTTGAGCGGGCAGGATGCGGGCGACGCAAAAGCGCCGCTGGACGCGGCGCAGTTGATGGAGTTGTTGCGCGGGGAGTGACGGCTAAATCGTGCGCCAGAGGGTGTCTTGCATCGACCCCGGGAGGAAGTTTTCGTTGCCCTTGGCAAGGACCGTCCAGTAGTGCTTGTCGGCGAGCACCTTCGTACTCACCGCGTCCATCGCCGCGAGGTCCTTGTAGCGCGCGCTCCAGGCAATTCGTTGCGGGTTGCCGCCGATCGGCAGCAAGATCTCGAGCTCGACTTTGTACGCTTCCTTCATGTAGGCGGCAATTTCGTGGGCGAAGGCAATCGCGCTTGGCGTCTTGCCCGGGGCGATGGATGCGACTCGGTTGAATGCAATCACTTCGACTCTCCTCCCACCATTGCAGGCGGTGGGTGGCCACGGTCTCACGACGAGACCGCCGGCAGTGTGCTCCCAGCGAACGGCGTTGGCAATGATGAGGCCGGGTTTGATCGAAGACGAGTCCGACGCCCGCCCGGTTCGCCTGCCTTGGCCCAGGCAGGAGAGCCTGGCGCGGGCGGCGCCTTACTGCGGCTGGCCCGTCTCAGCGAGCGCCTTGAGGCGCCGGTATTGCGTGCCGATCACCTGGTCGACGACCGGCGCGAGCTTTTCCAGCCCGGCATCGGCGTTGCCCGCGACGCGGTACGTCATGCGCAGAAACGTCTTTCCGTCCTGCGCGCTCGTGACGATCGTCAAGACGCCATTCACGGCCAGCTCCTGAAGCGGGCCGAGGCTCGCGTTCATGCGGATCACCCGCCCCGGCTGAACCAGCACCACCTGCCCATGCTGCGCCGAATTGCCGTCGCCCCAGCGCTCGCACCAGCAGCCGCCCGCGACTGCCTCCAGGCTTAGGTTCGAGGCCCTACCCGAGTAGGTGTGCGAATCGCTCCACCAGCGCGGCAGTTGCAGAACCGCCTTCCACACCTCGTCGGGCGTGGCCTTGACTTCTTCGCGAAACGTCGAGATGAAGCCCGTGGCCGAGACGTTGCTGGTTTCAGCGAGCGCCGGCGCCGCTATTAACGCCAGCCAGGCCCAAACCACCCACCCGGCGCCGCGCTTCATTTCCAGGCTCCGAGGATGCCGCCCATCAGCGTGAAGGCGATCACTTCGTAGCCGCTGTTGATGAGCCAGAGCTTGAACGAGCGCTGCTCGAACAGGTAGATCGTTCCGAGCGCCATCGCGACCCAGCCGAAGCCGGCGGCAAACCCGGCGAACACGCCGAACGCGAGCGTCGCCTTCGGGCCGATGAAGGCGGCGAGGTTGAACGCCATCACGAGCGCCGCGATGCCGGAGAACCCGAACAGACGCGCCATGTTGGCCTGCTTGGTCTGCGCTTCGCTGATACCGGCTTCGCGCATCCAGGCATTGGCGAACAGGATCGGCGAGTACCACAGGCCGCCGAGCAGGAACCGCACCGCGGCGGCGGCGACGATCGCCACATAATTCAATTGCGAAAGGTCCATATGTCTCTCCTCGAGGTTGCTGCCGGATTGCCATGACACCGCTGAACCGGTTTCGACCATCTTGGCCGAGCGCGATGGCGCGGCACAAGCGCGAATCGACCGAACCCGGAAAACCGCATGTCCAAGCCCGACGAAGCGCCGCCGAACCCGGCCGCGAGCGTGTCGATCGACGACCGGCCGGTGATGCTGCTGGGCATCTTCGGCTTCGGCCTGATCATTCCCTGGGTCGCCGGGCTGTACGGTGCGCTGCGCCCCGACGATGCGCGCTTCTGGATCGGCTGCGTCGGTTTCATCGGCCTGGCGGCGGCGATCTGGCTCGGCAACCGCTGGCTGCTGTTCAAGCAGCGCCAGCACTTCGGCTGGTTCGACCATCCGGTGCGCAAGCTGATGCTGCTCGTCAGCGCGAACCTGCTCTACACCGCGCCGCTGAGCGCGCTGGCGATCGTGCTGTGGCAGCGCATCGCCGGGCAGGCGCCGGACCGCGCCGCGATCGAAGTCGTGGTGCTGATCAACGTGATCTGCGTGCTCTTCGTGACGCATGCGTACGAGACCGTGTTCCTGATCCGCGAACGCGAATCCGACCTGACGCGCGTGGAACGGCTCGAGCGAGCTGCGCTCGCAGGCCGAACTGGCGGCGCTGAAGGCGCAGATCGACCCGCACTTCCTGTTCAATAGCCTGAACACGCTCGGCCACCTGATCGTTCGCGACGCGCCGCGCGCGCGCGAGTTCTGCGACCTGCTGGCCGAGGTCTACCGCTACGTGCTCGCCAGCCGCGACCGCGACCTGGTGCCGCTGGCCGACGAACTCGCGTTCGTTCGCGGCTACCACCGCTTGCTGGCGCTGCGCTTCGGCGCGGCGGTGCAGTTGGAGATCGACGCATCGCTCCGCGGCGATCAGGTTCGCGGCCTGGTGCCGCCGCTCGCGCTGCAGACCTTGCTCGAGAACGCAGTGAAGCACAACCAGACCGATCAGGCCCAGCCCTTGATCGTGCGCATGCGGCGCAGTGCCGACACGCTGCACGTCAGCAACGACGTGCGCCAGCGCAGCAGCGCGCTGCCTTCCTCGGGCCTGGGCTTGCGCAACCTCGACGAGCGCTGCCGGCTGCTCAGCGGCCGCGCGCTCGATGTGCGGCGCGGCGACGAACGCTTCGAGGTCAGGTTGCCGTTGGTCATGGCTGAGGTGGCGGCTGAGGTGGCGGCCGAGGTGGCGGCCGAGGTGGTGGCCGAGGTGGCGACATGAGGCTGTTCATCGCCGAAGACGAAGCGCCGGCGCGCGAGCGCCTGATCGAGACGATCGCGCGCGTGGCGCCGCAGGCCAGCGTCGCCGGCACGGCGGGCACGGTGCGCGACACGCGCCTGTGGCTCGCCGCGCACGCCGCGCCCGACCTGCTGCTGCTCGACATCCAGCTTGCCGACGGCCTGTCGCTAGAGTTGTTTCGCGACTCCGCACTGACGCTGCCGACGATCTTCACGACGGCCTACGATCAGTTCGCCCTGGCCGCGTTCCAGGCGCTCGCGGTCGACTACCTGCTCAAGCCGGTGGAAGACGCGCCGCTGCACCAGGCCTTCGCGAAGCTGCAGGCCTTGCGCGAGCGGTTCTCCGGCGCCCGCGCCCAGGAGCTCGAACAGGCGCTGGTTGCAGCGCCGCCGCGCTACCGGCAACGCTGGGTCGCGCGCAAGGCAGCAGCGTTCGTCGCGGTGCCGGTCGAGCAGGTGGCGTACTTCGTGTCGATCGACAAGCTCACGTTCCTGGTGAGCCTGGATGCGACGCGCCATCTGCTCGACGGGTCGCTGGGCGACGTCGAGCGTGAACTCGACCCGGCGCTGTTCTTTCGCGTGAACCGGCAGATGCTCGTCGCGGCGCGCGCCGTGACGAGCTGGCATGCCGGCGCCAAAGGTCGGCTCGTGCTGAAGCTGGCGCCGAAAAGCGATGGCGAAGTGCAGATCAGCCAGGAACGTGCTGCGGCGTTTCGCGAATGGATGGCTCGATAACTCAGGGTGCGGCCTACTGCTTCGCATCCTGTCGGCTCAAGCCGGTGCGATCGCAATTTCTCGTCCGGAGATTCCTGTGGATCGCGCCCGCAATTGCCCGCAGCCCGCATCCACATCCTGACCCGCCGATTGGCGCAGCCGCGTGTAGATTCCGCGCCGGTTCAGCGACTGCGCAATCGCGCCGGCGCGCTCGGCGCTTGGGCGCGCGAAGGGCAGGCCATCGACCGCGTTGTACGGAATCAGATTCATCATCGCGTACTTGCCGCGCAGCAACCGGGCGATGCCCTCCATCTCGTCGTCGCCATCGTTCACGCCGTCGATCAGCGTCCACTGGTACTGGATCGGGTAACTCGTGAGCCGCGCATAGCGCTCGCCCTGCTCGACCAGTTCCGCGGGCGTCATGCGCGGCGCGCGCGGCAGCAATCGCTCTCGCAGTTGCGCAATTGTCGAATGCAGCGACAACGCGAGCGCGGGTTTGACCCGGCCGAGCGGCAGGCGCTCGAACACGCGCGCATCGCCGACGGTGGAGAACACCAGGTTCTTGTGGGGAAACGCCCCCTCGGTGCCGAGCAGATCGATCGCCTCCATCACGTTGTCCAGGTTGTGCGCCGGCTCGCCCATGCCCATGAACACGACCTTGCGTATGCTGCGCCGCTGCCGTGCGAGCACGACTTGAGCGACGATCTCGACGCTGCCGAGCTGGCGCAACAGGCCGCCGCGGCCCGTCATGCAGAACACGCAGCCGACCGCGCAACCGACCTGGGTGGAGACGCACACGCCGTCGCGCGGCAGCAGCACGCTTTCCACCGCCTGGCCGTCGGAGAGTTCAACGAGCAAACGCGCCGAGCCGTCGGCGGCTGGATGTTCGCTGCGCACGCGCGCGAGTGCGTCGAGTTCGTCCACGAGCTCAGGCAGCACGGCGCGCAAACGCTTGGGCAGAAAGCCCTCGATACGGCGCTTGCCATGGTCCTGGGGCAATCCGCGCGCCCAGCGCTCGAGCACATGGCGCTCGTGGCCGGGTCCGGCGCCGAGGCTTTGCAGGCGTTGGCGGATGTCTTCGATGCGCATGGGTGCGCATGGTAGTCTGCGAACTCAGTTCAACGACCCTGCTTCTCATCCGAAGAGCCATACGCGCCAGCGCAACTCACGGAGAACTGCCATGAGCAATTCACACGTCGGCGACGTTGCCCGCTTCTACGACACGCATCCGATCAACGAGGAGGAAATCCTCGCCAAGCTCACGGCGCGCGGATTGAGCCTGGACGCGCTGACGCAGGACGATCTGAAGGATTTCGACCAGGACCATTACGGCGGAACCGGTGCCGTCGATGCGTTGGCCGGCGCTGCCGGGCTGCACGCCGGGCATCACGTGCTCGACGTATGCAGCGGCATGGGCGGGCCGGCACGCTGGCTCGCGCAGCGATACGGCTGCCGCGTCACCGGGATCGACCTCACCCGCAGCCGGGTTGAGAGCGCGATTCGCCTGACGCAGCGAGTTGGGTTGCAGCATCGCGTCGATTTCAGGCAGGGCGATGCCACGGCGATGCCGTTTGGCGATGGCGGGTTCGATGCGGCGCTGAGCCAGGAAGCGTGGTGCCACATCCCGGACAAGCGCACCCTGCTCGGCGAGTGTGCGCGCGTGGTCAAAGCAGGTGGCATGATTGCCTTCACCGATATCGTGACCCTCACCCGACTGGATGCGCAAGACGAGCGCCGCCTGAGCGACGGGATGTTCATCACCTCGCCGCCGTCGATTGACGAATATCGGCGCCTGCTCAATGACTGTTCCTGCGAGCTTGTCCAATGTATCGACCTGTCGCAGGCTTGGGTCGCGATCCTCGTCGACCGGCTCGCCATGTACCGGTCGCTGCGCGACACGACGGTGGCCAAGTTCGGCGAGGCTCGTTTTCTCGAATACGACGCTGCGTACAGCCATTTTGTCGGCCTGTTCACCGCCGAAAAGCTCGGCGGAGTTCGGATTGCGGCGCGCAAGGCCTAGGGCGCGCCGAAACATCGATATCCGCAGGATTGAAACAGCCACGCTGAGGAGGGCAACGTGAACGCCATGACGCCTGAGATGCAAGCCCTGAAGACCCGACTCAAGGCCACCTGGATGGCCGGTGACTACGGAGAATTTGCCAAGCCGATGGAGCCTGGCGCGCTGGAGTTTCTGCAGCGCCTCGGCGTCGCGCCGGGTACGCGCATGCTCGACGTGGGTTGCGGGGCGGGCCAGATCGCGATTCCGGCCGCGCGCTCTGGAGTTCACGTGACGGGCGTCGATATTGCCGCGAATCTTGTGGAGCAGGCGCGTGCGCGTGCGCGGGTCGAAGGGTTGGAGGTGCGTTTCGATGAAGGTGACGCCGAAAGTCTGCCCTACGCAGCGGCCTCGTTCGACCTGGTCGTGAGTCTCATCGGCGCGATGTTTGCGCCGCGACCCGAACAAGTTGCCGCGGAGCTGGTTCGTGTCTGCCGGCCGGGCGGGCGCATCGTCATGGCGAACTGGACGCCCGAGGGCTTCGTGGGTCAGATTTTCAAGATCATCGCCAAACATGTGGCGCCGCCACCGCAAATGCCCTCGCCCTTGCTGTGGGGCGTGGAGGCGGTGGTGCGCGAACGGCTGCGTGAAGGCCTGGGTGGAGGCATCACCCAGTTGCAGGTCAGCAAACGCATGTACCCCTTTGCCTACACATTCGCGCCGGCTGACGTAGTGGAGTTTTTCCGCGCCTACTACGGCCCGACGAACCGCGCCTTTGCGGCCCTCGACGTGGCGGGTCAGGCAGCGCTGCGCGATGAACTCGAGCAATTGTGGAACCAACACAATCGGGCCACCGACGGCAGCACGCGTTACGACGCGGAGTATCTCGAGGTGGTTGCGTGGCGGGGATAGGCCAGCGTCGGGCGAATCCATCAGCGCGAGCTGCGCCAGGGCGGTGATCGAATGACAGTTCGCAGGCACTTCATCGCTGGGGCTTCGCTGGCAGTGTGGGGCGCGCCCTTCGCCGCGCTCGCGCAACACGCGCCGACGATGCCGCGCATCGCACTGTTGTCCACCAACACCCGGGTCATTAACCTGAAGACGGCGAAGGCCCTCGGCCTGACGATCCCGAACTCGCTGCGGCTGTTCGCCGACGAGGTGATCGAATGACCACGCGGCGTAGCGTCGCGATTGCCGGCTTGGCGTGCGCACTCGTGGCAAACCAGTCGCAGCGCGGCGCGCTTGCGCAGCAGCCCGGCAAGATGAGGCGGATCGGCTGGCTGGGCAACGTGCCGCCGGTGACGCCCGAGGCAGCCGCGATTGTCGACGCCTTCAACTTCGAGTTGCAGCGCCTGGGCTGGACCGAGGGCCGCGACGTCGTATTTGAGCGCCGCTACGGCGAAGGTGCGGTGGATCGATTGCCGGGGCTCGCGCGCGAGCTGATAGCGCACAACGTCGACGTGATCTTTGCCACCGGCGCCGGCGCGCTCGCCGCGAAGCAGGCGACTGTGACGATTCCGATCGTCTTCGCTGCGGTGCCCGACCCCGTAGCCACGGGATTGGTGGCGAGCCTGGCGCGGCCTGCGGGCAACCTTACAGGGCTGACGAGCCAGAGCCCCGAACTGGTCGGCAAGCGGCTGCAGTTGCTGCAAGGAACAGCTCCGTCGATCGCGCGCGTGGCTTACCTGACCGGCGCAACCGATTCGAACCCGGAGTTGCACCACGCCGCCGCCGTGCTCGGAATCGAGTTGTTGCCCGCGAAGGCGCAGCGCGCGGAGGATCTCGTCGCTGCGTTCGCTGCGGGCAAGCGGGCAGACGCCTGGTTCGTCCCCGACGGGGCGATGCACTTCGCGCAACGGCGGGCCATCGTCGAACTCGTCGCAAAGCAGAGCAAGCCCGCGACTTACCCGCACACCGTGTTTGCGCAGGCAGGCGGCCTGATGTCGTACGCAGTCGATTTGAAGGACCAGTACCGCCGCGCTGCGGGCTTCGTCGACCAGGTGCTGCGCGGCGCGAAGCCGGCCGATCTGCCGGTGCAGCAGCCGGTGAAGTTCGAATTCGTGATCAACCTGAAAACCGCCAAGACGCTCGGGCTCACGATTCCGCCCAGCGTGCTGCTGCGCGCGGATGAGGTGATTCGGTGATCGACCGATGCTCGTCGATGGCAGGAACCTGATCATCGAAGTCCGCCACGCGGGTGTGAGTCCGCAGCGCCAGCGCGAGCTCGCCGCCGAACTCAATACTCTGCGCGTGGCGCTGATCGTTACCTCCGGCACTATCACGATTCGTGCGGCGCGTGACGCAGCGCCCGGCCTGCCCGTTGTCATGGTCAACGCAGGCGACCCGCTCGGTTCGGGCTTCGTCGCGAGCCTGGCCCGACCCGGTGGCAATCTGACAGGCACCTCGGCGGCCGGCGAAGAAATACTCGCCAAACAGGTCGAACTGCTGGCGGCGGCCGTGCCGCACCTCAAACGCATCGGCGTGCTGATGAACAGCGCCAACCCGAGCAACGACTTCTTCTTCGATGCCATGTCGGCACGCGCCGGAAAGTTGCGCCTGCGACTCGATCGCATCGAGGTCGCATCGGCGGGCGAAATTGACGCGGCGATCGCGCGCGCCAAGGGCGGCTGCGTGCCGTGGGGAAACCGGTGGAACTCTGGAAGTAGCGGTCGCGGTAGGGACGGGGGTCGTCCACGCGCGTCATGCGGTTCGGGCCGTCGAAGCTGTCCATCGACGTAGCGCACTGGCAGGCTGATATCGTGTGAGGTATGGGGAGCCATCGAACCCGCAAAGCGGCGCGGCCATGAGCAGTGCGCCGCCGCCGCGCACGCAAGTGCTCGCGCCGGACGCGATCACGCTGCGCATCGCCGCCGTGCGCGGCGTTCGCGTAATTCTGGACACCGACCTGGCTGCGCTCTACGAGGTCCAGACCAAGCGATTCAACGAGGCGGTCAAGCGCAATCTGGCGAAGTTTCCGGCGGACTTCATGTTGCAGCTCACCGCCGAGGAGTGGGCGGCTTTAAGGTCGCAATTCGCGACCTTAGACGCCGGCGGGCGCGGCCAGCATCGCAAGTACCTGCCCTACGCCTTCACCGAGCACGGCGCGATCATGGCGGCCAATTTGCTCAGCAGCGCGCGTGCGATCGAGGTATCGGTGTACGTGGTGCGGGCGTTTGTGCGCATGCGCGAGTTGGCGGCGACACATGGCGATCTGGCCCAGCGTCTGATTGAACTCGAGCAGAAGACCGAGGCATTGGCGATGAGTCACGAGAACTTGGGTCGCAACACCCGCACCCAGTTCAAGCAGGTGTTCGATGCATTGCGCGAACTCATGACGCCGCCCGAGCCGCCCAAGCGGCCGATCGGGTTTGTCACCCCGGAGGAGGAGAAGGGGTTCAAACGCAAGACCTGACCCCGGCGCCCCTGAACGCCCCGGATGCCAAACTCATCGCACGATCCCGTTGCCGACCCGACGGCATCCTTCGAGGACCATCTCGCCCGGGAGATCATCCACAGCGAGCGCATGCGCATGGCGATCCTTGCCGGCCTGCTGGGCGTGCTGATCGTGTTTTACAGCGTGGGTTACGCGCTGTTCCGCAAGAGCGATCTGCTTCGTTTCCTCACGCCTGGCGTATTCATCTACATCATCGCGGTCATCGCCCTGCTGCTCTGCTACGAGCTTGCCATACGGACCCTGTTCGGCCACTGGCTGCGCAGGGGAAGGAGCGCACCAGCGGCGCTGCGGTACCTGAACGCGTTCATCGAAACGAGCGTGCCCAGCATCCTGATCCTGCTCGTGTCGCGCGAAATCAATCCGCTCTACGTGCTGCAGAGCCCGCTGGGACTTCTCTACGCTGTCTTCATCGTGCTCACCACGCTGCGGCTGGACTTCAGACTGTGCGTATTTACGGGGCTGGTGGCGGCGGCGCAGTACGTGGCCTTGTCGTTCGCCTACATCGGCGCGGTCAGCGGCACAGAGGAGGGTGGCGCGCGCGCCGCGGCGGGCACGCCGTTCGAGGCGCATCTGTTCTACGTGGCCAAGGGGGCCGTGCTGCTGCTCGCCGGGCTCGCCGCGGGCTTCGTCGCGGACCAGCTGAAGCGTCGGGTCGGCAACGCCTACCGGACGCTGCTGGAACGCCAGCGGGTGCTCAGCGCCTTCGGCCAGCAGGTTTCTCCCGCCATCGCGCAGGCGCTGCTCAAGGCCGGCCCGGAGATCGCGAGCACGAGCTCGTTCGTGTGCGTCATGTTCATGGACATCCGCAATTTCACACCGCTGGTGGAGATGAAGTCGCCAGCGGAAATCGTCGGATTGCAGAACCTCGTCTTCGCCGAAGCGGTCGACGTCGTGAACCGCAATCACGGCATCATCAACCAGTTTCTCGGCGACGGCTTCATGGCCACGTTCGGCGCGCCGCTTGCAAGCGACCGCGACTGCGCCAATGCGCTTGCCGCGGCACGCGGGCTGCTTGCCGGTATCCGGCGGCTGGGGGAATCCGGCCGGATTCCGCCGATCACGATCGGCATCGGCCTGCACGCCGGCGAGGTGGTCTCCGGCAACATCGGCTCCGCATTGCGCAAGCAGTATTCGATCACCGGCAACGTCGTGATCCTCGCGTCGCGCATCGAGCAGTTGAACAAGACCTATGGATCGCAAATCCTGGCGTCCGGTGAAGTGCTCGCGGCCGCCGGGGAGGACGCCGCGGCAGCTGCTTCGCTTGGCCCAGTCAAAGTCAAAGGCCGCGAGCAGCCCATCGAGTTGTTCCACCTGGCCTGAGGTCAGTTCTTCTCGTCCTTGAATCCGGCGCTCCAATGCGAACCGTCGCAGAACGGTTTGTTCTTCGACGCACCGCACCGGCACAGCGTGTAGTGCTCCGGCGACGCGCCGCTGCTGCGCGGCTGGTCGATGGCGATGCCGCCGGTCACCGCGTACGGGCCTGGCGTGACGACGACTGCGGCCGGCCGCGGCTGCGACGCTGCGGCGGGTGCCCCGTGCAGCGTATAGCTCAGCGCGCCCGACGGGCATTGGCCGACGAGCGCCGTGATCTCGGCAACGCCGTCGGCGTCGGCGTCGATGAACGGCTCCTGCGCGTAGCGGAAGGTTTGCGGCAACCCGTCGGTGCAGCGACCGGCGTGCGCGCAGACTGCTCCGGTTGTCGTGCAGCGTGATGTGCCGGCCACGGTAGCTGTGCACCTGATCGAGCGCCCGATCCGCCGCCTTGGCGCTGGAAAACCCGTTGCCGCGGTGCGTGCCGTCGCAAAACGGTTTGTTGTTCGAGCCACCGCAGCGGCACAGCGCCAGCACCCACAATGTACGCCGCCGCCGCCCTACCCCGACACGCCCGACACGCCACGAGGGTGGCGTGCGGTGCAGACCTGCAGCGAGCGCGAGGCAAGCATGTGCCACGAAACAACCCCCTACGACGGCGGCTGCACCTGCCGCCACGTACGCTACCGCATGCGGTCGACGCCGCTCTTCGTTCACTGTTGCCACTGCCGCTGGTGCCAGCGCGAGACCGGCGCGGCGTTCGCCCTCAACGCCATGATCGAGAGCGAGCGGGTGGAGTTGCTGCAGGGCGAGGTCGCACTCATCGATACGCCGTCCCACAGCGGCAAGGGCCAGAAGATCGCACGCTGCCCGCGCTGCCAAGTGGCAGTCTGGAGCAACTACGCAGGCGCCGGCGACGCGGTTCGTTTCGTTCGCGTCGGAACGCTCGACGAACCCGACCGCTTGCCGCCCGACATTCACATCTTCACCTCGAGCAAGCAGCCGTGGGTGGTACTGCCTGCCGGCACGCCCGCGGTGGCCGAGTACTACAAGGCTTCGGAAATGTGGCCGCGGGAGAGCCTGGATCGGCGTGCGGCGTTGCTCGCGAAGGCGCAGCACACGGGCGAGTGAACGTTCGCCAGAAAGCGTAGACCAGCGCGGCAGTTCGCTGTGCGCAGCAGCGGGCGCACGCTGGCGACGGCACAGCGATGTCCAGCGCGCGCTGCGGCGATTGCGCCGCGGAGCAATGTGGACAATCACAGTCACTTCTTTGCGACTCTGAGTGCGATATGGGCGCGCGGCGCTCGAAGGTCGGGACCGGCGACGAATGTGACGCTGGTTCCAACGAGTCGAGCGTCGGAGAAAGGCTCACTGCGGACCTTGACTGCGCCCGATCGGCCGTCGGCATTGCGGTATTACGCGCAGTTTGCAGTTATGAATAGCGCGCCGCTGGCCGTGCCGACATTGCCTCGGTTGGACTTTGGGCTGCCTGACTTTGGCGTTCCCTCCTGACCAATCGCCGACAACGACCGCACCGTTTTCGCTGCTGTTGCCTATTCACGTCGACGGCGGGTCGCGAGAAATTCTGGCGCGCTGACATTCAATCGCCACACCGGCCGTGTTCGGTCCGCCTCGAGCGCCAAGCTCATGCGCCAGCCGAGTGCCGTCGCGATGTGCACGTGCGCATCGAGCGAGAAGCGCGACACGCGCCCACGCAGCAGATCATTGGTGCGCGGTTGGGTGACACCGCAGCGCTCGGCCGCCCCGGCCTGCTTCCTCCCTTCGGCCCGGATCAGCTCGGCAATCGGGCGCATCAGTTGCGCACGTGCGCGCAGGTTCGCCGCCTGCTCGCGCGTGCCTGCGGGAGCGTCCCACACGCTCGCGCAGGTGTTGTCGCGCGCCTTCATCTGCCATTGACGGCAGCTCGTGCAAGGGCGACCACCGGCACGTGGGCACCCAGGAGATGCCCTACGTGTTCAACTCCGTCGACCAACTGCTCGACGACTTCTTGGCCGACGTTGCCGCATGGAAGGGGGATTGAAGATGGGTGCTGTGACGATCACGGTCGATTCGACCGAATCCTTCAAACAACGCGTGAAGGCTGCGTTCGCGGGCAAGCGGCAGCAAGAGCGGATCTCGTTCGAGTCGTTCGACTTGCTCTGGAAAGTGCTCGCGCCCAATCGCATGGCGCTCGTGCAGACATTGACCGGTGCCGGGCCGGTCACGTTGCGCGAGGCCGCGCGGCGCGTCGGCCGCGACGTGCGCGCCGTGCATTCGGATGTGCACATGCTGCTGCAGGCCGGCGTGTTGCGCAAAGATGAGCAGGGCCGAATCGAGTTCCCGTACACCGCGGTGCACGTTGACTTCATGCTGAAGACCGCGGCGTAGGCATCGCGACGCGTGGACCCCGAATCGCGACGATGGCGGGGTGGGCTGATCGCGCCTTTCTCGCATCAACTCCGGCGGCGCCAGGGATCAAGCCAGCTCGAACCGATCCAACTCCATCACCTCCCCCCACGCCGCCGCGAAGTCCTGAACGAACTTCGCCTGCGCATCGCCGCTCGCATACACCTCCGCCAGCGCGCGCAGCTGCGAGTTCGAGCCGAACACGAGGTCGGCGACGGTGGCGGTCCACTTGCCCTGGCCGGTCTTGCGGTCGCGCCCTTCGAGCACGCCTTCAGCCGAGGCGGACTTCTGCCACTGGGTGCCCATGTCGAGCAGGTTGACGAAGAAGTCGTTGCTCAGCGTCTCGGGCCGGGTGGTGAAGACGCCGTGCTTCACGCCGCCGGCGTTGGCGCCGAGCACGCGCAGGCCGCCGACGAGCACGGTCATCTCCGGCGCGCTCAAGTTCAGCAGTTGCGCCTTGTCCAGCAGCAGCTCGGCCGCCGCACCCTCCAGCCCCTTGCGCGTGTAGTTGCGGAAGCCGTCGGCCTTGGGCTCGAGCACGGCGAACGATTCCACGTCGGTCTGGTCCTGCGTGGCGTCGGTGCGGCCGGGAGTGAAGGGCACGGTCACGTCGTGGCCGGCCTTCTTGGCGGCTGCTTCGACGGCCGCGTTGCCGGCGAGCACGATCAGGTCGGCCAGCGAGATCTTCTTGCCGCCGCTCTTGCCACCCCCTTGCGCGGCGTTGAAGTCCTTCTGGATGCTTTCCAGCGTCTTCAGCACCTTGCCCAGCGCGGTCGGCTGGTTGACGGCCCACTCCTTCTGCGGCGCGAGGCGGATGCGCGCGCCGTTGGCGCCGCCGCGTTTGTCGCTGCCACGGTAGGTCGAGGCCGAGGCCCAGGCGGTGCTGACGAGCTGCGAGATCGAAAGGCCGCAGGCGTGCACCTTGGCCTTCAGCGCCGCGATGTCCTGCGCGATTCACCAGCGGGTGGTCGACGGGCGGCACCGGGTCCTGCCAGATGAGCTCTTCCTTGGGCACAAGCTTGCCGAGGTAGCGGGCGCGCGGGCCCATGTCGCGGTGCGTCAGCTTGAACCAGGCGCGCGCGAAGGCGTCGGCAAAGGCCTGCGGGTCCTTGTGGAAGCGGCGCGAAATCTTCTCGTAGGCGGGGTCCATGCGCAGCGACAGGTCGGCCGTGGTCATCATCGGCGGGTGCTTCTTCGACGGGTCGTGCGCATCAGGGATCATGTGTTCGGGCTTGCAGTTCTTGGCCACCCACTGGTGCGCGCCGGCCGGGCTCTTGACCAGTTCCCACTCGTAGCCGAACAGCATGTCGAAGTAACCCATGTCCCACTTGGTGGGGTTGGGCTTCCACGCGCCTTCGATGCCGCTGGTCGTGGTGTGCACCCCCTTGCCGGTGCCGAACGCGTTCTTCCAGCCCAGGCCCTGTTCCTCGATGGCCGCGCCTTCGGGCTCGGGGCCAACGAGCTTGGGGTCGCCGGCGCCATGCGCCTTGCCGAAGGTGTGGCCGCCGGCGACGAGCGCGACGGTTTCTTCGTCGTTCATCGCCATGCGCGCGAAGGTCTCGCGCACGTCGCGGCCGGAGGCCACCGGGTCGGGGTTGCCGTTCGGGCCTTCGGGGTTGACGTAGATCAGGCCCATCTGCACGGCGGCCAGCGGGTTCGCCAGTTCACGCGTCGCCGCTGTAACGCTCGTCGCCGAGCCAGGTGCTTTCGGGGCCCCAGTGGATGTCTTGCTCGGGCTCCCACACGTCGGCGCGGCCGCCGCCGAAGCCGAAGGTCTTGAAACCCATCGACTCCAGCGCGACGTTGCCGGCGAGGATCATCAGGTCGGCCCACGAGAGCTTGCGGCCGTACTTTTGCTTGATGGGCCACAGCAGCCGGCGCGCCTTGTCGAGGTTGCCGTTGTCGGGCCAGCTGTTCAGTGGCGCGAAGCGCTGCGTGCCGGTGCCGGCGCCGCCGCGGCCGTCGGCGGTGCGGTACGTGCCCGCGGAGTGCCAGGCCATGCGGATGAAGAGCGGCCCGTAGTGGCCCCAGTCGGCGGGCCACCAGTCCTGCGAGTCGATCATCAGCGCGCGCAGGTCCTTGACGACGGCGTCGAGGTCGAGCGACTTGAATTCCTTCGCGTAGTCGAAGCCCTCGCCCATCGGGCTGGACCTGGCGGAGTGCTGGTGCAGGATCGCCAGATTCAGTTGATCGGGCCACCAGTCGCGGTTGCCCTTGGCGCCGGCGTTGGCGTTCGTCTGCTTGGCGGCGTTGCCCGCGAACGGGCACTTGGATTCGGTTGACATGTTCACCTCCAGTGGCGTTGAATGATGGATCCGTAGCAGCAGTCTAGAAGTCGCGTACCGATCGATCAATGCAAGCGTGTCAATGGTGGCGATAGGCAGCCGTAATGGGCTTGGCCGATCAATGCCGAAACCCGCGCCTCGCGGATGGCGCGCACCGAGATTCAATCCGCGAGCGTCTCGAGAGCCTTGAGCAGAATCCGGGGCACCCGGTGAGGGTCGCGATTGACGTCGGCCAGCAGGCTCTCGATCGTGGCGGTGCCCGGCAGGCCCACCCAGGTTCGCATCTCCTCGGCAGTCGGGCTCAGGTAGGCCATACGCCACGACTCGAAAGCGCGCGCCTCGACTTCGCCCTCGTGGAACAGCTTCACCGAGTGATGCCTGGTGTCGGCCGTGATGCTGCTCATCAAGTTGCGCACGACCTGCTCGTCACCTTCCAGAATCTGAAAGAACACGCCGTCGACATAGACGAGGGCTCCGGTGACGTCGCGCGCCTGATTGCCGGTTCGCGCATCCGTGAGAATCCGTTCGAGGCCATCGACCGTGAGGGGCTCGGTGGCTTGAGACGAATACATGACTTGATAGGGCATTTTCGAACTCACTGGGCATGTTCAGACAGACCGTGCTGCGAAGCAACGGAGGATCGGGGAGAGGAAGTATGCCCCTCGCGGAAGGCAATGCGCGGAGCGCCTCCCCGCGTCGCAGGCGATCGCGCCCGCAGCGGTCCTGGAACGATTCCGCCGGGCGTTCGCTCAACCGGTGCTGATCTCGCACGACCACCACGACCACCTCGACTGGTCGAGGTGCGGCACGATTCGATCGTCGCAGTCCGACGTGCGCGCCAGCTGATGCGGCCGCGGCTGCGGCGGCCATGCTGTCAGAATCACGCCCCAAGCTCTGGAACTCCACCATGAGAAGTCGCCACCTGATCGCTGACGCCGCCGCCAGCTTGAGCCTGTTGCTTGCCGCGACCGCCGCAATCGCGCAAGCTGCTTACCCCGACAAGCCAATCAAGCTGATCGTCGGCTTCGCCCCCGGCGGCTCGACCGACATCGTCGGTCGCATCGTCGCGCAGCGACTCTCGGAGCGCCTGGGCCAGACCGTGAACGTCGAGAACAGGGCGGGAGCCGGTGGAACGCTCGGCGCCGACGCGACCGCCAAGGCGCCGCCCGACGGCTACACGCTGACGCTGGGGACGACGAGCACGCACGCGATCGCCGCCGGCGCCTACACCAAGCTGCCCTACGACCCGGTGGCAGACTTCACGCAGATTTCGCTCGTCGCGATCACGCCGTATCTTCTCGTCGTGAACCCGCAAGTGAAGGCGAACAACCTCGCCGATTTGATTGCGCTCGCGAAAGGCCAGCCGGGTAAATTGAATTACGCGTCGGCGGGCAACGGCACGGCGACGCACCTGGCGATGGAGATGCTGAAGGACGCGGCCAAGCTCGACCTGGTGCACATTCCCTACAAGGGCAACGCGCCTGCCGATCTGGCAATCGTCGGCGGCGAAGTGCAAGCCGTGTTCGGCTCGATGCCGGCGCTGCTGCAAAACACGAAGGCCGGCAAGGTGCGCCCGCTCGCGGTGGGCACGCTGCTGCGTTCGCCTGCGCTGCCGGATGTGCCGACCGTCGCCGAGCAAGGCTATGCCGGTTTCGAGGCGGCGCTCTGGCTCGGCATCATGGGCCCGGCGAACCTGCCCAAGCCCGTGATCGAGCGGCTGCACAAGGAGCTTGCGGGAATCGTCGCCACACCCGAGTTCAAAGCCGCGATGGACGCGAACGGCGCCGAGCCGATTGCGAGCAAATCGCCCGAAGAATTCCGCGAGATGCTGCGCGGCCAGGTCGCGAAGTACGTGAAGATCACCAAAGCCGTCGGCATCAAGCTCGACTGACTCCCGCCCCCACCGTCATCATCCATCCCTCACGAAAGAAGCCATGAGCAACTACGTCATCGAGTTCGGTCCCCAGCCTTCACTTCCCGTCGCCGGAAGCGACAAGCGTTTTCCGGTGGGGCGCATCTATTGCGTCGGCCGCAACTACGCCGACCACGCACGCGAAATGGGCCACGACCCGGACCGCGAGCCGCCGTTCTTCTTCATGAAGCCGGCAAACTCGATCGTGCAGAACAACGCCGCACTCGCCTACCCGGTGGGAACAAAAGACGTGCACCATGAAATCGAACTCGTCGTCGCGATCGGCAAGGGTGGCAAGAACATCCCGGTCGACAAGGCGTTGAGCCACGTCTGGGGCTACGGCGTCGGCCTGGACATGACGCGCCGCGACCTGCAAGGCGAAGCGAAGAAACAGGGCCGCCCCTGGGAGATGGGCAAGGCCTTCGACGAATCGGCGCCGTGCACCGCGCTGCGGCCGGCGAGCGAAATCGGTCACCCGGCGAAGGGCGCGATCACACTCAAGGTGAACGGCCAGGTCAAGCAGAGCGGCGACCTGGCGATGCAGATCTGGAGCGTTCCCGAACAGATCTCCTACCTCTCGCACCTGGTCACGCTGCAGCCCGGCGACCTGATCTATTCCGGAACGCCGGCGGGCGTGGGTCCGGTGAAGCCGGGCGAGAAGCTGGAAGGCCATATCGACGGCGTGGGCGATCTCGTCATCAGCTACAAGGGCTGAGTGCCGTAAACCCTGACGACAGATCGCGGCGGATCGATTTCAATCGACCCACTTTGGGTCGGGTCGAGTCGTCCCGGCCGCCAACCGAGGAGAGAGACGATGAAACGACGTGAGTTGATCCGCGCCGGCGCCGCTGGTGCCCTCGCCGCCACCAGCCTGCGTGCTGCACTCGCCCAGCCAAAGGCGGTGTGGAAAGCGTCCGACGTGCACCCGCTCGGTTACCCGACGGTCGAGGCGATCGTGCGCATGGGCAAGAAGCTCGAAACCGCGACGAACGGCCGGATCTCGATCCAGATGTTCCCGTCGATGCAACTTGGCGGCGAGAAGGAAATGATCGAACAAGCCCAGGTGGGCGCGTTGCAGATCGCGCGCATCTCGGTCGGCGCGATGGGCCCGGTGGTCGACGAGGTGAACGTGTTCAACCTGCCGTTCATCTTCCGCGACGAGGCGCACATGCGCAAAGTGATCGACGGACCGATCGGCCAGGATCTGCTCGAGCGCATGTCCAACGGGCCGAGCTCGCGCCTGATCGCGCTGGGCTGGATGGACGCCGGCACGCGCAACGTCTATGCGAAGAAGGCGGTCACCGCGCCGGCGGATCTGAAGGGCATGAAGATCCGCATGATGGGGAATCCGCTGTTCGTCGAAACCATGAACGCGATGGGCGGAAACGGCGTTGCGATGGGTTTCAACGAGCTCTACTCGGCGCTGCAATCGGGCGTGGTGGACGGTGCAGAGAACAACCCGCCGACGCTGCTCGCGCAAAACCACTACACCGTCAGCAAAGTGATGAGCCTGACCGGCCATCTGATCATTCCCGAGATCTTCGTCTTCTCCAAGCGCAACTGGGAAACGCTGTCGAAAGAAGACCAGGCGCTGGTGAAGAAGTTTTCGCGCCGAAGCGCAGCTCGAGCAGCGGGGTTTGTGGGACGCCTACACCAAGGAGGCCGAGACCAAGCTCGCCGCTGCCGGCGTGCAGTTCGTTCCCGCCGACAAGGCCGCGTTCTACAAGGCGACCCAGCCGATCCGCGACAAATACGGTTCCAAGTACGCTGCGCTCATCAAGCGCATCGAAGAGACCCGTTAGCAAATCAGCTGCGCATCGGCATCGGCGTCGCAGCGATGCCGAGGGTCAGCACGCCGCCGCACTTTCCCGAAGCTTCCCGCGATGAACGCCAAGCAGGTCTACGCACGGACGATGGAGTGGCTGTACCTCGCCTGCGTCATCCTGTCCGGCACGGCGCTCGTCGTGATCACGCTGATCATCCCGTTCGGCGTGTTCATGCGCTATGCGTTGAACAACCCGCAGTCGTGGCCCGAACCCGCGTCGGTGGTGATGATGGTGATGTTTTCCTTCATCGGCGGCGCTGCGATCTACCGCGCCAACGTGCACGTCGCGGTCCAGGCGTTGCTTGACGCCGTCGGCCCTCGCCAACGCCAGCTCATGTTGTGGGGCGTGGATCTGTGCATCGCGGCGACCGCGCTGTTCATGGCCGGCTACGGCACCCAGTTGTGCCGCATCACGTGGTACCAGTCGATGGCCGAGTTTCCCGGCCTGCCTCAAGGCGTCGTCTATGCACCGATCCCGATCGCCGGCGTCTTGACCCTGCTGTTCCTGATCGAGCGCGTCTGGGTCGGGGACCCGCCGAAGACCTCGGTCATGTACAGCGACGCGGCGACGCAACTGGAGTAGGCGGTGGACGTCGTGATCCTGATGGGTTCCTTCGCGCTGTTCTGCGCGCTCGGCGTGCCGGTGGCGTATGCGCTCGGCCTGGCCGCCATCGGCGCTGCGCTGTGGGTCGACATTCCGCTCGAAGCGGTGATGCTGAAAATCTCCGACGGCACCGACGATTTCGCGCTGCTCGCGATTCCCTTCTTCGTGCTCGCCGGCGCGATCATGGCCGAAGGCGGAATGGCGGCGCGCCTGATCAACCTGGCACGCATCTTCGTCGGTTTCATCCGCGGTGGCCTGGCGCTCGTGAACATCATGGCTTCGACGCTGTTCGGCTGCATCTCGGGCTCGTCGGTCGCCGACACGTCGGCGATCGGCTCGGTGATGATCCCGCAGATGGTCAAGGCCGGCTTCCCACGCGTCTTCGCGACCAACGTGACGATCTGCGGTTCGGTGCAGGCGCTGATGATTCCGCCTTCGCACAACGCAGTGATCTATTCGCTCGCCGCCGGCGGCACGGTGTCGGTGGCGCACTTGTTCCTGGCGGGCATTTTCCCCGGGCTGCTGTTCGGCCTGTGCCTGATCGGCCTCGTGCTGTGGGTCTCGCACCGACGCGGCTACCCGAAGGGTGAACCGGTGGCGTTGAAAGACGTGCCGAAGATCGCCGCCGACGCGCTGTGGGGCCTGGTCACGGTGTTCATCATCATGGGCGGCATTCTGTCGGGCGTGTTCACGCCCACCGAATCGGCGGCGGTGGCGTGCGTCTACGCCTTCCTGGTGACGTTTCTCGTGTACCGCGACTACCGCTGGCGCGACCTGCCGCACCTGGTGCACCGCGTCGTCAAGACAGTGGCGATGGTGATGATGCTGATCGGCTTCTCGGTCGCCTTCGGCTACATGATGGCGATCATGCAGATCCCGGCCAAGGTGACGCAACTCTTCCTCACGCTGTCGGACAACAAGTACGTGTTCCTGCTGCTC
Organism: uncultured beta proteobacterium; assembly: GCA_963775015.1. Classification (GTDB taxonomy): domain Bacteria; phylum Pseudomonadota; class Gammaproteobacteria; order Burkholderiales; family Burkholderiaceae_C; genus JAEMQF01. The sequence continues at coordinate 233,355 of CAVZHI010000006.1, read as the reverse complement.
GTCAACATCCTGCTGCTGTTGCTCGGCACCTTCATGGACCTGGCGCCGATGCTGCTCATCTGCACGCCGATCTTCATGCCGGTGATCGCCAAGCTCGGCATCGACCCGGTGCACTTCGGCATGATCATGATCCTGAATCTGGGGATCGGCCTGATCACGCCGCCGGTGGGCCCGACGCTGTTTGTCGGTTGCGCGATCGGCAAGGTGACGATGGAACAGGTCTCGAAGGAACTGTGGCCGTTCTACGGCGCGATGTGCGCTGCGCTGCTGATCGTGACCTACGTGCCGGCGATCTCGCTCTGGTTGCCCGGGTTGATGAAGTGACGCGGGTCGCCCGAGCACCGCGCACCGCGCACCGGCAGAGTCCACACCGAACGGAGAAAGTCATGGGTTTCGATTTCAAGAAGAGCCGAGTCGTCGTCACCGGCGGCAGCCGCGGCATCGGGCGTGCGATCGCGCTCGGCTTTGCCGCCGCAGGCGCCGACGTGTCGATTTGCGCGCGCGGCGCGGCAGCGCTCGAAGACGCGCGCGCCGCCATCGCCCGGCATGGCCACAAGGCGCACGCCGCCAGCTGCGACCTCGCCGACGGCGCGGCAGTCACGCGCTACGTGCAAGACGCCGGCGTTGCGCTCGGCGGCATCGACGTGCTCGTGAACAACGCCTCGGGCTTCGGCATGGGCGACGACGAAGCCGGCTGGGCCGCGGGCCTGTCGGTCGACGTGATGGCGATGGTGCGCGCCTCGCACGCGGCGTTGCCGCTGCTCGAAGCTGCACACGCCAAGACGGCATCCAGCTCGATCATCCACATCTCGTCGATCGCCGGCTACCGCCACTCGACCCGCGCGCCGGCGTACGCAGCGGTGAAAGCGTTGATGCTGAACTACACCGCGAGCCAGGCCGCGACGCTGGCGCGCAAGGGAATCCGCGTCAACTGCATCGCGCCGGGGTCGATCGAATTTCCCGGTGGCGTGTGGGATCAACGCCGACAGAACAAGGACGCGCTCTACGCGAACACGCTGAAGGGGATTCCGTTTGGCCGCATGGGCACCCCCGACGAAATCGCCGAAGTCGCGCTGTTCCTCGCGTCACCGCACGCGCGCTGGGTGACGGGGCAGTCGATTGCGGTGGATGGCGGGCAGTTGCTTGGCGGGTGAACTCACTCGATCACTTCATCCGCGCGCACCAGCACTGCTCGCGGAATGATGATGCCCAGCGTTTTCGCCGTCTTCATGTTGACCAGCATCTCGAAGCGTGTCACCTGCTCGACCGGCAGATCGGCCACCTTCGCACCCTTGAGAACTTTGTCGATTTGCCGCGCGATGATTTCGCTGAACTCGTCCAGCGACGGGCCGTAGGACAGCAGGCATCCCAAATCAACAGCGTACCTGACGCTGCACACGCTCGGCAATCGATGCTTTGTGGCAAACGCGGCGATCTGTTGCGCACGCCAGCCGGTGACTTCATCGGTGGACGTCAACAGTGCGTCGATCGACCCGGCTGAAATGCCCGAAAGAACGGCGTCGACTTCGTCGATCCGCTTGACCGGCAACGGCACGACGCGAACACCCAGTTTGCGAGCGGCATCCCCAACTGACGCGAGAGTCGCCTGGGCGGCTGGATCGTCAGGGTTGTAGAGGTGGCCCAGCCGCGTCAGCTTCGGCACGATCTCCTTGATCAGTTCGAGCCGCTTGGCGTCGAGCTCGGGCGCCAGGCTCTCGACTCCCGTCACATTGCCGCCAGGTCGCGCGAGGCTGCGCACGAGCCCCGTTTCGACCGCCGCGTGCATTCGCCAGACGATGATGGGAACTCTCTCGGTCGACTGTTTTGCCGCGTAGGCGGAGAGATTCCCGACCGCGACGATGCGTGCGACCCTCTCCCTCTGCTGGGCATGCGCCGGCGCAAGCAATCCCACCAGGGCCAGTGCCAGAGGGATTCCCCAAGTTGCGATGCCACGATCCCGTTTCATTGCCGTCGTCGCTCCGATCCCGGCTTTACCCCAAGCGCGCTGGGGTGGCGCGGCACCCGATTGCGGTGGACAGGGAAGAATTGCTGGGAGCTTGAACGGACGCGCGTTCGACCGTCGCGCCGGCGCCAGCGCTCAGCTCTTCGCTCCCTTCTTCGCCGCAGCCGACTTCTTCGCCGCCTGCTCCGCCGCTTTCAGCGCCTCGGCCTTTTTCGCGTGCAATTCGGTGCGCGACAGGTGCGGGCCCTTGTGATGCGGCTTCCCGTCCTTGGCGTGCTTGGTGTCATCCTTGGACGCCTTCGTCTCTTTGGGCGGCTTCATCACCTTGGGCGCCTTGGCCGGCTTGGCCTCTTTCACCACTCGCGCCGGCTTCACCTTGGGCAGTTTCGCCTGCGCGTGACGCTTCGCGCGCTCTTCCTTGAGCTTGCGGCGTTCCTCGAGCAGCGCCAACTCCTCGTCTGAGGGTGGCCGGTCCGCGCCGCCCGACTGGGCACGACTCATGATGGCTGCGTGCAAACGGGCGCCGTTTTTCTCGAGCTGATGGCGCAGCGTGGCGGTTCGAATCGGCATGGTGTCCTCCAGGTTGAGAGAGGGACCGACGGTACGAAGACGACGCTTGCCGGAAACCGGTATCGACGCAACAGATTCCGGCCAACGCGTGTGAGCCTTCGATCAACCGCAAATGTGCTCTGCCTGGGATTTCGTGTCAATGCGATCAAACACGCAATCCATTCATGCGCTTGCAGGTTCGAGTTCGATCAGTGACGGCATGAATTGGGGCACCACTACGCCGCAACCAAAGAAACAGCCGCGGCACGAGACCTTTCACATACACCTTTTTATACATATACTCCCTGCGTGAAATACAGCTTCGATCCCGACAAGCGGGCGAGCAATCTGCGCAAGCACGGTTTCGATCTGGCCGACGCACCCAAGGTCATCGAGTCGGGGCAGACCGTGACCTTCGAGGACCGGCGCATGGACTACGGAGAGGAACGATTCGTCACGCTCGGGCCGCTGCAGGGAGTGCTTGTCTCGATCGTGACCGCAGAGACCGAAAACCACATCCGCATCATCTCGATGCGCAAGGCAGACCGACATGAAAAAGCCATCTACCGTGAAAATCTCGTCTGATCCGCGCGAGGACGCCCCGCTGCGCCGCGCGGACATTGCCGCCGGCAAGCTGATTTTGCGCAGGCGCGGCGCTGCGGGAGCGGTACTGCCGCTGAAGCAACGCGTGAACATCTTCCTCGATGGTTCTGTGGTAGAGCACTTCAAGACCAAGGCCGGCGCGCGGGGCTACCAGACGCTGATCAACGAGGCGCTGAAGCAGGCCATCCAGACCGAGACGCTCGAGGCTGTCGTTCGCAAGACGATTCGCGAAGAGCTGCGGCGCGCGTGACCGCGGCGTCAGCTTCAGCTCAGGATGTTCGTATCCCCACACACCGACAGCGCCTGCCCCGAAATCGTCGCGGCGCGCGGGCTCGACAGGTAGACGACGTAATCGGCGAGCTGCTCTGCCGTCACGTACTCCTTGATCGACGTCCCGGCAAAGGCGGCGCGCTCGACCTCCTCGAACGCCACGCCGCGCGCCTGCGCCTTGGCGCTCAGCACACGCTGCTGGCGTTCGCCGGCGACGATCCCCGGCAGCAGCGCATTGACGCGGATCTTGTCGGGCCCGAGTTCCACCGCCAGCGAGCGCATCAGCCCGATCACGCCCCACTTTGCCGCTGCATAAGGCGTGCGCAGCGCAAACCCCAGGCGGCCGGCGAGCGACGAGACGTTGACGATGCTGGCATTGCTCGACGACCGCAGCGCCGGGACGGCGAGGCGCACGCAGTTGAACTGGCCCGTCAGGTCGACGGCGATGCAGCGGTCCCACGCGTCGGGGTCGATCGCGTCGACCTTGCCCGTCGGCCCGGCGATTCCGGCGTTGTTCACGAGGCAGTCCAGGCCGCCGAGGTGTGCGAGCGCGGCGGTGAACCAGCGCGCGACGTCGGGGCGCAGCGCGACGTCGCACGCCGTCGCGTGCAGCGTGGGGTCGCTTTGCGCGAGTGCGTGCAAGGCGGCGGCGTCGACGTCGCAGACTGCGACTCGCGCACCTTCACGAACGAAGGCGCGCGCCATCGCCAATCCGATGCCGTTCGCGCCGGCCGAGACCATGACGCGCAACCCTGAGATTCCGAGGTCCATGGCTTGTCCTGTGAGGGTATTGGGTTGATTGCCTACTCGACGGGCAGCACGCCGCGCGCTTCAATGAACGCCGCCGTGTTGCCGATGTCCTCGAGCAGCGCGGCGCGCGCAGCGTGCGAATCGCCTCCCAGCACAGCGGCGACCATCGCGGCGTGGCTGCGTGCCGCGGCGCCGCTCGCGAGGCGATTCTCGCCGTCGCGCAAATCGAGGTTCAGCACCGGGCCGATGCGCAGCCACAGCCCTTCGATGATCGCGACCAGCGCCGGCATCGCCGCGGCGCGATACACGGCGAAGTGCAGCTTCGCGTTCGCGCGGATCGCTGCGTCGACGGCGGGGGTACGGCGCTGGCTCTCGCGCCGGAACGCCGCCTCGCAGCGGCGCATCTCGGCGCCTTCGGTGCCGCCGCGCTGGCGCGCCGCCTGCTCGGCGGCAAACCCCTCCACACCCAGGCGGATGGCAGTGAGTTCGCGAAACTGCGGCAGCGACATCAGCGGCACCTGGACGGAGCGTTTCGGCGTGACTTCGAGCGCACGCTCGGCGACGAGCCGCGCCACCGCGTCGCGCACCGGCTGCATCGACACGCCGAGCTGCAGCGCCAGCGTGCGCAGCGACAGCTTGTCGCCCGGCGCGAGCATTCCGGTGATCAACTGGGTGCGCAGCTGCGCCAGCACCTGGGCGCCCAAGGTCTGGGTCATCGTGGGGCCCGGACGCGCCGGCCTCTGGTGAAAGCCCGGCTGGACAAACCGGGGAAATGCAGGCACGATAACTGTGATCACAGATTGTCGCAAGTCGGCCGAACCCGAGCCGCATCACAACCCGAGGAGAACCCCATGAGTGCACCCATCGACACCCGCCGCCGCAGCGTCATCGCCGGCGCCTCCGCCGCCGTCGCCACACTCGGCTTTCCGAGCCTGAGCCGCAGCCAGGCCGACGTGATCCGCATCGGCCACCTCACGCCGCGCACCGGCTTCCTCGGGCCTCTGGGCGAATTTGCGGTGCAGGCCGCCGACATGGCGGTCGCGGAGATCAACGCCGCGGGCGGCGTCAACGGGCGCAAGGTGGAAATCCTCAAGGAAGACTCGGTGAACCCGCAGACGGCGTCGACGAAAGCCGAGCGCATGATCGAGCGCGACAAGGTCGCGTGCATCATCGGCGAGATCTCGTCCGCTTCCGCGCTCACGATCAGCCAGGTCGCAGAGCGCACGAAAACGCTCTTCATCAACACCGGCGCGAACTCGGACGAACTGCGCGGCAAAGGCTGCAAGAAGTTCATGTTCCACATCGAGAGCCAGAACTCGATGTACGTCAAGACCTGCGGCCGCTCCCTCATGGCGCAGGGCCTGGTGAAGGGCAAGAAGTGGTTCTCGCTGACGGCCGATTACGCCTTCGGCCACGACCTGCTGCGCGTCTCGAAGCGCTTCATGTCGGCGAACGGCGGCGACTTCGCGGCCGACAAACTGGTGCCGACAGACGCGACCGACTTCTCGCCGCTGCTGCTCGAAATCCGCAGCGCCAAGCCGGACCTCGTGATCTCGAACCTCGCGGGGAATCAGATCACGAACTTCCTCAAGCAGTACTCCGAGTTCGGCTTGAACTTCCCCGTGGCGGGTTTCGGCTTCGACACGGCGCTCGCCTGGGGCGCGGGCAAGGGCAATTTTCTGGGCACCTGGCCGGTCGTGTGGCATCACTTGATCGACACGCCGGACAGCAAGCGCTTCGTCGCCGAGTTCACGAAGCGCTACAACCGCCCGCCGGAAAACCAGGCATGGGGCGACTACAACGCGATCAAGTTGACGATGCAGGCGATGGCCGAGACGAAGTCGATCGATTCGGTGAAAGTCGTCGAGCACTTCGAAAAAGGCGCGAAGTTCGGCCTCATGAAAACGCGCGAAGGTTACTTCCGCAAGGCCGATCACCAGATGATGCACGAGATGTACACGGTGCAGGCGCTGCCGGTGGCCGAGGTCAAGAACGCGCACGACATCTTCCGTTCGTCGGCGCCGGTTCCCGGGGCCAACGAATCACTGGAGGTGATCGCGAGCACGGCCGAAGAGAACGAGTGCAAGATGGTTTGAGCGGTGCGCGCTATCCCAGCGCAAGCCTCGTTCCGGTGAACATGTCATCCCGGTGAACACGTCATCCCGGCGAACGCCGGGATCCACTCGTTCGAGGTTCTCCTTCGCACTGCTGTGTCTCAGGGCGTACGGTGGATCCCGGCGTTCGCCGGGATGACACCTCACTGCCGGGTTGACGATCTCTATCGGCCATGCTCTTCGTTCAACACTTACTCAACGGCCTGTTGGCAGGTGCCTACTACCTGCTGATCGCGCTTGGCCTGTCGCTGATCTTCTCGCTCGGCGGAATCGTCAACCTCGCGCATGGCGCGTTCTACGCGATCGGCGCGTATCTCGCGGTGAGCATCGGACAGCACCTGGGCTTCACCGGCGCTGCGCTGCTCTCACCGCTCATCGTCGGCGCCTTGGGTGTCGTGATCGAGCGTCTCCTGTTTCGCCGCTTCTACAAGGCCGACCCGGCGCTCTCGCTGCTGCTGACGTTCGGCCTGGCGATGGTCGCCGAGCAACTGCTGCGAATGATCTTCGGCGCGCCGCCGCTGTCGTGGGCGATCCCGCAGGAGTTGCGCGGGCAGATTTTCATCGGCGACTTCGTCTACCCGCGCTACCGGCTGCTGATCCTGCTCGTCGCCGTGGCTTGCGTCGCCGGGCTATGGTTTCTGTTGCAGCGCACGCCGTTTGGCCGCGTCGTTCGCGCGGGGGTGCAGAACCCGGACATGGTCGGGGCGCTCGGGATTTCGCTCGAACCTTACATGGCGGCGATCGCTTTCCTGGGCATTGGCCTGGCCGGTCTCGCGGGCGTGATGCTCGCGCCGATTTTTGCCATTCACCCGGCGATGGGCGCCGAGATCATCACGTCGGCGTTTGTCGTCGTCGTGATCGGCGGCCTGGGCTCGTTCTGGGGCGTCGTTCTCGCCGCGCTGATCGTCGGCCTGACCAAAGGCATCGTCACCGCGGCCGGATTTCCCCAGTACTCGGAAGCGGCGATCTATCTGTTGATGTTGCTCGTGCTGCTGGTTCGGCCGCGCGGTCTGTTTGGCGAGCGCATCCAGCGCTTCGAATGAATTCTTCTTCGAATCCACGATGCCGATCCGCCGCGACCTGATCATTGCCGCTTTTGCGCTGCTGCTGCTGCCGTTTGCGCTCAACGCCATCGGCCTGGGCGTGACGTCGGCGACCGAGGTCGTCGTCTTTGCCATCGCGTGCATGGCGCTCAACATCCTCGTCGGCTACACCGGCCTCACCTCATTCGGCCATGGCGCGTGGTTCGGCCTGGCGGCGTATGCAGTGGGAATGACGCAGCGCCTCGTTCGCGCCGGGCTCGTTTGTCGTGCCGGTGCTGATCAGCATCGCGACTCGTGCTCGTGGCGTCGCTCGTGTTCGGCTTCCTGATCCTGCGCCGGCGCGGCGTCTACTTCTCGCTGCTGACGCTCGCGTTGTCGGCAATGCTCTATTCGGTGGCATTTCGCTGGACCGAAGTGACGGGAGGCGAAAACGGCCTCGGCGGCATTTCGCGCCCGGTGCTCGCCGGCGTCTCGTTCGAACCCGCGGGCCTCTACTACGCACTCGTCGCAAGCATCGCCTTCGCCGCGATCCTTGCACTGTGGCGCTTTCACCGCTCGCCGCTCGGCAGCGTGCTGGTGGCGATCCGCGAAAACGAACAACGAGCGCGCTTCATCGGCTACTCGACGAACCGCGTCAAACTCACCGCCTTCGTCGCCTCGGCCACGCTCACCGGCCTGGCTGGAATGCTGCTCGCGTTCAACAACCGCATGACGTCGGCCGAGCCGATCTCGGTCGCGTTTTCCGGCGAATTGCTGGCCATGGTCATCATCGGCGGCATGCGCTCCTTCCTCGGGCCTGCGCTGGGCGCGCTGTTCTTCGTCATCTTTCGCGACTCGCTGTCGCGTGTCACGGAACATTGGTTGCTCGTCTTCGGCATCCTGTTCGTCGCCTTCATTGTTTTTTCGCCGACAGGACTCGTTGGTCTCTACGAACGCGCAACGGCGCGCTGGCGCAAAGCCGTGGTCGGCGACGCGGCGATGGCGCAGCGCCTGGCCGGCACGGTGGCGCTGCCCGATTTCCTGAAGCCGCCTCACGCCACCGACGGCACGATCCTCGAGGCGACAAGTCTCGCCAAACACTTCGGCGGCATCCAGGCCGTGAAAGACATGTCGCTGCGTCTGCGCGACCGAACCCTGCACGCGCTGATCGGCCCGAACGGCGCAGGCAAGACGACGGCGTTCAACCTGATTTCGGGCCTGTTCGCTCCGGACCGCGGCAGCGTCACCCTCGCCGGCAAGGCGCTGCAGGGGCAGTCGCCGGAAGCAATCACCCAGGAGGGAATCGGCCGTTCGTTCCAGATCACGAACCTGTTCGCGTCGCTCAGCGTCACCGAGAACGTGCGCCTCGCCGTGCAGGCGCGCCATCCGAGACGTTTTGCACTCTGGGCCGATGCGCAGTCGTTCGCCGACGTGAACCGCGACACCGCGGAAGTGATTCGCACGATGGGCTTGGCCGGCGTCGAGACCGCCCCCGCAGCGTCGCTTTCTTACGGCGGCCAGCGCCTGCTCGACATGGCACTCGCGCTCGCGACGCGCCCGCGCGTGCTCTTGCTCGACGAGCCGCTCGCGGGATTGGCGAGCGCCGAGCGCGAGCGCGTCGGCCAGCTCATCAAGGGCATTTCGGCAGACCTGCCGGTGCTGCTCGTCGAACACGATATCGACCGCGTCTTTGCCCTCGCCGACGCAGTGACGGTGATGAACGACGGCGAGGTGCTGGTGGACGGCACGGTCGACGACGCGCGCAATTCGCCGCGCGTGCAAGCCGTGTACATCGGTGCGGGTTCGCACGCGCTCGCCGGCATCGAGCGCAAGAGCGCGGCACTGGACACGACGCTGCTGAAACTCGAAGGCGTGAACACGTATTACGGCAAGAGCCACATCCTGCGCGACGTGAGCTTCGACGTGCATCACCACGAGATCGTCGCCCTGCTCGGGCGCAACGGCGCAGGCAAGTCGACGCTGCTCAAAACCATCATCGGCGTCAGCGCACCGGCGAGCGGCAACGTCACGCTCGGCAGCCGAAGCGCTCGCGCGGCGCCCGGCCGCCGAAGTCGCGCGGCGCGGCGTCGCCTACGTGCCGCAGGGCCGCGGCCTGTTCGCCGGAATGTCGGTGGCGGAGAACATGGAGCTCGGGCGCCTGAAACGGCGCAACTCGGCGGGTGTGTTCTGGGACGACGAGAAGATCTTCACTTTCTTCCCGCGCATCAAGGAACGCTGGCGCTCGCCTGCCGATTACCTGTCGGGCGGCGAGCAGCAGATGGTCGCGGTGGCGCGCGCTCTCTCAGGCGACACTCGCGTCCTGCTGCTCGACGAGCCTTTCGAGGGCCTCGCGCCGGCGATCGTCGAAGAGCTGTTCGAGGCGTTCGACAAGTTGCGCCATGAAGTCGCGATCCTGATCGTCGATCATCATCTCGACCTCGCGCTCGCGCTGTCGGACCGCACCGTCGCTCTGGAACGCGGCGAAGTGACGCACGTCGGCCCCTCGGCGGCGCTGTCGCGCGACCTCGACTTGCGGCGCAAGGTGTTGTGGCTTTAGGAGCTTGACCCGAATGGAAAACCAAGAACAAATCGTCGCCATCATCGGCGCCGGCCTGATCGGCCGCTCCTGGGCCAACGTGTTTGCGCGCGCCGGCTGGCAAGTGCAGGTGTGGGACCCGAGCGCCGAGCAACGCGAACTGGCGCCGGGCCAGATTGCGCTGTCGCTGCGCGAGCTCGAAGGCGCATGGGCTGGTTGCACGACGCTCGGGCAGCCGCAGCACGCGTCGTCGTCGTGCACACGTTGAAAGACGCCGTGCACGGGGCAGACTACGTGCAGGAAAGCGGCCCGGAGAACGTTGAAGTCAAGCTCGCCACGTTTGCCGCACTCGACGCCGCGGTCTCGGCGCGCTGCGTGCTCGGCTCGTCGACGTCGGCGATCGTCGCGTCCAAGTTCACCGAGACGCTGTCGTGCCGCGCCCGATGCATCGTCGCGCACCCAGTGAACCCGCCGCACCTGGTTCCCGTCGTCGAGCTCTGCGGCGCGCCGTGGACGAGCGACGACACGAAGGCGCGCGCGCGCGAAGTGATGCTCAGCGTGGGCCAGGTGCCGATCGACGTGAAGCGTGAGATCGACGGCTTCGTCCTGAACCGCCTCCAGGTGGCGCTGCTCACCGAAGCGTTTCGCCTCGTGCAGGACGGCGTGGTGAGCCCGCAAGACCTGGACGACACGGTGCGCCACGGCCTGGGCCTGCGCTGGGCGTTCATGGGGCCGTTCGAGACGATCGAGCTGAATGCGCCCGGCGGCATCGCCGACTACTGCGAGCGTTATGTGCCGTGGTTCCGCCGTTACGTCGCCGACCTGCCCTCGCCCGCCGTGTGGGACGACGCGGCGTGGCGCAAGGCGGCTGAAGCGTGGGGCGACGCGCCGAGCGCCGAGGAGGTTGCGCAAAAAAGCTTGTGGCGCAATGACCGCCTCGCTGCGCTCGCAGCGCACAAGATCAAGCAGAAGCTCTGGCAGGAACCCTGAACCCGAGCCCCGACGCGCTGACGCAGCGCGACCTCATCCCTTCCCCTGGAGAACACGATGGCCAAAGCCAAATCGAACCGCCGCAAAGTCATGATCACTTGCGCCGTCACCGGCGCGATCCACACGCCGACGATGTCGCGCTATCTGCCGATCACCGCCGATGAAATCGCCGAAGCGGCCCTGGGCGCGCACGCCGCAGGCGCAGCGCTCGTGCACCTGCACGCGCGCGATCCGGTGAACGGCAAACCGGATCAGCGCCCCGAAGCGTTTGCGCCGTTTCTCACGCGCATCAAGAACGCGTGCGACGCCGTCATCAACATCACCACCGGCGGCGCGCCGACGATGGGCGTCGAAGAACGCCTCAAGCCTTGCGCGCACTTCAAGCCTGAAGTCGCGTCGCTCAACATGGGGTCGATGAACTTCGGCCTCTACCCCATGCTCGCGCGCTACCCGGAATTCAAGTTCGACTGGGAGCGGCCTTACCTCGCCGAGTCGGATGACCGCATCTTCAAGAACACGTTCAAGGACATCGCGAACATCCTGACGACCTGTGCCGCGAACAATACGCGCTTCGAGATCGAGTGTTACGACATCGGCCATCTCTACACGCTGCGCCACTTCGCCGATCGTGGCCTCGTGAAGGCGCCGTTTTTCATCCAGTCGGTGTTCGGCCTGCTCGGCGGAATCGGCCCGCACCCGGAAGACGTGGCGCACATGAAGCGCACCGCGGACCGCCTTTTCGGCGACGACTACTTCTGGAGCGTGCTCGGTGCCGGGCGCAATCAGCTGCCGATCGCGGCGCAGTCGGTCGCGCTGGGCGGCAACGTTCGCGTTGGGCTCGAGGACTCCCTGTGGATCGGGCCGGGGCAACTCGCCGAGAGCAACGCGCAACAGGTGCGCGCGGCGCGGCAGATCATCGAGGGGCTGGGGTTGGAAGTGGCGACCTCCGACGAAGCGCGTGACATGCTGCAGCTCAAGGGTCGCGCGAACGTGAATTTCTGAATCCCGCATGCACACCGACCTGAAAGACAAAGTCGTCCTCATCACCGGCGCGAGCACCGGCATCGGCGCCGCAGCGGCGCGTGCGTTCGGTGCTGCCGGGGCACATGTTGCGGTGCACTACAACTCCAGCGCCGAAGCGGCGCGCGGCGTCGCCGCGGATGTGAACGCGGCCGGCGGCACGGCCGCGACCTTTCAGGCCGACGCGACGCGCGAGGCGGAACTCGTGCGCCTCGTCGCCGACGTGCAGCGCCACTTCGGCCGCATCGACGTGCTCATCAACAACGCGGGCAACGTGATCGAGCGCAAGCCGTTCGCTGAACTGGATTCGGCGTTCCTCGACGCGATGCTCGACCTCAACGTGCGCTCGGTGTTCACGATGTGCAGGCTCGTCCTGCCGGTGTTTCGTGCGCAGGGGCAGGGCAACATCATCAACGTCACGTCGGTCGCCGCGCGCAACGGCGGCGGCCCCGGCGTCGTGCTGTACGCGGCAGCGAAGGGTTTCGTCAGCACGCTGACGCGCGGCCTGGCGAAGGAGTTCGTGCCGTACAAGGTGCGCGTCAACGGCGTCGCGCCGGGCGTGATCGACACGCCCTTGCACGACCGGCACACGCCCCAGGCAACGCTTGACGCGATGCAGGCCACCGTGCCGATGGGACGGCTCGGTACCGCGGAAGAATGCGCCGGCGCGTTCCTGTTCCTCGCGTCGGACGCCGCGAGCAGCTACATCACCGGCCAGATCATCGAGGTCAACGGCGGGCAGTTGATGCCGTAGCCAGCTGCGCCTGCCGCACGTGGATGCCGGCTTTCGCCGGCATGACGGGTTGCCGCACGTGGATGCCGGCTTTCGCCGGCATGACGGGTTGCCGCGGGTGGATGCCGGCTTTCGCCGGCATGACGACCTCGCTGCGGCTCGCACCGCAACTGCGTCATCCCGGCGCAAGCCGGGATCCACTGCACCGCACCTGACGCTACTTCTGCGCCGCAAGCCAGATCTTGTCCGTCGTCGCTCCCGCCGGCTTCTTCGTGATCACCGGGTCGCTCTTGCCCTTCATCAGCGTGTCGACGGTGCGCTCGTACGCCTTCATGTCGAGCATGCCGGTCTTGCCGGTGCCCACGAGCTTGGCGATCTCGCCCATCATGCGCGCCTGGTGCGCCTCTTTCTGCGCGCCCGACGCGTCGTTCTTCAATACGATCTTCACCGCGTCGGCCTGGTTCTTCACCGCGTCGTCCCAGCCCTTCATGCTCGCCTTGACGAAGCGCGCGAGCTTGTCGGCCATCTTCGGATCGGCGAGCGATTTTTCGGTCGCGTAGAGGCCGTCCTCGAGAGTCGCCACACCCTGGTCCTCGTACTTGAAGACGAGCAGCTGATCGGGCTTCATTCCGGCGTCGATGAGCTGCCAGTATTCGTTGTACGTCATCGTGCTCACGCAATCGGCCTGCTTTTGCAGCAGCGGATCGACGTTGAAGCCCTGCTTGAGCACTTTCACGCCGTCGGCGGCGCCGGTCGTCTTCAGACCGAGCTTGTCCATCCAGCTCAGGAACGGGTACTCGTTGCCGAAGAACCAGACGCCCAGCGTCTTGCCCTTGAAGTCTGCCGGCGCCTTGATGCCGCTGTCTTTGCGGCACGTGAGCTGCATTCCGGAACGCTGGAACACCTGCGCGATGTTGACGATCGGAACGCCTTTTTCGCGCGTCGCGAGCGCCGAGGGCATCCAGTCGACGATCACGTCGGCGCCGCCGCCGGCGATCACCTGGCTCGGGTTGATGTCGGGGCCGCCGGCCTTGATCGTGACGTCCAGGCCCGCGTCCTTGTAGTAGCCCTTGTCCTTGGCGACGTAGTAGCCGGCAAACTGCGCCTGCGTGACCCACTTGAGTTGCAGCGTCAGCTTGTCTTGCGCCTGCGCGCCTGCGGCGACCAAGGCGAGCGAGAGCGCCGGCAGCATCGCCGACAAGCGGCGGGAAATCTTCTGCAATGTCATCTTCAGTCTCCTCTGGGTTGGGGGGTGAAAGGGTGGCGTCGCGATGGGTGGACCGGTCAGCCGTGAAACGAAGGGTGCCATGATGTCATTCTTCGCTCGATGAGCGCAATCAGGCCGTACATCAGGGAGCCGGCGAGCGCGGCGAGCGCGATCGCCGCCCAGACGACGTCGACGTTCATTCGCGCGACTTCGGCGCTGATGCGAAACCCCAGGCCGTAGATCGGCGAGCCGAAGAACTCGGCGACGATCGCCGAGATCAGCGCCAGCGTCGAGTTGATCTTCAGCGCGTTGAAGACGAACGGCAGCGCGCTCGGCAGGCGCAATTTGCGCAGCGTCGTGCCGTGCCCCGCGCCATAGGTGTGCATCAGGTCGCGGTGCATCGCATCGACCGACGCCAGGCCGGCGATCGTGTTCACGAGCATCGGAAAAAAGGTCACGATTGCCGCCACCGCGGCCTTGCTCTGCCAGTCGAAGCCGAACCACATCACCATGATCGGCGCGATGCCGACGATGGGCACTGCGCCGGCGAGGTTGGCGAGCGGCAGCAGGCCGCGTGCGAGAACGCTGTAGCGGTCTGCGAGCAGCGCGACGATCAAGCCCGAGCTGCAGCCGATTCCGTAGCCGGCGAGAACGGAATACGCCGTCTGCTTGAAGTCGGGCCAGAGCACCGGCCAGCGCGCAACAAGCGCTTCGCCCACCGCGTGCGGCGCAGGCAAAAGGACCCGCGGCACGTCCCAACCGATCACCAGCACTTCCCAGAGGTAGAGCAGCGCGGCTCCGAACAGCGCCGGTGCGAGCAGCGCGAGCACGCGCCCCTGCAATGGCGCGAGGCGGCCGAGAACGAACCAGAGCAGCAGCACCCAGAGCCCCGAGCAGCCACCAGAGCGGCGCAGCGTCGGCACCGCGCGGGCCGTTGTCGCCGCGCAGCATCGTGAGAATGAACATCGCGAGCAGCACCAGCAGCGCGAACGAAGCCAGCGTGATGGCGTTCCGCTTCATGGCCGCGCCCCCATTGCGCGCAGGACGGAGCGCTCGACAAGCGCCACGGCGGCGACGAGCAAGACGCCGAGCAGCGACGCAGTGAACAGCGCCGACCAGATCTGGATCGTCTGGCCGAAATACGAGCCCGAGAGCAACCGTGCGCCCAAGCCCGCCTGCGCGCCGGTGGGCAACTCGCCGACGATCGCGCCGATGAGGCTCGTCGCGATCGCGACCTTCGCGCTCGCGAAGAGGAAGGGCACGGCGGCGGGCAGGCGCAGTTTCCAGAGCTGCTGCGGCCGGCTCGCGCTGTAGGTGCGCATCAGGTCGAGCTGCAGCACGTCGGGCGAGCGCAGCCCCTTCACCATGCCGATCGCGACGGGGAAGAAACACAGGTACATCGAGATCACCGCCTTGCTCAGCAGCGGCGGGTAACCCAGACTGCCGAGCACGACGACGACCATCGGCGCGATGGCGAGGATCGGGATCGTCTGCGACGCGACGATCCACGGCAGCAGCCCGCGGTCGAGAACGCGGTTGTGCACGACGCCGATGGCGATCAGCGCGCCGAGCAACATGCCCAGGGCGAAGCCGAGCGCTGTCGCCCAGAGCGTGACGCCGGCGTGAAAAATCAGGCTGCGTGGGCTGTCGGGCGGGTTGTCGGCGATGCTGTGCCACCAGTCGGCTGCGATCTGGTGCGGCGCGGGCAGCACCGGGCGCTCCATCGACCAGGTGGAGTCGACCAGTTCGCGTGCGCCCCAGGGATTGCCGATGCCCTCCAGCCGTTCGATCACCTGCGGTGCGTTCAGTCCCACCGCAGCGCCGTACCAGATCACGAGCAGCAGGCCCACCAGCCCGAGTACCGGGACCGCGTGGTGCACGAACGGAGCCCGCAAGACGACGGTCTTAGTCTTCATGTTGAGCGGGCACCATGTTCGGCTACGTCATGCGCCCCCTCACCCCCGCCCTCTCCCCCGAGTACGGGGGCGAGGGAGTTCGCGCTGGCCCCCTCTCCCGCTTGCGGGAGAGGGCTGGGGTGAGGGCGGAACCGTGGCTCAACCATCTCGGCCGTCAGAAATCTTCATAACTGCGCCCGGCGCGCAACGCCACGCGCACCCGGTGCGCGATCTCGGCGAAGGCCGGCGTTTCGCGCACGTCCAGGCCGCGCCCGGCGGGCAGCGGGTTGTGAATGACTTCGATGATTCGCCCCGGTCGCGGGCTCATGACGACGATGCGGTTCGAGAGGAACACCGCTTCCGAAATCGAATGCGTGACGAACACGACCGTCTTGCCGGTGCGCTCCCACAGGCGCAGCAACTGCTCGTTCAAGTGGTCGCGAGTGATTTCGTCGAGTGCGCCGAAGGGCTCGTCCATCAGCAGCAATTTCGGTTCGAGCGCCATCGCGCGCGCGATCGAGACGCGCTGCTGCATTCCGCCCGAGAGTTGCCACGGGAACTTGCGCGCAAAGCCCTCGAGGCCGACGAGTTCGAGCTGCTTTTCGGCGCGCGCGCGGCGCTCGGCTTCCGGGACGCCGATGATCTCGAGCGGCAGCATCACGTTGCGCAAGACGTTCCGCCACGGGTAGAGCGCCGCCGCCTGAAAAACGTAGCCGTAAGCGCGGTCCAGGCGCGCCTGTTCCGGGCTCACGCCGTTCACCTGGATGTGCCCCGACGTCGCACGCTCCAGATCGGCGATCACGCGCAGCAGCGTCGTCTTGCCGCAGCCTGACGGGCCGATGAGCGAGACGAACTCACCGCGCTCGATGTTCAGGTTCACATGGTCCAGCGCCGCGACCGGCGCGTCGGCGGTGCTGAATACGAGGGACAGATCCTTCGCTTCGACAACCGCCTCAGCCATCAGGCAGCGACCCCGGCGCGCTCCAACATCGCGTGCAAGAGCACGTTGCAGCCGGCACTGATGTGCTCGGGCTTCGCGTCTTCGATCTCGTTGTGGCTGATCCCGTCCTTGCACGGGATGAAGATCATCCCGGCGGGCGCGAGGCGCGCCATGTAGACCGCGTCGTGACCCGCGCCTGAGACCACCGGCATGTTGCTGTAGCCAAGCTTGGCCGCAGCGCGCGCGACCGCGCTCACGCAATCGGCGTGAAACGGCTGCGCAGGGTACGCCGAGACTTGCTCGATCGTGATCGGCAAACCGGTTTCCTTGCTCAGGCGCGCCGCGACGCCGCGGATGTCGGCGTCCATCGCGTCGCAGAGCGCATCGCTCGCATTGCGCAAGTCGATGGAAAACTTGACTCGCCCGGGAATGACGTTGCGGCTGTTCGGGTGCACGTGCACCATGCCCACCGTGCCGCGGCCGTGCGGCGGATGGCGATGTGCACACGCCACCACTTCCTGCATCAGCACAGCCGCAACTTGCAGCGCGTCCTTGCGCAGCGCCATCGGCGTCGGGCCGGCGTGCGCTTCCATGCCGGTCACCGTGCAGTCGTACCAGCGGATGCCGAGCACACCGCTGACGACGCCGATCGTCTTGTCGTTGTCCTCCAGCACCGGCCCCTGCTCGATGTGGGTTTCGAAATAGGTGCCGATCGGGTGCGCGCCGGGCTCCTCGCTGCCGATGTAGCCGATGCGCTCGAGTTCGCCCTTCACCGTCTTGCCTTCGGTGTCTTTCGCGGCGTAGGCGTGTTCGAGCGTGAACGCCTTGGCGAACACGCCCGAGCCCATCATCACGGGAACGAAGCGCGAGCCTTCTTCATTCGTCCAGAACGCGACCTCGATCGGCGCTTCGGTCTGGATGCCGTGGTCGTTCAGCGTTCGCACCACTTCGATTCCGGCGAGAACGCCGTAGTTGCCGTCGAACTTGCCGCCTGTCGGCTGGGTGTCGATGTGGCTGCCCGTCACGATCGGCGGCAGGCTGTTGTTGCGCCCGGGGCGGCGCATGAAGCCGTTGCCGATTTTGTCGATCGTCACGCTCATGCCGGCCTCGCGCGCCCAGCGCGTGACGAGGTCGCGGCCCTGTTTGTCCAGGTCGGTGAGCGTCAGGCGGCACACGCCGCCCTTGGGCGTGGCGCCGATCTGCGCCAGTTCCATCAGCGAGTCCCAGAGGCGCTTGCCGTCGATGCGCAGCTCTGCGGTGCGAGTGGAGGTGGTGGGGGCGTCGGTGATGGCCATGGAAGCTCTCCTGTGTGAGTGAGGCTGAGCAGGATTCGGCGGGTTCAGCGTTGCACGGCGCTCGGCGCGAGGTCGTGACGCGCGCTTCGCCACCGCCTGGAAATTCGGGCCGAAGGCCGGGCGCTTCAGGTAGCGCCCCTGCCCTGCTTCGGCGCGCAAGTCGCCGTTCGCGTAGACGATCCGGCCCCGGCTCACGGTGTGGCTCGCAATGCCGCGCACCGTGCGCCCTTCGAAGATGTTGAAGTCGACCTTCGAGTGCTGCGTCTTCGCGGAGAGCGTTTTCGTTCCCTGCGGGTCCCACAGCACCATGTCGGCGTCGGCCCCTTCGGCGATCACGCCCTTGCGCGGGTAGAGGTTGAACAGCTTGGCCGCGTTGGCCGACGTGATCGCGACGAACTCGCTTGGCGTCAGGCGCCCGCTGTTGACGCCCGCGTCCCAGATCACGGCCATGCGCTCTTCGACGCCGCCGCAGCCGTTCGGGATCAGCGCGAAGTTGTCCTTGCCCGCCGCTTTTTGCTCGGCGCAGAAGGTGCAATGGTCGGTCGCCGTGGTGTGCAGGTTGCCCGATTGCAGGCCGCGCCAGAGGAACTCCTGGTGCGCCTTGGGCCGGAACGGCGGGCTCATCACATGCGCCGCGGCGCGGGTGAAATCCGGGTCGCGGTAGACGCTGTCGTCGATCAGCAGATGCCCGGCCAGGACTTCGCCGTAGACGCGCTGGCCGCGCGCACGGGCGCGCGCGATCGCTTCGGCCGATTCGATGCAGGACACGTGCACCACATAGATCGGCACGCCGAGCACGTCGGCAATCGCGATCGCGCGGTTCGCCGCTTCGCCTTCGACCATCGGCGGGCGCGACAGCGGGTGGCCTTCGGGGCCGGTGATGCCCATCTTGAACACCTCCTGCTGCAGCAGGAACACGAGTTCGCCGTTTTCGGCGTGCACGGTCGGCATCGCGCCGAGTTCGAGCGCGCGCCTGAAGCTGTTCACGAGCGTCTCGTCGTCGCACATGATCGCGTTCTTGTACGCCATGAAGTGCTTGAAGCTGTTCACGCCTTCGTCCTTCACGAGCGTGCCCATGTCGCGGTGCACGGAATCGCCCCACCAGGTGACGGCGACGTGAAAGCTGTAGTCGGCCGCGGCCTTCTCGGCCCAGCCGCGCCATTTGCGATAGGCGTCGATCAGCGGCTCCTTCGGCGCGGGGATGACGAAGTCGATGATGCTCGTCGTGCCGCCCGCCAGCCCGGCCGCGGTGCCGCTGAAGAAGTCGTCGACAGCGACGGTGCCCATGAAGGGCAGCTGCATGTGCGTGTGCGGGTCGATTCCGCCGGGAAGCAGGTACTGGCCGCTGCCGTCCAGGGTCTGCGCACCGGCGGGCGCCTGGCGTGCCGCAGCGTCGCCGACTGCGGCGATTCGCCCATCGACGCAGAGCACATCGGCGGCGCTTTCACGGTCGGCGTTGACGACGGTCGCGCCGCGGATCAGAAGGGGCTGGCTCATGGGAATCTCCTTCACGAGTGGAATTCGTCGGGCTCAGTCTCGCCCCGCCATCATGCCTTGTTCGCCGTCGCGTGTGCCGCAGCGCCGACCCGCATCGGGTTGTTCGGGTGCGTCGTCCAGTTCGCGTATTCGCCGCTCACGGCCTGCCCGGTGCGGCGGTCCATCTCGCCGGGCGCGAGAATCCGCATCGTGATCGTGTCGGGAACCGGGCAGATCGAGACGCACAGGTTGCAGCCGACGCATTCTTCCTCGATCACCTCGAAGTGGCGCTTGCCGTCCTTCACCGCGCGATCGCCTGATGCGACGTGTCTTCGCACACGACGTGGCAGCGCCCGCACTGGATGCACGAGCTCTGGCTGATGACCGCCTTCTCGACGTGATTCAGGTTCAGCGAATTCCAGTCCTTCACGCTTTCCACGGCTCGGCCACGGAAGTCCTCGATGCTTTGGTAACCGTGCTCGTCCATGAAATTGCTCAAACCGTCGCACAAGTCCTGCGCGATCTTGAAGCCGTAGACCATCGCCGCCGTGCACACCTGGACCGTGCCACAACCCAGGGCGATGAACTCGGCGGCGTCGCGCCACGTCGTGATGCCGCCGATGCCGGAGAGCGGCAGCGTCGCGGTCTGCGCATCGCGCGCGATCTCGGCGACCATGTTGAGCGCGATCGGCTTCACCGCCGGGCCGCAATAGCCGCCGTGCGAGCCCCAGGCGCCCGACGCTCGGGCTCATCGCCATGCGTTCCAGGTCGACGCCCATCACCGAATTCACGGTGTTGATCAGGCTCACCGCGTCGGCGCCGCCGGAGCGCGCCGCGCGTGCCGGCAGGCGCACGTCGGTGATGTTGGGCGTGAGCTTCACGACCACCGGCAGCTTCGTGTGATGTTTGCACCACATCGTGATGCGCTCGATGTACTCGGGCACCTGGCCGACCGCAGCCCCCATGCCGCGTTCGTTCATTCCGTGCGGGCAGCCGAAGTTGAGCTCGACGCCGTCGGCGCCGGTGTCTTCGACCATTGTCAAGATGCGGCGCCACGATTCTTCGATGAGCGGCACCATCAACGAGACAAGCACGGCGCGGTCCGGCCAGCTGCGCTTGATGCGCGCGATTTCGTCCAGGTTCGTTTGCAGCGGCCGATCGGTGATGAGCTCAATGTTGTTGAAGCCGATGACGCGCCGATCCGCGGCGAGCAACGTGCCGTAGCGCGGGCCGTTCACGTTGACGATCGGTGGGTCCTCGCCGAGCGTTTTCCAGACGACTCCGCCCCAGCCCGCCTCGAAGGCGCGGTTCACGTTGTATTCCTTGTCGGCGGGTGGCGCCGAGGCGAGCCAGAACGGGTTCGGGCTTTGGATACCAGCAAAGGTGCAGCTCAGATCAGCCATGATGTTGCGTCTCCTGCATCGTCGGATTGGTGCCGGCAGCGCTGCGAAGCGTGAGGTCGATCGAAACCGCGGCGCGCTTGCCGTGTTCGACCGCTTCCACGGTCAAGTCCTGCCCGCCGTAGCGGCAATCGCCGCCGGCCCAGACACGAGGAGAGCCGGTTCGGCCGTCGGCATCGGTGACGATGCGGCCCTGCCTCAATTCGAGCGCCGCACCGAGGGGCTCAGCGACGAAAGTCTGGCCGATCGCCTTCAGCACCATGTCGGCTTCGAGCGCGAACGTCTCGCCGGTCTCGACCAGTTGGCCGCCTTGCAGCGCTGTGACTGCGAAGCGCACGCCGCTCAGTGCGCCGTTCTCGCACAGCACTTCTTTCGGCGCCGCCCAATGGCGGATCGTCACGCCGTTCGTCTGCGCCCACGCTTGTTCGTGGCCGGACGCCGACATCGCCTCAGAGCCACGCCGGTAGACGATCGTCGCCGTTTCGGCGCCAAGCAGTCGCGACTGCACGGCAGCGTCGATCGCCGTCATGCCACCGCCGATCACGACCACGTGCCGCCCCACCGGCACCGCGGCCGGGTCCGACTGGCGCAGCTCGGCGATGAACTGCACCGCGTCGCGAACGCCCGCGACCTGCGGTTCGACGATGCCGAGCGCGTTGACGCCTGCCAGCCCGACGCCGAGAAACACCGCGTCGTACGCAGCGAGCAGGCTGGACAGCGTGAAGTCGCGCCCGAGCTGCTGGCTGCGCCGAACTTCGATGCCGCCGATCGAAAGCAGCCACTGCACCTCCTGCTGCGCGAAGTTGCCCGTCGTCTTGTAGGTCGCCAACCCGTACTCGTTGAGCCCGCCGAGCTTGGGCAATGCGTCGAACAGCACCACGTCATGGCCGCGCCGAGCCAGGCCATGCGCGCAAGCCAGGCCTGCCGGGCCGGCGCCAATGACGGCGATGCACCGCCCCGTCGCCGCCGCCCGCGTGAAGAGCGCAGCGCCGGGTTTGGCGAAGTGCGCGTCGGTCGCGTAGCGTTGCAATCCGCCGATCTCAACCGGCTTGTCTTCATTCGTGTTGCGCACACAAGCCTGCTCGCACAGCACTTCGGTCGGGCAGACACGCGCGCACATGCCGCCGAGCGGGTTCGCTTCCAGAATCGCGCGCGCTGCGCCGCGCAAGTTGTCTTGCGCGATACGCTGGATGAAAGTGGGAACGTCGATCCCGGTCGGGCACGCAGCGATGCATGGCGCGTCGAAGCAGTAGTAGCAGCGCTCGGCTTCGATCAGCGCCTGGGAGCGGGTGAGCGGCGGGTGCGAGTCGGAAAAATTCTTCGCGTAGTCGGCCAGGTTCAGCCGCGCGGCATGCAGGCCGCAGGCGCGCGATGATGGTGTGTCCAAGAGAGGCCTCCGTATCGAGTCCGTCCAACCCCACCCCGGCCCGCCGCCAGGCGGCTCCGAGCCAGGCCGAAGCCACAACTTTACGCACCTGTAAATCTTTACGGGTGCGTAAAAACCCGCAGATGCATGGCGCGTCCACCTCGCCACAATGAAACGATGAACGCGGCGATCAAACGTGCACCCGCACCGACTGGGCGCAAGCGCCTGGTTGCCAGGCCGCCGGTTGCTGCGCCCGCATCGAATCCGCGCGCGCCGCGCGCCGCGCGCGTGCACAAGCAGGCGCAAATCCTGCTCGAAGCCGAGCGCCAGTTCGCGCGCTATGGCTTCGAGGGCGTGTCGCTCGACAACATCGCAGCGGCCTTGGGGATCAGCCGGCAGAACATGCTGTACTACTTTGCGAGCAAGGACGACCTGTACAGCGCCGTGCTCGACAACGTGCTCGGATCGTGGCTGGACAGCATGGACGCGCTGGCCAGGGAAGACGACCCCGAAGCGGCGATCGGCAGCTACATCCGCGCCAAACTGCGCTTCTCGGCGCAACGCCCGAGCGGCTCGGCGGTGTTCACGCGCGAAGTCATGGCCGGCGCGCCGCGCTATGCGGCCAAGCTCGCGAAGCTCGTGATCCCGCATCTGCGCCGCGACGTGCGAACGTTCGAGAAGTGGGCGCGCCAAGGCTTGATCGAGCGCGTCGACTTCACGCACCTGATGTTCGTCATCTGGTCCGCGACCCAGGCCTACGCCGACCTCGCGCCGCAGTTTGCGCTCTTCATCGGCAAGGACAAACTGGCCGACGCCGACTTTGATGCGGCGCATGCGCTGCTGACGCGGGTTGTGATGGGGAGCTTGCGCAAGGGCGAGGCCTAACTCAACCGGGAAGGAGCAGGCAACGCCTATCTGGTCGAATGAGTGACGATCACGGCGCCAAGGGCGACCCGTCAGCACCCCTTGTAGTTCTTCCTGCCGCTCTTCGTGATTGTGTAGGTTCCACCCTTTGGACCCGTGTAGCACGTGGGCGCCGCGGTCGGTGCCGCTTGTTCAGTCGCGGCGCTCCGAGCGGTGGCCGTTTGGGCTGGCCGCTTGCCACTGGGTTGCGACGCAGCCGGCGCAGCGCTCGGCGTACCGTGGCAGTGATAGCCGCCCGTTCTGCGCTCGTGGTGGCAACCATCCTGGTTCAGGCCGCCTCCATGCGCAACCGCGAAGGCGCAGAACACCATCGGCGCGATCGAACTCATGAACCTGGTCCATCTGGTCATCGGCGAGACTTCCGGTGCGCGGAGGCGCAACCGGCAAACATCTTGCGCCTCGATTCGGATGAGGCAGCACTTGCTCAGTCGTCGTCCGCGACCAATTCATGCCATGCGACACGAAGTCCGTTGCCAACCTGCCGCGCCGTCAGGCCGACGTGCGCCGAGGGAAGTGCGATGCACCGTGCCACACGACGTCGAGCCTGACTCGCAAGTGCCGCTCAACACCCGCTGTGCCTGCGATCCTCGAGGACTTCTTCGATGATTCGCCAACACTGCGCACCTTCAGCGGCGTTTGTGTCCGTGAGGCCGGCCGCGACGATCAGTGCCTTCCACAACGCCCAGCCGCGACCACGGACCCAGGTGTCGGCCCCGAACCCAAGCTCGGCACGAAAGATCTCCCGGCTTTCGCCGGCAAACAGCGTCCATGCGAGCGCCAGGTCGCAGGCCGGGTCGCCCACGCCCAGGTTTCCGAAATCGATGACGGCGCTCAACCGCCCACCTTGCAGCAGCAGGTTGCCCAGGCTCATGTCGCCGTGAATCCACACCGGGCGACCCCGCCAAATACTTGCAAGCGCCTCTTCCCAGACCTCGGTCGCCGCGGTGCAATCGACCCGGCCTTCCAGCGCGGCGAGCGCCTGCCGTGTCTGCGCATCGTAGGTCGCGAGCGCCCCGCCACGCTGGAAGTTGTGCGCTCCCGGCGCAGGCCCGCCGGTCGGGTCGATGCGTTGCAGAGCGCGGAGAAACTGCGCGAGGCTGTTTGCAAAGTCGCGCAGATCTGCGATGTGCTCAGAGGAGGCGGGGTCGCCGTCGAGCCAGCGGTAGATCGACCAGCGCCAGGGATAGCCATGCGCTGGCTCTCCCATGGCCGGCGGTGCCGGAATCGGGAGCGGCAGCAAGGGCGCCAGCCTCGGCAGCCAGCGCTGTTCCTTTTCCACCTGCACGCCGTAGTGCGCGGCGCTGGGCAGTCGCACGAGCATGTGCTCGCCGAGGCGAAACGTCCTGTTGTCCCACCCGCCAGGCTCGACCGGCCGGACCGGAAGATCGGCCCAGTGCGGAAACTCCGTGCTCACCAGGCTGCGAACAAGCGTGGTGTCGATCACCAATTGCTCGGCGCCACTGGGTGTGTCGGTCACTGCGATGCTTCCATCGGCGGGCTTTTGACAAGGTGCACGTCCGCTTCGCTCGACTCCACGTGCCAGGGATCCGCTGCGATTGGTTGCACGGTCTCGGCTTTCTTGTTGCCAAAGTTGACCCGTTCCTTCTTGTGCCGCGGGCGATGGTAAAGCCTCAGCCTGCGCCACCACCGCATCTTCGATGCGATGCCCGCGCCAAGGCGCTTGCGACAAAGTCCGGCGCCTTGACTCGCGACAACCCGGGTATTTCCGATTGACCTGTTTCGACTCTTCGTATAAGTTTTCCGGCGCATTGGCGCACCTCGCCTCAAACCGAGGCGCTTGGTGAGCCGGCAACGTCTCAGCGTCACAAACCGAAGAGGAGACTACCCATGGATCAATACGCTCGATCTGTCGCATTGTTTGCGGTGTTCGCGTTCGCGATGACGGCTCAATCGCCCGCGCCAGCCGCAGAGGCCAGCTGGATGCATGACAAGCGCCCCGCACCGGGCGAGAGCGCGAGTGCCGAATCGCTGACCCCGTTGACGCCCTCCAAAGTCCAGGCCGCAACACCCCAGCCAAGAGGCGGCAAACCCGCTGCGCTCAGAGAGCATCTCAACGTGCTCAAGCAAGCCTTGCCCGCACGCCCCGGTGGCGTCATCGACGGCCCCGGCTCGGCGGGCGAAGGCGGATTCGAGCAGCGCGCCTACCCGGATACCGACATACCGCTTGCCCGAATCGCGGGAGCGCGCGCCGCAGCGCGTTCCGTCATCGGACGCAAGTTCCCAACCGGCAAGGGTCGTCCGGGCATGTTCGTCAGCGTCGGCCCGCAGGACGCGCTCTATCCGGACTCCCCGTTCCGTTCGTCTGCCAGTTATGTTCCGAACGACTACTTGGCGGGTGGGCGCACGGTCGCGCTGGCAATCGAGCCCGATTGCAGTCTGGGGCGCTGCCGCCTTTGGGCGGCGCCGGCTGGAGGCGGCATTTGGCGGACCAAGAACGCGCTCGCCGGGCAGCCGAACTGGCAGTACCTGAGCGGTCCGTTCGGCATCAATGCGGTCGGGTCGATTGCGCTGGATCCGAACGATCCTACGGGCAATACCCTGTGGGTCGGCACCGGCGAAGCCAACTCTTGTGGGAGCGGCTGCATTGCCGGCGTGGGCCTCTACAAGTCGACTGACGGCGGCGACACCTGGAGTGGGCCGTTGGGCGCGTCGGCGTTCGATGCGCGCGGCGTTGGCTCGATCGTCGTCAAACCCGGCGATCCCAATACGATCTACGCGGCTTCGGTGCGCTCCGGGCGCGGTGCCTCCTCCGTCGTATCAGGCGGTGTGATCACGCTCGTCCCTGGTGCGCCGCAATGGGGCTTGTACAAATCGACCGACAGCGGCGCGACGTGGACTTTCCTGCACAACGGCGCGACGCTTGCAAGCACCTGCGCGGCGATACCGCTGGCAGATCAGGCCGGAAACGGCACGGAATGCTCGCCACGCGGCGTTCGTCAGGTCGAGCTCGATCCGGCTGATCCCAACACAGTCTATGCGAGCTCTTACGCCCGCGGCGTCTGGCGTTCCAATGACGGCGGCGCGACGTGGACGCAGATCAAGGCATCGTTGAACAGCGCGCAGAACACCAGCCGGCCGATGCTGGCTTTGAACTTGCTGCCCAACGGCGATTCCCGCTTGTACGTGGCGGAGGGCAATGTCGGTGCTCCGTACGCCCGTCTGTTCCGCAGCGACAACGCGAGGACCGGCGCGCCCGTCTTTGCCGACCTCACCAGCAGCAACCTGGCGAATCCGGGCTACGGATCATTCAACTACTGCACCGGCCAGTGTTGGTACGATAACTTCGTCGTGTCACCGGCCGGGCACCCCGACATCGTCTACCTCGGCGGCTCGTACAGTTACGCCGAGACCGGTGGGATCTCCAACGGACGCGGTGTCGTGCTGTCGACCGATGGCGGTGTGTCGTTCACCGACATGACGATGGACGGCACCGATCCGGTCCACCCCAACGGTCTGCATCCGGACCAGCATTTCCTGGTCGTTCAACCAGGCAACCCGTTCGTCTTCTTCGAAGCCTCGGATGGCGGTGTGATGCGTTCGAGCGGCTTGTTTTCCGACGTCTCGGTGTGGTGCGATTCGCGCGGCCTGGGCGAGCCGAGCCTGAGCCGCTGCAAGCAGTTGCTGTCGCGTGTGCCGACCAGGCTCGAAAGCCTCAACCGGGGCCTGTCGACGCTGCAGTTCCAAAGCCTGTCGGTCAGCCCCCACAATGTCAACATCGTGCAGGGCGGAACGCAGGACAACGGCACCTGGCAATCGACGGGCAATCCGGTGAAGTGGATCAACACGATGATCGGCGATGGCGGGCAATCCGGATTCGACGTGGCCAATCCCGACTTTCGCTTTCACACATTCTTCGACGCATCGCCGGACGTAAATTTCAGCGGCGGCGACATGGCCGACTGGAACTGGATCGGCGACCCGATATTCGGTACCGGCGGCCAGTTCTACGTGCCGATCATCTCCGACCCGAAGGTGAGCAAGACGATGTTCGTCGGCACCGCAAACGTCTGGCGCACCAAGACCTGGGGCATGGGAAACATGACCCTGGCCGAGTTTCGCCAACACTGCAACGAGTGGTTCGGCGACTTCGCGGTGGTCTGCGGTGACTGGCAACAGATCGCCTCGCCCTCGTTGATTTCGTCAGCCCGCGGCGATCGCAACGGCGGCGCGATGGCGGCCGTGGAGCGAACGTCTGCCGACACCTCGACAGCATGGTCGGCTACGACGACGGGTCGGGTATTCCTTTCGAAGAACGTCGGTGCCGAGCCGGCAAGCGCTGTCACGTGGACGCGCCTCGATTCGCTCGTGGGCAACGATCCGAACCGTTTCGTCAGCGGCATTCACGTCAGCCCGACCAACCCGAATCGTGCGTGGATTTCCTATAGCGGCTTT
Organism: uncultured beta proteobacterium; assembly: GCA_963775015.1. GTDB lineage: Bacteria > Pseudomonadota > Gammaproteobacteria > Burkholderiales > Burkholderiaceae_C > JAEMQF01. Next base: position 205,889 of record CAVZHI010000006.1, on the reverse strand, counting down.
AGCGCCTCGACGCCCGCGACACCTGGGCATGTGTTCGAGGTGATCTACAACCCGACTGCCGGCACGGCAACCTGGCTCGACCGCAGCTACGACCTCGGCGACATCCCGATCACCGACGTGGCTCGTGACGACGTCAACGGCGACCTCTACGCCGCGAGCGATTTCGGCGTCTTCCGCCTCGCTTCGGGCGCGACGAGTTGGACCGCGGCTGCCCCGGGGATGCCCAATGTGGAGGTCGCCGGTCTGACCATCGTTCCAGCGGCGCGCAAACTGTATGTCGCGACCCACGGGCTCGGCGCTTGGCTGCTGAACCTGCCATAAGCCAGGACCTACTGGGAAGCTCGCGAGCCCCGCTGTCGGCGGGGCTCCGTTCTTCTTCCTGTGGCCATCGCCTGACTGATCACCATGAAGCGCCCGGGCAAGCAGGCGCAGACCTGGAACGCGCTTCGCGTCGGCTTCGAGCTGCTGCTTGACGCCCGCCGCGACGTCGAGCTGTTGCGCGATGAACAGGTCGGTGACGGCTGGCGAAGTCGGCGCGTAGACCATGCGCGCCTGCTTCAACTGGCGGCCGAGGAACAGGTCATACGCGCTGCCCTTGCCGACCGCGATGCGCACGCCTTCGCGGTCCACGTCTTCATTGCGCTGCAGGGCAGAGTCGGACCGCACCAGGTACGCGCCTTCGATGATGACGTAAGGCGACGTCTGCAACATGTCTTGCCCGCGTGCCGGGTCGATCGCGACAAAGGCGACGTCCCACGCGCCGCCGCGCGCGGCTTCGACGACCTTGCCTGCGGCTTCGAAAGTGACCAGTTCCAGGCCCACACCCAGGCGCGCCGCGAGTTCGCGCGACAAGTCGACCGACACGCCGCGCGGCTGGCCCGTGGCTGGGTCCCTCGTCGCGAGGATCGGGTTGCCGTAGTTGATCGCTGCGCGCAGCGTGCCGCCGGGGGCGAGCTCGGCGCGTGCGGCGGGGGGTGGCGGGGCAGTGGCGCAGGCGCCGAACAGCGCGGCAGTGAGGAGCAGCACGGCAACAACGCGGCGGCCGCGCGGGTTCGGTGTACCGCCGGCAGTGGGTCCCGGCTTTCGCCGGGATGACAGATCAATCATCGGCAGCCTCGACAGCTTGTTCATGTCCACTCTCTTTTCGACAACGGTTCGGTTACGCGACCCAGCCACCGCATACCGGAAACACCTGACCGACAAAACACGCCGCGGCGTCGCTCGACAAATAGGCGGCGAAGAGCGCGTCTTCGTCGCCCGAGACGAGCCGCCCGAGCGGCACTTCGCGCTTGAGTCGCTCCTGGAACGCCGGATTGGCCTGCACCTCGGGGCCGAAGTACATCGGGTTGTCGACGAAGTTCTGCGCGATCGCATTCAACTGGATGTTGTCGCGCGCGATTTCCAAGCCCGCGGCGCGAACCCACGCGAGTTGCGCGCCGCGCGCTGCGCAGTAGGTCGACGTGCGCTTCATGCCGCGCAGCCCCGCAGCGCTGCCCATCACGACGATCCTGCCGCGGCCGCGCGCGCGCATCTGCGGCAGCACGGCGCGCAGCAGGCGCGGCAGCGGGTCGACGAGGTGGGCGAAGGTGAGTCGCCATTCGTCGTCGCCGACGTCGGCGACGCTCGAGGTCGGCGCGGGCAAGGCGGGTTGCGCGATCAGGACGTCGATCTCTCCGGCGTCCTTCACGACGCGTTGCGCCATTCCCGCGTCGTCGCCGAGCGGGCGCGGGTCGGCGATCACGACGGCGCCGAGTTCGGTGAAGACACGCCGCAGCGCCGGCCCCATGAATTCATTGCACTGCGTGAGCAGGATCCGCCGGCCTTCAAGGTCGATGAGTTTCACGGGGTGGCCCTTTCCTGTCGAAGAGACGAGCTGTGGGGAGCGAGTATCGTAGTCATCCGTTGTTGAACCGGGAGACACCGATGGCGATTCGTGTCGTGAGGCTGGGCAGCCCCAGGGCTCCCGGCGAAGGAATTCGAATCGGCACCGTGCGGCGCCCGCCGCGCGGAGTTCCCAAGACCGAATTCGCCACGCGCGACTGGTACGACGTCTGGTTCCCGAACCTCGCGCCGAGCCTCCCGGTGATGAAGATCGCGCAGGCCGCGCAGACGCCGACTGAATGGGCGGCGTTCAAGAAGAAATACCGCGCCGAGATGGCCGAGCCGAACAATGCGCACGCGCTTGAGTTGCTCGCGTCGCTGTCCAGGCAATCGAACTTCTCGGTCGGGTGTTATTGCGACGACGAGCAGCACTGCCACCGCTCGGTGCTGCGCGCGCTGCTCGAGGAAAAGGGCGCCCAGTTCGCGTGAGCGCCTTGGCGGCTCTGGGGAGCTGCCCCTAGAGAAAGCGGCGGATCTGGGTATCGCTCTCTACAACTCGGCGCAGATACTCGCGGCCTCCGATGCAATCACATCGCCAATCCCCAAGGACAGACACACCATGAGCCAGACGACCCTGAGCAGCGTCACGCTGCAAACCCTCGAGAACTATCGCCACGCTGCGTCGCGCACCGTCGTCGCGTATCGCCTGGGCGGCAAGCGCCTGATCGACGCGCTGAACGGCGCCCTGGAGAACACCGTATACCCGCGCACCGCGAAGATCGCGCCGCGCGCGACGGAGCGTTTGAACCAGGTTCGCGGCAGCGTCAGCGAAGCGATCGTCAAGGGCGTCGACCAAGTCGCGCAGCGCACCGAGCAGGCGATCGAGTTCAGCTCGGCAGCGGCCACGGCGCAAGTCTCGCGACTCGCCGGCTTCGCCGCGCGCATCGATAACCCGCGTCTGGCGCGCAGCGTGCAAAGCATCGCGCGCTTCAGCCTGGGTGGCGCCAAGGTCGCGCTCGCCGTGTCGGACAAAGTCGCGCAAGGTGCGAATGCGCTCGCCGATTCCGCCGGCGCGCGCCCGGTGCGCAGCCTGGCGCGCAAGGCCGCCGTGCAAGCGAAGCGCCGCGCGGCGCCGGTGGTGCGCAAGGCGCAGGCGACGCTGAAGGCGGGCGCCAAGCGCACGGCGAAATTCGCCAAGCGCGCGTCGGCTTGACGCCTGGCCCGATCCGCTGATGGATACGGGGTTCGGCGCAAGCCGAACCCCTTTCTGCATTGGGTCTGGCCCAGAATCAACCGATGCAACTTCCCGATTTCCTGACGCGCAACGCGCTCGCGCCCGCGTTGCGACTGGCGCGCGACCACCTCGCGGCGAATCCCGACTACCGCGACATTCGCAAATGGGTCGCGCGCATCGACCAGGCGTATCCCAAGCCGCCGCACGATGCGCAACAGAGTGCGATCGACATTGGCGCGATCAAGGCGTCGTGGATCGATGCGAAGGGTGCGCGCAAGGACCGCGCCATCCTCTACCTGCACGGCGGCGCCTTCATCATCGAGACGCCGCGCATCCACGCCGGCCTGGCGGCGCGCATCGGCGCACAGGCGCAGGCGCGCGCGCTGATGCCGAGTTATCGCCTCGCGCCTGAGTTCCCGTGCCCGGCGGCGCTGGACGACTGCATCGCGGCGTACCGTTTCCTGCTCGAGAGCGGCTTTGCCGCCACCAAGATCATGCTCGCCGGCGACTCCGCCGGGGGCAGCCTCGCGCTCGGCCTGCTGCTGCGCGCGCGCGACGAAGGCCTGTCGCTGCCCGCGGGCGCGGTCGTCATGTCAGCGGCGACCGATGGCGCGTTCAGTGGCGATTCGATGCGGCGCAATGACGGCATTGATCCGATGTTCGCGCCGAGCCTGTTCCACACCCTCGCGCCGCTGTATCTGCGCGACGAGAAGCTGCGCACGCACCCGCATGTGTCGCCGCTGCACGGCGACCTGCTCGGCTTGCCGCCGATCCTGATGCTCGTCGGCAGCACCGAACTCCTGCTCGACGACTCGGTTCGCTTCGCGAGCAAATGCCCGAGCGCGACACTCGAGGTGTGGCACGACATGCCGCATGTCTTCCCGCTGTTTCACTTCCTTCCCGAGGCCACGCAAGCTGCAGAGCGCATCGGCCGCTTTGTGCGCGACTGTTTTGCATCCGGAGCCGCACGCGCTGACGAAGCCGCGTACGGCGAGATGGGCCGCGCTCACCCAGCTGAACCCGGCGCGGAGCCGCTGCCAGAGCATGCGAATGCCGAGCCGGCGCAGCGCACGCCGCCCGCGCAACCACCAGGCCTGCGGCTCACGCTCGCGCTGCTGCCTCCTCGTACCCGCCTTTACCTCGGGCTGGCAGTGCTCGGCGCGTTGTTGCTCGGCTTCGCTTGCGGCGTGGGCGTCGCTCGATAAGCGGCGCCGCACCAAGCCCGGCATCTGTGCCGGCAGCGGACCTTAGTAGTCGCCCATTTCCGCGCCCAGCGCTTGGGTCTGCCAGCCGAACGCCTGGGCGTAGAACTTGGCGACGCGCGAAGAGTTTTCATACGGCATCTCGAAGTGCACCACGGGGTTCATCGTGTTCCTCCAGTGTGGATGATGATGAAGACTGCGGCCTCTCGGATCGTGTTCACCTGCTCTTCATGCCGACCAGCCATTGCCGCACTTCAACGTTCAAGAGACCGGACGTGACCGCCGGGTCGGCATTGGCGAACGCGGTGATCTCCTGCTCCGACACACGCCGTTCAGGAATCATCATGCCACCGCCCGGCCCTTGCAGGAAGAGGCCACCGGCCATCAACTTGCCCGCGTCAAGCAGTTGCCAGAGTGGGCGATGTGCAGTTCGAGCCCAGGCTGCTCGAAGAAGGACTTGTCGGCCAGCCATTTCGGGCCGGCAGTGTGGATGTATTCTCGAACTCGCTGAGGTGCTCGGAATGATCGAGCCGTTCCCCGGAATGTTCCCCATCGTCGAGCCGCGGCCGGCGCGCTAAACAAGCCCATTCGAAGAAGCACCGCCACCATGAGCATCATCGACAACAACCCCCACCCCATGAACGGCGCACAGAGCCTGGTGCGCACACTCGTCGGCAGCGGCGTCGAAGTCTGTTTCGCGAATCCCGGAACGTCAGAAATGCACTTCGTCGCAGCGCTGGATCAGGTGCCCGGAATGCGTTGCGTGCTCGGGCTGTTCGAGGGGGTGGTCAGCGGCGCGGCGGACGGCTACTACCGCATGGCCGACAAGCCCGCGGCAACGCTGCTGCACCTCGGCCCGGGGCTGGCGAATGCGTCGGCGAACTTGCACAACGCGAAGAAGGCGGGCTCGGGCATCGTCAACATCGTCGGCGAGCACGCGAGCTACCACCTCGAACACGACGCGCCGCTCACGTCCGACATCGAAGGCATCGCGCGCACCATGGCGCATTGGGTGCGCACGTCACGCAGTTCGACGGCGGTGGCCGGCGACGGCGCACAAGCCGTCGCGCAGGCGAAGGCGCCGCCGGGAAGGATCGCGACGCTGATCCTGCCTGCCGACACGGCGTGGGGCGCAGCCGATGGCGCTGCGCCGGCGCTGCCGGTCGCGCCGCGGCGCGCGGTGTCGTCGCAGGCGATCGACGCCGCGGCGCAGGCACTTCAGCGCGGCCAACTCGGCGGCATTGTTGCTGGGCGGAATTGGCGCGAGAGAGGAAGCGTTGCAACTCGCCGGGCGCATCGCCGCGAAAACCGGTTGCACGCTGCTGCTCGAGTACAACGTGCCGCGCCTGCAACGCGGCGCAGGCCGGGTGCGCGCGATGCGGGTTCCTTATGTCGTCGACGCGGCGCTGAAGAAGCTGCAGGACTTTCGCGACGTCGTTCTCGTCGGCGCCAAGGTGCCCGTCGCGTTCTTCGCCTATCCGGGCAAGCCGAGCGTGCTGATCCCCGACGCCTGCGCCGCGACGCCACTCGCCGCGGTCGACGAAGACATCGTCGGCGCGCTCGAAGCGCTCGCCGATCGCCTGGGCGCGCGCCAGCTCGCCCCGGCGCATCTGGCGCCGCTGGACCGTCCGGGTTTGCCGAGCGGCCGCATCACACCGGAAGGCATCGCCGCCGTGCTCGGCGCACTGTTGCCCGAAAACGCGATCGTGATCGACGAATCGATTTCGGTCGGCCGCAACTTCGGCGCAGCAACAGCCAACGCGCCGCCGCACGACTGGCTGAACCTCATGGGTGGATCGATCGGCTTCGGCCCGCCCGCCGCTGCCGGCGCCGCGATCGCCGCGCCCGGGCGGCCGGTGATCCTGCTCGAGGGCGACGGCAGCGCGATGTACACGCTGCAGGCGTTGTGGACGATGGCGCGCGAGGGCCTGAACGTGAAGACGCTGATCCTGGCAAACCGCTCGTACCAGATCCTGCGCGGCGAATTCGCCGGCGTCGGCGCCGGCACACCGGGGCAGCGCGCGACCGACATGCTGAGCCTGGACCGGCCCGCGCTGGACTGGGTGGCGCTCGCCAAGGGCCATGGCGTCCCGGCGTCGCGAGTCGACGATCTGGACGCGCTTGCGGCGCATCTGCGCCGTGCCCTGGCGAGCCCGGGGCCGGTCTTGATCGAAGTCGTGATCTGAGAGCCTGTGAACAAATCCAGCACACCCGTTCGTGCGCCCCAGACGGCGCCGCTCGTCGTTGCAAATGCTCGCCATAGCCCGAGCTATGGCTGTGCTTTGCGCCTAGATCGACACCGTCTGGAGCGCCCGCTCGGGCGCGCCGGATTCATTCACAGGCTCTGAGCTCTTTTTGGGCGGCACGACGCGAGCCGGCAACAAAGGAAACACTCCAATCGCCGCGCTGTAGTCATCCTGAAACACGCGGCGTCGAAGATGACTGCTCCAAATTCAGCGGGAGCGCATCTTGCAACATCTGACCGAACCGACCCTCGAAGAGCGCAACGCCATCACGCGCTCGCTCTGCCAGCCAGGCGCTGACCCACGCACCGCGCCGAGCCGCCTGCAACTCGACGACCAGCCGAGCTGGACGAACCACGATCCGAGCCACAGCAAGTTCGACCACACGGTGTCGCTCGGCAGCGGGCTGATGCGCGAACTCGGCCATGTCGACCGGCGTGGCATTCGCCGCGTCGGCGTGCGCATCGTCGAGCTCGCGCCAGGTTTTCCCGCGAGCGACGGCACGCGCCCGAACTGGCCGCGCCTCCTGGCCTACACCGATTGAGACTGAATCTGCACAGGACATTTCCCATGAGAACCCCGAACCCACCGAGCGACGCCAACCCGACACGCAGCGCGCGCCACCCGTGGCGCGCCGAACTCGTTTACGCCGCAACGCCGCTGCTGCACGCGCCCTACCGCAGCGAAGCTTTTGCCGAAGATCTGGTGCAAGCGCCGGCGCCGCGCCCGATCCCGCAGCACAAGGCCCGGCGCGCCGTGCTGTTGTTTGCGGTGCCGCTCGGGGCGGCGCTGATCGGCAGCATGCTGCCGATCTTGAACGTCTTGGCCTGAGGCCTCGATTCGTGCCGTCGCAGCGAGAGCGATACGCGCCGCCTCAGGGCGCCTGGTGCGTCACGAGCAGAGCGCCCAGGCTTTCCAGCAGGTCGCGTTTCGCGAACGGCTTGTCCAGGCTCGGGCAGCGCGTTGAGGCGAGGAAGTCACGCGCGCTGCGCGACAGTGTGTCGCCGGTGACGAACAGGGTGCGCGCGCCGAGTTCGGGATGGCGCGAACAGACCTGGCGCCACAGCGCGGCGCCGTCCATGTCGGGCATGCGCAGATCGGAGACGATGGCGTCGAAGCGCGCTGCGTCGAGCAGCTCGAGCGCGACCGCTCCCGATTCGGCGCTCGCGACTTCATAGCCCGCGGTTTCCAACATGTCGCGCATCAGTTGCGCGATCTCCGGCTCGTCGTCGACGACGAGGATGCGCGCGAGCGCCGCCGCGGCAGGCGGCTCCATGAGGGAGACGGTGGCTTCTTCGGGCGCAACTTCACCGAGCGGCAGCGTCAGGCAGAAGCTCGCACCGTCGCCCTGCCCTGCGGGCTCGAGGACCAGGTCGCCGCCATGTTCGCGCGCCAGCGCGCGCGCCATCGCCAGGCCCATTCCGGTGCCGTCGCTGCGCGTCGTGAAGAAGGGATCGAAGATGCGCTCGCGCTGCGCCGCGCCGACGCCCGGTCCGTTGTCTGCGACTCGCAGCCAGATGCCGGGTGCGGCGACGTCGGGCTGCGCCGCGACGCCCGAATCGACCCGCACGCGGCGCTGCCCCGGTGTCGCGACGAGCGCCTGTTGCGCGTTCAGCAGCAGATTCAGCAGCACCTGCGTGATCTGGTCTGCGTCGGCGAGCACGGCGGGCAGGCGCTCGTCGAGCGCGATTTCGAGCTCGACGCCCTGGCTGCGGTAGCTGTAGTGCAGCATGTCGGCCGCGGCACGAACCAATTCAGCCAGGCTCACGCCGCGCCGCGCCGCGGGCTTGCGCCGCGCCATGTTGAGGAAGGTGCGAACGATGCGCCCACAGCGCTCAGCCGCTTCGAGGATGCGCTGCGCGTCGGCGAGGGTCTCGGCGTCGCCGTGGCATTTTTCGACGAGCAGGCCGGCACGCCCCATGACGATCGCGAGCGGGTTGTTCAGCTCGTGCGCCACGCCGGCGAGCAGGCTGCCCATCGCAGTCAGTTTTTCGCTCTGGCGCAGCGCCTCGCGCTGGCGCTCGATCTGGCGCGCCGAGGCGTGTCGCTCGGTGACGTCGACGATCGACGCCGTGTAGTACGTCGCGCCCGAGACGTCGGTGCGCCAGAGCACGATGTCGATCGGGAATTCGCTGCCGTCGGCACGCAGCGCCTGCATCTCGACGCGTTGGCCGAGCACGCGCGGTGGAGCACCTTGCTGGGCGCGGCGGATCCCGGCGTCGTGCTGGGCGCGCAGGCGTTGCGGCACGATCACTTCGCCGACGGTGCGGCCGAGCACGTCGGCGCGCGCGTGGCCGAACATCGCCTGCGCCGACGGGTTGAACTCGACGATCCGGCCCATCGCGTCGGTCGACACGAGCGCGGCAAGCGCGTTGTCGACGATCGCCGTTTTCAGCGCCTCGCTGAGTTGCAGTTGCGCGCTCTTCTCGGCGAGTTCGCGCTCGCTGCGTTGCAACGCGCTGTCGTCGTCGCGCGGCGCTGAGTTCACGCCGCCTCCCGCGCACCGGTTTCGACCCGCGCCGCGGCGTCTGGCGCTTCGGCCAGCGGCAGGCTGAGCAGGAAACTCGTTCCGCGCGGCTGCGCCGCTTCGAGCACCAAATCACCGCCATGGTCGCGCGCGAGCGTTCGCGACACCGACAGGCCGAGACCCGTTCCGCTGCCTTCGGGTTTGGTCGTGAAAAACGGTTCGAACATGTGCTCGCGCACCGCTTGCGGAATCGCCGCGCCGCTGTCGGCGACGCGCAGCCAGACGCGCGCGCCGTTCGGCGCATCGTCGACACCCGTGCTCACGTCGACGCGGCGCTCGCCCTCATGCGCCGCGAGCGCCTGCTGCGCGTTGACGAGCAGGTTCAGGATCACCTGGCCGATCTGGTCCGCGTCGGCAAGCACGCTCGGCAGGTCGGCGGTGAGCTCGAGGTGCAGGTCGACGGCGTGGCTGCGCAGCGTGTAGCCGAGCATGTCGGCGGCGGCGCGCGCCAGGTCGTTCAGCGCCACCGGAGCGCGCTCTGCCGGCTTGCTGCGCGCCATGTTGAGAAAGGTGCGGACGATGCGGCCGCAGCGCTGCGCCGCTTCGCGGATGCGCGTCGCGTCGGCTCGCAAAGTGGGTGCGTTTTCGCACTTCTCCTCGAGCAGGCTGGCGCGGCCGAGAACGATGGCGAGCGGGTTGTTCAACTCGTGCGCGACGCCGGCGAGCAGGCTGCCCATGGCGGTGAGCTTTTCGCTCTGGCGCAATGCCTCGCGCTGGTGTTCGATCTGGCGCGCCGCTTCGCGCCGTTCCGACACGTCGTTGACGAAGGCGCAGAAGTGGCGCACGCCGTCGACCTCGATGCGCGACACGACGACTTCGACCGGGAACTCGCTGCCGTCGGCGCGCAGACCGCTCAGCTCAATCCGTTTGTCGATGATGCTGTGTTCGTTGCCCGGTTTGAGCCAGTTCGTTCCGGCGCCGAAACCGGCGCGATGCCGAGCCGGGATGATGAGCGCCTTCGCGTCAGCGCCCAGGGCCTGCTCGCGCGGGATGCCGAACATCGCTTCGGCGGCCGGATTCCATTCGACGACATGCCCCTCGGCATCGGTGGTCAGGATCGCCGCCAGGGCATGATCGACAACCGCAGTCTTGAACGCCTCGCTGCGGCGTTCGCGGCGCAGCGAATCGCGCAAGGTGGCAAAGGTGTGCGTGATCGTCAGCACCCAGGGTTGCCAGCGTGGCCCCAGGTTCGGCTCGGTCGCGTGGTGGTCTTGCGCGATCTGCTGCAGGTAGCCCATCACGCGCAGCGCCGGAACGATGATGCGCCACTGCAGCATCGACTGCCCGATGAGCAGCACGAGCAGCAGCGCCGCACCGATGAGCAGGTAGGGCAGAACGAGCGGCAGCACGTCGAGCCAGAGCGCCGTGGTCGGTGCGAGCAGCACCAGCGTCCACGGCGCGCCGGGGGTGCGCAGCGCGATCAGCTGCTGCCCGGCCACGCCATGCGTGCGCCCGGGTGCAGCCGCGGCGGCGGCGATGTCGGCTGCGCCAACGCCCGGCGGCAGGCGCTCTTCGAGGCGCGGCGCGGTGGCGCCGGGCGGCATCGCGCCACTCGCGGCAGGAATCGCGACTTGGGCCGTGCCGGGCAGCACGCCCGCGCCCACCGCCGCGGCGCCGCGCGTGGCGCCGAGCGCCGGCGCCGCGAGGGGCCGGCTGCGATCCGCGATGACACGCCCGGAATCGTCGACGATCCAGGCGCGCCACGGCGAGCTTGGCAAGCGCCCGAGGAGCCGCTCGAGCACCGAGAGTTTCAGGTCCGCGCCGACCACGCCGCGAAACTCGCCGCCGTGATAGAGCGGGGCGGCGCGCGACACCATCAGCCCGCGACCGTCGGCGTCGGCATAAGGCGCGGTCCAGTAAGGCAGGCGCGCGCTGTTGCGCTCCGGCGTTCCGTGCGCGAACAGGTCGTTGCGGTACCACGCATCGAGCGCGGCGTGCAGCGTCGGCTGGCCCAGCGCGTCAGCCGTGTCCTGACTCGGCACCCAGGGGAACAGCGCCACGTGGCGCTGCGGCGAACCGAACAGGTAGGACCATGCCAGGTCCGGATTGCGCAAGTGCGCGAGTTCCATCACGCTGGACAGCGACTGCAGCATGCCGAGCGCTTGCGGCGTCGGCGGCGCAGCGTCGACCCAAAGCAACTGTGCCACTTCGCGCCGCACCAACTCGGGCAAGGCGTCGAGCGTGTAAGCGTCTGCACCAGCGCCGCTGGTGCGATGCAGTTTGACCGCCGCGGCGATGGCGCGATCCGCTGGCGCCGCGGCGCTGCCCAGCGTGAGCTCGCGGTGCGCGCGGCGCTGCAAATCGAGCACGTGGTCAGTGAGGCTCGCCACCGCCGCGTCGATCGCCACACCATGGGCACGCGCGTCGGCAACGGCGCTGTCGAGCGCGCGCTGGTACTGGCTCGCGCCCTGCCACTGGGCGAACAGCGCGAGCAGCACGAACACCGGCGCCACCGTGAGCCAGAGCAGCTTGCGGTAGCGCCGCAACAGGCGCTGCGCCGACATTTCATGGCTCTGCGTGAGCGCCGCGGCGCTGCCGTGGCCTGGCGCCGGGCGCGCGTCAAGCGTTGCGCTCATGGCGCGATGAACACGTAGCCGACGTTGCGCACCGTCTTGATGACCTCGGGCTTGTCGGGGTTGCGTTCGATCTTGCGCCGCAGGCGCATGATCCGCAGGTCGATGGAGCGGTCGAACACGTCCCAGCCGCGGTTGTGCGCCTGCTCCATGATCTGATCCCGGTTCAAGGGACGGTTCGGGTTTTTCGCGAACAGCGCGAGCAGGTCGAATTCGGCGGCGCTGATTTCGATTTCCGCGCCGCTCGCGCCAAACAGGCGACGCTGGTCGAGGTCGAGCGTGCACGCGCCGAAGCGTTGGCGCCGCGACGAAGCGGTCTGCGCAGCGCCCGCCTGCGGCGCGAGCCCGGTAACGGCGGCAACCGCCGCGCCAGCGTCGGGCGCCGCGTGCGGCACGTGCACGCGGCGCAGCACGGCGCGCACGCGCGCGAGCAGCTCGCGCATCTCGAACGGCTTGGGAATGTAGTCGTCGGCGCCGAGTTCGAGACCGACGACGCGGTCCACCGCTTCGCCCACGGTCGTGAGCATCACGACGCCCATGCCGGGAAACGCATCGCGCAGCCAGCGTGCCAGCGACAGCCCGTTTTCGCCGGGCATGTTCACGTCCAGGATGGCGACGTCGGGCCGCGCCTGCGCGACCAGGGCACGCGCCTGCACCGCGTCGGCCGCGACGCGCACGTCAAAGCCGTGGCGCACGAAGTACTCGAGCAGCAGATGGCGCAGCTCGGGCTCGTCGTCGACGACGATCAGCGTCGGCTTGGCTACCGCTTCGGGTTCCAGCATGCGCAGCGCGGCCGCCGCCTGCGGCCCTGCAGTGGGTGAGAGGGAATCATATCGATCGGATTGAATCGGGGGCGCGCTTTGCACCTCCCGAGTTTTACCCGCGCGCGTATCGCTTCGGTTGCGCCGCGAGCGGGCTTGTGTTTCGTTTGTTGCGCGGGCCGGCTCGGCCGCCCGTCGCGCATGCGGCTAGGCGGCCGGGCGCAGCGCGGTCTTGTTCGAGCTGCCGTACGTCAGCCGGCTCCAGATCCACTCGATCGGACCCTGGTCGTGCCTGCGCAGCCACAACAGGCTGCAGGGCACCTGGATCACGAAGAAGATCGCAACCGCCAGAGACAGGCCCCACGCCGGCCCGACCTTGCCCCAGAGTTGAAATCCCCAGCCGTAGAAAAGCGTCGTGCAAATCGCGGTTTGCATCAGGTAGTTCGTCAACGGCATGCGCCCGGCAGCGGCGATGGGCTCGAAGCGCCGCGCCCAGGCCGGGTGCTGCGCGAGCCGCACGATCGTGAGCACGTAGAAGATCATCAGGCTGAGCCGGCTTACCCAGTAGGCCACGCTGCCCAGCAGTTTCAGCGGCGTTGGACCGGGGGCACGTTGCAGCTCGAAAATCACGGTGAACAAGGCACCGCAAGCGATGCCGCAGAACCAGAGCCCAAACGTGGAGCCGGCGAATCGTCGGCATCAGTTCGGGAATGCGCTGCGCCCAGCGGCGCCGCCCGGCGAGCAGCCCGAGCAGCATGGTGAGCGCCATCTGCACCCAGAAGCCCAGGGTGCTCCAAAGTGACCAGCGCGTGCCGTAGAAGTACGCGAACTCGCGCGCGTGTTCGAACGCCGCGTCGACAAAACTGCCGCGCCCATAGGCGGCGTTGTTGCTCGCCTCGAATGCTTGCGCCTGTGTCACCAGCATCGCAGTGACCTCAGGCGTCGTGACGAGCAGGCGCAGCGCCCCCGACAACGCCGGGTACAGCAGACACAGCGCCATCAGCACGAGCAAGCCGCGGTCGCTCACGCGGCGCAAGCCGAACAACATCACCACGCCCAATGCGGCGTAGACGTGCAGCACGTCGCCGGTCCAGAACAGTGTGGCGTGGATGAGCCCGATTGCGCCCAGCACGACGAGCCGGCGCAGATAGATCGTGTTCGCATGCTGCGGGTCAGCCTGCTGCAGGCGCGCAAACTGGAGCGTGAAGCCAATGCCGAACAGCAGGCTGAACATGCTGTTGAACTTGCCGGAGAAGAACATGTCGCGCAGCTGCTCTGCGGCCTGGTCGACGGGGTGTGTCCACAGATGCGAACCATCGGCCTCGATGAAGAACGAGGTCGCAAACCCCGGCATGTTCATGATCAAGATGCCGAGCAGGGCCGTACCGCGAATGACGTCGAGCGTGGCGATGCGCTGCGATGCCGGAAGCGAGGTCAGCGGCGCATTCATGCGGATCATTTTCTGCCCCGGCCGGCGCACCGGCATCGGCACTAACGAGCATGGCGGCAGATTGCCGACGGGTCACGCCTGCGTGCTACGCTTGCCGGCCGTCGGCACCGTGCGATCGCGCGCGTCGACGCATTCAGTTCATTCGGTCCTCATCAACCCAAAACAAGGAGACGCGCATGGCCGCGAAATCAGTCAATTCCCTGCTCGCCGGCGCCGCCCTGTGGTGCCTGCTCGGCGCCGCGCAGGCGCAAGTGCCGCAATACGGCACGAACGTGAACCACGAACAGGCGCGCAAGACGCTGGCTGCGGCGATCGCCGACGCGCGCAAGCAGAATCTGCCGATGGCGGTGGCGGTGGTCGACACCGCCGGCCAACTCGTCGCCTTCGAGCGCATGGACGGCACGCAGTACGCCAGCGTTGCCGTGGCGCAGGACAAGGCCGCCTCGGCCGCGATCTACCGGCGCCCGACCAAGGTGTTCCAGGACGCGCTCGCCGCTGGCGGCGCGGGCCTTCGCATCCTCACGCTGCGCGGCGCGAACGCGGTCGAAGGCGGCTTGCCGATCGTCGTCGACGGCAAGATCATCGGCGCGATCGGCGTGTCCGGCGGCTCGTCCGAGCAAGACGGCGTTGTCGCCAAGGCGGGGCTGGACGGGCTGGCGGCGAAGTAAGCCGAAGCTGAAACTTTTCAGCCTTGCAGCGTGCACGGCACGCTGAGAAACCCCCGGAAGCGCGCGCGCCCGCCGCGCACCGGGGACCCGGCCAAGGCGTAGTTCGGGAAGCGCGCGAGGAAGCGTGAGATCGCGATTTCACCCTCGAATCGCGCCAGGCCCATGCCGACGCATTGGTGGATGCCGCTGCCGAACGCGAGGTGCCGGTTCGGCGTGCGGCCGATGTCGAAGCGCTCGGGGTCGCTGAACTGCGCCGGATCGCGGTTCGCCGCGCCGATGCACAGGGTGATCGGCGTGCCCTCCGGCAGCGTCACGCCACCGACCAGCACCTCCTGCGTGCTCATGCGGTTCCCGAGCTGGTTGCTGCTCTCGTAGCGCAACACCTCTTCGATCGCCGACTTCGCGAGTTCGGGCTGGCCAAGAAGACGCTGCTTCTGCTCGGGGTGCTGCGCCAGCGCGACGAGGCCGTTGGCGATCAGGTTCGTCGTCGTCTCGTGGCCGGCGTTGAGGAGAAAAATGCAGTTGTGCAGCAGTTCCTTGGCGCTGAGGCGCTCGCCGCCGGCTTCACCCTGGATCAGGTTCGTCAACATGTCGTGCTGCGGGTCGCCGGGACTCAGCGCGGCGCGCCGCGATCAGGGCCTTCGAGGTAACGCAGAAATTCGCGCACGGCGCGGTTCCCGCGATCCGCGACTTCGGGGCGCAGCACCGGCTCGAGCGCGCCGAGGATCGCGAGCGACCAGCCGCGCAACGGTTCGCGCTCGGCGCGCGGAACGCCGAGCAGATTGCCGATGACTTCGATCGGGATCGCTGCGGCGAAGTCTTCGACCAGATCGCATTGCGCGCGCGCCTGCATCGCGTCGAGCAGGCGGTCCACAAGCCCGATCAGCGCCGGCTGCAGCTGTGCGATCGCTTTCGGCGACAGCGCGCCCATGATGAGGCGGCGCACGCGCGTGTGCAGCGGCGGGTCGTTGAACACCAGGCTCGTCGTGTGGTGCTCGTACAGAGGCGAGTCGCCGTACTTGGGCTGGAACTCTTTTCTCTTGTCGGAGCTGAACAACTTCGGGTTCTTGTAGACGAATTCGCAATCGGCGTAGCGCGTCAGGAAGACGCTGCCGTCGGCGAAGCGCTTCACCGGCTCGAACTCGCGCAGCGCGCGGTAGAACGGGAACGGGTCGGCGTAGAACTCCGGGGTCAGATTCTTCAGGTCGAAGCCGGTTGCTCGCGCGACCTCAGCGCAGTCATCCCGGCGCAAGCCGGGATCCACCGGGTCGCCAGGCGCGGCGCTCATCGTCGGCCCGTCGGGGTCAGCGGCGGATCCCGGCGTTCGCCGGGATGACGCTGCCGGGCGCTGGCGCTTCGGCGAGCAGCGCCGCGATTCGCGCGCCGACTTGCATGTCGTCGATCTGGCCGAAGTGGCTCAGGCGCAGATGCCCTTCGCGGTCGATGAGCACCAGGCTCGGCGTTCCGTTCAACTCGTACGCCTGCATCGTCTGCGGGATCGCTTCATGCTCGGAAGGCGTGTCGATCGCGATCGGGAACGTGAGCCGGTACTCGTGAATGAAGACTTCGAGCGCGTCGCGCCCCATCACGGCGTGGTGCTCGAACACGGTGTGGATGCCGAGCACTTGCACGTCGGTCCCGGCGAAAGTGCGCTGGATGCGCACCGTCTGCGGGATGCCGTGCGACACGCAACCCGGGCACAGCATCTGGAACGCGTGCATGACGATGACGCGACCCCGCAGGCCTTCGAGTGTCAACGGCTCGGGCGTATTCAGCCACGCCTGGGCACGAATTTCGGGGGCGAGGGGAAGATCGTCCATGGTCAATCCAGTCCGAGGCCGATGCGGCGCGCAACGTCGCCCCACTTGACCGAGTCGGCGGCGAGTTGCGCCGCCGCCTGCGCCGGCGTACTGCCGACGATCACCTGGTCACCGGCTTCGAGTTTCGCGGCCACATCGGGCGCGCGCAGCGCGTCGACAAAGGCCTGGCGAAAGCGCGCGACGATCGCCTCCGGCGTGCCGCGCGGCGCGAACATCACGAGCGAAAAGTCGGCCTGGTAGCCGGGAACTCCCGCCTCATTGAGCGTCGGCACTTCAGGAAGCGTCGGCGAACGATTCCTTCCCGACACGCCGAGCGCGACCAGTTTGCCGGCGCGCACCTGCGGCAACACGGTCGGCCCGGCGAGCAGACCGCACGGCACCTGGTTGCCGATCACGTCCTGCATCGCCGGCGCCGGGCCCTTGTACGGTACATGCGCCATCTCGAAACCCGCCATCGACTGCAACAACTCCATCGACAGATGGCCCGGAACGCCGGCGCCGCCCGACGCGTAGGCGAACTTTCCGGACTTCGCCTTGGCGACCAGCTCGGCGAGGTTCTTCACGCCGAACGCCGGGTTGCACACGAGCGTCTGGCTGAACGAGGTGCCGACCGTCACCGCGCTCAGGTCGCTCACCTTGAAACCTAGGTTCTTGTAGACATGCGGGTTCACCGTGACGAGCGTGTCGGTGCCCCAGAGCCAGGTGGTGCCGTCGGGCGCTGCGCGCGCCACCTCGGCAGCACCCAGGTTGCCGCCGGCACCGGGCTTGTTCTCGATGACGATGGTCTGCTTGAGCGCGGACTGCATCTTCTCCGCCG
Organism: uncultured beta proteobacterium; assembly: GCA_963775015.1. Lineage (GTDB taxonomy): Bacteria > Pseudomonadota > Gammaproteobacteria > Burkholderiales > Burkholderiaceae_C > JAEMQF01. Next base: position 188,773 of record CAVZHI010000006.1, on the reverse strand, counting down.
CCAGGCGCATCACGATGTCGCTCGGCCCGCCGGGCGGAAACGGCAGCACGACGCGGATCGGCTTGTCGGGCCAGTTCGCTTGTGCGTGAGCCATGGTGCCGCCGAACAGGGCGAAGGCAGCGACACTGGCGTGCCAGAACAGTCGTGTGAGCATGAAGCGCTTCGTGAGGTGGTCGGGCCGCCGGCAACGGCCCGAGCCGCATCTTACGGCGCCGGGCCGACGCTCCGAGCGGGCAAGTCGGACTCGGGGCGACCCGGTTCCCTCGTCAGGCCTGCGCCAGGAGCCTGGGCGACTGCGAGTTAGAGTTCCGCACATGGACCCCCGCGTGAAACGGCGCCGGCCGCGCCCGCCGCGCGGGCGCATCGGCGCGCTGGCGTTGGCGCTGAGCGTCGTCGCTGCGCGCGGCACGGAACTAGCGCCGGAGCAGCGCCTTTACGAGATGCGCACGCACACCGGCATGCCGCACCTCGAAGAGAACCTGCGCTACGCAGTCGTGACCGAGCAGCGCTGCCTGAACCCGCACGATCTCTCCACCGTGTTCTGGATGCTCGGCGACGCATCGCTGCAGGACTGCAAGCTCGCCAGGGTGCTCGACGAACCCGCGCACGCGGTCTACGCGCTGCACTGCAGCGGCGGCCATGGCACGAGCGGCGAGGCCCGCTGGGAACTCACGCCGCAGCGGCTCACCGGCGTGTTGAACGTGCGCCTGGGCGGCAAGAACATGACGTTCTACCAACGCATCACGGCCACGCCGATCGGCGCTTGCCGCTGAGCGCCGACGGCAGCGCGCGCGAAACTCATTCCCCATGCACTCGCTTGGAACGTTGCTCACCGAGGTTCGCGCGTGCACCCTGTGCGCCGCGCACCTGCCACTCGGGCCGCGACCCGGTGCTGCAGATGCATGCGTCGGCGCGAATCCTCGTCGCCGCGCAGGCGCCGGGGCGCAAGGTGCACGCGTCGGGCTTGCCGTTCGACGACGCCAGCGGCGAGCGCCTGCGCGACTGGCTCGGCGTGACGCGCGAGACTTTCTACGACCCGACGCAGCTCGCGATCCTGCCGATGGGCTTCTGCTACCCCGGAACCGGCAAGTCGGGCGACCTGCCGCCACGGCTGGAGTGCGCACCGGCGTGGCGCGCGAAGCTGCTCGCGCACCTGCCCCAGCTTGAACTCAGCCTGGTGATCGGCCAGTACGCGCAGGCCTACCATTTGCCGGGGAAGCACGCGTCGCTCACCGCGCTGGTGCACGACTGGCGCGCGTTTTGGCCGCGCACCGTGCCCCTGCCGCACCCGAGTCCACGCAACAACATCTGGCTCAAGCGCAACCCCTGGTTCGGCGAAGAGTTGTTGCCCGCGCTGCGCGGCCGGGTCGCCGAAGTCCTTGGCGCGCGCGGCGCGGCAAGGCATGATGCGCCTGCGAAAGGCGGCCCATGACAGAGACCTCAACCCACTTCCCCAGCGGCGAGAACTGGGAATCCGACGGCACGAGCCGGATCCCGTTCTCCGTCTACACGCGCGAAGAACTGCACCAGCGCGAACTCGAGCGCTTCTTCTATCGCAAACACTGGTGTTACGTCGGCCTCGAAGCCGAAGTGCCGAACCCGGGCGACTTCAAACGCACCGCGATCGGCGAGCGCTCCGTGATCCTGGTACGCGACGCGCAAGGCGAGTTGAACGTGGTGGAAAACGTCTGCGCGCACCGCGGCATGCAGTTCTGCCGCGAGCGCCACGGGAGCCGCAAGGAATTCGTCTGCCCGTACCACCAGTGGAGCTACAAGCTGAACGGCGACCTGCAGGGCGTGCCGTTTCGGCGCGGCGTGCGCCAGGGCGGCCGAGTCGAACGGCGGCATGCCGGCGGACTTCGACACCACCCTTGCACGGCCTGACGAAGCTCAAGGTCGCGCGCCGCGGCGGCGCCGTGTTCGCATCGTTCGACCCTGACATCGAATCGCTTCGAAGACTTCATGGGCCCGGCGATCACGGAGTACTTCGACCGCCTCTTCAACGGCCGCAAGCTGAAGATCCTCGGCTACAACCGGCAACGCATCCCGGGCAACTGGAAGCTGATGCAGGAGAACATCAAGGACCCTTACCACCCGGGGCTGCTGCACACCTGGTTCGTCACGTTCGGCCTGTGGCGCGCCGACAACCAGGCGCAATTGAAGATGGATTCGAGGCACCGCCACGCCGCGATGATCTCGACGCGCGGCGCGACCGGCGCCGCGGATCAGGTGACGGCGGTGTCGAGCTTCAAGGCGAACATGACGCTGAACGATGCGCGCTTTCTCGACATCGTCCCCGAGCCCTGGTGGGGCGGGCCGACCGCGGTGATGACGACGCTCTTCCCGAGCATCGTGTTGCAGCAGCAGGTGAACAGCGTGTCGGTGCGCCACATCCAGCCCGCCGGCCACGGCGCGTTCAACTTCGAGTGGACGCACTTCGGCTTCGAAGACGACGACGACGCGATGACGCAGCGGCGCCTGCGCCAGGCGAATCTGTTCGGCCCGGCGGGCTTCGTCTCCGCCGACGACGGCGAAGTGATCGAGTTCTCGCAGACGGGTTTCGAAAGCAAGCCGTTTCACCGCACGCTCGTCGAACTCGGCGGGCGCGACGTCGGCGACACGGATCACATGGTCACCGAGACGCTGATCCGCGGCATGTACCGCTATTGGCGCGAGGTGATGGAAGCGCCATGAAGCTCGAATTCGACGACCACCTTGCATCTGACGCAGCTCTACGCCGACTACGCGAGCGCGGTCGACTGCGCCGACTGGGATCGCTGGTGCGAGTTCTTCACCGACAGATTGCGTCTACAAGCTGATACCGCGCGAGAACCACGAGCGCGGCCTGCCGCTCGCGACGCTCTCGTTCGAGAGCAAGGGCATGCTCAAGGATCGCGCCTACGCGATCCGCGAGACGCTGTTCCACGACCCCTACTACCAGCGCCACGTGATCGGCGTGCCGCGCGTCCTGCGGATCGAGGGCAACGCGATCGAAGTCGAAGCAAATTACGCCGTGTTTCGCACCAAGCTGTCCGAGTTGACGCAGGTGTTCAACGTCGGCCGCTACCTGGACACGGTGCTGCGCACGGATGCCGGGTTGAAGTTCGCCGTCAAGCTGTGTGTGTATGACAGCGAGATGATTCCGAATTCGATCATCTATCCGATTTGATCGTCGCAGCGGTTCAGCGCATCAGCAGTAGCGTCGACAAGGGCATCGACACGATTCGCGGGTCGTCGCTGCCGGAATCGTCAGTCAGTGTCACCAGCACGCCGAAAGGCGCGTTGTAGACCGATTTTTCGATGAAGGCGCGCAGGCCGCGCGTGTCTGCGTGATCGATGCGCCGCCGGTACTTGACCTCCACTGGAATGCGCTGGTCACCCACGGTCAGCACGAAATCGACCTCGGGCTCACTGCCTCGCTCGGGGAAGTGGTGCACCCCGAGGTTGATCATGGACTTGAACAATTGACCCGTCGCGCTCTCGGCGATGCGGCCCGCCATGTCGCTCAGGTGCGGCGCCGACTGCAACTGCGCCGGACTGAGCGGCACCTGCTCCTGCAACCACGCCGCACGCAAGGCGTGATCGGAGAGGATCAGTTTGGGTGCGCCTTTGCGCCGTTTCAGGCGCAATTCCAACGGATCGATCAGGCGCACGAGCAAGGTGGCGTCGAGGAAGCGCAGATACGCCAGGACACGCTGCCAACCAATGTTGGCATTCTGGCTGAGGCGAACTTCGTTGAGATAGATCGCTTGCGAGGGCGACTGCCCCACGTAACGACAGCTCAAGCGAAACACCTCCTCGAGCAGCGGTTCGTCACGCCTGCGGCCGCGCTCACCCACGCGCAGGTCGTGCTGGATCGCGCGGCGCACCACGGTCTCGACCAGTTGCGCCGCGATCTCGTCCCACGCCGCATCGGGCCGCGTGTGCGCCAACGGGTAGGCACCGAACGCTGAGAACAACTCGAACGCCTGGTCGCGAAGGGCCAGGTGCGCTTTGCCAAAGGCGACCAGCCCTTGCCAGAACGCCTTGTCCTTCAACGGCGCCAGACCATTGAAAGGCAGGTACGGTTCGATCTGACCAATGCCGCGCAGCTGGGCAATCTCGCGCAGCAACAACGGCCCCATCTCGATGCTGGACAGACGCCCCGCCAGGCTGTCGCGCCCTGCCTCGATGCGCAGCGCCGAACTGTCGGTAACGATAGCTCGCACCGGCTGAAGATCGACGAGATGCTTCACCTGCGTTGCCCAGTCGGGCAGGTTTTGTACCTCGTCGAGCAGCACGTACACCGGGCCTTCCTGGGCATGCGCGTACGCGTTGATCGACTGAAGCAGAATGTTGTCGGCGTACCAGGCCACCAGATCGAGAATCGGCGTTTCCAGGCGCTGGAGTTGAGGTATGTCGTCGAACTGCACGCGGAAGATTCGACTCGGAGCGATGCCTTCATCGAGCAACCTGTCGATGACTTGGTTCAGCACCGTGGTCTTCCCCACTTGCCGCGGGCCGCGCAAGACGGTTACCGGCGCGAGGCCAGCCTTCAGCCCCTTGAATGTCGGCGCGAATGCCCACCGGCGCACCGGCGGCAACCCGAAAAGCCGCTCGCCGCGCCACCACGGATTGCTGTCGCGAAGCACGCGCTCGGTATCGCCGGCGAGCAGCCCAGGCAAGGTCAACTGAGAGGACTTGGCGGTCATGGGGCCATTGTCGTCGGCCGCGCAGGATAACGCGGTAGGCTTCGTCGCATGAAACGACTTGTCCGCGCGTTCCTCTGTCCAGTCACGGCCTTCTTGCTCGCCGCTGCACTCAGCCTGCCCGCCACCGCCGCTCCAGCCCCACCCGACCTGCTGCGCGTACCCCCAGGCTTCAAGATCGAGTTGCTCACCGACGCCGTGCCGAACGCGCGCGGCCTGGCGCTGGGCCGTTTTGCCGATGGCAAAGGTGTGGTCTTCGCGGGCAGCATGCGCGAAGGCAAGGTCTACGCGATCGAGATCGACGCCGGCCGTGCAGTGAAGGTGCACACGCTGGCCAGCGGCCTCACATTGCCCACCGGCGTGGCATACCGCAACGGCTCGCTCTACGTCTCGGCGGTGTCGCGCATCCTGCGCTTCGACGGCATCGACGAGCGCCTCGCGAGCCCGCCGCCACCCAAGGTCGTCACCGACAAGTTGCCCAGCGACACGCACCACGGCGCGAAGTTCATCGCCTTCGGCCCCGACGGCCTGCTCTACTTTGCGGTCGGCGCGCCGTGCAACGTCTGCGTGCCCTCCGGCGCGCACGGCAACATCCAGCGTTTGAAGCCCGAAGGGGGGCCAAGCGAAGTGGTCGCACGCGGCGTGCGCAATTCGGTCGGCTTCGATTGGAACCCACGCGACGCCAAATTCTGGTTCACCGACAACGGCCGCGACAATCTCGGCGACGATCTTCCCGCCGACGAGCTGAACCGGATCGACACCGCGGGCCAGCATTTCGGCTTCCCGTACTGCCACCAAGGCGACAGCCCCGACCCCGAGTACGGCGCGCAGCGCGGATGCCGCGAATTCGTCGCGCCGGCGGCGAAGTTCGGTGCCCATGTCGCTGCGCTGGGAATGCGCTTCTACACCGGCACGCAGTTCCCGGCCGAATACCGGAACAGCGTGTTCGTCGCCCAGCACGGTTCGTGGAACCGCAGCCGCAAGAGCGGTTACCAGGTGGTGCGCGTCGTGCTCGACGAGCAGGGGCGCGTGCAACGCCAGGAGCCGTTCATCGAAGGCTGGCTGCAACTCGACATGGTCGGCCGCGAAACCGTACTCGGCCGCCCGGCCGACGTGCTGGTCCTGCCCGACGGATCGCTGCTCGTCAGCGACGATTTCGGCGGCGCGATCTATCGGGTGCGGTACGCGCCTTGACGGTCGACCCGACGTCTTCGGCCGCATGATTGCCGACAAGATCGCCGCCCGTCGGGGTGCGCGCCGAGGCACTCTCCTGGCCCTCGCCTGCGTGGCGCTGTTCGCCCTGGACCTCGCTGCGCTGCCCGCGCATGCTCAGGGAGGTGGTGCGGCAAGCAGCGCCTCGGCGCCGGCGCGCTCGCCCAAAGAGCCGACGTGCACGCACTGCAAGGAGCGCCTGAAAACGATCAGGGCGCTGCAGCAGACCCTGCCCGCCGACTGGACGTTTCGGCTCGAACGCGAATCGGTGTTCGGCAGCGACATGCTGGTCGTCGAGGCGGGCCAGGCGAATCCGCAAGCCCTGCTGCTCGTGCATGGCCTCGGGCAGAACGGTTTCACCGACTGGCTGCCGGTGCTGCCGCAGCTCGCGCAGCGCTATCACGTGATCGCGGTCGACTTGCCGGGCTTCGGCTACTCGGGCGTGCCGAGCGGCCGCTATTCGCCGAGCAACTACGCGCGGATCTTGCAGGCTTTGCTGACGCGCTGTGGCAAGCAGGGCCTCATCGTGATCGGGCACTCGATGGGCGGCGCGGTTGCGCTGCGCCTGGCGAGCGCCTACCCGGAACTCGTGGCGAAGCTGATCCTGGTCGACGCCGCCGGCATCCTGCACCGCACCGCGTTCGCCAAACACAACGCGAGCCTGCCGCTCGCGGCATCCAACCTGCCGCAGGCGCTGAAGGAACCGGTGGCGCGAGTCGCCGAGCTCGGCAACGCGATCGTCGAGCGGGTCTTCGGCATGCCCGATCTGACCCGGATCCTCAAGGAGAGCGACCTGGCGTGGGAGCTGTTGCTGCGCAACCGCGCCAACGCCAACGCCGCGCTCGCGCTCATGGAAGAAGACTTCAGCTCCGCCGTGCATGCGCTCAAACAGCCGACGCAAATCATCTGGGGCGAGGCCGACAAGGTCGCGCCGCTGCGCACCGGGCAACTGCTCGCGCGCAGGCTGCCACGCGCTGAGTTGCGCTCGCTGCCCGGCGTCGGGCACACGCCGATGCTGGAAGCGCCGCAGCGCTTCCTCGCCTTGCTGAGCACGGCGCTCGACGCCGAGCCGGCAGCGCAGCCACCGCTGCCCACGCAAGGCGCGCTCGAACCCACCGACCTCAAGTGCAGCGCTCTCGCCGACGTGCAGTACAGCGGCGCCTACCGCAACGTGCTGATCGACGGCTGCTCCGGGGTGCGCCTTGTGAACCTGAACGCCGAGCGCATCGTGATCCGCGATTCGATCGTGCAGATGCAGGGTGTGCAGGTGCGCGCCGCCGACGTCGCACTGGACGTGACCAACTCGGAGGTGACGGCGACGGCGAGCGACTTCAGCGGCGAAGTCGCGATCCGTGCCGACGCGGCGCGCATCGACCTCGCCGGCGTGCACCTGCTTGCGATCGGCAACGCCGTCGAGGCGAAGCGCATGTCGCGATTGATCGGATCGATCAGCAGGATCCAGAGCCCGGCGTACACAGGTTACTGGCATGATGACGCCGAACTCACAGACACCCGGCTCGTGCCGGCAAGGCGCCGCGAATGATGACACCCGACTGGATTGACGCTGCCGCGCTCGACGACTTGTGGCCCGACAGCGGCACGAGCGTTCTGATGCAAGGCCGCGACATCGCGCTGTTCCGCGTCGGCGACGCGGTCTACGCGACCGACAACCTGTGCACCCACGGCCAGGCGCGCCTGTGCGACGGCTTCGTCGAAGGCCATGAGATCGAGTGCCCGCTGCACCAGGGGCGCTTCGACCTGCGCAGCGGCGCGGCGACATGCGAGCCGGCGCTGGACGCAGTCAAGACTTACCCGGTGCGGATCGACGGCAATCGCGTTTACGTCTCGATCGAGTGACCTGTCACATCGGCGCCAACGCGCCGCTACACTGGATTTCCGCACCCTTTGATGGAGGTCCACCATGATCGGCTACGTGACTCTGGGGACGAACGACTTGCCGCGCGCTGCGGCTTTTTATGACGCCTTGTTCGCCGAAATCGGCGCGAAGCGGCTGTGGGACTTCGGCCGCGGCATCGCGTGGGGTGTGGCACAGGACAAGCCGAGCCTGGGCATCATGAAGCCCTACGATGGCAACCCCGCAACCGTGGGCAATGGCGTGATGGCGGCGATCGTCGTCGACTCGCGCGACAAGGTGAATCGCCTGCACCGCAAAGCGCTCGAGCTGGGCGGCAAGGACGAAGGCGCCGCCGGCCCGCGCGGCGAAGGTTTCTATGCCGGTTACTTTCGCGACCTGGACGGCAACAAGCTGAACGCGTTCTGCATGGGCTGATACTCGGCGCCAACCTTTGCCACTCATTCACTGGACACCAATGACCGCCACCAACCCGATCGACCTGCGCTCCGACACCGTGACGCGACCCACCGCGGCGATGCGCGCGGCGATGGCTGCCGCGCCGGTGGGCGACGAACAGTACGGTGAAGACCCGACGACGAATCAGCTCCAGGCGCGAATCGCCGAACTGCTCGACAAACCCGCGGCGCTCTGGCTGCCTTCGGGAACGATGGCGAACCAGGTCGCGCTGTGCGTTCTCACGCGCCCTGGCGACGAAGTTCTCGTGAGCCGCGAATGCCACGCCGGTTGGCACGAAGGCGGCGGCTCTGCGGCGAATGCGGGCGTGCAACTCGTCGAGATCGGCGCACGCGGCGTGTTCAGCGTCGACGACGTGCAAGCCGCGATCAAGCCGACGTCGCTGCCGGTGTTCCCTCCCACGACCTTGCTCGAAATCGAGAACACGCACAACCGCAGCGGCGGCATCGTGTTTCCGCAGGACGAAGTGAAGCGCGTCTGCGCCCTCGCCCACGAGCGCGGCCTGAAGACGTTTCTCGACGGCGCCAGACTGTGGAACGCGAGCGTCGCGAGCGGTCTGAGCGAAGCACAGCTCGCGGCGCCGTTCGACATGGTCGCGGTCGCGTTCTCGAAAGGCCTGGGCGCACCGGGCGGCTCGGCGCTCGCCGGCTCGCATGAATTGATCGCCGCGGCAATGCGCAAGCGCCGCATGTTCGGCGGCGGGATGCGCCAGACCGGGATATTTACCGCGGCGGCGCTGTACGGGCTCGAGCACCACCGCACCCGGCTCGCCGAAGACCACCGCCACGCAAAGCGCCTCGCCGAAATGCTGTCGGGCAGCGCCGCGGTGCAGCTCGACCTGCGCAGCGTGCAGACGAACATCGTCGTGTTCCAGCTCGCACCGGGCGCCATCGACGCGCTGACGCTCGTCGCGCAGGCCAAGGCGCGCGGCGTGCTGCTGGGAGCGTTTGGCCCACGCATCGTGCGCGCCGTGACGCACCTGGACGTGAGCGCGGCACAGATCGAGCAGGCGGGCGCGGTGCTGCGCGAGCTGCTCGGGTAGGCAGGGCGCGGCAGCAGACCAAGGCGCTGGATCCCGGCTTGCGCCGGGATGACGCTTCCTCATTCAGTGCGCAGCGATGACCTTGCGCACCACGGCCTGGCCCAGTCCCGCCAACCCGATCGCGCAAAAAAGCAGCGCCGTGGGGAACCCCAGGCCGTGCACCAGGGCGCCGAACAAAGGCGGGCCGAGGCCCTGCCCGGCAAAAAATCCGCAGGCAAACAGCGCCACCGCCGAGCCGCGCGCGGTGGGCGCGATTTCCGTCGCTTCGGTTTGCAGCGAGTTGTGCAGCATGTAGTAGCTCGCGCCGGCGAGCATCATCGCCAGCGCCGCGAGCCACCACGTGTGCAGCAGCGGCAGCGCCGCGTACGCCGTGGCAGCGCTGAGCGAGCCGATCACGCACATGCGCCGCACACCAAGCAGCGCGATCAGCTTGCGCACCGAGAGCGCGTAGACCAGGCCGCCGATACCGAACGCGCCGAGAACGAAGCCGGCCTCGCGCGGCGCGGACTGCACCGTGCTGCCGGCGTGTTCGATGAGAAACTGGCCGACGTAGGGAAACGCGCCGAAGACGAACGTCGCCTCGAGAATCACCGCGGCGTAGAGCCAGAGCGCCTTCGGGTTTTCGAAGACGCGCCCGTAAAGCGCCATGAATGAAACGCGCGGAATTTCCGGCGCGCGCCGGGCGAGCTGCGCCGCAGGCATCAGGGTCCACGCCAGCACCGCGGCGCCCAGGCCGGTGAGTGCCGCCAGGCCCAGGCTGCTGCGCCAGCCGAAGGCGTCGTTCGCGACGCCGGCGATGCTCGAACCGAGCATCTGGCCGGTGATGATGGCGAGCAGCAGGCGCCCGATCGCGACTTGGCGCTCCTGCAGAGCATGCGCGTCGCCGATGCCGGCGAGCACGAGCGGAATCAGGCCGCCGGCAAAGACGCCGGCGACGACTCGCGTCGCCATCAGCGCTTCGAAACTCGGCGCCACACTGCCCGCGAGCAGCGCCAGCGCCATCACGGCGACGCAGACCTGGATGCAGCGCGCCTTGCCGTAACGGTCTCCGAGCGGGCCGAGGAAAGGCTGCGCGAGCGCGTAGGGCAGTGCGAACGCGGTGCTGAGCAAAGCGGCGCTTGCGGGCGCGACGGCGAACTGCTGCGCGATCGGCAGAACCAGCGGGTCGATGATGCGCAGCGCGAAGCCGCTCGCGAACGCGCAGACTGCGAAGACGAGAAACAGGGGTTGCGTCATGGCCAGAGCATGCGGGCGCGTCAGCAATCCGCTCGACGCCGCCGAAGAGCCGCGGCGCATCGGCGAACGCTCGTCGCAGTGGATCCCGGCGTGCGCCGGGATGACGAGCGCCTCAGGTCTTCGCCGACTTGCGGTCTGCGCGCTTCGCCGCTTCGACGCTCTCCGCCTTCTTCACTTTCTTCTCGGCAGGCGTCGGCTTGTTCTTCGCTCCGGCCTTGACTGCCTTCGCTTCCTTCGGCGGCTTGGCGGCCTTCGGCGCTTTCGCCGCCTTCGGTGCCTTGGGCACCGCCACCAGCTTCACTGCCTTGGGTTTGGGCAGCAGGGCCGCGGCCTGGCGCTCGGCGCGCGCCTTCTTGAGGGCGCTGCGCTCGTCCTGCAATTCCGTTTCGCGCGGCGACGCGGGCTGGTCAACGCCCTTGGAATGCTGGCGAATCACGCTCGCCAGGTGCAGCTTCACGCCGTTGTTCTTGATCTGTCGGTTCAGGGTCGCGGTGCGGATCGGCATGAGCGGGCTCGAAAGTTGAATGAGGCGTAAATGTAGGGCAGGTCCGAGGTGCAGCGCGTTCCCAGTAGGATTGGCGCCACCGAAAAACTCGTGGAGACAGCGTCATGACGATCCCGAAGACCTTTGCCCTGCGACTCCAGCGTCGCCCTCGCGTGCGCGCTCGCGTGCGGCGCTTCAATCGCGAGCGAACCCGCGTCGCTGCTCGCCAAGACGAGCAAACAGACCCCCGCGCCGCCCTGGGCGAAAGGCGATCAGAAAGGCATGGGCAATACCCAAGGCGCAGGCACCTGGGCACGCTGCGCCTGGCACCTTGCGCAACCCGGCGCCAAGGTTTACGAGATTTCGCACGAGCGCAGCAACACGATGCCCAAATCACCGTTCAGCGGGCCGCACATGGTCAAACCCAAACCGGTCGGCGGCATCCCGTTCACCGCGCACGCGTTCAACGGCGAGGTCTTGAACGAAGGCGCCGAGCCGAACCAGCAAGGCACGCAGATCGACGCGCTCGGCCACTTCGCCTCGATTGCCGCGCCATGGGACGGAAAGGCCGAGTTCCCGGCCGATTCCGCCGTGTACTACGGCGGCATGACCGGCCGGCAAGTCAAGCCCACGCCCGACTCGCCGCTGCTCAAACTCGGCGTCGAGCAAATCCCGCCGATCGTCACCAGCGCCGTGCTGCTCGACGCGAGGGCCTACGTCGGCAAGGGCGAAGCGCTGAAAGCCGGTGCCGTGGTCACGCTCGCCGATGTGCAGGGCATGCTCAAGGCGCAGGGCCTGGCCAAACGCGGCATTCAACCGGGCGACGTCGTCTACGTCTACACCGGCTGGAGCGACAAGTGGCAAGACCCCGACACCGACAAGACGTACTACGCCTCCGGCCCGGGCCTGGGCTACGACGCGGCGCTGTACCTCGGCAAGATGCGCGCCGTGGCGATCGGCATGGACGTTCCCTTCGTCGACTCGGTCGCCGACGGCATGCTCGCCGGCAAGGCGCCGCCCGCACCCGGCACGCCGCCCGGCCTGCCGTTCGGCGTGCACCACCACATGCTCACGCAAGCCGGAGTCCACCACCTGGAGAACATGCGCCTGGCCGAGATGGCCCGGGACAAGGTCTGGACCTCGTGCACGATGGTCCTGCCGCTGCGCGAGCGCGGCTCGGCGGGCTCGCCGGTCCGGCCGGTCGCTATCGGCAAGGGGGCGGGGAAGTAGTCGCCGCGCTCGCCAAAGGCTGACAGTGGATCCCGGCGTTCGCCGGGATGACGCGGACTACTCGGCCTTTGCCCCCGAGTCCTTCACCACCTTGGCCCACTTGATCATCTCGTTAGCCTGGTAGCGCGCCAACTCCTCGGGGCGTGGAGATCCACGGCTCGAGGCCGAGCGCTTTCAGCTTGTCCACCACATCGGGCAGCTTGAAGACGCGTTGCATTTCGGCGTTGATGCGGTTCACGATGTCCGCCGGCGTTCCGGCCGGCGCGAACACGGCGAACCAAGTCGTCGCCTCGAACCCGGGAACGGTTTCGGCCACGGTCGGCACGTCGGGCGCGGCCGCCGAACGCTTCAATGTGGTTTGCGCGACGGCACGGATCTTGCCCTCTTTGGCCATCGGCAACGCCGAGGGCATGTTGTCGAACATGAGCTGGATCTGCCCACCCACGAGATCCGGAATCGCGAACTGCCGGCCTTTGTAGGGCACATGCGTCATGCTCGTCCCGGTCATCGACTTGAAGAGTTCGCCCGACACGTGCACCGACGAGCCGATTCCCGGCGAGCCGAACGAGAGTTTGTTCGGGTTCGCTTTCATGTAGGCGATGAGCTCGGGAACCGTCTTCACCGGCAGGTCGTTCGTCACGACGAGCAGGTTCGGCGCCGACGCGACATGCGCGACGGGAGCGAAGTCCTTCACCATGTCGTACGGCATCTTCGCGTAGAGCGAGCCGTTGATCGAATGCGTTCCCACCGTTCCCATCACGAGCGTGTAGCCGTCGGCGGGCGCCTTGGCGACGAAGTCGGCGCCGATGTTGCCCCCGGCGCCGGGTTTGTTGTCGACGACGATCGTCTGGCCGAACTGCGCCTTGTCGGCAAACAAGCGCGCCAGGATGTCGGGCGCGCCGCCGGGCGGGAAGGTGACGACGATGCGGATCGGCTTGTTCGGGAATCCTTGCGCGAGCGCGGCGGTCGTGCCCGTCGCGCCGAACACGCCCAGCAGCGCGCTGAGCAGCCATTTGTCGAGGGTCATTCGAACTCCAGCAGTGAGCGGAAATAATAAGCGCAATGGACTCCCCCCTGAGAATCGACGGCGTCGACGTGTTCATCGAAGGCGGCGGCGCCGAAACCATCCTGCAGCACATCGTCGAACAGGCGTGCCCGGACGCGCCGGTGACGCTGCTGCTGCACGATTGGGGTTGCGTCTTCGGCTACCAGTTCGCCTTGCGCCAGCCGCAGCTCGTGCGGCGCGTGATCGGTGTGGACATCGGCGACGCGGGTTCGCCTGCGCACCGCGCCGCGCGCCGGCTGCATGAGAACCTGATGGTCTTCGCCTACCAGGCGTGGCTTGCGCTCGCGTGGCGCATCGACAGCGCTTTTGGCAAACCGTTCCAGTTCCAGTCGAACGAGTGGCTTCAGGCGCTGCGTGCGACTCCGGGCAATCAGGTGCTCGAGTTCGACACCGGGCATTGGCTGATGCAGAGCAAACCGCGCGAATTCAACGCAGCGGTCGAGGCCTGGCTCGCCGCGTCGGCGTGATGACTCCGTTTCAGCGAAATTTGCGTGGCCGCAGCCCGGTGTGGAACCAGCTGATCATCGAGTAGATGTCGAACACCGGAACGCCCAGTTCGGCGCGCAGCGCCGCGGCGTAGGGCGGCATGTTGGTGCACTCGAGAACGATCGCTCCGACCTCGGGGTGGCGCGCCATCAGTTGCCGGCCTGCGTCCAGGACATCCTGCTTCGCCAGCACCGGGTCGAGACGGTCTTTTTCGCCGGCGACCAGAACGCGGTAGAGCTCGCGGCCGTTCTCCACACCGACGCAAGGAACGTCGAGCGGCGCGCCCACGGCCTGCAGGTGTGCCGGCCCGAGCGTCGCCGCGTTGACCGTGATCACGCCGACGCGCTGCCCGGCCGGCAGCGTCGCCTGCACCGGGTTCACCTGCATGAGTGACGACGTCGCGACCGGCACATTCACGGCGGCCGCGAGTTCGCGCTGGAACAGCGCGAGAAAGCCGCAGCTCGTCGTGATCGCTTCGGCGCCGAGGTACACCAGTTGTTGCGCCGCGGCGATGAACTCCGGCAACAGCCCGGCCGCGCCCTCGAGCACGACGCGCTGCGGGCTCGCGCCGTGCACGACGCGGTAGAGGACCGGGAACGGCCAGGTGAGGGGATTGCCCATGTCGCCGTGGACGCGGGCGAACTTCGCGTCGAGCATCAGGATGCCCAGCGCCGCACTGTCAAGCCGACTGCCCCCAGGCGCGTCACGGTTCACGATGAGATCGACATGAAGCAACCCGTTTCGGCATGGTCGCGGCGCGCAGCCTCAAAGAGGCCTTCGTTTGCGCAGCGCCCCACCTTTGGCCGCACCGGTTTCGCGCGGTGGCAAACCCGTATGTTGGGTCAGGATCCGGCCGCGCCGAGGCGTAGCGTCCGGCGCAGCCGGCGTCGAGTTCTTGCGCCGTGCGCTCTGGTAACCACCGCCAGTCGCCGGCTGGTAGGTCGGAATCAGATGGTGCTTGCCGTTGCCGATGAGGTCGGCGCGACCCATCTTCTGCAACGCTTCGCGCAGCAGCGGCCAGTTGTTCGCATCGTGCCAGCGCAGGAACGCCTTGTGCAAACGGCGCCGATTCTCGCCGCGGACGATGTCGACCTTCTCCGCGCGCTGCGGATCCCGGCTGATGCCCTTCAACGGGTTCAGGTTCGTGTGGTACATCGCCGTCGCGGTGGCCATCGGGCTCGGGTAGAAGGTCTGCACCTGGTCCGCCTTGAAGCCGTTCTTCTTCAGCCACAGCGCCAGGTTCATCATGTCTTCGTCGCTCGTTCCCGGGTGCGCGGCGATGAAGTAAGGGATCAGGTACTGCTTCTTGCCCGCCTCGAGGCTGAACTGCTCGAACATCTTCTTGAAGCGCTCGTAGGACTGCCGATGCCGGGCTTCATCATTTTCGTGAGGGGCCCGCCTTCGGTGTGCTCCGGCGCGATCTTCAGGTAGCCGCCGACATGGTGCGTGACGAGTTCCTTGACGTACTCCGGCGACTGGATCGCCAGGTCGTAGCGCAGCCCCGAGCCGATGAGAATCTTCTTCACACCGCGCAAGCTGCGCGCGCGCCGGTACAGCTTGATGAGCGGCGTGTGATCGGTGTTCAGGTTCGGGCAGATGCCGGGGTAGACGCAGCTCGGCTTGCGGCACGCGGATTCGATCGCCTGCTCTTGCAGCGCGATGCGGTACATGTTCGCAGTCGGGCCACCGAGGTCGCTGATGACGCCGGTGAAGCCCTTCACGCGATCCCGAATCTCCTCGATCTCGCGGATCACCGAATCTTCGCTTCGGCTCTGGATGATCCGGCCTTCGTGCTCGGTGATCGAACAGAACGTGCAGCCGCCGAAGCAGCCGCGCATGATGTTCACCGAGAAGCGGATCATTTCCCACGCCGGGATCTTCGTCGGCCCGTCATGGCTGCCGTTCTGATCCGCATACATCGGGTGCGGGCTGCGCGCGTACGGCAGGTCGAACACATGGTCCATCTCGGCCGTCGTGAGCGGGATCGGCGGCGGGTTGATCCAGACGTCGCGCGCGGTCGACGCCGCTGCCGTGGCGCTGCACGAGGGCGCGTGCGTTGCCGGGGTTCGTCTCCAGGTGCAGGACGCGGTTCGCGTGGGCGTAGAGCACGGCGTCGCTCTTCACCTGTTCGTAAGACGGAAGGCGGATCACGGTCCGTTCGCGCGGCGGCAGGTTCGAGCTTGCCGGTCTTGCGACTCACCGGCATGGCGACGACGGCCAAGCCGCGCGCCGAATCGCCTTCCGTCATCCCGGCGAACGCCGGGATCCACTCTTCGCCGAGCGCAGTGGACCCCGGCGTGCGCCGGGGTGACAGCGGGTCACCCGCGGCCTGCTCTTTCGCGCAGCTCGTTCCCATCGCTGCAGCCTGTTCGCTCGTGCTCTGATAGGGGTTGATGTGCTCGTCCAGGCGCCCCGGAAGATCGACTTCGCTCGAATCGAGCTCGAACCAGTCGCCCGCGGTCGCATCGTCGCGCCGGCGCACGAACACCGTGCCGCGCACGTCGGTGATGGAGTGCACCGGTTCGCGCCGCGCCAGGCGGTGCGCGATCTCGATCACGGCGCGCTCGGCGTTGCCGTAGAGCAGCAGATCCGCTTTGCTGTCGACGAGCATGGAGCGCCGCACCTTGTCTTGCCAATAGTCGTAATGCGCGATGCGGCGCAGGCTGGCCTCGATTCCGCCGAGCACGATGGGCACGTCGCCGAACGCCTCCTTGCAACGTTGCACGTAGACGAGCGAACAGCGGTCCGGCCGCGCGCCGCCCTGCCCGCCCGGCGTGTACGCGTCGTCGCTGCGGATCTTGCGGTCCGCGGTGTAGCGGTTGATCATCGAATCCATGTTGCCGGCGGTCACACCGAAAAACAGGTTGGGCGCACCTAACGCCTTGAACGCATCGGCCGAGCTCCAGTCCGGCTGGGCAACGATGCCGACGCGAAACCCCTGCGCCTCGAGCGTGCGCCCGATCACCGCCATGCCGAAGCTCGGGTGGTCGACGTACGCGTCGCCGGTCACGATGATCACGTCGCACGAATCCCAGCCGAGCAGCTCCATCTCGGCACGGCTCGTCGGCAGGAACGGCGCGGGCCCGAATCGCTTCGCCCAGAACGGCTTGTACGCGGTGAGCGCGCGCGCGGAGGGTGGGGCGATGGCGGTGGACACGAGGTGTGGGCAGAGGGAGGCCGGGTATTGTCGTCGGTATGCGTCGGCGAAGCCCTGGCGTGGGGTTAGAGTGCGTCCCTGGCGCGGGGCCAAGCCCGCGCCACCTCTCAGCCACCGCACCGCCATGCTGTTCCTACCTGCCGTCCAACCCACCGGCCTCGCCACCGAGAGCTGCTGGGCGCTCGCCTTCTTCGAGGGCAAGCTGGTCCTGCCCGAGGGCGAAACCATCGAGCTGGTGCCGCACGGCCTGGCGCTGCACCCCTGCGCGCAAGCGCGCCACTACATCGGCAACCTGGACGGGCTGGACTGCTGGGCCTTGAGCGTGCCCGAGCCGCCGCCCGGCTGGCGCGCCGTGCCGCTGCGCGCGGCGATGATGAAACTGGGCGCTCCGCTGAGCGCTGTCGTCGGCCGCGCCGCGCAGATCCTCGAGTGGGACCGCACGCACCGCTTCTGCGGCGCGTGCGGCACGCCGACCGAACTGCACGCCAGCGACCGCGCGCGCACCTGCCCGGCGTGCAAACACGTCGCCTACCCGCGCGTCACGCCGGCGATGATGGTGCTGGTGTGGCGCGGCCGCGAACTGCTGCTCGCGCGCTCGCCGCACTACGCGCCGGGGATGTTCAGCGCGCTCGCGGGTTTTGTCGAAGCCGGCGAATCGTTGGAGGACTGCGTGCACCGCGAAGTCGCCGAAGAAGTGTCGGTCCAGGTTGACGACCTGCGCTACTTCGGCAGCCAGAGCTGGCCGTTCCCGAGCAGCCTGATGGTTGCTTACACCGCCCGCTGGGTCAGCGGCGAGATCGTGCCGCAGGCGGGCGAGATTGAAGCCGCGGGCTGGTTCGACATCGACGAACTGCCGGGCATTCCGCCGGCGCGGTTCAGCATTTCGGGTTATCTCGATCCGGGAGACGGTGCAGGCGATGCGCGAGCGAGGCGCATAGCGCCGGCAAGGTCATATCGCCCCAAATCGCGGCCGCCCATCCCACATCGTGTAGTCTGCGCCCTCACTCCTGGAGTTCGAATGGCCATCAAGGCACAGAAAAACCGCGCGATGCTGCACCGCCTGCGCGACAACGTTCACCGCGCCAAACGCGCCGTCAAACTGGCAACGCCAGGCGCCGCCGAGCGCCTGAAGATGCACCTCGCGCGGCGCCTCGCCTACGCCGAGACGCGCAAGTAACGCTCAGCCCCGCACCCTGCGCGTGGCCGGAATGGGCGAGCCGATCCGCGTCATTTCGTCGATGGCGACACGCCAGCTGCTCGCCGATCTGCTGGCGCAGTTCGAGCGCGACTCGGCGCAGCGCGTCAGCGTCGAGTCGGTCGGCGGCGTCGACGCCGCGAAACGAGTCAAGGCCGGCGAGGCGTTCGACGCGGTCGTGCTCTCATCCAGTGCGATCGACGAACTGATCGCAGTCGGGCGCGTGCATGCAGGCGGCCGCGTCGACCTGGTTCGCTCAGGCGTCGCGATCGCGGTTCGCCGCGGTGCTCCGGCGCCCGACATCGCGACAGAAGAAGCCGTCAAGCGTGCCGTGCTCGCCGCGCGCAGCATCGGCTACTCCACCGGCCCGAGCGGCGCGCACCTGGTGAAACTCTTCGAACGCTGGGGAATTGCCGAAGCCATCAAGGGCCGAACCGTGCAGGCGCCACCCGGCGTTTCCGTCGGCTCGTTGATCGCCAGCGGCGAAGTCGAGCTCGGGTTTCAACAGTTGAGCGAGTTGTTGAACCTGGGCGGCATCAGCGTGCTCGGCCCGCTGCCGCCGGAAATTCAGATCATCACCACGTTCTCGGCGGGTGTGGCGGCGACGACGAAGCAGCAAGGTGCAGTGCGCGCGCTGTTCGAATTTCTGGCTGTCCCCAGCCGTGGCTGCAACCAAGCGCAGCAACGGCATGGAACCGGCCTGAAGAGGAGGCGCCTCATGCAAGACAAGTCGATTCCCGCAGTCCGAGCGATCCGCCCGGACCGCGAAATCCAGACGCGCCAGAACCTGCCCTACTTCGTCGGCGTCTCCGGCGAGACCGCGGGCGCGCGCGGCCTGTCGATGCACGTCGTCGTGATCCCGCCCGGCGCCAAGTCGGAGCCTCATTCACACCAAGGTTACGAGACCGCGATCTATGTGCTGCAGGGCCGCGTGCAAACGCGCTACGGTGCGGGCCTCGCGCAATCGGTGATCAGCGAAGCGGGCGACTTCCTGTTCATCCCACCCGACACGCCGCACGAGGCGATCAACCTGAGCGCGACCGAGCCGGCACGCGCGATCGTGTCGCGCAATGATCCGGCGGAGCAGGATCGGGTCGTTCCCTACAAGGCGTGAGCAGCGCGCAGCCGCTACTGCAACTCGATCCCCGCCTTCTTCACCAGCTTCGCGTATTTCGCCATCTCGCTGCGGAAGAACGCCTGTGCGTGTTCGGTGCTCGAGATGTTGATCGCGTTGCCCTGCTTGGCCATCGCTTCGCGCACCTCGGGCGCGGCAAAGGCGGCGCTGAGGGCGTCGTGCAGGCGCTTCACGTCGGCGGCGGGCAAGCCCTTCGGGCCGATGAAGGCGAACCAGCCTTCGACCAAGAACCCGGGCATGCCCTGCTCGGCCATCGTCGGGATGTCCGGAGCCGCGGCCACGCGCTGCGCCGCGCCGACGCCGATCGCGCGCAGCGCGCCGCTCTTGAGGTGCGCCTGCAGCGTCGGCAACGCGGAAGTGGCCATGTCGACCTGGCCGCCGATCAGATCGGTCAGCATCGGCCCGACACCCTTGTACGGAATGTGCTTCGCGCTCGCACCGGCTTCGTCGACGAACATCTCCGAGGCGAGGTGCAGGATGGTGCCGTTGCCCGATGAGGCATAGTTGATCGCGCCCGGCTTCGCCTTGAGAAGCGCAATCAGTTCTTGCGCGTTGTTCGCCGGCACTTTCGGGTTCACGACCACGATCATCGGCGTCGTGCCGACGATGGCGATCGGCGTGATGTCGCCCATCGGATCGAACGGCAGCGACTTGTAGACGCTCGGGTAGATGACGTGGTTGTTCGAGACGAAGCTGAGCGTGAAGCCGTCCGGCGCCGACTTCACGAGCGCCGACGTGCCGACGATGCCGCCCGCGCCGGGCTGGTTCTCGACGATCACCGGGTGCCCCAGCGCCTTGGAGAGCGCGGCCTGCGCGGCGCGCGTGATCGTGTCCACGCCCGACGCGGTGGCCACCGGCAGGATGATCCGCACCGGCCGGTCCGACTGGGCGATTGCGCCGCCGGGCACACCGCTCAAGGGCAGCGCGGCAAGCGCGAGCAGCGCGTGGCGGCGCTCCAGGTCCTGAATCTTGCGGGTCATCTCGTCTCCTCGTTGAAGCGGGTGTCGCGCCTCAGGCCACCGCGGCTTGCGCGCGCAACGCGGCGATCTGTGCCTCCGAGTAACCGAGCGTCGCCAGCACCGCGTCGGTGTGCTCGCCGCGCTTCGGCGGATCCAGGCGCACGCCCAGGCGCGCACCGGCGAGCGTGATCGGGAACAGCGTCGTCTTCACCGTCGCGCCGGCGCGCGCGCCGTCAGGCAGGCGGATGTCGGCCAGGCCACCCGTGGCGAGCAGGTGTTCGTCGTCGTACAGGTCTTCGGGTCGGCTGATCGGCGCGAACGGCAGGCCGGCGTCTTCCATGATGCGGCTCAGCGCTGCCGCACTGCGATCCGCGAGGCGCTCGCGCAAGGCCTTCAGCAACGGCTCGCGATGTTCGACGCGCTGATTGTTCGTCGCGTACGCCGGGTTCGCTTTCAGATCGGCCAGGCCGAGAACGTCGCAGAACGTCAGCCACTGCGGGTCGCTCACCGCGCAGAGAAAAATCTGCTCGCCGTCTTTCACGGTGAACACGTCGTACACCGCCCAGGGGCTGACGCGCGCCGGCATCGGCGCCGCGGCCTTGCCCGTCATCGCGTACTGCAGCATGTGCTGGCCGACGAGAAACACGTTGTTCTCGAAGAGCGCCGACTGCACTTCCATGCCCTTGCCCGTGATGCCGCGTTGCACGAGTGCGCCCAGGCAGCCGATCGCGCCGAACATGCCACCCATGATGTCGTTCACGCTCGTGCCGGCGCGCAGCGGGTCGCCGGGGCGGCCCGTCATGTAGGCCAGGCCGCCCATCATCTGCACGACTTCGTCCAGGGCCGTGCGGTGGTCATAAGGGCCGGGCAGAAAGCCCTTGTGGGCGACGTAGATGAGCCGATCGTTGACCTGCGACAACGCCGCGTAGTCCAGGCCGTACTTGGCCATCGTTCCGGGCTTGAAGTTCTCGGCCACCACATCGGCGCTCGCCGCGAGCTTGCGCGCCACCGCCGCGCCTTCGGGTTTCTGCAGGTCGATCGCGATGCTCTTCTTGTTGCGGTTGAACATCGGGAAGAAACCGGTTCCCGCCGCCGAGCAGAAACCGCGTGCGGTCGCCCTCGAACGGCTCGACCTTGATGACTTCGGCGCCCATGTCGGCGAGCACCATGCCGCACGTCGGGCCCATCACCATGTGGGTGAATTCGACGACCCGCAGGCCGGCCAAAGGCTGGGGTGCGGAGGGCTCGCGCGGCAGCCCGGCCGAGGGTTGGGAGGGTGCGTTCATCAGCGCGCCGCTTCGACCAGATCGACGTACGCCGTCGCAACGAGTTGGGTGGGCTGCACGCCGAGCCGCGCCATCAAGCGCCGCGCCTCCTGCTCGCCGACCTGCGTTGCCTCGTCATCGGCGAGCATTACTTCGAGTTCGAGAAACTCGCCCAGGCCTTCGACACGGTCCAGATGCACGCGCGTGCGCCCGACCACAAACAGCGTGCGCGCTTTGCGCACCCTGCCCAACTGACCCAAGGCGAGCGTGAGTGCCTCGCGCAAGGCGTCAGGCGTGCTTGTCGGCGCGATCGTGTACGTGGATTCCTTGGGGCCGAAGCTGTCCGCGCGCCGGTAGAAAATCAACTCGCCGTGCGCGGCGTCGAAGGTGCGCAGCTTGAGCCGGCCGTTCGCGCAGCGGAAAAACGTATCGTCCTGCGCGATGGATATCGGGCCTTCGTCGGCGAAATTCGCCAGCACCGCGGCGAGCGAATCGACGCTCGCGATGTGGGCCTTGATCTCGACGTTACGCGGCATCGAAGGTCGCCCGCATCGTCTTGGGCAAACCAGCGCGCCAGATCGTGCCGTGCAGCGCCTCGCCTTCGAGCCAGCGCGCGACCTTCGCGCGCAGCGCGAGCAGCGCGTCGAAGTCAACGCCGGTTGCGATGTCCATGCTCGCGAACAGGTACGCCACGTCTTCGCTGCTCACGTTGCCGCTCGCCCCGGGGAGTGCGGGCAGCCGCCGATGCCGGCCAGGCAGGCGTCGAAGCGCCGAACTCCCGTTTGCCATGCGGCGTAGACGTTCGCGAGGCCGAGGCCGCGCGTGTCGTGAAAGTGGCCGCAGGAGAGGCGCGCGCCGGCGACGCCAAAACACGCTTCGAAGAGGCGCGTCACCATGAGCGGATCGGCGTAGCCCACCGTATCGGCCAGGCCGACGCGGTCGACTCCGGCGTCGCACACGGCGCGCAGCAGGCGCAGCACTTCGGAGACTTCGACGCGCCCCTGAATCGTGCAGCCGAATGCCGTGCTCATGCCGACCTCGATCTGACACGCCGAGCCGGCCGCATCGCGCGCTTCGCGGATGCGTTCGATCTCCTGCACCACGGCGTCAGGCGCCTTGCGCAGGTTCGCCAGGCTGTGCGCGTGGCTCGCCGAGAGCGGAACGAGCAACGCATCGGCGCCAACTTCCAAGGCGCGCTGCGCGCCTTTCAGGTTCGGCACGAGCACCGACACGGTCAGGCCGGGCAAGGTCTTGGCGTAGGCGACAAGCTTGGCGGTGTCCGCGAGCTGCGGCAGCAGGTGCGCCGGAACGAACGAGCCGACCTCGATTTCGCGCAGGCCGGCGGCGTAAGCGTCGCGGATCCATTCGAGCTTGTGCGGCGTCGCCAGGACGCGCTGGACGCTTTGCAGGCCGTCGCGCAGGCCGACTTCGCGGATCGAGACGGGAGACGGTGCGGCGCTGTTTGACATGGCAGCTACTCTACCCAAGTTCGCGCCGCAGCCCCGCCGAGTGTGGAAAAGCGCATCAATCGGGCCCGGGCGGCGTCGCAGCGAAGGGCACCTGGCGCGTCGTTCGCGCCGACGCGTGGCACGATTCGGATCGTGAGGTGGTTCTTCAAATTTCTCTTCGGTACGCTGTTCTTGCTCGTGCTCGGCGTCGCCGGTGCGGTTCTCCTGGCGTTCGACGACGCGCCGCTGCTCGCGCCGGCCAAAGCCGTGAGTGCGGCCGACGTCGAACGCGCGAAACGCCTGCTCGACCGCCACGACCCGCGCAAGCAAAAGGGCAGCGGGCCGCGCCAGGTCGCGCTGTCGCAAGCCGACCTCGACGCGCTCTTGAACCACGCCGCCAAGTCCCTCGGCGAGGGCTCAGCCCGTCTCGTGCTGCTGAGCGGCGGCGCTTCGCTGCAATGGAGCACGCGCGTCGAGCGCAGCCCCATCGGACCGTGGCTGAACATCGACGCGCAACTGCGCGAAACGTCCAGCGTGCCGGGTTTCGACAGCTTGCGCATCGGCAGCTTGCCGGTGCCGGGCTGGCTCGCCGACTTCGCGCTCGAACAATTCATGGCACGTTTCGGCTCCGGCGAACCCGGGCGCCTGGCGAATCAGATCGTGCAGCGCGTGCGCTTCACGCCGGGCGCGATGCAAGTCGCTTACCAATGGCGCAGCAACCTGGGCGCCGAGTTGCGCGCGCTGCTCGTGCAACCCGCCGACGCGCAGCGCCTGCGCGCTTACGCGGAGCGCCTGAGCGACGTGGTCGCGAAGACGCCTGCGGCGCAGGGCGTGTCGCTGGCGCAGTTGCTGCCGCCGCTGCTGGCGCTGGCGCGCGAGCGTTCCGCGGGCGGCGGCGACGCGGCACGCGAAAACCGCGCCGCGCTGATCGCG
This sequence comes from uncultured beta proteobacterium, assembly GCA_963775015.1. Lineage (GTDB taxonomy): Bacteria > Pseudomonadota > Gammaproteobacteria > Burkholderiales > Burkholderiaceae_C > JAEMQF01. The sequence goes on along the minus strand of CAVZHI010000006.1, from coordinate 164,908 downwards.
CTCACGTTCTTTGCCAACGGCCGCAGCCTGGCCACGCTGACGCCTGCGGCGCGCGACTGGCCCCAGCCTGCGCCGCGCACCGTCCTGCTTGCCGGTCGCGACGACTTCCCGAAACACTTTCTGATCTCGGCCACACTTGCTGCCGAGTCCGGCAGCGCACTCGCCGACGCCGTGGGGCTGTTCAAGGAAGTCGACGACTCGCGCGGCGGCAGCGGTTTCAGCTTCAACGACATCGCCGCGGACCGCGCCGGAACGCGCCTCGGCGAGCTCGCGGTGAGCGCACCGGCGAAACTGCAAGACGCGTTGGCGGCAGGCGCCAAGGAGGCGGACTTCATGCCCGACGTTCGCGACCTGCCCGAGTTCATGCCCGAGGCCGAGTTCAAGCGCCGCTACGGCGGCATCGGCGCGCCGCTCTACAACCGGATGATGAGCGACATCGAAGCGCGAATCGCGGCGCGGCCGCTTTATCGCTGAGCGGGCGCGCCTCGCGCGTCAGACCTCGTTCGCAAAGCGCAGCAGCCGATCCACGTTCTTCCGAAACGCCGCCTGTGCGGCTTGCAGCGGCGCGTTCGCGCCGACCCAGGCGTGCGGCGTCGTGCCGGGCGGGCCGGGAACGTAGTGCCAGAAATGGCGCCGCTCGGCACGGCGCCCGCCGCGGCCGTGATGAAACCGGTTCCAGGCGCGGTCGAACTGCCAGCGCCGCAGCCAGCGCAGGTAAGGCCGAAACGCTGCGCCCGCGGCCTGCATCGGCGCAAACCGACCCTCCAGAACGGTGACGATGTCGAGCGGACTCAAAGGCCAATCGAGCGGTTCCGGATAAAGCCCACGCAGCGCGTCGAGCACGGCGGCGCGGTACGCCGCGCATGCTGCGGCGCGGCGTGCCTGTTGTTCGCGCAACCCGGTCAACCGGTGCGTCGCGAGTTGCGCAAACAGTGCCAGCGCCGCAGAGATCAGTGCCACCGTGAGTGCGATTTCCATGGCCTGCGGCCATCCTAAGCACGGCCGGATGCGCTCGGTGCTCCGGCGTGCAACAGCGGTTTCGAAAGGCCGTTGCGGCGGAACTTCGGCGCGCCGGATCGATCCGCTGCGAAGGCCGGCCCTACACTGCGGCGCCTGCTTGCCTGCCCGCCCGACCGACGCTGCACGTCGCCCTGCCCCACACCTCTGCGCTCCCGCCCCACTTCGCGCCGCATGACCTGGAGCGCCCAGCTCAATCTCGACTATCGGCGCAGCGCCGAACGCTGTGTCGTGTTCGACCGGCACAGCGGCCCCTTGCGCGTGCTGGCGAGCCTCTACCCCGAGTCGGCCGCGGTGTGCCACAACGTGCTCGTGCATCCGCCCGGCGGCATCGTCGGCGGCGACGCGTTGCGCATCGACGTGACGCTCGCCGAACAGTGCCACGCGCTGCTCACGACCCCCGGAGCGACGCGCTTTTACCGCAGCGCAGGCGCGGCCGCGTCGCAGACGCTGTGCGCGCGCCTTGACGCCGGCGCAAGGCTCGAATGGCTGCCGCAGGAAACGCTGGTTCGGCGTGGCGCGATCGCCGAGAACCGCATGCACTTCGAGCTCGACCCCGGCGCCGAGATGATCGGCTGGGACATGCTCGGCCTGGGGCTGCCCGCGAGCGACGAAGGATTCGAGAACGGCCGCTTGACGCAGACCGTTCGCCTGAACGATGTCTGGCTCGAACACGGCGTGATCGATGGGTCCGACCGCCGCCTGCTCGAATCTCCCCTGGGACTGGCCGGCCAGCGTGCACTCGGTCTGCTCTGGTTCGCTGCGGGAACGGCGCTCGATTCGGCGCAGCGCAACGCATTGCTCGACGCAGCGCGCCGCACGAGCGCCGCGCACGCCTTGCACGCCAGCTCGGGCAGCACGTCGCCGCACGCTCAGGTCGTGCTGTTGCGCGCGCTGGCGCCGCGCGTCGAGCCGTTGATGAATTTGTTCCATGCCGTGTGGGCGGCGTGGCGACCGTTGATGTGGGGCCTGCCGGCCTGCGCACCGCGCGTCTGGCGCACCTGATTTCCATCGGGCTGCTGGTCGTCGGAGCGGTCCCACACGTGGCCTTCATTCGGCGTGACGTATGCACGCGCTGCCTCGCAACGGAACCGGCACGACCGGCCCGCGAGACGGTCAAGTCGGCCGGCAAAGCGCCGAAAACCTTCACTGATGGAATCGCTTCTCGCCCCACGCTCCGAGACGGCCCGCAGCGCTGCGCCGGCGAACGACGACGTCGCATTGCAACTTCCGTTCGACTTCGCGCGCACCCCGGGGAGCAGCATGCTCCACGCGAGCCATCCGTTCACGCTCGTGCTGCCGGCCGCGTCTGCGGCGGATTCTGAAGCGCTGCTCAGCGCCGTCTTCGCCGTGGCGCTTTCGCGCTACAGCGGCCAGGAGTCGATTCCCCTGCTGTGCTCGCGCCTGCTCGGGTCCGGCCGCTTGCTGAGCAGCTCGGCACTGCGTCTGCACACCTCGGCACAGACGACGTTGCGCATGCTGCTCGCGCAAATCGCCGCGCAGGCCACGTCGATCGCCGCGTCGGGCTGGGATCCGAGCGGCGGCCGGGCCGCGATCAGCTTCATTGATGCCGAACTCGGCGACGCGCCCGACATGCAACGCCTGCTCGCACAATCGGGCGCCGAGCTGCGCAGCGCCGATCTGCATCTCGTCGTCACGGGCACGGGCGCGCGCCGCTCCTGCGCACTTGCCTACAACGCCAAGCTTTTCAAGGCCTCGAGTGTCGCGCGTTGCGCGGCGCACCTCGGCATGCTGCTCGGCCACGTCACCGCCCGACCCGATGCGTCGCCCGACGTTCCGCCGCAAGCGCCGCTCGACGTGCCGCTGGTGCAGTTGCCGCTGCTGACGGCGCCGGAGCGCGAATGGCTGGCCGCCGTGGGCACCGGACCCAGCCAACCCTTGGCGGGCGGTTTCGTGCACCAGTCGTTCGAAGCCCGTTGCCTGGCCACACCCGAGGCGACAGCGGTTCGCTTCCGCGATCGCAGCCTCAGCTATGCGCAGCTCAACGCGCGCGCGAATCAACTCGCTCGGCATCTGCGGGCGCACGGCATCGGGGTGGACGATGCGGTCGTGGTGTGCGTCGAGCCGGAACTGGACATCGCCATCGCACTCCTCGCGATCCTCAAGGCCGGCGCGGTGTACGTTCCGTTGGAGCCGACCTACCCGCCGTTGCGGATTTGCGCCATCCTCGACGACACCCGGCCGAAGCTGGTGCTGACACGCTCGCATCTGCTCGACCGGTTGGCGCTGGACGGTGTGGCGCACTTCGCTTTCGATGTCCACGGCGCGCTGCTCGACGGCTTGGCGAGCACGAACCCGGCGCTGCCTGTCGAGGCAGCGCAAACCGCGTCGGTCTACTACACGTCGGGCACGACCGGCAAGCCCAAGGGCGTGATGGCGAGCCAGGCGAACCTGCGTGCCTACATTCAACTCGCCCGAGAGCGCTATGCGATCGATGCGCGCGATGTGATGCCGGCGATCGCGCGCTTCAGCTTCAGCATCAGCATGTTCGAGCTGATGTCGCCGCTGGCTGCAGGAGGCACGTTGCTCGTGCTCGAGCGCGAGCACGTGTTGGACCTGGAGCGATTGGCCCGATCGCTGCAGGACGTGACGATCTTCCACGCCGGCCCGAGCCTGCTGAAGAATCTGCTCGCACACATCAAGCGCGAGTGCACCGACTTCGAGGCCTTTGCCGGCGTGCGCCACGCTTCTTCGGGCGGCGACATGATCGCCCCGGAGGTGCTGGAGTCGCTGAAGCAAGTCTTCCCACGCGCCGAAGTGTTCGTCATCTACGGTTGCAGCGAAATCAGTTGCATGGGCTGCACCTTCCCGGTGCCGCGCGATGCCACGTTGACGCGCACGCTGGTCGGTCGCCCGTTCGCCAACGTCGCGGTCCGCGTCCTCGATCCGAACCTGAATCAATTGCCGGCCGGAGTCGCCGGCGAGATTTTTTTCGCCGGCGCCGGCGTCGTGAAGGGCTACTTGCGGCGTCCGGAGCTGACCGCAGAGAAGTTCATTCACCTCGACGGGCAGCGCTTCTATCGAACCGGCGACATGGGGCGCCTCAGCGAAGAAGGCTGGCTGGAGATCCTGGGGCGCAACGACTTCCAGATCAATGTGCGCGGCATGCGGATCGAGATCGGCGAGGTGGAGGTCCATTTGCGCCAGGCCCCCGGTGTGCGCGACGGCGTGGTGATGGCCAAGCTGGCGCCTTCGGGCGAAAAGCTTCTGGTGGCGTACTACGTCGCGGATTTCGATCGTGCAGCGCCCCAGCCCGCCGCACGCACCGCTGCGATTCGCCGCCACATGGTGGATCACCTGCCCGACTACATGGTGCCGGCAAGTTATGTCGAACTCGAAGCCCTGCCGCTGAACCACAACATGAAAGTCGATCGGCGCGCCTTGCCCGAGCCGCTGCTCGCCCCGCAGCGCGTGGCCGGTGCCGGCCGGACCCGCGCCGCCGAATCCGGCACCGCACGCGAGCTTGCCGCGCTGTGGCAACGCCTGCTCGACGTCTCCGAGGTGGGCCTGGACGACAACTTCTTCGAGCTGGGCGGCCAATCGCTGAATGCGATGGAGTTCATCGTCGCGGTGCAGAAAGACCTGGGCATCAAGCTCGGCGGCATGGAAGTGCTGCGCGAATCGCTGGAAGTGCTGGCGGCGCTTTGCGACCAGCGCCTGGGCAAGCAGGCACCAGACGCATCGCTGCGCGAGCGTTTCGCGAGCGCGATGCAGGAGCGCATCGAGATCTTCCATTTCGGCCCGCAGCGCAGCCTCTACGGGGCGATGCACTGGCCCTGCGCCCCGCGCACCGATCAGGCGGTGCTGGTGTGTGCACCGGTGGGCCATGAACATGTGCGCAGCCACTTCATCCTGAACCGGCTCGGGCGGCAGCTCGCCGCGCAAGGCGTGCCGGTGCTGCGCTTCGACTACTTCGGCTGCGGCGACTCGCTCGGCGAAAGCGTCGACGCAGGGTGCGAGCGTTGGCAGAACGACATCGTCGACGCCTACCACGAGCTGGTACGGCGCAGCGGCGCGAAGCGCATCGCCGGCGTCGGTGCGCGCCTGGGCGCGACGCTGCTGAGCCAAGCGCTGCCGCGCATCGACCTGGCGCGCCTGGTCGTCTGGGACCCGGTCGGCGTGGGCCTTGACTTCCACGCCGAAATGGCCGAGATGCAGCGCCGCTACGTGCTCGGCACGCAGCACTTGCGCCTCGGCCGCGCCCCGCGCGCGACGCCCGCTGGGGAGGAGTTGCTCGGCGCCACCTATTCCCCTGCCGCGGTGCGCCAACTCCAGTCACTCGCCCTGGCCGCAGCGCCGCGCAGCCTGCCGACCGGGTGGCTGATCACGTCGCAGCCGCAGCTGCAACGCAGCTTGTACCAGGCGCACGCCGGCGGCGGCCTGCACAGCCACGTCGAACAGCTCGATTTCGATGCCGGCTGGAACGCCATCGCGCGCATGTCGGAAGTGCTGCCCGACGTCGGCATCAGCCGCGCCCTGGCCGCCATGCTGCGGGGCGACGCATGTTAGAGACCTGTTGTCAGTTCGGGCCGCAGAGCCAACTTGCCGGAATCGTCACCGAGCCCGCGGAGCCGAATGGTGGGGCACGGCATTTCACCTGCGTGCTGATCAGCGCCGGACTCGTGCCCAAGTTCGGCCCGTACCGGCTGTATGCGCAACTCGCGCGGCGCCTCGCGCAATCGACGATTCGCACGCTGCGCTTCGACCTCGGCGACGTCGGCGACAGCCGCCAGGCGCACGCCGGCCGCACCCTCGAAGACCGGACCCGCCTCGAGATCGCGGCGGCGGTCGACCTTGCGACGCAACAGCAGGGCCTGAACGGCGCTCAAGGCGCTGCTGCCGATGGCGCCGGCGCCGTTGTGCTCGGCGGCCTGTGTTCAGGCGCCGAGGATTCGTTTCGCTACGCCGAACGAGACCCGCGGATCAAGGCGGTGCTGTTGATCGATCCGTTCGCCTACCGCACCCGGGGTTGGCGCTGGCACGATGGCCTGCACCGTGTGACGCGCCGCGCGCTGCGCTGGCTCGGCAGGTTCGAGCCGATCGACTACCGCGTCGCCGGCGCAGGGGCCGCGAGCGAATCGGCGCGCCTGGAGTACCCACAGATGGAGCACGCCGAATCGAGCCGCATCCTGAAGGGCTTGATCGCGCGCGGCGTGCACGTGCACTTCTTCTACACCGGCGGCGCGCGCGAATTTCAACCACGCCGGGCAACTGCGGGCGATGTTCAAGGGCGTGGACTTCAAGGGCCTGGTGACGCTGGACTACTTCCCGCGTGTCGAACACCTGCAAGCCCTGCAAGAGGAGCGCGACGCGCTGATCGCGGCGATCTGCCGACGCCTCGAAGCGCTCCCACGCCAGGCGGCGCGGCGCGACGCCGCGCCCGCACCGCGGGCCTTTGCTGGCTTCAGCACCTGAGGCCGCGCCGTCCTCGGGTCGGCGTCGCAGAGCACGGCCGGAGTCGGCTGCGTCAACTCACAACTCGGCGATGTAGTGCTGTGTCGTGACGGCTTCGCCGGGAAGCAGGAGCTCGCGGACCCGCGTCTCGAGTTCCTGGTCGGCGAGCGTGGCCCGCGCGCGCTGGTGCAGATAGTCGGCCCACGACGTGACGATGAAACGTTCGCAATAGCGCGACGGATCTCCGAGATCGCGATACACGCGCCACAGCGTCGCGCCGTCGCGCCGGCGCGGCGCGCGCAAGTGGCTCACCGCTTCGAGGAATGCTTCGGTCTGGTCGGCGCGAATCCGGTAGCCGATTTCCACCGCGACCGGGCCGGCTTCGGGATCGGGCTCGTCGGCAACCGACAGCTCCTCGAACATCGACGCGACTTGCGTCACTTCGGTCCGATCCCCCATGCGCAGCGGAAACGGCCGCGCCAGCAGCAAGCCGGCGGCCATCGCCGCGGCGGCGACGCAGAGCGTGGCCGGCAGGTCGATCAGGCTCGTCAGCGCGCCCCAGAACGCGGAGGCGAGCGCAAACGCACCGAGTGCGGAGAGCGTGTGCAGCGCCGTCGCGCGCGAGCGCACCCAGGGCGGCACGCTCGTCTGCGTCGCGGTGTTGAAGGTCGACATCGCCGCCATCCAGGCGGCGCCGCCGAGCACGAGCGCGCCGTAGACCAGCGCGTGCGAACTCGACAACGCAGCGGTGAGCATCGCCAGCGCATAGACGACACACGCGCCGCGCACGATCAGCTCGATGCCGATGCGCGCGCGCACGCGGCCGATCACCAACCCGGCGAGGATCGCGCCGCTGCCCAGGCAACCCATCAGCAGCCCGAAGCCGGCCGCGCCGAGACCCAATTGGCGCTGCCCGATCACCGGCAGCAGCGCCCACAGCGCCGCGCCGGCGCCGCTGTAGGCCATGGTGCGCAGCAGCTGCGCCAGCACCGCCGGCGAATGGCGCGCGAAACGCAAGGCGCTGAGCGTTCCGCCCCAGAGCCGCTCGGCGGGAAGGCGCGACACCGGGTGCGCGCGCGGCGGATGGCGCCGCAGCGATTGCGCCATCGCGACGATGCCCAACACCGCGACCGCAAACACCCACGCCGGCCCGGCGTGCGCGAAGACGAAGCCGGCGAGCGTCGGCCCGAGCGCGCGCGCCACGTTGTAGGCGATCGACACGGCGACGATCGCCTGCGGCAGTTCCTCGCGCGGAATCGAATCCGAGACGGTCGAGTTCCACGCCGGCGAGAGCAGCGCCGTGCACGCACCCGCCAGGCCCGTGAAGAGCAACAGGCTCGCCGGACCGGCCCAACCGCCGAGCAGCAGCAGCGCGAGCAGCGCGACGGTCACGCCCTGCACGAGCAGCGCGCCGCGCATCAGGCGTTGCCGATCGGTCGTGTCGGCGAGCACCCCGGCGGGCAGCGAGAGCACGAACATCGGCAGGAACACCGCCGTCTGCACGAGCGCGGCGAGAAACGGCGAACCCGTCATCTCGACCATCAGCCACGCCGCGGCCATGACCTGCATCGCGTTGCCGATGAAGTAGAGCGTGCCACCTCCGAGCAGGCCGCGAAACGCGGCATGACGAAGCGGTGGGCCCGGCGGCGGGGGTGGCGTCATGGGCAGGCGATTATTCACCCGCTGCGCCGAGCGCCCCGTGCGACCTCAGATCACACAGCTCGCCGGCTCGGTGTGCAGCGCATCCGCTACAGCGCGTTGCCGCCGTCGGAGGGGCGGATCATTCCCGTGCTCTCGCACATCGGGATGAACGGGCCCCGTCGGCGCGCCCGTTGTCGACTCCCGCGAACCAGAAACGGGGCGGTGGAACTGCGGCGGCGGGCGAGGAGGTGTGCATCCGGCAGGGGGTTGACCACGTCGGCGTCGATGATAGCGTCTGGTTCGTCAGATCGACATGCGCTGGCGCACGCCGTCGCGCTCCATGTCCTGGCCCGCACCGCGCTGCACGATCGCACCGCGTTCCATCACGAGGTAGCGATCGGCGAGTTCGGCGGCGAAGTCGTAGTACTGCTCGACGAGCACGATCGCCATCGTCTTGCGCTCGCTGAGCATGCGGATGACGCGGCCGATGTCCTTGATGATGCTCGGCTGGATGCCTTCGGTCGGCTCGTCGAGGATGAGCAATTTGGGGCCCGCGGCGAGCGCGCGCGCGATCGCGAGCTGCTGCTGCTGGCCGCCGGAGAGGTCGCCGCCGCGCCGCTGCAGCATCTGCTTCAGCACCGGAAAGAGCTCGAAGAGTTCGGCCGGGATCGGCGCATTGCCGCGCTCGGTACGCCAGGCCCATGCGCAGGTTGTCTTCGACGCTGAGGCGGCCGAAGATCTCGCGGCCCTGCGGCACATAGCCCACGCCCTGGCGCACGCGCTCGTAGGGCGTGGCGCGCGTGATGTCGGTGCCGGCCAGGCGGATGCTGCCGGTCTTGCAGCGGCACGACACCCATCAAGGTCTTGAGCAGCGTCGTCTTGCCCACGCCGTTGCGGCCGAGCACGACCGTCACTTCGCCGAGATTCGCTTCGAAGCTGACGTCGCGCAGGATGTGCGAGCCGCCGTAGTACTGGTTCACGCCGCTCACGCTCAGCATGGCACCCCCTCGTCCTCCCGGCGCACGCCGGGATCCACTGCTTGGCAAAGCGACTCGTCCACGGGTGGATCCCGGCTTTCGCCGCGATGACAGGCGACCGGCCGCCGCATCGGATCAGCGCCCAAGGTAGACCTCGATCACTTTGTCATTGCCCTGCACGTCGGCCAGGCTGCCTTCGGCGAGCACGCTGCCTTCGTGCAGCACCGTGACGCGCCGGTTCGGCTTGCCTTGCGTGAGCGCGGCGATGAAGCTCATGTCGTGTTCGACGACGACGAGCGAGTGATTGCCCTCGAGCGACAGGAACAGCTCCGCCGTGCGCTCGGTTTCTTCGTCCGTCATGCCGGCCACCGGCTCGTCGAGCAGCAACAACTTGGGGTCTTGCATCAACAGCATGCCGATCTCCAGCCACTGCTTCTGGCCGTGGCTGAGCAGTCCCGCGGTGCGCTGCACGCTGTCGGTCAAGTGGATCAGCTCGAGCATGGCGCGCACCCGGTCGAGCTGCTCGCCGCTGAGGCGAAAGCGCATCGAGGCGCGCACGCCGCGGTCCGCCTTGAGCGCGAGTTCGAGGTTTTGAAACACGGTGAGGTGTTCGAACACGGTGGGCTTCTGGAACTTGCGCCCCACGCCGATCGACGCGATATCGTTCTCGCGCATGCGCAGCAGGTCGATCGTCGAGCCGAAAAAAGCGCGGCCGCTGTCGGGGCGCGTCTTGCCCGTGATCACGTCCATCATCGTCGTCTTGCCCGCGCCGTTGGGCCCGATGATGCAGCGCAATTCGCCGGCGCCGATCGACAGGCTCAAGCGCGTTGAGCGCCTTGAAGCCGTCGAAGCTGACCGTGATGTCGTCGAGGTAGAGGATCGCGCCGTGCGCGACGTCGACGACGCCGGGTTGCATCACCCGGCCGTAGCTCGTTTCGCGGCCGCCGGACGTCGCCGTCGACGCGGCACGGCGCTCCTCGTACTGGGTGCGCACTCGCGCACCCGCTTTCATCAGCTCGGGCGTCATGCGGGGGGCGTTTTCGCCTTGCGCGGCAGCAGGCTGGTGAGAGATTTCGACCTGCGCAGGAGTCCGGTCAGCCCCTGAGGCAAGAACAGCGTCACCGCGATGAACAGTGCACCGAGAAAGTACAACCAGAACTCGGGGAAAGCCTGCGTGAACCAGCTCTTCGCACCGTTCACGAAAAACGCGCCGAGGATCGGGCCGATGAGCGTGCCGCGGCCGCCCACCGCAGCCCAGATCGCGATCTCGATGCTCGCCGCGGGCGACATCTCGCTCGGGTTGATGATTCCCACCTGCGGCACATACAGCGCGCCTGCAATGCCGCACATCACGGCCGAGATGACCCAGATCGTCAGCTTGTAGCGCAGCGGGTCGTAGCCGGTGAACATGACGCGGCTCTCGGCGTCGCGAATCGCCTGCAAAACGCGCCCGAACTTGCTCTGCACGAGCCAACGCGCGAGCAGGAAGAAGCCGACCAGCGTCATCCCCGTGATGATGAAGAGCAGCATGCGCATCGCCGGCGTCGCGATCGGCGTGCCGAGGATGCGTTTGAAGTCGGTGAAGCCGTTGTTCCCGCCGAACCCGGTTTCATTGCGGAAGAACAGCAGCATCGCGGCGAACGTGAGCGCCTGCGTGATGATGGAGAAGTACACGCCCTTGATTCGCGAGCGAAACGCGAAGTAACCGAACACCAGCGCGAGCAGTCCCGGCACGAGCACGACGAGCAGCATTTGCGCCACGAGCGAATCGCTCAGGCCCCAGTGCCACGGCAGCGCCTTCCAGTCGAGGAAGACCATGAAGTCGGGCAGATCGCTCTTGTAGTTGCCGTCGCGGCCGATCTGGCGCATCAGGTACATGCCCATGGCATAACCGCCGAGGGCGAAGAACACGCCGTGGCCGAGGCTCAGGATGCCGGTGTAGCCCCAGATGAGGTCCATCGCCAGCGCGCAGATCGCGTAGCACATGATCTTGCCGATGAGCGCGACCGTGAAGTCGCTGACGTGGAACACGTTGCCCGCGGGAACGACGAGGTTCAGCAGCGGCATGACGGCGCCGATCACGAGCACCGCGATCAGCACGCCGGTCCAGGCTTGCGGGCCGAGCAGGCGCGCCCTTGGTCATCCCGGCGCAAGCCGGGATCCACCGGCTGCACTGCACTGCCACGCAACACCATCGCTGCAGATGCCAGCGGTGGATCCCGGCTTTCGCCGGGATGACGGTCACGCACGCTCATGCTTCCGCACTCCGGCCCTTCATCGCGAACAGGCCCTGCGGGCGCTTCTGGATGAAGATGACGATGAACACGAGCACCATGATTTTGGCGAGCACAGCGCCGGCCCAGCCTTCGAGCAGTTTGTTGAGCACACCCAGGCCGAGCGCCGCGACGACCGTGCCGGCGAGTTGGCCCACGCCGCCGAGCACGACGACCATGAAGGCGTCGACGATGTAGCCCTGCCCCAGGTCGGGCCCGACATTGCCGATCTGCGACAGCGCGCACCCTGCCAGACCGGCGATTCCCGAGCCGAGCGCGAAGGCGTAGGTGTCGACGCGCGCCGTGTTCACGCCGGTGCACGCCGCCATGGTGCGGTTCTGCGTCACGCCGCGAACGAACAGGCCGAGGCGCGTCTTGGCGATGAGCAGCGCCACGCCGCCGAGCACGAGCGCGGCAAAGGCGATGATGACGATGCGGTTGTAGGGCAGCGTCAGGTTGCTGAAAGCGTCGACGCCGCCCGAGAGCCAGCTCGGGTTCTCGACCTGCACGTTCTGCGCGCCGAACAGGCTGCGCACACCTTGCATCAGCACCAGGCTGATGCCCCAGGTGGCGAGCAGCGTCTCGAGCGGCCGGCCGTAAAGCCAGCGGATCACGCTGCGCTCGAGCGCCGCGCCGACCAGCGCAGCGGCAAGAAACGAGAGCGGAATCGCGGCGACGATGTAGGCGTCGAAGGCACCGGGCCAGAGCGACTTGAAGACGTTCTGCACGAGCCAGGTCGCGTAGGCGCCGATCATCATCAGCTCGCCATGCGCCATGTTGATCACGCCCATCAGGCCGTAGGTGATCGCTAGGCCCAGCGCGACGAGCAGCAGGATCGAGCCCAGGCTGATGCCGGTGAAGACCACGCCCAGGCGTTCACCCCAGGCCAGGCGCGACTCGATCGCCGCGAGCGAGACGCGCAGTTGTGCGCGCACCTGCGCGTCATCTTCGACGCCGGGTTTCAGGCGCTCCAGCAACAGGGTCTTCGTCGCGCCATGCGCGCTGCCGGCGAGCGCCTTCGCCGCGGCCAGGCGCTGCGCCGCGTCGGCACCCGAGATCTGGATGTTCGCGCGCAGCAGTTCGAGTGCCGCCTTCAACGCTGCGTCGGTTTCGGCGGCAATCGCCTTGTCAATCATGGTCAGGCGCGATTCGTCGACGCCGTCGCGCAGTTCCTTGATCGCCGCGGCGCGCTGCCGGGCGTCGGGAGAAAAGAGTTTCAGCGACGCGAGCGCGGTCTCGATTTCGCGGCGCACGCGGTTGCTGTTGATCACGTCTTCGGCGCCCTCGGGCAGCGCCGCTTCGACACCGCTGGCGGCGTCGACGCTCTTGCCGCCGCGCACGATGAACACCTTGTCGCCGGCCGTCTTGACTTCGTCGGCGAGCAGGGCTTGAAAGAAGGCCAAGGCGGCCGGGTCGCCGCTCGCCGCGGTTTGCGCGATCGCCGCGGCACGCTCGTCGGTGTCGCCGATCGCCAGGGCCCGCACCTGCTCGGTGGTGAGCGCGTGCGCCGGCCCGGCGATCGCCAGCAGCAGCCACAAAAAGTTGAAGACCGAACAGCAGCGGGGCATGGTGACCACAGACAAGCGAGACGCACTTCCACGAACCGTCATCCCGGCGCAAGCCGGGATCCACCGCGTGGCAGGAAAAGGGCCCCGCGGTCGCGTGAGCCGTTCACTCATGGAACGGTGAATCCCGGCTTGCGCCGGGATGACCCACCGCTGACTTACTTCTTCTCGGGTTCGTCAGCCTTCTTGTCGTTGCCCTCGATGAACGGGCTCCACGGCTTGGCCTTCACCGGCGCGGGGGTCTTCCACACGACGTTGAACTGGCCGTCGGCCTTGATTTCACCGATGAACACCGGCTTGTGCAGGTGGTGGTTCTTCATGTCCATCGTCGACACCATGCCGCCCGGCGCCTTGAAGGTCTGGCCGGCCATCGCCGCGATCACCTTGTCGGTGTCCAGGCTCTTCGCCTTTTCGACCGCCTGCTTCCACATGTAGATGCCGATGTAGGTCGCCTCCATCGGGTCGTTCGTCAGCGGCTTGTCGGCGCCGGGCAATTTCTTCGCCTTGGCGTAGTCGGACCACTGCTTCTTGAACGCGTCGTTCGCTGGGTTCTTCAGGCTCATGAAGTAGTTCCACGCCGCCAGATGGCCGACGAGCGGCTTCGTGTCGACGCCGCGCAGCTCTTCTTCACCGACCGAGAACGCGACCACGGGGACGTCGGTCGCCTTCAGGCCCTGGTTGCCGAGCTCCTTGTAGAACGGCACGTTCGAGTCGCCGTTGATCGTCGAGATCACTGCCGTCTTGCCGCCCGCAGCGAACTTCTTCACGTCGGCAACGATGGTCTGGTAGTCGCTGTGGCCGAACGGCGTGTACTTCTCGTCGATGTCCTTGTCGGCGATGCCCTTGCTCTTCAGGAAGGCGCGCAGGATCTTGTTCGTCGTGCGCGGGTACACATAGTCGGTGCCGAGCAGGACGAAGCGCTTCGCGCCGCCGCCGTCTTTGCTCATCAGGTACTCGACGGCGGGGATCGCCTGCTGGTTCGGCGCCGCGCCGGTGTAGAACACGTTCTTGCTGAGCTCTTCGCCTTCGTACTGCACCGGGTAGAAGAGCAGGCCGTTCAGTTCTTCGACGACCGGCAGCACCGACTTGCGCGACACGCTCGTCCAGCAGCCGAACATCACGGCGACCTTGTCCTGGCTGATGAGCTGCTTCGCCTTCTCGGCAAACAGCGGCCAGTTCGACGCCGGGTCGACGACGACGGGTTCGAGCTTCCTGCCGAGCACACCACCCTTGGCGTTGATCTCGTCGATCGCCATCAGCGCGACGTCTTTCAGCACAGTCTCCGAAATCGCCATCGTTCCGGACAGCGAGTGCAGGATGCCGACCTTGATCGTGTCGGCGGCGAATGCGCTGAGCGACATCAGTGAAGTGAGTGAAAGCGCTCCGCAGGCGACCAGGGCGGCGCTGACGGAACGCAAGACATGACGACGTTTCATTGATGGGTCTCCAATTCGGTTGGGTTGGCTGACATGCGGCGAGAACCAATCTCGTCGAATGCGTGATCGAGCAAGCGCCATGCCAGCGTGTCACCACGGGGCGCAGGGTTTGCAGATTCGCCGAAACAGGGCGCGCCGCATGCTTTCGTGCGCAAGGCGCACCAAATGCGGACCCGATCCGCCCCTCAACGCACCATTCACCTGGCATCGCCCTTGCGTTGTCTGAATTTCAGGGCGCTAAGATTCGCGCCTGCCCGGCCACGCCTCAGGTCACGGCATACCAGACTTGCGAGCCAGCCCGATGGAACTGACCCCGCGCGAGAAAGACAAGCTCTTGATCTTCACGGCGGCGCTGCTCGCTGAGCGGCGCCGCGCGCGCGGCCTGAAGCTCAACTACCCCGAAGCGGTGGCGCTCATCAGTGCCGCGATCATGGAAGGCGCGCGCGACGGCAGAAGCGTCGCGCAATTGATGAGCGAGGGCAAACTCGTGCTGGGGCGCGCCGATGTGATGGATGGCGTGGCCGAGATGATCCCCGACATTCAAGTCGAGGCGACATTCCCCGACGGCACCAAACTGGTGACGGTGCACCAGCCGATCGTTTGAGATTCAAGGACAGGCGACACGATGAACCCCGGCGAACTGCTCACCGACGGCCCCGACCTCGCGCTCAACCCGGGCCGGCGTACGCTCACGCTGGTGATCGAAAACGCCGGCGACCGCCCCGTTCAAGTCGGCTCGCACTACCACTTCGCCGAAACGAACGGCGCACTGAAATTTGACCGCAGCGCGGCGCGCGGCATGCGCCTGAACATCGCCTCCGGCACCGCGGTGCGCTTCGAGCCGGGCCAGCAGCGCACGGTGGAGCTCGTCGACTTCGCCGGCGCCAGGCAGGTGTGGGGCTTTCGCGGTCTGGTCCAAGGCGCTCTCTAAACAACATCAACATGGCAACGATCCCACGCCGCGCCTACGCTGAAATGTTCGGCCCCACCGTGGGCGACCGGATGCGCCTGGCGGACACGGAACTGACGATCGAAGTCGAGCGCGACTTCACATTGAACGCCGGTGGCTACGGCGAAGAAGTCAAATTCGGCGGCGGCAAGACGATCCGCGACGGCATGGGCCAGAGCCAGCGCATGAACGGCCCGGGCGCAAACGACGCGGTCGATTGCGTGATCACGAACGCGCTCATCGTCGACCATTGGGGAATCGTGAAAGCCGACATCGGAATTCGCGGCTCGCGAATCGCCGCGATCGGCAAAGCCGGCAACCCCGACGTGCAGCCGGGTGTGGACATCGTCATCGGCCCGGGACTGAAATCATCGCCGGCGAAGGAATGATCGTCACCGCAGGCGGAATCGACTCGCACATCCACTTCATCTGCCCGCAGCAAATCGAAGAAGCGCTGGCGAGCGGCGTGACGACGATGCTCGGGGGCGGCACCGGCCCGGCGACCGGCACCTTCGCAACGACGTGCACGCCCGGGCCGGCGAATCTGGCGCGCATGCTGCAAGCGGCAGACGGCTTTGCGATGAACCTGGGATTTCTCGGCAAGGGCAACGCGAGCCGCCCGGAGGCTTTGCGTCAGCAGGTCGACGCCGGGGCGATCGGCCTGAAGCTGCACGAAGACTGGGGCACGACGCCTGCGGCGATCGACTGTTGCCTGAGCGTCGCCGAAGAAACCGACACGCAGGTCGCGATCCACAGCGACACGCTCAACGAATCGGGCTTCGTCGAGAACACGATCGCGGCGACGAAAGGCCGCACGCTCTGCGCATTCCACACCGAAGGTGCGGGCGGCGGCCACGCGCCGGACATCCTGCGCGTCGTCGGCGAAGCGAACTTCCTGCCGAGTTCGACGAACCCGACGATGCCCTACACGGTGAACACGCTCGACGAGCATGTCGACATGCTGATGGTGTGCCACCACCTCGATCCGAACATCGCCGAAGACCTGGCGTTCGCCGAGAGCCGGATCCGCAAGGAGACGATCGCCGCCGAAGACGTGCTGCACGACCTGGGCGCGATCAGCATGTTCAGCTCCGATTCGCAGGCGATGGGGCGCGTCGGCGAAGTGATCCTGCGCTGCTGGCAGACGGCGCACAAGATGAAGGTGCAGCGCGGCACATTGCCCGGCGACGCGGCGCGCAACGACAACGCGCGCGCGAAGCGCTACATCGCCAAGTACACGATCAACCCCGCGCTCGCGCATGGCATCGCGCATGAAGTGGGCAGCATCGAAGTCGGCAAGTGGGCCGATCTGGTGCTCTGGAAACCGGCGTTCTTCGGCATCAAGCCCTCGCTCATTCTCAAAGGCGGTTTCATCGCCGCGGCGGCGATGGGCGACCCGAACGCGTCGATCCCGACGCCGCAGCCGGTGCACTACCGGCCCATGTTCGGTTCGTTCGGCGGCGCGCTGCAGCAGGGCTCGTTGACGTTCATGAGCCGCAGCGCGGTGGACAGCGGCCTGCGCCATCGCCTGGGCCTCGCCAAGCCGGTGAGCGCAGTGCGCGGCTGCCGCGGCGTGCGCAAGCAGAACATGGTGCACAACCACTATCTGCCGGCGATGGAAGTCGACGCACAGACTTACGAAGTGCGCGCCGACGGCGTGCTGCTCACCTGCGAGCCGGCAAGCGTGCTGCCGATGGCGCAGCGCTACTTCCTGTTCTGATTTCGCGGCGGGCGCGCTTCACGGCGGACCCTGGTGGTCCTATCCCAGCCCGCAGTGCAAGGCGCAACCGCGCAGGTCCTGACTCGAATCGGGTTACGCTGAGCCCATGTATACATCCACGTTCACCTTCGCCCAACGCGAGTTCGACGCCGAGTTTCACAGGCTGGACAACGTGATCGCCGAGGCCGCCAGAACCACCCCGGGCTACCTGGGTGAAGAGAGCTGGGAGAATCCGTCCAACGGACTCATCTCGAACGTGTATTACTGGCAGACGCTTCGAGTCGCTGCAGGCGCTGATGAAGCATCCGGCCCACCTGGCCGCCAAACAGCGCCAGCAGCAATGGCTTGCCGGCTACCAGGTCGTCATCGCACAAGTTGTCGGCAGCTACGGCGATGGCGGGATCAACCATCCCTTGGCCGGCTTCACGCTGTCTCCCTCCGGCCGCGCCGAACCCAAACGCTGAGCGGAAGAACACCATGTCGATCCTTGCCTTTCTTGTCGCCGCGGTCGTCCTGGCCATCACCCCGGGCCCCGGCATCGCTTACGTCGTGGCACGCACTGTCGCCGGCGGCCGTTCCGAAGGGTTGGCCTCGTGCATCGGCACCGGCATCGGCGGACTGCTTCACGTCCTTGCCGCGGCGATCGGGCTGTCGCTCCTGATTGCGCAGTCGGCCGTCGCGTTCAACGTGCTCAAGGTTCTGGGGGCGGCGTATCTGATCTACCTCGGCATCCGGATGCTGTTGCGCAAGGAACCAGCGTTCACGGTCGAGGCCGTGGCGTCGCAAGGTGCGCGACGCGCGTTGTTCGAGGGCATCGTCGTCGAGGCATTGAACGTCAAGACTGCGCTGTTCTTCCTGGCGTTCCTGCCGCAGTTCACGTCGCCCAGTGCACCCTTGGTTCCGCAACTCGTGCTCCTGGGCAGCATCTGCGTGGCGCTCAACACCCTCGTGGATGTGGTGGCCGTCTTTGCCGCACATCGTCTGCTCGAGTCGGGGGCCGCACGGGAGGCGCGCGCGCGCATGCTGACTCGCGTGTCGGGCGCCACGATGTTGGGGCTGGGCGCCTTCCTCGCCTTGGCGCGCCGCGAGGCATAGGTAGCGCTGTCCAGATGCGGTGAGAATGTGAACCATGGCGAGGCTCGAGCGGCCCCGCCTCCGCGCGCGCCGCGCTTCGGCGTCTTGTCGGGATTTGACGCCATGCACGCCCATCCGATCGACCTCGTCGCGATCGGCGAGCCGCTGATCGAATTCAACCAGCGCGACCCGGCGCGGCCCGAATTCCACAGGGGCTTCGGCGGCGACACGTCGAACGCCGTCATTGCTGCGGCGCGAATGGGCGCACGCTGCGCCTACATCACGCAAGTCGGCGACGACAGCTTCGGCAGTTCCTTGCTCGAACTGTGGCGGCGCGAAGGCGTCGCGCTTGACGGCGTGCGGATTGTTCCCGGCGCGCCGAGTGGTATCTACTTCGTGAGCCACGCCGCGCACGGCCATGAATTCACCTACCGGCGCGCCGGCAGCGCCGCGAGCCTGATGACGCCCGCCAGCCTGCCGCGCGAGCTCATCGCGCGCGCCGCGCAATTGCACGTGTCGGGAATTTCGCTTGCGATCAGCGACAGCGCGTGCGAGACCGTGTTCGAAGCGCTCGCGCTGGCGCGCGCGGGCGGGGCGCGAATCAGCTTCGACCTGAACCACCGGCCGCGCCTGTGGTCGGCAGCGCGCGCCTTGGAGGTCACACGCAAGGTCTTGCCGCTGTGCGACCTGTTCCTGCCGAGCAGCGACGAAGTCGCCCTGTTGACCGGCATCAAGGAGCCCGAGGCAATCATCGCCTGGGCGCACGAGCAGGGCGCGCGCGCAGTGATCCTCAAGCTCGGCGCGCAGGGCTGCGTCGTGTCTGAGGGTTCGGCGCTGACTCGGTTGCCGCCATTTCACGTCACGCCGCTCGACGCGACGGGCGCCGGCGACTGTTTCGCGGGCGCGCTTCTCGCGCAACTCGCACGCGGCGCGACGCTCGTCGACGCGGCGCGGATGGCGAACGTCGCCGCGGCGCTGAGCACGCTCGGATTTGGCGCCGTCGACCCGCTGCCGCGGCGGGCGCAAGTCGAAGCGGCGCTTCGGGAGGCGCGCAGCGATGCCGAGCGCTGAGGACCCGCGCGTCGTGATCGTCGGCGCCGGCCCGGCCGGCCTGGGCGTCGCGGGCTGCCTGGTGCAGCGCGGCGTGCGCCCGCTCGTGATCGAGCGCGAAGCACACGTCGCAGCGTCGTGGCGCGCGCATTACGAACGGCTGCACCTGCACACCGTGAAGGCGCTCTCCGCCTTGCCCGGAATGCCGTTTCCCGAGCATGCGCCGCGCTACGTGCCGCGCCAAGGTGTCGTCGACTATCTGAGCGCGTATGCGCAGCAGCACCGCATCGAACCGCTGTTCGGCGAGTCGGTCGTGGCGATCGCGCCGCATCCGCGCGGCTGGAAGACGTCGACGGCGTCGGGGCGCGAGTTCGTCTCGCGCGCCGTCGTTCTCGCCACCGGCGCGAACCGCGAGCCGCGCGCGGCGGCGTTCCCGGGCCAGGCGAGCTACACGGGCCAGGTCGTACACAGTCAGGCTTACCGCAACGCCGCGCCCTTCGCCGGGCAGCGCATGCTCGTCGTCGGCATGGGCAACACCGGCGCCGAGATCGCACTCGACCTCGCCGAGCATGGCGTGCGAACCGCGCTCTCGGTGCGCTCCCCGGTGAACCTGGTGTACCGCGACGTGCTCGGCCGGCCGACGCAGGTGTCGTCAATCATGTTGTCCAAGCTGCCCACGGCGTGGGGCGATGCGCTCGCGACGCTGCTGCGCAACGTGACGGTGGGAGACCTGAGCCGCTTCGGCCTGCGCACGGCGCCGATCTCGCCGCTGCGCCAGTTGCGCGAACACGGCAAGACGCCGGTGATCGACGTGGGAACGCTGGCGCGAATCAAGCGCGGCGAGATTGTCGTCTACCCCGGAATCGAAACCTTCACGCCGCAAGGCGTTCGCTTCAACGACGGGCGTGAAGCTGCGTTTGACGCGGTGCTGCTCGCGACGGGCTACGAAGCGCGCGTCGACAAACTCTTTCCCGGGCCGAAGCCCGAACTCGACGCGAACCGTTTGCCCAGCAGTGTCGCGGGGCAAGGCGCGATGGCCGGCGTCTACTTCGTCGGCTTCGACATTCGCCAGCCCGGCGGGCTGCTGCGCGCGATCGCCGCGCAGGCGCAGCAGGTCGCGCGCTCGATCGCGCCGTGAGAGCTTGAGGCGCTACGCGCCCGGCATCGCGCCCCGGTACAAGTCGCGCCGTGTCAGCGGCACCGACGGCACGCCGGCGCGGCGCTTGCCCGTGAGCACCTGGTAGATGCCTGTGCCACCGGCTTCGAACTCGAGCGCACAAGCCGCCATGTAGAGGCGCCAGACGCGGTACGTCGCCTCGTTCACATGCTGCAACGCTTCGTCGCGCCGCGCCTCGAGGCGCTGCACCCAATGGCGCAGCGTCATCGCGTAGTGCGGGCGCAGCGCTTCGACGTCGAGGATCTCGAAACCCGCGTGCTCCATGCCGCGCTGCACGTTGCTCACGGTGTCGAGTTCGCCGTCCGGGAACACGTAGCGGTTGATGAAGTCGCTGACCAAGCCGGGCTGCCAACCTTCTTCGTCGTGCGTGATGCCATGGTTCAGGAACAGGCCATCGTCGCGCAAGACGCGAAACACGGTCGCGTTGTACGCGGGCAAGTTCGCCAGGCCGACATGTTCGAACATGCCCACGCTCGACACCTTGTCGTAGACGCCTTCGCCTTGCAGGTCGCGGTAGTCGCGCAACTCGACCGTCACCCGGTTCTGCAAGCCGGCGGCGGCGATCCGCTCCTGGGCCCGCTCGAGCTGCTGAGCGCTGAGCGTGATGCCATGCGCGTGAACCCCGTAGTGCTGCGCCGCCCAGAGCACGAGCGCGCCCCAGCCGCAACCGATGTCGAGCAGTTTTTCGCCGGGTTTGAGGCGCAGTTTGCGGCAGATGTGGTCCAGCTTGTTGCGTTGCGCCTGGTCGATCGAATCGTCAGCGGATTCGAAGTAGGCGCACGAGTAGACCATCTGCTCGTCAAGAAATAGTCGGTAGAACTCATTCGACACGTCGTAATGGAAGGCAATCGCCGCGCGGTCGCTGTCGCGCGAGTGGCGGTGCCTGAAACGTTTGACGTCGTTCCCCGCCCCCGCCCCCGCCGCCGTGGGCGACACCACCAGGCGCTGGCGCTTGGGCAGGCGCAGCGCGTCGCGCCACAGCGCCACCCGCTCCAGCGGAGTCAGCGACAACTCCTGAAAATGCGGCTTCAACCGCAGCGCCGCGTACAGATCACCTTCGAAGTCGAGCAGACCGCGGAAATGCGCCTCGACGAGCAGCAACGGGTTGCGCTGCAGCACGAGTTCGCGCAGCACCGTCGGGTCGTGCACGACCATCGTGAACTCGGGCGCCGCCGGGCCCAGGCGCAGCAGCGTGTCGTTCCACAGGCGCAGCGCAACCGAACCACGAAAGCCGCGCAGCAGGCGCCGCACGATCCGCGCTGCAGCGTCGACCGCGCGCGATTCGCTGCCCGGCAGCGACGAAACCAAGGTGTTCATGCGAGTCTCCCGTGTTGGCCGGCCTCTGACATGCGGCCCCTTTCAATGCCGGCGGGGAAAATATTGACCCGAAGCGGCGCGCCGCGCAATAGCAAAAGTCCTGAGCTTCCTGAACCGCTCACCATGCTTTGTCGCTGCGCAAGCGGCGCGCCTGACACGGCGGCGCCCAGGCCGGCGCGTGAACCCGGCGGCCGCGGCGTTTGCTGGCACACTGTGCAGCCGAACTGCCCACCCACACGCCGATGCTGATCGCGAACCGACTCATTCCCCGCGGCCGCGGCCTGGCGCCGGCGCTCGTGAAGCGCGCCGCGACGCTCGAACTCGATTGGGACGTGCGCCAGAAAAGCCGCTTCGACGGAACCGACAGCACCGGCCGGGCGCTGGGCGTGATCCTGGCGCGCGGCCAGGTCGCGCGTGGTGGCGACGTGCTGGTGGCGCAAGACGGCTCGCTGATCCGGATCATCGCCGCGGCGCAGCCGGTGCTCGTGGTGCGCCACTGCACCGAACATGGCACGCCTTTCGACCTGCTGCGCGCCGCCTACCACCTTGGGAATCGGCATGTGGCGCTCGAACTCACGCCCGAACACCTGAAGCTCGAACCCGACCATGTGCTCGCCGACATGCTGCGCCAGATGCATTTGATCGTGACCGAGGAGCGCGCGCCCTTTGAGCCCGAGTCGGGCGCGTATGCCGCGACACCGGGGCACGGCCCACGGCCACGATCACGCCCACGATCACGGTCACGATCACGTCAAGGGTCATGCCCACGACCCCGCGAAGGGCCACGCCCACGACCATGGGCCAGATCATGCGAAAGATCATGGCCACGATCATGGGCATGAACCCGCCAAGGGTCACTCCCATGATCGTGGGCACGACCACGGGCACGGCCATTGATCCCCACGCCGCCCGCGAGCGGCGGCTCTGACGCTGTGGGCCAGCACGCACTCACGCCGCTCGCTTTGCTGCAACTGATGCAGCTCACGTCGCCGGCGTTGCCGGTTGGCGGTTTCAGCTATTCGGAGGGTCTCGAGGCTGCGGTCGAAGCGCGACTCGTCGTCGATGAAACCCAAGCCGGCGCCTGGCTGCTCGATCAGCTGGACCTCGGCCTGGCGCGCAGCGAGCTTGCGGTCGCGGCAGCGGCATTCGACGCCTGGCTGGTGCATGACGAACGCGCGCTCGTGGAGTTGAATTCCTGGGTCCAGCGCACCCGCGAGAGCGCGGAACTGCGCCAGCAAAGCGAACAAATGGGCCGCTCGCTGCTCGCCTGGCTGCGCAATCGAGGCACGCCCGACGATTTGCGGCTCGCCACCCTCGCCGCGCTCGAGCCGGCACCGAACTGGGTGATCGCTTTCGCCTTGGCCGCCGCAGTGACCGGCGCTCCGCGACGCGACGCGGTGCTGAGCCTCGCCTTCAGTTGGGCCGAGAACATGGTCCAAGCGGCGATGAAGTGCGTGCCGCTCGGGCAGGCGTCGGCGCAGCGCATCCTGGCCCGGCTCATCGAAAGCATCCCGGCCGCAGTCGAGCGCGCCATGGCGTTGCCGGCCAGCAGCCGCCAGGCCTTCACGCCGATGCTGGCGATTCTCTCGGCGCAGCATGAAACCCAGTATTCAAGGCTGTTCCGCTCCTGATCCAAGCACAATCGACCCCATGATGACGAGCCCCTTGCACACCATCCCCCGCCGCACGCGGCGCCTGCCGCCGCTTCGCGTCGGTGTGGGCGGGCCGGTCGGTTCGGGCAAGACGACGCTCGTCGAAATGCTCTGCAAGGCGATGCGCGACCGCTACGACATCGTCGTCGTGACGAACGACATCTACACCAAGGAAGACCAGCGCCTGCTCACCGTCGCCGGCGCGCTCGACGCCGAGCGCATCATGGGCGTGGAGACCGGCGGCTGCCCGCACACCGCGATCCGCGAAGACGCGTCGATCAACCTCGAAGCGGTGGACCGCATGCTCGAGAAGTTTCCGAACGCCGACATCGTCTTCATCGAGAGCGGCGGCGACAACCTCGCCGCAACCTTCAGCCCGGAACTGTCGGACCTGACGATTTACGTGATCGACGTCGCCGCGGGCGAAAAAATTCCGCGCAAAGGCGGTCCCGGCATCACGAAGAGCGACCTGTTCGTCATCAACAAGACGGACCTCGCGCCGCATGTGGGCGCGAGCCTGGACGTGATGCGCGCCGACACGCTGCGCATGCGCGGCACCCGGCCCTTCGTGATGAGCAACTTGAAGACTCTCGTCGGCCTGGCCGACGTGGTGCAGTTCATCGAGACGAAGGGGCTGCTGCTCGCTGCCGCGGCCTGAACGCCGCCGCTCGCCGTGCCGCCGAGGCGGCGAGCGCGGCGCGGCGCTTCAGCGGATGGCGCTCAAGCTGCGCAGGGTTTTCACCGCCCCGGCGCCGATCGACGCGCCGAAACGCTTCGCCAGGCGCTCGGCGACGTTGTCCTTGGGCGTGTAGTCGATCACCTCGGCGGCGTGGATCACTTCGCGCGCCACATAGTCCAGGCTGCCGAGTTTGTCGACGAGACCGAGTTCGAGCGCCTTCTCGCCGTTCCAGAACAAGCCGCTGAAGGTTTCGGGCGACTCCTTCAGGCGGTCACCGCGGCCCTGTTTGACCACGGCGATGAACTGCTGGTGAATCTGGTCGAGCATCGCCTGCACATGCGCGCGGTGTTTCGGCGACAGGGGCGAGAACGGGTCGCCGAGCGCCTTGTTCTCGCCGGCAGTCAAGAGGCGGCGCTCGACACCGAGCTTTTCCATCGAGCCCGTGAAGCCGAAGCCGTCCATCAAGACGCCGATCGAACCGACGAGCGACGCCTTGTCGGCGTAGATCTCGTCGGCAGCGACGGCGATGTAGTACGCGCCCGAAGCGCAGGCCTCTTCGACGACGGCGTAGACCTTCTTCCCGTGCGCGGCCTTGAGGCGGCGAATTTCGTCGTGCACGATGCCGGCCTGCACCGGGCTGCCGCCGGGCGAGTTGATGCGGATCACGACGGCGAGCGCGCCGCTGTCTTCAAACGCCGCCTTCAGACCGGCGATGAGGATCTCCGCGCTCGCGTCGCTTTCGGACGAAATCTCGCCGCGCACTTCGACCATCGCCGTGTGCGGACCGCTCGGTGCAGCGACACGCCCGCGCGATGAGAGCAAGACGATGCCGATCACGAGCAGCAACAGCAGCCACGTGACCCGCTTGACGAAGCGCCAGCGCCGCTCCGCGCGCCGCTCCTGGAGCACGTCTTGCGCGAGCTTGATCAGCGCGCTGTCCCAGCCGGGGCGCGCTTCGAGCGTCGGCGCTGCCGCAGCAGGCGATGCTTCGAGCGTGGGTTCGCGGGGCTCCGGGCGGGAAGGAGTGTCGTCAGCCGTCATGATGGACTTTCATTCGTTGAATATCGGGCGGATGTCGGCGCTGGGAAGCCAGTAGACCTGGCCCGCATCTTCTTCGATCGCGAGTGGCGTCAGGCGGCCGCGCCCGCACGGCCCGCCGATGCAGCGCCCGTCGCGCGGCTCGTACGCCGCGCCGTGGATCGAGCACAGGATGAATTCGCGCCCGGCGTCGAGAAACTCGCCCGGTTGCCAATCCATTTCGGCGGGCACATGGGCGCAGCGGTTCAGGTAGGCGACGACGCGCCCGTCAAAGCGCAGCGCAAACGCCGTCGCCGGCGCCTTGTAGTGAAGCACATCGAAGACGCACGCGCGGCCTCTCTCCTGCAGCTCGTGCGAGGCGCAAATCGGCTGGCGCGGCGTGGCGCGGCTCGTGCGTGTCAGGCATTCTCGAACAGCCACGCGTGCAATTCGGCGACCGAATGCGCGACCGCCAGCGGCGCAAACGCATCGAACTCGGCGTGCTCGTGCGCTCCGTACGCAACCGCCAGGCTCGCCGTACCGGCGTTGACGGCGAGTTGCAGGTCGTGCGTCGTGTCGCCGATCATCAGGGTTCGCGCGGGTGCGACGTCGAGTTCTTCCATCAACTCGAGCAGCATGCGCGGGTTCGGTTTCGACGCGGTCTCATCGGCGGTGCGCGTCGCTTCGAACATGCCGGCGAGCTGCACGCTCTTCAGCGCTTCATCCAGGCCGCGCCGCGACTTGCCCGTCGCGACGGCGAGGCGGTAGCGGCGCGCTTTCAGGCCCTCGAGCATGGTCAACACGCCGTCGAACATCAGGATCTCGTGTTGCTTGGCGAAGTAGTGATGGCGGTAGCGGTCCGCCAGCTCGCGGTGGCGTTCGCGCGGCAGCGACGGCGCAGCGTGCTGCAACGCGTCGGACAGGCCCAGGCCGATGACAAAGCTCGCGTCGCGGCTGCTCGGGACGGGCGCGCCGACGTCGGCGCACGCGGCCTGGATGCAACTCGCGATCAACGCGGTTGAATCGAACAGCGTGCCGTCCCAATCGAACGCGATCAGGTCAAAGCGGCGGGCCAGCGTCATGGTGCGAGAGTCTCCAGGAAAGCCACGCATTCTGCCGGCAAGGGCGATTCGAGCTCCAGGGGCGCGCCGCTGGCGGGGTGCACAACGCACAATCTCGCGGCGTGCAGGAACATGCCGTCGAAGCGCGCCGCGCCGGGCTGCCGGGCGACGCCGGGCCAAGCCGTGCCGCGCGCCAAGCGCCTTGTTCAGCTCGAAGTTGCCGTACTTCGAATCGCCGACGATGGCGTGGCCCGCGTTCGCCAAGTGGACGCGGATCTGGTGCGTGCGCCCGGTCTTCAGGCTCACTTCGAGCAATGTGAGACTCGGCAAAGCGACGTTGCACTTTGACGAGCGTGATCGAACGCCGCGCGTCCTGATGCTGCGCGTCGACGACGCGCACGCGGCGCTCGCCCTCGGCGTTGAGCGTCTTCAGCAGGGCGACGTCGATGACCTTGAGCTTGTCCGGCCAGGCGCCGACAACGAGCGCCAGGTAGGTCTTCGCCACACCCTTGTCGCGTTGCCGAAGCTGCTCCTGCAGCGCCACCAGGCTCGCGCGTTTGCGCGCCACGAGCAGCACGCCCGACGTCTCCTTGTCCAGGCGGTGCACGAGTTCGAGAAAGCGCTCCTGCGGGCGCGCGCGGCGCAGCTGCTCGATGACACCGTAACTCACGCCGCTGCCGCCGTGCACCGCCACGCCGGCGGGTTTGTCGATCGCGATCAGGTGTTCGTCCTCGAACAGGATCGCAAAGTCGCGCGGTGGCACCGCCTGCGGATCGCTGGTGGTGGCGACCCGCACCGGCGGTACGCGGATCTTGTCGCCCAGCGCCAGGCGCGTATCGGCCGCGGCGCGGCCCTGATTCACGCGCACCTCGCCGCAGCGGATGACGCGGTGCACATGGCTCTTCGGAACGCCCTTGAGCAGCTTGATGAGGAAGTTGTCGAGGCGCTGCCCGGCCGAGCCTTCGTCGATGCGGACATAGTGCACGCTGGGGCCGGCGGCCTTGAGCCCGTCCACCACAGCGGATGCGCGTGGTGCCGCGCCCTTGACCCCTATAATGCGCTGCACCACGTTGTTGCGACCCCTGATTGACGGCCAAGAGTTTAGCCTTGACCCATCAGCGAAGACGCCGCAATGTGGCCAGGGGCGAGCCGAAGGGCGCGCCCAACCGGTGATGCAACGCATCTCGTGCAGGACAGGCAGGGCCCCTCGATGGGCGCTGCGGCCCAAGCTCAAGGTGCGGCAGAGCAACGCAAAGAAGGCACCCACCCACTAGGTTTCCCGGCGGGAGACAGGAACGGCAGCGATTCGCCGGCGAACCTCGCCGAAGCCGCTGCCCCATGGCCTCCCACCTCGCGTCAAGTGATCCCATGCGGATGTTGACCCCGGCCCCCCACTCGCTGCCCCTTGTTGAAGCGCGGAATCGGCTCGATCGCCGATTGAGCGCCGCGACGACCGGCGCAAGGTGGGCTCGGCCGGGCGATCCGCGTGCCACCACCCTGCCCCGGCCGAACGGCCGTGCGCTGCGGCGGCACGGTGCAGGGACCACGCCAACGCAAGCGCCAACGCTGCGCGCCGCACCGGTCTGATTGACCGCCGCCGGCACCGCAGTCCAGGGCGATTCCTTCCGGGCCTTCCAGCGTTAATCGTGCATCGAAGCGTCGCCCGCGGTTTGGCCGCGGGGACTGTGAGTGAGTGCGCCACGCACGCGTGGCGCACGGAGATGGAGTGCACATGAAACGCATGCTGATCAACGCGACGCAGCCCGAAGAGCGCCGCCTAGCGATCGTCGAAGGCCAGAAACTGATGGACTTCGAGACTGAAATCGAAGGCCGCGAACAACGCAAGGGCAACATCTACAAGGCCGTCGTGACGCGCGTCGAGCCTTCGCTCGAAGCGTGTTTTGTCGATTACGGCGAAGACCGCCACGGCTTCCTGCCGTTCAAGGAAATCTCGCGCAACTACTTCCGCGAAGGCGTCGACGTGCGCACCGCGCGAATCCAGGACGCGATCCGCGACGGCGACCAACTGCTCGTGCAAGTGGAAAAGGAAGAGCGCGGCAACAAGGGCGCGGCGCTCACGACGATGGTCAGCCTGGCCGGGCGCTACCTGGTGCTGATGCCGAACAACCCGCGCGGCGGCGGCGTGAGCCGGCGCATCGAGGGCGAAGACCGCGAAGAGCTGAAGGAAAACCTGGATCAGCTCGACTACCCGAAGGGCATGAGCCTGATCGCACGCACCGCAGGCATCGGCCGCACCGCGCCCGAGCTGCAGTGGGACTTGAACTACATGCTCAAGCTCTGGACCGCGATCGACGACGCGGCCAAAGCCGGCAAAGGCGCGTTCCTGATCTACCAGGAATCGTCGCTCGTGATCCGCGCGATCCGCGATTACTTCACTGCCGACGTCGGCGAAATCCTCATCGACACCGACGACATCTTCGAGCAGGCGAAACAGTTCATGGACCATGTGATGCCCGAGACGGCACACAAGGTGAAGCGCTACCGCGACGACGCGCCGCTGTTCAGCCGCTTCCAGATCGAACACCAGATCGAGACCGCGTTTTCGCGCACCGTGAACCTGCCTTCGGGCGGCGCGATCGTGATCGACCACACCGAAGCGCTGGTGTCGGTCGACGTGAACAGCGCGCGCAGCACGCGCGGCAGCGACATCGAAGAAACCGCGACGCGAACGAATCTCGAGGCGGCCGACGAAATCGCGCGCCAGATGCGGCTGCGCGACCTGGGCGGCCTGATCGTCGTCGACTTCATCGACATGGAAGAGTCGAAGAACCGGCGCGAAGTGGAAACGCGGCTGCGCGACGCGCTGCGCCAAGACCGGGCGCGCGTGCAGTTCAGCTCGATCTCGAAATTCGGCTTGTTGGAATTGAGCCGGCAACGCCTGCGCCCGGCGCTCAGCGAAGGCTCGCACATCACCTGCCCGCGCTGCAACGGCACCGGCCACATCCGTGACACCGAGTCGAGCGCGCTGCAAATCCTGCGCATGGTGCAGGAAGAGTCGATGAAGGACAACACCGCCGCCGTGCACGTGCAGGTGCCGGTGGAAGTGACGTCGTTCCTGCTCAACGAGAAGCGCACCGAGATCTCGAAGATCGAACTCAAGCAACGCGTCACCGTATTGCTCGTGCCGAACAAGAACCTCGAGACGCCGAACTACCGCCTGGAGCGCCTGCGCCAGGACGACCCGCGCCTGGACAACCTGCAAGTGAGCTACAAGATGGTCGACGAGCCCGAAGAAGACGTCGGGTTCACGCGCCGCGAGAAGAGCAAGGCGAAGCAGGAACCGGTCATCAAAGGCATCCTGCCCGAAACGCCGGCGCCCGTGGTCGAACCCAAACCCGCAGCGCCCGAGGTGGTTGCGAAACCGGTGCCGGCTGCGGCAGCCCGGCCCGCGCCCACAGCGCCCAGCCATGAAGGTGGCTTCTTCGCCTGGGTGAAACGCCTGTTCAGCGGCGACTCGGCGCCCGCTGCCGCACCTCTGCCGCCGACCAGCCCGGCAAAACCTGTCGCGGCCCCCACAGGAGCTCGCGGCGAAGGGCGCGGCGATGGCCGCGGTGACCGGGGTGGGCGCGGCGGGCGTGGCGGACGCGGCGGCGCGCGCAATGATCGCGGCGATCGCGGCGAAAGGACCGAGCGCGTCGAGCGCAACGCCGCCCCCGCAGAGGCGGGAGACGAGCGCAACAAACGCAATGAGCGCGGCGAGCGCCCGGACCGCGGTCCGCGCGGACCGCGGCCCGAGCGCCCGATGCTCGATGCCACCGAGGCTGCACCGACGCCCGCAACGGCGCGCAGCGACGAGCGGCCGCCGCGTGAAGACAAGGGCGACGGCCGCGGCGAGCCGCGCGCCGATCGTGGTGGCCGAGGCCCGCGCCCGGAGCGCGACCCGCGCCGCAGCAAGCCCGCGCAAGAATCGGGTGCAGAGGTCGCCGAGACCGAGGTGACCGCGCAAGCCGCTTTCGCTGCGGAAACGCCCGAGTCAAGCACGGCACAAGGCGAGGGCCAGCCGAGCCGGCGCCGCGGTCGCCGCGGCGGACGTGGCAGAGACCGCGACGATTCGCGTCAGGTCGAAGGCCAAGTGGCACAAGCCGAACCGAACGATGCTCAACAAGCCCCGGCAGGCCCGGCGGACCTGTTCAGCCGGACCGATGGCGATGCCCTCGCCACGCCGGACGCGGTGTCGCTTCCCGAGCCAAGCGTGCACGAGGCGCCTGCCGCGGTGAACGGCGACGACCGGCCCGACACGCGCAGCCGCGGACGAGACCGACCGCGCCGTGACCGCAACGAAAGTGCGTCAGTCAGCGCGGCACCGCTCGATGCGGCCGACGACGCGCCGGGCGCGGCACCTGCGATGGAACGATTCGTCGATGCGATTCCCGCCGCGCCGATCGAAGCGATGCAAACTCGGATCGCCGAGACGAGGGCTGCAGAACCCGCCGCGCCCTCGCCGAAACCGCTGGCGCCAGCGCCGCTGCCGGTGCGATTTGAACTGCCCCTCGAGGAGCTGCAAACCGTCGCCGCGGCGAGCGGCCTGGAGTGGGTCAACTCCGACCCCGACAAGGCGCGCGCCGTTCGGGAGGCGATGGCGCGCGAACCGCAACCGGTGCACGTGCCTCGCGAGCGCCCACCGTTGCTGAAAATCGACGAGGGTCCGCTGGTGCTGGTGGAAACGAAGAAGGACCTGAGCCAGATCAAATTGCCGTTCGAGGCCAGCGAAGCGGGTTGAAGCGCGGCCCAAGCCTGAGGTGAAGCGCACCGTTGCACTCAACGTCGGCGAGCCGGCCCCTTGGTTCAGGGGCCGCACGTCGAGCACCGAGCGCTTCGCCTTCCACACCGCTGCCGGCAGGTACGTGGTGCTGTGCCTGTTCGGTTCGGCGGCGGATCCGCTCGCCGCCGAAGTGCTGTCGCGTTGGCTCACGCAGCGCGAGCGCTTCGACGACAAGCACCTGATGTTCCTCGGCGTCTCGACCGACGCGGACGACGAGCACCAGCAGCGTGTCGCCGACATGAAACCCGGCATGCGTTACCTCTGGGACGCGGACCGATCGATCAGCGCGCTCTACGGTGCGGTGGCGCAGGACGGCAGCTACCAGCCGCAGACCTACGTGCTCGACCCGACGCTGCGGATCCTGCTCGCCTTGCCGATGACGCAGCCGGCGCACGAGCACGTCGCGACCTTGCGCGCTTGGCTCGACAAACTTCGGCCCCTGCCGGCGCCGCACCGCGCCCGGCCGCAGGCTCCCGTGCTCATCGTTCCGCGCATCTTCGAACCCGGCCTGTGCCAGGCGCTCATTGACCACTACGAGTCGCGCGGCGGCACCGATTCGGGCTTCATGCGCGACGTCGACGGCAAGACCATCGCTGATCGTCGACCACAAGCACAAGCGCCGGCGCGACTGCGACATCGTCGACGAGAACCTGATTCGCGCCTGCATGACGCGCGTGCACGCGCGGCTCGCGCCCGAGGTGCGCAAGGCGTTCCAGTTCGACGCGACGCGCATGGAGCGCTACATCGTCTCGTGTTACGACGCCGCCGAGTCCGGGCACTTCAATCCGCACCGCGACAACACGACGCTCGGCACCGCGCACCGGCGCTTCGCGGTTTCGCTGTTCCTCAACAGCGGCGACTACGAAGGCGGCCTGCTGCGCTTTCCCGAATACGGCAACGCCATGTACAGCGCGCCGCGCGGCGGGGCGATTGTCTTTTCATGCTCGCTGCTGCACGAGGCGACGACCGTGACGAAGGGCAAGCGCTACATGTTCGTGCCGTTCCTGCACGACGAGGCGGCGCAAAAGGTGCGCGAGGCAAACGCCAAGTACCTCGCAAATTCGAATCAGCAGGACTCCGATTCGGTGCATCGCCCGGCACTGGACACCTGAGCCGCGGCCGCCGCCGCATCGATTCAGGGCAGGCGCTCGAGGGCGCGCTGGTAGGCCGGGTCGTGCATCAACTCGTTCCACGCCAGCGGTGCACTTTGCGGCAACAGCTTGAGGCGGCGCGCTTCGCTGTCGGCGTCCTGGCTCCACTGGTTCGCTTCGAGCGCCCAGACCAGGCCGTCGAGCAGCGCATCGACGGCTTCTCCGCCGTCGGCCGATTGATTGCACAGCAGCACCATATCGCAGCCGGCAGCGAGCGCGAGCGCAGCCGCTTCGGCGTAACTCAGCTCGCGGCCGTTCAGGGATCGCGCGCCGGCCATGCTGAGGTCGTCGCTGAACACGGCGCCGGTGAATCCGAGTTGCTGGCGCAGGATCTCGTTCAACCAACGCGGCGAAAAGCCTGCGGGACGCGAGTCGACTTTCGGGTAGACCACATGCGCCGGCATCACGCTCGCCAGGCTCGTGCTGAGCCATTCGTAGGGCCGCACGTCGTCGGCGAGCAGCACTTTCAGGCTGCGCTTGTCGATCGGAATTTCGACATGGCTGTCGGCCTTGACGAAACCGTGGCCCGGGAAATGTTTGCCGCAGTTCGCCATTCCCGCGAGCAGAAGGCCGTGCATCAGGCTTTTGGCGAGCAGCGTCGCGACGCGCGCATCGCGGTGAAAGGCGCGGTCGCCGATCACGTTCGAGCCGCCGTGGTCGAGGTCGAGCACCGGCGTGAAGCTCAGGTCGACGCCGCAGGCGCGCAGCTCCGCGCCGAGCACCTGGCCGCACGCGCTCGCGCAATCGGTCGCGGTGAGCGGGTCGCGCATCCAGAGTTCGCCGAGCGCGCGCATCGGCGGCAGCCAGGTGAAGCCGTCGCTGCGAAAGCGTTGCACGCGCCCGCCTTCATGGTCGACGCAGATCAGCAAGTCGTCGCGGATCGTCTTGATCTCGCTCGTCAGCTCGAGCAATTGGCTGCGGCTTTCCCAGTTGCGCGCGAACAGGATCAGCCCGCCGGTGAGCGGATGGCGCAGGCGGCGCCGATCCGCGTCGGTCAGCGCCAGGCCGGCGATGTCGAGGATGACGGGGGCGTGGGTCATGGTGAACCTTCGGAGTCCGGGGCGATGCGTTCGACGACGACAAAACTCGCGGCGTAGTCGGCTTCGTCGCTGATGCTGACGTGGGCCCGCAAGCCTCGTGAATTGAACCAGTTCGCGAGCTCGCCGTGCAACCGAATCACGGGCTTGCCGCTCGGCGCCTTGACGATTTCGCACGCTTGCCACGTCATCGGGCTGCGCATTCCCAGGCCGATGGCCTTGGAAAACGCTTCCTTGGCGGAAAAGCGCGTCGCCAGGAAACTGATGCCGCGGGTCTGCAGCTTTCCGATTCGCCTGTGGAACAACTCGAGTTCACTGGGACCGAGCACACGCTGCGCAAAGCGTTCGCCGCGCCGGCTGAACACCGCGGCAATGCGCCGCGCATCGCAGATGTCGGTGCCGATGCCGAAGATCACGGCGCTGCGCGCCGGGCGTGCGCCGCTTCGGCGCGGAAGTCGGCGATCGCCTGGCGCAGGCCGACAAACACGGCGCGCCCGACGAGCGCGTGGCCGATGTGCAGCTCCGCCACATCGGCAAGCGCGGCGACCTGCGCCGTGCTGCTCGGAAACGGCTGCGGCGGTGCCTCGCTCCAGAGCGCCAGGCCGTGCCCGGCGTGGGTGCGCAGTCCGAGGCTGCGGGCGAGTTGCAGTCCTTGTTTCAGTCGATCCAGTTCTGCGTGCATCGCCGCCGCGTCGCGCGCCCACCAGGCGTTCGCAAACGCACCGGTGTGCAGCTCGACGCAAGGCGCACCAGAGCGCGCACTCGCCTCGATCTGCTGCGCATCGGCAGCGATGAAAAGCGAAACCCTGCAGCCCGCAGCGGCGAGGTGCTCGCAAGCGGCCTGAGTCCGAGCGAATTGACCTGCCACGTCGAGACCGCCTTCCGTCGTCACCTCTCGGCGGTGCTCGGGCACGAGGCACACATGTTGCGGGCGAATCCGCTCGATGATGGCGAGCATTTCCTCGGTCACCGCGGCTTCGAAATTCAGCGGAACGTGCAGGCGCGCCTTGAGCCGATCGACGTCGTCGTCGCGGATATGGCGCCGGTCTTCGCGCAGGTGAAACGTGATGATGTCCGCGCCCGCCTCTGCGGCAAGAACAGCGGCGTCCACAGGATCAGGGTAGGCGCCGCCGCGCGCGTTGCGCAACGTCGCCACATGGTCGATGTTCACGCCCAGCAATGGCGCGTGCGGCGCTGCGGTGAAATTCATGGCAGGGGCAAGGGCGAGTTGGGAAGCGTCAGCAACACCTGTCGGGTGCGCAACTGGTCTGAGCCCAGATGATAGTGAAGCAGGCCGCGCAGGGTCGACTTCAATTCTGGCAAGGCGCGCCCGCACGCCTGGCGCAGCGCCGCCGGATCGCCCTGCGCGAGCGCCTCCTGCAAGGCGAGCAACAGCGCACCGCTCAAGGAGTTGCTGTCGCCACGCGGCGCCGCCACACCGGCATCGGGCAGCAGCACGTAGTGCCGCGCCGCCTCGAGCGGCTGCTGCGTCAGCGTCACCAGGCCCAAGTCGGGCAAGACGCCGATCTCGCGCAACAAGATGAGCTCGAAGGCACGCAATGCGGCTTGCACGCCGGCGTCGTGTGCCGCGGCCAGCTCCGGCAGCGCCTGTGCGTAGGCGTCGAACAACGCCGGGTGCGGGTCGTGGCGCGCGAGCAGCTTCATGAGCAGCTCGTTCAGATAAACCTGACTTCAGCGGTTTTGGCCCATCCCCAGCCCGATCTTCATAGGCGAGGAGTCGAGTTTTGGAGTTGTAGTGCCTAGCAAGTTGTTAATACCGCTTGCGTCGCGGTCCATCGTGACGTAACGTGGCGGCGTGTTTGTTCGCATCAAGTCCTCGCCCAACTCCCCGCGCCGCGGCGTGCAGGTCGTCGAGTCCTCGCGCACGGGCGAGCGCGTCACGCAACGCATCGTGCGCCACATCGGCATCGCGCTGGATGCCGACGAAGAGATCAAGCTGCGCGCGATGGCCGAGGAGTTCATCTCGCGCAGCCTCGCCGAGCGGCTCAATGCCGGGGCGCTGTTCGAGTCTGCCCCGGTGCGCCGCGGCGGGCGCCCACTGCGCCAGACGCTGGCCTCGGTGGCCGCGCCCGACCAGGTGCGCCTGGCCGACGTCGTCGAGGTGGCGCGCCGCGTGGAAGGGCCGCACGAGGTGCTGGGCCACCTGTTCGACTACCTGCACTTCGACCGGGTCCTGGGCGCGCACGGCACGGCCATGCTGCGCGACTTGGTCATCGCGCGCGTCATGGCCCCGGCGTCCAAGCGCGGCAGCGCCGCCGAGCTCGATGCGCACTACGGTCGCGCCTACCCGCTGGACCGCCTGTACCGGCTGATGGATGCGCTGCACAAGCGGCTCGATCGCTTGAAGACAATCGTGCACGAGGCCACCGCGTCGCTGATTGGCGGCGCGGCGCAGGTGATGCTGTTCGATGTGACCACGCTGTACTTCGAGAGTGTGGATGCCGACACGCTGCGCGCCTTCGGCTACTCCAAGGACCAGAAGTACCACTGCACGCAGGTGGTGTTGGCCTTGGCCACCGACGCCGACGGGCTGCCCATCGGCTACGAGCTGTTCCCCGGCAACACCGCCGAGGTGAGTACGCTGCTGGCGTGCATGCGCAGTTGGCAGCAGAGTTTGAAGATCGAGCGCGTCAGCTTCGTCGCCGACCGGGCGCTGTGCAGCAAGGCCAACCTGACCGCGCTGGAGGCCGCACCCTGGAGCTACGTGGTGGCCATGCCGCTGCGCAGGAGCCTGAAGGCGGCCGAGCAGGCGCAGGTGCTGCAAACGGCGCTGGCCGCGCCGTGCGAGGTCGAGGGCGAGCTGGTGTGGGTGCGCGAGTTCGACTGGCAGGGCCGGCGCTTGATCGTCACCTACAGCTCCAAGCGCGCGCACAAGGACCGGGCCGATCGCCAGGCGCTGCTTGAGCGGCTGAGCGCCAAGCTGGGCCCGAGCCAGCGCGTGGACAAGAAGACCGGTGAGATCAAGCCGGCCAAGCCCAACGCGCAAAAGCTCATCACCAACGCGGGGTACCTGCGCTATGTGGAGCAAGCCGACACGGGCGGCGCGTTCGTGCTGGACGAGGACAGAATCGCCAACGACGCGGCCTGGGACGGGCTGCACGCCATCGTCACCAACGACCGCACGAGCCGGGCTCGCGAACTGCTGGCGCGCTACCGCCGGCTGTGGGTCATCGAGGAGTCGTTTCGCACGCTCAAGCACGGCCTGGCCGTGCGCCCGATCTACCACTTCAAGCCCGAGCGAATCCAAGCCCACATCGGTCTGTGTTACCTGGCCTTCGCGCTGACGCGTCACGCCCAGCAGCGCATCGGGCTGGCGCAAGGCTCGATGAGCGTGCAGCGCATCCGCGCCGTCCTGCACGACGTGCAGGCCAGCATCGTGCAGCACAAGACCACGAAGGCCAAGTACCGCCTGCCCAGCGTCTTCGGGCACGACGCGGCGCGCATCTACAAGGCGTTTGGCCTCAAACGCAATCTCGATGTCGAGGTGGATCGCAGCTGATCGAAGACTCCCTTCGCCAACCCCACCTGCGGGCACTACATCGGCCACACACTCGGGACCGAAAAACGTAGTGCCCGGCGAACATAAGTCATTGATTCACAAAGACTGAGCGCGCAAGGCGGGTCGAAAATCGCGGAAGTCGGGTGATGATGTCCGCGCCGGCTTCTGCGGCGAGCACCGCGGCGTCCACAGGATCAGGGTAGGCGCCGCCACGCGCGTTGCGCAGCGTCGCCACATGGTCGATGTTCACGCCCAGCAATGGCGCGTGCGGCGCCGCGGTGAAATTCATGGCAGGGGCAAGGGCGAGTTGGGAAGCGTCAGCAACACCTGTCGGGTGCGCAACTGGTCTGAGCCCAGATGATAGTGAAGCAGGCCGCGCAGGGTCGACTTCAATTCCGGCAAGGCGCGCCCGCACGCCTGGCGCAGCGCCGCCGGATCGCCCTGCGCGAGCGCCGTTTGCACGGCGAGCAGCAGCGCACCGCTCAAGGTGTTGCTGTCGCCACGCGGCGCCGCCACACCGGCATCGGGCAGCAGCACGTAGTGCCGCGCCGCCTCGAGCGGCTGCTGCGTCAGCGTCACCAGGCCCAAGTCGGGCAAGACGCCGATCTCGCGCAACAAGATGAGCTCGAAGGCACGCAATGCGGCTTGCACGCCGGCGTCGTGTGCCGCGGCCAGTTCCGGCAGCGCCTGTGCGTAGGCGTCGAACAACGCCGGGTGCGGGTCGTGGCGCGCGAGCAGCTTCATGAGCAGCTCGTTCAGATAAAAGCCGCTGAACAGCGCGCTGCCGGTGAGCATCGCCGCACCGCCGCCCCATTCGGCGCCACGCAGGGTCTGGATGTCGCTTGCCGTCCCGTCGGCGCGGATGCGCCCGAGACTCACGTGCACGCGCTGGAACGGCAACAAGACGCTGCGCAATTGCGAGTACGGCCGCTTCGCCCCCTTGGCGGCGACGGCGATCCGGCCTTGCTCGCGCGTGAACAGATCGAGGATGAGACTCGATTCGCTCCAGTCGTAGCGGTGCAGGACGAACGCCGACAGAGGGGTCTGAACGTTGCGCTTGGGGGCGATCATGTCAGGCCCGCGGAGGTGCGTTGCCTAAGGTCGGAACCCCGCGCCGCGTTGGCCGGGACGCGCGCGCCGAAGCGCCATGGCGCCTTGCGAAACTCACTCGTAGCCGTAGCTGCGCAGGTGTTCGTCGTCATCGGCCCAGCCGGAGCGCACCTTGACCCACAGCTCGACGAACACGCGCGCGTCGAGAAGCGCCTCGAGGTCTCCGCGCGCCTGGGTGCCGATGCGCTTCAGGCGTTCGCCGCCGCTGCCGATGATGATGCCCTTGTGCGCGTCGCGCTCGACGACGATGCTCGCCGCGACCTTGATCAGTCGCTTCTGCCCGGCCGGCGCTTCGCTTTCCTCGTAACGATCGATGACGACGGTCGAGGTGTAGGGCAACTCGTCGCCGGTGAGGCGAAACAGCTTCTCGCGAATGATTTCGCTGGCGAGAAAGCGGTCGCTCCGGTCGGTGAGCGCGTCTTGCTCGTAGAACCAGCCCTGCTGCGGCAAATAGGGCTCGACGATGCCGAGCAGGCGCTGCACGTCGGTGGGTTTGCGCGCCGAGAGCGGAACGAACTGGGCGAAGTCGTGGCGCTCCTGCATGCCCTTCAACCAGGGCGCAAGTTCGGCGCGCCGCTGCACGGCATCCAACTTGTTCGCAATCAGCAGCACGGGTTTGTGCGCGGGCATCAGCGCGAGGACCTTGGCGTCGTCGAGCCCAAAGCGCCCGGCCTCGACGACGAAGAGCACGGCGTCGACGTCGGAGAGAACGCCCTTCACGGTGCGGTTCAGCGTGCGGTTCAGCGCCGCGACATGGTGGATCTGAAACCCCGGCGTGTCGACAAAAACAAACTGCGACCGGCCCTCGGTGCGGATCCCGGTGATGCGGTGCCGCGTCGTCTGCGCCTTGTTCGACGTGATGCTCACTTTCTGCCCGACCAGCGCGTTGAGCAGGGTCGACTTGCCCACGTTGGGCCGGCCGACGATGGCCACGAGTCCACAGCGGGTGGTTGGATCGGCACTCTCTTCAAGCCTTGGCCTGCCGGGCAGCGCGGGGTCGCCCACCGGGAGCGCCGGATTGATCATGAAGCGAGCGGCCCGCCGGGCTTGTCCAGCGCGTGCAGGGCGACGAGCATGCGGCGCGCCGCTTCCTGCTCGGCGATGCGCCGCGACCGCCCTTCGCCGAGTTCGATCAGGCCGAGTGTCGGCACGGCACACTCCACGTCGAAGGTCTGGGCGTGCGCCTGCCCGCGCGTGTTCACGATGCGATAGCTCGGCACCGCCAAGTGGCGCGCCTGCAGCCATTCCTGAAGTTCGGTCTTGGGGTCCTTGTTCCAACTGCCCTTGTCGGTGGTGGCAATGATCTCGCCGAAGATGCGCGCGACGATGCCCTGCGCGGCATCGAATCCACCGTCGAGGTAGGCGGCGCCAATCACGGCTTCGAGCGCATCGGCTAGGATCGACGCGCGCTGCGCGCCGCCGCCGC
Organism: uncultured beta proteobacterium; assembly: GCA_963775015.1. Taxonomy (GTDB): domain Bacteria; phylum Pseudomonadota; class Gammaproteobacteria; order Burkholderiales; family Burkholderiaceae_C; genus JAEMQF01. The sequence goes on along the minus strand of CAVZHI010000006.1, from coordinate 125,861 downwards.
GCGCTTCGCCTTCGCTCAGTTGCACGACGTCGGGCAAACCCAGCTGCAAGGCGGCGCGGTGCAGGCTTTCCTCGCGCACGAGGTGCGCACGCACACGCGTCAAGTCGCCTTCGTCCGAGCCCGCGAAGTGATCGAAGAGCAGGCTCGAGACAGCCAGGCTCAGGACTGCGTCGCCCAGGAATTCGAGCCTCTCGTTGTGCTCGGCGCCGGAGCTGCGGTGCGTCAGCGCGCGTGCCAGCAACTCAGGTTCGGCGAACGAATAGCCGACGCGCTGCTGCAGGGCCTCGAGCCGACGGTCCATCGCGCGTTGCGTCAGTAGGTCCGGCCGCCCTTGGAGCGTGCCTCGTACTTGATGAGCAAATAGACGGGCTTGAAGAGTTCGATCTCGCTGTCGTAGGCGAAGCCGATCACGACCTGGTCGTTCTCTTTGGTGATCGACAAGTCCTTGCCGGTGATGGCCTTGAAGTCGTCGATTTCTCGCTGCCGGTCGAACGCCGACCGGATCTGGGGAACCGTGCCGCCCGGCTCGCCCGAGACCTTGTTGATCGCCTTGACGATCGCGAAGTACTCGATCGTGCTCGGCACGACGCGCATCACGATGAGCGACACGGCGCCGATGAGGATGGCCCACATCAGCAAGCCGAACAAGGTGATTCCGCGCTGCTGGCGCAGGCTCGTTTGAGACTCGACTGTCATTCTGGTTGACTCCTGTCGTGTCGACACCGCAGCTTCGTTCCCATGTTACCGGACGCTAGTGGAACGAGCCGATCCGCTTCAGGTTGCCGAAGTTCATCCACACAAAGAAAGCCTTGCCGACGATATTCTGATCGGGAACGAAGCCCCAGAAGCGCGAATCCTGCGAGTTGTCACGGTTGTCGCCCATCATGAAATAGTGACCCGGCGGAACCTTGCAGGTCACGCCGTCGGCGAGGAAGCGGCAATTCTCGCGCATCGGAAACGTGCCGCGCTCATCGGCGCCGCCGTAGAACGGTTGATTGTTCGGGTTCACGAGGATGCCGTGGCTCACCTCGCCCAGCCGCTCCGTGAACTCGGTGAAATAGCGCTGCGTCTCCTCGTCGTAGAAACCCGGCGGCGGCTTTTGGTCGACGGCGACCAGCGCGCCGTTGAGCGAGAGGCGTTGGTTGCGATACGTGATCTCGTCGCCTGGAACACCGACGACGCGCTTGATGTAGTCGATGCTCGTGTCGCGCGGGTAGCGGAACACCATCACGTCGCCGCGTTGCGGGTCGTGGTTGGCGATGATCTTCTTGTTGATGACCGGCAGGCGCACACCGTAGTGAAACTTGCTGACGAGGATCAGGTCGCCGACGAGCAAGGTGGGCAGCATGGACGACGAGGGGATCTTGAACGGCTCGTAGAGAAACGAGCGCAGCAGAAAGACCGCCAAGATCACCGGAAACAGCCCGGCCGTCCAGTCGAGCCACCAGGGCTGCGCCAGAACGGCATCTTTGGCTTGGGCGAGGTTGTTGTCGACCTTCGCGATGCCTTGCGCGCTGAGTTTCTCCCGGCGCGCCGCGTCTTGCCTTTCCAGCTCCCCGGCAGCGCGTTTGCGGCGTGGTGCGAAATGGAACCGCTCTGCCAGCCAGAAGCCGAGCGTGACAAGCGTCAGGATGAACAGCAGTAAGGAGAAGTTGCCGGTCCATTTTCCGAGGTACCAACCACCGAGGAAAGCGGCCAAGGCGCCGTACAACAAACCGGTCAGCAGTCCCATCAGTCGTCCACCTGCAGGATGGCCAGAAACGCTTCCTGCGGAACCTCGACGGACCCGATCTGCTTCATGCGTTTCTTGCCGGCCTTTTGTTTTTCGAGAAGTTTGCGCTTGCGGGTGATGTCCCCGCCGTAGCACTTGGCGATCACGTTCTTGCGCAGCGCCTTGATTGTCTCACGCGCAATGATGTTGGCGCCGATCGCCGCCTGGATCGCCACGTCGTACATCTGGCGCGAGATGATCTCGCGCATCTTCGCCACGATCGCCCGGCCGCGGAATTGGCTCTGGGCGCGGTGCAGGATGATGGACAGCGCGTCGACCCGCTCGCCGTTCAGCAGGATGTCGACTTTCACGACGTCGGCGGCGCGGTACTCCTTGAACTCGTAGTCCATCGACGCGTAGCCGCGCGACACGCTCTTCAGGCGGTCGAAGAAGTCGAGCACGATCTCGGCCAGCGGCAGGTCATAGGTCAGCAGCACCTGGCGCCCGTGATACGCCATGTTGACCTGCGTGCCGCGCTTCTGGTTCGCCAGCGTCATCACCGGGCCCACGTAGTCCTGCGGCATGTACAGGTGCACCGTGACGATGGGTTCGCGGATCTCGTGGATGCGCCCCGGGTCCGGCATCTTCGAGGGGTTCTCGATCAGGATCACTTCCTTGTTGCCGAGCTCGACCTCGTAGACGACGCTGGGCGCCGTCGTGATCAGGTCCTGGTCGAACTCGCGCTCGAGACGCTCCTGAACGATCTCCATGTGCAACAGGCCGAGAAACCCGCAGCGAAAGCCGAATCCCAGCGCCTGGCTGACTTCGGGCTCGTAGCGCAACGAGGAGTCGTTGAGCTTGAGTTTTTCGAGCGCGTCGCGCAGTTGCTCGTACTCGCTCGCCTCGGTGGGGTACAGGCCGGCAAACACCTGGGGTTGGATTTCCTTGAACCCCGGCAGGGCTTCGGTCGCCACGCCGAGGTTGTTGGGGAGCTTCTTTTCCAGCGTGACGGTGTCTCCGACCTTGGCCGCCTGGAGTTCGCGAATTCCGGCGATGACAAAGCCCACCTCGCCGGCCTGCAGCGAATCGCGCGGCACCGATTTCGGCGTGAAGACGCCGAGCTGTTCGGCGCCGTAGCACGCGTCGCTCGCCATGAGCCGGATGCGCTCGCCGCGGGTGAGCGAACCGTCGACGACCCGCACCAGCATCACGACGCCGACGTAGTTGTCGAACCAGGAGTCGACGATCATCGCGCGCAGCGGCGCCTTGGGGTTGCCGCGCGGTGCCGGCATGCGGTGGATCACCGCCTCCAGAATTTCATCGATGCCCTCGCCGGTTTTCGCGCTGCAGGGAATCGCGTCGTCGGCATCGATGCCGATCACGTCTTCGATCTCCTCGCGGGCTCGCTGCGGATCGGCCTGCGGCAGGTCCATCTTGTTCAGCACCGGCACGACGTCCACGCCGAGTTCGATCGCCGTGTAGCAATTCGCAACCGTCTGCGCCTCGACGCCCTGGCTCGCGTCAACCACGAGAAGCGCCCCCTCGCAGGCCGACAGCGAACGGCTCACTTCATAGGAAAAGTCGACATGCCCCGGCGTGTCGATCAGATTCAGGTTGTAGGTCCGGCCATTGCGCGCGGTGTAGCTCAAGGCCGCCGTCTGCGCCTTGATCGTGATGCCGCGCTCGCGCTCGATGTCCATCGAATCGAGCACCTGCGCTTCCATTTCGCGGTCGCTGAGGCCCCCACATCGCTGAATCAACCGGTCCGCCAACGTGCTCTTGCCGTGGTCGATGTGAGCAATGATGGAGAAGTTGCGGATGTGATCCATGCTGCTGGTCGGAGCCTCAGTCGGAAGCTACAACGACGAAGTCGTTGCGTTGGAGGCTCATATCGCGAAGCGATGTGAAGGCCCGAAGGGCCGTGCCGGAAACAAAAAAAAGGCACGTCAAAAAACCGACGCGCCTTCCAACAAAACGTATGGCAACTGCTTGTTGGGCTTTCATTGTAGCCACAAGGACCGGCCGGAAAACCGCGCCAATGCTTGATTTCTCAGCGTTGCAGGTCGCCAACACGAATTCTTATCAACATCTTATGCACAGGCACCTGTGGGTTATCTGGGGACAGAAATTGAGCCCTTGATTTCAATGCACTTTTCGAGAACGAGGCGAAACAGGCGCCCGCAATTAAGATCGAAACACGACTCAATGCTGACCCACCAGAGAAGATTCGGTCGACCAATGGCAAACCCCAACAGAGCGCCAAAACCGGTCGCCCTCGAATCGAGTGTTCCTTTGATCAGACCACTTTTCACATTGTGGAAAGACCTGGCGTTCGAGTCGGGCGTGCATGCGCGTCCCGAATCCCTAACGCACCGGCTTGATGACGATGAAGGTAGCCGCCTCGCCGCGCTTGACGAGTACCGTCGCCGACTTCGTTTTGTCCAGCTTGGATGCGATCGCTTCGAACTGCTTGGACGACGTCACTTCGGTATTGTCCACCGACAGGATCACATCGCCCTCACGAAGTCCGGCGCGCGCCGCAGCGCCATCGCTCGACTCGACGCGGACCCCGCCCTTGATCTTGAGTTCGCGTTTTTGCGCCTCGCTGAGGTCGGCCACGACCAGCCCCAGCGTCTCGACGCTCGCCTTCGGCTTGGGCTCGCTTTGGGCGGTCTTGCGCGAGCGCTCCGGCTCGACCTCGGCCACCGTGACATTCAAATCGCGATATGCGCCGCGCCGGAAGACCTGCACCGCCACTTTGGTGCCGGGTTTCACGGCACCGACGATGCGCGGCAAGTCGCCGGATTTTTCGATCGCCCGACCGTCGAACTTGGTGATGATGTCGCCAGCCTCGATGCCCGCTTTCTCGGCCGGGCCTCCCGATTCCACGCTTCGCACCAGGGCCCCCATTGCCTTGCCGAGGCCGATCGCCTCGGCGACGTCCTTCGTCACCTGGTCGATGCTGACCGCGATGCGCCCGCGAATGACGCGGCCGCTCGCGCGAAGCTGATCCGACACGCGGCTCGCTTCGTCGATCGGAATCGCAAACGAAATCCCTTGGTAGCCTCCCGATCGGCTGTAGATCTGCGAGTTGATGCCGACCACTTCGCCGCGCATGTTGATCAGCGGGCCACCCGAGTTGCCCGGATTGATGGCGACGTCGGTCTGAATCAGCGGCAAGAATTCGCCCGTGTCGCGCGACTTGGCACTGACGATTCCGGCCGTCACGGTGTTCTCGAGTCCGAAGGGCGAACCGATCGCGATCACCCACTCGCCCACCTTGAGCTGGCTCACATCGCCCAGGTCCACCTTGGGAAGGCCCGCGGCTTCGATCTTGAGCAAGGCGACATCGGAGCGGCGATCGGCGCCGATCGGCTTGGCTTTGAATTCACGCTTGTCGGTGAGCGTCACGATCACCTCCTCGGCGCCGTCGACGACGTGCGCGTTCGTCAACACATAACCGTCCGCGCTCAGGATGAACCCCGAGCCGACACCGCGTTGCTGCGGCTCTCCTTCAGGCGCCTGGCGTGGACCACGCGGCGAAGGTTGATTCGGCGCCGGAAGACCGAAGCGCCGGAAGAACTCCAGCATGTCCTCGTCGACCTCGGGCCCGGCCCCGCCGCGTGACGCGGTGCGCGAGCGCTCCAGGGTTCGGATGTTGACGACAGCCGGCCCGACCTTCTCCACCAGCTTGGTGAAGTCGGGAAGGGACTGGGCATGGGCAGAACCGCTGCCCGCCAAGCCGACGAAACCAACGATGAAGAGTGCAGTGCCACACCACCGGCGCCACTGCGAAAACGGGTGCATCGATTCAGATTTGATTTGCATGTTGGGTTTGGCCTCTGACCATCTGTTCCAGAAAAAAATGAGTGTGCTCCAACTCGCGCTAGCGGCTGCGCTCCAGCGCGTTCGCAAAGGCATGCAGCGTCGCCGCCGGCACGTCTCCGACCAACGTGACCCACCACGGCCCCTGCCGAACCATCAGCGTCTGCGTCGCACCGATCGACGTCGCCAGGGGCCGCGCATGACGGATGGCGTCATAGGGTTCGATAAAGAGCGAAACGTGGGTCAGGCCGTCGGAGTAGATCGTCTGCAGCACGTCCTGCTGCAGTGCGCCGTCCTTGCCACCATCGGCCGCGTCGGCACTGTCCATGGGCCGGCGCACGCAGCTCACCTGGCGAAACCCCGGCGGCGCGCGGTGCAGCGCCCAACCCTCCGAGTCAAGCGTCGTCGCCCGCAGCACGGGGCGCATCACACGATAGCCTTCGAGCCGGCGCATCGCCTGCAAGACGCTGTCCACGCGCGGGCGAATCCCGATCGCGACATCGGAGAACGCCGCGGTTTCGAGAATTTCCATCTTCTCGCCCAGCACGTCCGACCGGAGCAACAGGCCCGACGCCTTGTCGGCCCAGAGACGATAGCCGTAGCGATGTGAATCCCGCGGCCGAACCCACAGCACATGCGCCTCACGCCCCGCCACACGTTCGGCGCCTTGCGGCTGAACGTCGTAGACGTCGTGAATTCGGTCGTCACCCGCGATCAGCAACGCGGGAAACGATGTCAGGAGGTCGCGCTGTTCGATGCGGGCCACCCGGCTCGCGGGCCACAGCGTGTGCACCACGTCGTTGTGGCGAAACACCTGGCGCGCCGGACCGTCGAGGCTTTCGATGCGCTCGAACTGATTCCGGCCGTCACAGAAGTGCGCAATGCGCGCGCTCGCCACGGCCCCACCGCCGCTGACGACGAAGGTCCCCTGGAAGTTGCTGTGATTCGCCGCCTGGTGAATGCGCATCAGCCAGGCGCGCACTTCCTGTGGGGGTTGCGGCGCAGCCGCGCGCGCCGGCTCGGCGGCACGCAACTGCGCGATGCTCGTTGCGGCCACAAAGGCGCCCAGCGTCAAACTGCGAATCAGCATGCCCAGGCGCCCGCGCGATCAGCGATTCGAGGCATCGGAAGTTGCACCGCGCAGGAAGGTGGACGGAACACCGAGAGCCGAGACCCCGGAAAAGTGCTTGTGCGCCTCGAGGTAGCGATCCAGCCGGGCGTCACGCACCAACTTGCCGTCGGCGAAAACCGGTGGCGGCAGCGGCACAAAGGGCCGAGACGCGACGCGGGCCAACTCAGCAGGCGTCGGCGCGGCAGAGCGGGCGAAGTCTGCGGCACTCGAATCCGGCGCCGGATCTCTGAGGACGATCAACGCGCCCGCGACCACGGCAAACCCCGCCACTGCGGCGGACAGCGCCGCCCAAGGCCGGGGCCGGCGCGGTGCGCGCTCGGCCGAGGGAGCGATTGTCCTTGTGCCGGGCGCAAACATCACCGGCTCGCTCGCGAGCCGCTCACGCAGTTTTTCCAGTGCAGCGCGTTCTGACTTCGGGTGGCTCGCCAAGTCGTCCGAGCGCAGCACGTCACCGATCAGATGGTAGGCGTGCCAGGTCGCGTGGGACGAAGAACCGGCGCGCCAGTCGGCGCAGGCGCGCGCCACCTCATTCGGGTCGAGTTCACCATCGGCAAGTGCCGACAGCCGCCGGGCTTCATCGTCTGCGTCGTTCGACATGGTCAACTTGAATCCTTTCGAATCGCCCACTCACACCTACCAGCGGCCGCCACCCTCGCGCGTCCCGAGCAAGGGGCGAAGCCGTTCGGCGATGGCTTCCCTGGCCCTGAAGATGCGGGAGCGTACCGTGCCGATGGGGCAATCCATCAGCGCGGCAATTTCCTCGTAGCTCAGCCCTTCGATTTCGCGCAACGTGATCGCTTGGCGAAGATCCTCTGACAGTGCTTGCATCGCGGAGTTCACTGCCGCGGCGATTTGTTTGCTCGCCAACAGCGCCTCGGGAGTTTCGCCGTCGCTTAGTTCGTTCTCGACGCGCGAAGTTTCATCGTCGTCATCGCGAGCGGCGAGTGCGGATTCGGTCACGACGGGGTCGCGCTTGAGCTCCATCAATGCCTTCTTCGCGGTGTTCACGGCGATCCGGTAGAGCCACGTATAAAAGGCGCTCTCCCCGCGAAACTGCGGCATGGCCCGGTAGGCACGGATGAACGTCTCCTGGGCGATGTCGGGCACGAGATCGACGTCGCGAACCATGCGCCCGATCAGGCGTTCGATTCTGCGCTGGTATTTGACGACGAGCATTTCGAACGCCTTGACGTCGCCCGCCTTGGTTCGATCGACGAGCGCAGCATCGGCGTCGGGTGCGTTCATTCGACTTTGGCGTCTTTGGCGGCCTCGTCTCCCGCCGACCGTTGCGGCGAATATAGCGCACAGCGAAGCAGGTGCGCCTCGGCCTTCAGGGCGCTCAACTGCACCGGCAGCCACTGCGGCCGCGCACCCGACACCGTGGAATCCGGGGTGAATCGCAGCAACATCCAGGCACCGAAGTCCAGGCTCACGCGCAATGCGCCGGCCACCAACGCGTCGTTCCCTTGGCCGGGCCGGGAGACGAACCACCTCGACGCGTCAAACGTCAAGGTCACTGGATGTACTTTCCAGAGCGAGATCCCCAAACCGAGTGAGCCCGCCATGAGGCCGACGGCAAACCACACGCCAAGATCGCTCTGCGCGTGCACCGCTTGAGTCGCCCACGCCCCGAGGGCAACGGCAGTGCAGGCGACAAGAACCAGCAGCGCCGAACGCCAGACCCCGAAGTTGCGAATCGTGACCCGAACTGGCGGCAGTTCGCCCATGTGAAGAGGCTTCGGGTCTCAGGCGCGCCTGAAGATGAGCGTTCCGTTCGTCCCGCCGAACCCGAAGTTGTTCTTCATCGCGTACTCGATCTTCATCGCCCGCGCTTCGTTGGCGCAGTAGTCGAGGTCGCACAGTGGGTCTTGATTGAAGATGTTGATCGTCGGCGGTGACACCTGGTGGTGCAGCGCCAATACCGTGAACACCGACTCGATGCCGCCGGCGCCGCCGAGCAGGTGGCCGGTCATCGACTTCGTCGAGTTGACAACCACATGATGCGCGTGCTCGCCCAAGGCGAGTTTGATCGCATTCGTTTCGTTCACATCACCGAGCGGGGTCGAGGTTCCGTGGGCGTTCAAATACTGAACCTGGTTCGGGTTCAGGCCGGCGTTGCGCAAGGCCGATTTCATGGCGCGTTTCGGGCCGTCGACACTCGGCGCCGTCATGTGAAAGGCGTCGGCACCCATGCCGAATCCGGCGAGTTCAGCGTAGACCTTCGCACCGCGGCGCTTCGCGTGTTCGTACTCTTCGAGCACCACGACGCCGGCGCCTTCGCCGAGGACGAAGCCGTCGCGGTCCTTGTCCCATGGGCGCGACGCGGTTTGCGGGTCGTCGTTGCGAGTCGACAGTGCTCGCGCCGCGGCGAACCCGCCCACCCCCAGGGGCGAGATCGTCGCCTCGGATCCGCCCGCCACCATCACATCGGCGTCACCGTATTCGATCAGGCGCCCGGCCTCGCCGATGCAGTGCAGCCCGGTCGTGCACGCGGTCGCGATGGCCAGGTTCGGCCCCTGGAACCCGAAGTGGATCGACACATGACCCGAAATCATGTTGATGATCGACGCCGGCACGAAGAACGGCGAGATGCGCCGCGCACCGCGCGTCACGTAATCGCCATGGGTTTCTTCGATCATCGGCAAGCCGCCGATCCCGGAGCCCACCAGGCAGCCGATGCGCTCGGCCTGCTCTTCATTCAGCGCGTCGTTGATCGGCAAACCCGCGTCACGCACCGCCTGAATCGACGCCGCCATCCCGAAGTGGATGAAGGTGTCCATGTGGCGCGCGTCTTTCGCCGGGAAATATTCGTCGACCTTGAAGCCTCTGACTTCGCCGGCGAAGCGGCACGCCAATGGCGTCGCGTCGAACTTGGTGATCGGGCCGATGCCGCCGCGGCCGGCCAGGATGTTGGCCCACGCCTCGTTCACGGTGTTGCCGACCGGGCTCACCATGCCCAGGCCGGTCACGACGACGCGCCGCCGACTCATGCTGCCACCCTGCGGCCGTCGGCCGTTCGCGGCGTTCTCATCGATTCGCCCGAAGTGCGCTCAAGCGTGAACGTTGCAGGCTCAGGCCGCCTTTTGATGCTTGACAGCGTAGTCAATCGCAAGCTGAACCGTCGTGATCTTCTCCGCCTCTTCGTCGGGAATCTCGATGCCGAATTCGTCTTCGAGCGCCATCACGAGTTCGACCGTGTCGAGCGAATCGGCACCGAGGTCGGCAACAAACGCCTTCGCATTGGCGACGTCGGACTCGGGCACGCCGAGTTGCTCGGCAATGATCTTCTTCACACGTGCTTCGATATCGCTCATGACTCCTCCAGGAGTAATTGTAAGAAACAGCGCGGCATTCTAAGGCCAGCGCCAACCTCGAATGACCGCTCGTCCATCAGTGCATCAACATGCCGCCGTTGACGTGCAATTCGGTTCCCGTGACGTAACCCGCCTTGGGCGAGACGAGAAACGCCACCGCGTGCGCGACCTCGCTCGCCTGCCCCAGTCGCCCCACCGGAATCTGCGCCATCAGAGCGCTCGTCTGGGTTTCGCTGAGCGACTTGGTCATGTCGGTTTCAATGAATCCGGGTGCGACGCAGTTCACCGTGATGCCGCGGCTGCCGAGCTCGCGCGCGAGCGAACGCGTCATGCCGGCAACGCCGGCCTTCGCCGCGGCATAGTTCGCCTGGCCGGCGTTGCCCAGGGACGCGACAACAGACGTGATGTTCACGATCCGCCCATAACGCTGCTTCATCATCGGGCGCACCACGGCGCGGCAGAGGCGAAACACGGCGCTCAGGTTGGTCTCGAGCACGGCGCCCCAGTCGTCGTCTTTCATGCGCATCGACAACGTGTCGCGCGTGATGCCCGCGTTGTTCACGAGGATGTGCAGCGCGCCATCGTGGGTCAGGATGTCTTCGAGCGTCGCGTCGACGCCGGCGCTGTGATTGACGTTCAAGCAGACCCCGCGGCAACCGGCATAGTGCGACAGGTTCGCGCTGATCGCCGCGGCGCCGGCGTCGGTGGTTGCGGTACCGACAACCTTGGCGCCGAGACCCGCCAGTTCCAGGGCGATGGCGCGACCGATTCCGCGCGACGCCCCGGTCACGAGGGCCACCTGACCCGCCAGCGGCGCGGCGCTCACGCGGCACTTCCTTGCGGCGACGCGGTCGCCGCGAGACTCGTCGGGTCGGACACGTTCAACGCCACGAGCGCCGCATCGATTCGCTTCACCGTTCCCGTCAAGACTTTGCCCGGGCCGCACTCGATGACGCTCGCGACGCCATGCGAACGCAATGCCTGCACGAGCTCGACCCAGCGCACCGGGCTGAACGCCTGCCGATAGAGCGCGTCGCGGATCGCCTGCGGGTCGGCACTCATCTGGACGTCGACGTTGTTCAGCACCGCGACGCGTGGCGCAACGAAAGGCGTTTGCGCAAGCCGCACCTTCAAACGCTCGGCCGCCGGTTTCATCAGGCTCGAGTGAAACGGCGCCGACACGGAGAGCAGCATCGCGCGCTTCGCGCCGCGTGCCTTCAGCAACTCGCACGCCTTGTCGACGCCGGCCTTCGTTCCGGCGATGACGATCTGCTTCGGATCGTTGAAGTTGACGGCCTCGACGACTTCGCTGCCATCCTTGCTGAGTTCGACGCAGGCGTCGCGCACCGCTGAAGCGTCCATCCCGAGCACCGCCGCCATGGCGCCGGCCCCCGCAGGTACCGCGTCCTGCATCGCCTGGGCGCGAAAGCGCACGAGCGGCAACGCGTCGGCAAACGTCAACGCGCCCGCGGCGACGAGCGCCGTGTATTCACCGAGCGAATGCCCGGCGAAAAACGCCGGCGTCAGCCCGGTGTGCGCTTGCCACGCGCGATAACAAGCGAGCCCGGCGGTGAGCATGACGGGTTGGGTGTTCGTCGTCAACTCGAGCGCCTCTTTCGGGCCCTCGCGAATCAGCCGCGCCACGTCTTCGCCGAGCACGCTCGAGGCTTCGGCGAGGGTGTCGCGCACCTGGGGGTTGTCGCCCCAGGCGTCGAGCATGCCGACGCTTTGCGAACCTTGGCCAGGAAAGACGATCGCGATCTTGCTCATGGGTTTGTGGCGTGAAGGATGTCAGAAGTCGAGCAAGACGGCGCCCCAGGTGAACCCACCGCCGACGCCTTCCAGCATGACGGTGTCCCCTGGCCGGATCTTGCCGCGGCGCACGGCGTCGTCGAGCGCGAGCGGGATCGACGCGGCCGAGGTGTTGCCATGCTCGTCGACGGTGACGATGAGTTTGTCGAGCGGCAGTTTCAGTTTCTTCGCCGTGCCCTGCATGATGCGGATGTTCGCCTGGTGCGGGATCAGCCAATCGATATCCGCTTCGACGCGCTTCGCCTTGATCAGAACCGATCGCGCCACTTCTTCGAGCACACCCACGGCGAGCTTGAACACCGCCGGGCCATCCATCTTCAGCAGCGGGTCGCCACTGACCTTGCCGCCCGACACCGTGCCCGGCGTGCACAGGATGTCTGCATAGCGGCCATCGGCGTGCAACTCGCTGGCGAGGATTCCAGGCGTGTCGCTGCCCCGAAGCACCACGGCGCCGGCGCCGTCGCCGAACAAGACACAAGTGGCCCGGTCGGTGAAATCGAGGATGCGCGAAAACACTTCCGCGCCGATGACCAATGCGTTTCTCGCCGCGCCGGTGCGGATCATCGAATCGGCGATCGTCAGCGCGTAGACGAAGCCCGAGCAGACGGCTTGCACGTCAAACGCGGCACAACCGCGAACCCCGAGCTTTTGCTGCACGATGCACGCAGTGCTCGGGAAAATCATGTCGGGAGTCGACGTGGCGACGATGATCAGGTCGATCGAAGCCGCATCGCAGTCGGCGGCGGCGAGCGCCTGCCTTGCAGCCCGCAGCGCCAGATCGCTGCACACTTCGTCGTCGGCCGCAAAGTGGCGCGCCCGGATGCCGGTTCGCTCGACGATCCAGGGGTCCGACGTTTCGATTCCCGAGGCTGCCAGCCGACTCGCCAGCGCGGCATTGCTGACGCGGTTGTGCGGCAGAAAGCTGCCGGTGCCGGCAATTCGCGAATAGCTGGGAGGTGTGGAGCTCATGCGCTCAGAGAAGCATCGGTCGCCTCGGGTGCCGCAGTGACTGCCGGGCCCGGCATCGCCGCCAGCGTCTCGAGAATCCGATCGTGCACGCGTTCCAGCAGGCGATTGCTGGCGGCATCATAAGCGCGATTCAGCGCCTGCTCGAAGGCGTACGCATCCGACCCACCATGCGCCTTGAAGACGAGGCCGCGCAAGCCGAGCAGCGCGCCGCCGCTGTAGCGCCGGTGATCGACGCGCCGCTTGAAGTGGTTCAGCACCGGCAGCGCCACCACGGCGGCGATCTTGGTGAACACGCTGCGCGTGAACTCCTGCTTGATGAATTCGCCGAGCATCGCCGCCAACCCTTCGGCCGTCTTGAGCATCACGTTGCCGACGAAGCCATCGCAGACCACGATGTCGGTCGTGCCCTTGAAGACGTCGTTGCCCTCGACGTTGCCGTAGAAGTTCAAGTGCCCGCCCGCGGCTGCGGTGCGCAGCAGTTCGGCGGCCTGCTTGATGACTTCGTTGCCCTTCATCGCTTCTTCACCGATGTTGAGCAGGCCGACCGTGGGGTTGTCATTGCCGCCGACCGCGGCGACGAGCGCGCTGCCCATGACGGCGAACTGCAGCAGGTTCTCTGCCGTGCAGTCGACGTTCGCCCCCAGATCCAGAACCGTCGTGAAGCCGTCTTTCTGGTTCGGCAGGACTGCGGCGATGGCCGGACGGTCAATGCCCTCGAGCGTCTTCAGCACGTAGCGCGACAGCGCCATCAACGCGCCGGTATTGCCCGCCGAGATGCACGCCTGCGCCTGCGAAATCCCCTGCGTGTCTGCCTTGACGAGGCGCAGCGCGACGCGCAACGACGAGTCCTTCTTGCGCCGCAGCGCAATTTCCACCGGGTCGTCCATTTCGACGACTTCCGTCGCATTCACAACGCTGCAGCGCGGCCACGTTGCCGCACCGCGAAGCTCGGCTTCGCGCCCGACCAGCAGAAGTTCGGCCTGCGGATGCGCCGCGAGGAAAGCTCGACACGCGGGCAACGTCACCGACGGGCCGTGGTCGCCCCCCATGCAATCGACAGCGAGCCGGATCACGCCAGAGTTCAACGCAACACCTCACCGCACCGGCACGCCTTCACTGCGCGCGATGCCCTCACGCGGAGGCTGCGACCGATCAGGCGTCTGCCTTGGTCTTCAGAACCTTGCGCCCACGATAGAAGCCGTTCGGGCTGAGGTGGTGGCGCAGATGGGCTTCGCCTGTCGTCGGCTCGATCGCCGTGCCGGGGGTATTCAAGGCGTTGTGGGCGCGGTGCATGCCGCGCTTGGAAGGGGACTTCTTGTTCTGCTGGACGGCCATCGGGTTCTCCTGGGGCCGCGTGCCGGCGAATCGGTTCGCTCACACGGGGCCGGGCGGCTGCAGCGAAAGGTGCATCGTCGATGCCTGACCCACGCCGCGCGAAAGGCGCGAATTCTAGCATGTGCACCTGCTCTCAGGCAGGGTCGTTGCCACGCCGCAGCAGCGCCAACGCGGCGAACGGGTGCGGCACCTCGGGCTGCTGCGCGGCGCCTGCCGAACCCGGCACCAGCGGCTCGGGGCACAACTCGTGCTTGGGGATGAGCGGCAAGCTGAGCAGCAGCTCGTCTTCCACCAATTCGCGCAAATCGAGTTCACGCACGAGCGCGAGCACGTCGTCCTCGCACTCGGCGTCGAGTTCGGCCGCTTCGGCCTCACCTTCAACGAAGGCAAAGCTGCGGCTTGCATCGACGTCCAGCACCACGGGCTGCAGACAGCGTTGGCACACCACGGCCAAGCGAACATGTGCATTCAGGCGCAGCCACGGCCGCACCGACGCGCCGGCCAGCTTTCGCTTCTCGCCGCGAATCTTCCAGTCAAGCAGCGGATCGGCTTCGACCCCGATCTCGCGACACGCCATTTCCGCCAACCGGGGCAACGCCGCGAGCGGCCACTGGCCAGCCAATTCACCCGCAGACTCGGCGAATGCCGCCACGTCGAGGCGGCGCGGGTCGAACAAGCGCTTGGACATGGCGCGGAGTTTACGAGGCCCGATGGGACAATGGCGCCGATGATTTCGCCGCCCGCCAAGCCTGTCGCTGCACAACCGAGCACGCCGACCCAGTTGATATTGGCGTCGACGTCACGCTATCGCCGCGAACTGCTCGAGCGGCTGCGCCTGCCGTTTCAAGTGGTCGCACCAGACGTCGACGAAACCCCCTTCGCCGGCGAAACCCCGCCCGCCTTGGCGAAGCGGCTTGCACACGCCAAGGCCGCAGCCGTGGCGGCACGGCACCCGCACGCTGTCGTCATTGGCTCCGACCAGGTCGCGGATCTGGACGGCGTGGCGATCGGCAAGCCGGGCAACCACGAGCGCGCCACGCAACAGTTGCGGCGCATGAGTGGGCGCGCGGCCGTGTTTCATACCGCCGTCAGCGTGCAATGCGCGGGCTCTGGCTTTGCTGCGGCCGCGCTGGTGCCGGTGACAGTGCATTTTCGACCGTTGAGCGACGCACAAATCGAGCGCTACCTGCGCGCCGAACAACCTTACGACTGCGCCGGCAGCGCGAAGATCGAGACGCTGGGAATCGCGCTGGTTGCCGCGCTTCATTCAGACGACCCGACGGCGCTGATCGGCCTGCCCTTGATTCAAACCTGCGAACTGCTGCGCCGCGCCGGAATCGACCCGCTCGGCGCGATGCAAATTGCGCCATGACGACAGGCGCCGGCAAGCTCTACCTGATGCCGAACGCGCTCGACTTCGGCATCGACGGCGCTTTGCCCAGCCTGGATGAGACCTTGGCGCCCGGCGTGATCCGGGTCGCATCGCGCCTCGAGCATTGGGTTGTCGAGAATGCAAAGAGCGCACGCGGATTTCTGAAGCGCGTCGACGCGGTTCAGCCGTTGCAGCGCCGCCTGCAAGAGATCGATGTCGTCGAGATTCCGCGGCCCGCCAAGGGGCAGCCTCATGCGCCAGTGGCCGACCTGTCGCACCTGCTCGCACCCGTCGCGCAAGGGCACGATCTCGGCCTGTTGAGCGAGGCGGGTCTGCCCGGCGTTGCCGACCCGGGCGCCGCCGTGGTGCAACTCGCCCACTTGCGCGGCTTCGAGGTGATTGCGCTGCCAGGGGCGAGCTCGTTGCTCCTTGCGCTGGCCGCAAGCGGCTTGAACGGCCAAGGGTTCAGCTTTGTCGGCTACCTGCCGACCGCGCCGGCGCAGCGCGCTGCGCGAATTCGCGAGCTGGAGGCGAAGTCGCAGCGCGACGGGCAGACCCAGCTGATGATCGAAACACCTTACCGAAATCAGGCGATCTTCGACGCCCTGGTGGAGCAGTTGCACGGGACCACCTGGCTCTCGGTGAGCTGCGGCTTGACTCTCTTGGGAGGATTTTCACGCACCGAACGGGTCGCCCGCTGGCGGACTGCGAAACCCACGCTGCCCGGCAACCTGCCGGCGGTGTTCCTGTTCCTCGCAGCGGGCGACGCGTAACCGCGCTGCGCCGCGGCGACTTCAGGAGCTGGTTTCGGCTTGGCGCGGCGCGCCGAACAGCGCCGCGACTTTTTTCTTCGACTTGATGTTCGGGGACAAGCCCCGCACCGGCGCGACTCGCCTTGGTCTCCCACGCCGGGGCGGCGCTGGCGTCGCTCGCTTCGTACGGTTGATCGAAGAACGGGTCGCTCGCCACCTTCGGCGCGGCGTAGGACGGACGCGCCGCAACGGGGCGGCTCACGGCCTCGCGCTCGGTGGCATCGACTTCGCGGCGCGCGCGGTCGCGGACAAAGTCGCGCCGCGGTGCCTCGTCGTCGAGCTCGAGCGCTTCGATTTCGGTCTTCTTCTTGATCAAGCGCTCGATGTCGGCAACCAGGCGCAAGTCGTCGCGCGACACGAGCGTGATCGCCAGGCCCGACGCACCCGCGCGCCCGGTGCGGCCGATGCGGTGCACATAGTCTTCGGCGTTGTAGGGCACGTCGAAATTGAACACAGCGGGCAGATCGACGATGTCCAGCCCACGCGCGGCGACGTCGGTCGCGACGAGCACGTCGACCTCGCCGCCCTTGAATGCGTCGAGCGCCTTGAGGCGTTCGTCTTGCGACTTGTCGCCGTGCAGCGCGTTGGTACGCAGGCCGTCGCGCTCGAAGGAGCGCGCCAAGCGGGCGCAGCCGAGTTTGGAATTCACAAAAATCAGCGCCTGCTTGATGCCACGATCTTTCAGCAGCTTCAGCACCGCACGGCGCTTGTCGTCGTTCGAGACGCTGTAAAAGCGCTGCTCGACGTTCGTCGCCGTCGCGTTCGGGCGCGCCACTTCGACGAGCACCGGATCCTGCAAATAGCTCTCGGCCAGACGCCTGATCTCGGGCGAAAACGTCGCCGAGAACAGCAGCGTCTGCCGGGTCTTGGGCAGGTAACTCAGGATGCGCTGCAGGTCGGGAAGGAAGCCGATGTCGAGCATGCGATCGGCTTCATCGAGAACGACGTACTCGACTTGATTGAGCACGCAGTTCTTCGCCTCGATGTGGTCGAGCAAGCGCCCCGGCGTGGCCACGAGCACTTCGACACCCGCCTTCAACTCGGCCGTTTGCGGCTTCATGTCGATGCCGCCGTACACGACCGCGACGCGCAACTTCGAATGCTGCGCGTAACCCGTGATGTTGGCCGCCACCTGGTCCGCGAGTTCGCGTGTCGGCGCGATCACGAGCGCGCGCACCGGGTGCCGCGCCGGCGACATGCTGCTGTTCTGATGGCGCAGCATCTTGTGCAGCAGCGGCAGCGAAAACGCCGCCGTCTTGCCGGTGCCGGTTTGCGCCGCACCCATCACGTCACGGCCCGCGAGAACGATCGGGATCGCCTTCGCCTGGATCGGTGTCATCAAGGTGTAGCCTTGGTCTGCTACTGCGCGCTGCAGCAACTCGTCCAGGCCCACGCTGGCGAACGCCAGAGGCGCCTGAGGCATGGCGGCATCGTCAAAAGGTTGCGTCAAATCGCCGGTTTTCATGGATTCACTCATCCATTGATTATCGCCCCTGCCGCTTGCACGTCGGTTTGCACTCGGCGCGGCCCTCTAGAATGCCGCGCTTGTTCTTCGAGACCCGCCATGATTCTCGTCACCGGTGGCGCCGGGTTCATCGGCGCCAACTTCGTTCTGGACTGGATCGCCGCCACCGGCGAGGCAGTGCTGAACCTCGATGCCTTGACCTACGCCGGCAACCTGGAGAGCCTGAGGTCGCTGAACGACGACACGCGACACTGTTTCGTGAAGGGCGACATCACCGATCGCCGTTTGCTCGATGCGCTTTTCACGCAGCACCGGCCACGCTGCGTCGTCCACTTCGCTGCGGAGAGCCACGTCGACCGGAGCATTCATGGGCCCGGCGCATTCATCAAGACGAACGTCGAGGGCACGTTCACCTTGCTCGAAGCGACGCGCGCATTCTGGAGCGGGCTCGACGCCGATCGCCGAAGCGCATTCCGCTTTCACCATGTATCCACCGACGAGGTCTACGGCTCGCTCGGGCCCACCGACCCGCCCTTCGCTGAAAGCCACGCCTTCGAACCGAACAGCCCTTACTCGGCGAGCAAGGCCGCGGCAGACCATCTTGTGCGCGCCTGGCACCACACCTACGGGCTACCGGTGCTGACAACGAATTGCTCGAACAACTACGGGCCATACCACTTTCCGGAAAAACTGATTCCGCTCATGATCGTCAACGCGCTCGCGGGCAAGCCGTTGCCGGTGTACGGCGACGGACTCCAGGTGCGCGATTGGCTCTACGTGAAAGATCACTGCGCAGCGATTCGCGAAGTGCTGGCGCGGGGCCGGGTCGGCGAAACGTACAACGTCGGCGGTGGCTGCGAAAAGCCGAACATCGAAATCGTTCGCACGATCTGCGCCTTGCTCGATGAGGTGCGCCCCAGCTCCGCCGGCCCGTACGCGCGCCTCATCACCCAGGTCCAAGACCGGCCCGGCCACGACCGCCGCTACGCGATCGACGCGCGCAAGATCGAAAACGAATTGGGGTGGCGCCCCGTCGAGACATTCGAGACCGGCCTGAGCAAGACGGTGCGTTGGTACCTCGAGAATCCGGGCTGGGTCGGCAACGTGCAAAGCGGCGCCTATCGCGACTGGCTGACGACGAACTATTCGACTCGAGCCACAGCCTGACCGACTGTGTAGCGAAAACATTCCTCCTCGATCCTTTGAAGTCCGTCTCATGAAAATCACTGTCGTTGGCACCGGTTACGTCGGCCTGGTGAGCGGAGCGTGCCTGGCCGATGTCGGCAACGATGTGCTGTGCCTGGACGTCGACGCGAAGAAGATCGCCACGCTCGAAGCGGGCGGCATGCCGATCCATGAACCGGGGCTGGACCAGGTCGTGCAACGCAATGTGGCCGCAGGGCGCCTGCACTTCACGACCGACGTTCAGCGTGCGGTGCACTTCGGCACCGTGCAGTTCATCGCCGTGGGCACGCCGCCCGACGAAGACGGCTCGGCGGACTTGCAATACGTGCTCGCCGCAGCGAGCAACATCGGCAAGCACATGACGGACTACAAACTGATCGTCGACAAGAGCACCGTGCCGGTGGGCACGGCAGACAAGGTCAAGGCCGCAGTGGCTGCTGAACTGAATCGGCGCGGCGTGAAGGTGCCTTACAGCGTGGTGTCGAACCCGGAGTTCCTCAAGGAAGGCGCAGCGGTCGAGGATTTCATGCGGCCGGACCGTGTCGTCGTCGGCGCCGACGTCGAAGACGATCAGGCGATCAACCTGATGCGCTCGCTTTACTCTCCATTCAACCGGAACCGCGATCGGCTCGTCGTGATGAACCAGCGCAGTGCCGAACTCACCAAGTACGCGGCGAACGCGATGCTCGCGACGCGCATCAGCTTCATGAACGAAATGGCGAACCTCGCCGAGCGCCTGGGCGCCGACATCGAGATGGTGCGCCAGGGAATCGGCTCGGACCCACGCATCGGCTTTCACTTCCTCTACCCCGGCGCGGGCTACGGCGGGTCGTGTTTTCCGAAAGACGTGCAGGCCTTGCTGCGCACCGCGCAACAAGACGCCGGAACAACGCTCAAGGTGCTCGCCGCCGTCGAGGCGGCGAACGAAGCGCAAAAGCGCGTCCTGCCCGACAAGGTGCGCAAGCGCTTCGGCGACGATCTGCGTGGCCGCCATTTCGCGCTCTGGGGGCTTGCGTTCAAGCCGAACACCGACGACATGCGCGAGGCACCGAGCCTGGCCATCGTGCGCGCCTTGACTGAAGCCGGCGCCACTGTCGCCGCCTACGACCCGGTGGCGATGAACGAAGCGCGCCGCGTGTTTGCCAGCGACCAGGGGTTTGCCTGCGCAGGCACGCCGATGGCCACACTCGAGGGCGCCGACGCCCTGCTCATCGCGACCGAGTGGAAAGAGTTCCGCAGCCCCGACTTCGAAGCGATTCGGGCGGCGCTCAAGCAGCCCGTCATCTTCGACGGGCGCAATCTATACGAGCCGCGCACACTGCGCGACCTCGGCTTCGAATACTTCGCCATCGGCCGCTGATGAAGTTGCTGCTGCTCGGCAAGAACGGCCAGGTGGGGTGGGAATTGCAGCGCTCGCTCGCGCCATTGGGCGAGCTGGTCGCGCTCGACTTCGACAGCCCGGGGCCGCTCGGCGCCGACTTTTCGCAACCCGAGCAACTCGCGGCGACAGTGCGCGCCGTGGCGCCCGACGTCATCGTGAATGCCGCCGCGCACA
This sequence comes from uncultured beta proteobacterium, assembly GCA_963775015.1. Classification (GTDB taxonomy): domain Bacteria; phylum Pseudomonadota; class Gammaproteobacteria; order Burkholderiales; family Burkholderiaceae_C; genus JAEMQF01. Next base: position 105,374 of record CAVZHI010000006.1, on the reverse strand, counting down.
CCGCGGTCGACAAGTGCGAAACCGAGCCGGACCTCGCCCGCGCGATCAATGCCGCAGGACCCGCGGTGCTCGCACGCGAAGCCGCGGCACGCGGCGCCTGGCTCGTGCACTACAGCACCGACTATGTGTTTGACGGCAGCGGCACGCGCCCTTGGCGTGAAGACGACCCCACGGGCCCGCTCAACGTCTACGGGCAGACCAAACTCGAGGGCGAAGAAGCGATTCGCACCAGCGGTTGCAAGCACCTGATTCTCCGCACGAGTTGGGTCTACGCGGCGCGCGGCGGGAACTTTGCGAAGACGATGTTGAAGCTGGCGCAAGAGCGCGATCGACTGACGGTCATCGACGACCAGATCGGCGCACCTACTGGCGCCGACCTGTTGGCGGACGTCACTGCGCACGCCCTACGCGCGGTCATCGGCAACCCCGGCTTGGCGGGCACATACCACGCAGTCGCCAGTGGCGAGACCAGTTGGCACGGCTACGCTTGCCATGCGATCGCTTTGGCGCGAAGGGCTGGCATGATGATCAGGGTACCCGTCGAAGCCATCGACCCCGTACCGACGAGCACATTCCCGACTCCGGCGAGGCGGCCGCACAATTCGCGCCTCGACACTCAGAGGTTGCGCGAGGCGTTTGGCCTCGTCCTGCCACCATGGCAGACGGGAATCACACGACTGATCCACGAAGTGCACGCATGAATCGCAAAGGCATCATCTTGGCCGGCGGCTCGGGCACCCGATTGCACCCGGCAACGCTGGCGATAAGCAAGCAGCTGCTTCCGGTGTACGACAAGCCGATGGTGTACTACCCGCTCAGCACGCTGATGCTCGCCGGAGTTCGCGACATCCTCGTGATCAGCACGCCGCAGGACACGCCGCGCTTCGAGGCTTTGCTTGGCAGCGGCGAGCAATGGGGCGTGAACCTCAGCTATTGCGTGCAGCCCAGCCCCGACGGGCTGGCACAGGCGTTCATCCTCGGCAAGAACCACGTCGATCGCCAGCCCAGCGCACTCGTGCTGGGCGACAACATCTTCTACGGCCACGACCTGCAAGGCCTGCTGCACACGGCGTCGAACCGCGACGCGGGTGCATCGGTATTCGCGTACCACGTGAACGACCCCGAACGCTATGGCGTCGTGGCGTTCGGTGCTGACAAGCGCGCCGTCAGCATCGAAGAAAAGCCCAAGGCACCGAAGAGCAACTACGCCGTTACGGGCTTGTACTTCTACGACGAACAGGTCTGCGACATCGCAGCGAGCATCAAGCCCTCAGCGCGCGGGGAACTCGAGATCACCGAAGTCAACGCGCGCTACCTGAAACAGCAGCAACTCAACGTCGAGATCATGGGCCGCGGATATGCGTGGCTCGATACCGGCACGCACGACAGCCTGCTCGAGGCCGGCCAGTTCATCGCAACGCTGGAAAAGCGCCAGGGCCTGAAAGTAGCATGCCCGGAGGAGATCGCCTATCGCTCGGGCTGGATCGACGCCGCGCACCTCGAAGCGCTGGCGCAGCCGATGCGCAAGAACGGCTATGGGCAGTACCTGCTGCAGGTGCTCAAGGGTGGGGTTTATTGATGAAGGTCACACCCACGGCGATTCCCGGGGTACTGATCCTCGAGCCCAAGGTGTTCGGGGATGAGCGCGGTTTTTTTCTGGAGAGCTACAACCAAGAAGCTTTCAGTGCCGCTGTCGGCCAACAGGTGACCTTCGTTCAAGACAACCACTCGCGCTCGGCCAAGAGCGTGTTGCGTGGGCTGCATTATCAGAAGGCGCCGCATGCCCAAGGCAAGCTGGTGCGCGTGACGCGGGGTTCAGTGTTCGATGTGGCGGTCGATATTCGGCCGGGCAGCGCGACGTACGGCCAATCGGTCGGCGTGGAGTTGAGCGCCGAAAACCATCGGCAGATGTGGGTCCCGCCCGGGTTGGCGCATGGCTTCCTGGTCACGAGCGACAGCGCCGACTTCCTCTACAAGACGACCGCCTACTACGCCCCGCAGGCCGAAGGCTGCATCCGCTGGAATGACCCGCATTTGGGTATCGCCTGGCCGTTGCACGGCACGGTGCCTGCACTTTCGGCCAAGGATGCCGCGGCCCCGGGGCTGGCCGAGGCACTTGGCGCCTGACATCGCCCTGCGCCAGCCCGGATGGCGGGGCGGCTCAACGCAACAAGACAGACCCAGCGTGGCAGCATGGAAGCCCAGGCACCCGTCTCGACCGAGCATGACGACAATGAAACTCTTGCACGACGTTCTCGAACAGGCGCATCTGCTGGGCGACATTGAGCGCCCTGCGGCGGTAACCGTCTGGTTTACCGGCCTTCCCGGCGCAGGCAAGACGACGCTGGCGATGCACCTCGAAGCGCGGTTGGAGCGCAGTGGTAGGCCGGCGTTTGCGCTGGACGGCGACAACCTGCGCCACGGCCTTTGCCGCGACCTGGGCTTCAGCGACGCCGCGCGCAGCGAAAACATACGCCGTACCGCCGAGGTCTGCCGCCTGTTCAACGAGGCCGGCGTGATCGCCCTGAGCGCCCTGGTGTCGCCGCTCCTGGTGCAGCGCGCGATGGCGCGCGAGATCGTGAGCGCCTCTCGCTTCATCGAGGTCCACGTCGCCACTCCCTTGGCAATCTGTGAAGCGCGCGACCCCAAGGGCCTTTACCGGCGCGCCCGACAAGGCACGCTCAAAGGCTTGACCGGAGTCGATGGGCTCTATGAAGCGCCGCTTCAGTGCGAACTCAAGATCGACACGAGTGTCTGTTCGATCGATGATGCTCTGGCGTCGATCGATAACCTTCTCGCAGCGCGCTCAGATTGCCGCTGAAGCAGGTTACCGCCCATCATTGGTGCGCACCTGCACCACCGCACCCTAACGAGTCGGACCAGCGTGCGTTTCTCGCAACATTTCCGGACCACTTGTGCGAATAAGCATTTGCTCTAGGGGTCGAAGCGATCCGCGTCTGCTAACGTGCGTCGGTCTCACTGACACCGCACCGCGCTACTTGAAGTACCGAGGGTGGGGGCGTGAAAGGGAGACGAGGCGTTTGGCGGGTGAGCGGGCCAGCATTCAAGGGCTTGGCAACTGGGCACTTTTAGTGTTGTACCGTTTACAGATTCAGAGAAACCTGTCTTAGAATCGCCGCCGGGCGGCTTGTGCGCTCGATTCGCGAATCAGTGCGTTCCTGTTCCAACAATTTTTTTGGAGATCTAACCCAATGAAGAAATTTCTGCTAAAGGCAACCACTCTGGCGATCGGCGCGCTGGTTGCGAGTTCTGCGCTGGCCGTCCTCAACTTGGACGCCACCACAGTCACCGCCAACAAGTACGCGACTGAACTCGTCGTCGATGGCACGACCGGCTTGGCCGTTCTGGACGGTGGCGTGACCGACCTGAACCTCACTGCCGCCGCAGGTGCCGCTCCTGGCGCGGGCGTCACGGTGTATGTACGTATCGACCTGAGCAACGGCGCCGAATTCGTTGCTTCCCCGACCCTTGCCGTTGCGAATGGTGTCGTCGTTGCTGAAGGTGCCGGCACGGGCACTTTGTCGTCTGGCGGTGCCGGGTCGACCTTCGCGATCTTCGCGCTGTCGCCGACGGTCGGTACGGAAAGCATTCAGGCCGACGGCGTGATGACGTTGACGAACAACGTTGCCGGCATCACGGTGTTCAACCAAGGCGCAGTATCGGCGCAGATTCGAGTTTATGAGACGCTGGCCGGTGCCACCAATCAGAACGCGAATTTCCTGCTCAAGGACACAGCCGCCCGCAACATCATCACCTTCGCCGAAGGCGTGACCGCGACTGCGGCCGCCACCCCGATCACGGCTGACGTGGCCGTGTCGCCGGCTTACACCGCTTTCACCCCAGTGGTGGCTGCCGGATCGAGCCCGGGTAACCTTGTGCTCGCCGCCGCTGCTAACGTGGCAAAGGCCAACGGAGACCAGATCGCGATCACCGATGTGCAGGCCGCCAACACTGCGGACTTGGTCATTACGGGTGACTTTTCGCTGGCCCAGAACGACGTTGCGCCGCTCTTCACGGGCGCTGCATTGAACCGCGTGTTCCTGAACGCCGCTTCTACGTGCGCTGGTGCGTCGATCCCCGCGACGGCGCTGACGGCAACGACCGCAACGTTCACAAACATCACAGCCGCCAGCCTGGGCTCGCACTTCCTGTGCTTGCTGCCTGAAGGCACGCCGACCATCCCGACTGCCACCTACACGGGGGCGTTCAACTTCGAACCGGCCACCGGCTACGACAAGGCTGACTTGGCGAATGTGGATTTCGGCTCGGTCCGACGCAACGGCACGAACCTGGTCGCTCCTCTGGCCCAGGTTCCGGGTGGCTGGACGCCGCGCCTGGTGCTGGTGAACAGCGGCTCGACCGCTCGCACCTACTCCGTGCGCGCAGTGGCTGAGACAGGCAACACGGTCACCACGACGGGCGCCTTGGCGTCGGGCACGCTTGCCGCCAACTCGACCACGGTGATCGCTCTGGACGCGACGCTGTTGACATTCACGACTAATCCGCGCGCTGCGTTGATCATCACGGTGAACGGCCCGTCGTCGCAGATCGACGGTCTGTACCAGATCGTCAACCTGACCACGGGCTCGATCAGCAACAGTCCGCTGACCCTCAAGTAAAGGCTGGACAAGCGTCTCGATGCCGGCTCTGGCCGGTGTTGAGCGCGCTGCAGGTACAGGGCCCCGCCGAGCGCGGGGCCTTTTTCTTTCTGTCGATAGAATGCGCCGCATGCAAATCCTGAAGTCCATGCGCCGTGGTGTGGGCGGTTTTACGCTGCTGGAAATGCTCGTGGTGCTGGTCATCATCGGCCTGCTGGCGGGCCTGGTCGGGCCGCGGCTGTTTTCGAAGGTTGACCAGTCCAAGGTCGCCACCGCGCAGACGCAAGTCAAGCTGTTGCGCGGTGCGGTCGAAAACCTGCGCCTGGACGTCGGCCGCTATCCGACGCTGGACGAAGGCCTGGGCCTGCTGGCCAAGCCGCCGTCGGACCCTGCCCTTGCGGCGCGCTGGCGCGGCCCCTACCTCGACGATGCGCTGCCCACCGACCCGTGGGGCCAGGCATATCGCTACTCGCTGCCGGGGGCCGATGGCCAGCCGTTTGCGCTGTATTCGCTGGGGGCCGACGGCCAGCGCGGCGGCGAGGGCGATGCGCGCGACATCGGGGTGCTGCCGGCGCAGCCCTGAGCGGGTGGCGCCGCCGGTGCAGCCGAGGCGACGCTCAGGCCCAGCAACGGCCCGGGCGGCCGCGGGCACTCAGCCGTTCAGCGGCTTCACGCTGCTCGAGTTGCTCGTCGTGCTGGCCTTGCTGGCGGCGCTGAGCGGGTTGATCGCGCCGGCGCTTTGGCGTGCCACTGAGGCCGCGCGCGTACGCGGCTGGCAGCAAGACCTTCTTGCGACGGTCGAAGCCTTGCCACTGCGTGCCTTCGCCAGCGGCCAGGCGCTCGAGATGCAGGACGCGGAGCTGCGCGCGCTGATGCCCGATTTGCCTGCGAGTTGGACGATCGAACTCGACCGGCCGCTGCGCTACGCGAGCAACGGCGTTGCGCAGGGTGGTGTGCTGCAACTGCGCGAAGCCAGCGGCGGGCCAGTGCGTGCACGCCTGGAGATCGCAGCGCTGACGGGTGCTGTACGATTTGCCGAGGCCTCCGATGCCGCGCCGCGCTGATCGACCCGGCTCTTCCGGACGAAGGCGCGGCGTCGCCTTGCTCGAAGTGATCGTGGCCTTGACCCTGCTGAGCGGCACCGGCCTGGCCTTGTTCGCCTGGATCAACCAAAGCCTGGAGTCGGCCTCGCGCGTCGCGCGCGTGGACAGCGAAGCGCGCCAAAAGCTCAACGCCTTGGCCTTGCTCGAGTCGGTGAACCCGGCGCTCGAGTCGGCGGGGGAGCGCGAGCTGGCGGGTTGCCGCATCGAGTGGCGCGCCCAGTCGTTGCTGCCGCTGCGACGAAACGCCACTTTCGTTGCCGGCGCCGAGGGGCCCTGGTGGGTCGGGCTCTACAAAGTCAGCGTCAGCGTCACAGTGCCGCAGGCCGACGCCGCCTTGAAGTTCGAAGTCATCAAGGTGGGCTGGCGCAAGTGACAGCTCCAAGCCAAGGCGGCGCACTGGGCAGTCACCGGGCGAGGCTGGGTGCGCGCGGCATGACCTTGCTCGAAATGCTTGTTTCGCTGGTCATCATGGGTTTCGTCGCTGCGCTGCTGTCGCAGGCCTTGTGGCAGTTGTCGCGCGCGGAGCGCTTGCTGCAGTCCGGCCAGTTGAGTTCGTTGAATGAATCGCTGCGCATCGAGTGGCTGCGTGCAGCGCTCGAAGCGCTGCAGCCGTTGCCGCTGGCGCACGCCCTGGCCTTGCGCGGAACCGAGCGCGAGCTGGCCGGTGTGTCGCTCGCAGCACCGCAATGGCCGCTGGCCGCGACCCGGCAGGTGCGCCTGCGACTGGTGTACACGCCCAACGCCGACACGACCACATTGACGCTGGCGGTGGGCGACGACACGCCGCAGCCTTTGCTGGCCTGGCCCGGCCGCTCCGGGCGCTTTCGCTATCTCGACCGGCAGGGGCAATGGCAGGACGAATGGCCCGCCAAGACCTTTGCCATCTCGAGCGGCCTGCCCGCGGCAATTGCCGTCGAGACCGGCCTGGAGCGCGCACCGTTGATTGTTGCTGCGCCGCTGGCCTCACCGCAGGGGCAACCCACGCGAGCCGAGACGCAGGGCCTATGACGCGCGATCGTCAGCCGGGCCCAACCCACCGCACGGCCCGTCGAGGAGGTGCGCGAACCGGTTGCCGGCGGCAACGCGGCTATGCGCTGATCCTGGTGCTTGGTGCGTTGGTGCTCATCACCCTGGTCGCGGTACGTTTTGCCGAGCGAATTGACCTGTTGCGCACGCAAGCGCATTCATTGCAGGCTTACGCCGATGCGCGCATCGCGGCTGCGGGCGCCGTCGCGGTGGGTCAGTATTGGCTGGCCACGCGTGAAGGCGGCCCGATCGGCTTTGGCCAGGCCGCCGAACTGGTGCGTGCCGACGGCACGGCCTACGCGCTGCAAGGAGGCGCGACGCTGCGCTTCCAGGACCAGCGAGGCCTGATCCCGGTGAACCTGCCGGACTTGGGCGCATTGGCCAACCTGTTACGCCAGCAAGGCCTCGCGCTGGCCGAGGTCGACTCGATGATCGACGGCCTGCTGGACTTCACCGATACCGACTCGCTGCGCCGGCTCAACGGCGCCGAGGCCAGCGACTACGCGCTGCTCGATCTGCCGGCGCCGCGCAACGACTGGCTGCTCTCTCTGGCCGAATTGACGCAGGTGCTGCCGTGGCGCGCGCATGCCGATCTGGTGGCACAGCTGCAACCGTTGCTTTCGCTGCGCCGGGAAGGCTACTTCAACCCGAATACCGCACCGCTGCCGGTCTTGCGCGCCTGGTTCCCCTCGGCGGCGCCCGAGCAGATCGAACTGCTGCTGACCTATCGACTCAGCGCCGCCTTCACCAACGGTGCGCAGGCACAAGCGCTGACCGGCTTGCCCGCCGCCGGGGACGAACTGCTTTATCACACCTCGGACGAAGTTTCGCTGACGGTATCGGCGCCCGGGCTACCGCGCCCGCTTCAGTACAATCTGCTCCTGCTTCCGGGTGGGGAAAATTCTCCCTGGTTGATTCTTCAGGCCCAAGCCCGGGCCGTGTCCGAACGGCATGATGACCAGCTCTCTCCGACGGCATTCCCGCTGGCTCTCGACAGCCCCCCACCCTGAGGCCCTGACGATTGTGACGCGCGCGGGCTTGCGGCCCGCGACGCACCGCGACTGGCTGGCGCCCCGCGTGGCGGTGCTGGCGCGCTCGCTGTATCGGGTACAGCGTGTTGATTTGTCGGCGATTGCGCGCGATCAACAACGCGCCGCATTGCGCGGCCAGCTGCTGGCCTGGAGCCCCTTCGAACACAACGGCTTCTTGGCCGCAGTGCAAGGCAATGTTGGGCTGGGCCTGGCTTGGGACAGCACTGCGGTGGCTGCGCTGCTGGGGTCAGGGCAACGCCTCTCGCCACCAGCGATGCTGCCGGAGGTGTTGCTACAAGAGCCGATGCGCGAAGGCTTGCGACTGCAGCAGGGGCTGGAGGGTGTCGAGGCGCAGCAGTGGCACTCGAGCATGTTGGTCGCTTCGCGCTGGTGGCCGGCGGTGCCCGATGCTCAAGACTGGGCCGACTTCAGGCGCGAGACGGCAGCACTGTTGCTCAACCTCGCCCTGCCCGCCCTGCCCGTGGCAGCGCCAATGCCAGCCGTGCCGGCCAAGTGGCGCAGGCGCCCCTGGCTCGCCACGCACCGACCCGAGGCGAATGAGTCAGGTGTCTCGCGTACCGAGCAGCGCGTGCTCGCGGCGCTCGGCTGTGGCATGGTCGCGCTGACCGCCATGGGGCTGCACCAGGCGATCGAACGCCATGACGCCCTTGGGCAATGGCGCAGCGAACAAATACGTCTTCGCGAAGCCAATGGTCCGGGGCTGGCGGCGCGGGACCGCGCTTTGCAAATGGCCGACCGCGCGCAGGATCTGAATGCCGAGATGCGCGGCGTGCAGCCGCTGGAGTTGTTGTCGGCGTTGGCGCAGGCGCTGCCGCAACGCGGTGTGGTGCTGAAGGAGTTTGACTACAACAACCTGCGCTTGGTGCTCGGCCTGGAGCTGGCGCCCGGGGTGCAGCGTTCGCAGATCGTGCAGGCGCTGCAATCGACGGGCTGGTTCAACGATGTCAAGGAGTTGCGCGAGGCGCCGGGCCGGAACTGGTCGCGCTTTGACATGCTGCTCGACGCATCGCAGGCGCCTGCCGCCAAGCGCACAGCTTCTTTAAACGATGCACCCGCCCCCGACGGGACCGCCGCCTTGGCCGCATCGAACCCCGTGAAAAAGGCGACGCCATGAGCCGCCTTCAACAAGGCGCACGCGAGGCTCTGGCGCAACTGCGGTCCAGCCGGGTGTTGCGCTGGGGCATGACCGCTGTAGTGGTGCTCTTGTGGAGCGAGGGTCTGGCGCGCCTGGATCATTACTCGCAGCAGACGCTGGATGAAGCGCGGCAGGTCCGCGGCGATGTCGCGCGTCTTCAGGCGTTGCAACGCGAACGAGCTTGGCCAGCACGCCTGGACGATGCACGCCGCCTCCTGGACCTGCAGGAGCGCATGTTGTGGCAGGCCCCCAGCGCCGGCTTGGCCGAGGCGGCACTGCAGGACTGGCTGCGCAGCGTGTGCGCAAAGCTCAGCGTAAGCGTCAAGGACTTGCAAGTCAGCCGCACGGTGGCCGCTGCATCCCCGCCTGCGGCCCCCAGCGCGCCAACCGCGGTCACTGCGATGCGAGCCCACCTGGTGGGCGAGTTTCGGCGCCTGCCTGTGCTGGGCCTGTTGCAGGAGGTCTCGCTTCATGAACGCAGCCTGGTCGTCGATCGCCTGTTGCTGATGCCCACGTCGCAGCCCCCTTTGTTCGAGCTCGATTTGCGCGCGCCGACGGCGCTCCCCTTGTCGCATGAGGCCTTGGCGCCGGGGACCAAAGCGCGATGAATCAAGGCGTGCGCGCAGCGCTGATGCTCGCAGCGGCGTCGGCAGGTCTGGGCTGGTGGTTGACGCCCGGCACGGTGGAAGAGGCGCCGCTGGTTCAGGCGCGCCGCGACGCCTGGCACCTGCCGGTTGAACCGCGGCGACCCGGCACCGTCACGGCCACTGCGTTGCTCAATGACGCGGCGTTGTGGGGCGGCGCCAGCGAGCCCGCGGCTGGGAGAACCCAGGAGTCCGTCGATCCACGCTGGCGCGTCGCGGCAGTGTATGGTCGCGGCGTCGAGCGCACGGTGTTGATCACCTTTCTGGCGCCCGGCAAGCCCGCCGTGCGCCTCAAGACGGGGGAGATGCTGCCCAGTGGGCATCAAATCGTGGAAATTGGCGAGCGCGACATCTGCATTCGCATCGAAAACAAACTCTACCGACTGGGAGTCGAACGCAGTGATCAATGATGGCCCCACCCCACTGCGCGCTGTGCCGCATGTCAGGTCCCGCCGGGCATCGGGCAGACTCGCGTCCTGGGGCATTTCGCTGCTGCTGGCCGGGTGCGCCAGCCCCCAGGGCAACCTGATCCCGCCGCCGCTCCTGCCGCCGCCCCTGGTTGCGGCGAATGCCACGCTCGGCGACGCCGAGCGCCCACCGACCACCAGGATCGTCGCGGTCCCAGCCCCACCCCTGCATGCGCCGGCGCTGCGCAGGGCACCGGTTGCATTGCCGCTCAGCACGCCCGCAGCCGACGAGCCCGTGACGCTGAGCCTCGAGCAAGTCAGTGTCGCCACCTTCGCCCAGATCGTGTTCGCCGACCTGCTGAAGAAGAACGTCAACATCGATCCGCAGGTCGTTGCACGCAAGGATCTGGTGACCTTTCGCTCGGCTTCGGCGCAAAGCCCGGCGCAGATTGAAAACGCCGCCGTGCTGCTGCTCAAGAGCTACGGCATATCGGTGGTCGACGTCGGTGGCCTGGTGAGGGTGATGCCCGACAACGCCAGCCTGGGCAGCTTGCCCGAGATCCGGCGCGGCGCCGCGCACCCGGATACGCCGCTGCCGCTGCGACCGATCTTCCACCTGGTGGACATGCAGGCGGTGCGCCAGACGGATGTCGCGTCATGGCTGCGGACGCTGTTCGGCGACCGCATCAAGAGCCAGGAAGATGCGGTGCGCAACGCCTTGCTGATCAGCGGCACGCCGGACAACGTTGCCGCGGCGCTCGAGGCGATCCGCGTGCTGGATCAGCCGATCATGGCGGGCAGCCAGAGCCTGGCGATCTCGCCGGCGTATTTGTCCGCCGACGACTTGGCGCGGCGCCTGCTCGAGGTTCTGACTGCCCAAGGCTACGCGGTGCAACCGCTGGGAGCTGCCCCTGGTGGTTTGCGGTTCCCGATCGTCCTGCTGCCGGTGTCGGCGCTCAATTCGGTGTTCGTCTTTGCGCGCGGCGCAGAGGTCATCGCGCACATCGAAAACTGGGCGCGCACGCTGGACCGACCCAACGAGCGCGGCATCGGCAGGAAGTACTTCACCTACGCCGTGCGACACACGGACGCCAGCCAGCTGGCCACGACGCTGGCACAACTGATCGGAGGTGCGCAGGTCACTGCGCCGGCAGGCGCGGCGGCTCCAGCCGCAACGGCGACACCAGCGGCAGCAGCGGCACCGGCTGCCAGTGCGCGCAACAGCAGCGGCAGCGTGGTGGTGGATAAGGCCACCAACCTGCTGATCTTCCAGGCCAGCCAGGACGAGTACGCGCAAATCGTCGCGCTGCTTCAGATGCTGGACAAGCCGAGCAAGGCCGCCTTGATCGAAGTGACGGTGGCCGAGATGTCCAGTGACGACGCCGACGCATTGGGAGTCGAATGGTCGTTCACGGAAGGACGCTCCAACGGTGGCTCAGTGGTCGGCGGCACCCTCGGTGGCCTGAACCTGGGCACGGCGGGCTTGAACGTTCGAGTCCTGAATGCGGCCGGCTCGGTGAAGGTGGCGCTGAATGCACTCGCCTCGACGAACCGAGCCAGGGTGTTGTCCAGCCCGCGCCTGCTGGCGCGCAACGGCGAGTCGGCGTCGATTCAGGTGGGCCAGGAAGTGCCCATCATCACCAGCCAGTCCTCAACACCCACGACCGGCACCTCGGCCACCGTGTTGCAGACCGTGCAGTACCGAAGCACGGGCGTGATTCTAAAGATCAGGCCGGTGATCCATTCGGGCGATCAGGTGGACCTCGACGTTTCGCAGGAAGTCAGCGCAGCTGCCAGCACGACCACCGGCGTGAGCATCTCGCCGACATTCAGCAATCGCAAGCTGGACACGAAGCTGACCTTGCGCAACGGCACGACGGTGATGCTCGGAGGCCTGATCTCCGAGGACTCGTCCGGCGGCGATTCCGGAGTTCCGATATTGAAGGACATCCCGCTGCTGGGTGCGCTGTTCCGCAACCAGACCTCCGCCGGATCGCGCAAGCAGCTGGTGGTGCTGATCACGCCGTACATCATCAACAACGACAACGATGCCCAGGCCGTGACCGGTGCGTTCCGCAATCTGCTGGGGCCGTGGGCCGGCAGCACGGGCCCATTGCTGTCGGTGCCGCCGGGTGCCCCCTCGACCGCCACGCCGCCGGCCGATCCGGCGTCGGCCCCGGGCCGATGAGGCGGAGCCGCGCATGAACGCGCCTGCCGCCTCGGCGGTGGTTTCGCTGCGGATCGGTGAGTGGTTGCTGTCGCGCGGCCTGTGCACGGCTGCTGAAATCGAGCAGGCGCTTGCGTTGCAGGCCAGGCAGGGCGGTCGCCTTGGATCGGTGCTGGTGCGCCTGGGCGCATTGTCCGAGGACAGCCTGTACCTCGGACTCGCCGAACAGCGCGGCCTGCCCTTGCTCGAAGCCGGTCAGTTGGACACCGCCGCGATCGAAGCGGGCATCGAGCGCAGTGGCAGATCGCAGGCCTGGTGGCTGCGACAGCGTGCATTGCCTTGGTGCGACGCACAGGAGCAGTGGCATGTCGCGGCGGTCGACCCGTTCGCGGCCGACCTGCGAGAAACGCTGGCCGGCGACGCACAGCATCAGGCGCAGTGGTGTCTGGTCACTCCCGCGGTCTTCGATCGGCTGATGGCAGGCCTGCGCGCCGGTGGCGACGGCGCGGTGGACGAGCGTTCGCTGCGCGAGTTGGCGCAGGACGCCCCAGTCATCGCCTATGTCAACAACGTCTTCGCGCAGGCCATGGATGCGCGCGCATCGGACATTCACCTGGAGCCAGGGGAGCGTGAGTTCACGGTGCGCATGCGCGTGGACGGCGTGCTGCATGTCCGACAAGTGCAATCGATGGCGCGTTTTCCCGCCATCGCGTCGCGCATCAAGCTGATCGCTGGCCTGGACATCGCCGAGCGCCGCCTGCCGCAAGATGGGCGCACGTCCTTGCGTGTATCAGGGGTACAGATTGACGTGCGTGTGTCGGCGATCCCGGCGGTGCACGGCGAATCGCTGGTGCTGCGCCTGTTGCCCAAGGAGCGTGCCGATCTCGGCCTTGATCGGCTCGGCATGGCGGATGACCATCTGGCGATGTTCAAGCGGTGGCTGGATTGGCCCAACGGCCTGATCCTGGTGACCGGGCCGACAGGTTCCGGCAAGAGCACCACACTGTATTCCGCGCTGGCGGCGATCAACGACCTGAGCCGCAAGATCGTGACCGTGGAGGATCCGGTCGAGTTCCGCCTGCCCAATGTCGTGCAGATTCAGACCCAGGCCGAGATCGGCTACACCTTCGCGCGGGCGCTTCGCTCGATCCTGAGGCACGACCCGGACATCATCATGATTGGTGAGATCCGTGACCGCGAGACCGCCGAGATCGCGATTCAATCGGCGCTGACCGGCCATCTGGTGCTGGCGACCCTGCACACGAACGATGCGCTGTCGGCCGTCACGCGTTTGGTCGACATGGGTATCGAGCCCTATATGGTGGCCGCCGCGCTGCGCGCGCTGATGGCGCAGCGTCTGGTGCGCCGGCTCTGCGCGTCGTGTGCGCAAGCGGTCTCGCCGGCGCCGGCGTTGCTCGAGCGCTGGACCGAATTGCTGCAGCGGTTTCCAGCCGCCCGTCCCACACCGGCGGCGACACGCTGGCTGCACGCGGTAGGTTGTACGCAGTGCCAAGCGACCGGCTTTCGCGGGCGCTCGGGCATCTACGAACTGGTCGCGGTGTCCGAAGAGATGCAACATGAAATTTCGCAGGGGGCCGCGCCGGCACGGGTCAGCGCGCTGGCCGATCGCGCTGGCCGCCGCAGCCTGTCCGATGACGGGCTGTTGAAGGTCGCACAGGGCATGAGCAGTTACGACGAAGTGCTGCGTGCCAGCGGCGGACTGGCGGCGGACTGACGAATTGCCGCCGCACATGAGCTTGCTGGCGTACACCTACCGCGCGCTCGATGCGCAGGGCCGCGAATTGCGTGGCCGGGTCGAGGCCGAAGGCGAGGTCGAGGCAGCCCGGGATCTGGTGCGTCAAGGCTTGGTGCCGCTGGACGTCCAGCGTGCGGCTGCCGCGGTGGGTATGGCGCGCGCAAAACCGTGGCGAGGCGCGCCGCGGCGCGCAGGATTGGCCGACCAATTGAGTCTGATTCAGGAACTGTCTACGTTGTTAGGAGCAGGCATTTCGCTCGCAGAGGCCTTGCCCTCGCTGGCAAGTGCCTACGTTGACCAGGCGCTCGGGCCGCCGCTGTCAAAGCTTGGCGATGCGGTGCGTGCCGGCACGAACCTGAGCGACGCACTGCGCGACAGCGGTCTTGGCCTGCCGCCCTATGTGCTGGCGCTGGTGCAGGCAGGTGAGGCCAGCGGCGAGTTGGCTGCGGCCTTGGCCGACGCGGCGGCGCAGATGGATTACGAGCGCAGCGTCGCGCAGGAGCTGCGCAACGCGCTGGTCTATCCGAGCGTGCTGGTGCTGGCGGGTGTCTCCGCCGTGCTGATCGTCCTGGTGGGGGTGGTGCCGCGCTTTGCCAGCCTGTTGCGCAGCAGTCGGGCCGATATTCCCGCGCTGTCGCGCTGGATCATCGAAGGCGGCGTCTATGTCAAGCAGCACCTGCTGGTGTTCGGGCTTGGCGGCGCAGCGCTGGCGGGCTGCGTGGCCTACGCGCTCGCCTCGACCAGTGTGCGCAGCCGGCTGTTGCAAGGCTGCGCCGGCCTGCCGGTGCTCGGGGCCTGGTTGATGCGTGTGGAAATCGGGCGCTGGACGACCGTGTTGTCGCGCTTGTTGGCGAATCGAGTACCGATCGTCAATGCCATCGCCCTGTCGACCTCGGCCTTGCGTCTGCAGCGATTGCGCGACGATCTCGCCACCACCGGGAGCGAACTCGAGCGGGGCAAGACGTTGACTGAAGTGCTGGGAGCGCTGGGCTGGTTCCCGCCGGCGCGGCTGAACCTGGTGCGTGTGGGCGAGCGCGCGGGCGAGCTGCCGAAGATGCTGGCCACACTCGGCGCCATGGAAACCGAGGCTGCGCGCATGCTGCAAAAGCGTGTGCTGGCGCTGATCGAGCCGGTAGCCATCCTGATCATCGGCGCGGTAATCGGCGTCATCATGATCGCGGTGATGATGGCGATCACCAGCCTGAACACGATTGCGCTGTAGTGGCCGGAGCCCGCCTTGGCCCACAGGCCAGCGCTGCAATCGACGGCCTGCGCGGTCTGGCCGCGTTGATGGTGGTGGCCAGCCACGCCAGCGGGTTGGGGATGCACTTGGTGCCGGGGCTCTCACTCGAGGGTATCGGCAAGCACGGCGTTTACCTGTTCTTTGCGATCAGCGCCTTCCTTCTCACTGGGCAATGGCTCGCCGCTTCGAGCGCTGAGGCGCGCGCGCCGCGCTTTTGGGGTCGTTACCTGATGCGGCGTGTGCTTCGCATCTACCCGCTGTATGCGCTGGTGCTGCTGACGGGTTTGGCATTGGCGCCCAAGGGCTTGGGCGTGCCGTTGGACGGCGCGGCCGTGTGGCATCACCTGAGTCTTCAGGAGGGGCGCGGTATCTATTGGAGCATCCCGGTGGAGTTTCTCTACTACCTGGTGATTCCGGTGCTGGCGCTGTGGCTGGGCAGCGGCCTACCGAGCGTGATTCGTTTGTCCGCGGTGTTGCTGGGATTGGCCGGCGTGATGCTCGCTTGGCCAGCAGCCCACGCACCCGCCAACAGCATCACGCTCGGCTATTACCTGCCGGTGTTCATTTGCGGCTCGCTGGCCGCCTGGGGGGGCGGCCGTCTTTCAGGCCACACGGCGACGCGAACCATGGGCTGGCTGGCCGATGGCTTGCTCGCGGCGCTGTTGTTGCTGAGCGTCCCCGCCGTGCTGACGGCACTCGGGGTGGCACCAAGCACTGAAGTCCTGCACCGGCAATTCCTGATGTGGGGCCTGGCCTGGGGCGCCTTGCTGGTGGCTCTTGAGGCGGGTTGGCTGCCGCGCTGGGCCCGGTTGCTCTCCTGGCCTGGCCTGCGCGCCTGCGGCCGCTGGTGCTTCGGCTTGTACCTGTTGCATGTGCCAGCCCTGTATCTCGCGCGCCAATTGCCTTTGCCGCCGTTTGCAATGGGATGGATCGGGCTGGCGCTGGCCGTCTTGCTGGCGATGTTGGTCTACTCTTGGATAGAGCGACCTGCACTGCGGGCATTGCCGTCTGGCAGGTGATTCCACAGGTGGCGTGGACTCGATGCTGGGACGAATTGGTTGGTCAACCCGGGCCAGAAAGAGGCAGGCCGAAGCGTGTGCTCGCATGTGTTTGCATCGTGTCGAGCTGATGCACGGCGCGGGCAAAAGTGGAGTCTAAATTGAGGGTCGGAGCGTAGTGCTCGACCCTGCCCTGCGCCGTATGCATGACGGCGTTCGCGAGAGCCGTGGTGTCCACAAGCGACTCGCCGAGAAGATGCCGGCAGACTGCGCGCAAGATCGCGTTCGGTGCCGTCAACAGCGCATCGTGCCTGACCACGCACCACTGGGTGCGAGGCAAGTGATCTCCACACCATGCGAGTAACCGCGTAGTGCTTTGCAGCGCGCGCAGCAGAAACGCATCCAGCGCATGGTCGTTCATTGGCGTCAAGCCATGGGCATCGAACATCGCGCGCCACATCTTGCGGTTGGATGCCAGCACGTCGCTGGCGCAGCGCGCCATCCACACCACCCGCGCTCCCGGAAAGCGGCGCAGGATCGCCGGCAGCCGGTAGGTATGGTTGGGGGACTTGAGGATCAGTGGTTGCCGTACTTCGGTTCCACTGCTGCGCAGCACGCCGCGCAAGAAGCCCTCCCACAGCGGTAACCACTGGGTGTCGGCGAGCCAGTAGTCCGGCGAGAGCGTGTCGTGCAACTCGCCGATGCGATGCGGCATCCAGAACGCCCGATAGGCCGAGGGCGCACCGAGCGTGAGCAGCGCGAACTCGTCTTCCTGCGGCGAATCGGGGCGGATCTCGAGCCCGTCCATCGGCCGGGCGAGCGTGACTGAGCTGGCGCGTGGCGCGCCGAGCCGGAAGGCGTTGGCGTTCATGCACTGCCAGGTGAGCGGCGTCGTGTAGCCGGTGGCCGCGCTGAGCAACTCGTGCATCACCGTGGTGCCGCTGCGCCAGGGGCCGACGATCAGCAGCGGATCCTGCAGTGTGGTTTGATCGGCTTCGCCTCGGTCCAGCGTACGGCTGAGCCGCGCATTCAGGCTGCCCCAGCCGGCTTGCCAGGCGACGCGTGCACGCAGCACCGCACTCAATTGTGGCCACGCCGGGTCTTGCCGCAACCAGTGCAACAGCGGCCGTGACAGCGCCAGCCCACCGATCATGGCAATGCAGCCGCCCAAGAGCGGCGCGCCAGTTCGGCAGCAGCCAGACGCTCGCGCAGCAGCGCCTTTAGCCGTGCCACAACCTCCGGCCGTCGCTCCGCCAGGTTGTCGCGCTCGCGCGCATCGCGCGGCAGGTCGTACAACTCGACCGTGTCTTCGCCCAGGTGCCAAATCAGCTTGTGAGGGCCGTCGATCACGGCGTAGTGGCCCACACGCAGCGGCTGGAAGCGCGACTGACGCTCCATCGACATGGAGAATACCGGAGCCGGCGCCAGCGCCGCGCCTTCGAGCAATGGGCGCAGCGAGCGGCCCTCGGCGCGTGGCAGCGCGGCGGCGCCTGCCAGGTCCAGCAGGGTGGGTGCCAAGTCGGCTTGGCTCACCGGCTGGTCCACTACACGCCCCAGCGACTGCCCCGGCAGCTTGATCACCAGCGGAATGCGAAGCACAGCGTCGTGCAAAAGTGGCCCGGCGTGGCCGATGAAGTTGCGCTCGAACGATTCGCCATGATCGGCACTGACGATCACCAAGGCCCGCTCGAGCCGGCCCACGCGCTGCAACTCGTCGAGCAGGCGGCCGAGCGATTCATCGGCGGCCATGATGCTCTCACGGTATCGCAGCCGGTGCTTGTCTACCACCGGCTGAGCCTTGGCGTCGTAAGGCACGTTCTCCTCGATGAACTCGTGCCATCGCTCCAGTTCGCCGGCGGGCAACAGGCGGTAGCGCGTCGTGGCCGGTGGCAGGTATGGTGCGTGTGGCGGCATCGTATGCGCCCATACGAAGGCCGGCCCTGGGGCGGCCGCCAGCATGTCCGGGATGGCGGCATAGACGCGCATCGTGTCATAAGGGTTGTGCGTGGCGTGCAGGTACACATCGAAGGCACCGACGAACGAGGCGATGCTGTCCACCACCAGCGGCAACGTGGTGTCCGGAAAGATCGTCAGCGCCTCGCGCATCCGGTTGCGCCATAGCGAAGCGGCGAAGCGCTGCTCGTCAAAGGCCCGCCAGGTACCGTGATGCAGCGGGCTGGCGAGGAAGTTGTCGGTTATGAAGTGGGTGCGGTAGCCAGCGGCGCGCAACTGAGTCGCCGTGGTCTGGTCGCGCAGCGGTGCCGGCAGCTTGGCGGCGATCTGTGTGGTCAAATGTGTCCACGGCAGCATACCGGTTTCGATTGTCGAGGTCGTCGGAGTGGTGAAATTGGCGCTGGCGTAAAAGCGGCTGAAGCAAGTCGCGCCGCCGGCGAATTGACGCAGGCGCGGCATCAACGTCGGGCCCGCTCCGCAGGCGGCGGCGTCTTCGGCCGCCAGGGCATCGATCGTGATCAGCAGGACATCGAGTGCTTTGGCCGAGACAGCGATGGGCAGGGCGGCCGGTCCATCGCGCAGCACAGGTGGCAGCCACAGCGTGACCAGCGTACCCACGCTCACCAACGCTAGGCTCGGTGCGCGCAGCGCACGCAACAGATCGATGGCGTGGTGTCCAAGCTGTGGCGGCCCGAAGCGCCGCCACAGCACCAGTATCAGCGCTAGCAGCACAACGATGCCCGCCAGCCGCGTGTGCGAGCCGAGGCTCAACGTCACTCCGCTGGTGATCTGCAACCACAGCCGTACGCTGCGCGTCACCTGCCAGGCGCACAGCCAGCCCACAGGTACCAGCAGCAGTGCCCACGCGAGCCGGGATTGGGTTGCCGCGCTGTGACCCAGCGAACGCGCCACTGTGGCACTCGCCCAGGCCAGCAGCGCCAACGCTGCAGCCAGCAAGGCAACCATCGGCAGCAGCAGTGCAACGTCACGCAGCAGCGCAATCGGCGCAGCATGCGCCAGCAATGCATCCGCCTCCTGCAACAACGCAAGTGGCAGCCACAAGACCACGAACGCCGACCATGCACAGCAAATCAACAACCACAGCCGTGGTTCAGGCAGGGCGCCGGCCACCGCAGGTGGTGGCACGGGCCGGACAAGCGTCATTCCGGGCCGCGCCCGGTGACGCGATGCCATAGGTTGCGTACGGCCGCGGCGATCCAGCGGCGCAGGAACAGCCAAGCACCCACCGCCGCCGCGAACACCGGGGCCAGCAACTGGAACAACATGCCGCCGGCGTTGGGGTCGATGTAGGCGTAAGCGTTACCGTGATGAAGCCACAGGGCCAGCGTGGCGGCAAGCAACATTAGGCGCGACACGTTAGGCATGAGCTGCAAGGGGCGAGAACAGGCGCCGAGGAGCTCGGCACGACGGAACGATCATTCTACGCGGGCCCCACCCGGGCTTAGCGAATTGCGAGCTCGTGCAAGAGTCGGCGGTAGGTATCGACGACAATGCGTTCGTCGAACTCGCGCTCGACCTTAGCGCGGCTGGCGCGTCCCATCGCTTGCCGCGCTGAAGCGCCAAGAGCCGTAAAGCGGCCGATCTGCGCCGCCAGGTCCCCTGCATCGCGCACCCGCGTCAGGAAGCCGTTGACGCCGTCGTCCACCACGTCGCGGCAGCCCACGGCGTCGCTCGCGATCAGCGGCCGACCCATTGCTGCGGCTTCGAGCAACGTGCGCGGCACGCCTTCGCGGTACGAGGGCAAGACGACGGCATCGGCATCGGAAATGTGGGGTCGCACGTCATCAGTGCTGCCGAGGTAGCGCAGGAGACCTTCGGCCTGCCATGCGTCGACTTCGGCGCGGCTGATCGCGGTTCGATTGGTCGACTCCACGAAGCCGAGCAACGCAATGTCCACGTCGATACGTTGTGTCTTGAGCAGGCGCGCGGCCTGCGCCAATTCGACCAAACCCTTGTCGCGGAGCAACCGGCCAATGAACAGCAATCGCAGAGGTTCGCCGGGAGCCCGGAGAGGCAGCGCGGCCAGCGCGAAGGCATTGAGGTCGACACCCGACCCCGGAACGCGCGCCGTGCCTGCTCCGGCGACCAACCCGCTGTCGACGAAGTAGCGTCGGTCGTCCTCGTTTTGGAACAGCACCGTGTGCGAGTGTCGCAATGCAGTGCGGTACAGGAGTCGCGCCACTGCGGTCACCCAGCTTGTGCGGATGAACGCCGTGCCCAGCCCGGCGATATTGTTGATGACCGGGATGCCCAGGCTGTGCGCGGCAAGCGACCCATAGACGTTGGGTTTGATCGTGAATCCGAGGAAGGCGGCGGGCCGCTCGGCTGCCAGCGCGGCCCTAAAACGGCGGTAGAGCAGCAGATCCTGCCAAGGGTTGGTACCACTGCCATTCATGGGCAGCTCGACGAAGCGGCATCCCAGCGCCTCGACACGCGACACATGGGAGTCGCGCGGCGCCATCGCTACCACGTCCCAGCCGTCGGCCTGCAGGCCACGGATCAGCCCGCTGCGGAAGTTGGCGATGTTCCAGGCGGCATTGATGGCGAGTACGACCTTGCCGCTCAAAGCTACTGCTCCTGCAACCATGACTGGAACATGAGCACGTCCCACAACTCGTGCGCCCGATCGTGCCGCCCCGATAGATGCTGGGACCAGGCCAAGCCGATCGGTTCGGGCGCGAAGTAGCCTTCGGCGCGCAGGCGCCCGGGGTTCAGCAACGCCTCGGCCCAATCTCGAAGCGGGCCGCGCAGCCAAGCGCTCAGCGGTACCGCGAAGCCTTGCTTGGGCCGCTCAATCAGTGCGCGTGGCACATGGCGGTAGAGCACTTGGCGCAGCAGCCATTTGGTCTGCCCGTCGCGGATTTTTTGATGCAGCGGCAGGCGCCAAGCCCATTCGACCAGCCGGTGATCCAGGAACGGCGTGCGCGTCTCAAGGCTGTGCGCCATCGCGGCTCGGTCAACCTTGACCAGGATGTCGTCGGGCAGGTAGCTGAGCTGGTCGGTGACCGTCATGCCAGCAACCGCATCACGCCAGTGCGGCGCCAGCGTTGGCGCGTCGAACCAAGTGGCGGGCTCGGTCGCACCCGGAACCAGTTCGGTGGGCACTGCCCAATGCGAGGTCAGTGCGCGATACAGCGCGCGTGCATCGGCGGCGGGCAGCACATGGCGAGCCAGCTTGTGCAGCTTGGCGCCCACGTCGCGATGCCGGCGCGCGGTTGGTAGCAGCCATTGCGGCGCCGCCAGCAGGGCATCCCACAAGGCAGGTCGGGCGCTGAGAATCACGCCCGACAGCGCGCGCCGAAGGGCCGGCGACAGCCGCTGGACGCCCCGCCCGAGTCGGTTGGCGATCAGGTAGCGGTTGTAGCCGGCGAACAACTCGTCCCCGGCGTCCCCCGACAGCGCCACGGTGACATGGCGGCGCGCCATCTGCGCGACCAGCAGCGTGGGCACCTGCGACGAGTCTGCGAACGGCTCGTCGTACAGCCGCGGCAGCTGCGGCACGAGCGCCAATGCATCGTTCGCGCCGACGATCAAATCGGTGTGGTCGGTGCCCAGATGCCGCGCGACGGAGCGCGCATGCGCGGCCTCGCTGGTGGCACCGTCGCCAAAGCCGACGCAGAAGGTGCGCACTTTGTGCGTGCTTTGGCGCGCCATCAGCGCGACGATGGTCGATGAGTCGACTCCGCCGGAAAGAAACGCCCCGAGCGGCACGTCGGCCAGCATCTGGCTGCGTAGCGTGGAGCTGAGGATCTGCTCGAGCTGGTCGGCGGCTTCGGAATCCGAGAGCATCAACGGCTGCGCCTGCGCTTCGAGCGCGGTCTGCGCCAGATCCCAGTAACGGCCATGTGTGACGCTGCCATCGCGTTGCACGCTGACCCAGCAGGCCGGCTCGAGCTTGTGAATGCCGCGCCAAATTGAGTGCGGCGCGGGAATGCACGCGTGGCGCATCAGCAGTGCCAGCGCGTCGCGGTTGATCTCGCCTTGCCATCTGGGGTGCGCACGCAACGCGCGCAATTCCGAGGCAAAAGCGATGCCCACCTGCCCGAGCTGGCCCCAGTACAGAGGCTTCTCTCCCATGCGGTCGCGCGTCAGTGTCAGCGTGGCCGTATCGCGGTCCCATACCGCGATGGCGAACATGCCCACCAGCCGCGGCAGGGTGTCCAAAACGCCGTAGCGCGTGAACAGCGCCAGCAGCGTCTCGGTGTCGGAGTGGCCGCGCCACGGCAGCTCCCCGAGCCCGGCTCGCAGCTCAGGGTGGTTGTAAATTTCACCGTTGTAGGCGAGAACGTAGCGCCCGCAATGCGAGGCCATCGGCTGGTGCCCGGCGGCGCTCAGGTCGACGATCGCCAAACGCCGGTGCGCCAGCGCGATGCCGTGTTCGGCGTCTATCCATTCGCCGTGGTCATCGGGACCGCGGTGCGCGATCGCCTCGCCCATTCGGCGCACGGCGTCGGGCTCGAGTGCTTGGGCCTGGCCGGGGGCGGCCAGGATGCCCGCGATTCCGCACATCCTGTCGGCGATCCGAGTCTAGGGCGAACTTCGCATCGGCGTGTCCACCTTGCGCAGGGCCAAGGCAAAGGTCTCGGCCGCCTGCTCGCCAGCGATCATCCGAAACAGCAGCACCCACGCGCGCCACAGTACGTACAGTGGAGCGAGGAAGGCAAAGTACGAACTCGTGTAGTACATCCGCTTCTCGACAACCGAGAGTGCATTGTCCTGCCCGAGACGCACGAAATCACGTGGTGTGCAAAGCTTGTAGAAGGAGACGAACCCCTGTCCTCGCCGCGTATCCGGGTAGACGGTGTGAAGGATGCGTTTCTTGAGGTCCTGCGGTAGCACCAAGTTCAGCCTGGCATAGACGGCATTGCGGCTGGGCACAAAGATGAGCGCCAGGCCGCCAGGTTTGAGCATGCTGGCGATGGACTTGAAGGCACTTTCGACGTCCCGCACATGCTCAAGGACAGCCTGGCACAGCACCATATCAGCATCGCCTCGGCCCCGATAGCGGGCCACGTCGCCGCAGATTGTTTCGTCGTAGGCGCCAGGCGGCGCCTTTGCCAGTTCGTCCGCATCGATGTCGACGCCCACGACGCGCGCGCCGAGGCGGTTCTTCTCGGCAACCGAGAGGAAGGGCTGCTTGCCGCCGCCGACGTCGTAGATCGTGATCTGCGGGGCCAAGTACTTGGGCACCAACGCGTTGATGTAGTCTTGGTTGCCGTCGACCTTGCAGGACGACGGAACAAAGAATTTGTCGAACTGACCGCTTAGCCACACTTGGCCATTGACGAATGATCTGAGCATAGGATGCTTCTGGAAGCGAAATCGTTCTTGAAACGCGTGCCGGATCGCAGGCACTTGGAGCGCGGTCCGGCAGTTTACGTGAGGCTTCGGTTCAGTCCGGATGAGCAACGACGCCTGCCGCATCCTTCAGTAGAGCGAGCAGGCGGGGCGCAACGGCTTGCACACTGTATGTGCGCTCGACCGACCGCCGACCGGCAAGGCCCAACTCGTCGCGCATCTGTGTGTCGCGGCACAAGGTCAATAGCGCCTCGGTCCATTCGGTCTCTGTCGACGCCAGCATGCCGCTACCGCTGCGTCTTACCAGGTCGACATTGACGCCCACCGGCGAGGCGATCACCGGAAGGCCGCACGCCATGTACTGCACGAGCTTGTATCCACACTTGCCGCGCTCCCAGGGCGAATCGGTCAACGGCATGATGCCAATGCGACAACGCGCAAGCTCTGACGCTTCACTGTCGGGCGACCATGGTCGAACGATGACATCTACGCCGGGCATCGAGATCGGGCCGCCGCCGATGACCACCAAGCGCAAGGGTTGGTGCCGAGACGCCGCAGCGAGCGGTACCGCCACCTGATAAAGATAGCGAACAGTCGCTGGCGTGCCGATCCAGGCCACGTCGATGCACTCGGGCGAGTCGCCAGCGCGGGAGGCCGATGGATAGCCGTGCAGATCGACAACTGTCGGGATGATTTCGACCCGTGCAGCGCCGGCCGTCCGGGCGCGCTCAGCCAAGTACTCGTTCCCCACGGTGATCAGTGCGGCCTCTGCCATCAGGTGATCGATCTTCCGACCGTAAACGCACCTGACGGCCGCACGCCGATGCAGATCGTAGTTGTGGAAGATCGCATCGTCGAAATCGAGTGCGTAGCGGCGTGAGCGCAGAATGACTCGTTCGACCTGCGTTGGTGCGAATGGCCACAACTCTTTCTCGATCCACCACAGGTCGGCGCCACGTAGCGAGGGCAGCGCCGCCGCTCGGCGCGCATAGGCCCGCAGCGTTGCGGGCCAAGCCGGGCGGCCCGCATAGCGCGCGCGCAAGTAGTGGTTGTCGAGCAAGGATTGCCGGGACCAATGCAGTTCTGGCGCGTGGCGT
Source organism: uncultured beta proteobacterium (assembly GCA_963775015.1). Taxonomy (GTDB): domain Bacteria; phylum Pseudomonadota; class Gammaproteobacteria; order Burkholderiales; family Burkholderiaceae_C; genus JAEMQF01. Next base: position 80,855 of record CAVZHI010000006.1, on the reverse strand, counting down.
GCGAACGCCGGGAGATACTGCGCGAAACGCACGCGCGATGATGCGCCTTGGTCGTCGTAGCGCGTCAGGCAGGCGAACCTCATGTGACCTTGCGTCCGAGCGCGTCTGCTGCCAGCATCCGATAGGCGCGAACGACGTCGGCGACCTCCTTCCATCGGAATCGCAGGCTCAGCTGAAGCACGCGGGCGACGGGTTCGACAAGCCAGGTCACAGCGGCAAGCGCAAGGCGATTGGCCGGGTCGAAATGCTTGGCACCGTAGCGCAGCCGGCTGCGCAGTGAAAAGAACAATCGCACGTCCTTCACGGCGCCCGTCGTCCCGCCGCCCCTGTGATAAGCGCGGGCCTCAGCCAGGTAGACACTGGCCCAACCGGCCCGATGAGCGCGCCATGCCAGGTCGACCTCCTCGAAGTAGACGAAGAAGCGTTCGTCGAAGCCGGACAGCGCCTCGAAGAGGCCGCGGCGAATCATGAAGAAGGCCCCGATGACCTGGTCGACCTGCCGCGTCTGCGCATGATCCCATTCGAGCATGTTGTGCCCGGCGCGCGGCCACAGGCGATCGAGTCCGACGGCATGGCTGGCGAAATGCCAGGCCCGCGGGTAACGGGCGCACGATGGCACCACACGGCCGGAGTCGTCCACCATGGCGATGCCGACGATGCCGGTGCGGGCCTGGTCTTCGTGGTTGAGCAACGCCATCGGCGCCGCCAGCGAGTTGTCGAAAAGTCGGGTGTCCGGGTTGAGGAAGAGGACGACGTCTGAGCGGAGGCCGGCTGCACCCTGGTTGCAAGCTGCCGCGAAGCCACGGTTGACGGTGTTCCTGATCAAACGGAGCTGACCGCATCGCAATGACAGGCGCTGATCCGAGTCATCGTGCGAGCCGTTGTCCACGACCATCACCTGTTGCAGCGCGCTGCCGGGCGGCAGCCGCGCCGCGCTGGCGCCGATCGACGCCAGGCATTCGCGCAACTGGTTACCCGAATTCCAGTTGACGATGACGATCGACAGGCTGGTGGTCATGCAACGGACGGACCGCTGCGGCGGCGAAAGCACGCTACGACAAGAATTGCATAGGTGATCCACATGCTCATCAGGCTGAAGTACTGGTCGTCAAAGAACTGCATGAACAGCGGATACATGCTCGTGGCATAAAGGATGAGCGATCGCGGGTTTCCCTGCTGGGCGGATCGATACAGCAAGGCGTGTACCCCGCCCAGCAGTGCGAGGAACGCAATGACCCCGAGTGCGCCGAAATCCCTGGCGTAGGGATAGAAGACTGTGTACACATTCGTCGGCTCGGGCACGTAGACGAATTCCTTGATCGTCGATACGACCTCGACTTTGAAGCCCAATGTGCTGAGCACGGCCGGAATAGAGCGAAAGACTTCCACACCGAGGCCCAAGGCACGAGGCTGCTGACTGGTCAGATCGAAGGCGGCCAGACCGCTGAGCAGATACAGCGCGAAAGAGTCAAGTGCGCCCAGCGCGTTGGCGTTGGGCAAGTCGCTACCGATCTTGTTGAGCAGCATGCCGATGCCGATGAAGGTCAGACTGGCTACCACGCCGAAGACGCCGAGCATTTGGAGTGGCTTGACACGCCGCTGCAACAGCGCGATGAAGCTCAGCGCGATCAGCAGAAAGAAGAGCGCGGTTCGACCCGCGCTAGACAACGTGTAGCAGACTGCCACTGCGAGCGCGATCCAGAACTTGAGGTCGAAGCTGCGCCGACGGCTTGCGGCCAACTCAACCATTGCCGAGGTACACGCCACGGCAATCAGATAGGCGAAAGCACCATAACTTTGCAGGTCGCCGTCCTCGTTGGTGAGGGCAAGACGCAAATTGATGAACGTGGAATCCGTCAACTCGGCGGTCTGCGCGATGGCGATCCCGCGCATCACAAACGCGGGCAGCGCGAGCAGTGCAAGCCAGAACAATAAAGGCCGGAGAAATGTGGTCTCGAAGTGCTGGGTGACGTTAACCTGTGTCTTGGCTGGCGTGAGACCGGCGATTGCGAAGGCCAACGACGCACCGACAATCAGCACGATCGTATCGAGAGACACTGCCCGAAACGGATGCGACGTCGTGAGGTAGGCAAGGCAGACCAGCCCCCACAAGCCGGCTTGCAGGCAGGCTGGATGCAGCGCGTCGCGCTTGAACGCCGCCAGAGCCACGGCCAGAAACAAAAGGCTGGCCGCGAGCATCAGCTGCATCGCCTGCTGCATATCAACGGGCGTCACTGCGATCACCATCTCGCACGAGCCACGCCAAGACGCTGGAGTCGACCGCGACGCGCGCGACCCAGGCCATGGCTGCGCCCATGACACCAAACTGCTCCAGCAGCAGGACCAGCGCAACCAGGTACAGCGGAAGTTCCAGCAGATGCAACAGTGCCGTGGCACGAAACCACCCCTGGGCGTGCAGCCAAGCGAAATACATGCTGCCGATCGAATTGATCCACACGCCCAAACACAGCCAGCGGCCGATGCTCGCCGCCTCGGCCGGCAGGACGGTGCCAATCCAGGCATCCAGCAGCGCGGGCAGCCACCAGGCCACGAACGCGGTGACGACTCCCATCACGCCAGCGACGATCAGCAGCCAGCGATCGAACTGCGCCCTTGCCGCGGCCGCGTCGGTTTGCAGCCGGTACGTGATGCTCGGGAAGGCCACTGTCGACACGGCGGTGACGCCGATCAGCAACTGCGTCACAAGGTCGAATGGCACGGCATACGTGCTCACCGCGGCGGCCGAGAGCAGCGCGCCGATGAAGAAGCGATCGGCCTGTGCCAGCATCGGGCTGACCATGGCGCTGACGCTGAACCAGCCGCCCGAGTGGAGCAGTTCGCGCCGCTCGTGCGCCGACAGCGGCAGCGCATCGCGCGCGCCCGGCAGGGATTGCCGCGCGAGCTGCCGAAACGCCGCGCACGCTGCCACGCGCGCCAGCAACAGGGCCAACACCTGCAGCGCCAAGTGCGACGAATACTGCACCACCGCCAGTGGCGCGGCGAAGTTGGCCACGCCCAGCGCCATACGCACGAGGCTGATGCCGCGGAACTGCTGGCAGGCCTCGCTCGCGCCGCGGTAGGTGGCGATCAAGGTCTGGAGCGGGATGACAAGCGCCAGCAGCAGCGTCGCTTGCAACACCTCGGGCTCCAGAGCGGGCTCGTAACGGATAGCCCGATGCACACCCGCAGCCGCAGCCAGCATCAACAGCAGCGCGCCAGCCAGCCCAGCCAGCGCGGCGATGCGCAGCGATGCGGCCAGCGTGCTGCGAATACGATGTCCTTCGCCGCGCCCCAGTTGCGCCGCGATCAGCCTTGTCGTGGCGCGGCCTACCCCCAGATCGAACAAGCCCGAGATCGCCGTCAGCGCCCAGGCCAGCGCCAGCAGCCCGAAGCGCTCGGTGCCCAGGCGCTGCAGCAACGGCGGCACGCAAATCAGCGCCACGACCAGCGGCGCGGCCAGTCCGACGGCGTTCCAGGCGACGCTGGACAACCTCATTCGGCAGTAGCGCCATGGTCCTGCATCGCCAAGCCGACCGCAACTTCGACCGAGGGCAGAGCATGCCGGCGCCTTGCCGAGACAGGGTGCTTCATCGACGGCCGAAAGCAGCGCGCAGACGATCGACTTGGCGCGCGCCGTCGGGCTCGGCGTCTCGCCTGGCGCCAGTGGTGGCTGCCCAGCACATACGCCAGCAGCACGATGAAGCCACCGAGCGTGCCGGCGAGCGCCAGCACGCCACGTTTGGGCCAGGACTTCTTCTCGGGCACCTGCGCCACGTCGATTACCTGCAGCTGCCCCTCGCGGCTTTCGTCGACGCGAGCCAATTCGTACTGGCGCGAGAACTGCTCGAACAGCGCCTCCTGGTACTTGAACTCGCGGTACTTGCCGACGTAGTCGGCCGAGTCGCCCTGGCCGGCCGTGGTCTCGATGCGCGCCAGCTGCGACTTCAGGACCGCGATCGAAGCGACGGCCTGTTGCACCTCGGGAGTCGTGTCGGTCAGCGTCTGGCGCAGGGCATCGAGCCGGGCCTGGGCAGTCGTGACCTCGGCCTTGAGCCGGCCATAACCTTCGGCCGCGGCCTTGGGTTCGGCCTTCAAGGACTCCTGGTTGAAGCCGCTGGCCTGCAACACCAGTTGTGCTTGAGTCAGGCGATCGCGCGTGCGCTCCAGGTGGCCCTCGAAGAACAGGCGGCGCTGCTGCGCTTCGGTCAGTGCCAGGCGGTTCGTCATCAGGCGCAACTCTTCGACATAACGATTGGCGATGTCGGCAGCGCGTACCGGGCTTTCGTCGTCGACTTCGAGCACGATGATGCCGTCACGCTTGCCGGCGACGACGCGCGTGTTCTTCGCCAGTTCCCTGCGGGCCTCCTGACGCGCAGTTCCTTGTCGTAGGCCTTGAGCAGCGCGAATCTATCGATGATCGAGTCGGCCACCGTGGTGCTTTGCACCAGCGCCACGTACTGATCGGCCGGCGTACGCTGGGCGCAGCCGCCTATCAGGCTCGACAACCCGCCCAGCGACGCCAGCGCGGACGCGGCTCGCACTTTGTTGCTGCTGCGGTGGCAGGAACGCCGTGCGCGCCGTGAAGGTCGGCGTCATCAGATAGGTCCCGCCAAGCACGGCCACGCCGATCACGAGCGGGCCCGGCCACCAGCAAGCGCCAACGTTCGGCCAGAGCGATCAAGCGTGTCCATCGCGCCGGGAGCGTCCGCGCTATGGTCTTGGGCCGTCAGGGATGAGCCGTTCTTCAGCATGTCGCTAGTTGATCGCCTTGACAGCGACGATGCCCAGGCCGAACTGGTAGATGATCTGCGCCCAGTCCTTCAGGTTCTGCGACAGGCTGACCTTGTGACCTCTTCGGGCACCACGATGTTGTCGCCCGGTCAGACGGGCAGGCCGGCGAACTTGTCGCTGCCGATGCCCAGCCAGCCGCTGTTCTGCTGGACACTCTCGACGTTGCCGTTGGCACGCAGCACGAAGACGCTCTCTGTATCGGCGCCGCGCTTCGGGCTGCCGGCCAGGCGCAAGTAGTCGTCGACGGTCCGGTTGCTCGTGTAGAGGTAGTTGCCGGCGTTGGGCACGCTGCCGAACACGCCCACGCTGCTCGGGATGGCGGGAATGTTGAGGCGGTCGCCGTCCTCGAGCGCCAGTTCAGGCAGCGTTTTCGCGTCCAGGGGCAGTTGCAACACCACGCGCCCCGTGGGCTTGATACCGCGCATGCGTTCCAGCACCAGTTCGTTCGACAGGTCCTGCGTGGCGGTGCTCTCGATCGGCTTGCCCGCCATCGCGTTGGCGCGCCGCGAGACTTCGATCTCGAGATCGCGCAGCACGCGATCGTAGTTCTGCTGCTGCACCTGACGCACCGATTCGCGGCTGAACTCGGCGCCGAACAGGAAGGCCTTGCTGGTCAGGCCGCCGGCCGTGCGCAGCAGGTCGGCCAGGGTGCTGTTGGGCGGCAGGATGTACTCGCCCGGCCGCGCGACCTCGCCTTCGATCTGCACGCGCTTGTGCTGGCGCTCCTGGGGCATGCGACGACGAGGCGGCACTGAAGGCGCGCACGATGTCGCCGGACGCCAGCGCGAGGCCGGCGTCCGCCGGCAAGGCCCAGTTCGCGCACCCGCTTGTCGTAACGATCGTCGAGCCGTTCCATAGCCAGCCGCGCTGGCTCGGCCACCGAGTTGAGGCCGCCTGCAATGCGCAGCAAGTCCGCGACGGTCTCGCTCGGCTTGATTTCGTAAACGGCCTGATTGTTCACACTGCCGATCAAGGCGACTTGCGGGCCCACCGGTCCGACGTGGATCACGTCACCAGCGCGCACGAGTTCGTCGCCCTGCTGCGTGCCGAGCGCGAGCAGGTCGTACAAGTCCAGCCGGGCAGCGGCCTTGCCACTGCGGCGAAGCTCGATGTTGCGAAAACTCCCCGACGGCGAGGGCCCTCCGCCCTTGTTGAACAGCACCGACGACACCGTTGACAGGCTGTTGACGCTGTAGACCCCCGGCTTGGCGGCGAATCCCGTCACGAAGACGCGCACGCCGCGCAACTGCCCGAGCGTCACAGAGAGTTCGAAATTGCGGAAGGTGCGCGCCATCTGGCGTTGGATCAGCGCTCCCACGTCGGCGTAGCGCGAGCCTGCGACCATGATCGACCCAACGCGGGGCACACTGATGAGCCCGGAGCGATCGATCACCAGCCTGAGGTCAGCCTCGACCGAGCCCCAGACCGTGAGCACAACCTCGTCACCCGGCGCCAGCGCATAGTCCGGCGGCACGGCGGCCGGCGCCTCGATCTCGACCGGCGCCCTGGCCCGAGGCTCGACCACCAGGTCGGCACCGAAGCGGCGGATGGTGCGGTCATTGGTGCGAACCTGTACGTAGCGCTCGAACTCGCCGGGCCGGTAGGCGCGCGGCAGCAGCAGCGGCTGCTCGGCCGCGCCCGGCTTGAACTCACGCAGTTCGCGTTGTTCTCGCAACTCTCGCGCAGAAGGGGTGTCCTGCGGGTCGACCTCGAGGGCAGAAGGGGTGGCCCGGCGCTCCTGCGCTTGCTGCGGTTGTCGCAGACGAATTGGCCCGGCGGCGGCCCCGGGCTCGGTGCTGATCGCGCCACCCTGAGCTTGAGCGTGCTCGGGCCAGCCCAAGCAAACGACCGCGCTGGCCATCACGCACGCGCTCAGACAACAACGAATGTGACTGGTCTGCATCAATTTCACTGCGGTCCGGTTAACTGATCCACGCCGAGCTTGAGACCAGATATTGGTGCGGAGTGGATCCGCTCAGCGACATTCCCAAGTTGATCTTGTTTGTTTTCAAACCGGACATCAGTGACCCTGGGCCGAAAGCGGCGGTGCTAGGAAACAACACATTCTAGGGTCAGGGCGTGCAGCGTTCGCGCCAACGCACGGAGCAACGCGCAAACGTGACCCACCCAGCGATTGGGCTGGTTGGTATGCTTGGCTGCTTACCCTCGCCTGCGGTCCGCCGCCCTCCACCATGAGCGTATTGATCCTGAGTTTTCTGACGTCGCTCGCGGTCACGTTGTTCGTCGTGCGGTCGGCTCCCGCGCACGCACGGTTGTCATCTGATCTGGACACCAGCGGCCCGCAAAAATTTCACCGCATACCCGTGCCGCGAATCGGTGGCATTGGCATCCTGGCCGCACTCTTCACGAGCAGTTGTTTGCTGCAATGGCAAGGCGATTCGGCAGCACGCTGGCTGTGGCTGCTGCTCGCGGCCGGGCTGCCGGCATTCGTGGCCGGCCTCGCGGAAGACCTGACCAAGACCCAGTCACCGCGCCGACGTCTGTTTGCCGCGGCGGCGTCCGCGGTGCTCGCAATACCATGGTTAAGTGGCGTGATCACCCGCACCGACATTCCGGGTCTCGACACTCTGGTTGCCGTTTTCCCTTTCGCTGTTGCGCTGACCATTTTCGCAGTAGCCGGTGTGGCCAACGCGGTGAACATCATCGACGGCTTCAACGGGCTGGCGTCGATGTGCGTACTGATGATGTTGCTGGCACTAGCCTACGTGGCGCACCAGGCGGCTGACTCCGTGGTGCTGCTCATGTCGCTCGCTTCGGTCGGCGCGGTGCTGGGTTTTTTCCTCTGGAATTTCCCGGCGGGTCTGGTCTTCATGGGCGACGGGGGCGCATATTTTCTGGGTTTCCTGCTGGCCGAATTGAGCATCTTGCTGCTCAACCGGAATCCCGATGTATCGCCGATGTTTCCGCTGCTCGCTGTGTGCCTACCCCATCTTCGAGACGATCTTCACGATCTACCGGCGCAAACTGGTGCGCGGTGTGGCAGCCGGTGCGCCCGATGGCATTCACCTGCACACGCTGATCCATCGCCGGCTGGTCAGGTGGGATTATGGCTCCACCGACGAACGGCGCCAGACCGCGCGCAATTCGATGACGTCGCCGTACCTGTGGCTGCTCTGCCTGAGTTCGGTCATGCCCGCGGTGCTCTGGTGGAACAGCACGCCGATCCTGGCCACGTTCCTGGTGCTATTCATGACCGGTTATGTACTGCTCTACTGGAGCATCGTCAGATTCAAGACGCCGAAGTGGTTGTTCTTCAGACGCTAGCCAAGGCACGCCGCGGAGCGGCTCGTGGTCTTGCCTGCGTCTGAGAAATTGCGGTTTGTACTCGGGAACAAGCGCGTGCAACTTGTCCCGTGATTGCGCCGGCGTCTCGGTTCGGTTCGAATTCTTCAACCACCCCAAGAGTTCGGTTAGCCAGTCGCCGTTGACTTGCTCTTGCAATTGGGCAATCCGCAGGCTTGGATGTGGCGAGGCGAGTGTTTCGTCGGCGGCGGCCAGCAGCTCCTCGAAGAGCTTTTCGCCCGGGCGCAAGCCACTGTAGACAATGGAGATCTCGCCTTCGCGGTGGCCTGAAAGTCGAATCAGGTCGCGCGCCAACTGGACGATCTTCACCGGCTCGCCCATGTCAAGCACGTACACCTGCCCGCTTTGCGCGAGTGCGGCCGCTTGCAAGACAAGTCGCGCAGCCTCGGGAATCGTCATGAAGTAGCGTGTCATGTCGGGGTGCGTCACCGTCACCGGCCCGCCCTTGGCGATCTGCTCCTTGAATTTCGGGATCACGCTGCCGCTGGACCCAAGCACATTGCCGAAGCGCACTGCGGCGAATTGCGTCGCCAGCCCTTGCGTGGCCAAGTGTGACAGTACCATCTCGGCGGCGCGCTTGCTGGCGCCCATCACATTCGTGGGGTTGACGGCCTTGTCGGTGGAGATGAGCACGACACGCTGCACGCCGGCATCGGCCGCGGCGGTGGCGACGTGCCAAGTGCCGAGCGTGTTGTTCTGCAGCGCCGCCCAGGCGTTGTGCTCTTCCATCAGCGGAACATGCTTGAACGCCGCGGCGTGGAAGATCAGGTGCGGGCGCTGCTCCTCGAGGGTCGCGCGCACATGCGCAAGGTTCTTCACGTCGCCGATCAGCGCCACGCGCGGCAACTTGGGGTGCAGTTCGGCGAGCTGTTCGTCGATCTGGTACAGCGCGAACTCCGTCAATTCGTATAGCACCATTCGCGCCGGCCCGTAGTGCGCGATCTGGCGGCACAGCTCCGAGCCGATCGAGCCACCGGCGCCGGTGACCATCACCACCTTGCCGGAGATCATCTCGGCGATGCCGGCTTCATCCAGCTGCACCGGTTCGCGGCCAAGCAGGTCTTCGGGCTCGATGCTGCGCACGCGCTCGATGCGTGCGCTTCCATCCAGCAACTCGCTCATCGAGGGCACGGTCAGTACCGGCAGGCCGGTCGCGGCCGCCATTTCGATCGCGTTGCGGCGTTGCGCGGCGCTGGCGCCGGGCAAGGCGACGACGACGTGGGTGGCTCCGGCATGGACCTCGGGACGCGCCACGTCGGCCAGGGTACCGAGCACCGGCACGCCGCCGATGCGCGCGCCGCGTTTCGCGGGGTCGTCGTCGAGCAGGCCGAGGATGATCCAGCCCTGGTCGTGGATCGTCGCCAGCAGGCGCTCGGCGGCTTCGCCGGCACCCATCACGATGGCGCGTCGCACTTCGGCGTCACTGCCGGTGATCTTCGAGCGAGCGTGTTCGTACACCATGCGGTAGCTCACGCGCACGATGCACAAGCCGATCAGGACGAGGAACGGGTGCAGCGCGAGCAGCGCGCGCGGCACCTTGGTCAACTGCGCCATCAGAATCACGACCGTGCACAGCGCGCCCGCGACAGCACACGCTATGGTGAGGCGCTTCACTTCGCCAAAACCCGAGAAGCGCCACATGCCGCGAGGAATGCGCACCAGCGCGAACACTGCCAGATAGGTCGCGACCACGCCCAGCATGACCCAGACGTCATACGCCGGCCTGGCACTGATCCAGCGCTCGAATCCCAGCCGGAACAGGTAGGTCGCGTTCCAGCAGGCGGCGACCACAAGCCCGTCGATCGCCATCGACATCGGCTGCCGATACGGGCGCACACGAGCGAGCGCCCGGTCGAGGCGGTGCCAGATGGTGAGGTGAGGGTCCATGTTGCGGCGGCCGCCGACTCAACGCCGAAGAACCGCCTTGAGCGTGGCCGCAATCAGCCCCAAGTCGGTGGCCATCGACATGCGGTCGACGTATCGATCCGCAATGCGCAGCTTGGCCGGCATGATGACATCGACATACTCGCGCTCGGGGTCTGCCGCGCGGGAGAGCAACGCGGCTTCGTCGCGATAGGCAATCGAAGCGGGATCGGTGATTCCCGGTCGCACCGAGAGAATCTTGGCGCGCACCTCGTCGGGATAGAGGGCCACGTAGCGCGGCACTTCGGGGCGCGGACCCACCAGGCTCATCGTGCCGCGCAACACGTCGATCAACTGTGCCAATTCGTCGAGCTTGGTCCGGCGAATCCACGCGCCCACGCGCGTGATGCGCGGGTCGCCCGCCACGGTGAACTGGGGGGCCGCACATGCGTCATGTGCGTGCATGGTGCGAAACTTGAAAATACGAAACAGCCGACCATGCCTGCCGACGCGCTCTTGGCGAAAGAACACGGGGCCGGAAGTGTCAAGCTTGATCGCCAGCGCGATCAGCAGGAACGCCGGCGAGAGCAGCAGCAGCCCGAGGGCCGCGGCCAAGATGTCGAGCCCGCGTTTGGCCATGCACTTTTCTCAGGCACACAACGCGGCGCGCGCGGACTGCGCGACGCGTTGCACGTCGCCTTCGGTCATTCGTGGATGGATCGGCAGGCTGACGCAGCGCTCAAACGCATGCTGGCTGTGTGGGAATTGGGCTGGAGTCAACGCGTAGCGATCACGCCAATACGGATGCAAGTGCAGCGGGATGTAGTGCACGCTGCAGCCGATGCCCGCAGCGAAGAGCTTTTCGATGAACGCGTCACGCGCGATGGGTGCCGCATCGCCGAGGCGCACGGCATACAGATGCCATGAATGCGTGTCACCGTTCGTCGGTTCCGGCGGTAACTTCAAGGGCAGGCCCGCCAACGCCTGCCGATAGGACGCCGCGATCGCCGCACGCTGCTGTTGGAAGGTGTGCGCACGCTTGAGCTGGTGGATTCCGAGCGCCGCGGCGATATCGGTCAGGTTGTACTTGAAGCCGGGCGCGACAATCTCGTAGTACCAGCTCGGCACCGTGGCCGTGAAGCGGTCGAACGCGTCGCGGCTCATGCCGTGCAGGCGCATCGTCTTCATGCGCCGCGCGAGGTCGTCGCTGCGCGTCACGACCATGCCGCCTTCGCCGGTGGTGATGGTCTTGTTGGCGTAGAAGCTGAACACGGTGGCGTCGCTGGCGAGCGTACCGATCAGCTTGCCGCCGCAGGAGGTGGGCAGCGCGTGCGCGGCGTCTTCCACGACCCTCAAGCCACGTCGCTGCGCGAGTTCCAGAAGCCGCGACATGTCAGCCGCGAGCCCGCCATAGTGCACCGGAATCACGGCGCGCGTGCGCGGCGTGATCGCTGCCTCGACCGCGTCAATGTCGATGCACAGCGTAACCGGGTCAATATCCACCAGCACGACGTCGGCGCCGAGATATCGCACCACTTCGGCGGTGGCGGTGAAGGTGTGGGTCGTGGTGATGACCTCATCGCCCGGCCCTATGCCCAGCGCTTCCAGCGCGAGGTGCAGGCCGGCCGTGGCTGAATTGACGGCCAACGCGTGCAAGCCCGGCGCACCGAGAAATGCCGCGAAGTCGTCTTCGAAACGCTTCGCCTTAGGGCCGGTGGTCACCCAACCCGAGCGCAGCGTGTCCACCACTTCGGCGATCTCTTCTTCGCCGATGTCGGGCAGGGCGAAGGGGAGGAAGGGCAAGGTGCCGGACGTACTTATCAAGGTTTGGCGATCCACGCGAGCAGATGGGTGCGCAGCCAAGGGATTGCGTTGAACACAGTGTAGAGCGCCGGATGCAGCGGCGCGACGCGGCGCGCGATCGGCGGCGCCAGCGTGACGCGGCGCGCGTCGATGATGCCGCTCGGAAATAACTCTCGGACGCGCGCAAGTGGCACGCCGCGCACGTCGGAGTTGTTTGGATTGTCGTAGGTGAAGTCGTACCACAGCACTGCGCCGCCGGGTTTCACCCAGCGCCACATGGCGTCGGCCAGGCGCCGTTGGAAGGCGGCGTCGAGCAGGGATGAGAAGACTGTCGAAACGTAAGCAATGTCCTGCGATGCCTCGGGCAGCTCGAGCGCAAGCGCGTCGCCGACGCGCACCAGCAGCGCGGCGGGCAATACGCGGCGCGCGGCGGCGGCGCGTTCGGCGATCAACTCGACGCCGGTAAGACGCTCAGGCGCGAAACCGAGCCGCAGCAACTCGAGCAGGTTGCCGCCGCTGCCGCAACCCACTTCGAGCAGGCGCAGTGCAGCAAGGTCAGCGAATCCCGCACGTACGAACATGCGCAGCATGGCACGCTGGCGCTCCTGCACCGTTTGCCACACGTCAGGACGCAGCAGGCTGTATCTCGGGTCGGCCACGGCGCGGCGCGCATAACGCTGCACAACCGCTTCGGTTTCTCGGGACTCGCTCACACGATCGCCTCCAGGAAACGGCGCGCCAGCACCGGATAGGTGTGGTGCGCCGAGCACGAAGGCGCGCCCGCGGGCACCCATTGCGGCACGTTCGTCGGCCGGCAGGGCGGCGAGCCGACGCAACCCTGCAACCACGGCAGGCGCCGACTCGGGCACCACCGTCACACCGCAGTCAGCTTGTTCCACCGGGTCGTTGCCCGCTTCCACCGAATGAAGCACCGGCACGCCCGCCATCATGTAGTCCATCAGCTTGTTCGGCGCGATGCCGAAGCGATACAGCGGCTGGCGCTTCCAGCCGATGTAGGCGATGTCGGTCTGGGCCAGCAGCGTGGGAATCTGGGCTTTCGCTATCGAATCAAACATCCGGACGTTATGCAATGATTCCGCAGCGACACGTCGCGCCAGGCGCAGCTTCTCGAGGCCGTTGCCTACAAGCACGAAGTCGATCGGGTCGTTGGCCATCGCACGGGCCGCGTCCAATAGGACATCGAGTGCATTGGGGCCGCCGTGCGAGCCGCTGTAGGTGACGATCAATCGACCCGCAGTCCGCTGTTGCGCGATAAGCCCTGCGATCTCTCCCGGGAGAGGCTCCAGCGGCCGGGTCCAGTCTTCAGGCGCAACGCCGTTCGGAACAATGTGCAGCTTGCGCAGGTCGAGGCCGCGTTCGCGAAAATGCCCGGCGACCTCGGGCAACATCGAGATGACCCAATCGGCATCGCGGCAGGCTGCGTCCTCGGCCAATTGGCACAGGCGAATGAATGGGTGCCGCGGCGACATTCCTGCCAGTTCGATCGGCGACAGAGGCCACAGGTCGTGCACCTCGTGGATAAGCTTGGCGCCCGCAGCGCGCGCGATCATGGATGCGGGCCAGATGTCCATCGGGTAGGTGCTCGACGCCACGACGACGTCGGGCCTGAACTCGCGTGCCATACGCCTGGCACACCGGGCGAGTTGCAAGCAAAACGCGGCAATGTTGATCGCTCGGCGCACGCCATTGCCTCCGTACCCCGGCGTGCGCAGCCACAGGTACTCGACGCCGTCGACCACTTCGCGTGCGCTGCCGGCCCGCACCGCAGGCTGGACATTGCGCACGTGCGAAAACGACGCTGCAACCACCTGCACAGCGTGGCCCAGGCGTAACCACTCGCGCGCCAGATAGAACGGTCGGTATTCCATGCCATGCCGCACCGAACCGGCGTAGTGATTGATGAGCAAAATCCTCAAGCCACCCCCTCCGGACATCAACCCTTCCTGGCGGCGGGCAAGGCTTCAACGCGAAAGCCGAGCCACTGGCGCAGCCTGCGAACAAACTCTCTTGCGAACTCGACCGCGAGGCTGGCCATGCTGACCGGTACAACAACGAGCGCGGCCAGGATGCCCAGGCCGCGGTACACCTGCGTAAAGTAGATCGCGTGCAGGTTGAGCCGCCGCAAGACGTACTTGGGCACATACACGAGCAGGGATCCGGGCCCCGCGTAGGACTTCTCGCTGTACGAGTGGTTGATCCACTCGACCCGCGGGTCGCGCACCGAGACGATTCGACCCGCCAGCACGAGCGTCATGAGGAACGGGTAGGTGGCGTTGTACCCGAGGGTCGCGTTCGGCCACAAGAACGGGCGAAAGCGGCACTTGAGCAGCTCGGTCCTGCGGTGCATCGCGTAGTAGAACGCGTCATTCGCGCGCCAGACGTAGCGCACGACGCGCCGCAGGGCAGAGTGCGACTCATACACTCGCTGTTCGATCGCCCGGCCGGTGTGCGGGCTGCGCATGAGGCGCCAATACGGCACAACGGTCACGATCGACGAGTCGCTTTGCAGCGGCTGCGCGAGGGCGGCAAGGCTGTTGGCAGCGAGTTCATCGTCGTCGGCCAGCCACATAAAGAAATCACCCGCGGCTTCAGCGAGACAAAACTCGAAGTTGTCCACGGCGCCGATGTTCGTCGCATGCCGGACATAGCGAAGACCGACGATCCGATCGCGGAACGCCGCGATCACTGAACTCACTTCGTCGCCCTCCGTGGCGTTGTCTGCGACGATCACTTCCAAGGGCTGGTAATCCTGCTGAGCCACGCTTTCCAGCGCACGTCTCAACATTTCCGGTCGACGGAAGGTCGGAATCCCGATTGTGATTTTTCTCTTCGATGGTTCTGTCATGGTGCTACTTTGATGGACGCAGGTGCGCCCGCAGGAGCAACCCCGTGGCGGGTGTCGTCCACGCGGCTACCGCGAGGGTGCACAGAAGTATGGCGGCGAGCGCAATCGTGAGTGCCAAGCGTTCCTGAGGAAGCTCAACGAGCCAGCGCGCGCCGGCCAGGCACGCGAGCGCTACCGCCACTGGAACAAACACCGAATCCCGCAGCCAGGGCATATGCCGGTCAGGCAGTAGACGGCGGTGCATCAGCCGGGAACCGAGTATCAGGTAGCCGAGATTCAGCGTGACCCAGCACCAAGCGTAAGCAACGGCGCCGTACTTGGGCACGGAAACGATAACGAGCGGAACCAGGAAAAGCACAGCACCGAGGTTGAGCTTGACACCGAGAGAAGTCCACCCCCAGGCCATCTGAAGAGCGGCGGGGACGTGCATGAATCCATTGATCATGCGGCCGAAGGCCAGCAGCGCGAGAAGCGGCATCATCTGCGCCGCCAGCGTGGCCGAGCCAGTCCAGACCGTCACAACTTCCTCGCCAAAAACAATGAGCAAAAAGGCACATGGGGCCAGCCCTGCGGCAAGCCATTGGGAGGCACGCAGGTACAGGTCGCCGATGGTTCGTGCATCAGTGCCTTGGGTCATCTGGGAGAAGCGCGGCAGCAGCGCGGCGTAGAGAGGTCCGGCCAGCAGCGCCAGGCCATCCGCAAGGGACGTGGCAAGCATGTAAAGACCGAATTCGGGAAGGGGAAGAAGCCTGCTCAGCAAGATCTTGTCGACTTGCGTGAGGAGAAAGGCAAGGATTGACGTGGCGGCGACGCCCGACGCAAACGAACGAATGCGGCGCAGCGCGGTGAAGTCGACTCGCGTGCGACCGCAAAACCGTCCCAGACGGCGCCGTGCGACCAATGCGAAACAGCCAAGCGACAGCGCCGCAGCACCGGCCTGCCATGCGAACAGTCCAACCACCCCTGAGCCCGACACGATGATGAAAGCCAAGCCGCCGCCCCATCGAAGCACGGCAAACACCGAAGACAACACATTCAGCGCAATCAGATCCTGAAATCCGCTGAGGATGCTGCGGTAGATGTTCTCCATCAGTCGCAGCGCCACAATCAGCCCCATCAGAGCGATCGACACGCCGGCCTCACGCGAAGCCAGGCTGTCCAGCCGCAACCAGCCCGAGACAATGCTGTCGGCGCTCAAGGCGAGAAGTCCGATGGCCAGCGCCGCAACCCCTGCATAGATCAATTCCACGCAGCGCACGAGACTGCCTGCGTGCGCTGCCGAATCATCACCTTGACTGGCGCGTGCGATCTCGCGCGTAATGCTCGGCGTGAGCCCCACGTCCACCAGATTGAGCCAGGCACTGAGCAGGGCCAAAATTCCCACAAGGCCCCAAGCTTCCAGGCCGAGATGGTGGACAAAAAGGGGCGCCAGCGCGAGCACCACACCGGAGGTGACGATCATGCCACCTGCGTTGGCGATGACGTTGGCGCGCAAGCTCAACGCGCAACCGATCGCCGCCGGGCAAGACCGAGAGGTCTCGAAGACACTCTTGGGGTCACTTCTCGGTCAACTCCGCTGGCAGCCATCACCGCACCCGACGCAGATAGCCACCCGGAGCGACCGTGATCAGCAGTTTTGCCTCGAGGTCGGCGTCGACTTCAAAGCGATCATCGCCGCGCAGGTACTCGGCCACGGCGGTCTTCGGGTTGTCCCCCACGCGCCAGGGCCGGTCTTCGGTAAAGAAGCGCGCCGGCATGTCCTCGATGAGCGTGTCCATCACGATGCAGTATCCACCCTGACACACCAACGGCGCGTACGCGCGCAGCTCTGCCAGCACGTGGGCGTGGGTGTGGTTTGAATCGAGAACCACGATTGCGCGCTTCCCCTTCGAAGCGGCCTGCACCTGGGCCACGATCGAGGGGTCGATCGACGAACCTTCGATCATGTGCACCCGTTTGCTCATCGGATGCTCAGCGATCGCTTGCCGGTTGTGCGCGCGAATGTCGATATCGATTCCAAGCACCTCACCGTGCCCCATGAGTTCGAGCAATGAGGAGTAAAAGAGAATCGAGCCACCGTGGGCGACTCCGGTTTCGATGATCAGATCGGGGCGCAGCGCCCACACGATCTCCTGCATCGCCATCAGATCCTGCGGAAACTGGATGATCGGCCGGCCCATCCAGCTGAAGTTGTAGGCGTACTTGTGCGGTGTGATCTCGCGCAGCCAGATGCGCGAAAGCGCTTGCACATCCCGGTCCTGCTTCAAGCCCTGGATATTCGACTGGACTTCCAGTTTGAACTTCTCATGCGGATTCATGCAGAAATTTCCCCCACGCTATGGTCTCTGAACAGATATGGCGCTGCCCGTCGCGGCCACAGTTAGCGACCAGATCGAGCGCCGATACGTAAGGCGTGAACTCACCATGCAGCTGAGGATAGGCTTGCCGCCGATACTGCATGTAGCGCACCTCGACGCCGGCACTCTCGAACAACGCGTGATCCAGGTAGCGCGCCGCGCCATGGCCGGTGACATATTGGCGAGCGCCGACGCGCTGAACGACCTCGAGAACGCGCTGACTGCCGCCACCGCCGATGCCCAAGGTGGCAACATCGAGGAAGCGCTTGCCTTGGCCAAGGCCGAAATAGTCGATCAACGCCAACAGCGAGGCGCGCGCCAGGCCGCCAAGGCGATTGTGCGCACCCGCATATACGCTCTGGGCAAGATGAATCGCATCATCGGCGTGCGGTGCACCGGCCAGACTTGATCGCAGCAGACGCAGGTGTTGATCGACCCATTGCGCGGGCGGTGCGATGTCGACATCGCAAATGCGCTGGCCCAAATGCAGGTCAAGCGTCGGCACGGTCATCCAACGCACGCCACCGGCAGTCTTGATCTGAACGCGATTGACAAGACTGCCCTTGGAGAACTGGACGTCGTCGTAGTGGACGAACACGTCGGCCAGACGCACTTGTTCGAGCAAGCCCACCCACGGAAACAGCATCGACTGCGAGATCACGACACGCATGGTTCGCCCTCGCCGCTCAGAAACAGCTCCATCAACACGACGTCGTGGAACTTGCCGTCGATGTGGACATGCCGGCGCAACAGGCCGCACCGCTCGAATCCGACCCGTTCGTAACATGCGATCGCGGGTGCGTTGTCGCTTCGAACGCGCAGCGACAGTTTGCGAAGTGCCCAGACTTGACGCAAATAGGGCTGGACCAGGGTCAGTACCTCGCGCCCGATCCCGTGCCCCTGAGCTTGGGCACAAATGCAGATGCCCAGCTCGGCACGCTGGTCGATGCCGTCGATTTCGCTGAGTTGCAGGTAGCCCAGCGTCCGGTCGTCTTCGCGTCCCGCCACAATCAACAGCAGGCGGTGCGCGTCGGCGGTTCGCTCTTGCAGCCACTGCCTTACCTGCTGTGTGTTGCTGCCCCGCGCACGCGACAGAAGCTGCGCCTGCAGCGCCAGATCATTGCGCATCTCGGTGAGGACTTCGAGGTCGCTTTCCTGCCAGCCGCGCAGGCGGACCTGGGTGCCGTCGATCATGGCGTGGGCTCGTCCAGGAACACGGCTGACACGGATCGACTGCGCAGCCAGTCGAGCTTCTCGATCGTCTGGCGTGCGATCTTCGGATTCAATCCAACGAAAAGTACTTGCACTTCCGCAGGAAGAGCCTGGGGCTCGACGATCGGCGTGCCGAACAGCGACTTGCCCTGCTGGAACGGGCTTTGGTCGAGAAAGCAACGGACCCGCGACGGGTCTCGCAGCGCCGTGAAGATGAACGCGCCGTAGAAGCCGGAACCGTAGATTGCCAGGTCGCGCCCCGCGTGTTGCTGCTCGGCCCGGCGAATGCGTTCGTCCAGCGCCGACCAGAACGCCGCAAGCTTTGTCGCTTCATCTCGAACGGTTTTCAGCGCCGATGCCGAAACGGAATCGGAACCCTCCACCCGACCAGCCGCCGCCTTGCGCGCGACGATGACCAGTGCACCACGGTGAGAAGCGCTGTCGACTCGGACATCGTCAAAACCAGCCCGCCGAAACAGCGCATGCACGGAAGGCGTGGTGAAGTGGTTGACGTGGTCGACGACGACGAAGTCGGCGACGTTGCCAAAGGTATCGGGAACGACGGTGTAGAGCACGCCACCTTCGCGGAGTAGCCCGGCAATCTTGCGAGAGCGTCTCGAGCGGTTGTGGGATGTGCTCTAGCGCGAAAAACGAGGTCACGACGTCGAAGCGCCCCGTCCATGATGCGGGCGTCTCGTTGACGGCCCGTCGCTCCGTGCGCGACGAACCGGTCCCAGTGCTTCAGGTACATGTCACTCACATCGAACAAATGCACCTGCAGATCGGGTCGCGAGTCCAGCAGCCGTTTGGGCGTTGACGCCTTGGCGCAGCCGTAGTCGAGCAGCATCGCCGCTTCCGGAAGATCGATCTTGCTGCGCAGCACGTCGACCTGGTGATCGGTGCGGTAGACGATCGCGCCCGCACGCACTTCGTAAATCTGGTCCTCGTCATCATGGTCGAGCAAGATGCGATAGTCCGAAGCGTAGTAGGCTTCGGTGTGCGCCAGGCGCTGGCCGAGAAGGTGCCCGCACTCAGCGCAGAACCAGACCTGCGCCCGGCCGGCACGGCGCTCGCACATCGAGGTCAGAGCGGTGTCGGCGCGCGACGAAAAAATCGGCTCGCCCAGCGGCGTTTCACACACGTTGCATTGCATGCGGCTCTCGGCTCAGTCGGCACACAGTTCGGGGTGCACGGTTCGAAAGTCGACCCCTGCCGCAAACGACCCCTTCCAGCCGTGCGCGCGCCCGGTGGGTTCTGCAAAATTGAAGTAGCGAAACTGCATCGTCCACCGCGAGCGAGTGCCACGGTTGTGGCCCGAGGCGTGCAGCGTCAGAAAATCGATAATTACCAGATCGCCGGGGCACGTCAGCGGGGCTGAACGCGCGAAGCGCGACAGCAGCGCGTGTTCGTCCTTCAATGAGAGCGCATACGCACCCTTGCGTTTCGGGTCGTCGGCCTTGCCGGTCAATACCGGCTGTGGCCCGTCACGATGTGAGCCCAGGCAAAATTCCACCGGGCCCAACTCGCGTGTCACCGACACCAGCGGTGACCAGAAGACGATGCCATCCAGGCTGCGCAATTGGGCCGGGTATTCCTGGTGCCACAACGCGCGAAAGTGGTCCTCGCCGGGGTTGTCGATGCGGATTCCCGACCCGCCCCCGGCCAGCCCAGGCACGCAAGCCGGGCGCAGCTCGCGCATCAAGCTCTCATGGGCAGGGTGCGCGACCAGCCTGACGAACGCAGGCAACTGCTTGACGGCGTCGTAGATCTGCGAACCCAAACTGCGGTCGCGGCGAATCAGATCCGCATAACCGGCATCGAACGCTTCGGCAACGAAAGGCGGGCGGGAGTCGCTCAAGCCGTGGCGCACCATGACCTGGCCGATGACGTCGTGAATCGCGCGCTGCACGGGTTCGATGTCGCGCGCAAGGTCGTAGAACCCGGGCAGGACGAGTACGCCGGCGTCGGCGAAAGCCGCGCGCTGGTTGGTGGAAAGAAGCGGACTTGGGCCCACTTTCAACTCCCAGATTGCAATGTCTCGCGAACCGCAGCCACCACGCGCTCAATGTCGGCAGCACTCATGTCGTGGTAGCTCGGCAAATTGATCGCGCGCTGGCAGATGCCGTACGCGATGCGGTTGTGCGGTCGTGGCTCGAACATCGGCAGCTGGGACAGCGGCCAGAAGAATACACGGCCGTCGATCCGGTCCCTTTTGAATTCGGACATGAGAATGTCACGGTCAAAGTGCCGGTCTTGATCGACTACGAGCGTGGGCATCCAATAGCCATTGACGGTGCCCTTGGGCTCCGGATTGAGCGCGCAAGGTAGGCCGGCGAAGGCCCTGGCATAGGACCCGAAGATTCGCCGCTTCGCCTGGACCAGTTCGTCGATGCGCTCGAGCTGCGCGCAGCCGACTGCCGCCTGCAGGTTGGACATCTTGTACTTGTAACCCACCACGTCGGGCCAGAACTGTCTGGTCTGTCCCCTGGCGCGGCCGTGGTTGGACAGTGTCAAGACTGCCTCGAACAGTGCATCGTCGTTGGTAACGAACATGCCTCCTTCGCCGGTGGTCAGCGTCTTCGTGCCGTGGAATGAGAAGCTGCCGAAGGCGCCCAGGCTGCCGGCACGCTTGCCGTGCCAGACCGAACCAATGGCCTCGGCCGCGTCTTCGATCACCGGGATGCCGTGGCGCTGACCGATCGCGCGCAGGCGCTCCATGTCGCACAGATTGCCGTAAAGGTGCACCGCCAGGACCGCCTTGGTGCGCGGCGTGATCGCGGCTTCGACCAGGGCCGGGTCGAGGCACCAGCTGTCGGGCAGAATGTCGACGAACATCGGCGTCGCGCCCAGGTGCACGATGGGGGCGGCCGATGCGATCCAGTTGGTGTCGGCCAGGATCACTTCATCGCCGGGGCCAATGCCCAGGGCAGCCATGCCCATGTGCAGTGCACCCGTGCAGCTGGACGTGGCGATGGCATGCTTGACCCCCAGGTGCGCCCTGAACGCTGCTTCAAAGCGATCGATGTACTCGTAGCAGCGCTCGCCCCAGCCGTTGCGCGCGGCGTCGGTCGCGTAGCCGACTTCCAGCTCGGTGATCGACGGTTTGGTGTAGTAGATGCGTTGCTTCACGTCACCTCCAAGCGCGGCACTGCCGTCACGAAGCGGGCGCCCCAGGCACGCGCGTACTCCAATTGCTGCATGACTTCGTCCTTCAGGTTCCAGGGCAAGATCACGATGCGGCTCGGCTGGTGCTGCCGCAACCGCTCTTCGGCGACGATGGGCACGCGGCTGCCCGGCATGAACCTGCCCTGTTTGGCAGGGTTGAGATCGGCGACATACGGCAGCAGGTCGGGGCGCACGCCGGCGAAGTTCAGCAGCGTGTTGCCCTTGGCGGCCGCACCGTAGGCGCCGACCCGCAGGCCCTGCGCTCTTGGCGTCGAGCAGGAAGGCAAGGAACTCGTTCTTGACTCTTTCGGCGCGCGCCTGGAAGCCCTGGTAGAACCCAGGCGAGTCCATGCCCGCGGCATGCTCCGCAGCGAGCAACGCGGCGACGCGCAGCGGTGACTTGCGCGGCGCGCGTAGTCGCGCCGCTGCGCGTACACGCGCAGGCTGCCGCCGTGGGTGCTGAGCTCCTCGACGTCGAAGACCGCCAGTCCGTTCGCCTCGAAGACCGTACGCACGCTGGTGAGCGACAGGTACGAGTAGTGCTCGTGGTAGGCCGTGTCGAACTGGTTGTGCTGCACCATGCGCAGCAGGTGCGGAAACTCGAAGGTCGCCACGCCTGCGGGCTTGAGCAGACGCGCGAAGCCTGCGACGAAATCGTTGATGTCGGGCACGTGCGCCAGCACGTTGTTCGCCGCCACCAGATCGACCTGACGCCCTGCCCTGGCCAGGCGCTCGGCCAGCGCGACGCCGAAGAAGTCTTCGACGATCTCGATGCCCTTGGCGCGCGCTGCCGCGGCCGTGCTCGCCGTGGGTTCGACGCCGTAGCAGGGAATGCCGCGCCTGCTGCACGTACTGCAGCAGGTAGCCGTCGTTGGCCGCGACCTCGGCGACCAGGCTTTGCGGACCCAGGCCGAGGCGCTGCGTCATGGCCTGCACGTAGCGCTGGCTGTGCTCGAGCCACGACGACGAATAGGAGCTGAAGTAGGCGTAGTCGTCGCTGAACAGTGCTTCGCGCCCGGCGTGGTCTTCGGTCTGTACCAGCCAGCACGATTGGCACACCAGCAGCTTGAGCGGGAACCAGGTCTCGGGCGCGGCAAGCTGCTCCGGCGCGAGATAAGCATTGGATGGTGGCGCGCTGCCCAGGTCGAGGAAGCTGGTGCGCAATGCGGCGCGGCAGTGACGGCAATTCACGTTGCGAGCCCCACGAAATCGCCTGCCATGCGGGGCAAGTTCCGGTCGCGCTCCGACATTTCCGTGATGGTCGCAGGCCATGTGATTCCGAGCCGTTCGTCGAGCGCGTTGAACCCGCCCTCAGCCGCAGCGGCGTAGGCGCTTGAATGGCAATAGACAAGTTCGACGTCGTCGGTCAACGCCTGAAAGCCGTGCGCGCAGCCTTCGGGCAGCAGCATCGCCGCGCCGTCGTCGGCCGCGAGGACTTCGCCGTGCCAGCGTGCAAACGTCGGCGAGCCGCGGCGCAGGTCCACCGCCACGTCGAACACCCGCCCGCGGATGCAACTCACGAGTTTCATCTCGGCGTACGGCGCATGCTGGAAGTGCAGGCCACGCAGTGTGCCGGCGCGCGCCGTCCGGCTGTGGTTGATTTGCGCTACCGGCGCGTGCCACCCCGCAGCGGCGAGTTCGTCGGCGCAGAACAGGCGCGCCAGAAGGCCGCGCGCGTCGCCCCGGTGTTGCCGCAACACGCGCTTCAAGCCCGGCAGCGGCAAATCCGTGATCGTGAGCCGCTTCACTGCAGTACGGCCTCGTAGGCGGCGATGTCGGCTTCGCACTGCGCGCGCGCGTCAGCGCCGCCGGCCACGGCGCGGTACCAGGCCATCGTTCGCGTCACGGCGGTCTGGGCCGTCCAGCGCGGATTGACGCCGAGCACCTGGCGCGCCTTGGCCACTTCCAGCGCCAGCCAATGCGCTTCGTGCGGGCCGGCGTCAGCGCCCTCGCGGAACCGCGCCCTCGCCCCTTCCCAGCCAGCAGCGGCGAGTTCGACCAACTCGCGCACCGACACGGCTTCGTGCGATTGCGGGCCGAAGTTCCAGGCGCCCGCCAGGGCGGGCTCGCTCCACAGGCGCTGCGCCAAGGTCAGGTACCCGGCCAGCGGCTCGAGCACATGCTGCCACGGGCGCGTCGCCGCGGGGCTGCGGACCTCCAGCGTCTGGCCCTGGCTCCAGGCGCGAACAGCGTCAGGAATGAGACGGTCTTGCGCCCAGTCGCCGCCGCCGATCACGTTGCCAGCGCGCGCGCTGGCAACGGCGACACCCTGCGCGGCGAGGAAGGCGCTGCGGTAGCTCGCAACGGCGATTTCGACGGCCGCCTTGCTCGCGCTGTAGGGGTCATGGCCGCCCAGCGTGTCGTCTTCACGGTAAGGGTAGACCGAATCGCGGTTGCCGTAGACCTTGTCAGTGGTCACGATCAGCACGGCCTTCACGCTCACCAGGCCACGCAAGGCGTCGAGCAGGTGCACGGTTCCCATCACATTGGTCGCGAAGGTTTCGATCGGTTCGCTGTAGCTCCTGCGCACCAGCGGCTGGGCCGCGAGGTGAAAAACGATTTCGGGCGCGGCGGGGCGGACTGTCTCGCGCAGGCGCGTGGCGTCGCGGATGTCGCACCAATGCGCGTCAAGGCATTCGCCGACCCGCGCCAGTTCGAACAAGCTGGGCTGGGTCGTTGGCGCCAGGGCCAGGCCCGTCACGTGCACCCCGAGCCGGGCCAGCCACAGGGCGAGCCAGCCGCCCTTGAAACCGGTATGCCCGGTGAGCAGAACGCGCCGGCCGCGCCAGAACGCTCGGTCGATCAAGCCCATACCTTCCACGGCGCCTTGCGCGACTGCCACAGCGCTTCGAGCAGGTTCTTCTCACGCAACGTATCCATGGGCTGCCAGAAGCCCTTGTGCTCGAACGCCATCAACTGGCCGGATGCCGCCAGGCGCTGCATCGGCTCGCCTTCCCAGGGCGTGGCATCGGCGTCGATCAGATCGAGCACGCTCGGCGCGAGCACGAAGAAGCCGCCGTTGATGAGGCCACCGTCGCCCCTAGGCTTTTCGGTGAAACCGCTCACCTGGGTCGAGGCCAGCTCGAGCGCGCCGTAGCGCCCGGGCGGCTGCACCGCGGTGACCGTGGCGGCTTTGCCGTGCACGCGGTGAAACGCCACGCTGGCGGAAATATCGACGTCGGCGACGCCGTCGCCGTAGGTAAAACAAAACGCGTCTTCGTCGCGCAGATGGCTTGCCACGCGCTTCAGGCGCCCGCCGGTCATGGTGTCTTCGCCGGTATCGACCAGGGTCACGCGCCAGGGTTCGGACTTGCGCTCGTGGACTTCCATTCGGTTGTTCACCAGGTCGAAGGTCACGTCCGACATGTGCAGGAAGTAGTTGGCGAAGTATTCCTTGATCACGTAGCCCCGATAGCCGCAGCAGATCACGAAGTCATTGATGCCATGCGCCGAGTACATCTTGAGGATGTGCCACAGGATCGGCCGGCCGCCAATCTCGATCATCGGTTTGGGCTTGAGGTGGGTCTCCTCGCTGATGCGGGTTCCGAGCCCACCGGCCAGGATGACGGCCTTCATCGCTTTTGATTGCGGCTCAGGGTTGGGCGACCAGCAGTTCGCCCAGAGCCGCGACAACCCGGTCTTGTTGCTCCGCGTCGAGGTCGGCGCTCATCGGAAGGCTCAACACGCGCGAGGCCGCGCGCACGCTGTGCGGGCAGCAGTCGGGGCAACAAGCCGCCGCGTAGGCCGGCTGGAGGTGCAGAGGCTTGGGATAGTGAACCGCGCTGGGAATTCCCTGCTCGGCAAGGCCGGCCTGAACCCGGGTGCGCTCGTCGACGAGAACCGTGTACTGGCCCCAGACGCAGTCTCGATCGGGTCGCACTTGCAGCAGTTGCACCCCGTTAGGCCCGAACAGCTCGTGGTAGCGCACGCCGATTTCGCGGCGCCTGCGCAGTTCCCACTCAAAGCGTTCGAGCTTGGCGAGCACGATGGCGCATTGCAAGGTATCCATGCGCCCGCCCACCCCCACGCGGGTGTGTGTGTAGCGCGCGCTTTGACCATGCACGCGGATTTCGCGGCTGGCCTTCGCGAACGCGTCGTCGTTCGTGAAGATCGCGCCACCGTCGCCGTAGCAGCCCAGCGGTTTGCTCGGGAAAAAGCTGGCGCAGCCGAAGGTGCTGAGGTTGCAGCTCTTGCGCCCCTTGTAGCTCGCGCCGAAACTCTGCGCCGCATCCTCGATCACGGGAAGATTTCCGTGCCGCGCTGCGATCGCATTGATTTCGTCCATATCGGCCACTTGGCCGTACAGGCTGACCGGCATGATCGCGCGCGTCCTGTTGGTGATCTTCGCCTCGATCAGCGAAGCATCGATGTTGCAAGTGTCGGGTTCGATGTCGACGAACACCGGTTTGCCGCCGAGCAGCACGATCACTTCGGCGGTGGCGGCGAAGGTGAAGGGCGTGGTAATGACTTCGTCGCCCGGCTTCAGGTCGATCGCCAACAGGGAGATCAACAAGGCCTCCGTGCCACTGGCCACCGTGATGCAGTGTTTGGCGCCGGTCAACTCGGCCAAGCGCTCTTCGAGCTCCTTCACCTCCGGGCCCATGATGTACTGGCCATGGTCCAGCACTTTCTGAATGCGCGCCGCAATGGGCTCACGCAGTGCGGCGTACTGGGTCTTTAGGTCGGTGAACTCGATTCTGCCGCTCATGCGCTCTCCCCGACGAGCGCGCACACGCCGGCAAGCAGCATGTAAACCTCCCTGGTGGCGGGGCAGGTAGCGCGACCGTCACCCGTTAGCGGCAGCGCCAGCCGCTCGCCATGCCGGCTCATCCAACCGACGTGGCGCGCGGGGACACCGAGCATCAGCGCGAAGTCGGGAACGTCGCGGTTCACCACGGCTCCGGCTCCGACAAAGGCGTAGCGGCCCACCGTCGTGCCGCACACGAGCGTGCAATTCGCGCCCAGCGTAGCGCCTTGCCGCACCAAGGTGCGCCGGTATTCGCCTTTGCGGATGACGGCGGAACGAGGGTTGTAGACATTTGTGAACACCATGCTCGGCCCGCAGAATACGTCGTCCTCGAGCGTCACTGCGTCATAAACCGAGACATTGTTCTGAATCTTCACGTTATCGCCGATCGTCACGTCGTCTCCGACGAAAACGTTCTGCCCGAACGAGCAACCGCGCCCGATGCGTGCTCCGGCGCTGATGTGCACGAAATGCCAGACCCGGCAGCCCTCGCCCAGCTCAGCGCCGGCGTCAACGATTGCCGTGGGATGGATCGTCGTGGCCATGCCCCGCGCCGGCTCAATAGGCCAGCGGAAGGTTGATGCGCTTGCCGTCACGCGCCGACATGTACATCGCAATCAGCAGCTCCAGCGATCTCAAGCCTTCGCGACCGTCGGTTTCGGGCTGCGCCTCGCCGCGCAGCGTTTCGATCACGTTGTTGTAGTACAGAGGGTGGCCGAAACCGTAGACGGAAGTCGTCTGATAGCTCGCAGCGTCGATCTGCGCGTCCATGGCGTCAGCTTGCTCGAACTGCCAGTGTTTGATCTCATTCACGGCCACACCGCCGATCCGCACCGAGCCACGCTCGCCGAGAATCGTGATCGAACCTTCGAAATTCTTCGGGTAGGTCAGCATCGTGACGTTGATCGTTCCCATCGCGCCGTTGCGCCATTTGAGCGCAGCCACGCCAGTGTCCTCGACCTCGATATTGCGCGCGAGCGTACCCGTATACGCCATCACGCTTTCGACCGGCCCGCCGATCCAGTCGAGCAGATCCACATAGTGGCTCGCCTGGTTCATGAACGCGCCGCCGTCAAACTCCCAAGTCCCGCGCCACTCGGCGCTGTCGTAATACGACTGAGGCCGCTGCCAAAACACATTGACATTGACCATGTAGATGCGGCCGAAGCGCCCCTTGTCGACCGCCTGCTTGAGCAGCTGCAGGGTGCGGTTGCGCCGGTTTTGCTTGACGACGAACAGCCGCACCCCCGCCTCGTCGCACGAGCGCACCATCGCCTGGCCGTCGCTCCAGCGTGTCGCCATGGGCTTTTCCGTCATCACGTCTCGACCCGCCCGAGCGATTTCAATGGCCTGCGCGGAATGCAGGCCGCTGGGCGTAGTCAGAATCACACAGTCGGCTTGGGTCTTGGCAAGCATCGTTGTCAGGCCGGCGTGACCGGTGGCGCCGGTGCGCTCCACTGCCCCGGCCACAGCCTGCGGATCGACATCGCAGACATCCGTCAATTCGCAGCGCTGCGAATGAGCCTTTATCGCCTCAAAATGACTTGCGGCGATGCGCCCGCAGCCCGCAAGTGCAAACCGGAGCTTTCGATCAGTGATGGGCTGGCGTCGAATGTGCATGGTTGGCAGAGACTTCAGGGACACGGCAGGCCGTGCAAACCGGCACAGTGATGGGCGGCGAATTCTACTTGCAGCCCAAGCCCATAAAATCCCGGGCCCACTGAAAGAACCCGATGACCGATGTCCGCGCGACTCCTTCCCCGCCCGACGAAAACCAGTTGATCTCGGAACGCCGCGAAAAACTCGCCGCAATCCGCGCCCAGGCGAAAGCCGCTGGAGGCGCGGCGTTTCCGAACGACTTCAAGCCCAAGCACAGCGCGCTCGACCTGTCGCGCAAGTACGGCGAGATGCCCAATGAGGAGCTCGAGCCCCAGGCGATCAAGGTGTCGCTGGCCGGCCGAATGATGCTCAAGCGCATCATGGGCAAGGCGAGCTTTTGTACGCTGCAGGACGGGTCGGGTCGCATTCAGCTCTTCGTCACGCGCGACGCGCTCGGTGACACCACCTACGACGCATTCAAGCACTGGGACCTGGGCGACATCGTCGGCGCGCTGGGCACGCTGTTCAAGACGCGCACCGGCGAACTCTCGGTGCGCGTGACGCACGCTGCGCCTGCTCACCAAAAGCCTGCGCCCGCTGCCCGACAAGTTCCACGGCATGGCGGACCAGGAGCAGAAGTACCGGCAGCGCTACGTGGATCTGATCACCGACGAAGAAGCGCGCGCGCGCTTCGTCGCGCGCAGCAAGGCGGTGTCGGCGCTGCGCCAGTTCATGGTCGAGCATCACTTCCTCGAAGTGGAAACGCCGATGCTGCACCCGATTCCGGGTGGCGCGAACGCGAAGCCTTTCGTCACGCACCACAACGCGCTGGATCAGGAGATGTTCCTGCGCATCGCGCCCGAGTTGTATTTGAAGCGCCTCGTCGTCGGCGGCTTCGAGCGTGTTTTCGAGATCAACCGCAACTTCCGCAACGAAGGCATCTCGGTTCGGCACAACCCCGAATTCACGATGATGGAGTTCTACGCCGCGTACTGGAACCATCACGATTTGATGGACTTCACCGAGGCGATCCTGCGCCACGCGGCGCGCCAGGCCACCGGTTCGGCGAGCCTCACCTACTCGGGCCGCGCGGCTCGACCTCGAGAAGCCGTTCACGCGGCTATCGGTCACCGATTCGTTGATTGCTCACGCGGACATGGACGCAACGCAAGCGCGCGACGCTTCGACACTGCGGGCCAGGCTCGCCGCGCATGGCGAAACGCCGCCAGCCCACTGGGGACTCGCCGAGTTGCAGTTTTCGATGTTCGAGGCGGTCGTCGAAGCCAAGCTGTGGGAGCCGACTTTCATCATCGACTACCCGGTCGAGGTGTCGCCGCTCGCGCGCGCGTCCGACGCCGATCCGTCGATCACGGAGCGCTTCGAGCTTTTCATCACCGGGCGCGAGGTCGCGAACGGATTCTCCGAGTTGAACGACGCCGAAGACCAGGCGGCGCGCTTTCAGGCGCAGGCGGCGAACAAGGAGGCGGGCGATGAAGAGGCGATGTACTACGACGCCGATTTCATTCGCGCGCTGGAGTACGGCATGCCGCCCACCGGCGGCTGCGGCATCGGCGTCGACCGGCTCATCATGCTGCTCACCGACAGCCCGAGCATTCGCGACGTGATCCTGTTCCCGTCGCTGCGCAACGAGGGTTGAGGGCTTCTCACGCAGGAGTGGTTGGCAGGCGGTGGATCCCGGCGTTCGCCTGGCGTTCGCCGGGATGACGGGTGCGGGTGTCGGGCGCTTGCGTGACGGTGGATCCCGGCTTTCGCCGGATGACCACCACTTCCGTCATCCCGGCGACGCCCATAAGCGCTAACATAATATTTGCGTCCTTTCATGAATCCTCCGATACTTTGCGGGTGTTCCTCACTGGATCCGATGCGATGCCCGAATTGGCCACGGACTTGGAAGCTGGCGAGCGGCTGGACGAGGACTGGGCGCTGGTACGCAGCTTGCTGCCCCAGGGCTGGGAGCTCAAGGCGCGCGAGCTCGGCGCGTTGCGCCGGGGTCGGGGCATTGCCGATGCGGCCACACTGCTGCGCGTGCTGCTCATTCACTTGGCGCAGGGCTGCGGGCTGCGAGAGACGGCGGTGCGTGCCCACGAGGGCGGCCTGGCCAGCGTCAGCGACGTGGCCATCCTCAAGCGGCTCAAAGGCTGCGCAGAATGGTTCAAGTGGATGGCCGAAGGCTTGCGCCAGAAATGGCTGCCCGAGTTTCCCGCGGCCACTTCGGCCTGGGCGGGACGCCGAGTGCGGCTGGTGGACGGCACCATGGTCAGTGAGCCCGGAGACACCGGTTCGAAGTGGCGGTTGCACTACTCCATTGGCGTGCCGGCCTTGAACTGCGACGAAGTCATCATTACCAGCCCCCACGAGGGTGAGACGCTCAAGCGCTTTAGCGTCGCCGCGGGCGACATCCTGATCGGTGACCGCGGCTACGCCCATCCTGCGGGAATTGCCCATGTGGTGGCACGCAAGGGCGACGTCATCATCCGCACCAACCTCGTGACGCTGCCGCTGTACGACGCCCAGGGCGTGCGGCTGGAGCCGCTGCAGCACCTGCGAACGCTGCGCGTGGGGCGCTGTGGGCACTGGCCGGTGTGGGTGCGAAATGACAAGCGATCCAATGACAAGGGATTGATCGCGGGGCGGCTGTGCGCAGTGAAGAAGAGCGCCGCAGCCGCGCACAAGGCGCGCCAGCGGGTGCTGCGCGAAAGCCAGCGCGGGGGCGTCCGAGGTGCGTCCTGAGACGCTGGAAGCGGCCGACTATGTGTTCGTGTTCACGACCCTGCCAAACACGCGACTTCGCAGACGGTGATGGAGTTGTATCGGGGGCGCTGGCAGATCGAGCTGGCCTTCAAGCGGCTGAAGTCGCTGGTCCAATTGGGGCATCTGAAGAAGCACGATGCGCTGGCCGCCCGAGCGTGGTTGCAGGGCAAATTGCTGGTGGCCTTCCTTCTGGACGCACTGCTCGAAACGGCCGAGCGAATTTCCCCCTGGGGATATCAGGTGGGAAGGCACGGCGCACCCGCTGCCGTTGGCGCGAGACGTCGTTCATGCTTGAGCTGCTGTCGCGCGCGCTATTGCCGCGACTGTCGCTATCCCGGGCCATCGAGCACTGGGGCCCGATCGCCCACGCACTGGCCGAGGCGCCCCGCAAGCGGACTCGGCAGAGCGCTCGACTGAATGACATATTATGTTAGCGCTTATGGGCTTTCGCCGGGATGACACACCACTTCCGTCATCCCGGCGAACGCCGGGATCCACCCTTCGCAGCGCCCCGCCGCTATTGGTGCTTGAACACCGCCTTGCGCTTGTTCACAAAGGCGTCCATGCCTTCCTTCTGATCGTCGGTGGCGAACAAGGCGTGGAACTGGCGCCGCTCGAACAGAACGCCTTCGGAGAGGTTCGATTCGAACGCGCGGTTCACGCTTTCCTTGGCCATCATGACGCTCGGGCCGCTGAATTCGCAGATCGACTGCGCGGCGACGAGCGCGGCGGCCAGCAGTTCCGCCGCGGGAACGACTCGCGACACGAGCCCGGCGCGTTCCGCCTCGGCGGCGTCCATCATGCGGCCGGTGAGGATCATGTCCATCGCCTTCGCCTTGCCCACGGCGCGCGGCAGGCGCTGCGTGCCGCCGGCGCCGGGGATCACGCCGAGCTTGATTTCGGGCTGGCCGAACTTCGCCGTGTCGGCGGCGATGATGAAGTCGCACATCATCGCGAGTTCGCAGCCGCCTCCCAGCGCAAAGCCTGCGACCGCGGCGATGACGGGTTTGCGCACGCGCCGAAGCTGCTCCCAGTTGCGCGTGATGTATTCGGACTTGTACACGTCCATGTAGGTCCAGCTCGCCATCGCGCCGATGTCGGCGCCGGCGGCGAAGGCCTTTTCGCTGCCGGTGATGACGATGCAGCCGATGCCCGCATCGGCGTCGAAGCCTTGCAGCGCGGCGCCGAGTTCGGTCATCAGGGCGTCGTTCAGCGCGTTCAGCTGTTTCGGCCGATTCAACGTGATCCACCCGGTGCGCAACGCGCCCTGGCCACGCACTTCTGTCAACAGAAACTCCGCTTGCATCACAGTCCTCCGGTAGGTGGAGCAACTATAAGTCGCGAATCGGCGCGCCCGGACGGCGACGCCGGCGCGCGCTATTGCGCGGCGATCTGCGGCCGGCGGTCCAGGATCAGGTCGACATAGGTTTCGGCGTCCTGCTCGATGCGGATTCGCGCCGGCAGGTAGCGCAACTGTGGCGCGAACCAGATCTCGGCGCGCAGTTCGGTGCCGGGCCGCGTCAGGCGTCGCGGCTTGACGTGGAATGACGGCACGGCGCCGAAAGGCGTGTGCAGCAGTTCCTCCTTCACGACTTCATAGGTCCAGCGGTCGATGTTCTTCGGCAACGCGAGCGGCACTTCGATCTGCTTGCCCACGCGCAGCAACTCCGGGTTGAGCGTGAACAAGAAGGTGAGTTGCACGAACTGGCTCGCGCTGTCCTGCACGCCCGGCCAGCGCTCGCGGCGTTCGCCCGAGGGCATGAGCACGGTGTCGGCGTCAAACAGCATCGTGACGCGGCGCCGGTCGCGAAACACCGCCTTCGTGTCTTCGTCGTAGCGGCGTGGCGCCAGGCCCTGCGCCGTGATGTCACCGTCGCTGCTCATGCGCCGCGTGATGAGCGGCGCCATGCTGGGGCCGATGATCACGTCCAGGTGCACCTGATAACGCGTTCCGGACCTGATCCACTCCACTTGTGCCGAGCCCAGCACTTCGCCCTGATAGTTGCCGCGCAGCGCGTAGCTCATCCGGGTCGACGCCGGCCAGTCGAAAACCTCGAGCGCGTTCTGCGCCGATGTGCCGGTGCCCGCCGCAGCCTGCGGCGGCTGTGCCACGGCTTCGGGCGCTGTGGCAGTCTCGGCCGGCGGGGGCAGCGCCGGGGCCGGCACTTCGGCGCTGACGGCGGGCTCAACGCGAGCCGCGCTGGCGGCTTCGGCGACGGCGGGCGCAGACGCGGCCGGGCTCGGTGGCGGCGCGGGCACAGGCGGCGGCGCGGCCTGGGCCACTGCGACCTCGGGCGCGGCCGTCGCGGCGGGCGCTTCAACTTCAGCCGCAGGCGCAGACGCCGGCGGCGCCGGCCGTGGCGCCGCGGCGGCGCGCTTCTTCACCGGCGCCGGCGCGGGCGGCGCTGGGGCCGCAGCGGGCGGAGCGACCATCGCGAGTTCGCTCACATACGTGACTTCGATGCGCGGCGGCATCGCGTTCAAGAGGCGAAACTCTGCCGCACGCTCGGCGATCCAGCGCATCACGAAGGCGTGCATCACGAGCACCAGGAACACGAGCGCGAGCCAGGCGGTGCGCTGGGCGCGGCCCGGCCGCAAGCCGAACAGCAGGTTCAGCCGCTCAGCCATGCCTGGCGCAGCGTTTGCGCGGCGCGGTTTGCCTTGGGGGCGATGCCGAGCGTCAAGGGCGCGGCGGCCGGGTTTGCGGCGGTGGGCAGCGTCAGGTTCAGCGTCAGCAGGCGCTGATCGCGCGCCACGAGCAGCGGCGCCGCCCGCCCGGGGAGCAACAACCGGGAAGCGTCTTCCAGGCGCCGTACACGCCACGACCCGAGCGCGAGGATCTCGTCGCCCGCCGCCAAGCCTGCCGCTTCGGCAGCGCCGCCGCGCAGCACATGCGTCACTTTCACCCCTGTCAGCGCGCTCTCGCTGATGCGCAGCGCCAGGCGCTGCGCGAGCGTCTGCGGCTGGACCTGGCAATCGATGCCGAACCCTTGCAGCAGCCTCGGCAAGGGCAGATCGCCGACGCCGTCGACCCAGGCGGCGAGTTCGGCGTCGAACGAGCGCCGGCCCACGGCACGCAGCGCAGCGCCGATGTCGGCGCGCGAGATCGGGCCGCCTTGGCTCGTGTTCCAGAGATGCCGCATCACGTCGTCGAGCGATCCCTTGCCGGCAGCGCGCAATGTGAGGTCCAGGGCGAGCGCGACCAGCGAGCCCTTCGCGTAGTAGCTGATCGTCGCGTTGGGCGTGTTCTCGTCGGCGCGGTAATACTTCGTCCACGCGTCAAAGCTCGACTGGGCGACGCTTTGCACGTGTCGGCCCGGCGTGGCGGACACGTTGTTCAGCGTCTTCGCCAACAGGCCCAGGTAGCGGTTCGCATCGATCAGGCCGCAGCGCACCAGGAACAGGTCGTCGTAGTACGACGTGAAGCCTTCGAAGAACCAGAGCAGCTCAGTGTAGTTTTCCTGCGAGTAGTCAAAGGTTGCAAACTCCGCCGGGCGCAGCCGCTTCACGCTCCAGCTGTGAAAGTATTCGTGGGCGATGAGCCCGAGCAGGCTCGCGTAGCCGTCGCTCGTCGCGCTCTGGCCGCGCTGCGGCAACTGACGCCGCGAAGCGATCAGCGCCGTGCTCGCGCGGTGCTCCAGGCCACCGTGGCCGTCGTCCACTGCATTGAGCAGGAAGGTGTAGCGCTTGAATGGCGCCGCTTGTTCTTTCCCCGCGCGACTGCGCGCCGCCTTGGCAGGCGCCGGATGCCAGAAGTGAATTTCGCGCTCGCAGAGCGCTTGGGTGTCGGCCAGCAGGCGCGCGGCGTCGAAATCGGGAAACGCCCCCGCCACGACGATCTCGTGCGGCACGCCGCACGCCTTGAATTCGCCGCGCCAGAAGCTGCCCAGTTCGACCGGGTGATCGACGAGTTCGTCGTAATCGGCGGCCTCGTAGGTGCCCTTCCCGGCGCGATCCACCGCGACGGGGGAAAGCGAGGTCGCGACCTGCCAGGTGCGCGGCAGGTCGCGCAGCACAACCCGCTGCGGCTCGCGCTCGAAGCCTTCGGCGCGCAGGAACACGCTCGTGCCGTTGAAAAAACCGCGCTGCGCGTCGAGGTAGGCGGCGCGCACCGAGGGGTCGAAGGCGTAGACGCGGTAGCTGAGGGTGAGCGCGGCGCGGCCCGTGCAGGGTGCGACCCAGGTCGTCTTGTCGGCCTGCTGCAACTCGACGCGTCGCAGGCCCTGGCGCGCTTCGAGGCGGCTCAGGTGGCGCGCAAACTCGCGCACCAAGTAGCTGCCGGGGATCCACACCGGCAGGCTCAGGCGCTGCACGGCGGCGGGCCGGGGGACGGTCAGCGTGACCCGAAACAGATGCGCGTTCGGATCTTCAACTGCAATCTGGTACGTGATCATCGCGCCGGCCGCGCCGCTAGTGTCGTGACCCATAGGGTTCGACACGCAATGAAAGCGATGCGTTCGGCCCCGTGGCTAGGCGCGAACCGCAGCCATAGCCGCAGCTATGGCGAGGATTCGCAACGACGCCATGGGGTCGAAGGCGCGCTTTCATGTGTCGAAACCTATGGGTCACGACACTCAGCCTACTTCGTGGCCCGGCTGGCGACCAGCTGCTTTTCGATCTGCTCCGTGCTCATCGCACCCGGCACACGCTTGCCGTCCTCGAAAACGATCGCCGGCGTGCCGTTCACACGGTGCTTGCGCGCAAGCGCCGTGTTGCGCTCGATCGCGCTCGAATCGCATTCGCCCATCGTGCGCGGCGGCGCGACGCCGTCGAGCATCCAGTTGCGCCAGGCCTGCGTGCTGTCTTTGGCGCACCAGATGCTGCGCGACTTCTCGGGCGAATCGCCGCCGAGAATGGGCAGGAGAAAGGTGTACACGGTGACGTCCTTGACGCGCTGCAGGTCGCGCTCGAAGCGCTTGCAATAACCGCAGTTCGGATCGGCGAAGACGACCATCTTTCGCACCCCGCTGCCGGCTTTCCAGACCAGGGCGTCCTTCAGCGGCAGCGCGGCGAAGTCGATCGCGTTGATCTTGTTCAGGCGCGCTTCGGTGAGGTTGTTGCGGCTGCGCGTATCGATCAACTGGCCGTCGATCAGGTGATTGCCCTGCTCGTCGGTGTAGAAGATCTCCGCGCCCACGCGCAATTCGAAGACGCCCGGAATCGGCGTCTTGCTCACTTCGTCGATCTTCGGAAAATCGGGCAGCCGCTCGCTGATGTTCTTGCGGATCACGGCCTCGTCGGCGAAGGCGTCGGGCGCGACGCATGAGACGGCCAATCCGGCCAGGGCGACGGCGACAAATCGATGGGCGAGCGTGGGCTTCATGGCAGCCTTTCAGGAGTGCGTGGCGCGTGCGTTGAGCCAGCGCTTCACGGGAGGGAGGTGGTCCACCAGAGTCATTCCGCGATTGCGAAGTTCCCGGATTGTCGGTGCAGGGTGCGAAAAGAGCTGCAACAAACCACCCGTGAGTTCGCCCATGGCCCAGGTGGGCGCCGCGCGTTCGCGCGCGTAGCGGCGCAGCAGCCGCGCATCGCCGACGCTGCGCCACGCTTCGCGCGCGGCGAGCACGCGCGCGAGCGCCGCCACGTCCGCCAGGCCGAGGTTCAGGCCCTGGCCCGCGAGCGGGTGAATCACATGCGCCGCGTCGCCCAGAAGCACCCAACCCGGGCCGCACCAGGGGTTGGCACGCGCCTGCGTCAAGGGCCAGGCGGCGCGATCCGAGCACAGCGTCAAGTCGCCCACGGCAGTGGCGCCGGCACGCTCCAGTTCGGCGCCCAGTTCGACCTCGAATTCACGCGGCGTGAGCGCGAGCAATGCGTCTGCGCGTGCGCTCGCGCAAGACCAGACGAGCGCGTACGCCGCACCCGGCTGCGGCGCATCGAGCGGCAGCAAAGCGAGAACGTCGGGCGAACGGAACCACTGGTGCGCGGCGTTCTGATGCGGGCGCGACGCCGTGAGGCGCGCAGCGATCGCCTTCTGGCCGAAGTCAAGACGTTCGACGCGCACGCCCAAAGCGTCGCGAGTCGCCGAGTCCTTGCCTTCGCAGAGTGCCGTGAGGGCGGCGGGCACGTCGGTGTCGACGCGGGCGACGTGACTCGCGAAGCGAAGCGCGGCGTCGAGTTCGGCATGAAGCAGCTGCGCGTCGACGATCCATGCGAGTGCGCTCACCTGCTGCTGCCACGCCGTGAACTCGAGGTCGGCGCCGGGCGAGTCGCCGTGCACCTGCATTTCGTGCACCGCCGTCACGGCGCTCGGTGCGAGCGCCTGCCAGACCTTGAGCTCGCGCAGCAGCGCCACCGACGCCGCGTTCAGCGCGTAGGCGCGAACGTCGCCGCTCTTCGGTACCGCGGACTGCGCTGTCGCGGCGGTGTCGCGCAAGGCGATCTGCAAGCCGCCACGCGCCAGCGCGAGCGCCAGGCATTGGCCCACCGCCCCTGAACCCCGAACCAGCACGTCCACGCTTTGCATCTCGATTCATTGTAAAGAGCGCCCTTGAACGGCGCCGTCACGGCCGCAGGCACAATCCGGTTCCTCCCCGTTTTGCAGTCCAAAGTCACGATGGCCGTCTGGGTTCGCCGAGTTTTCTACGTCGTTGCAGCGCTCGCTGCCGTCCTGGTGGCGCTGGCGGTCTGGCTCGTCATGACCTTCAACCCGGACCAGTACAAGAGCCTGGCGGTCGATTGGATGAAGAACAACCGCCAGCGCACGCTGGTGATCGACGGGCCGATCAAGCTCGGGCTGTTCCCGCGCCTCGAGTTGCGTATGTCGCGAATCACGCTCAGCGAAGCGGGCAAGCCCGATGAATTCGCTGCGCTCGACGAAGCCGACCTGGCGGTGGAGGTGATTCCGCTGCTGCGCGGGCGGGTCTCGATCGACCGCGTCCGCGCCAAGGGAGTTCGGGTCACCGTGCTGCGCGACGCGAAAGGCAAGCGCAATTTCGACGACCTCGCGCCGCCTGCCGGCGCGGCCGCACAGGCGCCAGCCACGGCGGCGAGCGCACCGGCGCAAGCGTCGCAGCCGATCGCGCTCGACGTGAGCAGCATCCTGCTGACCGACGTTCGCGCGCGCATCAAGGACGACGTCGCCGCGATCGACGGCGAGGTGGTGCTGAAGGAGTTGAGCACCGGCCGCATCGCGAGCCGCGTCACGACGCCCGTCAAGCTGATCGTTCAACTGGGCCTGAAGTCCCCGGCGCTGCGCGGCGAACTGCGCGGCGCGTTCAAGCTCACGCCCGATCTGGAAACGGGGTCGGTTGGGTTGGCCGATATGGACCTCGGCTTCAAGGGCGACGTTCCCGGCGCGAGCAGCATCGACGCGAGCGTGAAAGGCGAGTTGTCGTTCGACGGCGCGAAGGGCGCGATCGACGCGAAGTCCCTGGCGGTGCGCGTGAGTGCGAACGCCGGCGCGATCAAGCTGAGCGACAGCACGCTGGAGATTGCCCGATTCACGCACGACGGATCGGCCAAACGCATCGCGGTGAATCAGTTGAAGTTGCGCGTCGCCGGGACCCAGGCGGGCAAGCCGCTGACGCTGGCGCTGGACTGGCCCGAACTCGACGTGAGTGGCGCAACGCTCAAAGGCAGCCCGCTCAGCGGCCAATTCAGCTTGGGCGGCGAGTTGCCGCTCGAGGCCAAGTTCAGCAGCGGCGCGCCGGCCGGCAGCTTCGACCTACTCCGCATCCCGGCGTTCGAAGCGCGCGTGGCGAGCAACGGGGCGGCGCGCAAGCTGGCGGCGACGCTGCGTGCCGATTTGGTTCTGCAAACCGACAAGCAAGCGCTCGCGCTCGACAAACTCGGGCTCGATTTGAAGCTCGAAGATCCCGCGCTCAAGCCGCTCGTGCTCACGTTGAAAGGCCAGGCGGGCGCCTCGGCACAAAGTGCGCGCTGGGACTTGACGGGGCAACTCAATTCGAGCCCGTTTCGCAGCGAAGGCACGGCCAACCTTTCCGGGACGACGCCGAACATCAAGGCGAGCGCGCGCTTCGACGCGCTCGACTTGAACGCGGTTCTGCCGGCCCCGAGCAGCGCCGCGGCGTCTGCGCCCAGCGGCGCAGCGGCGAGCAGCCCCGATGCGCCCGTCGATTTGTCGGCGCTGCGCAGCGTGAACGGCAGCTTTGCGCTGCGCGCCGGCAGCGTCGCTTTGCGCCAGTATCGGGTTGCCGACCTCGTGTTCGACGCCACGCTGGACAACGGCATGCTGCGCGTGACGGCGCTGCAAGGCAAGACCTGGGGTGGTCTGCTCGACGCGACAGCGCTCGCCGACGCGCGCGCGAGCCGCGTCGCCGTCAAGGCCACGGCGAGCGGCGTCGACGTGAACCGGCTCCTGAAAGACGTCGCCGACAAGGACATCCTCGAAGGCAAAGGGCGCGTCGTCGCCGACATCGACAGCGCCGGGCGCAGCGTTTCGGAGATGAAGGCGCGCC
Source organism: uncultured beta proteobacterium (assembly GCA_963775015.1). Taxonomy (GTDB): domain Bacteria; phylum Pseudomonadota; class Gammaproteobacteria; order Burkholderiales; family Burkholderiaceae_C; genus JAEMQF01. The sequence continues at coordinate 41,936 of CAVZHI010000006.1, read as the reverse complement.
TGCACGGCAGCGCGGCACTGCAACTGCGCGACGGCGCCATCAAGGGCTTCAACCTGGCGAAGAGCCTGCGCACAGGCGAAGGCGGCGTTGTCGACGAGCAAGGACCAGGCGAGCGCGCGAGCCAGACGGAGAAGACCGACTTCAGCGAGATGAGCGCGAGTTTTCAGATCGACTCCGGCGTCGCACGCAGCACCGACCTCGACCTGAAGAGCCCTTACGTCCGCGTCGGCGGCGACGGCCTCGTCGACGTCGGCAAGGGTCGCATCGACTACACGGCGCGCGCCACCGTCACCGACACGTCCAAAGGCCAGGACGGCGCCGACCTCGCGGTGCTGAAGGGGTTGACGATTCCGGTCAAGCTGAGCGGGCCGTTGGAAGCCGTCGACTGGAACATCCAGTGGTCGGCGGTCGCCGCCGGTGCGCTGAAGAACCAGGCGACGGCAAAGCTCAAGGACAAGCTGGGGCTGGGCGCCGCAGGTTCAGCGTCGGCCCCCGCGCCGGCACAACAACTCAAGGACAAGGCGCAAGACAAGGTGAAAGACAAGTTGAAAGGGTTGTTCAAGTGAGCGCCGTCGATGCCCCCTCGAACATCGAGTTGCGCCTCGATTCGTTGCACGTCTATCCGATCAAGTCGTGCCCCGGCGTCGCGCCGGCCGACGCGCTGCTCATCGAAACCGGCCTCGAATTCGACCGCGCCTGGATGCTCGTCGACGAGGGCAATGAGTTCGTCACGCAGCGCGAATTGCCCCGGCTGGCGCTGGTTCAGCTGAAGCTCGGTCGCAACGATCTGGCGCTGCGTGCGCCCGGAATGCTTGCGCTGCACGTCTCGCTCGATAGCGTTGAACAAAAGACCCGGGTTCGGGTGTGGGACGATGAAGTCGCCGCGTACGACATGGGCAACCTCGCATCGCAGTGGTTCAGCGACTTTCTGGGCCAGCGCTTGCGCCTGGTGCGCTTCGACCCCGAGCAGCGGCGCCTCGCGAGCCGGCGCTGGACCGGCGCGATCGAGGCCGAGAACGCGTTCAGCGACGGATTCCCCTTGCTCGTCGTCTCGAGCGCATCGCTCAGTGAACTGAATCGGCGCCTGGCCTTGCAGGGGCACGACCCGGTCACGATGCAGCGCTTCCGGCCGAACCTGGTGTTCAGCGGCCTGGACGCCCACGGCGAAGACCATCTGGATGAAATCGCCCTCGAAGGCCCGGACGGCGTTATCCGCGTGAAACTGGTGAAGCCCTGCGGGCGCTGCACGATTCCCGACGTCGACCCGGTGACCGCGGTTCAGGGCCACGCCGTCGCGGACGCTCTCGCCACCTACCGTGCCGACGCACGGCTGGACGGCGCGCTGACGTTCGGCATGAACGCGGTGATCGTCGAAGGCATCGAGCGCCGCGTCACCGTAGGCGCGCGAGCTCAGGCCAGCTATCGGTTCGACGAGTAGCCCCCTCTCCCCCAGCCTCCCCGAAAGCCTTCACATGAGCCTCAAATGCGGCATCGTGGGCCTGCCCAACGTCGGCAAGTCCACCCTCTTCAATGCCTTGACGAAGGCGGGGATCGCCGCGGAGAACTATCCGTTCTGCACCATCGAACCGAACGTGGGCGTCGTCGAACTGCCCGATCCGCGGCTGGCGAAACTGGCGGCGATCGTCAAACCGGAGCGCATCGTTCCGGCGATCGTCGAGTTCGTCGACATTGCCGGGTTGGTCGCCGGTGCGTCCAAGGGCGAGGGCCTCGGGAACCAGTTCCTCGCCCACATTCGCGAAACCGACGCGATCGTCAACGTCGTGCGCTGTTTCGAAGACGAGAACGTGATCCACGTCGCCGGCAAGGTCGACCCCATCTCCGACATCGAAGTGATCCAGACCGAACTCTGCCTGGCCGACCTGGCGACGGTCGAGAAGAGTCTGACGCGCTACACGAAAGTGGCGAAAGCCGGCAACGACAAGGAAGCGCAACGCCTCGTCGACGTGCTGCTCAAGTGCCAGAAGGCGCTCGACGAAGCGAAGCCGGTGCGCGGCATCGCCTTCAGCAAGGAAGAGCTCGTGGTCCTCAAGCCCCTGTGCCTGATCACCGCCAAGCCGGCGATGTTCGTCGCCAACGTCGACGAGCGCGGGTTCGAAGGCAACCCGCTGCTCGACAAGCTGAAGGTCTACGCCGACGCGCAGCGCGCTCCGGTGGTCGCGATCTGCGCCAAGACGGAAGCTGAGCTCGCCGACATGGATGAAGAGGACCGGCTCATGTTCCTCCAGGAAATGGGGCAAACGGAAGCCGGCCTCCCGCGCCTGATCCGTGCCGCGTTCAAGCTGCTCGGCTTGCAGACCTACTTCACTGCCGGGGTCAAGGAGGTGCGCGCCTGGACGATCCACGTCGGCGACACCGCGCCGCAGGCGGCAGGCGTGATCCACACCGATTTCGAGCGCGGCTTCATTCGCGCCCAGACGATCGCCTATGACGACTTCCTCGCCTACAAAGGCGAACAAGGCTCGAAGGACGCGGGCAAGATGCGCGCCGAAGGCAAGGAGTACGTCGTCAAGGACGGCGACGTGCTCAACTTCCTGTTCAATGTTTGAACGTGTATGTGAGCGAACACTGTCATCAGTGTTATTTGGATGCATAGCGACTGACCAGACGAGGTGAAGAATTCAACGCTCCCGAAGATCTCAGCGAAACGCGTGTCAGCACTCTCGACGGTCGAGTGCTAAACTTTTCGGAACCTAATCAGGATCCGCGTCTCTGACGCCCCCATGAACATGACCACCGCCACCGCTGTCGCCGTCCGTGACCCCTGGGGCCTCGTGCCTTCGCTGGGGAACCTGGACGCCTACATTTCCGCAGTGAACCGGATTCCGATGTTGACGCTGGAGCAAGAGGTCGATTTCGCGACCCGGCTGCGCAACGAGGGCGATCTCAACGCGGCCGGAAAGCTCGTGCTCTCGCACCTGCGACTCGTCGTGTCGATCTCACGCCAGTACCTCGGCTACGGGCTGCCGCACGGGGATCTGATCCAGGAAGGCAACGTCGGCCTGATGAAGGCGGTGAAGCGTTTCGACCCGACGCAAGGCGTGCGCCTGGTGAGCTACGCGATGCACTGGATCAAGGCCGAGATTCACGAGTACATCCTGAAGAACTGGCGCATGGTCAAGCTCGCGACGACGAAGGCGCAGCGCAAGCTGTTCTTCAACCTGCGCTCGATGAAGCAGGGCTTGAAAGACGACGCGGCGGACGCCGACACGCACCGCGGCACGCTGACCCGCGACGAAGTGAAAACGCTCGCGACACGCCTGAACGTGAAGCAGGAAGAAGTGCTCGAGATGGAAACGCGCCTCTCGGGCGGCGACGTGGCGCTCGAGCCGCAGGCCGACGACGCCGAAGACACGTACGCGCCGATCGCTTACCTCGCCGACGAAACGAACGAGCCGACGCGCGTTCTCGAAGCGCGCAACCGCGACTGGCTCGCTGGCGATGGCATTGCGCTCGCGCTCGACGCGCTCGACGCGCGCAGCCGGCGCATCGTCGAAGAGCGTTGGCTGAAAGTCAACGACGACAGCTCGGGTGGCCTGACGCTGCACGACCTCGCCGCCGAGTACGGTGTGAGCGCCGAGCGCATTCGCCAGATCGAAGTCGCGGCGATGAAAAAAATGCGCAAGGCGCTCGCCGAAGCCGCTTGACGTTATACCCGCGAAAGCCTGGCGCAAGCCGGTATCCACGTGCCGCAATGGATCCCGGCTTTCGCCGGGATGACAGCAGCGGTGGTGAGTTCAGTTCTACGTCGCAAAGTAGCCAGAGATGTCATACCGGCGAAAGCCGGTACCACGTGCCGCAATGGATCCCGGCTTTCGCCGGGATGACAGCAGCGGTGGTGAGTTCAGTTCTACGTCGCGAAGTAGCCAGAGACGTCATACCGGCGAAAGCCGGTATCCACGTGCCGCAATGGATCCCGGCTTTCGCCGGGATGACAGCAGCGGTGGTGAGTTCAGTTCTACGTCGCAAAGTAGCCAGAGATGTCATACCGGCGAAAGCCGGTATCCACGTGCCGCAATGGATCCCGGCTTTCGCCGGGATGACAGCAGCGGTGGTGAGTTCAGTTCTGCGCCAGCAGCAACTTCAGATCTGCCGCGAGCGCGTCCGCAGCGCCGCCGTAGCGCACGAAGAGCCGCACCTTGCCGCGCGCGTCGAAAACGAACGAGCCGGCGGTGTGATCGACGGTGTAGCTGGTTTCGGTCTTGCCTGGTGAGATCGCGAAGAACACCTTGAACTCCTGCGCCGCGGCCTTGATCTGCTCGGTGCTGCCGGAGAGCGCGACAAAACTCGGGTCGAAGTTGCCCATGTAGGCCTTCAGCACCTCGGGCGTATCGCGCTTCGGGTCCAGCGTGACGAAGATGCCCTGCAGGCGCTCGCCGTCCTTGCCCAGGGACTTCTTGATCTGCGCGAGTTCGGCCATGGTGGCCGGGCACACATCAGGGCATTGCGTGTAGCCGAAGAACACGACGCTCACCTTGCCCTTGAAGTCTTCCAGGGTTCGCGCCTTGCCGTGCTGATCGGTCAACGCGAGGGTGCGCGCGTACTCGGCACCGGTGATGTCGATTCCCTTGAACGTCGGTTTGGCCGGGGTCGGGCCGAGCTTGTCGCAGCCGAGCAGCGCAACGCACGCACCGATGACGATCGCGCGACGCAAAATTCTCATGGCAGGAGCCCTCTACAGCAGCGGCGCAAGGTAGTGGTCGACCAGGAGCGCGGCAAAGAGCAGCGACAAGTGCAGGATCGAGAAGCGGAACGTCTTGCGCGCCAGCGCGTCGGAGTAATGGCGCCAAAGCCGCCAGGCGTAGCCGGTGAACGCGAGGCCGAGGGCGATCGCGCAGGTGAGGTAGATCGCTCCGCTCATCCCCGAGACGAAAGGCAGCAGCGTCGCGGCGAACAGCACCAGGGTGTAGAGCAGCACGTGCAGGCGCGTGAACTCCGAGCCATGTGTGACGGGCAGCATCGGCAACCCGGAGCGCCGATAGTCCTCGGTTCGGTACAGGGCGAGCGCCCAGAAATGCGGCGGCGTCCAGAGAAAGATGATGAGGCACATGATCAGTGCCTCGGGCCCGACCTCGCCGCGAATCGCCGCCCAGCCGAGCACCGGCGGCATCGCGCCCGACGCGCCGCCGATCACGATGTTCTGCGGCGTCAGCGGCTTCAGAACCAGCGTGTAGATGACGGCGTAGCCGACGAAGGTGGCGAGAGTGAGCCACATCGTCAAGGCGTTCACCGCCAGGTACAGCATGGCGCAACCGACACCGCCGAGCAGCATCGAGAAGATCAGCGTCTGCGCAGCGCTCAACTGGCCGTTCGCGCTCGGGCGCCACGCGGTGCGCGCCATCTTCGCGTCGATGCCTTGCTCGACGAGGCAGTTGAACGCCGCCGCGGCCGCCGCAACGAGCCAGATGCCGAGCGTCGCGGCGAGCGCCACGCGCCAGTCGGGCAGGCCGGGAACCGCCATCAGCATGCCGATCACGGCGCAAAAGACGATCAGTTGAACGACGCGCGGTTTTGTCAACGCGTAGAACTGACTCCAGCGCGACACCAAGGCGGTGCGGACGACGGGAGCGGGACGGGCGAGGGTTTCTGACATGGCGGCGCGAGGGCGTGATTCTACGAACTCGCCACGCGCGCCGGCCGGGCAAGGCCATTCGTCGCGGCAGCGCTTCGTGCGAGATGGCTTTGGCGCAGCCACGCAGTGAGAACGATCACCAATGCAGCGGCGCCCGCCGTGTGCGCGACCGCGCCGAGCAGCGGCCACTGCAAGAGCACGTTGCTCAGGCCGCTGGCGAGTTGCCACAGCGCGAGCGCAGCGAGCGCGACGGCCCAGCGCCGAAGCATGGCGTCGCGCGTCGCGAACAGGCGCCAAGCGAATGCCACCAGCGCCAGCAGCAGGACATAGGCGACGAGCCGGTGCACATAGTGGATGGCGGTGAGCGCAGCGAACGAGAGGTAACTGCCGTCGCCCTGCATGCCAAGCTCGCGTGCGACGACGAAGCCTTGGGCAAAGTCCATCTCGGGCCACCAGCGGCCTTGGCACAACGGGAAGTCAGAACACGCGAGCACGGCGTAGTTCGTGCTGACCCAGCCCCCAAGCGCAATCTGCACCACGCACAGCGCTGCCACGCCCCACGCGGAGCGCCGCAGCAGCGGCGACACACGGGGCAGCATGGGCGCGTCCGCCTGCGCCTGCGCGGCGAGCAGCGCGAGCAAGGCCATGCCGCCGAGCAAGTGCAGCGTCACGATCGCCGGGTAGAGTTTCCACGTCACGGTGAGCGCGCCGAACCCTCCCTGAACGCAGACCCAGATCAAGGTCAAGGTCGGCCACCCGATGCGGCTCACACTGCGTGCGCGCCACGCGGCGATCCAGCTCGCCGCCGCGAGCACCAGGATCAGCACGCCGACCATCGTCGCGAGGTAGCGGTGCACCATCTCGACCCAGGCCTTGCGCTGCGTCACCGGGCCGCTCGGCATGGCCGTCTGCGCCGCATCGATGTGCCCCTGAGCGCCGAGCGGACTCGCGTGGCCGTAACAACCGGGCCAGTCCGGGCAACCCAGGCCGGAGTCGGTGAGGCGCGTGAAAGCGCCGAAGAGCACCAGGTCGAATGTGAGGAACAGGGTCAGCAGGGTGAGCGCGCGCTGCTTCTGCGCCGCGCCGCGGTTGCGCAGCCAAACCCAGAGCAGCGGCAGCGCTGCCAGCGCCACCCCGAACAGCGCCAGGCGCAGCAGCGGCGTGAAGTCGACGAGCGGATCAGCGTTCATCGGCCAGGCGGGGCGCCGCGGCCCGGTTCGCGCCCTGGCTGGTCCCAGCCGGCAGAGGCGCGCAACAGCTTCTCGACGTCGCGTTTGAGCTTCGCCGGGTCCGGGTTCGGCGGCGAGCGCATCATCCAATTCCCCATCGGGTCGACGATGTAAAGCTGCGTCTGCGGCGCCACGCCCGGCGTCGCGTGCAGCCACTTGAACAGCGCCTCGGGCGTTACCCGCAGCACGCTCGCCGCTTCGGCGCTGCGCACGGCGTCGAGCGTTTTTGCAGACGGCGTGGCTCCGTCGTGGATCAACCAGAGCTTGTCGACGCGCGCCTTGTCGCGGCCGAGCGCTTCGCGCAGCTGCCGTTGCAGCCAGAGAATTCGATCGCATGCCGCGTCGCACGCACCGCCGGCGATCACGACGAGCAACCACTGCCCGTGCAGCGACGTTGTGGCGACCCGCCGACCCTGCAGGTCGGTGAGTTCGAGGTCAGCTGGAATCGGGCGCTGCGGCTCGATCAGTTCGCTGTAGTTGCTGCGGCCTTGCGGCTTGATGACGTAGTACGCGAGGTACGACGCGACCACCGGCAGCGCGCAGACGAGCAGCACGAGCAACATCTGCAGCCGGCCCGACGCGGTGCGCTGGGCGTCTGCGTCCGGCACCGGAAGCGAGTGCACCGTGAGGTGCAGCGGCACCGCGTCAGCGGCGGAGTCGGGGGCGGACGAGTTGGAACCAGACATAAAGACCCGTGATGAGCATGGCGAGCGCAAACCATTGCGCCGCGTAGCCGTAGTGCTTGTGAACGTCGAGCGCTGGAGCCGGCCACTCGCGCACCAGGCCGTCGCCACGATTCTCCGCGTCGTCAACCTGCAGAACCGACAGCGGGCGCAAGGCGAAGCCGATCTCGGCGGCGAATTCGGCGAGGTCGAGATTTTGCCGGATCGGCCCACTCGCCACCGGGCCGGCGAAATCGAACAAGCGTGACGGCGCTGCCGCGACTCGCCCTTGCACCTCGACCACGCCGCCTGGCGTGGTGAGCGCGGGAAGACGCGAACGCTCCGACGCATCGCGCGCCACCCAGCCGCGCTGCACGAGCACATGGCCCGCGCCGGCCTCGAGGGCCAAAGGCGTCACGACGATGAAGCCGGCACGCCCGTTCAGCGGCCGGTTCTCGAGGGCAACCGTACGCTCGGCGAGCCAGCGGCCGTGCATGCGCACGCTGCGGTGGTGTTGGGTCGCCGCGGTGGCCGGGTCGCGCGCCAAGTCGGTCGCTTGAAGCACGCGCAAGCGGCTGCGCTCATCCAGGGCGCTTTGCATAGCCTGCTTTTGTGCGGCCCGGTCGAGCTGCCAGAAGCCCAGGCGCGCCGTCAGCGCCGCACCGAGCAGCGCAGCGAGCAGCACGACGATGCGGCGTTGCCGCGCGCCGAGCGTCTTCATCAGTGCAAGCCGCGCCGGGAGGCGAAGTCGCGCCGAGCCCAGCGCGGATAATCGATCGGCATGAAAACCCTGATCCTCGTCATCCTCGGCGGAATCGTCGCCGTGCTGGCACTGGCCGGCGTCTTCATGCTGCGCGACGGGCGCGACGGCCAGCCCAGGACGGACCGCATGATGCGCGCCCTCGCGCTGCGCGTCACGCTGTCGATCCTGCTCGTCGGGTTCATCTTGCTCAGCTACTGGATGGGGTGGATCAAGCCGACCGGAATACCGCTGGGTTGATGATCGTGGCGCCGGGTGAATGAAAAAACGCCGCTGTGCGCGGCGTTTTCGGGGAGGTGCCAGCGGATCAGAGCCAGTACACGACGATGTACAGGCCGAGCCACACGACGTCGACGAAGTGCCAGTACCAGGCCGCGCCTTCGAAGCCGAAATGGCGCTGCGGCGTGAAGTGGCCGCTCATGAGGCGCAGCGTGATGAAGATCAACATCGTCATGCCGACGAACACGTGGAAGCCGTGAAAGCCGGTGAGCATGAAGAACGTCGAGCCGTAAATGCCCGAGCTCAGCTTGAGGTTGAGTTCGCTGTAGGCGTGGATGTATTCGTAGGCTTGCAGGCCGAGGAACAGCGCGCCGAGCAGCACCGTCAACCACATGAAGCCGATCGTGCGCGCACGCTGGTTCGCGATCAGCGCGTGGTGCGCGATCGTCAGCGTCACGCCGGATGACAGCAGCAGGATCGTATTGATGGTTGGAATCGGCCACGGCCCCATGGTCTGGAACGCTTCGACGATGCCCGCCGGCGAGCCCGTGATGCCTTGGCCTGCGGTCGGCCAGAGGGCCTTGAAGTCAGGCCACAGGATCGCGTTTTCCAGGCTTCCCAGGCTCGGCAGTGCGTGTTGGCGCGCCCAGTAGAGGGCGCCGAAGAACGCGCCGAAGAACATCACTTCGGAAAAGATGAACCAGCTCATGCTCCAGCGGAACGACACGTCGATGCGGTCGCTGTACTGCCCGCCTTCGCTTTCGCCGATCGCGTCGCGGAACCAGCGCTGCAGCACGACGAACCACATGATGAACCCGACGAGAACGACGTACTTGGCCCAGCTGCCGCCGTTCACCCATTGGCCGGCGCCGAAGACGATGAGCAGGAACGCCGTGGCCGTGAGCGCCGGGTGCCGCGAAGGCGCGGGGACGAAGTAATAGGGCTGTGCCCCGTGGTGTGTCGCTGCCGACATGTTTTCTCCTGGAACTTGATAAGACTGCTGCTGGCGCGCTGCCAGCTACTTCGCGATGCCGCTCGCGATCACCCAATTCACCATCACGATCAACCCCACGACGAACACGGCCGCCGCAGCGACCCCCGCAATCACGACGTGCAGCGGGTTCAGCTCGGCCACGTCCTTGCGGTATTCGCTGCCTTTGCGAATGCCGAAAAAAGACCACCCGACGGCGCGCAGCGTCTGCACGAACGACGCTTTCCTGCGCACCGCGCTGCGCAATTCGCCGCTCCCGGGCTCGCTCATGATTCCGGCGCGGCAGGCACCTTGCCGCCGACTTCGAAAAAGGTGTACGACAACGTGATCGTGCGCACGTCTTTCGGCAACTTCGGGTCGATGACGAAGGTCACCGGCCACTCCCGCACTTCACCCGGCTTCAGGACATGCTCGGTAAAACAAAAGCACTCGACCTTGTTGAAATGCGGCATCGCCTGCATCGGCGCATAACTCGGGATCGCCTGCGCCGCCATGGTGCGGTTCTGCGCATTGCGAAAACGGTAGATCACGGTCGCCATTTCGCCCGGGTGCACGTCGACGAATCGCTTCGCCGGCTGAAACTCCCACGGCCCGCGCGCGTTGGCGTCGAACTCGACGGTGATCGTTCGCGTCAGGTCGACTTGCGAGTTGCGGCCCGACTTCCACGCGTTGCCGGACGCTTCGCGCTCGGCGATCGAGAGCACGTTGATCCCGAGCGCGTTGCAGATCGCCTTGTACACCGGCACGAGCGCGTAGCCGAAGCCGAACATCAGGCACACGATCAGGCTCAGCTTGGCGAGCATGACGCGGTTGTCGCGCAGCAGCAGCGCGGCGGCCATCACGGGTCGACGGGGCGTGTCCATTGACGTCCTCAAATGCCGAACAACGCGCTCTTGACGATGAAGCCGACGAACAGCAGCACGGCGATCGACGCGAGCACCCACCCGAGCCGGGAATTGCTCTTGCGCTGCTCTGGGCTGATCAGCTCTGGCGTCAAGCGATCACCTTGTTCGCTGCGGCATTCAGGTTCGGCGGCGTCTCGAAAGTGTGGAACGGCGCGGGCGACGGAATCTCCCACTCCAGGCCCTCGGCGCCGGCGCCGTCGGCGTCGTTCCACGGCCGTTGCGGCGCTTTTTTGCCTTTGCCGCGCATCATCGGCAGCACGACCATGAAGAAGAAGTACACCTGCGACAGGCCGAAGCCGAGCGCGCCCACACTGGCCAGCATATTGAAGTCGGCGAACTGCATCGGGTAGTCAGCGTAGCGCCGGGGCATGCCGGCCAGGCCGAGAAAGTGCATCGGGAAGAAGGTGATGTTGAAGAAGATCAGCGAGGCCCAGAAGTGGACCTTGCCGTGGATCTCTTCGTACATCACGCCGGTCCACTTCGGCGCCCAGTAGTAGTAGCCGGCGAACATGCCGTACAGCGACCCGGCGACGAGCACGTAGTGGAAGTGCGCGACGACGTAATACGTGTCCTGGAGCTGGATGTCGATCGGCGCCATGGCCAGGATGAGACCCGTGAAGCCGCCCATCGTGAAGACGAAGATGAAGCCCACGGCCCACAGCATGGGTGTCTCGAACGTCATCGAGCCGCGCCACATCGTCGCGATCCAGTTGAAGACTTTCACGCCCGTCGGCACCGCGATGAGCATCGTCGCGTACATGAAGAAGAGCTGCCCCGTCACCGGCATTCCCACGGTGAACATGTGGTGCGCCCAGACGATGAACGAGAGGATCGCGATCGACGCCGTCGCGTAGACCATCGACGCGTAGCCGAACAGCGGCTTCCTCGCGAACGCGGGCACGACAGCGCTGACGATGCCGAACGCCGGCAGGATCATGATGTAGACCTCGGGGTGGCCGAAGAACCAGAAGATGTGCTGGTACATCACCGGGTCGCCGCCGCCGGCCGGGTTGAAGAAGTGGGTGCCGAAGTGGCGATCCGTGAGCGTCATCGTGATCGCGCCGGCGAGCACCGGCATGACGGCGATGAGCAGGAACGCCGTGATGAGCCAGGTCCAGCAGAACAGCGGCATCTGCATCAGCGACATGCGCGGTGCGCGCATGTTCAGGATCGTGACGATGATGTTGATCGAGCCCATGATCGAGCTCGCGCCGAGGATGTGCAGCGAGAAGATCGCAGCGTCCATCGACGGGCCCATCTGCAGCGTCAGCGGCGCGTAGATCGTCCAGCCCGCGGCCGGAGCGCCGCCGGGCATGAAGAACGAACCCACGAGCATCAGCGCCGCCGGAATGAGGAGCCAGAAGCTCAGGTTGTTCATGCGCGCGAACGCCATGTCGGGCGCGCCGATCTGCAGCGGCACCATCCAGTTCGCGAAGCCGACGAAGGCCGGCATGATCGCGCCGAAGACCATGATCAGCCCGTGCATCGTCGTCAGCTGGTTGAACATTCCCGGGTTCACGAACTGCAGGCCGGGCTGGAACAGCTCGGCGCGGATCAGCAGCGCGAGCAGGCCGCCGACCATGAACATCGTGAACGAGAACAACAGGTACATCGTGCCGATGTCCTTGTGGTTCGTCGCGTAGACCCAGCGCCGCCAACCGTACGGGGCGTGGTGGTCGTGGTCGGCGTGGTGGCCGGGGTGGTCGAGAACTGCGCTCATGTGAATTCCTGAGAAGGCTCTGAATGGGGTCGTGGGCTACTTGCGGGCGGCCAGCACATCGGCAGGCTGCACCGCCTGACCCGTCTTGTTCGACCAGCTGTTCTTCGTGTACGTGATGACGGCCGCGAGTTCGGTGTCGCTGAGCTGCTTCCAGGCGGGCATCGCGCCGTCCTTCTGGCCGTTCAGGACAACGGCGATCTGCTTGTTCTTGTCGGCATCGAGCACGATCGCCGCGCCGTCGAGCGGCTTGAACGGACCCAGGCCCTTGCCGTGCGCCTGGTGGCAGACCATGCAGTTCGCCGTGTAGACCTTCTCGCCGCGCGCGACCAGTTCTTCCAGCGCCCAGACCTTGGCCGGGTCGTCCGCTGAGGCCGCCATCTTCTTCTTTTGCACGTCGACCCAGGCGCTGTAGTCGGCAGCCGACAACACCTTCACGTGGATCGGCATGTAGGCGTGTTCCTTGCCGCACAGCTCGGCGCACTGGCCGTAGAAGTCTCCGGTCTTGGTGGCGCGGAACCAGGTGTCGCGCACGAAGCCGGGAATCGCGTCTTGTTTGATGCCGAACGACGGCACCATGAAGGCGTGGATCACGTCGCTCGCGGTGAGGATGATGCGAACCTTCTTGTCCACCGGAACGACGAGCGGGTTGTCGACCTTGAGCAGGTAGTCATCGCCCGACGGCTTGCCGGTGTCGGACATGCGGCGCTGCGCCGGGTCGAGTGACGAGATGAAGCCCAAGCCCTCGCCCTCGCCCTTCAGGTAGTCGTAGACCCACTTCCACTGCACGCCAGTGGCCTTGATCGTGAGGTCCGCCGAGCTCGTGTCTTTCATCGCGACGACGGTCTTCGTCGCCGGCAGCGCCATGAAGATGACGATGATGAAGGGCACCACCGTCCACGCGATCTCGACCTTCACGCTCTCGTGGAAGTTCGCCGCCTTCGCGCCCTTGGAGCGGCGGTGCTTGAAGATCGAATAGAACATGACGCCGAACACGAGCACGAAGATCACCGTGCACAGCACCATCATGTAGTTGTGCAGCGAGCGCTGGTCGGCGGCGATCTGCGTCACCGGCTCGTGCAGGTCAAGCTGGTTCACCCCCGGGCCGCCGGGCAAATCCTTCACCGCCAGCGCGGCATGCGTGGCCAGCAGCGCGCCCAGTGTCAAGCCGGCCTGCCCGAGGCGGGCCCAATGCTTCTTCATCGTCGTCGCCATATTGTTCATGCTCATCGCTTCAGGAGGTCTTGTGTCCAGGGTATCTTGTTGATCTTCTTCGAATCGGTTCAGCGCGCCGCGCCCAGGCTCCAGCGGCGCAACGCCCAGCGCAGTTCGTCGGCGAGTTCGCGCCGCAGTTCGGGCCGCACGAAGCGGCCCACGGAAATCTTGCGACCCTGACCCGACAACTCGATCAGCGACCGGTCGCCATGCTCGGGCTCGATGCGAACCCACGCCGGGGTGAATTCAACGCGCTCGACGTGGCGCCCGCAAGCATACTCAACGACGAGGCGTCCGGCGGCGAGACGAATCGATTCATTGTCGGCCGCGTGGCGTGCGTAGATCAGCAGCGCCGCGCCGACCGCGAGCAGCTCGGCGCCCGCGTAAGGCATGACCATGAACGCGCCCACGGCCCAGAAGCCCGCGGCGATCGAGAGCGAGAGCAGGCAAATCCCCAGGTAGCAGAGCCACAGCTGGCGCGGTGCGAGCGAAGCGTTGCGCCTGAGTTGCCAGCGCACGCTCCAGTCCTGCGGCGCGCTGCCCTGGCCAGCAGACTCCTGACCAAAACGCAAATCCACGCGCGATTCCTGAACCGCAACGTCGCGGTCGGTGAACTGTGCAGATGCGGTGGGTGCCATTTCGCGGTCGGTGTTGAACAGAGTCGTCGGGGGCGTCGTCTGGCAGCGCGATCGACTGCAATGGGCTGACCAGAATCTCGCGGCCAACTCGATGCGGGCCGACCGGCCTCGAAAAGCGGCGCATTTTAGCCCACAGTCTCGAACCCTCCAGGCCAGACCCAGCGGTGCGCGATCAACTCGGGCGCGTGCTGTTGCGCGAGCGCACCAGGGCGCGCATGTCGGCGAGCGAAACGAGTGTCGGATCATTCTTGCGAATCCGTGGCGCGGCCTTGAAGGCGTGGCCGTACGCGACCTCGAAACTCAGGCGCAGCCGGCCGTCGGCGCCGGCCAAGCCCCGCAACTCGGCGAGGAGCCTATTTCGCCAACGCGGCGTGCGCAGTCCGGCATACCGGTCCGGCGCCGCGTTCACGCCCAGCGTGCGCAATTCAGCAAGCAGTTCCTGCGCGCTGGCCCAGTGCAGCGTCAGCGTTTCCTGGTCCAGCACCGGATCCGCGAAACCGGCGTGCACGAGCATGTCGCCCAGGTCGTGCATGTCGACAAACGCCGGCGTCGGCGCCGGCCAGCCGAGCTTCGCGTAGAGGCGACGCAGTTCGCCCAGCGTTCCCGGGCCGAGGCAAGAGAAGATGACGACGCCATCGACCTCCAGCATATCGATGCCATCGCGCGAACAGGCCGGGCGGGTCGGGCTCGGCGTGCAAACCCATGTTCGACCAGATCAGCGCTGCGCCGTCCGTTGCATCAGACATCGCAGCGTCGAGCGCCGCGTCGCCCGCGTCCAGCACCACGTCGACCTTCGCGCCACGCCAACGCTGCGCCGCCCACCACGGCAACTTCGCGGCGGCGCGGCTGCGCTCAACCAACTCAGGCGTGGGCTCGACGACGATGCGCCGCGCCTTCGGGTACAGCGCCGCCAGCACCGCGCTGCCCGCGCCGCCGAAACCCCACCAATCGATCAGCGACTGCGGCTGCAGGCGAATCACGCCGAGCCGCTCGCCCATGCGCCGCGCCACTTCGGTGTGCAACCAGGGCGGCTGCGCGGACCGCGCGCTGCGGCGCAGCGTCGCCGCGACGGCCGCGGCGTCGAGGGCGCGTTGTGGGTGAGTGGGGTTGCGCGCCATGGCGGGGCAGTATATTGACGCGTGCTGTTCTCCTCTGTGTTCCGGCCCTGGCTCACGCATTTGCCGCGCCTGCCGAGCCTGTGCGCCTTGTGTCACGACTGGGGCGAACAGCGCGTCTGCGAAGCGTGTGTCGCGCGTTGGGCGGTGCCGCGCCATCGCTGCATGCGTTGCGCGATCGACATCCCGCCAGCTGCACCAGTCTGCGCCGCGTGCCTGCTGAACCCGCCGCCGCAAGTGCGAACGCTCGCCGCGTTCGACTACGCCGCACCGTGGGACGACGTGATCGCGCGCTTCAAGTTTCGCAGCGCGCTCGATCTGGGCGCGCCGCTGGCGGCGCGCCTGTTGCACACGATTCGCCAGGCCAGCATCACCGCGCCGGATCTGCTGCTGCCCGTGCCGCTGAGCGAGGCGCGCTTGCGCGAACGCGGCTACAACCAGGCTTGGGAAATCACGCGCCGGCTCGCGAAGGGGCTGCCCTGCCGCGCCGACCCGCATCTGCTGCTGCGCACCGTGGACACACCGCACCAGCTCGCGCTGCCGCTCACCGCACGCGCCGCGAACGTGCGCGGCGCGTTTGCCGTCGAGCCGTTGCGCCTGCGCGAACTGCGCGGCGCCCACGTGGCGCTCGTCGACGACGTGCTGACGAGCGGCGCGACGGCGGCCGAAATTTCACGCACCCTGCTCCAGGCCGGCGCCGCCAGCGTGCAGGTCTGGGTTCTCGCGCGCACGCCGCGGCCGGACAGCTGAGCCGAACATGTTCAACATCGTCCTCGTCCATCCCGAGATCCCGCCCAACACCGGCAACGTGATCCGCCTCGCGGCGAACACCGGGTGTGCGCTGCACCTGATCGAGCCGCTCGGATTTTCGATGGACGATC
The DNA here is from genome assembly GCA_963775015.1 of uncultured beta proteobacterium. Taxonomy (GTDB): domain Bacteria; phylum Pseudomonadota; class Gammaproteobacteria; order Burkholderiales; family Burkholderiaceae_C; genus JAEMQF01. The sequence goes on along the minus strand of CAVZHI010000006.1, from coordinate 26,014 downwards.
GCCAGCTCAAGCGCGCCGGCCTCGATTACCACGAATACGCGAGCGTGCAGCGCTACGCGTCCTGGGCCGCGTTCATGGCCCAGACGCGAGACGCGCAGGGCGTGCCGGGAGCGGCGACGCGCCTCTTTGCCTTCACGACTCGAGCGACGCGGCGCTTTGACGAACATGCATGGCAAAGCGGCGACTGGCTCGTGTTCGGCTCCGAAACCGCCGGCCTGCCCGACGCGGTGCGCGAATCCTTCGCCCCCACCCAATGCCTGCGCCTGCCGCTGCGCGCCGGCCAGCGCAGCCTCAATCTGAGCAACGCCGTGGCCGTGGCGGTGTTCGAAGCGTGGCGCCAGCTGGGCTATCGCGGCGGGACGTGAGGTCGGTCATGTGAGGCGCCGCGGAAAAAAGCGCCGCGTGATCGGCGATTCAGGCCTCGGGCCGAGCCTCGCGGCCCATCAATTGTTCGACTGCAGCGCGCGGCGCGAGCCGCCCCACCAACACCGCGACCACCGCCTGCGTGATCGGCATCTCGACACCCAGCGCCTGGGCGCGTTGCAGCACCAGCGCGGCGCTGTGGACGCCTTCGGCGACATGGCCGAGGTCGCGCAGAATCTGCGGCAGCGCCACGCCCTGCGCGAGCAGCAATCCGACTTTGCGATTGCGCGACAGGTCGCCCGTCGCCGTGAGCACCAGATCGCCCAGGCCGCTCAGGCCCATGAAAGTTTCGGCGCGTGCGCCGAGCGCGAGGCCCAGGCGCGTGATCTCGCTCAGGCCACGCGTGATGAGCGCGGCGCGCGCGTTTTGTCCCAGACCCAGGCCGTCGGCGATTCCGGTCGCGATCGCGAGCACGTTCTTCACCGCGCCTCCCACTTCCACTCCCACCGGATCGTCCGACGTGTAGATCCGCAGCTGCTCGCTGTGCAAGAGTCTTACCGCGTGTTCGCGCACCGACTCGTGCGCACTCGCCGCGACCAGCGCCGCGGGCTGCCCGCGCGCGACCTCGAGCGCAAAACTCGGGCCCGAAAGAACACCGACTTGCAACTGCGGGCAGGCCGCTTGCGCGACTTCGTGGCCGAGCCAGCCCGTTCCTTCCTGGAAGCCCTTGCAGAGCCAGAGCGCGGCGCCTGTGTCGCTCGGCAGTTGGCGCAGCACCGCTTCCAAGCCCGCCATCGGCGTCGCGATCACGATCAGGCCGTCGCGTGAGCGCGCCAGCGCTTCGCCAAGATCGGCTTCGATGCGCAGCGCCGGCGGCAGCTCGACGCCGTCGAGATAGCGCACATTGCGGCGCTGCGACTTCATGTGCGAGGCCTGCGCCGGGTCGCGTGCCCACAGCAGGGTGGGAATCCGGCCGCAGGCGCTCACGGCCAACGCGGTACCCCATGCGCCCGCGCCGAGGATCGTGAGCGTCATGGCATGGATCACGGCGCCCTCAATCGGGCACGGCGCGGATCAATGCGCGATCGCGCCCTTGTCGGGGCCGTTCGCCGCCGCGGCTTGCGCCGCCTGGGCGCGCTGTTGCTCGAACATCGCCTGGAAGTTGACTTCGGTGAGCAACACCGGCGGGAAGCCGGCGCGCGTGCACACGTCGGAAACGATGGCGCGCAAATAGGGATAAACGATTCCCGGGCACGCGATGCCGATGATCTGCTGCAACTGGTCTTCCGGGATGTTGCGGATCTCGAAGATTCCGGCCTGCTTGGCCTCGACAAGGAAAAGCGTCTTGTCGTTGACTTTCGTCGTCACTGTCGCCGTCACCGTCACTTCGTAAATCCCCTCGGCGATCGGCGAGGCGCCGAGCGCGAGGTTGATGTCGACCTGCGGCGCGGCCTGCTCGAGGAGGATCTGCGGCGAATTCGGCTGCTCCAGCGACAGATCCTTGAGGTACAGACGCTGAATCTGGAACACGGGGTTCTTCGTCTCTTCGGCCATGCGTTGCTCGATTGGGGGAACGGGGATGAAAAAGGCCCGCGGACCGGTGTGGCGCGGGCGGGGGAGCCGAATTATGCGCCGCAACGGGCGCGCGTCGCGCCCGTGCAACGTGACCGAAAGCTCACGCCGCCGATCCCGAAAGCAAGGGCATGAGCGCGCCTTGGCGGTCCAGCGCGATCAATTCATCGCAGCCACCCACATGCGTGTCGCCGATGAAGATTTGCGGCACGGTGCGGCGCCCGGTCGACTCCATCATCGTCAGGCGCGCCTGCGCGTCCAGGTCGATTCGAATCTCCTCGATGTTCTGCACGCCGCGCTGCTTGAGCAGCGCCTTGGCGCGGATACAGAACGGGCAGACTTCGGTCGTGTACATCTTGACGGCTTGCATCGTTGTCGTCTCTCGCGGCTACGCAGGAATGGAGTCGGTGATCAGAGCAGACAATTCAGTTGCTCCACCGCGCTTTGAGCAACCCGCAACGCATGAATCGCGAGCGCCCTGCCAAGCAGCCGCCGCGGAACTGGCTCTGCCAGGCCGCAGGCGGCGCCCCCTGGGGGGAGCGGCGAAGCCGCTTCGGGGGGGATTCATTCAAGCGGACTTTTCGATCGGCAGGTTCGCGTCGCGCCAGGCGCGCAGGCCGCCCGCCAGGACACGCGTCTGCTCAAACCCGCGCTTCTTCAACATCCCGACGGCGCGCGCCGCGCGCGCGCCGGTCGGGCAGACGAGAACGAGCGGCAGGGTCTTGTTCTTCGGCAGATCGTTGCTCGCTTCGAGCGAGCCGAGCGGAACGTTTTTTGCGCCCGCGACATGGCCGCTCGCATACTCGGCGTTTTCGCTCACATCAATCAGCACCGCCTTCTCGCGGTTGATGAGTTGCACTGCCTCGGTGGGAGAGACTTTGCTCGCCCCTCCCGCACCTTTGTTCATCACGGGCAGCAAGAGCATGACGCCCGAGCTCAGCGCGGCCAGGAACAGGATCCAGTTGTCGACGACGAATTGCACGTAAGTGTTCACTGGAAGCCACCGGAAAGCGCGAAGCGGCGGATTATAGAATTGCGCGCCTCGTCAGCGCTGCGCGGCGCGCGATGCCCTCGTCCCACGCCCGCCATTGTTCAGCACACCATGCACAAACTCGTACTCATTCGCCACGGCGAGTCAACCTGGAACCTGGAGAACCGCTTCACCGGCTGGACCGACGTGCCACTCACGCCCACCGGCGTTGCGCAGGCGCGTGAAGCGGGTCGCCTGCTGCGTGAGGGAGACTACGAGTTCGACGTCGCCTACACCTCGGTGCTGAAGCGCGCGATCTGGACGCTCTGGCACGCGCTCGACGAACTGGACCGCACCTGGTTGCCGGTGGTCAACGCGTGGCAGCTCAACGAGCGCCACTACGGCGCGCTGCAAGGCCTGAACAAGGCCGAGACGGCGCGCAAGTACGGCGACCCCCAAGTGCTTGCCTGGCGCCGCAGCTACGACACGCCCCCGCCCGCACTCGAAGCGAGCGACCCGCGCTGCGAACGCAACGACCCACGTTATGCGCGCCTCGCCTCGGTGCAAGTGCCGCTCACCGAGTGCCTGAAAGACACGGTCGCGCGCGTCCTGCCGTACTGGACCACCACCCTCGCGCCGGCAATCCGCTCCGGCCAGCGGATCGTCATCGCGGCGCATGGCAACAGCCTGCGCGCGCTCGTCAAATACCTTGACGGCGTCGGCGACGCCGAGATCGTCGGCCTGAACATCCCGAACGGAATTCCGCTCGTCTACGAACTCGATTCGCAATTGCGGCCGCTGAAGAGCTACTACCTTGGGGACCCCAAGGCCGCGGCGGCGGCCGCGTTGGCGGTTGCGAGCCAAAGTCGGGCTTGAAACGCGTTCCGCGGAACACCGTTGCGACGGCCGGTGGTCACGCGCCGATGCAATCCACGCCATGACGCCCCGCCTGCTCGACGCCGGCGACGGCGCAGTGACGGTCGAATTCGGCGCGTCGATCTCACCCGAACTCGTCGCTGAAGTCGCTGCGCTCGACCACCAGGTGAGCCTGGCGCGCGCGCGCGGCGAGCTCGCAGGCGTGGTCGAGACGATGCCGACGTTTCGCTCGCTCACCGTGCTCTACGACCCGCTGCTGACGAGCCGCGCCGAGCTCGACGCGGTGCTGCTGTCCCTCGTTGGCCGCGGCGGCGAGACGCTGGCCGCACCCGGCCGGCGCTGGCGATTGCCGGTGTGCTACGGCGGCGAATTCGGCGCCGACCTGGACGACGTTGCCATCGCGCGCGGTCTGGCTACCGACGACGTGGTGCGCCTGCACGCGTGCGCCGAGTACACCGTCTACATGCTCGGCTTCATGCCGGGCCTGCCGTTCATGGGCGGCCTGCCGCAAGCGCTGGCCATGCCGCGCCGCAAGGAGCCGCGTGTGCGCGTGCCGGCCGGCTCGGTGGCCATCACCGGGTCGCTCACCAACGTCTACCCCTGGGAAAGCCCGGGTGGCTGGCAACTGCTCGGGCGCTGCCCGGTGCCGATGTTCGACCTCGCGCTGGCGTCGCCCGTGTTGCTCGCGCCGGGCGACCGGGTCACGTTCGATGCCGTCACGCCGGCGCGCTACGCCGAGCTGGAGGCCGCTTTGCGCGGCGGGGCGTTGCGTGCCGATTCGTTCCTGGCGCCGGCGCCGCCATGAACGCGGTGATCGAGATCACATCGCCCGGCGCGTTGGCGACGATCCAGGACCTCGGCCGCAGCGGCTGGCGGCGCTTCGGCGTGCCGCGCGCCGGCGCGCTCGATCCGGCCTGGTTGCGCATCGCGAACCGGCTCGCCGGCAACCCGGAAGGCGCAGCCGCGATCGAGTTCTTCATCGCCGGTCCGGGCCTCAAGGCGCACGACGCGCCGGTGCGCCTCGGATTTTCCGGCGACTTCCCGCTCACGCTGCAGCGCGGCAGCGACACCTGCGTGCTCGACTCGTGGCGCAGCGTGACGCTGCAGCCGGGCGATGCGTTGCGCGTCGGCGCGCCGCGCTCGGGACGGGTCGGCTACGTCGCGATCGCCGGGCTCGACGTGCCCGCGGTGCTGGGCAGCGCATCGACCTACGCGCGCGCGCGCCTGGGCGGCGTGCAGGGGCGCGCGCTCGTCGCCGGCGACCGGCTGCTGGCGCGTGCCGCACCAACGGTGCCGTTCGGCGAGGCGGCACCGGAGTCGGTGCTGCGGTCACCACCGATCGGAATTGACGCGCCGATCCGCGTCGTTCCCGGCCCGCAGGACGATCACTTCGACCCCGAAGCCATGGCCACCTTCTTCGGCGCCGACTACCACGTCTCGCGCGACGCCGACCGCATGGGCCTGCGCCTCGAAGGGCCGGCGTTGCAGCACCGCGCCGACAAGGGCGCCGAAATCGTCAGCGACGCGACCGTGCCGGGCTCGATCCAGGTGCCGGGCAACGGCTTGCCGATCGTGCTGCTCGCCGACGGCCAGACCGCAGGCGGTTACCCGAAGATCGCGACCGTCATCTCGGCCGACCTGGCGCGGCTCGCGAACGCCGCGGTCGGCGCGCCGCTGCGCTTTGCGCCGGTCAGCGTGGCGATGGCCGAAGCGCTGGCGCGCGCGCACGAGGCCGAGGTACAGCGTTGCTTGGCCGCGATCGAGCCGCTGACGCTCGTCGACGGCGTCGACCTGGCGACGCTGTATGCAAACAACCTGGTCAGCGCGATGATCGATGCGCTGCATCCGCCCGACTGAGGCGGGAAAGACGATGAGGACCGCACAATGAACATCAACCTGAACGCCGACCTCGGCGAGAGCTTCGGCGCCTGGCGCATGGGCGACGACGCCGCGCTGCTCGGCATCGTCGGTTCGGCCAACGTGGCGTGCGGCTTTCATGGCGGCGACCCGCTCGTGATGGCGCAGACGGTGCGGCTGGCACGCGCCGCCGGCGTGAGCATCGGCGCGCACCCGTCGTTCCCCGACCTGCAGGGCTTCGGGCGACGCGTGATGCGCCTCGGTGCGGATGAACTCGCCGCCGTGGTGACGTACCAGATCGGCGCGTTGATGGGCATGGCGCAGTCGCAAGGCGCGCGCGTCACGCACGTGAAGCCGCACGGCGCCATGAGCAACCTGGCGTGCGAAGACGCGTCGATGGCGGCGACGATTGCCGCCGCGGTGCGCGCCGTCGACCCGGGCCTCATCCTGCTCGCGCCGGCGCTGTCGCAGCTCGCGCTGGCGGGTCGCGCTGCGGGCTTGAAGGTCGCCGACGAAGTGTTCGCCGACCGCGCCTACACCGACGACGGCAATCTGCTGCCGCGCAGCCAACCGGGCGCCGTGCTCGCGAGCAGCGAAGAATGCCTGGCCCATGTGCTGCGCATGCTCGAGCGCGGCGGCATCGTCAGCGCCAACGGCAAGCTGTTGCCCACACCCTTCCACAGCATCTGCGTGCACGGCGACAACGCGCACGCCGTCGCCACCGCAGCGGCGGTGCGCGCCGGCGTGCTGGCCGCCGGGCATTCCTTGCGCAGCCTGCCGGAGCTGATGGGCTGAACCCGCAGTGGCAAGCCAGGCCCTCCCGACTGCGCCTGGAACTTGCCTGTCGCATCGCGTCGCCATGCAGGCGCTGCGATGCCGGCAATGCGAGCTCGAGGTCGCGCCGGCCGCACGCTTTCGCCCGCATCGCAGCCCAGGCTACGCAGGCGGCAACGCCATGTTCAACGCGTCCGCAATTTCCAGTCGCAGCTTCCGCGCCAACGCACGCCGGTCCAGATGTCGCGTGCCTTGCGCGCCCTGCATGACGACGCTGACCCGCAGGTTCTGCGCCATCGCGACCATCCACAGCGACTGCGCGAGCGTCGTTTCGCCGATGTAGGTGGGTGCCTGGCTCACGGCATGGTGGGCGTCGGAATAGCGGATCGCGACCGCCTGCACCGGCGTCTCGGTCGCGATCGCCGCTTGCAGCAGGTTCGCGTGAAACGGCAGCAGGCCGGTGCCGTCGCTCGTCGTGCCCTCGGGGAAGACGGCGATCGTCTGGCCCTCCTTCAAGGCCTGCGCGACCTGGTGCACGACGCGCATCGCGTCGCGCTTGCGTTCGCGTTCGATGAACAGCGTGCCGCCGCATTCGATCATCCAGCCGAGCACCGGCCAGTGCCGCACATCGGCCTTGGAGACGAAGCGCACTGGATGCGCCGCGTCGATGGCGAGGATGTCGAGCCAGGAGACGTGATTCGCGGCGAGCAGCACCGGGCCGGCGTGCGGTGCGCCTCTCACTTCCAGCTCGACGCCCAGCGCAGCGAGGGTTCGCGCCGCCCACACGCCGACCTGCTGCATGCGTTGCGCGGGGCTGAGCCAGCGCAACACGAAGACGCAGATGAAGAACGCGCGCAGGCCTTCCAGCGCGGTGCGGATGAGGCGCACCCACGCCCGGGTTCGTCGGAGCATCGACTTCGCGGGCGCGATCTAAAGCGGCCGCGCTTCGAACGCGACCTGGCCGTCGACGAGCGTGAACGCGACGCGCCCGGGCAATTCGATTCCGGCAAACGGCGTGTGCTTCGCCTGGCTGACGAGCGCACCCGGCTTGACTTGCCAGCTCGCCGCGGCGTCGAACAGGCACAGGTCGGCTGCCGCGCCTTCGGCGAGCCGGCCCAGGCTCGGCGCGAGTGTGCCGAGCGCTTGCCCGAGCAGCGCCACAGGCCGGCTCGTCACGCACGCCAGGGTTTGCGCGAGCGGCATGCGCGAGTCAGCGCCCCACTTCAGCGTCAACCCGAGCAACAGCTCGAGCGAACTCGCGCCCGGCTCGGCTTGCGCGAACGGCAGATTCTTGGCGTCGGCGTCTACGGGCGTGTGATCGCTCACCAAAGCGTCGATCGTGCCATCTTGCAAGCCGGCGCGGATCGCGTCGCGGTCGCGCTGCTGGCGCAGCGGCGGCGAGAGGCGCATCGCGGCGTCGAAATAGCCGATGTCGACGTCGATCAGATGCAGTTGATGCACGCTCACGTCGCACGTCACGCTCAAGCCTTCGGCCTTGGCGCGGCGCACGAGCTCCACGCCGGCGGCGCTGCTCAGGCGGCACAGGTGCAGCCTCGCACCTGTGTCACGAACCAGTTCGAACAGCGTGAGCAGCGCGATTGTCTCGGCGATCACCGGAACGCCGGACAAGCCCATGCGCGTCGCGAGCGGCCCTTTGGCGGCGACGCCGTTGCCGAGGTAGGCGTCGCTCGGGCGCAGCCAGACCGTGAAGCCGAAAGTCGCTGCGTATTGCAGCGCGCGGTGCAGGACGAGCGTGTCGCTGATCGCGACGTCGGCCTGCGAGAAGCCGACGCAGCCGGCTTCCGTGAGCTCGGCCATTTCGGTCAGCGCCTCGCCCTTCAGGCCTCGCGTCAGCGCGCCGAGCGGGAACAGGCGCGCCTGGTTCAGGTTGCGCGCGCGGAACTTGAGCATCTCCACCAGACCCGGTTCATCGAGCACGGGGTCGGTGTCGGGCGGGCAGACGAGGCTCGTCACGCCGCCGGCCACGGCGGCCGCCATTTCAGACTCGAGCATGCCTTCGTGTTCGTGGCCGGGTTCGCGCAAGCGCGCCGCCAGGTCGACGAGGCCGGGCGCGACGACGAGGCCCTTCGCATCAAGGGTGCGATCGGGCATGAAGTCGGAATTGACGCGACCCAAGCCGACGATACGTCCGGCGGCAACGGCGACGTCGCCGACTTCGTCTCGGCCGGTTGCGGGGTCGATGAGACGGCCGTTGCGGATCAGGATCTTCATGCAGTGGATACCGGCTTTCGCCGGTATGACAAGGGTACGCGTCGAACGTCCGGCCCGCTCATGCGCTATTGCCCGCGATGATCGACATCACCGCCATGCGCACCGCGATGCCGAACGTCACCTGCGGCAGGATCACGCTTTGCACGCCGTCGGCGACGTCGGAGTGGATTTCCACGCCGCGGTTGATCGGGCCTGGATGCATGACGATCGCCTCGGGGTGCGCGAGCGCGAGCTTTTCCGGCGTCAGGCCGTAGTTCTTGAAGAACTCGCCGGCGCTCGGCAACATCGCGCCGCTCATGCGCTCGTTTTGCAATCGCAGCATGATGATCACGTCGGCGCCGCGAATCCCTTCGACCATGTCGTGGCAGACGCGAACGCCCATTTCCTTCAGGTCGCCGGGAACGAGCGTCTTCGGCCCGACGGCGCGAATTTCCGCGACGCCGAGCGTCGTCAGCGCGTGGATGTCGGAACGCGCGACGCGCGAGTGCACGATGTCGCCGACGATCGCGACGATGAGGTTTGCGAAGTCCTTCTTGTAGTGGCGGATCGTGTACATGTCGAGCAGGCCTTGCGTCGGGTGCGCATGGCGGCCGTCTCCCGCATTGATGACGTGCACATGCGGCGCGCAATGCCGCGCCACGAGATACGGCGCGCCGCTCTCGCTGTGGCGCACGACGAACATGTCGGCGTGCATCGCCGACAAATTGGCGATCGTGTCGAGCAGGCTCTCGCCCTTGGCCGTGCTGGAGCGCGCGATGTCCAGGTTGATGACGTCGGCCGAGAGGCGCTTCGCCGCGATCTCGAACGTGGTTCGCGTGCGCGTGCTGTTCTCGAAGAACAGGTTGAAGATGCTCTTTCCGCGCAGCAGCGGAACCTTCTTCACTTCGCGTTCGTTCACGCTCAAGAACGTTCCCGCGGTGTCGAGAATCTGCACCAGCACGTCGCGCGGCAGGCCGTCGATCGACAGCAGGTGGATCAGCTCGCCGTTGCGGTTCAGTTGTGGATTGCGTTGCGCGAGCATCAGGTGCAGGCCTCGATCTGGAAGCGCAAGCGCCCGGCGGCGTCGCGCTCCAGCGACAGGCGTTGGCCGCGCGGCAAGGTGATTCGCGCCGCCGAGTAGGCGGCGCTGATCGGCAGTTCACGCCCGACACGGTCGACCAGAACCGCGAGTTGCACGCTCGCGGGCCGGCCGAAGTCGTACAGCTCGTTCACCGCGGCGCGGATGGTTCGGCCGGTGTAGAGCACGTCGTCGATGAGCAGGATGCGCCGCCCTTCGACGTCGAACGGCAACCGGGTCTGGCGGCTGTTCGCGGGCATGCCGCGCGAATTGAAGTCGTCGCGGTGCAAGGTGATCGAGAGCACGCCGTGCTCGCCCGGCAAGGCCAGGTCGCGCTGCAAGCGCTCGGCGAGCCACGCGCCGCCGGACAGGATGCCGACGAGCACCGTCTCGGGCAACAGCAGCGTTCGCACCGCGGCGGCGAGTTCGGCGTAGAGCGCTTCGGCGTCCAGGGTGAGCGGCGTCATTATTCTTGCGGGCACGCGACCGGGTTGAGAAACTGCTCGAGGATGATCGCAGCGGAAGCGGCATCGAGGTCTTTCGCACCCGCCGCGCGCGCTTGCGTCGTGCTGTAGCGCTCGTCGACCTGGTGCACCGGCAAGCCGAAGCGGCCATGCAACTGGCGCGCAAAGCGCTGCGCCCGCGCCGTGTTCTCATGCGCCGCGCCGTCGGGGTGGTAAGGCACGCCGACGACCAGCGCGTCCGGGCGCCACTCTGCGATCAACGCAGCGATCGCGTCAAAGCGCCGCTCGCCCACTTCGCTGATGGTGGTCAACGGCGTCGCGCTGCGCGTCAGGTCGTTGCCGCTGGCCACGCCGATCCGTTGGGTGCCGAAGTCGAAAGCGAGAAAGGACTGCACCGAGGGCTGGGGACGCGTCAGTCCGGGCGGACCCATCACGCGTGGCCCGCGTCCTGGCTCAGCATGTGCTCGTCGATGCCGAGCAGCGACAGGGCACGCGCGTAGCGTTGTTCGACCGGCGTGTCGAAAATGATGCCCGGCTCGGCGCCGACGTGGATCCAGCCGTTGCGGCTCATCTCATCTTCGAGCTGCCCGGCGCCCCAGCCGCTGTAGCCGAGCGTCACGAGCACTTTCTTCGGGCCGGCGCCATTCGAGAGCGCTTCCAGAACGTCTTTGCTCGTCGTCATCTCCAGGCCGCCCGGAATCTGCAACGACGAGTTGTAGTGCCCGCCCTGCCCTTCTTCGCCGCCCAGACGCTCGTGCAGGACGAAACCGCGTTCGGTTTGCACCGGCCCGCCGAAGTAGACCGGCGCTTCGGCGAGGTCGCTGCGGTCCAGCGTCAGCTCGACCTTTTCGAACAGGTTTTTCAGCTTGATGTCGATCGGCTTGTTGATCACCAGGCCGAGCGCACCCTTTTCGTTGTGCTCGCACATGTAGACCACGGTCCCGGCGAACGTGCCGTCGCCCATCCCCGGCATCGCGATCAGGAACTGGTTCGTGAAATTGACAGGTTGCGGCGCCATGCGCGGCATTTTATTCCCCTGGGAGCCTTTCGGGCGCCCCCAGCGCGCAGCCGGCCCCCCCGTTCGCGCCGCTCCGCCCCGGCGGGTAGAAGCGCCGCGTGATCGTCGCTGGGATGAGATCGCCGTTGCAGATCGCCGGCGAATCTAGTGCAGCCGCAACGGCCCGGGCCGGCTCAAACCCGCCAGACGCTGGCTGATCGCTGCGCGGTCTTCGGCGTCGCGGCAGTGCTTCAGGTAGTACTTCAGGTCCTGGCTCGCGGCGTCGTCGATGCCGAGTTCGGCCAGGCACAGGCCCCGGTCGCGCCACTCTTCCCAGGCTTGCGGCAAGAGCACGATGAGTCGCTCCTGCACCGCGAGCAGGCGCGGCCAGTCGCGCGCCTGGCGGTGGATTTCCTTCAGGTTGCGCAGCATCCGCGCGAGCACGTCGCGCGGCGGCGCGGCTTGCAGGAACAGGCCAAGCGGCGCGTCGAAGTCGCCCTCCAGGCCGCGTTTGCGTTTGTACGGCGCGAGCAGTTCGTCGAGTTCGTCGCGCGACAGCGACTGGCCGGTGAACGGGTCGATCACGACTTCGCCGCCGGGCATGCGCAACTTGACGAGAAAGTGGCCCGGGAACGAGACGCCGCGCGCCGACAGGCCGATCTGCGTCGCGAATTCGACGTACAGCACGGCGAGCGTGATCGGAATCCCGCGCCGCGTGGCCAGCACGCGGTGCAGGTAGCTGTTGTCGGGGTCGTAGTAGTTGTTGACGTTGCCGGCGAAGCCGAGCTCCTGGAAGAAGTAGCGGTTCAGCCAACGCAGGCGCTGCACCGGGACGGCGTCGGCGGGCAAGCGGCGCTTCAACTTGTTCGCGAGTTCGTCGATCTCGAGCAGCACGCTCTGCGGGTCGAGCTCGGGGAACTCGTCCTGCGCGATCGCCGTCGCGGCTTCGGTCAGCGACAGGCTCGCGTCGTCGGCGACGAGCGCCTCGAAGTACTCGAGCGCGGTGGGCACTTCGAAGTTCAGCATCCCGGACATGCGCCCAGTTTAGAACGGGCGCCACCCGCTGTGCGGATAGGTGTTACCCGCGTTGCGCGAACTGGCGCAGGCGCAGCCCGCACGCGGCGAGCGCCGCGAAGTAAAGCAGCGCTGCGCCGGCCAGGCTCAGCGCGAGCCAGAGCGCCCGCAGCCAGGGGCTTGTTTGCAGGCCGATCCAGTCGACCGAGTGCGCCGCCGCGGCGAGCGCCACGCCGAGCAGCGCTGTGGCAAGGAAGACACGCCCGGCAAATCCGCCCCACCCCGGTTCGGGGTGGTAGGCGCCGCTGGCGCGCAGGCCGATGAGCAGCCACACCGCGTTCACGAGCGCCCCCAAGCCGATCGACAGCGCCAGGCCGGCGTGGCCGAGCAAGGGCACCGTCACGAGGTTCATGAGTTGCGTCAGCAGCAACACGAAGACGGCGATTCGCACCGGCGTGCGAATGTTCTGGCGTGCGTAGAAACCCGGAGCCAAGATCTTCACCCCGACCAATCCCATCAACCCGACACCGTAGCCCATCAACGCCGTCACGGTGTGGTGCACATCGCTCGCCTGAAACGCGCCGCGGTGGAACAGCACCGCGACCATCGGCAGCGCGAACACGAGCAGCGCAAGCGCGCAGGGCAGCGCGAGCATCAGCGTCAGGCGCAAACCCCAGTCGAGCAGCGCCGAATAGCGCGCCGGATCGCTGCTCGCCTGCGCCGCCGACAGCTGCGGCATCAGCACGACGCCGAGCGCGACGCCGAGCAGCGCCGTCGGGAATTCCATCAGCCGATCCGCGTACGTCAACCACGACACGGCGCCGACGCCGACCTGCGAAGCGATCTGGGTGTTGATGAGGAGCGAAAGCTGCGCCACCGACACGCCGAGCAGGGCCGGCGCCATCTGGCGCATGACTCGCGCCACGCCCGGGTGCGCCCAGGCGCGGCGCAGCGACGCCCAGCCCAGGCCGAGGCGCGGCAGGCTGCCGACGCGCAGCAGCGCCGGCACCTGCACGCCGAGTTGCAGCACGCCACCGAGCATGACGCCCGCGGTGAGGGCAAAGATCGGCGGGTAGCCGTGGCGCTCGACGATTGGCGTCAGGCCCCACGCCGCGCCGATCAGCGACAGGTTGAGCAGCACCGGTGTCGCCGCGGGAACAGCAAAGCGCTTGTGCGTGTTCAGGATTCCCGCCGACAGCGCGACGAGCGACATGAAGGCGATGTAGGGAAACATGAGGCGCGTCATGATCACAGCGGCGTCGAACTCCTGCAGCCCCGCGGCCATGAGCCAGACGATGAGCGGCGCGCCGACGATGCCGAGTGCGCAGGTCACGATCAACGCCCAGAGCAGCACGGTGGCCACCGCGTCGACGAGGTCACGCGTCGCCGCGTCGCCGTCTTTCGCCCGCGTCGCCGCGAGCAGCGGCACGAAAGCCTGCGAAAACGCGCCTTCGGCGAAGAGTCGCCGCAGCAGGTTCGGAATGCGGAACGCGACGTTGTACGCGTCCATCCACGCGCCGGCGCCGAACAGCGCCGCCTGGATCATCTGGTTCATCAGCCCCGTGATGCGCGAGGCAAGCGTGAGCAGGGAAACGGTGGACGCGGCCCGCAGCAGGTTCATGGGAGTCGGTGGGGTGGAGGCGCCACCGCGCGCGGGCGCTGCGCTTGTCGGATTGGGGAGGCGGGCGGATTATAGGGAGGCGAAGCGCTGCTATACTCGCGCGCTTCGCTCAAGCTCAACCCCACACGCAAGACAGCATGGCCACCACCACCAAAGCCAAGAAAAAGACGGTCCGCATCGCCTCCGGTCTGAAGCGCGTGCGCCAGGACGAGAAGCTCAACGCCGGCAACACCGCCCTGCGCTCCAAGTTCCGCACCGTCGTGAAGAACGTGCAGAAGGCGGTTGCGAGCGGCGACAAGGCGAAGGCCGCCGAGCTGTTCAAGCTCGCCCAACCCGTCATCGACTCGGTCGCCGACAAGGGAATCTTCCACAAGAACAAGGCGGCGCGCCACAAGAGCCGCCTCTCGGCGCAGGTCAAGGCGCTCGCTGCCTGAGGTTTCGGTTTCGGTGTCAAGAAGGGCTCGCCTAGCGGGCCCTTTTCGTTTCTGCTCCAAGCATGTCATCCCGGCGAACGCCGGGATCCAACGTTTGTGCGGTCTCGACGCAGTGGATCCCGGCGTTCGCCGGGATGACATGCGTGTCTACGCCTGCAGCCCGGGCGTCACGTCGCGAACCTCGAGCTGGTTGTCGCGGGCGAAGTTCATGACGAAATCCCACGCGAGGACCTCGATCGCGCGCAGCGCTTCGTTGACGAGCACGCACTTGTGGCCGTCAACGCTGCGCGGCACGCAATACGGAGAGTAGCCGATGAAGGCCGCGATACCGCCCACCGAGCCGGCCGGGCGAAACGCCGACATCGCGCCTGCGAGTCGCTCCGACCAATCGCTCGGGCGAAACGGCTTGCCGTCGTACGTCAGCCCGACAATCAGCAACTCGCGAAATTTTGGCCGGGTCACGGGCATTCTCGGCATCGGCTCGACCTGCCGCGACGCTGCCGCGTCCAGGCCGTGAGCGTGCCGCGAGGCACGGTCGATGGGGTCCATTACAGCGTCCATCCGGTGCTTATCGACCCGGGTCGCGCAAACATGAGGCCCTTAGAATCGATTCGGCGCGGGTTGTGAGGAAACGTCACCCGGCGCCTCATCGTTTGAACGCTGTTTGGAGCCGCCCATGAACGCCCCGGAAAAACTGGTCGCCTCGGCCGAACCGCACGTGATGAAGACCTACGGCCGCCTGCCGTTTGCGTTGTCGCACGGCCGCGGCTGCTGGGTCTGGGACACCGACGGGCGAAAGTACCTCGACGGCCTGGGCGGTATCGCCGTCAATACGCTGGGCCACGCCCACCCCAAGCTCGTTCCGGCGCTGCAGGAGCAGATCGGCAAGCTGATCCACTGCTCGAACTACTACCAGATGCCGCTGCAGGAGCAACTCGCTGCCAAGCTGTGCGAAATCTCCGGCCTGACGAACGTTTTCTTCTGCAACTCGGGCCTCGAAGCGAACGAAGCGGCGCTGAAAATCGCGCGCAAGTTCGGGCATGACAAGGGCATCGCCCGGCCCGAGATCGTCGTCTACGACAAGGCCTTCCACGGTCGATCCATCGCCACGCTGTCGGCAACGGCGAACGCCAAGATCCAGGCCGGCTTCGGCCCGCTCGTCGAAGGTTTTGTTCGCGTCCCGCTGAACAACGCCGCCGCGCTTGAGGAGATCGCGAACCGGCACCCGAACGTCGCCGCCGTATTCCTCGAAGTGATCCAGGGCGAAGGTGGGATCAACCCATCCACGGTCGAATACCTGCGCGCCGTGCGCCGCATCTGCGACGAGCGCGGCTGGCTCATGATGCTCGACGAAGTGCAATGCGGCCTCGGGCGCACCGGCAAGTGGTTCGCACACCAGTGGGCCGGAATCCAGCCCGACGTGATGCCGCTCGCCAAGGGTCTGGGCTCGGGGGTTCCGGTCGGCGCGGTGGTGTGCGGCCCCAGGGCGGCGAACGTGTTCGGCCCGGGCAACCATGGCACGACCTTCGGCGGCAATCCGCTCGCGATGCGCGCCGGCGTCGAGACGCTCCGCATCATGGAAGAAGAGGGCCTGCTCGCGAACGCGGCGAAAGTCGGCGCCGCGCTGCGCGAAGGATTGACGCGCGAATTGAACGGCGTGGCGGGCGTCAAGGACATCCGCGGCCAGGGCCTGATGCTCGGCATCGAGCTCGATCGCCCCTGCGGCGACATCCTCGGCCGCGCGGCGAACGCCGGCCTGTTGCTCAGCGTCACCGCAGACAGCGTGATCCGCCTCGTTCCGCCGCTCATCCTGAGCCTGAGTGAGGCGGCGCAGATCGTCGCCATCCTCTGCCCCTTGATCAAGGCGTTCCTCGCCGAGCCCGCACCCGCGCCGACGAAATGAAACCCGGCATGAGCCTGCTCAAGCACTTCTTGCAGTTCAAGGATTTCCGCGCCGAGGAATACGCCTACCTGTTCGAGCGCGCGGCGACGATCAAGAAGCGCTTCAAGAACTACGAGCGCTACACGCCGCTCGCCGACCGCACCCTGGCGATGATCTTCGAAAAGGCGAGCACGCGCACGCGCGTCAGCTTCGAAGCCGGCATGTACCAGATGGGCGGCTCGGTCGTGCACCTGACGACCGGCGACAGCCACCTCGGCCGCGCCGAGCCGGTGCAGGACACCGCCAAGGTGATCAGCCGCATGGTCGACATCGTCATGATCCGCACTTTCGAGCAGACCAAGATCGAGGCCTTCGCGTCGAACTCGCGCGTCCCCGTGATCAATGGCCTGACGAACGAATACCACCCGTGCCAGATCCTCGCCGACGTCTTCACCTACATCGAGCACCGCGGCAGCATCCAGGGCAAGGTCGTCGCGTGGGTTGGCGACGGCAACAACATGGCCAACACCTGGCTCCAGGCGGCTGACATCCTCGGCTTCACGCTGCACGTCAGCACGCCCGGCGGCTACGAGATCGACGCCAAGGTCGCCGGAGTTCGCAACGCGGATTGCGTGAAAGTCTTCAAGCACCCACTCGACGCATGCCGCGGCGCGCACCTCGTCACGACCGACGTCTGGACGAGCATGGGGTTCGAAGCCGAAAACGCCGCACGCCAGAGCGCTTTTGCCGACTGGTGCGTGGACGCCCAAATGATGGCCGCGGCACAGCCCGATGCGCTGTTCATGCATTGCCTGCCGGCGCACCGTGGCGAGGAGGTCGACGCCGAAGTGATCGACGGCCCGCAGTCGGTCGTGTGGGACGAAGCCGAGAACCGCATGCACGTGCAGAAGGCTTTGATGGAATATTTGCTGCTCGGGCGCATCGGCTGAGCGGTGACCGCAGTGGCAGCGCCTTCGGACCCCATCACCGACCTCGACGCCGACGCGCTGTCGCGCGCGATCCATTCGCGCGAAGTCTCGTGCCGCGAGGTCATGCAGGCCTACCTGGCACGAATTCAGCGCCTCAATCCGCAGCTCAACGCGCTCGTCAACCTCGCCCCCGAGGCCACGCTGCTCGCGCTGGCCGACGCGCGCGACGCCGACCTCGCGCCGGGCAAAACAGCGTATGGCTCGCACGGCTGGCTGCACGGCATTCCGCAGGCGATCAAGGACGCGGCGCACACGGCGGGCTTCCCCACCACGCTCGGCAGCCCGCTCCTGATAGACGCCGTGGCGAGCGTTGACGGCGTGATGGCGGCGCGAATGAAGGCCGCCGGCTGCATCGTCATCGGCAAGACCAACATGCCCGAATTTGGCCTCGGCTCGCACACCTTCAACAACGTGTTTGGTGCGACCGCGAACGCGTGGGACGCAACCGTCAGCGCCGGCGGCAGC
This sequence comes from uncultured beta proteobacterium, assembly GCA_963775015.1. Taxonomy (GTDB): domain Bacteria; phylum Pseudomonadota; class Gammaproteobacteria; order Burkholderiales; family Burkholderiaceae_C; genus JAEMQF01. Next base: position 8,447 of record CAVZHI010000006.1, on the reverse strand, counting down.
AGCGGCGGCGCCGCGGTCGCGCTCGCGCAGCGCCTCCTGCCGGTGGCCGATGGCTCCGACTTCATGGGCAGCCTGCGCAACCCGGCGGCGTGGAACCATGTCTTCGGCCTGCGCCCGAGCCAGGGCCGGATTCCGCTCTGGCCGGCCAACGACGCCTGGGTCAGCCAGCTGTCGATCGAAGGGCCGATGGCGCGCAACGTGCGCGACCTCGCCAAGCTGCTCGCGATTCAAGCCGGTCACGATCCACGCGTGCCGCTGTCGATCGCGCAAGGGCCACAGGACTTTCTGGCGCCGCAGAGTGGCGGCGCGGCGCTTGGCGACTCCGCATTGATGGGCCTGAAGGTCGGCTGGCTCGCCGACCTCGACGGTCATCTGCCGCTCGAAGACGGCCTGCTGCCGGTGTGCGAACAGGCGCTGCAACGGTTCGCGCAAGGCGGGGCGAATGTGCAGCGCATACCGCTCGGCTTCGACCCCGACGCACTCTGGGACACCTGGCTCGTCTGGCGCCGCGCGCTCATCGCGGCGCGCATCGCGCCGTTCGTGCAGAAGCCCGGCGCGCGCGAGCAAATCAAGCCCGAGGCGCTGTGGGAGCACGACCGCGGCATGGACCTTCGCTTCATGGACTTCATGCAAGCGAGCCAGGTTCGCAGCGCGTTCTACACGCACCTGCTCGGTTTGTTCGAGTCCTTCGACGTGCTCGCCTTGCCGGCGACGCAGGTCTGGCCGTTCCCGATCGGCGAGCGCTGGCCGCAGCAAATCAACGCGCGCCGCATGGACACCTACCACCGCTGGATGGAGGTGACGATCTACGCCACGCTGGCCGGGCTGCCGGCGATCAGCGTCCCGGCGGGGTTTCATGCGAACGGCGTCTGGCCCGCAGGGTTGCAGCTCATCGGGCGGCCGCAGGGCGACGCGGAACTGTTGCGCGTCGCCGCGGCGTATGAATCTCAGATCGCGGAGTTGCTCGCGCGCCGTCCGCCCGACCCCGCAAGCGTTCCCGCTGCCAAGCCGGCGACCCCCGTGTAGCGACGGCCTGACCGGGCCGCGCATCCAGCCGCCAAGTTCGTGCGTATCCACGGGGGCGGTTCGCTCGGCGTGGTGCCGGCGGATTGGGCTGCTTGGAGGTCTCGATGCCGGAGCAATCTGTTGGGCAACTACTCATCAGAGCCGCGGGCTTGGCGCTCGCGCTCTGCGCCAGCAACGCCCACTCCGAAACCGGCAAATTGCTCTTGACCGGAGGCGTGAGCAGCATCGACGGCGCTGCCGGGGGCGGCCTCACGCCCTGGGCTTCGACCGGTAGCCATGCGACGAACGGCGAGCTCGGCGGCACGGCGTACGCGACCCGGGTTCGGACGCGCGACTACGGCTTGACGGTCGCCGGCGCGGCACTCGCGTACGACGATCGCTTCGAACTGTCGGTGGCGAGCCAAGACTTCGACACCGGCAGCACCGGTCCGGCGCTCGGCTTGCCTGGATTGCGACTCAAGCAAGACATCGTCGGCGCGAAGTTGCGGATCTTCGGTGAAGCGATTCTCGACAGCGACACCTGGTGGCCGCAGCTCGCCGTCGGTGCCGAGTTCAAACACGCCCGGCCCGCGGGCCTCGCGCCAACGCTGGCGTCGCTCGGCGCGAAGACGCGCGGAACGGACGTCTACGCCAGCGCCACCAAGCTGTTCCTGGCGCAGGGCGTGCTGGCCAACGTGACGCTGCGCGCGACGAAGGCGAATCAGAACGGCCTGCTCGGTTTTGGCAGCGCCACGCAGCGCGGCTACCGGGTGCTGCCCGAACTGTCGATCGCCTACCTGCTGAGTCGGCGCGTCGCGATCGGTGCCGAGTACCGCGGCAAGCCGGACAACCTCAACCCCTCGGCGCTCGGCGCGGGTCTGAAGGAAGACGCGTGGAGCGACGTCTTCCTCGCCTGGGCGCTGAACAAGAACTTGTCCTTGACACTCGCCTGGGTGGACCTCGGCGCCATCGCTCCCGCGGCCATTGCGCGCCGCCAGACAGGCGCCTACCTGTCGGCCCAACTGGCGCTTTGAAGGCCTGGACGCTGCGCCGCCAAACCGAGGAGCATCCCATGTTTCGACTTCTCGGCACGCTCACATTGGCACTCGCTGCGGCGCTGATGCACGGCGCGAGCGGGGCTCAAGCCGGCGCGGCGCATGTTTACCTGGCGTTCGGCGAAAAGCCTGGAATCGCGGCGCTGATGGAGGTGTTCGTTGAACGCCTCGCCATCGATACCCGAACCAAAGTCTTCTTCGAAAACGCCGACAAGCCGCGCCTCAAAGAACAGCTTACGGATCAGTTGTGCATGCTGTCTGGCGGGCCGTGCCGCTACAGCGGCGCGCAGATGCGCGGCGTGCACCGCGGCCTGGAGATCGCGCGCAGCGACTTCAACGCGCTCGTCGAAGTCTTGCAAGATTGCATGGACGAACGCGGCATTCCCTTCAGCGCGCAAAACGGGATGCTCGCGGTGCTCGCGCCGCTGCACCGGGAGATCGTGACGCGCAACTGACGCCGATCTGCGTTCCATTGCCGGGGGATGGCGAGTGCGTCTCGAAGGACTTGGCCGGCGCGCGCGAATCGTTGCGGAGAAGAAACCTGCTGCGTTTGCCTGCCGCAAAAACAGCAATGCCCTGCTTTGCGTTGCAGGGCATTCTGTGGAGCCACTCTCGGTGGCATCCTCACGTCACACGGGGGTGACGTCCACCGGCATCGTGATGCCGGTCGTGGGGGGAGTGGTTCGTTGAGGCTTCTCGATAGGTCTGCCCTCCTTTCACGACGATGAGAGCGAATCACTTGCACGGGGAAAAAGCCCCGTCCGATCGCTCTCCAAGCGCAGTAAACGCCTTTTTGTGGGTCGCGTCAAGGCACCATTCGTGGCCAAGGCATCCGATCACCCGGTAGCGAGAAACCTCATCTGGCCGATCGGCTGCGTGCGAGCCTTCGGCCCAGGCTCCTCTAGGGCTGGCAGAAATCGAGGATTGAGCGTAATGTGCTGCTCGAGTCGATCTCAGCGACACCGCTCACACTTCGGGGGCCTGCCATGAACCGCGATGCTGCCTTGCCCACTTTCCACCTTGAACACGGCACGCCGCTGGCCCACGCCAGGCCGTGGCAAGACGCGCACGTCACACTTGATTCACCCGCGCTGCAGGTGATGACCGACCTGACGCAGGTGAAGGCGGCGACGACCCATCCGTCCACGACGCTCGCGCAGGCCGAGCAACTGATGATCTACCAGGGCGTGCGCATGCTGTTTGTCGTCACCGACATGCCGTCGATCGAAGGTTTGATCACGTCGAGCGACCTGCACGGCGAAAAGCCGATGCGCGTCGTGCACGACCGCAACGTGCACTACGACGAGTTGTGCGTTGCCGACGTGATGGACAACCTCGCGACGATGGAAGCGATCAACCTCGACCTGATGCGCACCGCCACGGTCGCGAGCCTGATCGCCACCCTCAAGAAGTTCGGCCGCAACCACCTGCTGGTGGTTCAGAACGCCACCGATCAAAGGCCGCGGCGCGTGCGTGGCGTGGTATCACGCACGCAAATCGAAAGGCAGCTCGGCGCTGCCATCGACGTGACCCCGATCGCCAGCAACTTTTCGGAGCTTGAACGGGCGCTGTCCTGAGCGCTGGGATGGCACCGCCACCGCGCAGCGACTCGGGGTGAGGTTTTCGGCCTGGCCTGGGCTAACGCCGCTCTCGGCTCGCATCGGAATACGCGGCACCAAAGTCCCACGGCAACCGGCACTGCCTGAGCCGCTCGTGAAACTGCCGGCCCGGCCCTGGCGCGAAGCGCAGGCTGTCGAGGATTTGCAGCAGCGTCGGCAGGCGCTGCACGAACTCGGCTCGCGCTGCCGCGGCGATGAACAGCGCGGCGAGATCGCCCTCGCGCACGCCGACGACATGAGCGCGACCCTGGAACACCTGGCTGCCGTAGTCGAACGCCGCGCGCACCAGGTCCGCGCCGCACGCCTGCACGTCGAGCATGCGCACGCTGTGCAGACCGGGCTCGGTGGCCGCGTAGGCGTCTTGCACCCAGCGCGAAAAGTCGGCGCCCGGCGCAACGCTGCGGGTGCGCACCAGCGCTGCGGCTGAGCCCTGGGGTTCGCTGATTGCGATGTCGCCCCAGTGACTCGCCTGCACCCGCCAGCCGAGCGGAATTCGCGCACAAAACCCCGCCGGATCGTCGTGCCGCGCCCACGGTCCGGCAGACGCAGCCGGCGTGGCGTGGGCAGCGAGCGGCGCGGCCGGCAAGCTCGTCATGGTTGCCTTTGCGCAGCCCAGGTCCAGCGTGCTGCGCCCGCTTCAAGGCACGATCGCCGCGATGCCCAGGGTACTGAACAGCGCGTTCGCCGCAGGCAGGTTCAGGCGCAGCGTTGTGCGCGCGACGTTGAGCGCATTGCGGTAGCCGAAGTAGACGACGCCGTCGCGCTCGACGAAGACACGGCTGAAGCTCAGGCGCTGCGCGATCGCGGGCAGGTTCGTAAACGTCATGACGCGGCCGATGTTGGGCACCTGTCCCAGGGTCTGGATCGCATACGTGCCCGTGCCGATGACGCTGCAATTGCGTGGGCTGCCGCCGTTCGTTCGCACGTAGCAGCTGTAGTAGGTGACGGCGTTGCCGCCGGTGAAGGCGACGCGCAGGTTCGCCGTCGTGGTGAAGAAGGTTCCAGTGCTCACGGGTGGCACGATCGCGGCGGGCACGCTGCCCAGCGACACGCTCGACGCCGACCACCACAGGTTCGGGCTCAGACTCGAACCGTTGGCGTCGGTTTGCAGCAGCACGTTGCACGGGTTGCCGGTGTTGACCGTCACCAGTTGTTCGAGCGTACCGACGGTGAACGACGCCACCGCGCCGACGAACGCCCGGCTGCACGCCTGGACCGCGTCGACTTGAATACTGCCCGCCGCGGCGACGGTGCCGAAGGTGCTCACCGGGTTCGTCACGTCGTAGGCGAAGGCGGTCTCGGTTGGCGTCGAGACCTGGGTGAAGAGCTGCGAGCCGGCCGGGAACGTGGCATTGCCGAGCAGGTTCAGGTCGGCCGGGCCCCAGTTCGCGTACGCGACGCCGTTGTCCTCACCCGGCTGGGTGCGAATCCGGTTCGTGATCACACTCGCCATCGACTGCCCGGCGATGTCGATTCCGGTGCGGGTGCTCACGCCCTTCTCCCAGCCGTCGCAATAGTTGTAGGTGCTGCGCCCCAAAGCGTCGCGCGGCGTCTGGCTGCTGCGCTCGAACAGGTTGCACGCCTTCCACAGATTGCCGCTCCAGTGCACGTCGCCCTGGCGCGCTTCGAGCGTGCCGAAACCCCAGGTGCTGATCACGCCCGCCGTGTTTTGCTTGTGCACGTCGTAGAAGTGCACGAGTCCGTCCAGATCGGGCGCAATGTCGAGCGCGTCCGAAGCCATGTAGCGCGCCGTCCAGTTGTTCGCGTCGGTATACGCAAAGCCACGCAGCACGGCGGATGGCCCGGGCGTCGCCGCCGACAGATCGGCGAGCCGGGCGGCGATCGCCACCGACAGCGCTTCAGAGGGGTTGAGCGCAGGCTGGGTGGCGACGAGGTCTTGCGCTGCAGCAACCAGCGCCGCCTGCACGTCGCTCGCGCCGCTCACTGCCGGATCGGCGAGCACCGCGGCGAGCGCCGGCAATCCGCCGCGCAGCGCGTCGCTTGCGGCTTTGTCGATGTCGGCCTGCGTCACGGTCGCGCCGCTCAGGTCGGGTTGCCCGAGTTGCGCCGCGAGCGCGCCGGCAAGCACCTTCTGCGTCTGCACCGCGAGGCGTGCGAACAAGGCGGCCTGGAGTTGCGGCGCGGTCGGGCCGCTGTAGTCGGCCAGGGGCGACAGCGTCAAACCGGTCTGCGCCTGAATGTAGGCCGCCGCGTCCGCGGCGTTCGCGCCGGTGGCGAGCATCTGGCCGACGACGAGCGTCGTGAGCGGGCTCACAAAAACGCTTTGCGAGCCGCCGTTGCCGGTGGACGGAGCCCTGAGCGTGAGCGCGACGCCGATCGGCGCGTTGGTCGTCTGGTCGATCGCGTCGGCGGGAACGTTGACGACCACCGCGTGCTGGCCGGCGACGCTCGTCAGCACGTTGATCGTGTAGCTGCCGTTCGCGGTGCTCGGACTCGACGTCGGCTCTCCCGCGTCGCAGGCGTTGTTGTCGTTCAGGTCGTAACACGCGGTCGCGCCTTGCAGCGGGCCGTCGGAGATCACGCCGCTGATCGCGACCGACGGAGGAGGAGGAGGAGGCGGCGGGGGTGGCGGAGGCGTTCCCGCAGCACCACCACCGCCGCCGCCGCCGCAGCCGGGCAGCACGAGCACAAGTGCTGCGGCACTGGCAAACAGCGCCGCCAGGCGCGGCAGGGAGTGGGGGTTCGATCGGCGAGCGTGAGTCATGAGTTTCTCCTTCGGAAGGTGGTTGAATGCGGGCGGACGCAGCGTGTCGAGCGCTGCGGGATCAGAACGGACCAACTGTCAACTGAAGCGGCCCACGGAGCACGGGTTCGGGCAACGTGGCGGAACCCGCGGCGCTCGGCTACTTCGAGATCTCGAGCTTGAAGACCTTCTCGGTCATCACCTTGTCGGACTTCACCGAGTAATAGGTCTTGCCCGCCTTCACGAGGTAGCGGCACCATTCCTCCGGGCCCGATCTCCACTCCATGAGAACGCAGTAGCGTCCGTCATCGGAGATGTGCCATTTGCCCTGTGCCGTGCTCTGCGGCTGGCTCGTCGCCCGGTTGTCCGACGAGACGACGAAGCTGCCCCCGGATTCGTTCTTCCAGAGGTGCAGGTTGCCTCTTGTCGTCATTCGCGCCATGCCGGCGCCTGGCAGCAGTTGTTGCAGTTCTTCTTTGCTCAGGACGACCGCGCCGTCGAGGTCTCGAAGCGTCAGGTTTTCCTGGGCCGACGCGGCGCTGCAGGCGAGAACGGCGGCGGCAACGGCAGGGTAGTAAAACTTGATCATGGCGACTCCTTGGGGTGAATTTCGTGGATGGGCGTGATGTCGCAGCGTCAGCGGCTGTTCAGCGGGTACCGCCAATCGCTGCCAGCGGCAGCGCGGCGAACAGCGCGATCAGGACTCGGAAGTGGGTCATGTCGGACTCCTTGGCTCGTTGCGATGGAGCGAAGGATCGACGGCCCCCGTTAGGCAAGCGCTAGCGGCTCGCGGGTCGAACCGTTAGATGGAACCTAGGGCAAACCCTGAGCGATGCGGGGCAGCGTCGCGGACACCCGAAAGGCGCCGATCACCCGGGGGCGGGCCGGGCTGTCCGCCCCCGGCGCCGCCCGAACTACAGCGGCCGAGCCGCTGCCGCGCGCAGTCCGAGCGCGCAACTCACGGCAGCGGCGAGCGCCATCGGCTCGCCCTCGCGCCACAGCGTGTCGATGCGCCGGCATCGAGTTGGCGCGCCGCGAGGCGCCGCACGCGCTGCAGCAGCGCTGGTCCGCGGCGCTGAGTTCGCCGAGCGTTCGCGCCAGAAGCCGCGGCGTACGCCGCCAGGCGCAGCGCCGGCTCGGGCTGGCGCAAGTGAAGCAGCGCGCGGGCAGGTTCCACAGCCCGAACGCGAGGTCGAACGACGCCATGTTCTCCCAGGCGATGCGAATGCACTCCTGGTAGTCGGCAAAGGCGCGCGGCCAGTCGCGCAGGCCGCTGTGCGCGTTTCCGCGAACGTTCAGCGACTGGTTCAGGCGCCGCCAGTCGTTCAGGGCGCGCGCGCTGGCGATGATTGGCTCGATTCTTTGCAGCGCTTCCGCGTTGCGATTCGTGTTCTGCGCGCACACGGCGAGGTTGTAGCGCCGCTCTGATCGCGTGCCGGTTCCCGACCGATTCCCAGAGCGCGAGCGCCTGGGCGTGCAAGCGCTCGCCTTGGGCGTGATCGCGGCGGTGCGCGTTCGTGACCAAAGCTCGCAGCGCGGGCAGGCCTGCGCGCAGCTCCAGATCGTCGCCGCTGCCGGCCAACGCCTGCGCTTCGTCGAGCAGCGGTTCCACGTCGGCGGCGCGGCGCCGGCTGCGCCAGCGCACCCGGGCCAGCGCGTGCAGGGCGCGCGCGCGTTGCGTGGCGTCGAGCCCAGGGCACTGCAGAGCCGAGTCCCCCGTCGCGCAACCCCGCCTCGGCCTGACCGGCGCTGAACAGCAAGGGTCCGAGCGCACTGTGGCCACGCGCGCGCAGCAGCGGATCGCTGCCCTGTTCGACCGCAGCCGCGGGTGCGCGAGGCCGGCAGCCGCAATCGACGTCTTCGAGGCAGCGCCGCAGCGCGAGCAGAATCGATCGTGGCTTCGGGCGCGCCGTCGTCGACGTTGCTCGCCAGCGCCGCGAGCAAATTGGGCATCTGCGCGCGCAGCGCGGAAGCGATGGCGTGACCGGCAAGGCGCGCGCCCATTGCAGGCTCCACGCGCGCAAGCGCTGGCGCCAGTGGCGCGCGGCTACGGCGTCGAGTTGC
>CAVZHI010000005.1:0-719331 GCA_963775015.1 uncultured beta proteobacterium | reverse complement strand
AGGCGCTGGTGCAGGCGCTGATGCAGGCGACGGCACGGTGTGCCGGGTGAACTATCGCGACAGATCAGCGCACCAGGTCAGCGCGGCCCAACGAGCGTCAGGCGGGGAAAGTGGCTGCGGTAGGGTTTGGGGTCGCGTGTCAGCACGCTGAGGTTGGCGATTGCCGCGTGGACGCCGATGAAGAAGTCCGGCAACGGTGTGCGGCGAACGCCGCCGCGGCGCCGGTAAAGGCTGAACGCCTTGGCGGCCAGTGCCGCGCACTCCCAGGGCAAGGCGCTGCGCTGGGTGTCGAACACGTCGAGCAGCGCATTCAGCGCGTCCACATCCGGCTCGGGCACCAGCAGCTCGGTGTAGATGATCAGGTTGACGTGCAACGGCGCGCGCTCGCTGCACTCCTGCAGTCGATCGACGGCCCAGTCGTGCCAGGGGCTGGATGGGTCCGTGCAGTCGATCCAGACGTTGCTGTCGACCAGGAATCCCGAGCCGCCGTCGTACGCCGCGAGGTCAACGCTTGCCACGCTTGGGTGCCCGGACGGTTGTGTCCGGCCTGAGGAACGCCATCACCTCATCGGCGCTCATGCGTCGAAACTCCGGACTCATGCTCTTGCGCACCCGCGTGGCCGCCGCGCGAAGTTGCTCGCGCCGGTCGGCCTTGAGACCGCTGCCCACCTTGCTGATGACGATGCGCCCGGCCTCGAGCGAGAACGCCACCTCGCTCCCTGGCAGCACGCCCGCCGCGGTGCGGATGTGCTTGGGGATCGTGACCTGGCCTTTTTCAGACACTTGCATGGCGTACGCTCCGAAGAATGAAGTAAGAATCCTATGTGGGATTCCTACCTTGTGCAAGGGCTTGGCTGTGTCACACGAACAAGCGGCCATCGCGGTTGCGCTGAGCCAGCAGCTTCTCGGCGGTGAAGCGCTGGTCGAATGCTCGATCGCCACAACGGAGGGCGTGCGTGTCCCCGATGTGGCCTGGGCATCTGCCGCGTTCCTGGCCCGGCACGGCGACACCACGCCGTTCCCGGTGGCGCCGGAATTCTGCGTGGAAGGGCGCTCGCCCTCGAACACGGACGAAGAGATGGCGCTGAAAACCCGGCTCTACCTGGAGGCAGGTGCGGTGGAGGTCTGGATCGTCTCCGAGCTCGGCGCCTGGCAGGTCTTCAACGCACGGGGCGAATTGCCCGGCAGCGGCAACGCAGTTCAACTCGGCATGGATGCGGCAGAATCGAATCCATGCGCCCCTCCCAGGCCCGGCAACTGAACCAGGCTCGTAGCCCAGAGGCCTTGGGGGCGCTCGTTCTCGACGCGACCCGGCAGCTTTGCAACCCACGGCGTACGCTGCTCGTTCTTGAATCGCCCGCCGGCCTGCAGATCGCCAAATCGAAGTTGCCGCGCGGCGAAACCGCGCCCGGATTGCTTTCGGCCGTCACGCCGTGGTTGAACGCGGCACGCGAAGACGGCAGCGCCGCGCTGCACATCGGCCCAGCGGGCGCAGTACCCAAGGAACAGCGCTGCTGCATCGTCGCCCCGCTCATCGGCACACACGCGACCCTGGGCTTCCTCTACTGCGACGTCGACGGGCGCTTCGGCCGCTGGGGCGAGGCCGAGCGCAACGGCCTGGCGCTGCTTGCCGCGTTAGCTGCCGCGGCGCTGGACAACGCGCAGCGCGTGCATCGACTGGATCTCCAGGTCGAACAGCGCACCCGTGAATTAGCCGACGCGCGCGACCAGCAGAGCGCAACCGCGGAGGTGCTGCGCATCATCGGCAGTTCACCGAGCGACCTCGAACCCGTCTACCGCACCATCCTCGAGAGCATCACCCGGCTCTGCGAGTCGCACATCGGCGCGCTGTTCGTCTTCGACGGCGAGCGCCTTGGCGCGGCTGCGACCCATGGCACGACACCCGAGTTCGCTGAAGTATTGCAGCACTCTCGCCCCAAGCCGAGCCGCGAAACGACGACCCGGCTGGCGGCACTCGAGCGGCGCACGGTCCACGTGGTCGATCTGCTGCATGACCCGAATTTCTCGCCGACGCCGCGCGAGCTTTGGGAACGCGAAAACGTTCGCACCGTGCTCTCGGTGCCGATGCTCAAGCAGAACACACTGATTGGCGTCATCACCACCTGGCGCCGCGAAGTGCGGCCCTTCGACGAACGGCAGATCGGCCTGATCCGCACCTTTGCCGACCAAGCGGTGATTGCGATCGAGAACGCACGGCTGTTCAACGAAACCAGGCAGGCCCTCGAACAGCAGCAAGCCTCGGGCGAGGTGCTGCGCACGATCAGCGGCTCGATCGCCGACACCCAACCGGTGTTCGACAAGATCCTCGAAAGCTGCGAACGCCTGTTCAACGGCAAGCAGATTGGCATCAACCTGGTGGCCGGCGACGCGCAGATCCACGTTGCCGCCTACCACGGGCCGGGGCGCGACGAGTTCCTGCGCCTGAGTCCATTTCCCCCGGGTGATGCTTCGGGCTCCGGCAGTGCCATTGCGAACCGCCGCGTCATGCATTACCCGGATGCGCAGGACGGTCCGGACGTTCCGCCGAGCACACGCCGCGGTTGCGCGACGATCGGCGTGAAGTCGGTGATCTTCGCGCCGCTGCTGTGGGAGGGCCGCGGCATCGGCGTCATCTTCGTCGGGCGCGACGCACTCGGGCCGTTTTCCGACAAAGACATCGCGCTTCTGCAGTCGTTCGCCGACCAGGCTGTCATCGCGATCCAGAACGCGAGGCTGTTCACCGACACCAAGGACGCGCTGGCGCGGCAGACGGCGACGGCCGGGGTGCTGAAGGTCATCAATCAGTCGACGTTCGACCTTTCGCGGATCCTGAACATCCTGGTCGAAAACGCGACTCGCCAGTGCGATGCGAGCCACGGCTTCATCTTCCGCCCTGAAGGCGAGGTCTACCGGCTTGCCGTGTCGTTTGGCGCCACCCCTGAATTCGAGGCGCACATCGCCGGGATCCCGGTTCGGCCTGAGCGCGGGTACCTGATCGGGCGCGTCGTGCTGGAGCGGCAGCCTGTGCAGATCCTCGACGCCGCGGCCGACCCCGACTATCAACAGGCGGAGTCGCGGCGGCTCGGCGGCTACCGCACGATGCTGGGCGTGCCGATGCTGCGCGCGGGCGAGGTGGTCGGCGCGATCGTCGTCTGGCGCCTGGAAGTGCGCGCGTTCACCGACAAGCAGGTCGATGCGCTGATGTCGTTTGCCGATCAGGCGGCCATCGCCATCGGCAATGTCCAGCTATTCGATGAGACACAAGAGGCGCTCGAGCGCCAGACCGCGACGGCCGAAATCCTGCGTGTCATCAGCGACTCGCCCACCGACGTCGCACCGGTGTTTGACGCGATCGCTGAGCGCGCGCACGTGCTGTGCCGAGCGCGCACCGGCGCGACGCTGCATTTCGACGGCGAGATGCTTCAGGTCGCCGCGTACCGCGGCGTCGAGCCCGAAGGGGACGCCGCTTTGCGCGCCGCTTTCCCGGCGAAACCGAGCCGAAAGACCGTTGCCGGCAGGTGCATCCTCGAGCGTGGCGTGGTCCAGGTGGCTGACGTTCAGCTCGATGCCGAATACGAACTGAACGATGCTGCGCAGGCCGGTCACTTTCGCAGCGTACTGGCGGTACCGATGATGCAGGGCGCTCGCCCGATCGGCGTGATCGTCGTGACGCGCGAACGTCCGGGTGCGTTTGCCGACAGATCGATCGCCTTGCTGCAGACCTTCGCCGACCAGGCGGTCATCGCGATCCAGAACGTGCGACTCTTCAACGAGACCAAGGAAGCGCTGGAGCAGCAGAAGGCGTCGGCCGGCATCCTGCGCGTGATCAGCGAATCGCCGACCGACGTGGCGCCGGTGTTCGAGGCCATCGTGCAGGCCGGCGTGCAGCTGTTCGAAGACGCGGCGGTCGCGGTCTGCCAGCCCGAAGGCGGCCAGGTGCGCTTGCGCGCGATCGCCGAGCGCGACCCGCAGCGCCGCCAGCGTTGGCATGAGCGCTTTCCGTTCCCCCTGACGCGCGAATACATGCACGGCGCAGCGCTGCTCGACGGCCGGCCGATCGACATCCCCGACGCGCTCGACCCGGCGCTGCCCTACGAGATCCGGTCGGCGCAACTTCGCACCCAGCGGCTACCGCGCGATGACGGTCGTGCCGATGCTGCGCGAGGGCGTTGCGATCGGTGCGATCAGCGTCATCCGCATGGCCCCCGGCCGCCTGTCGGACAAGCAGATCGGCATGCTCCAGACCTTCGCCGACCAGGCCGTGATCGCCGTCGAGAACGTGCGGCTGTTCAACGAGACCAAGGAGGCGCTGGAGCGGCAGACCGGAACCGCCGAAATCCTGAAAGTGATCGCGAGTTCGCCGCAAGACGTGCAGCCGGTGTTCGACGCGATCGCGGCGAGTTCGAAGCGCCTCATCGACGGCTTTTCGACGACGGTATTCCGCATCATCGACGGCGTGTTGAATCTGGTGGCGTTCACGCCCACGACTGAAGCTGCGGACGCGGTGTTGCAGGCCACGTTCCCGCGGCCGATTGCCGAGTTTCCGCCGTTCGCCATGGTGCGCGACGGCGAAATCGCGCAAATCGCCGATACCGAATCGGACCCCAGCGTGCCGACCATGATGCGCGACCTGGCACGCCTGCGCGGCTACCGCGCCATGCTGTTCACGCCATTGATGCGCGACGCAGCCGTGATCGGCATGATCGGCGTCACGCGCGTCGCGCCCGGGCCGTTCACTGAACATCACGTGCAACTGCTCAAGACCTTCGCCGACCAGGCCGTGATCGCGATCGAGAACGTGCGCCTGTTCAAGGAGACGCAGGAGGCGCTGCAACGCCAGACCGCGTCGGCCGACATCCTGCGCGTCATCAGCAGCTCGCCCACCGACGTCTCGCCCGTGCTCGACGCCATTGTGAGCACCTCGCTGCGCCTGCTGGGCGAGCTCGCGTGCCAGCGTGCTGTTGCGCGAAGGCGACGCGCTTCGCGTCAGCGCGACCGCGCGCGCGGGCGAAGCTGAAGGCTGGCAGGCGTCGCCGCCCTTCCCCATCGACGCGCAGCACAACTTCCCTTCGCGTGTGTTGCTGAGCAAGACGATGCTGCACATCGCCGACTGGCTGGCGATCGACCTGCCCGAGCACGAACGCGCGGTTCAGGAGCGCTCCGGCATGCGCTCGGCCATCATGCTGCCGCTGCTGCGCGACAACGAAGCGATCGGCGTGCTCGTCGTCGGCCGCACCGAGGCGGGTGCGTACAGCGACGATCAGATCGCGCTGCTTGGCTCGTTTGCCGACCAGGCGGTGATCGCGATCGAGAACGTGCGGCTGTTCAACGAAACGAAGGAGGCGCTGGAGCACCAGACCGCAACTGCGGAGATCCTGCAAGGTCATCAGCGCCTCGCCGACCGAAGTGGCAGCCCGTGTTCGATGCGATTGCGCAGCGCGCTCGGTCCTGTGCGGCGCGCAGATCGGCGCGTCGACTCGTTTTGACGGTGAGCTGTGCACCTAGTGGGTTATCACGGCATATCGCCCGAGGGTGAAGCCGCGATGCGCGCAATCCACCCATTGAAGCCCGCGTCGGTTCCAGCCACGGGCGCCGCATCCTCACGCGTGCGCCGGTGCAGATTCCCGACGCGCGCCTGGACGATGCGTACCAACTCAGCACGACAGGCGCAGGCCGCGCAGTGGCTGAGCGTGCTGGCCGTGCCCATGCTGCTCGGCGGCCAGCCGATTGGCGTGATCGGCGTGGCGCGCCGCGAGGCCGGTGCGTTCCCGGACAAGGCGATCAGTCTGCTGCAGACCTTCGCCGACCAGGCAGTGATCGCAATCCAGAACGCGCGCCTGTTCAACGAGACGCAGGAAGCGCTCGAAACGCAGACCGCCACCGCCGGCATCCTGAAGGTGATCAGCGAATCGCCGACCGACGTGCAGCCAGTGTTCAACGCCATCGCCGAGCGCGCCCGCGTGTTGTGCGGTGCCGTCGTGGGTTTCACGACGCGTTTCGATGGCGAGGCGCTGCACCTGATCGGATACCACGGCACTTCGCCCGAGGCCGAAGTCGCGATGCGCGCTGCGTTCCCGGTCAAACCGAACCGCGGGTCGATCAACGGACGCTGCATTCTCTCGGGTTGCCCAGTGCAAATCCCGGACATTCAGGCCGACCCGGACTACCAGCTCAAGGGCATCGTGCAGGCGGGTGGCTGGAGAAGCGGCTTGGCGATCCCGATGCTGCAGGGTTCCAAGGCCATCGGCGTCATCGGTGTGGGGCGCGCGCAAGCCGGCGAATTCCCACAGAAGATGATCAGCCTGCTGCAGACCTTCGCCGACCAGGCGGTGATCGCGATCGAAAACGTGCGCCTGTTCAACGAGACGAAAGAGGCGCTCGAGCAGCAGACCGCGAGTGCCGAGGTGCTGCAGGTCATCAGCAACTCGATGGCCGACGCGAAGCCGGTGTTCGAGCGCATTCTCGCCAGCACCGAGGAGCTGTTCGACGTCGACATCATGGGCGTTTACCTGGTCGGAGACGATGGCCTGGTGCATCAGGCCGCCATGCGTGGCATGTACGTCGATCGCCTCAAGCCGCTGTTCCCCGTCGCGCTTGCGGGCTCGGCGACGGAAGCGGCGATCGCTCGTGGCCATGTCGTGTGTTACCCCGACGTATTGCACGGGCCCGACACGCCGCCGGTGCTGCGACGCCTCGCGCAGGGCCTGGGCGTCAACTACGCGCTGGCACAGGCGCCGATGCTGTGGGAGGGCCGTGGCATCGGCGCGTTGAACGTGGCGCGCGTCGACATGCGTCCGTTCACGAAGAAGGAGTCGGAGCTGCTCGAGACCTTCGCGCGGCAGGCGGTGATCGCGATCCAGAACGCGCGGCTGTTCAACGAGACCCGGCAAGCGCTCGAGCGACAGACCGCCACCGCCGAGATCCTGAAAGTCATCGCCAGCTCCCCATCGGATGTGCAACCGGTATTCGACGCCATCGCGCGCAGCTCGAACCGGCTGCTCGGCGGCTACTCGACGATGGTGGCGCGCATCTTCGACGCTGCGCTGCACATGGTGGCATTCACGCCCACCACGCCCGAGGGCGACGACGCATTGAAGCGCTCGTTCCCGCTCGCGCTCGCCACTTATCCGTTCGGCGGCGCGATCCTGCGCGGCGAGATCGTGCGCATCACCGACACCGAACAACTGACGCACGACATGCAACGCACGCGCGATCTGGCGCGCGCCCGCGGTTATCGCAGCATGCTGTTCTGCCCGCTGCTGCGCGACCGTGAGCCGATCGGCATGATCAGCGTCACGCGGCGCGAGCCCGGAACGTTCGCGCCGCACCAGGTGGAGTTGCTGCAGACCTTTGCCGACCAGGCGGTGATCGCGATCGAGAACGTGCGCCTGTTCAACGAGACGCAGGAGGCGCTCGAGACGCAGACCGCGACCGCCGACATTCTGAAGGTGATCAGCGAATCGCCGACCGACGTGCAGCCGGTGTTCGACGCGATTGCCGAACGCGCGAAGACCTGTGCGACGCGATCATCGGTGGCGTGACGCGCTTCGACGGCGAGATGGGTGCACCTGGTGGCGTACAAGGGGCGTCTCGCACCGAGGCCGACGATGCGATGCGCGGCGCCTTTCCGATGCGGCCGGATGCGGAATCGATCAACGGGCGCGCGATCCGCGACCGTGCGCCGGCGCAGATCCACGACGTGCTGCTCGACGCCGACTACGGTCCGAAGGAGGCGGCGGCGCGCGCAAGCTGGACATCGGCAACTACTCGCAGGTGCTCGCGCCGATGGATGGGAAGGCAACGGCGTCGGATGCGATCTACATCGCTGCGGAGCCACCGACCCGTTTACCGATAAGGAAGTCGCGTTGCTCGAAACCTTCGCCGACCAGGCCGTGATTGCGATTCAGAACGCGCGCATGTTCCGCGAAACCCAGGAGGCACGGGCCCAAGCCGAAGGCGCTCGGCTTCAGGCCGAATCCGCCAACGAAGCGAAAAGCGCCTTCCTCGCAACGATGAGCCACGAAATCCGCACGCCGATGAATGCCGTGATCGGCATGAGCGGGTTATTGCTGGACACGCCGCTCAATGACGAACAGCGCGACTTTGCAGGGACGATCCGCGACAGCGGCGACGCGCTGCTCACCATCATCAACGACATCCTCGACTTCTCGAAGATCGAAGCCGGACGCATGGACATCGAGGCGCATCCGTTCGACCTGCGCGAATGCGTCGAGTCGGCGATGGACCTGATCGGCGCGCGCGCTGCCGAAAAGCACCTCGACCTTGCGTATGTGTTCGAACCCGGAAATGGCACGGACTCAGCCGCTGGTGCCCGTGACGTACCCGCCGCCATCGTCGGCGACGTGACCCGGCTGCGCCAGGTGCTGCTCAACCTGCTGAGCAATGCCGTCAAGTTCACCGAGAAGGGCGAAGTGGTGTTAACGGTCAGCAGGGCGCCGATACAGCCCGGCCACGGATCCGTCATCCCGGCGAAAGCCGGGATCCAGGGTGGACCGCTGCCGGTGGATCCCGGCTTTCGCCGGGATGACGGCAGTGCAACGGGCGAGTTGCTCCACTTCACCGTGCGCGACACCGGCATTGGCTTGACCGAAGAAGGCAAGAGCCGCCTGTTCCAGAAATTCAGCCAGGCCGACAGCGGCACCACACGCAAATACGGCGGCACGGGCCTGGGCCTGGCGATCAGCAAGCTGCTCGCCGAGCTGATGGGCGGCAGCATGTGGGTGCAAAGCGCCGGGCCGGGGCAGGGCAGCACCTTTCACTTCACGATTCGGTGCACGCCCACCGCACTGCCCGAAGGCACGCGGCGAGACTTCATCGGCGAGCAGCCGACCCTCAAAGGCAAGCGCATTCTGGTGGTCGACGACAACGCCACCAACCGCCGCATCCTGGCACTGCAGACCGCCAAGTGGGGCATGGTCGTGCAAGACACCGAATTTCCGGAGCAGGCATTGCAGTGGCTGACGGATCACAGGGCTCCCTCCGTCATCCCGGCGCACGCCGGGATCCACTCTTCGGCGGAGGCACTGGACCCCGGCGTGCGCCGGGGTGACAACGGGGGGTTTGGCTTGGCCATCATCGACATGCACATGCCCGGCATGGACGGCGCCACGCTCGCGGCGCGCATCCGCGAGGCGGGGCACAAACTGCCGCTCGTGCTGTTCAGCTCGCTCGGCCGCAAGGAGACGAGCCACAGCCAGTTTGCTGCCACCCTGGCCAAACCGCTGCGCCAGAGCCAGTTGTTCGACACGCTCGTGACCCTGCTCGTGAGCGACGCACCCAAGGCTGCGCCGCAATCCGCCAAGCCCCGCATGGACGCGCAGATGGCGACTCGCCTGCCGCTGCGCATCTTGCTCGCCGAAGACAACGCGGTGAACCAGAAACTTGCGCTGCGCCTGCTGCAGCAGATGGGCTACCGGGCGGATGTCGCGAGCAACGGCATCGAGGCGATCGAATGCGTGCAGCGCCAGCCCTACGACGTGGTGCTGATGGACGTGCAAATGCCTGAGATGGACGGAATGGAGGCGTCACGCCGCATCACCGCGAAGTGGCCATCGGGTGCGCGCCCGCGCATCATTGCGATGACGGCCAACGCGATGCAGGGCGACCGCGAGGCGTGCCTGGCTGCCGGCATGGACGACTATGTGACCAAGCCGATCCGGGTCGACGCGCTGGTGGAGGCGCTGTCGAAAACCGTGCCGCGTGCGGCGCCTTGAGCTCCCGAATCAATTGCGCTCGAGGTTGACCGCGTTCGCGGTCTTCTTCCAGATCTCGAGCTGGTCCTTGAGGAAGCTGGCCATCTCCTGCGGCGTCGACGCCTGCACTTCGAAGGCGATGCGGTCGAGCGTGGCTTTCACTTCCGCGTTGGCGGCGACGACGCGCATCTCGCGGCCGATGCGCTCCACCACGTCTGGCGGCAAACCCGCGGGTCCGAACAGGCCCGCCCAGGGCGAAATGGTGAGGCCGCGCAGCCCGGCCTCGGCGGCGGTGGGTGCGTCCGGCGCGAGCGCGCTGCGGCTGGGCAGGAGCGAGGCGAGCACACGCAGGCGCCCACTCGCCACTTGCGGCATGGCGCTGCCGGGCGTGCCGATCATCACCTGCACGCGCCCGGCGATGAGGTCGGTGGTGGCGGGTGCGTCACCCTTGTAGGGCACGTGCAGCATGTCGAGCTTTTCCTCCAGCGCGAGCTGCGCCGTGGTGAGGATGCTGGTGCCGTTGCCCGTGCCGTAGTTGACCTTGCCCGGATTCGCGCGCACGTAGGCGAGAAACTCGGGCACCGTCCTGGCGGGCAGGCTCTCATGCACGAACAGGAAGAAGCCGAACTTGCCCACCAGCGAGATCGGCGTGAACGCGGTGAGCGGGTCGTAGGGTGGCTGTTTGCGCATCACCGGCGCGGCATTCAGGCCGGTGGTGGTGGCGAACAGCAGCGTGTAGCCATCGGGCGGCGCGGCGATCACGGCGTTGCCCGCGATCGCGCCGTCGGCACCGCCGCGGTTGTCGACGATGACGGGTTGGGAGAGGCCCTGCGAGAGCGCCTGCACCACGGTTCTTGCGGCCACATCGGCGGCACCGCCGGGAGGGAAGGGCACGATCATGCGGATCGGCCGGTTCGGGTAGGCCTGCGCCAGCACCGCCATCGGCAGCACCGCGCACAGCGTCAGCAAAGTGAGCCTGACGGACAGTCTTTTCATGCGGGTTCCCTCGTGTTTCGTTGGCAGGCGCGGCAGGCCAGCGCGACCGGTGATCGGCATGGCGGATTCTGCATTCCAAATCGAATCTTCGGCGCCCCGGCTAGACTCAGCATTCGCGCGCAGCCGCTGCGCGCTGCACGCGCAACTTCAACGCTGCCCCAGCGCCGGCAAGATGAGCAACTCAAGCATCGACCTCGCCACCTTCAAGGAACTGCAAGACGCCGCCGGCGAAGAATTCGTCGTCGAACTCGTCGACACTTTCCTCGCCGACGCGCCGACGATGCTCGCCGACACTGCGCAGTGCGCTCGCCGCGGGCGACGCCGACAAGTTCCGCCGCGCCGCGCATTCGCTCAAGTCGAACAGCCTGACTTTCGGCGCGGTGGCGCTCGGTGCATTGGCGCGCGAACTCGAGCAGCAGGGCCTCGGCTACGCCGCCGCGGCGAATCCGCAAGGCGTGACGCAGCTCGACGCGCTGGCGCAGGAATATCGAACGTGTCGCCGCGGCGCTGATCGGAGTTGCGAGGGCCGCCCCATGGCTGACCCGCGCGACCGCGGCGCGCACCTGCTGATCGTCGACGACAACCGGGTGAACCGCCTCCTGCTCGCGCGCAACGTCGAACTGCAGGGGCACCGCTCGTCGAGCGCCGAGAACGGCCGCATCGCGCTCGACATGCTGCGCAAGGAATCGTTCGACCTGCTGCTGCTCGACATCGAAATGCCCGAGATGGATGGCTTCGAAGTGCTCGAGCAGCTCAAGGCCGACGTGAAACTGCGCGACCTGCCGGTGCTCGTGACGTCGTCGCTCGAGGGCCTGACGAACATCGTGCGCTGCATCGAACTCGGCGCCGAAGACTACCTGAGCAAGCCGATCAACCCGGTGCTTTTGCGCGCGCGAATCGGCGCGAGCCTGGAGAAGAAGCGCCTGCGCGACCAGATGCGCGACATGGTGCGGCGTTTCGCCACCGCCGAAGTCGCGCAGGACCTGCAGCAGTCGGGCTTCGCTCTGGGCGGCAAACGCATCCACGGCACGGTGATGTTTGCCGATATCCGCGGCTTCACGTCGCTCGTCGAATCGCAACCGCCGGAAGAAACGCACGAGCTGCTGAACGCTTATTACGCGCTCATGTTCGACGCGATCGGGAACCACGGCGGCGTCGTGAACCAGATGATCGGCGACGGGTTGATGGCGATCTTCGGCGCGCCGCTGCCGCTGGAGGACCACAGCGCGTGCGCGGTGCGCGCGGCGCTGGAGATGACGGAGCTGATCGAACTCTTCAACGAAGACCGGCGCTTCAGCTCGAAACCGACCATCGCGATCGGCGTAGGCATCGCCACCGGCGAAATGGTCGCGGGCTACACCGGAACCCAGTCGCGTGCGACCTACACCTGCATCGGAGACACGGTGAACCTCGCGGCGCGCCTCGAAGCGCACACCAAGACGGCGAAGCGCACGATCCTCATCGACGACGCGACGCGCTGCGCCTTGGCCGCGGGCGTGAAGTGCGACACCCTGGAGCCGGTGCAGTTCAAGGGCAAGGCGGCAGCGGTTGAAGTCTTCGCCATCGGGCTCGCGTGACAAGGGCCATCGGCATCAGCTGCCGGCGAGCGGCAGCACGAGATTCACGACACCACCTTCCGCGGGCTTGACGGCGTCGGCGCCGAAGCCGAAGCGCTGCGTCAACTCGAGCATGCCGCTGTTCTCGCGCAGCACCATGCCGACGAGCCGCTGCAAGCCGCGGCCTCGCGCGTAGCTGACGATCTTGTTCAGCAGAAGTTTCCCCAGACCCTGGCGCTTCACGTCGGAGCGAACGATGATCGCGAACTCGGCTTCCACGTTGTCCGGGTCCGAGACGGCGCGCACGGCGCCGAGCGTTTCGCGGCGGCCATCTTCGAGCGTGCGCTCGGCGATGAACGCCATTTCGCGCGCGTAGTCGATCTGCACCAGGCGCGCGAGCTCGCTGCGTGGCAACTCGCGCCGGGTGTAGAAGACGCGCATGCGAATGTCTTCGGGCTCGAGGCGCTGGATGAATTCGCGGTGCTGTCGCCTCGTCTTCAGGGCGTATCGGGCGCAGTGGATCGATTCGCCGCGCCACGTGATCCGCTCGACGAGCTCGGCCGGATAAGGCAGGATCGCGAAGTGTTCGGTCCCTGCGGGCCTGGCGGCGGCGATGCGAACCCGTGCGTCGAGCGCGATCACGCCGGAGGCGTCGGCGAGCAATGGGTTGATGTCGAGCTCGGCGAGTTCGGGCAAGTCGGCGAGCATCGCGGCGCACGCGCTGAGCACGTCGATCACGGCGTCGAGCTTTGCCGCGGGCCGGTTGCGGTAGCCGGCGAGCAGCTTCGCGACTCGCGTGCGCGAGATCAGCTCGCGCGCGAGCACGTCGTTCAGCGGCGGCAGCGCAACGGCGCGGTCGCTGACCACCTCGACCGCGACGCCGCCCTGGCCGAACAGCAGCACCGGGCCGAACACCGGATCGACGCTCGCGCCGACGATCAGCTCCTGCGCCTGCGGGCGCTGCACGAACGACTGCAAGGCGAAGGCGTCGATGCGCGCGTCGGGCTGCGCTGCACGAACCTGCTGCAGCATCGTTCGCGCCGCGTCGCGCAGTGCGGCGTCGTCGCGCAGGTCGAGCTGCACGCCGCCGACCTCGCTCTTGTGCGTGATGTCCGGCGAAACGATCTTCAGCGCGACCGGGTAGCCGATGTCGCGCGCAGCGTGCAGGGCGGCGTCTTCGTTCGGCGCGACGCTGACGCTCTTCACCGTCGGGATGGCGTAGGCCTGGAGCAGCGCATTCACTTCGCTCTGCTTCAACCACTCGCGACCTTCGGCGAGCGCCAGCGCAATCACCTCGCGCGCGCCGCGCAAGTCGGCAGCGGCACGCAGCAGCGGCGGCGCCGGCGGCGCCTGCAGCAGCAGTTCCTGGTTGCGCCGGTAGGTGATGAGCATGGAAAAGGCGCGCACCGCTTCCTCGGGCGTCGCATAGTCGGCGATTCCCGCTTCCTGAAATGTCTCGCGCGCCTGCGCGACCGCGGCGTCGCCGAGCCAGCAGCCCATGATGCGATCTCGCGCCGGCGCGGCGAGCGGCGCGCACGCTTGCGCGATCTCGCTGCTCCCCAGGATCGCGGTCGGTGCGTGAATGAACAGCACGGCGCCGGACTCGCGCTCTTCGAGCAGCGCGGCGAGTGCCGTCGTGTAGCGCGCGACCGGCGCGTCGCCGATGATGTCGATCGGATTGCCGCGTGACCAGGTCGCGGGCAGCGCGGCGTCGAGTTTGTGCAGCAAGGCATCGCTCGGCTCCCACAGCGGCACACCCAGGCGCGCCGCGGCGTCGGCGGCCATCACGCCGGCGCCGCCGCCGTTCGTCAGGATCGTCAGCACCTCGCTGCGGTTGCCGCGAAAGCGCGCCAGCGTTTGCGCCGCCATGAACAGGTCTTGCAGCGTGTCCACGCGCAGCATGCCGGCGCGCCGGATCGCTGCGTCAAAAACGATGTCCGACCCCGCGAGCGCGCCGGTGTGCGATTGCGCGGCCTTGACGCCGTGGCCGGCGCGCCCCGCCTTGACGACGATCACCGGCTTGTTGCGCGCCGCGGCGCGCGCCGCCGACATGAACTTGCGCGACGGGTTTTCGCGACCCCCGGCGATCGACTCGATGTAGAGCAGGATCGCGCGCGTTGCCGCGTCGGTCGCGAGGTGATCGAGCAAGTCACCGAAGTCGACGTCGGCGTGCTCGCCGAGCGATACGAGGTGCGAAAAACCGATGCGGCGCGACTTCGCCCAGTCGAGCATCGCCGTCACCAGCGCGCCCGACTGCGACACGAACGCGAGTTCGCCGGGCAGCGCGTCGGTGTGCGCAAAACTCGCGTTCAGGCCCACCTGCGGTGTCATCAGGCCCAGGCAGTTCGGGCCGAGCACGCGCAGCACGTGGGCGCGCGCGGCGTCGAGCACGGCTTGTTTCTGCGGCGCCGTGAGCCCCGCCGTCATGACGATCGCGGCACGCGTACCGGCAGCGCCGAGCTCGGCGATCAGGCGCGGAATCGTCGCCGGGGGCGTGCAGATCACGGCCAGATCCGCCGGAGCGGCCAAGTCGGCGACACGGGCGAACACGCGCACGCCGCCGATTTCGCGGTGCTTCGGGTTCACCGCGTGCAGCTTGCCCTTGAAACCGCCACGGATCAGGTTCGCCCACACGGTGGCACCGACGCTTCCCGCGCGTGCCGACGCGCCGACGACGACGACGGAGCGTGGCGTGAGGAGTCGATCGAGGTTGCGGACGCTCATCCAGGTGCGGTCATGTTCAATGCATGACCAGCACCGGGATCGTACTGCGCGCGAGCACCTGCTGCGTGTGCGAGCCGAAGACGAGGCGCCCGACGGCGCCGCGGCCATGCGAGACCATCACGATCATGTCGCAGCGATGGTCTTGCGCGGCCTGCACGATGGCTTCGGCGACGTCGGGTGTGTGGCGCGAATGGCCGTCGAACGCCACGCCGGCGCGCTGCGCCTGCTCTTCGAATGATGACAACAGGCGCCGTGCGCGTTCCTCGGCGCGCGCTTCTTCGACGCTGATTGCCATGCTCGTTGGCAAGGGGACCGGCGCTTGCGCCAGGAAGCCGGTGATCGACGCGCCGAGTTGCGCAGCAAGCGCGACGCTCGCCTCGATCGCGCGCGGTGTGAGTTCGGCGCCGTCGATCGGTACGAGAAGCCGCTTGAAGGGTGGGAAATGGGCGTCTTGCATGGCCAGAGCCTAGCTGCCGCCGCCCGGGCATCCTTTGATTTGGCGCAACCTGATTGGCGACATGGTTCAGCGACCTCCCCGCGTCATACCGGCGAACCGTCGCCCCGTGCCCGACACGGGGGCCGGTATCCACTCGTTGAAGCAGCACGTTCGGCGCATTGTTTCTCTGAGCCTCCAGTGGATCCCGGCGTACGCCGGGATGACGACTCTCTTGCGTCGTGCCCTTCGCTCAGTACCTTGTCATGCTGAGCTTTGTCGCCAATCAGGTGGCGCAAAGAGATCGCCGCGGCGGCGCGTCGATGGCCACTTGATTTCTCGCAACGCGCACCGAGATTGAATGCCTAGAGTGTGGTTCCGGCGCTGCCGGTGCCTCAGTTCATCCATGTTTGAACAGGAGTTTTCTCATCATGACCAGTCTGACCCGTTTTGAACGCGATCTCTTTCCCGATTTCTTTCGCCGTTTCGCGATTCCGCTCGCGGTGGATGCTGTGCAGACGCCCGGCGAGATCCGCGTCGACGTGACCGAAGATGAAAAGGCGTACTTGGTGCGCGCCGAAGTCCCCGGCGCGAAGAAGGACGACATCCGCGTCCAGATCGACGGCAACGCGGTGTCGATCCGCGCCGACGTGAAGAAGGAGCAGGAAAGCAAGAGCGGCCGCACGCTGCTCAAGGAAACCTACTCCGGCAGCAGCACGCGTGCCTTCACGCTCGCGCACGAGATCGACGACAAGGGCGCGGTGGCCAAGCTCGAAGACGGCGTGTTGCTGCTCAACCTGCCCAAGCGCAGCGGTTCGGGCAGCCGGTTGTTGCCGATCGGCTGAGCGACAGAAGCGTTTCGCCTGGGCCGGCCCGAACGGCGGGCCCGGGCGCGCGCTTTGCCGTGGGGCGGTTCGGCCGTAACATGCGCGGCGTTGTCGTGAGTGTCAGACCCAACCCGCCATCCACGGAGATCGCCCATGAATCGAATCCGCACTGCCGTTCTGCTGCACGTCGCCCTGGTTTGTGCCGCACTGTCGGGCTGCTCGACGCCGGTGCCGCCGGAATCCGCCGCTGCCGCTCCATCGATGCCCAACGCGCAGCCGCGCAGTGGCGTGCCGGAGCAGTTTCAGGCGGCGACCCCCGCCGCGCCGGTGTCGGCTGAAACGCGCGCCACGTCGATGGGTCAGGCCGCGAGCACGGCGTTGCCCGATCACATGGATCCGGCGAGCACGATCAGCCGCGAGCGCAGCGTCTTTTTCGCGTTCGACGACTCGAACGTTGCGGCGCAATACATGCCGGTGGTCGAGCTGCACGCGAAGTACCTGGGCGCGAACGCGAATCTCGCGGTGCGCATCGAAGGCCACGCCGACGAACGCGGCGGCCCCGAGTACAACCTCGCGCTCGGCCAGCGCCGTGCCGAAGCGGTGGCGCAGGCGCTGCGCCTGCTCGGCGTGACCGGCCCGCGTGTCGAAGCCGTGAGCTACGGCGAAGAGCGGCCGCAGGCCACCGGCCACAGCGAAGCCGACTGGGCACGGAATCGCCGCGCCGACATCGCCTACCCGCGGCGCTGAGGTGCCGCAGCAGCCACGCGGCGCGCCGCGGCGGCGCGTCGCCGGTGGCGGCGAGGCGGCACAGCCGCCCGAGGCAACGCAGCCACGCGCGCGGCCTGCGGCGACACCCGACGCTGCGACGGTGCGCATCGTCGGCCTGGGTGCGTCGGCAGGGGGCCTCGAAGCGCTGCAGCAATTCATCGGCAACGTCCCGCCGCGCAGTGGCCTGGCGTGTGTCGTCGTGCAACACCTGGATCCGACGCAACCCGCGTTGCTGGCGTATCTGTTGCAGCGCATCACGCCCATGCCCGTCAGAGAAGCGTGTGAAGGCATGGCGATCGAGGCCGATCATGTCTATGTGATTCCGCCGAACCGGGCGCTGACGGTGGCCGCAGGCGCGCTGCACCTGGCGCCGCCGATCGAGCGACGCGGCATGCGCCTGCCGATCGACACCCTGTTCGCGTCGCTCGCCGAAGACCAGCGCGAGCGCGCGGTGGCGGTGGTGCTGTCGGGAATGGGCGCCGACGGAACGCTCGGTCTGCGCGCCGTCAAGGCGCAGGGCGGCCTGACGCTCGCGCAGACGCCCGAGACGGCGCAGTTCGACGCGATGCCCACGAGTGCGATCGCGGCAAAGTGCGTGGACATCGTCGCCGCGCCTGGCGAGTTGCCGGCGCGAATCCTGGGAACACGCGTGGCGCAGCTCGCGCAGCCGCGCAGCGAGCCGAACCTCGTCGCGCCGATTGAGCCCAAACCGCCTGCCGAACCCATTGTCGACGCGGGAGAAGACTGCTTTCCCGCCATCGTGCAGTTGCTGCTGGTGCATGGCCGACACGACTTTTCGAAATACAAGCACAGCACGCTGCTGCGCCGCATCGAGCGTCGGCTGCGCGTGCACGGCCTGGAAGCGCTGCCGGCGTACCTGGAACTGCTGCGCGCCAATCCGCAGGAGCTGAGCCTGCTGACGAAGGAGTTGCTGATCGGCGTGACCGGCTTCTTCCGAGACCACTCCGAATGGCAGCAGCTCGCCGAGCGTGCGCTGCCCGAACTGATCGACGCGCGGCTGCAGCATGCCGCGCCGGCCGAGCGCGGCGCCGGCTGCGCCTTGCGTGCCTGGGTCGCGGGAAGCTCCACCGGTGAGGAGGCGTACACCCTGGCGATGCTGCTGCACGAGGCGATCGACGCCGATGCGCGGCGCCGCGGATGCACGTTTCGGATCTTTGCCACCGACATGAGCGTGGATGCGATCGAAACCGCGCGGCGCGGCTGGTACCCGGGCGCGATCGCCGCCGACGTCTCGGCGCAGCGCCTGGCACGATTTTTCACGCCGCATGCGGGTGGCTGGCGCGTCGCGAAGGAGATTCGCGAGGCGGTGATCTTCGCGCCGCACGCCGTCAACGAAGATCCTCCGTTCACCAAGCTCGACTTCCTGACGTGCCGCAATCTGCTCATCTACCTGACCGCACCATTGCAGACGCAGCTGCTGCGCATGTTCCACTACAGCCTGCGGCCCGGCGGCCTGCTCGTGCTCGGCACCTCGGAGAGCGTGGGGCGTGCGACCGACCTGTTCGAGTCAATCGACCGGGCGACGCGCATCTTCCGTCGGCGCGAACATCCGGGCGTGCCGGGTGAACCGGTGTTTCCGATCCGGCGCGCCACGCCGACACGTCAACCCGCCAAGGAGCCCGCCGTGGCCGACCCCGACACAACAGCGCTCAACCTGCAGGCTCACGCCGACCGGCTCCTGCTCCAGGAGTTCTCGCCGCCGGCGGTTCTCGTGAACCCGGCCGGCGACATCCTCTACATCCACGGCCGCACCGGCAAGTACCTCGAGCCTGCGGCCGGCAAGGCGAACTGGAACATTCATGCGATGGCGCGCGAGGGCTTGCGCGGGGCGCTTGCCGCCGCGCTGCGCGAGGCGAGCGAGAGCAGGAAAACGGTGCACCGCGACGGGCTGGTCTTGTCCGACGCGAGCCCGGTGCTTGCGCTGGACCTCACGATTCGCGAGGTGCACGAACCCGGCGCCCTGGCCGGAACGCTGCTGATCGTGTTCCACGACCGCGCGCCCGAATCGGCGCAACCCGGCAAGCCGGTGAAGAACCGGGCGCTGCGCAACGAGCTGCAGGCGGAACTCGAACGCAGCCGCGAAGAGGTGCGTGCGCTGCGCGAAGAGATGAAGGCGTCGCAGGAGGAACTTCAAGCGTCGAACGAGGAACTGCAGTCGACGAACGAAGAACTGCAATCGACGAACGAGGAACTGACGAGTTCGAAGGAAGAAATGCAGTCGATGAACGAAGAGCTGCAGGCGGTGAACGTCGAGCTCAAGGTGAAGCTCGACGATCTGGAACTGGCGCAGAGCGACATGACAAACCTGCTCGACAGCACGCAGATCGCGACCCTGTTCCTCGACAACCAGTTGAACGTGCGCCGTTTCACGGAGCGCGCGCAGGCGATCGTGAACCTGCGCGAGGGCGATGTGGGCCGGCCCCTGAGCGATTTGACGAGCGCGCTCGACTATCCCGACCTGCTCGCCGACGCGCGCGAAACGCTGCGCACGCTCGCGACCTGCGAAAAGCAGATCGCGACGCGCGACGGGCGCTGGTTCAACGTGCGCGTCATGCCGTATCGAACCCTGGACGACGTGATCCGCGGCGTCGTCATCACCTTGGTCGACACCACGCTCACGAAACAACTCGAGGCGAAGCTGCGCGCCGCTTGAGCCGCCCCACGCGTCGGGGCGGTTCGGCGGGTTGTGCCGCACCGGGTTGCTGAGTTTCCCGACAAAGGGCGGCTCAGCGCTTGAATTGACCGTGTCGATGGCACCTATTCTTCGCACCGGGCCGCCGCAGCGCTTCGCACAATTCGCAAGGGTCAACCCTTGGGGGCAGTGCGATGGATCGAATTCGAGCGGGGCGTGCGGCCGGCCGCAAAGCCTGGATCGCGCCGGTGAATCGCTGGCCCGGCGCGCTTTGCAGCGTCGTCGTCGCGGGCCTGTTGCAATGGGCTGCCGGTGCGGCGCAGGCGCAAGCCCCGGCGCCGCCGCATCTGCGCATCGTCGGCGGATTGGGCGCGCTGAACCAGTACACGCGACATGAAGAGCCCTTCTGGACGCGCGAGCTGGCACGCCTGAGCGGCGGCAAGGCGAGCGCGGAGATCGTGCCGTTTGACCGCGCCGGAATCCGTGGCCAGGAAATGTTGCGCCTGGTGCAACTCGGCGCCGTGCCCTTCGGTACCTCGTTGCTCAATCTGAGCGCGGTGCACGACGCCGAGTTCGGTGCGCCGGACCTGGCTGGGCTGAATCCCGACGTGGCGACGCTGCGCCGCAGCGTCGGCGCCTTTCGACCCTACCTGGAGAAAGTGCTGCGCGAGCGTTATGGTAGCGAGCTGCTTGCGCTCTATGCGTACCCGGCGCAAGTGACGTTCTGCGCCAAACCGCTCGCGAGCCTCGCCGATCTGGCCGGGCGCCGGGTTCGGATTTCCAGCGCCACCCAATCGGATTGGGTCGTCTCGCTCGGTGCGACACCGGTGCAGACCCCCCTGGCGGAGATCGTCGCCAACATGCGCAGCGGCAACATCGATTGCGCGATCACCGGAACGATGTCGGGGAATACGATCGGCTTGCATGAAGTCACGAGCCACATTCACACGACGCCGGTGAACTGGGGTGTCGCCGCATTCGTCGCCAACGGCGCTGCGTGGGGCGCGCTGGCGAAGGATCTGCAAGACCTGCTGCGCCGCGAACTGCCCAAGCTGGAACAGGCGATCTGGGCCGAGGCGGAGAAGGAAACGAGCGATGGCATCGCCTGCAACATCGGCGGAGCAGCGTGCGCAGCCGGCCGCAAGGGCCGGATGACCGAAGTCCGCGAGAACGCCGCCGACGCCAGCCGGCGCCGCGAGATCCTGGTGAAGACCGTCTTGCCGGGCTGGCTGAAGCGCTGCGGCCCGCAATGCGGGGCGGTCTGGAAGCAGACCTTGGGTCCGACCAGCGGATTCGATCTGCCGTCGCCCTGATGCTTCAGCTGGCCGCGACCGCGGGCAACCCACCCGGCATGGGTTTGGTGACCCAACGCCGCTTGATCCTTGCGATCTGGGGCACGGTCGGTGTATTCGTCGTCGCCGCAGCGGGTGCAGCGGCCTGGCTCACGCAGCGCGCCGAGCGCGACGCGATCGTCGACACGCAGGAGCGAGTGCTCCGGTTCGTGAGTGGCGCCGAAGCGGCGCTGAATCGCACCTTGATCGGTGTCGACCTGTTGCTCGCCGACATGGGCGGTCTGCTCGCGCCCGCGCTCGGGCCCGATGGGGTGCTCGATCGCGCCACGGCCGATCGGCTGCTGCGCGGCATCGTGAAGCGAAATCTCGAATATCGCGACCTCGCCGTGGTCGACTCCGACGACCGCGTGCTGGCTGCGGCGGGCGAGCAGACCGCGCGCCTGGGCTTTCCGCTGCCGGCGCAGTTTGCCTACAACACGCTGAGCCAGGCGGCGCCGATGATGCAGATCAGCGCGCCGTTGATCAGCTTCGCCACCTCGGAACGTGGCCTCTACCTGGCGCGGCCGGTGCAGCTCGTGCCGGGGCAGCGTGTGCTCGCGGTGGCCGAAGTGCCACTCTCGATCATCACGACGATCCTGGCGCAATCGGTGCAGATTCCGGGCCTGGTCGTGACGCTCGAACGCGACGACGGGCTGTTGCTAGCCAGCGTTCCGGCCAGCGACGCCGCGTTGGGCCAGCTCCTCGCCACGCCGCTGCCGGCGCAAGCGCTGGGGGGTACGGCCGTGCACATCGCAGGGCGGCTCGATGCTGCGCCGACGATCCTCGCAGCGCGCCCGTCGCTGTACCGATCGATCCGGATTTCCGCCGGGATTTCGCGCCAGGCCGCGCTCGCGGATTGGCGCCAGGACCGGAACCTGATCCTGAGTGCGGTCGCGGTCTTCATTGCGATGCTTCTCGCCGCGGGTGGCGCAGCCCACTGGCAACTCGGCCGACTCGCACAGGCGCGGCTCGAAATCGCGAAGTCCAAAGACATCATGGACCGCGCGCTCGCCTCGATGGCCGACGGCTTTATGCTGTGCGACGCACAAGACCGCGTCGTTGCATGGAACGCGCGCTACCTCGAGATGTTCCCGTGGCTGCGCCCGGTGATCGCTGTCGGCGTGAGTTTCGAGACGTTTGTCGACGTCGCCGCCCGGGCCATCGTTCCCGACGACCCCGTCAAGCGGCAGGCTTGGCGCGAGATGCGTCTGGCCTTGCACCGCAGCGGCGACGGCATGTTCGAACAAGATCTCGGCGACGGCAGCGTGATCCACGTCATCGAGCGCCGCACACCCGACGGCGGCGTCGTCGGCGTGATGCGCGACATCACGAAGGCAGAACGCGAGCTGGCGCGAGCCAAGGCCGCTGCCGAAGCGTCGAACCATGCCAAGTCGCAGTTCCTCGCCGCGATGAGCCACGAGATCCGCACGCCGCTGAACGGCGTGCTCGGCATGAACAGCCTGATGCTCAAGACCGAGCTCACCGAGGAGCAGCGCAGCTACGCGCGCACGATCCGCAGTTCGGGCAAGGCGTTGCTCGCGCTGATCAACGACATCCTGGACCTCTCCAAGGTCGAAGCCGGCAAGCTCGAACTCGTGATCGCCGAGTTCGACCCGCGCCGTCTGGTCGAGGAAGTGGCGGCGTCGGTGGCGACGCGGGCGCAGGAGAAGGGCCTGCAATTCAAACTCCAGTTCCAGAGCGGTTTGCCCGCCGTGCTCATGGGCGACGAAGGGCGGCTGCGCCAGGTGCTGTTCAACCTGATCGGCAACGCCGTCAAGTTCACCGAGCGCGGCTCGGTGAGCGTCGACGTCGTCTACCGCGCGCTCGAAGACGGCCGGGTGGAACTCGACGCGTCAGTGCGCGACACCGGCATCGGCATCGCGGCGAACGTGCTGCCGACGCTGTTCGAGCGTTTCATCCAGGCCGACAGCGGCATCGCGCGGCGCTATGGCGGCAGCGGCCTCGGCCTGGCGATCAGCCGCGGCCTCGTCGACCTGATGGGCGGGCGCATCGACGTGCAGACGCAAGTCGGCCAGGGCAGCGTGTTTCGCGTCCAGGTGACGCTGCAGCGCGGCCATTCGTTGCGGCTGGCCAGCGCCGACACCCAGTTTGAGGCGGGCACCGAGATGGTCGAAGGCCTGCGCATTCTGGTCGCCGAAGACAACGAAGTGAACCAGCTCGTGATCCGCGCCATGCTGGCGCAGCTCGGCCACAGCTGCGAGATGGCGAGCGACGGCTTGCAGGCCGTCGCGATGTTGAAGGCGGGAACCTACGACCTCGTGCTCATGGACATCCAGATGCCCGAACTCGACGGCATGGCGGCGGCGCGGCAGATTCGTGCGCTCGACGGCGAAGTGGCGAACATCCCGATCGTTGCGCTGACGGCGAACGCGATGCTCGAGGACCGCGAAGCCTACATCGAGGCCGGAATGGACGACCATGTGGCGAAGCCGGTCGAGGCGAAAGAAGTCGCCCGCGCGATCAGCCGCGTGCTTGCGCTGCAGCGCCAAGACTGACGCCGACGCCGCAAGGCGACCGCCCGCAACGAAGGGCGGCGCGCTGGCAATGCGTCACTGGCGCAACAACTCGTTGATGCTCGTCTTGGCGCGGGTTTGCGCGTCGACCTTCTTCACGATCACTGCGCAGGCCGTGCTGTAGCTGGCGTCCGGCGACGGCAGCGTGCCGGCGATGACGACCGAGCCCGCCGGAATCCGCCCCGTGCTCACCTCGCGCGTCTCGCGGTCGAAGATCTTCGTGCTGCGGCCCAGGTGCACGCCCATCGAAATCACCGCGTTCTCCTCGACGATGACGCCTTCCACGACGGACGAATTCACACCGACGAAGCAGTTGTCTTCGATGATCGTCGGGTTCGCCTGCATCGGCTCGAGCACGCCGCCGATCTGCACCCCCATGCTCAGGTGCACTTGTCTTCCGATCTGCGCACATGAGCCGACGCTGACCCAGCTGTCGACCATCGTGCCTTCGTCGACGAAGGCGCCGATGTTGACGAAACTCGGCATCACGACGACGTTGCGCGCGAGGTAGGCGCCGTGCCGCACCATCGCCGGCGGAACCATGCGCACGCCGCTGGCGCGCATCTCGGCCTCGTCGAAGCCGGAGAACTTGGAGTCGATCTTGTCGAAGTACGACATGCCGCCGGCGTTCATGAGCTTGCTGTCGGAGAGGCTGAACGACAGCAGCACGGCCTTCTTCACCCACTGGTTCACGCTCCACTGGCCCACAGCCTGGCGCTGCGCGACGCGCAGGCGCCCGGCGTCCAGGGCATCCAGGACGAACTCGACGGCGTCGTGCACGATCGTGGGATGGATCGTTCCTGGGGCCGACTCCCAGGCGCGGTCGATGACGCTCGCCAGGTCACGCTGTGTTGCGGCGTCGACTTGGGGGTCGGGTGGGGGGTTCACTCCTGTCGTTCGCATGCTGCTGTCCTCCGAAGTGAATGGGGTCGGTGCGCCTGTCGACGATACCCGATCACTCCTTCACCGTTGTGGCACTGGGGGCAAGTGGCGCGCTGCGCAGCAGCGTCGCGCGCACGCCCGCGCCGACGATGAGCAGCATGCCGAGCAGCGCGATCCATGTCACGCGCTCGGCGAACAGGAGCACGTCGAAAAGAAACGAAAAACCGATTCCGAGATACTGCAGGCTCGCGTTGACGAGCGTGCGGCCGCGCGCGTAGGCGCGCGTCAACATGAGCTGTGCCAGGGTGGCGAAAACACCCACCGC
Organism: uncultured beta proteobacterium; assembly: GCA_963775015.1. GTDB lineage: Bacteria > Pseudomonadota > Gammaproteobacteria > Burkholderiales > Burkholderiaceae_C > JAEMQF01. Next base: position 694,589 of record CAVZHI010000005.1, on the reverse strand, counting down.
GAGCAGCAGGCCGATGCCGCGCAGATTGTGCGCGTGCCAGCCGGTGAGGGCGGTCAACGCCGCGCCGCCGATGACGCCGCCGATCGAAAAGTAGAAGACGATTCGACTCTCCGGTTCGCCGGCGCGCCCCATGGCGATGATCTGCAGGTAGCCGGTGGCCGACACCATTCCCGAGAGCAGGCCGACCACGCCGTACCAGAGCTGATCCTGCTCGATCGTCGGGCGCAGCACGAGCACGACGCCGACGAAACCGAGCAGCGCCGCCAACACCAACCTAGGGTCGACCGGCTTGGTGCGGAAAATCGCCGCGCCGCCGATCAGGAACAGGGCGATCCAGAGCGACGAGGTGTAGTTCAACGTCATCGCCGTGGCGAGCGGCAGCTTGCCGATCGCGTAGAACCACAGGCACAGCGCCGTGACGCCGGTGAGGCTGCGCAACGCATGTTGTGCCGGCAATGCGGTCCGCAGCGTCTGCCCGCTCCAGCGGCACATCACGCCGATCATGAGCGCACCGACGAGGCCGCGGTACATCACGATCTCGCCGCTGCCGTACTGTGCCGACGCGAGCTTCACGCACACGCCCATGGTGGCGAACAGCAGCGACGCGACGACGATCAGCCAGGATGCGGACATGGGGCGATTCTGCCCTGCACCGCTCGGTCTAGCGTTGTAACCTCCGGTACTCGCCATAGTGGCGGATGGCCAGCGCTGCGCGGCCCGATTCCTCGTACAAGCGCGCCGCGTTGAAGTGCGCGTCGGCCATCGCCGGCGCGAGGCGCAGGCAGTTCTCGTAGGACCGCAGCGCGTCAACCGGCTGGTCCAGGTCTTCGAGCGTGACGCCGAGGTTGAAGTGCAGCAATGCCTCGCGCGGGCAATGGGCCAGCCCTTGGGCGTAACACTGCACGGCGTCAAGGGCGCGCCCGGCGTCGCCGAGCAGAACGCCCAGATTCAGATACGGGTCGACAAAGGTCGGCGCGCGCGCGATCGCTTCTCGATACGCGTGTTCCGCCTGCGCCGGTTGTTTGGCTTCGAGGGCGACGCCACGTTCGAACCAGGCCCGCGCGTCGTCTTCAGCGACGGGCGACGGCTGACGCGGCGAGGAACTGAACGCTGCCGCGCCCTGGTTTGACCTCGAAATCGATCAACAGCTGGCCGGACTCCGCACTCCATTGATGCTCGCCTTCGCGTACCGCGACGTCGCCGCCGACGGCGGTGATGCGCAGCCCTGTCAAGGGCAATTCGCCCGGCAGCGTCGCCCGCAAGCGCTGCAACGAACGCACGATGCGCCGCGCCGGCACTTGCGCCGCTTGCAAGGCGTGCGCGGTGCGCAGCAGCACGACGTCCTGGAAGCTGAACCGGTATTCGCGCCGCTTGCCGCGGGTCGGCGTGACGAAGCCGGCGTTGACAAGACCGGTGATGACGGCCCGCGACAGGCCGAGCATCGATTCGATGCTGCGCAGCGTGTACGGCGCGTCGGCCAACGGGTCCTACTTGCCGGCGCGGCTGCGCAGCGGCACCTCGGCCGGCTCGGCGGGTTGCGGCGCAGGCGTCGCGCGTTTGGCGGCCTTGCGCTCCTTCGCCGGTGGCGCCGCGGCCGCCGCGGGTACGGCGGTTGCGCTCGTCGCCACGGCCGCGGCGGGAGGGGCGGGCACGGCCACCGGCCCGGCGCCGGAAGTCTCGGCGGCCTTTGCTGCCGCCTTGCGCGGCGCCAGACTCGCGCGCAACGCTTCGACCAGATCGATCACCTGCGCGCCCGCCTGCGGTTCCTGGCCGTCGGTCGCGACCACCTGCCTGCCTTCGATCTTCGCGTCGATCGCGGCGAGGATGCGCTTTTTCTCTTCGTCGTGGTACGCGCCGGGATCGTAGCTTCCGCCGAGATCTGGTCGATGAGTTGCAGCGCGAGTTGCAGCTCGGGTTTCTGGATCTCGGCCTTCTCGATCTCGAGATCCTTCATCGAACGCACTTCCTCGGCGTAAAGCAGTTGCTGCAGGATCAGGCCACCGTCGCCGGGGCGCACCTGCACGACGTACTGCTTGCCCTTCCACGCCCAGCGCGCGAGCGCGCAGCGGCCACTCTCCTGCATCGCCGCGAGCAGCAGGCCGTAAGGCTTGGCGCCGCGTTTGTCGGGCGCGAGGTAATACGCCTTGTCGTAGTAGATCGGGTTCACTGCAGACAGCGGAATGAACGAGACGATGTCGACCGTCGAGCTCGGCGCCTCTTCCATCGTCTTGAGTTCGGCCGGCGTGAACATCACGTAGCGGTCTTTCTCGAACTCGTAGCCCTTCACCATGTCGGCGCGCTCGACCGGAATGTTTTCCTTGATGCACAGGTATTGCTGCTTCACGCGCGAGCCGCACTGGTGCAGCAGGTTGAAGCTGACGCTGGTCGAACTCTCGGTGGCGGAGAACACCTTCACCGGGATCGACACGAGGCCAAAGCTGAGCGACAGCGAGGCGATGGAACGAGCAGCCATGATGAGCGCCTACATCGGGAATCGAGAGGACGCGAGATTACTGCGAAATCCTCGCCCGCGCACCTCCAATCAAGCCCGGCGTGGCGGATTTGTTGCGCGCAAGTCAATGGGCACGGCTCGGTCCTGTGGTGCGAGCCCGTGGACTCGAAACCGAGCGTCGCACCGCTTCGACGGATCAGCTGCGCAGCGGCAGCGCGACGCCGATCGCGACAAAGACGCCGCCGCACGCCTGGTTGAAGCGCCGCCCGACGCGCGCGAGCCACGGGCTGACGCGGTGCGCCATGCTCGCGATGAAGGCTTCGGTCGCGATTTCAATCACGGCGAACGTCCCCGCCATGATCACGAACTGGATCAACAGGCTGCGCGCCGGGTCGATGAACTGGGGCAGAAACGCGGCGAAGAAGAGCAGCCCCTTGGGGTTCGTCAGCGCCGAGAGTGCGCCTTGCTGGAACAGCGACCAACCGCCGCGTGTTGTCGTGGATCCACGCACTTCGAGCCCGATCGGCGCCGCGCGCCACACCTGAACCCCGAGCCACACGAGGTAGGCGCCGCCGAGCCACTTCATCACCGTGAGCCACACCAGAGACGTCTCGAGCAAGGCGCTGATGCCGAACATCGAGACGCCGATCGCGACCGTGAAGCCGAACGCACCGCCGAAGATCGTGAACAGCGCCTTGCGCCGGCCGTGCATCGCGCCATGCGTCAACGCAAGCAGGCCATTCGGCCCGGGCGAGAGCGACAGGCCGGTCGCCGCCAGGAGGTAGATGAGCCAGGTGTGAAGGTCCATGGTCCGGGTTCGGGCAGGAGGGAGTGCTGCCCATCATCGCACGTGACCTGCAGCGAGAACCTTCTTCGCGGCAGTCAAGGTCTGGCGGATCGTCCAGTATCCGGCCCACGGGTCGTCTCTCTGAAATGACAAGTATTCGCGCGCCGTCGCGACCGACCATTGCGCGCCGCTCTTCAACGCCGCGAGTTGTTCCCATGCGATCGGCATCGACACCCCGAGCCCCGGGCGTGAGCGCGCCGAGAACGCTGCGGCGGTCGTCGCGCCGTGGCTGTTGCGCAAATAGTCGACGTAAACGCGGCCGACCCGATTCGCCGGCCCGCTCTTGGCGACGAAGCGCGAGGGAATCGTTTTCGCGAGGTGCTGCACGACGGCCTGGGAGAACGCTTTGACTTCGTCATAACCCAGGCGCGGCGTGATCGGCACGACGACGTGCAGCCCCTTGCCGCCGCTCGTCTTGAGCCAGCTCTGCAAGCCCAGTTCGCTGAGCATCGCGCGGGTCAGGATCGCGGCTTCCTGGACGCGCGTCCACGCGACGCCTTCGCCGGGGTCGAGGTCAAAGACGATTCGGTCCGGCTTCTGAATCTTCGACGCGAGCGAGTTCCAGGTGTGGAACTCGATCACGTTCATTTGCGCTGCGCTGATCAGCGCCTCGGCGTTGGGCACCTCGAGCAACGGCGGATGGCCCGGCCAGAGTGTCGGGTCGAGCTCGCGTAAGCCCGGAATGCTCGACGCCTCGGAAAACTTCTGGAAAAACAGCTCGCCGGCGACGCCGGTCGGGCCACGCACCAGCGTCACCGGCCGCCCCTGCAAGTGCGGCAGCATCCAGGACGACACGCTTTCGTAGTAGCGCACCAGGTCGAGCTTGGTGATGCCGCTCGCGGCGTCGATGATCCGCTCGGCGTGCGTGATCCGGATCGTGCCGACGCGGTTCGCTGCAGCAGCCGCCGCGCCGGTGCCGCCGCGCGCCGCCGACGCTGCGCGCAGTGCCTGCGGCGATGGCGCGGGCGGTACAGCGCTCGCGCCTTCGCGCACCACGTCGCGCGCCGCCTTGTCGTCTCGCAGGCCCTGGAACGACGCGTGGCGAACATGGCCGTCCGGCGTCCAGTCGCGAAACTGCACTTGCGCGACGAGCTGCGGCGCGACCCAGCGCGGCACGCCGGCAGCGCGGCGCGACCAGCGGCTCATCTCGATCGGCCCGGCGAACGGGCTCGTCTTGGCCTCGAGCGGCGCCAGACGGCTGCGCAAGGTCGACGCGGTGGCGGCGCTCCAGCCGGTGCCGACGTTGCCTGCGTGGATGAGCGCGCCCATCGCGTCGTAGACGCCGAGCATCAGGCTGCCCACTTCGCTGCTCGAGCCGTCGCGAAGGATGTAGCCGCCGATGACGAATTCTTGGCGAGCGTGGCATTTCAACTTCAGCCAACTGCTGGAGCGCGTCGACGAGTAGGTTGCGTCGCTGCGTTTGGCGACGATTCCCTCCAAGCCGAGCGCGCGCGCCGATTCGAGAACGCTCGCCGGATCGGCGGCGAAGGCAGCGCTGAAACGCAGGCGCGGATGATGTGCCGAGCCGATGAGTGGCTCGAGCAAGGCGCGCCGCGCGTGCAGCGGCGCTGCGCGAAGGTCAAAGCCGTCCAGGTAGACGAGGTCGAAGGCGAAGTAGTCGATCGAAGCCGGGCGCGCCGCGTCGAAGGCGTTTTGCAGCGCGTTGAAGTCGGGAACGCCGGCAGCGTTCATGACGACGATTTCACCGTCGAGCCACGCCGACTGCACCGGCAGTTGCGCGAGCGCTTCGGCGAGCCGGGCCAGCTTGTCGGTCCAGTCATTGCCGTTGCGCGTGAACAGCTTGGCACGGCCGTTTTCGATGCGCGCGAGCAGGCGGTAGCCGTCGAACTTGACTTCGCAACTCCAGGTGCCGCGGGTCGGCACGTGGGTCGCGAGCGTCGCCAGTTGCGGCGCCAAAGTGGCGGGCATCTCGGCCGGGGTGGCGCCGGGAACGTCGGCGAGTGCCAGCGGCGCCTTCGCAGGGGCCGCACCGGGTGTAGGGCCGGGCTCGCGCGCCTCGAGCAGCCCGAGCGGTTTGTCGATCACGCTGTCGGGCAATGCCGAGATCACGTCGTACTCGCCGAGTGGCCGGGCCCACGCGTCGCGTTTCTTGAACAGGATCCACGGATCCTGCTTGTCGCCCGGTTTGGCGATTCGCACCAGCTCCCACAGGCCGGCGAGTTTTTCGCCGTGCAGCTTGAACAGCAACTTGCCCTGCGCGAGGCCGGTTTTGCCATCCCCCACCGGCTCCCACGTGCCGTGGTCCCACACGATCACGGTCCCGGCGCCGTATTGTTTGGGCGGGATGATTCCCTCAAAGCCGCCGTACGCGACCGGATGGTCTTCGACGTGGATCGCGACGCGTTTTTCCTGTGGGTCCAGGCTTGGGCCTTTGGGAACGGCCCAGCTCAGCAGCACGCCGTCCAGCTCGAGGCGGAAGTCGTAGTGCAGCCGCGTCGCCCAGTGCTTCTGGATGACGAAGGACAGCGCCCGCGTCTGCGCAGGGGCGGCAATCGCGTTCGGCTCGACAGCGATCGCCCCCGGCTCCGGCGTGCGCTCGAAGTTGCGCTTGGCTGCGTAGCGCGCCAGCGCGGGTCCTTGTTTTGGCGCATCTGCGCGTCGCGGCTTGGGCGCCATCGGGGCTCAGCGCGGCGCGGCGCGCCGATTCCCCGCCACGCTGTCAACCCAATTCGCAAGCGCGTCGAGCAGTTCGGCGAGAACGTCGCTGTCTTTGCGGCCACTTCGTGCCGGCACATGAAAAGCGTGGTCGGCGTCTTCGAAAAGCGTCAGCGTCGCGCGTGGCGCCAGCTGCCGCGTCAGCGACTCGAGAAGCCCCAAGTCGGCGAGGTCGTCGCGCGTGCCTTGCAGGAACAGCATCGGCAAGTGGACTTCGAACAGATGCGCACCGCGCTCGCTGCCGGGTTGGCCCGCCGGGTGCAGCGGGAAGCCGATGAACCCGAGCCCTTGAACGCCCGGCAGCGGCGCTGCGGCTTGAGCTTGCGACGTCATGCGTCCGCCGAACGATTTGCCCCCGGCAATCAGAGGCAATGCGGGCCAGAGCAGCGCCGCCTGCGCGACCGCGGCGCGCACCGTGGCGTGCGCGAGCGCGGGTGGATCGGTGCGCTTGGCGCCTCGCTCCATGAACGGGAACTGGTAGCGCAAGCTGGCGATGCCTCGGTCGGCCAGCCCTGACGCGACCGCGCTCATGAACGCATGCGCCATTCCGGCGCCCGCGCCATGCGCGAAAACGAAAGCGGCACGCGGCGCAGGCCGCGCCAGCGCCAGTGCGGACACCGACTGCGAGGCGTTGACCGTGATCTGAACCGGCTCGGCCGTGGGGGACTCGTTCATCGTGCAGCCTCCGTGTCTTGCGCCGCGGTGTGCCAAGTGTCCTTCACCGCAGCGCCTGCCATGCTGCCACGATCTCGCGGTGCTCTGCCACCTGGGTCAGGAAACTGCGGCGCATCGCAGGGTTGCTGATCGCGGCCGCTTTCGCCTGAAGTTGGGTGTGAGAATGCGCAAGCACTTGGGCGGCGCGTGCGTCGCCGGCGCGCATCAGCACCTGGCAGCAGCTCCACTCGATGAGGCGTGGCCCGCCGGCGCCTTCCAGCGCTTGTGGGGTGTGCATCTGGATCAGGAGCTGTTCCACGATGTGCAGCGCAGCGGCGACCTGATCCTGCGCGAGCAAAGCGCGCGCCATGCCGGCCCAGGCGTCGAATTGCAACGCGTCGCCGATCGCCAGCGCCGTCTGGCGCGCCTCTTCGAAGGTCGCGAAGCGCGGCGTCGTGATCGGCCGAGCGCGTGTTCGACGCTGCCCAAGGTGCACAGCGCGATCGCCTCGGTTTCGGCGCTGTGCACGGCGTGCGCGAGTTCGACCGCCGCCAGCGCGCGACTGTGTGCCAGCGCGACGTTGCCTTGAATGAGCGCGAGTTCGGACAGCATCGACAGGGTATAGGGTTGGTTGAGGCGGTCGCCGATCGCACGGGCAATTCGCAGCGCCTCTTCCAAAGGCTGACTGCGCCTGCGCGACCTCGCCGAGCGAGAGCAGCGCAGCGCCCAGATTGCCCAGGTTCACCGCTTCGTCGCGCCGGTTGCCGAGTTCGCGGTCGATCGGCAGGAGTTGCTGGAGCAATTCGAGCCTGCGGAGCTGGTCGTCCTGCATGCTCGCGATGACCGACAAGGTGTTCAGATACAGCGGCTCGAGTTGGCGCAATCCTGCCGCACGCGCGCTCGCCAGGCCTTCCTCGGCAAGCGCCTTGCCGGCGGCGACGTCGCCCAGGTAGCCGAGCGCGCTGGCGAGCTGGCGCTGCGCGCGCAGGCGCAATTCCGGCACGCCGGCCTGCGTGGCGAGCTGCAGCGCTTGCCGGGCACAGATGGCCTGGGTCGCATAGTCGCCCAGGCGCATCGCGAAATTGGCGTTCCTCGAGGCCGCCGTGGCGCGCCGGGCGGTGTCGTCCAGCGCCTGCGCGACCTGCGTCAGCGCCTCGATGTCGGCGCGCTGTTCGTCACGCTCGCCGCGCAGATCGTGGATGCGCTCGCGCACGTCGAGCAGACGCCAGCGCAGTTGCGCGTGGTGCTGCGGGACGCCCGGCGCGGCGCCCGCCGGTGCAGCGTCCAGCAGCGCAAAGGCGCGTGCCACGTAGCCCAAGGCCGCTTCATGCGCGTCGCGTTGTTTTGCGTGCTCGGCAGCGCGGGTGAAGAATTCGCACGCCTGGTCGGCGTCGCCGGCCTTGTCGAAGTGCTCGGCGATCGCGCCGAGGAAATCGTTCGTGCGTGCGCCGCGCAGCCCGGCGAGCCATGCGGCGACGAGCGCGTGGCAGGTGCGGCGCATCGGCTTGAGCACCGTGTCGTAGACGACGTGGTGCAGGATCTGGTGCTTGAAGGCAAACTCGCGGATTCCGTCGAGAGACGTGTCCGGGTGCGGTATCGCGAGCTCGCGCTGCGCGAGCGCCGGAAGCGTCTGCGGTGCGGCGCTGTCGATCGCAGCGAGTGCCTGGTCCCAGAACACATGCCCGATCACCGACGCCTGCTGCAGCGCCAGCTTCTCGGCCGGCTTCAAGCCGTCCAGGCGCGCCTGCAATACGCCGGTCAGCGTCTGCGGCACGCGCGTCGCGTCGAGCCTGGCGGGGTCCGCGCTCCAGCGATCAGCGGCAACGCGGATCGCGCCTTCGTCGATCAGCATCTTGATCAGTTCTTCCATGTAGAACGGGTTCCCTTCGGCGCTGCGCGTGACCAGGTCGCGCAGCGCGCGCGGGAATCTGCTCGAGCTTCTTCAGCAGCTCGTCGGCGAGCGATCGGCTCACGCCCGGGTCGAGCGGTTCGAGGCGAATGTGCTGTTCGGTGGGGGGCTCGGCGCGCCAGTCGCTGCGCCGCTCGAACAGGGACGGCCGGGTGAGGCCGAGAACGAGCATCGGAACGTCGCGGTTCACGTCGCCCAAGTGGCGCAGGAAGTCGAGCGAACCGTCGTCGGCGAAGTGCAGGTCGTCGAGCAGCAAGACGACCGGCGCGTCGTGCTGGGCCGTGATGCGGCGAAACACCTGCGCCGCAGCGTGGAATCCGCGCTCCCTGATCTGCCGCGGATCGTCCTGGATGCCGTGCACATGCGCGCTGCGCGCGAAGTCCAGGCCGATCAGGTGGCCGAGCAGGTGAACCTGGGCCAGCGCCAGGTCGGCGCCTGCATCGGCTTCGAAGAGCGGTGCGATGCCTTGCTCGAACTTGCGCCGCGCGCGGTGCATGCTGTCGTCGTCGGCGATCTGCACGCGCCAGGCGAGCACGTCGCGCAACAGGCCGTAGGGTCGGTTGTGCGTCTGCGGATCGGCGCGCCCCTGGAAGAAGCAAAAAGGTTCCGGGCGCGCCTCGGCCCAGTTCTCGAACTCGTAGAGCAGGCGGCTCTTGCCGAGCCCGGCTTCGGCGACGATCAGCGCGCTCACGAGCCGCCTCTCGCGCACAACGCGCAGGAACGCCTCCTGCAACAGCGCGAGTTCGGTGTCGCGCCCGATCATGCGTGTCTCGACGCCTTCGATGCCGCGCGTCGCGACGCGAAACGCGCGCGGCTTGGCGCGCTGCACGAGGTAAGTGATGAGCGGCTCGGCGAGGCCCTTCAGCGCGAGCGGCGGCTGCGCCTGCACGTCGAACACGCCTCGCACATGGCGATAGGTGTCGTGGCTGATGCGCAGCCCGCCGGCGGGCGCCGACTGCTCCATTCGCGCCGCGACGTGCACCGTGCTGCCGCGGATGCTGTGCTGCCGCGTCGACGCCGCCGCCGAGCAGCACCGTGCCGGTGTGCACGCCGATGCGCACGTCGACGCCGGTGTGGCCGTGCCGGCGCGCGAGCGAATCGGCATGGCGCCGGCCCTCGGCGAGCAGCGCCAGGCCGGCGTGCACGGCGCGCTGCGCATCGTCTTCGCGCACCTCGTTCGCGCCGAACGCAGCGAGCAGGCTGTCGCCGGCGTATTGCAGGACCTTGCCTTGATGCGTCTCGACGATTTCCGTGCAGCGCGCGAGCAGGGCGTCGATCGCGGCGTGCATGTCTTCCGGATCGAGGTGCTCGGCAAGCGCGGTCGAGCCGACGACGTCGAGGAACAGCACGCTCACCTGGCGCAGCGCCTGCTCGGGCGGCGCCGCGGCGTCGAGCGCTGCCAATTTGGCGCGCAGCGCGGCGAGCGTCGCATCGGCAAGCGCGCTGCCGAGCATCGCGCGCTGGTCCTCGAGCGCCGCGATGGCACTTTCGATTTTCTGCCGCTCGGACGACATGGGGCAGAGGATAACAATCCGACGACCCCGCTGGCCGCCTTGGGCATGTGCAGGCGAGCTCGCTGCGGCGCCGGCGATTCTTGTGCGGCGTCAAGCGCTTCGCCGACAATCGGGCGCATCATTTCCCCGCGCGTGGGTCAACGCCGGCGTACGGCGCCGGCGCCGAATCGGCAGAGGAGCCCTCAATGACGATGAGCGACGAACTGGCGAAATTGCAAGACCTGCATCAACGCGGCGCGCTGAGCGACGCTGAGTTTGCGCGCGCGAAGGCGCGGACCCTGGACGGCGCAGCCGCCGAGGGAGCGCCGGCGCAACCCATCCCCCCGCTGGCGGCGATCAACGCCTTGCGGCGCAGCCGTGCGGACCGCTGGATCGGCGGCGTGTGCGGCGGCGTGGCGCGCGCGACTGCGGTCGAGGCGTGGGTGTGGCGGCTCCTGTTCGCCGCGCTGTTGCTCTGCGGCGGCTTCGGACTCGTCATTTACGTCCTGCTCTGGATCTTCGTGCCGAACGAGTGAGCGGTTCGCTCAGTCGCTCAACGCCACTGGAACGGCGCCAGGTCGAGCGTCGAGCGATCTTCCAGGAGGGACTGCGCGAGCGCTTCGCCGAGCGCCGCCGAGTGTTTGAAACCATGACCTGAACACGCGGAGACGACGATCGCCGCTTCGACCTCGGGGTGCCGGTCGATGATGAAGTTTGCGTCGGGCGCCACCGTGTAGAGGCAAGCCGCCGCGTGGCGGCGCTGCGCCGTGATTGCCCGCAGCCGGCCGTGCACATGGTCGGCGTGCAGGGCCGCGCTTTCGGCGTCGCTCACGTCGCGCTGCACTGAATCGGCGCTCGTGTCGGCTGCGTGCTGTTGGGTCCCCACCTTGACGCCGCCGTGCGCGTCGGCGATCGGGATGCCGTAAAACGCCTGGGAAGAGAGCGCGCCGTGCGACCAGATGAAGATCGGAAAGCGATCCGGCGCGTACGCGGCGCGATCCAGGGGTTCGAACCAGTGCAGGGTCTGGCGCCGAACCCTGAGCTCAGTCGCAAAGCGCCCGCCGGCGAGGCCCGGTGCCCACGCGCCGGCGCTGATCACTGCGCGCGCGGCGCGATGCGTCACGCCGGCGCGGGTCACGGCAACGCCTGCGCCGTCCGCGGCGAGCGCAGTCACCGCCTCGCCGGTCATGATCGACGCGCCGGCGCGGCGCGCGAGTTGGAGCTGCGCAGCGATGCACGCTTCAGGCCGCACGAAGCCCGCGCCGGCTTCAAAACACGCGTGCTCGTCGCCGCGCAAGTTGAATTGTGGGAAGCGTTTGCCGATCGCGGCCGCGTCGAGCCATTCGTGCGCAATCCCGAACTGGCGTGCCACCTGCAACGTTGCGGCGACAAAGTCTTGCTGGCCGTGCAGTTCGGCGCCACCACGGCGCGGGCCGATCACGAGGCCGCCGCATTGCACGAGCAACTCGACGCCGAGTTCGGCTTCGAGCTCGCGCCAGATCTCGTGCGAGCGCTGCACGAACGGAACGAACTGCGGCCCTTCGCCGACGGCGAGGCGCGTGATGCGCGTCGACCCATGGCTCGACCCTTGGTCGTGCGGTGGGTCGAAGCGGTCGATGCCGAGCACGCGCGCGCCGCGCCGGGCGAGCTGATAAAGCGTGGCGCTTCCCATCGCGCCCAGGCCGACGACGATGGCGTCGAAGTTCAGGCTGCCGCTCCCACGGCGAGGGGTGCGCCGCTCGCGGCGCTTGCCGGTTCGCCGTCCAGGTGCGCGATCGCGTTCGCGTAGTAGGCGACGATCTCGAGCGAATCGGGCGCGACTGAAAACAGTCCAGCGTCTTCCACGACCATGTGGCGCTGCACGAGCATGCGCAGCCCGACGCCGAACGCGTAGTCCTGATCCTGGCGCGGAATGTACTGGTGCGCGCCGTGCGCCTGCAGGCGCGCCATGCGCTCGTGCATCGCCGCTTTCAACTCCAGCTCCGACCAGCGCCGCTGCGGCGCGGCGCTGAACAGCGCGGCGACGAGCGACACCGGCAGCACCGGAATCACCTGGCCGATGCTGCGCATCAGATGATCCGCGACACGCGTCACCTGTTCCTTGCGCTGCGCGTCGGGCAGGTCGGGGAAGCGCACGCCGTTCTCGCGGCACCAGGCGCGCATCGACAACGGCGCGCCGAAATTGACGCACGCATAGCCGAAGCGGTGCCAGCTCCCATTCAAAGCGCGCCACAACTGGCCGCCCCAGAAGCTGAACACGGTCTTGATCGCCTTCGTGCGACTGGGGCGCTTGGCTTGCGGGTGCAGCTTGAGCAGTTGCGTTCGGTCCTCGAGCACGCGGTCGTAGTTCAGGCCGACCGGCAAGAACACGAGGTCGCGCCGGCCGTCGGCGTCGCGTTCGTCGAAACTCTTCAACATGTAGTCGAGCAGGCCGAAGCGCGGCGTGCGCAGCTTGCCATCCACGGTGAGGCCGCCTTCGGGGAACATGGCCTGCGTCACGCCGGCTTCGGTGGCCATCTGCACATAGCGCTGCAGGACGACGCGGTACAGCGGATCGCCCGAGTTGCGCCGCACGAAAAACGCGCCCATGGAGCGGATCAGCTGTTGCAGGCCCCAGATTCGCGCCCACTCGCCGACCGCGTACGACAGCGTCACTTTCTCCGCGGCGAGGAACGAGACGAGGATGTAGTCCATGTTGCTGCGGTGGTTCATGACGAACACGAGCGTCGACTTGGGCGAAATGTCGCGCAGCACGGCTTCGTCGGCAAAGCCGATGCGCACCCGGTAGAGCAGTCGGGCGATCGCGCGCGACAGCGAATAGCCAATCCGAAAGTAGATGTAGGCGTTGAACGACGGGACGATTTCGCGCGCATAGCGGTCGATGCGCATCGCGACGCGCGCCAGCGCCTCGCCGCTCGCCGCCGCGTGTTCGCTGGCTGCGGCCTGAACCTTCGGGTCGTTGCACAGGCGGTCGATGAGCGTCAGGCGGCGCGTCAGCTTGAACGACGGCAGCTCCATCGCGAGCGTCGAATTGACGCGCGCGATGACACGGTTCAGGCGCCGCCGCAGGTACCAGCGCATTCCCGGCGCGAGCAGCAACACGAGCACGCTCCAGCACGCGAGCAGCACGAGCGCGAGCAACAACCAGAGCGGCACGGCGACGGTGTCAAACATGGTGTGGCTTGATTCGCGACATGGTTCAGCGACCCCTCGTCATACCGGCGAATGCCGGTATCCACGGGTTGAAGCCGCACGCTCGGCGCATCGTTTCTCGAATCCTTCCAGTGGATCCCGGCGTACGCCGGGATGACGAATTTCTGGCGTCGCGCCCTTCGTTCAGCGCCTTGTCATGCTGGGTCTTGTCGCCAATCGGGTGGTCTAGAGGGTGCATGGGATCAGTTCTGCGCGATGATTGCATGGATGCGGCGTGAGTCGTGTTCGGTTCAACCCGGGGGCCATGGTGCAGGCACTCTTCGTTCATGGCATGGGGCGCTCGCCGCTTTCGGGCTGGCCGCTGCTGTGGTCCTTGCGCCGCGCCGGGCTCGTGACGCGCACCTTCGGCTACCTCGTCAGCACCGAAGACTTTGCGGCGATCCGGCGCCGCCTCGTCGCCCGGATCGCGCTGCTCGCGACGCGAGATTCCTACGTGCTGATCGGCCATTCGCTCGGTGGCGTGCTGATCCGCGACGCCGTGAACGCGCTTGCCGCACGGGCACGCCGCCGCCGCGCCATGTGTTCCTGCTCGGCTCGCCGCATTCGCCTGCGCGGCTCGCGCAGGCGCTGCAAGGCAACCCGATCTTCCGCGCCTTGACGCGCGACTGCGGTCAGCTGCTCGGTTCGAGTTCCAGAATGGCGTCGATCGGTGCTGTCCCGGTGCCGACGACAAGCATCGCCGGCGTGTCAGGCCCGCGCTGGCAGGCCGGGCCGTTTCGGGGCGAGGTGAACGACGGCGTCGTCGCGCTGTCGGAGGTGAGCGTGGGCTGGATCGTCGATCAGGTCGAGCTGCCGATCCTTCACACTCTGTTGCCGATGAGTTCGCGCGCTGCGGCGATCATCCTCGCGCGGCTCGGCCGCACCGAATCCCAACCCGAATCTGGAGAGGACAAGCCATGACGCAGTCGAAACCAAAGCATCAATCTTCACCACCCGTGCCGCGCCTCGTTCCGCCGTCGCCCGACGTGATGGCGATGCTGTTCATGGAGTACCGGCGCAGCCGCAAATTCAAGACGATGTCGTTCGCCCAGTACCTGGTCTCGATCGGCTTCACGAACCCTGCCGAAGGCCTGGTCGGGATGGACGACAGCGCGCGCTTTCGCGCTGCGCCTGCGGGGCCGGAACTGATCGATGTGCCGACACAAGCCGTGATCGGCGAAGTTCGGATCAAGGTGCTGCTCGCCGATTTTTCGGACCGGCCCGGGGCGCTGCCTGCAAAACACTACGAAGACCTGCTGTTCTCGCAAGGCGTCTACCCGAGCGGCAGCGTGCGCGACTACTACGACGAAGTGAGCCTGGGCAAGGTCCACGTCACGGGTTCGGTGCACGGCTGGCTGCGTTTGCCCAAGCCGTATTCGTACTACACGAACGGCAACTCCGGAACGACCTGGGGCGACTACCCGCGCAACGCGCCGCGCCTCGCCGAAGACGCGGTGAAAGCGGCAAAGGCGGCGGGAGTCAAGTTCGAGTCGGCGCTCGACAAATTCGGCCAGGGCATCGTCACGGCGCTGATCGTCGTGCACGCCGGGCGCGGCGCCGAAGTCATGCCGCCGAATTTACGCGGTGGCGAAATCTGGTCGCACAAGTGGCAGTTGCGCAATCCGGTGAACGTTGCGTCCGGGCATGGACGCGACGATTTACCTGACGGTGCCGAACGACTGCAAGGTCGGCGTGTGCGCGCACGAGCTCGGCCACCTCGCGTTCCAGTGGCAGGACTTCTACGACCCGAACTACGACGAAGACGGCATGGAGTGGGACGGCTCGGGCGTCTGGGACCTGATGGCCGGCGGCTCCTACAACGGCAACGGCGCGCGGCCCGCGCACCCGGCCGGTCTGCACAAGCTCCAGCATGGCTGGATCAGGGTGCGAACCATGACGAAGAGCGGATCGCTGACGCTGAGCCCGTACACGCCGACGCGGGGGCGTGTGGCGCGAATCAGGAGCCCAGCGTTCGGGCCGAATCAATACCTCTTGCTCGAAAACCGCAAGCGCAGCGGTTTCGACTTTTCATTGCCGGGCGAGGGCCTGCTCGTCTGGCGTGTCGACGAATCGGGGCAACAGGAAACGTCAAACACGCCGGGCTTGTTTCTCGTTCAGGCCGACGGCCGCAACGACCTGAACGACCCGAACGATTGGAACCAGGGCGACGCGGGAGACCCATTTCCGGGCAGCTCGGGGAAGAAGACGCTGCTGGACGTCGGCGAGACGTCGACCTCGTTTCCCGGCCGGCGCAGCGGAATCACGCTGCGCGCGATCACGCGCGATTCGAAGGGCGTGATCCGGCTGCAAGTGAAAATTGCCGCGGTCGCGCCGAGTCCGGCGCGGAAGAAGCCAGCGAAGAAGGCAGTTCCGACGCGCTCACCGCGCCCAGGCCCCCGAGAAACAGGTCGGCGACGATAGGCGCCATCGAGTGGTGCGTGATGCGGCCCTCGGGCCGCAGCCAGGTGAACATCCAGTTCATCATGCCGAACAGCAACATCGCCAGCGGCTTGGCGAGCGGCACGCTGTCGAGTTCCGGGCGCGCCGCGCCAATCGCGCGCGCGAACGCGTCGACGATGTGGCGCTCCTTGGCGAGAACCAGTTTGGCGTCGGCGGGTTTGAGGAACTTCACGTCCTGCGTCAAGACGCCGTGTTCATTGCGCGCGGACGCGTACTCTTCGACGAAGCGCTGGATCAACTTGCGCAGGCGTTTTTCCGGCGTGAGCCGCAGGCGCTGCACTTCGGCGACGAGTGCTTCGAGGCGCGTCACATGGCCGTCGGCGATTTCGAACAGGAGCCGGTACTTGTCGTCGACATAGTGGTAGAGCAGCGCCTTCGAGATGCCGCACGCGCGCGCGACGTCGCTCATCGTCGTTCCCGGGTAGCCCTGCGCGGCGAACAGTTGCGCCGCAGCGCGGACGATGGTCTCGCGGTTCGGTTCGAACAACGCTGAGCGGGCTCGGGCCATGGACGCCGTTCGCTTTGCTCAGCGCCTCAGCGCTGGTCGAGCGTGATCACGACCTTAGCGCTCGTCGGGTGCGACTGGCAACAGAGCACGAAACCCAGCGCCACCTCGGCGGCGCTGAGCGCAAAGTTGCGGTCCATTCGCACCTCGCCCTCGAGTAATTTGCCTTTGCACGTCGAGCACACGCCGGCCTTGCACGCGTAGGGCACTTCGAGGCCGCTGCGCCGCGCCGCGTCGAGGATCGACGGATCCGTGAGGCGAAACTCGACTTGCCGCGCCAGCCCGTCGATGATGAGCGTGACTTGCGCGTGGTCGGCGTCGCGCGCTTCGACATGGTGTTCGGCAGCGGCGGCAGAGTCGCCGAAGCGTTCGACGTGGACCTTCTCGTCGGCGATTCCGGCAGAGCGCAATCCTTGGCTCACCGAGTCGATCATTCCCGCCGGGCCGCAGACGAACGCTTCGTCGACGCTCGCCGCGGGAACAAGGGTGTCGAAAAAACGCGCCATGCGCGCCGCGTCGAGCCTGCCGTTGAAGAGCGGCGCGTCCTGCTCTTCGCGCGAGAACACATAGTGCACGGCCAGCCGCGCGACATGGCGGTTCTTCAGTTCGGCGAGCGCATCGCGGAACATCGTCGTGCCGATGCGCCGGTTGCCGTAGATCAGCGTGCAGCGCGAACCCGGCTCGTGCGCGAGGACCGTCTTCAGGAGCGACAACACCGGCGTGATGCCGCTGCCCGCGGCGACGAACAGGATGTGGCGCCGTGCGTTCGGGTTCAGCGGCACGTTGAAGCGCCCGAGAGGCGGCAGCACGTCGAGCAGCGTACCGACGTGCAGGTGCTCGAGCGCCCAGCCGGAAAACGCGCCACCGGGCAGCAGGCGCACGCCGACGCTCAGGCCGGGTTCACCCGGTGCGCTGCAGATCGAATACGAACGCCGCAGGTCTTCGCCGCCGACGAAAGTGCGCAGCGTCAGGTACTGGCCGGCGTCGAATCCGAAGACCTTGCGCAAGGTGTCGGGGACGTCCAGGCCGACGATCAGCGCGTCGGCGTCACGCTCGATTCGGTTGACGCGCAGCGGGTGAAATGCGAGGCTCATCGGCGTGCGCTCAAGGCCTAGATCGGCTTGAAGTAATCGAACGGCTCGCGGCATTCGACGCAGCGGTAGAGCGCCTTGCACGCGGTCGAGCCGAATTCCGACAGGCGCTCGGTGTGCGTGCTGTCGCAACGCGGACAGTTCAGCTTGCGCGGTCGAAAGCGCAGCGGCTGGATTGCGTCGCGCGTTGAATGGGGCGGCGCGATGCCGTAGCGGCGCAGTTTTTCTGCCGCTTCAGGAGCGATCCAGTCGGTCGTCCACGCCGGGGCGTATTGAAGGTCGATGTGCACCTCGCTCGCGCCGGCTTCGAGCAACGCGGCGCGCACCGCGTCGGCAATCGCTTCCGTCGCCGGGCAGCCCGAGTACGTGGGCGTGACCGTCACGTGGACCCGGCCGCAATCGACCGACACGTCGCGAACGATTCCGAGTTCGAGCACCGACAGGACCGGCACTTCGGGGTCGAGCACGAGCGACAGCGCTTGCCACGCGCTTGCTGCGTCGATCGCCGGCACGACGGGTGATTCGAGGAAGGTGCTCACCACACGCCCGCGGGAAACTCGCGCGCCAGAGACTGCATTTCGGCGAGCAAAAAGCCCATGTGCTCGCTGTGGCGCCCGGCCTTGCCGGTGGAGCGAAATCCCTTCATCGCTGGCGGGCTCAGACCGGCTTCGACCAGCACCGGCTGAACCACGCCGAGCCACGCACTTTGCAGCGTGCTCCACGCCGGCCCGAGCGCGGTGGCTGCGGCTTGTGCGTCGACGGCGTCGTCGACGAACCACTCGGCGCTGTAGGGCCAGAGCTCGTTCAGCGCGGTTGCGATGCGCTGGTGCGACTCAGGCGTTCCATCGCCCAGGCGCCGCACCCAGTCGGCGCAGTGGCGTTCGTGGTAGCGCGTTTCTTTCGCGCACTTGGCGGCGATCGCGCTGAGCTGGGGATTGCTCGACGTGGCAAGGCGCGGCCACAACACACCGAGGAACGCCGCCCAGAGGAACCCGCGCAGCAAGGTGCGCGCGAAGTCGCCACCCGGCAACTCGAGCATCGTGACGTTGCAGAACTCGCGCTCGCTGCGCTGGTACGCGAGCGCATCTTCGTCGCGGCCGCGCCCTTCCATTTGGCCGGCGAGCGTGAGCAGGGCGCGCGCCTGGCCGATGTGATCGAGCGCGATGTTGGTGAGCGCAATGTCTTCTTCGAGCACCGGCGCGTGGCCGCACCATTGGCTGAGGCGCTGGGCGTGGATCAGGCACGAATCGGCAATGCGCAGCACGTACTGAACCGTGGCCGAGTGCGATTCCATCAGTTACTCCGCCCGTGGCAATTCTCAAGCGGCCGCCGCGGAACCGGCTTCGCCGGTCCGCCAGCGGCGCCCCCTTGAGGGGGAGCGCCGAAGGCGCTTCGGGGGTGGTCCACTTTCACATGTGGTCCAGGTCGGGTGGCAGCTTGTAGAACGTCGGATGGCGGTAGACCTTGTCCGCCGCGGGCTCGAAGTCCATGTCGCGCGTATCGGGGTCGCTCGCGACGATCTGGTCCGAGCGCACGACCCAGATGCTCGTGCCTTCCTGGCGCCGCGTGTAGACGTCGCGCGCCATCTGGATCGCGAGTGTCGCGTCGGGAGCGTGCAGGCTGCCGCAATGCTTGTGGTCCAGACCGCTCTTGCTGCGAACGAACACCTCCCACAGAGGGAATTCGCCGCTTTGGGGATTTGCTGCCATGGGTCAAGCCGCCTTCGTTTGGGGAGCGTGCTTCGCGGCGTACGCGAGCGCAGCTTCGCGCACCCACGCGCCGTCTTCCCACGCTTTGACCCGCGCCGCGAGGCGTTCCTTGTTGCACGGCCCGTCACCGTTCACGACGTTCCAGAACTCGGACCAGTCGATCACGCCGCAGTCGTGCGCGCCGCGCGCTTCGTTCCACTTCAGGTCCGGGTCGGGCAGCGAGACGCCGAGAATCTTCGCCTGGTCGACGCACGCGTCGACGAACTTCTGGCGCAGCTCGTCGTTCGAGTTGCGCTTGATTCCCCAGCGCATCGACTGCTCGCTGTGCGTCGACTCAGCGTCGGGCGGGCCGAACATCATGAGCGACGGCCACCACCAGCGGTTCACCGCGTCCTGCACCATGTCGCGCTGCGCGGGTGTTCCCTGCGTCATCATCGTCAGCAGCGCCTCGAAGCCCTGGCGCTGGTGGAACGACTCTTCCTTGCACACCCGAACCATGGCGCGTGCGTACGGTCCGTACGAGCAGCGGCAGAGCGGCACCTGGTTCATGATCGCCGCGCCGTCGACCAACCAGCCGATCGTTCCCACATCGGCCCAGGTCAGCGTCGGGTAATTGAAGATCGAGCTGTACTTGGCGCGGCCGCTGTGCAAGGCCTCGATCAGTTGATCGCGCGAGACGCCGAGTGTTTCCGCCGCGGCGTAGAGGTAGAGGCCATGGCCGCCTTCGTCCTGCACCTTGGCGAGCAGGATCGCCTTGCGCTTCAGCGACGGCGCGCGCGTGATCCAGTTCCCTTCCGGCAGCATGCCGACGATCTCGGAGTGCGCGTGCTGGCTGATCTGGCGCACGAGCGTCTTGCGGTAATGCTCGGGCATCCAGTCTTTCGCCTCGATGAATTCGCCGGCGTCGATTCGCGCTTCGAAAGCGGCCTCACGCGCCGTCTGCTCGGGTGACTTGGCGGCCGCGACCGAGCCCTTCGCCTCGCGCGCCATCGTGTCCATCGCTTGGGTGTACATGTCAACTTCCTTCTCTGTCATCCCGGCGAACGCCGGGATCCACTGCTTCTCGGGCGCGCCTTGGCCGGCAGTGGATCCCGGCGTTCGCCTGGCGTTCGCCGGGATGACAGCAGCGGTTGCAAGGCACAGCTCTACTTCGCCCGTTTGTCGATGACGCGTCGCGCCTTGCCGATCAGCGTGCGCTCGATCGACTCCGGCGCGCCGACGTGGACGCGCGCGCTCACGCCGACCATCGTCTTGATTCGCTGTTCCAGCCAGCGCCCCGCGGCGTCGCGGTCTGCGCCCACCGCCGAGGGCAGGATTTCGCAGCGCACTTCGATCTCGTCCAGATGACCTTCACGAGTCACGACGATCTGGTACTGGCCGGCGAGCTGGCCCTGCTCGAACACGAGTTCTTCGATCTGCGTCGGGAACACGTTGACGCCGCGGATGATGAGCATGTCGTCGCTGCGGCCGACGATTTTTCCCATGCGGCGCATGCTGCGCGCGGTGGGCGGCAAGAGGCGCGTCAGATCGCGCGTGCGGTAGCGGATCACGGGCAGCGCTTCCTTGGTGAGCGTCGTGAAAACGAGTTCGCCCTCTTCGCCCTCGGGCAGCACGTCGCCGCTCAAAGGGTCGATGATCTCGGGATAGAAATGGTCCTCCCAGATCACCGGGCCGTCTTTCGCTTCGATGCATTCGTTCGCGACACCCGGGCCCATGACTTCGGACAGGCCGTAGATGTCGACCGCGTCGATCGCCGCGTTCGCTTCGATTTCGCGCCGCATCGCTTCGGTCCACGGTTCGGCGCCGAAGATGCCGACCTGGATCGACATCTCGCGCGGGTCCAACCCCTGGCGCCGGAACTCCTCGATGATCACCTGCATGTAGCTCGGCGTGACCATGATGATGTGCGGCTTGAAATCGTTGATGAGCTGGACCTGCTTTTCGGTCTGCCCGCCCGACATCGGGATCACCGTGCAGCCCAGTCGCTCGGCCCCGTAATGCGCGCCCAGGCCGCCGGTGAACAGGCCGTAGCCGTACGCGACGTGCACGATGTCGCCGGCGCGCCCGCCGGAGGCGCGAATCGAACGCGCCATCAGGTGCGCCCAGTTGTCGATGTCGGTCTGCGTGTAGCCGACGACGGTTGGTTTGCCCGTCGTCCCCGACGACGCGTGAATGCGCACGACTTGCTCGCGCGGCACGGCGAACATGCCGAACGGGTAGTTGGCGCGCAGATCCGCCTTCGCCGTGAACGGGAACTTCGCCAGGTCGGCGAGAGACTTCAAGTCGCTCGGGTGAACGCCTCTCGCATCGAACGCAGCGCGGTAATGCGCGACATTCCTGTACGCCACGTCAAGGGTAGCTTTCAGGCGTTGCAGTTGCAGCGCCTGAAGTTCATCGCGGCTCGCTCTTTCAATCGGCTCGAGGTCGGCCGGGGCAGGGCGCTTCACGGGCATGTGATCCTCCGCAGCAGGGGTGCTCGATTCGGCATCGATGGCGTCATTCAATCTGCGACGACATGGCCCGACAGGCGGTGCGAGCGGCCGCGAAACGCGGCGATCAGTTTCTCGTTTTGGCTTTGCACCAGCACGTCGTAAACACCGGTGCGTTTGCCCTGCGAGAGCACGCTCGCGTGCGCGACCAGAGTGTCCCCAAGCTGTGCCGCGGCGAGCAGCTGCACATCGAATCCCGCCGCTACCGTCTGCTGATTCCACGAATTGCACGCGTAGGCAAACGCCGTGTCGGCGAGTGTCGCGACGAGGCCGCCGTGGCAAATGCCGAAACCGTTCGTCATGTCGGCGCGCACCGCCATCGTCACGCTCGCGGTTCCCGGGCCGACCGCGAGCACTTCCATGCCGAGTGCCCGCGCCGCAGCGTCTTTGGCGAACATTTCGTCGCGAACGCGTTCGGCGAGCGCCTGCGCGGCGCTGTCGGTGACCTGCGCCATCAGCGGTCCGTGAAGACCGGAGCGCGCTTCGCGAAAAACGCGCTCACGCCTTCCAGGTAGTCGGCGCTGTTTCCCAGGCGTCGTTGCACGTCGGCCTCCATGCTGAGCGCTGCGGACAGCGTCAACTGATCCGCCTGCGCAAACGCACGCCGCGTCTCGACGAGCGCGCGCGACGGCAGGTTTGCCAGGCGCTGCGCGAGCGCCAGGCTCTCCCCGGCCAGCGAAGCGTCGTCGACGCAGCGGTAGATCAGCCCGAGGCGTTGCGCTTCTTCGGCGGGCAACTTGTCGCCGAGCAGCGCGAGCGCGAGCGCGTTCGCGCGGCCCACCAGCCGCGGCAAGAGCCAGGTGCCGCCGGCGTCGGGGATCAGGCCGATCTTCGAAAAAGCCTGGATGAACGACGCCGAGCGTGCCGCGATCACGAGGTCGCAGTTCAGCGCGATGTTCGCTCCCGCGCCCGCGGCGACGCCGTTCACCGCGGCGATCAGCGGAACCGGGAACTCGTGCAGCGTCAGCGCGAGTGGCTTGTAGCGCGCTTCGATGAGCGCGCCGATGTCTTTTGGCGTCGCGCCGGGTGTGAGGTCGGGCGCGATCGCGGCGTCGCTCAAGTCCTGGCCGGCGCAGAAGCCGCGTCCGGCACCGGTGAGCACGACGCAGCGCACCGTTTTGTCGGCCGCCGCTTCGGCAAGCGCCTTCAGGAGAGCGTCGTGCATCTCGCCGGTAAAACTGTTCAGCGCTTGGGGTCGGTTCAGCGTGAGCGTGAGCACGTGGCCTTCGCGGTGCGTCAAGACGACGGGGGGAATTTCGGCCATGGGTGGTTGGTGCAAGGAGGTGGGTGAGCGATTGCGAGGCTCTGAATTCATTGACCGACCGGTCAACGAAAGCAAATGTAGTTTGGATTCGTGGCACGGGCAAGCAAGAAGCGCGCTTCTGAAGCTGGCGTTTACCCGAAGCCCGGCTAGCCGCAACCCCTGGCGCCGCCGTGCGACACAAACTGAAATCAAATGTATCGATGGCGTTGTCGCAGCGGCAAAGTATGCAGAATCGGACAGAGCGTGAATTGCGCACACATTCAACGCCGCGCAGGATTGAACTGCATTGACTGCGGCGCGCGAACCCGATAGCGAAAGTTTCTGAACAGGACTCCATGCACGCCACGACCTTGCCCTTTTTCATCGACCTCGTCGCCCGCACCGACGAAGCGCGGCGCGCTTTCGAGACGAACCCCAAGGTGCTCGACATCGTCGCCAACGGCATGTCGCTGGAACGCTATCGCAAGTTCCTGCTCGAGCTGTACCACGTCGTGTGGCACTTCAACCCGGTGTGCGCGGCGGCGGCGAGCCGGATCGCCGACAGCCACAAGTCGGTGCGCTATTTCCTCTACGAACACATGCACGAGGAAAAGGGCCACGAACAATGGGTCCTGAACGACCTGGAAGCCGTTGGTGTGACGGCGAAGGACGCGCTCGGGTATGAGCCGTCGCGGCTGATTCTGGCTTTTGTCGGCTACAACTACTGGGCGGCGGATCGCAAGCACCCGTTGTCGGCGCTCGGCATGGTGTACGCGCTCGAGGTCATCGCGTCGGTCTACGGCGGCCCGATGACGGCGGCGATCAGGGAGTCGCTGTTGCTCGAAGCCGATCGTGGCATTTCCTTCGTCAGCTCGCACAGCGAGCTCGACGCGCAGCACATGGCCGAGCTGCGGGTCGTGCTGAACGGCATCCACGACGACGCTGCGAAACACGCGATCGTCGAGTCGGTCGGCGTCAATTTCGACCAGTTCACGCGCATCCTCGAAGCGCTATGAACGACGCCTTGCGCCGCATCATGCCGGCGGAGCTGGACCGGCCGTACCGCTACATCCAGCTCGAATGGAACGCCGAGTTCTCGATGCTCACGGCACGCATGGCGGTGAAACCGATCCAGTGCTACAGCCTGGCGGCGCTTGCCGAGTTGCAGCAAATCTACAACGACATCAGCGCGAGCCCGGGCCTGGTGCGCCACTTTGTGACCACGTCCGATGTCCCCGGGGTGTTCAACTTCGGCGGCGACTTGTCCCTGTTCGTGTTGCTCGTTCGCGCCGGCGACCTCGAGTCGCTTCGGCTCTACGCGCGGCGCTGCCTCGAACTCGTGTGGTGGGGGGAAAACGCGGCGAGCATCGGAGTCCATACGACGGCATTGGTGCAGGGCGACATGCTGGGTGGGGGCCTCGAATCGGCGCTTGCGCACCACACGGTCATCATGGAGCGCAGCGCACAGGCGGGGTTCCCCGAGGTGCTGTTCAACCTGTTCCCCGGCATGGGCGGCTGGAGCCTGACGACCCGCAAGGCCGGCTTTGCCGTCGCGAATGACATGATCCTGTCCGGGCAGATCTACACCGCGGAGCAATTGCAGCGGCGCGGTCTGGTGGAATACGTCGCCGACGACGGGGCCGGAGAAGGCGTGCTCTATCAAGTGGTCCGCGCGATGGAGCCGCGCTTTCGCGGAACAATCGCCGCGCTCAAGGCGCGCCGGGTCGCTGCGCCGATTTCCCACGAGTCATTGCAGACCATCATCGATCAATGGGCGAGCGCGGCGATGCAGCTGTCGAATCGCGACATGCGGCTCATGGAACGCCTGGCGCGCGCCCAGGTGCGCAAGGTTGGCGGTGCCAACGACGGCGCCATCGAAGAAATCAAGCGCATGGAGCTCGATACCGCCTGGGGCGTCGAGCGCACCGGGATCAGCGAATGGGCGACGCTGAGCTGAACTGAGTGAGCAGGGCGCGAGCGGCGTGGCGCCGGGCGCGATTCAGAGCCAGTGATTCAGGGTCTTCATGAGTTGGGCGCGCGTATAGGGTTTGGCGATGTGCGCGTCCATTCCGGATTCGCGCGCCCGAACCGTGTCTTCGTCAAAAGCGTTCGCCGTCAACGCCAGGATCGGAATCCGTGGCCGCCCGAGGCGCTGCTCGCGGACGCGGATTTCGCGCGTCGCCGCGTAGCCGTCCATCACCGGCATCTGGCAATCCATGAGGATCAAATCCACCTCGTGGGTCGAGAGCTGTTCGAGCGCGTTCGCGCCGTCGCACGCCTCGATCACCTTGAGCCCCATCGAGCCGAGCATTTCGCGCGCGATGATCCGGTTCACATCGTTGTCTTCGACGACGAGAATCGTTCCGTCGAGTTTGGTCTCGCTGTCCAGGCCGACGAGTCCTGAGTCGACCGCTGACGGCTCGGTCGGCGACTCGTCGCATTCAAGTGTCAGGTCAAACCAGAAGCACGAGCCTGCGCCGACGCTGCTGCGCACTGCGATCTGCCCGCCCATCGCCTGAATGATGCTTTGGCTGATCACGAGCCCGAGGCCCGTGCCGCCGCGGCGGCGCGACTGCGAGTTCTCGATCTGGTGGAATGGCTGAAAGAGTTCCTGTTGCGCCCCGGCCGGTATGCCCACACCCGAGTCCTGAACTTCAAACCGCAACGCGGCCCAGCCCGCGGCAGCCGGCCGGGCGCTGACGCGCACCGTGACGCCGCCTCTCTCAGTGAACTTGATCGCGTTGCCGACCAGGTTCAACACGACCTGTTTCAGGCGTTGCGCGTCGCACAGCACCCATTCGGCGACGGCGTCGTCGACTTGCAGCGTCAGGCCGAGACCTTTGGCCTCGGCGTTGGAGCGAAACAGCGTCACGACGGATGCCAGCAGCGCACGCGGCGACGTCGGCGTGTTCACCAGTTCGAGCTTGCCGGCTTCGATCTTCGAATGGTCGAGCACGTCGTTCAGGATCGACATCAGCGACGCGCCCGACGACGCGGCGGTTCGAACCAGGCGCCGCTGGGTTGCGTCGAGCGCCGAGTGGCGCAGCAGATCGAGCGCGCCGAGAACGCCGTTCATCGGCGTGCGGATCTCATGGCTCATCGTCGCCAGGAACTGCGACTTGGCCAACGTGGCGGCTTCGGCGGCCTCCTTCGCGATCACGAGCGAAGCGTTCGCCTCGTCCTTTTCGAGCCCATGCCGAATCGCACTCGCGGTCGTGTCCCGGACCGCCTGACCCATGCGGATCATTGACCAGCCGGAGAGCCCGGCCAGCGCTGCGACGGCGAACGATCGAACCTCGTCGATGGCGAGGCTGGCGACGACCAAGGACCCCAGGCTCAGCCCCACGAGCAGGAGAAACGATCGACCCACCAGAGACATGAACAGCGCCGCGGTGGCTGCCGAGCCGATGTTGATGCCGACGCAAACGATCGCCGAAGAGCCCTGCAGGTGCGGGAAGATTCCGAGCGAGCAAGTGGCCCAGAGCATTCCCGCCAGGCATGCGTTGGCTTCCAGCGCACGCGTGGCGGACTGGATCTGCGCCTCGCTGAGCAGTTCCGTCGCGACATAGCGCTGTGCCAGGCGATAGCGCCACACCGCCACCGTGATTCCCATGGCTGCGGCGATCACCGCGGCCGCGTTCGCGTGGGTGGACACTCCCAGCGCCACGATGATGACCACGGCGACGAGTTGCAGCGGAATCGTCCGCTCGGCGTTCACCAGCGCCAGGCGCAGCAGCTCACGCCGCACCGTGGCGTCGATTTTCGCTTCAGGCGTCGTCGGCAGAGTCATCGCGGCGCGAAGGATAGCGCGCTTGCGAGGGTATCAGCGCCAGAGGGGGTACCGTGGGAGCGCGATCCGCATCAACCACTGCGCCCGGAATGCGGATCAGCGGATTGCGTCACGAACCCACGAGTGCCACCGACGCCTGCGCGATTTGCGATCGAACCATGCGCTGGAGCTCGGGGATGCACGAGCCGCAGTTCGTTCCGCACTGCAGGCGCTGCTGCAACTGAGCCAGGCGCGCCGCTGCGTCTCCCGTGCTGCTCAGCAAGGCGACGCTGATCTGCTCTTCACGCACGTCGAAACAACTGCACACCTGGCGCCCGCGCGCCGGTGCAGCACGCGGCGGTTTGGCGCCGGCACCGAGCAGGAGCCGGACGTAGCCTTGCGCCGATTGCTGCTCCTGCAACAGCGGCGCGATCCAGTGTTCGGCCTGCGTGTCGCCGCCGAGCAGGAAGGCGTCGAGCCGGGTCTGGCCGTCGCTCGCGGCCAGCCGCATGCTGCGGCGCTGGCCGCGCTTTTTGTCGACATAGTGCAGGGCTTCGCTGGCGTTCAGCCCGAGCACGGCTTCGATCTCTTCGAGCAGCGCGTCGGCCGGCGCTTCATACGCGGCGGCGCGAAACAGCACGCCGGTGCGCTCGCGCCCGAACGGTACGCAGGCCGCGAAGTCGAAGCGCGCCATCAGTGGCACGAGGCGTTCGCGGGCGCGCAGCGCGCGGTCATCGTCGAACCACGCCATCGCGAGGAGTCGCCACGGCAGCTCGGCCTTGAGGATCTTCACCGCGCTGTGTTTCAGCTCGGGTTGCTTGGAATCAGGGCAGAACGCCGGCGAGGTGAGGGCGTTCACGCCGGCCAGCGCCTCGCCCTGCGTGCCGCGCCCGCTGACGACTTCCGAGCCCCAATGCATGGCGATGAACGCATTGCGCCATCGCGACCTGGTCGCTGCTGCGCGCCGGCAGCAAGACCGAGCCGCGCCGCGACGTGACATGCGCAAGCGCGCCCTCGGTCAGGCGCAGGCGCACCATGTCCTGCGGATGCATGCTCGATCGACGGCTCGGGAACGTGGCCGAAGAGCCGGCCCACGTGCCGGTGCGGCTCATGCCGTGCCACTGGTCGCGCAGGCGCCCGGTGTTCAGGGCAAACGGATAGCGCGCGTCGCGCGGCTCGGCGACCGGCCGATACGCGCGTGTCGGCGAAGCGCGCCCGGCCGTCGGCGGTGGCGAATACGCCGTCCGTCGTAGAGCCGCGCGCGCCCGACCGCCTCGCCCGCGCCGCTGGCGCAGGGCCACTGCTGCGGTGCCGCCTCGAGCGTGGCGTAGCTCAGGCCGGTGATGTCGAGGTCGCGGCCGCGTGTCGATTCACGGTGTTCGAGCCACACCGCCTGCGCGGTCTCGTAGGGGAACAGCGTCTGCTTGGCCGCTGCGTATTCGTGTCTCGAGGCGGCGCGCGAACTGCACGCCGATCGACCAGTCGTCGCGCGCCGCGCCCGGTGCCGCGACCGCGCGTGCGAACGCGGCTGATGCGGCGTTCGCTGTTCGTCACCGTGCCGTCCTTTTCGCCCCAGGTCGTCGCGGGCAGGAGCAGGTCGGCGTAAGTGCACGTCGCGGTGGTCGAGAACGCTTCCTGAACGACGACGAATTCGGCGCGCTGCAGCGCACGCCGCAGCAGCGCCTGATCGGGCATCGATTGCGCCGGGTTCGTGCAGGCGATCCAGAGCGCCTTGATCTCGCCGTCGGCCGCAGCCTGGAACATTTCGATCGCCGTCTTGCCGGGCTGCGAGGGAACGTCGGGTACGCCCCACAACGCGGCGACTTCGGCGCGGTGCTGCGGGTTGCCGAGGTCGCGGTGTGCGCTGAGCTGGTTCGAAAGGCCGCCGACTTCGCGCCCGCCCATCGCGTTGGGCTGGCCGGTGAGCGAAAACGGGCCGGCGCCGGGTTTGCCGATTTGCCCGGTCGCCAGGTGCAGGTTGATGAGCGCCGCATTCTTTGCCGTTCCGCTCGAACTCTGGTTCAAGCCCTGGCAGTAGAGCGACAGCGTCGGCTGCCGCGGCGCCTCGGGCTGCGCTGCGTCGACGCCGGCGAACCATATCGCGGCGCGCACCAGGTCCGCTTCAGAGATGCCGCAGAGCGCGGCAGTGTCCTTGGGCGGGTAGTCGCGAACGCGGCGCTTCAGCGCGTCGAAGCCGCTGCTGTGTGCGGCGATGAATGCGTCGTCGAGCAGGCCGTCCCACAACATGACGTGCAGCATCGCGTTGAACAGCGCGACGTCGGTGCCGGGCAGGATTTGCAGGAACAGATCCGCGGCCTGTGCGGTCTCGGTGCGGCGCGGGTCGACGACGATGATGCGCAGGAGCGGATTCGCGCGCTTCGCGTCTTCGATGCGGCGAAACAGCACCGGGTGCGCAAACGCGGTGTTCGAGCCGACGATGAAGAGCGTGCGGGCGTGCGCCAGGTCGTCGTAACACGCCGGCGGTGCGTCGGCGCCGAGCGTCGCCTTGTACGCGGCGACGGCGCTGCTCATGCACAGGCGCGAGTTCGTGTCGACGTTGTTCGTTCCGATCAGGCCCTTCGCCAGCTTGTTGAAGACGTAATAGTCCTCGGTGAGGAGCTGGCCCGAGAGGTAGAAGCCGACGGCGTTCGGGCCGTGCGTCGTGATGACGTTCGCGAAGGTGTCGGCGGCGAGGTCGAGCGCGTCGTCCCACGCCACGGGCTGCGTGGCCCCACCGGGAGTCAGCCGACGCAAGGGTTGGAGCAGCCGCGTCTGCAACGTCACGCTCGCGCTCGCGCTCAGGTGCAGCGAACTGCCTTTGCTGCACAGGCGGCCGAAGTTGGCGGGGTGGTCCGGGTCGCCGCGAACGCCGGTGATTTGCGCCCCTTGCGATTC
Organism: uncultured beta proteobacterium; assembly: GCA_963775015.1. GTDB lineage: Bacteria > Pseudomonadota > Gammaproteobacteria > Burkholderiales > Burkholderiaceae_C > JAEMQF01. The sequence goes on along the minus strand of CAVZHI010000005.1, from coordinate 665,205 downwards.
GATGATGACGCCGCAACCGACGCCGCAGTACGGACAAGTCGAACGGGTCTCTCGGGTCGGCAGCAGCGTTGCCGTCATCCCGCGGCTCTTTGGGCCTCGGCGACGGGAGCGGTCGCAACGTCATCGATCGCCTTGCTGCGCAATTCGTCCAGATCCATCTGCACCATGTCGCCCTCCAACTTGACGGCAAAACGCGGCGTGCAGCCGGCGTCGGGCGCGCGCGCGCAGCCGTCGCTGAGGCCGATCGTCCAGTTGTGCAGCGGGCACGCGACGCTCTGGCCGAAGACGATTCCCTGGCTCAGCGGCCCGCCTTTGTGCGGGCAACGGTCGAGCAGGGCGAAGACCTCGTCGTCGGCGTTGCGAAACACGGCGACCGGCGTCCCCTTGATGCGCGCGATGCGGCGTGCGCCCAGGCGCGGAATCTCCTTCATCAGGCAGATGTTGACCCAGGTGCTCATCAGAGTGCTCCCACCGGCTCGAACTGGCGCAGGTCGACTCCCGCCTCGGCGTGTTGGAACCAGGGGTCGGGCTCGCCGTCCAGCGCGAATTGGAGGCGCTCCCACAACGCCTTGCGTCCCGCGTCGTCGTCAACGATCCTCTTTTTCACGGTGTCCAGCCCGACGCGGCCCACATAGTGAACGGTGCGCTCGAGGTACCAGCCCTCTTCGCGGTACAGCTGCAGGAAGGCGCCGGCGTACTCGAGCACTTCGGCCGAAGTCTTGAGCTTGCACAGGAACTGCGCGACTTCGGTCTTGATTCCGCCGTTGCCGGCGACATAGATCTCCCAACCCGAATCGACGCCGATCACGCCCACGTCCTTGATCCCCGACTCGGCGCAATTGCGCGGGCAGCCGCTCACTGCGAGCTTGACCTTGTGCGGCGCGTACATGCGCCAGAGCGCGCGCTCGAGGTCTTTGCCCATTTGCGTGCTGTCCTGCGTGCCGAAGCGGCACCATTCGCTGCCGACGCAGGTCTTCACGGTGCGCAGCGCTTTCGCGTAAGCGTGGCCGCTCGGCATGCCGATGTCCTTCCAGACCGCGGCCAGGTCTTCCTTCTTCACGCCGAGCAAGTCGATGCGCTGGCCGCCGGTGACCTTGACGGTGGGAATCTTGTATTTGTCGACCGCGTCGGCGATGCGGCGCAATTCGCTCGCCGTCGTCTCGCCGCCCCACATGCGCGGGATCACGGAGTAGGTTCCGTCCTTCTGGATGTTGGCGTGGCTGCGCTCGTTGATGTAGCGGCTTTGCGGGTCGTCTTTCGCCTGCTTCGGCCAGGTGCTGATCAAGTAGTAGTTGATCGCTGGCCGGCAACTCGAGCAGCCGTTCGGCGTGCGCCACCCGAGGTGCGCGTAGACGCTCGCGATCGTGAGCAGCTTCTGGCTGCGGATCGCTTCGCGCGCGTCGGCGTGGCTCGCGTCGGTGCAACCGCACATCGCCTTTTTTGTCGGCGCTTTCGAGTAGTCGCCGCCCGCAGTGAACATGAGCAACTGCTCGACGAGGCCGGTGCACGAGCCGCAGCCGCCGCTCGCCTTCGTGTGTTTGCGAACCTCTTCGAGCGTGAACAGGCCCTTGTCCTTGATCGCCTTGCAGATCGCACCCTTGCTGACGCCGTTGCAGCCGCAGACTTCGTCCGTGTCCGCCATCGACGCTGCGCGAGTATTTCCTTCATGGCCGGTGTCGCCGATGTTTGATTCGCCGAACATCAGCTTGTCGCGAATGTCGGTGACTTTTCGCCCCTCGCGCAGCAGCTTGAAGTACCAGCTTCCGTCGACCGTGTCGCCGTACAGGCACGCGCCGATCAGCTTGTCGTCCTTGATGACGAGCTTCTTGTAGACGCCCGCGAACGGGTCGCTCATGACGATCTCTTCGCAGTCCGCGCCACCCTGGAAGTCGCCGGCCGAAAACAAGTCGATCCCGGTGACCTTGAGCTTCGTGCTCGTGAGGCTGCCGCTGTAGCGGCCGATGCCGAACTCGGCGAGGTGCGTCGCGCAGACCTTGCCCTGCTCGAACAGCGGTGCCACGAGCCCGTACGCGACGCCGCGGTGCGCCGCGCATTCGCCCACGGAATAGATGCGCGGGTCGGTGATCGTCTGCATCGTGTCGTTGACGACGATGCCGCTGTTCTTGCCGACCCCGCAGTGCAGGCCGATCGCCTCCGCGAGCGCGGTGTTCGGGCGAATGCCTGCCGCCATCACGACGAGCTCGGCCGGGATCTCGCTGCCGTCCTTGAACTGCACTGCCGCAACGCGCCCGTCGGGACCGGCGAGCAGCGCCTGCGTCTGTGCGCCGATCATGAACTTCAAGCCACGGCTTTCGAGCGATTTCTGCAGCAGCTTGCCCGCTGCGTCGTCGAGCTGGCGTTCCATCAGCCACGGCATGATGTGCACCACCGTGACCTGCATGCCGCGCAGCATCAGGCCGTTTGCCGCTTCGAGGCCGAGCAGCCCACCGCCGATGATCACGGCGTGCTGGTAGCGTGTTGCCGCGTCGATCATTGCGTTCGTGTCGGCGATGTCGCGGTACGCGATCACGCCCGGCAGGTCTTTGCCCGGAACGGGCAGGATGAAGGGCTTGGAGCCGGTCGCGATGAGGAGGCGGTCGTACGGCGCTTGCGTCGCGTCGGCGCAGTGCACGACGCGCCGCTGCCGGTCCACGCTCACCACCTCAGCGCCTCGATGCAGGTCGATCCCGTGATGTTCGTACCACGCGAGCGGATTCAGGACGATCTGGTCCAGCGTCTGCTCGCCGGCGAGCACCGGGCTGAGCAGGATGCGGTTGTAGTTCGGGTGCGGCTCGGCGCCGAACACGGTGATGTCGTACAGGTCCGGCGCGAGTTTCAGCAGCTCTTCGAGCGTGCGCACGCCGGCCATGCCGTTGCCGACCATCACGAGTTTGAGTTTCGCCATGTCGTCTGATTGAGCAAGCGCAGTGCCAGCGTTTGGACCGCGCGGGGCGGTTCGATGCACCGGCGCGGGGCGGGCACGGCGCTTGCAACGTCACTGGCAGCACACTCCACACGCACGATTTCGTGCACGCCCGACACATGAGCTTCGATCTGGACATCGGCTACGCGAGCGAACGCGGACCGCGCGAGGTCAACGAAGACTTCGTCGCGACGCGGCGCCCGGCGCCGCACGAGGAAGACCTGGGCTTCGTGTGCGCGATCGCCGACGGCGTATCCAGCGGTGGCGACGGGCGCATGGCGGCGCAGACGAGCGCGAAGACGCTCGTCGAAGACTACTTCGGCACACCCCCGACCTGGGACACGAGCACCGCGCTGGACCGCCTGATCGTGGCGCAGAACAGCTGGCTGGCGGCGCACAACCGGCGCCACCGCAGCGCGGCGATGACGACGCTCACCGCCCTCGTGCTGCGCGGCCACAGCTGGACCCTCGCGCATGTGGGCGACACGCGCGCCTACCTGCTGCGCAGCGGCGCGTTCACGCAGCTGACCCAAGACCACACGCTCGGCCCGAGCGGCTTGCGCAGCGAGTTGACGCGTGCGCTCGGCCAGGACGATTCGATCCGCGTCGATTACCAGCAAGGCGAATTGCAGCGCGACGATTGTTTTGTCCTGCTCTCCGACGGCGTGCACGCCAAGCTCGCGAATTCGCGCATCGCCTGGCTTGCCGCGCAGGGCAGCGCAGGCCTCGCGAGCCACGGCCTGGTCGCTGCGGCGCTGGCGGCGGGCAGCGCCGACAACGCAAGCGCGCTCGTGATCCGCGTGCACAGCCTGGCGCGCTCGCGCCTGGACGACGCGCTGCTCACGAGCCGCCAGTTGGCGCCACCGAAGCGCCTGATCGTGGGCGACGTGCTCGACGGCCTGAAGGTCACGGCGTTGCTCGCCGACACTGGCGTGCACCTGGTCTACCAGGTGCGGGACGACGCGACGCGCGAGCTGAAGGTGCTGAAGACGCTGCACCCGTCGCGCGCCGGCGATGCGCACGAGCGCGCGATGCTCGCCCACGAGGCGTGGCTCGCCGCGCGCGTGGCGCAGCAGGGCGGCGCGGCGCGCGCGGGAACCCGTGACGCCGGATTCGTGCGCATCAACGATATGCGCGATCCGAGCGCGTTCTACCTGCTTTACGACTGGCATGGCGGGCAGACGCTCGAGCAACTGCTGGAGCGGGCGAGGCCGGGCGCCTGCGCCGTGAATGACGTGATCGCCTGGGGCGCCGCGGCGGCGCAGGCGCTCGGCCACCTGCATCGCCTGGGCGTCGTGCACCGCGACGTGAAGCCGGCGAACCTGCACCTGGGCGACGACGCGCAATTGCGTCTGCTCGACCTCGGGGTTGCGGTGTCGGGCCACGAAAGCGCGGAACAGCGCCACCTGCACGCCGGAACGCCGAGCTACATGGTTCCCGAAGCCTGGGACGGCGCGCCCGCCGACGCGAAGAGCGACTTGTTTGCCCTGGGCGTCACGCTGTACAGCCTGCTCACCGGGCATCTGCCCTACGGCGAAGTCGAGCCGTACCAGAAACAGCGCTACCGGCGGGACCCGAAACCGCCGTCGCGACTGCGCCCCGAGGTGCCGATCTGGCTCGACCATTTCGTGCAGAAGGCGGTCGCGCGAGATCCGAAGCTGCGCTTCGAGACTGCCGAAGAGATGGTTCTGGCGCTGCAGCGCGGCGCGGCGCGACTCCAGGGCGCACCGGCAGCGACGCCCCTGGCGCTGCGTGACCCCGGCGCACTGTGGCGCGTCGGCGCCTTGCTCTCAGGCGTGATCAACCTGCTGCTGATCTACTGGCTGCTGTTCTTGCCGCGTTAGGCGCTGGTGCTGGCCTGGATGGCGCAGGCGCAGCGATGCGCGCCCGGCCACCGCGTTCGGCCCAGGTGCGCGTCCAGCGGATCTGCATCACGCGCATCACACCCAGCATGAGCAATGCGAGCACCGCAAAGAGGACGAAACCCCAGGCGAAAGTTCCGCCGTATTGTTTTGACAATCCCATCGCGTTGGGAACGAGACCACCCCCGAGCGCGCCGATCTCGCCGATCATCGACCCTGCCACCGCGGTGCTGCGCGGCCAGCGCAAAGGCACGAGCTGGAACAGGGCGCCGTTGCCTGCGCCGAGCGCAGCAAAGCTGAACATGAGGAGCAGCGTCGTCAGGACGAGCGAGCCGGTCGCGAGCGGCACCAGCAGCAGGCTCGCAGCGACCGCGAGCAGCACGAGCGACAGCGTGTTCACGCCGCCCCAGCGGTCCGACAGCCAGCCCCCGGCGATCCGCACCGCGGCCGCCATGAACGCCGCGAGCATCGTCAACTGACCCGCCTGCACCTTGCTCACGCCGAACTGCTCGTGGTAGTAGGTGGGCAGGAACGTCGCCAGGCCGATGAAACCGCCGAACGTCACGCCGTAAATCAGGCTGAACGCCCAGCCGTCTTTTTCGAACAGGCACGCGGTGTGCTCGCGCAAGCTCGCGTGCCCGTCGACGTCGGGCGGCTCCTTGGCGAACACGATCATGACGATCAGCGGCAGCAGGATCGACACCGCGGCGACGCCGTACACCGCTTGCCAGCCGAGCCACATCGCGAGCGGCGGCGCGACCAGCACCGACACCGCCGTGCCCACGTTGCCCGCGCCGACGATTCCCATCGCCAGGCCCTTGTGCTGCGGTGGGAACCAGCCCGAACCAAGCGACAGCGCGACACCGAAACTCGCGCCGGCGATTCCGAGCAGCACGCCCATCGCGAGCAGGCTGTCGAAACTGTCGACGAAGAAGAAGCCGAACAGCATCGCCACGCCGATCAAGAGCATCTCAACCAGCGTAGCGTTCTTGCGCCCGATGTACTGGGCGAGCACGCCCAGCGGAAAGCGCATCAAGGCGCCGGCGAAGATCGGGATCGACAACATCAAGCCCCGTTGCGCCGGTGTCATCGGGAAGGTTTCGCCGATGAACGGCGCCATCGCGCCGTTCAGTACCCAGATGCAGCAGGAAAAAGAGAAATACAGGAACGCGGCAAACAGCGTCGGTGTGTGGCCTGACGCGAAAAAGCTCTTCAATCCCGACATGTGATCCCCTTGAGGCGGTGCGCGCCACACCGAATTCGAAGCGCTGCCGTACTCGAAACGGGGTATGAAGCGAGGATCGTGCCATGCGACGCGCCGTGACCGTGTCCGCGCCATCGGGCGCCGGCGCGCCGCGAGTGCACCAAAGCGGCGCCTGCGTCCAGTCGCCCGGGTATCATCGGGCCGGCTGTCGCGTTGGAAAAGGGGTCATGGTCGAACTCAGGCTGTCGTCGTCGGGCGAGTCCAAAGGAGTCGGGCTTGCGCTGCAAGGCGCGATCGGCGCCGACGCCCCGGGGCTCACCGACGTGCTGCTCGAACTGCTCGACCGTGCCGAGGCGGCGATCGCCGTCAAGGACGTTGCCAGCGGCCACTATGTTCACGTGAGTGCGCGCTACGCCGAGCTGTTCGGTCACGCAGCGCAGGGCATGCTCGGCCGGGCCGACGCCGAATTGATGGCGGCCGACGAAGCGGCCGCGATGCGCACCGGCGAGCAGGCTTCGCTCACCCAATCCCTGCCCACGGTCAGCGAACAACGCCTGGAACGCGACGGGCGGCGGCGCGAATTCACGGTCACGCGGATCATGCTGGCGTCAGCCGATGGCGCGGCGCGGCGCCTGTTGTGTTCGATGTGGATCGAGCAGAGCTCGACGCGCCAGCGCGAAGCTCAGTTGCGCCAGGCGCTGGCGCAGCTCGAGCAGCAACAGCGCGCCTTCGAGGCCTTGCGTGCCGACATGCAAGACGTGGCCGGGCGCGACTCCGCCACCGGTGTCTACCAGGCGGCCACCTTTGCCGACCAGTTGCGCCGCGAGGTCGACCTGTCGTCGCGCGAGAGCCGCGAGTTCTCGCTCGTCGCGGTCGCGCTCGATGCGTTGTCCGACGTCGCGGTCCAGCGTGGCGCGCAAGCGCGCGATCGGATCCTCGATTCGCTCGGGAACCTGATCCGAAGCAATACGCGCGCCATGGACTCATCGTGCCGCCTCGGCGACGACCGGTTTGCGGTGCTGCTGTCGGGGGTGGGTCTGGCGACTGCGCATTCGCGAATGGAAGGCCTGCGCCGCCAGTGCGCGACGCAGATTGTCGTGCTCGACGGGCAGGACCTGGGCTTCAGCGTCTCGATGGGCGTGGCGAGTTTCCCGCACACGGCGGGAACGCGTGACGAACTCATGCACGCGTGCGAAGCGGCGCTCGCCGAAGCGCGGCGGCGCGGCGGCAACTATGTGGCGCTGGCCGGAATCCGCTTCGAGCAGGCGCAACCCGAGCTCAGGGCCTCCTGAGTACCGAGGTCGCTCTGCAAGCCCGGTGGCGGACGACGTCTGTCGTCCGCTTGGCGGAGTTCACCAGCCGAGGCCTTTGGCCAGCATATAGCACGCGAGCGTGATGAGCAGCCCGGCGAACGCGCGCCTCAACTGGCGCACGTTCATGCGGTGCGCGGCACGCGCTCCCCAGGGGGCAGCAAGCATGCTCGCCGCCGCGAGCGTGAACAAGGCCGGAAGGTAGAGGTAACCCAAGGCGCCGCTCGGCATGTCGGGCAGCGACCAGCCGGCGATGATGTAGCCGAGCGTTCCCGCCACGGCGATCGGGAACCCGAGCGCCGCCGACGTCGCAACCGCGTTGATGACGGGAACGTTGCACGCGATCATGAACGGCACCGTGATGAACGCGCCCCCCGCGCCGACGAGCGTCGAGATCACGCCGATCGCGCCGCCGGTCCCAAACAACGCTGCGCCTTGCGGCATGGCGCGCCCCGGCTTGGGCTTGCGGTCGAAGAAGATCTGCGTCGCGGAGAAGCCGAGAAACAGCGCGAACACGCACGCCAGCGTGGCCGCGGGCAACGCCTTCGCGACCTGCGCCCCGAGCAGCGAGCCGAGAACGATTCCCGGCGCGAGCAGTTTCACGATGTTCCAGCGCACCGCGCCGCGCTGGTGGTGCGCGCGCAGCGACGCGAGCGACGTGAAGCAGATCGTCGCGAGCGACGTTGCGACCGCCATCTTCACGATGTGCTGCGGCGGCATCTGCTTGAACGAGAGCACGAGCGTCATGAACGGAACCAGCAGCGCGCCGCCGCCGATGCCGAGCAACCCGGCGAGGAAGCCCGCGACGCTGCCCAGCACGAGCAGCTCGAGCAAGAGCTGCCATTCGTTCGGCGAAGTCAGGGTTTGCCCAGCAGCTTGTTCACCGCGCGCCACTCGGCGGCGCTGACGGGAGTGATCGAGAGCCGATTCCCGCGGCGCAGCACGATCATCGTCCCAAGCAGTGGCTCGCCCCGCATCTGGGCCAGACCGAGCAGCGCCGTCTTGCGCACGAGTTTCACGTCGACGTGGACCCAGCGCGGCTCGGCGCGCGTCGCCTTGGCGTCGAAGTAGTCGCTCTTCGGGTCGAACTGCGTCGCGTCGGGGTAGGCGCTGCTCGCCACGACCGCCAGGCCGGCGACGCCAGGCTCGGGGCACGACGAGTGATAGAAGAGCACGCCGTCGCCGACCTGCATCTGGTCGCGCATGTAGTTGCGCGACTGGTAGTTGCGCACGCCGACCCAGGGCACGGTTTGCTGCGGTGCGCGAGCGACGTCGTCGATCGAGCACTCGCCGGGCTCGCTTTTCATCAGCCAGTAGTTCATGGTTCGGGCTCGAATGCGGGCAGGGGAGGAAAAGTGTCCGCCGCGAACCGCAGGCCGCATTCCTGAACCCAGGCAGTTCAGGTGGGCGAGGTCAGCTGGGCTTCGGGTTCATCTGACGCGAGACGATCACACCCACTCAGCGATGTTCCAAGCCCTGGCTCATACGAGCATCGGTTCAAGGAATTTAAAAACCTGCGCGAATGCGACGGACGAATTCATTCTACGCCGCGATTTTTGCGCCAACGCCCCATCAAGCGGGTGACTTCAAAGCAATTGACCGTCGTTGCTCAACGCGCGGTCGAGTCTGAGGATTAGTGCATCGATGTCGGGCGCCGCTTCGCCTGCATGGACCGCCGGCGCGGCCGATGCAGTACCCTGGTTTGACGCTTCGTAAGCCAGATTCAGCGCCGCAAGCACGGCGATGCGCTCGCGCGATTTCACTTTGCCTTTGTCGCGGATCGTCGACATCTCGCGATCGACTTGGGCGACCGCGGCGCGCAAGCCCGTTTCGCCGCCATCGGGGCACGCGAGCACATAGCTCTGGCCCATGATCGTCACCTCGAGCTGTTTCACGGCGCGCGCTCGCCGGGTTCGGCGTCACCTCGATGCGCCGGCGTCGCGCCGACGCTCACTTCCTTGGGCAAGCGCTCGAGCAATGCGTCGATGCGGCCGCGCGCCGCCGCCAGCCGCGAGCGCAGGCTGTCGCGCTCGTGTGCGACGGCTTCCAACTGTTCGCACAGCAGTGCGTTGGTGCGCTTCAGCTCGTCGTGGCGCAGCAGCAGCCGCTCGACACGTTCGGTGAGGTCTTCAAGCTGGGGCACGGGGGGCAGGCTGGAGGCAGGGCAGGCGTATGCGTCGATTGTAGGGGCGCGTGCCGACGCCGCGCTGTGTTGATCAGGCTTCAGTGGGTCTCAGTTTCTCCAGCGGGAGTTTCAGGAACCCAGTCGCCAGTGCGGTGCCGAGCAGGATCACGGCACAGCCGAGCAGCATCGCGCCGGTCACCTGTTCGTCGAGGAACCACGCGCCCCAGGCGACGCCGAACACGGGGATGAGGAACGTCACGCTGATCGCCTTGGACGCGCCCAAGTGGGCGATGAGCCGGAAGAAGAGGATGTAGGCGACGCCGGTGCAGGCAAGCGCGAGCGCCGCGACGGCGGTCCACGCGCGCGCTGACGGCGCCTCGGCGGGCCACCAGACGAGCGCCGGCAGCAGCAGGAACAGCGCCGCGAAACTCTGGCTTCCCGCGGCGACGGCGAGGGGTGCGACCTCGTTCAGACGGCGCTTCGTGTAATTCGCCGAGAAGCCATAGAACAGCGTGGCGAGCAGACAAGCGGCGATGGCCAAGCCGCTGCCGCCAGGCTTGAAACCGACCTCGACGTTGACATTGCTCCACGCCAGGCCCACGACGCCGAGCAAGCCGATCCCCAGCCCGACGATCCGCGAACGATTCAGACGCTCGTTCAACCACAGCCACGCGACGAGCGCGCCGAACAAGGGCGCAGCCGCGTTGAAGATCGACGCCAGGCCACCGGTGATCGACAAGGTGGCGTAGCCGAACAGGACGAACGGCAGCGCAGAGTTCGTGAGGCCCACCAGCGCGATCGGTCGCCACGCCTTGCGCAGCGCACCGAACTCGCCGCGCAGCGCGAGAATCGGCAACAGGAACAGCGCCGCGCCTGCGACGCGCACGGCGGCGAGAGCGACGGGGCCGAATTCCGCAGCGCCCATGCGCATGAAGAGGAACGATCCGCCCCACAGCGCGGCGAGGGTCAGCAACTCGATCGGATCGCGCAGTTTCACGCTGCCTCCGCGAGCGTTTGGCTCTTCGTGGGGCGGCGCTGCGCTCGCTGGCGCCGGCGCTCCAGGTCGAGCAGCGCGACCTTGCGCTCGAGCCCACCGGCGTACCCGGTGAGCGCCCCGCCGCCGCCGAGCACGCGGTGGCAAGGCACGATGATCGAGATCGGGTTGCGCCCGACGGCAGCACCGACGGCGCGCGCCGCCTTGGGCAGGCCGAGCTGGGCCGCGATCTCGCCATAAACCGCCGTCTGGCCACGGCCGATGCGCAGCAAGGCGTTCCAGACGCTCCTCTGAAACGGCGTGCCGTGCAGATCCAGCGCCAAGTCGAATTCGACCTCGTCGCCGTCGAAGTAGCGCGTCAGCTGTTGCCGCGCGCTGCGCAACAAATCGTCGGACGGATTCTGCGGCGCCGCCCACACGGGCGGTTGGTGCACCTGCCCATCGAACCAGACGCCCGCCAGGCCACGCGCCGTGCGCGCGAGCCGCAGCGTTCCGAGTGGTGAGTCGCAATTGCACTGCGCCGTGCACGCGGACTGAATCGATGTGAGTGTGGTCGTCGTCATGATGATGGTTTCTCCAGGCTGTTCCAAAGTCGAAGCACGGCGTACGAGCGCCACGGCCGCCACGCCAACGCTTGCGCCTCGGCAGCGGCGGCGGACGCCGTGTCAAAGAGTTGCTGCAGCGCCTTCAACACGGCGACGTCACGCGGCGGAAACGCGTCGGGCCAACTCAGCACGCGCATCGCGATGTAATGCGCCGTCCACGGCCCGACGCCGGGCAAGGTGCAGAGCAGTTCGATCAGATCTTCCGGCGCCGCGCCGCTGCCGAGTCGCGCGTCGATGCGTGGCCACGCTTGCGCGAGCGCGACGATCGCGCCGGCGCGGCTGCGGATGATTCCGAGCTCTGCGATGTCTTCGACGCGTGCCTCGGCCAAGGTTTGCGGCGCGCAGAAAACGCGATCGACCTCCGGCCAGGGCGTCGCGACGGGCGCGCCGAAGCGCGCGACGAGGCGCCGCGCAAGCGTTCGTGCCGCGGCGACCGTGATCTGTTGCCCGAGCACGGCGCGCACCGCGAGCTCGAAGCCGTCCAGGCTGCCCGGCAGGCGCAATCCGGGCGCGCCGGGAAGACCGGCAAGCGCCGCGTCGATCACATGCGGCGATGCGTCCAGATCAAGCCAACGCCGCGCACCGCTCACGACTTTCGCGCTCGACACGGCCCATTGCGCACAGAAGCGCAAGCGCACTCGCGCAGCGTCTGGCTCGAAGCTCGCTTCGACCCAGCCCGGCTCGGCGCCGAGGATGCCGCCGCGCACCGATCTGCGCAGCCGCAGCGGCTCGACGCTTTCGATCCCCGGAATCGCACGTTGCGCAAAGAACCGCAACAGTGCCGCTGCGTCGTACGGATCGCGCCAGCCGAGGCAAAGTGTCACTCCCGGAGCGTCGTCGGTGCCCTGCGGGCCAGCGTTGCGGCGCAACTGCCCCGGGTTCATGCGGTAGCTGTCGACGAAAGCCGCGTTGAAGCGGCGCAAGCTCTTGAAGCCGCTCGCGAGCGCGACCTGCGTCACCGGCATTTGCGTGTCGGTGAGCAGGTGTTTGGCGAGCAGGAGGCGCCGCGTCTGCACGTATTGCAGCGGCGTCACTCCGTGTTCGGCGAGAAAGATGCGCCGCAGGTGGCGTTCGCTGACGCCGAGCGCCGCTGCCAGGTCGGCGACGTTCGGCGCTTCGCCGGCGCTCGCGCGCTGCTCGAGGCGCTGCGCCGCTTGCACGGCGAGCGTTCGCGACGCGTCCATCACGCTCCACGGCAACGCCGCACTTGGCGCGATTTCGGGCCGGCACTTGAGGCACGGCCGGAACGCCGACGCCTCGGCCTGCGCCGGCGTCTCGAAGAAGCGGCAGTTCTCGCGCTTGGGCGTGCGGACGCGGCAGATCGGGCGGCAATAAATCCGCGTCGACGTCACGCCGACGAACCAGCGCCCGTCAAAGCGCGGATCGCGTGCGGTGAGGGCTTGATAAGCGCTGTCGGCGTCGATGGGCATGGCGCCGATTATGGGCGGCTGCGCAAGTCAGACTCGCCGTTTTCGGACATATGGATCGACAGCCGATTCGCCCCGGACCGATGAGTTTTGCGACGCGTTGTCGATCGGTGGGCGGTGGACCCCGGCTTTCGCCGGGGTGACACACAGGTGGCGACGCGTCAGCCCTGATCGAACGAACCGTGGCGACCGACCCCGCCGACAAAACGCGCCGCGCCGGCGCTCGCTTCGCCGCTGCGCAAGCTCGCTTTGCCGAATTCGAATTCCTGGGCGAGCGCGTCGCGAAGCGTCAGCCCCGCTTGCCCGATCACGCTCGCCCGGTCGTTGCGCATGCACTCCTGCGGATGGCGCGCGATCTGCTCTGCGAGTTCATGCGCTGCAGCGAGTGCGCCGCCGGCAGCGACGACACGGTTCACGAGCCCGAACGAGAGTGCTTCCGCGGCCCCGACCGGCCGCCCCGTGAGGATCATGTCCAGCGCCCGGCTCTGGCCGATGAGGCGCGGCAGGCGCACCGTCCCGCCGTCGATGAGCGGGACGCCGAAGCGGCGGCAGAACACGCCGAGCACTGCCGTCTCGCCGGCGACGCGCAAGTCGCACCAGAGCGCGAGTTCCAAGCCGCCGGCGACCGCGTGGCCTTCGATCGCCGCGATCACGGGCTTGCGCAAGCGCAGCCGCGACGGGCCCATCGGCCCGTCGGCGCTCATGTCGTCGTTCAGCGCCAGGCCCGCGGCGTTGCCGAGCGCGCCGCCGACTCCCTGCGCGACGGTGCGCAAGTCGGCACCGGCGCAGAAGTCGCGGCCTTCGCCCGTGAGCACGGCGACGCGCGCCGTGTCGTCCGCGTCGAATTCGCGGAACGCCGCGCTCAGCGCGCGCGCCGCCCGCCCGTCGACAGCGTTGCGCACGTGCGGGCGGTTCAGCGTCACGGTCCAGACCGCACCGGCGCGGTCGACGTCGAGTTCAGCCATCGTCGACCCTCCTCAATCGAGCTTGATCCCGACCTTGTCGATGATCGCGCCCCACTTGCGCGCCTCGACGTCGATGAAGGCCCTGAACTCCAACGCCGAGCCGCCGCCGGGAATCAAGGCCTGCTTGGCGAATGCCTCGCGCACGGCGGGCTCCTGCAGCACGGCGTTGACGTCGGCGTTGATGCGCTGCAAGATTTCGGCGCTCACACCCGCGGGTGCGAAAAGCCCGTTCCAGGCGAGCGCTTCGAAACCCGGGTAGCCCGACTCGGCCACGGTGGGCAAGTCGCTCATTCCCTCCAGGCGCCGCGCACTCGTCGCCGCGAGGAACTTGACGCGCCCGCCCTGCACGAGCGGCAAGAGCGCCGGCGCGACGCTGAACAGCGCGTGCGTGTCGCCCGCCGCGAGCGACTGCCCGGCAGGCGGCGAGCCCGCGTAGGGCACGTGCACGGCGTCGAACCCGGCGACGCTCTTGAACAACTCCATCGTCAGGTGCGACGAGCTGCCGTTGCCGAGCGATCCGTACGAGACCTTGTTGCCCTGCTGGCGCGCCCAGGCAACGAACTCTGCTAGCGTCTTCGCGGGAACTGCCGCGTTGACGGCGAGCACGTTCGGCTGCGACGTCGTGAGGATGATGGGCACCAGGTGTTTGGCGGGGTCATACGGCATCTTCTTGTAGAGGAAGGGGCCGAACGCGATCGGCCCGTTGAAGCCGATGCCCAGGGTATAGCCGTCGGGTGCCGCCTTGGCCACGACGTCCATGCCGAGCATGCCGCCGGCGCCGGGTTTGTTCTCAACGATGAGCGGCTGCTTCCAGCGCTCCTTGAGCCGCTCGCCGAGGCTTCGCACGACGATGTCGAGCGAACTTCCTGCCGGCGCAGGAACGATCACTCGCACCGGCTGCTGCGGCCACGCCTGCGCGCCGGCTCCGTTGACAGCGACGAGAAGAGTGCATGCGGCGAGGAGTTTGAGGGTCATCGTGTCAGGATCTCGAGGCGAGGGGGGCAGGGTGCGAATTGTCGGCTCTCGGGGGTTTCCACATGGCGCGCGGCAGACAACTTCGCTACAAAGCGAGGCGCGCGGCACGCGGATCGAGCCGCGCGGCACAGGATAACGCGGGCCCTTGGCTCCGACGACAGGGTTTTGCGCGAGGCGCAACGGAAGGGGCCTTTGCAGGTCTTGCAAATCATCATCGGCGGCATGGCGCAGGGCTGCATCTACGGCCTGATCGCGCTCGGCTTCGTGCTCATCTACAAGGCCACCGAAACGGTGAGCTTCGCCCAGGGCGAGTTGATGATGCTCGGCGCGTTTGCCGGCCTGGCCGCGATGACGCTGCTCGGCTTTCCGTTCTGGCTCGCCGTGATCGCGGCGATGATCGCGATGGCGGGCTTTGGCGTTCTGGTCGAACGCGCCGTGATCCGCCCCATCCTCGGCCAGCCGGCGTTCTCGATCGTGATGCTGACGATCGGCATCGGCTACGTCGCGCGCGGCCTGATCACGATGCTGCCAAACATCGGCACCGAGACGCATACGTTCCCGGTGCCCTACAAGGACCAGATCTGGAAGCTCGGCACGCTCGTCCTCAACGTCGAACAGATGGCCGTGATTGCGGCGACGCTGCTGCTCAGCGCCTTGCTGTACGCGATGTTCAGGTACAGCAAGCTCGGCGTGGCGATGCAGGCGTCGTCGCAGAACCAGCTCGCCGCGTATTACATGGGAATTCCGGTGAAACGCCTGAACGGGCTCGTCTGGGGTCTTGCGGCAGCGGTCGCAGCGATCGCCGGGCTGCTGCTCGCGCCGATCACGTTCGTGCACGCAAACATGGGATTCATCGGGTTGAAGGCATTCCCTGCCGCGGTCGTCGGTGGTTTCGGCAGCCTGCCCGGCGCCATCGTCGGCGGCTTGATCATCGGCGTCGTCGAGGCCTTGTCGGGGTTCTTTCTCCCCGAAGGCTTCAAGGACATCGCTGCCTACGTCGTCGTCCTGATCATGCTCATGATCAAGCCGAACGGTTTGTTCGGCGAGAAGCTGCGCAAGAAGGTTTGAGAGGATTCCGCTCGAATGCGTTTCATCTTCAAGACCGACTACGTGCAGGACATCCGCCTCGCCAAACACGGCGGGCATGTGTTCTGGTACGGCGCGCTGTTGTTGCTGCTGGTCGCCGCGCCGTGGCTCATCTCCGAGTATTGGCTCGCCCAGCTCACCTTCGTCCTGATCTACTCGATCGTCGGCCTGGGCCTGATGCTGCTCGCCGGTTTCACCGGGCTGTTTTCGCTCGGCCACGCTGCGTTCCTCGGCGTCGGCGCGTACACGCAGGCGGCGCTCACGCAGTGGGGGGTGCCGTTTCCGCTCGCGCTCGCCGCGGCGGGCTTGCTCTCCGCACTCGTCGGAATGGTCGTGGGCCTGCCGGCGCTGCGCGTGAAAGGCATTTACCTCGGCATCGCGACGCTCGCGTTCGGCTTCATCGTCGAAGAAGTGTTCGCGCGCTGGGAGAGCGTCACCGGCGGCAACGCCGGAACGCACCTCAAGGCGCCCGATCTGCTGGGCTGGAAACTCGACACGAACGAATCGTTCTACGGGTTGTGCCTCGTCGTGACGGTGCTCGCGACGCTCGCGATCCTGAACCTGCTGCGCTCGCCCACCGGGCGCGCGTTCGTCGCGATCCGCGACTCGGAAATTTCGGCGCAGAGCATGGGAATCCACTTGGCGCGCTACAAGACGACTTCGTTCGCGCTCTCGGCGGCGCTTGCGGGAATCGGCGGCGCGCTTTATGCGCACAAGCTCGCGTTCATCTCGCCGGACCAGTTCAACATCGTGCAGTCGATCGACTTGCTGCTGATGGTCGTGATCGGCGGCCTCGGCTCCGTGCACGGTGCGTTCCTCGGCGCGATCTTCCTCATCACGATGCCGCAGGTGATCGCGCTCGGCAAAGATTTTCTTCCGGCAGCGATCGGCCAGGCGCCGGGATTGCAGGGCTTCGTGTACGGCATCGTGCTGATCGCTTTTGTGCTCTTCGAGCCGATGGGTCTGTACGGCCGCTGGCTGAAAATGCGAACCTACTTCCAGGTGTTCCCGTTCTACCGCCAGGGTATGTTCAAGCGGCAGAAGAGTTTCCAGAAGTCGGAGCGATTGAGATGAGTGCGCCGATGCTGCTCAGCGCGCGCAACCTGAGCGTTCGCTTCGGCGGTGTGCTCGCCGTGAACGACGTCAGCTTCGACGTGCACCACGGCGAGGTGTTCACGCTCATCGGGCCGAACGGCGCGGGCAAGACGACGGTGTTCAATCTCATCAGCCGCATCTACGTTCCCACCAGCGGCAGCATCCAGTTCAGCGGCCAGGACCTGGGCAGCGTGGCGCCGCACGACATCGCGCGCCTGGGAATCGCGCGCACGTTCCAGAACATCGAGTTGTTCGAGAACGCGACGGTGCTGCAGAACCTGCTCATCGGCAGGCACACGCATCGGCAAACCAGCCTGTGGAGCGAGCTGTTTTTCGGCCGCAAGGCGCGCAGCGCTGAAATCGCTGCGCGGGCAAAGGTCGAACAGGTGATCGAACTGCTCGATCTGCAGCACCACCGCGAAGCGTTTGTCGCCGGCCTGCCTTACGGCGTGCGCAAGGTCGTCGAACTCGGCCGCGCGCTGTGCACGGAACCGAAGTTGCTCTTGCTCGACGAACCGTCGTCGGGTCTGAATGTCGAAGAGACCGACGACATGGCGTTCTGGATCCAGGACATTCGCGCCGAGCTCGGCGTGACGGTGTTGATGGTCGAGCACGACATGTCGCTCGTCTCCAAGGTGTCAGACCGGGTCCTGGCAATGAACCAGGGCGAGGTGCTGGCGCTGGGCACACCGCGCGAGGTGCAGAGCCACCCGGGCGTCATCGAGGCTTATCTCGGGGCGAGTGGCGACCTGTCGTCGCTGCGCAGGAAAGTCGCATGAACGCAGCCCAGCTTCCGTCGGCAGCGGCCGCGGGCGAGAGTGCCATGCTGCGGCTGCAAAACGTCGAGAGCGCGTACGGCCCGATCCGCGCGATCCGCGGCGTCAGCCTGGAGGTGCGCAAGGGGAGAATCGCGACCGTGCTCGGCTCGAACGGCGCTGGCAAGACGACGATCCTGAAAACCATTTCCGGGATCATCGACCCGCGCAAGGGCGCGATCGAGTTCAACGGCGAAGACATCACGGCGCGCGACCCGTCGCTGATCGTGCAGCGCGGCCTGAGCCACGTGCCCGAAGGGCGCGAAGTGTTCCCGCTGCTTTCGGTGCATTCGAACCTGATGATGGGCGCGTACACGCGCAGCGACCGCGATGGTGTGGCGCGCGACCTGGAACTCGTGTACGGCTACTTCCCCATCCTCAAGGAACGCGCCGCGCAAGACGCGGGACTGCTCTCCGGCGGGCAGCAGCAGATGCTGTCGATCTCGCGCGCGCTGATGGCGGCGCCGCAGCTGATCCTGCTCGACGAGCCGAGCCTCGGGCTGTCGCCGCTGCTGACGCGCGAAATCTTCGAGATCGTCGTGCGCATCAACCGCGAACGCGGCACGACGATCCTGCTCGTCGAGCAGAACGCAAACATGGCGCTGAACGCAGCGGACTTTGGTTATGTGCTGGAGAACGGCCGCATCGTCATGGAAGACACGTGCGAGCGGCTGCGCGAGAAAGAAGACATCAAGGAGTTCTACCTCGGGATGAAGGAAACCGGCGCGCGCGGCGAGCGGCGCTGGAAAAAGAAGAAGACCTGGCGCTGAGCAGCGATTCATGAGCAACCTCTGGGACCTGAGTCATCTGAACGCGCGCGACGACATCGTCGTCGCCGGCGAGACGCTGCCGCAAATGTTCTGGAACGCCGCGGCCGAGCGCGCCGCGCTTGTTTTCATGCGGCAGAAGGAATTCGGCATTTGGCGCGAATGGACCTGGGCGCAAACCGCGCTCGCGGTGCGCGAAATCGGCAATGGACTGCTCAGCCTGGGGCTGCAGCCGGGCCAATGCGTGTCGATCCTGTCGAACACGGTGGTCGAATGGGTTCTCGCCGACTTGGGCGTGCTGAGCTGCGGCGCGGTATCGAACGGCATCTACCCGACCGACGCCGCCTCGCAAGTGCACTACCTGTGCGAAGACTCGCGCACGCGCTTCCTCTTCGTTGAAGACGACGAACAGCTCGACAAGGTGCTCGAAATCCGGGACCGCCTGCCGCTGCTGCAGAAGATCATCGTCTTCGACTCGGAAGGCCTGCGCGATTTCCACGACCCGATGGTGATCGACCTGGCGGGCTTGCGCGAACTCGGTCGCATCCACGCGAAGGCCCATGCGCAAGAGCTCGACGCGCGCGCTGCTGGGTGCAAGCCCGAAGACCTGGCGATCCTCGTCTACACGTCGGGAACGACGGGCAAGCCCAAAGGCGCGATGCATTCGCACGGCGGCCTCGTCTACGCCGTGCGCGGCTACAACCGAATCCTCGTGCAAGGCCCGGGCGACGAGCGCATGTGCTTCCTGCCGCTGTGCCACATCGCCGAGCGCGTCGGCGGCGAGTATTCGGCGCTCTACACGGGCGCGGTGCTGAACTTCGTCGAAAACCCGGAGACGGTTCCGGAAAACGTTCGCGAGATCGCACCGACGGTGTGCACCGCCGTGCCGCGCGTCTGGGAGAAGTTCTACTCCGCGGTCGCGATCTCGCTGCGCGAGTCGGGCAAGCTGCAGCAGGCGGTGTACGCATGGGGCCTCTCCGTGGGGATGCGGATCGCCGATCTCGTCCTGGCGGGGCAACCCGTCAGCGCCGGGTTGAAGGCCCAGTTCATGCTCGCGCGCTGGCTTGCACTGAACAACGTGCGCAAGCTGATCGGCGTGCATCGGGCGCGCTTTTGCGTCACCGGCGCGGCGCCGATCTCGCCCGATCTCGTGAAGTGGTACCTGGCCCTGGGCGTACCGATGCTCGAGGTGTGGGGAATGACGGAGACCTGCGGTGCAGCGACGTACACGCCGGCTTCGCGCATCAAGCCCGGCATGATCGGCCCGGCGTGCCCGTACAACGAAGTTCGCCTGGATCCCGACACGAACGAAATCCTGGTGCGCGGCAAGAATGTTTTCATGGGCTACCTGAACCAGCCGGAAAAGACCGCCGAAACGATTGACGCCGACGGCTGGCTGCACACCGGCGACGTCGGAACGGTCGACGCGGACGGGTATTTCCGCATCACCGACCGCATGAAAGACATCATCATCACGGCCGGCGGGAAGAACGTGACGCCGAGCGAGTTCGAGAACGACCTGAAGTTCTCGCCCTACATCACCGACGCCGTGGTGGTGGGCGACAAGCGCGCCTACCTCACCGTGATCGTCATGATCGACCAGGAGAACGTCGAAAAATTTGCCCAGGACCGCGACATCCCGTTCAGCAACTACACGAGCCTGACGCGTGCGGCCCAGGTGCAGGAGCTGATTTGGGGCGAAATCGAACGCGTGAACAAGAAGTTCGCGCGCGTCGAGCAGATCAAGAAGTTCTACTTGCTCGAGACCCTGCTCACCGCTGAAGACGACGAACTCACGCCGACGATGAAGCTCAAGCGCAAGCTGGTCGAGAAGAAGTATGCTGAGCACATCGAAGCGATGTACCGATAGAGACACTCCCCCGAAACCCTCAATCACCTCGTTAGGAGAGACCCGATGAAACTGTCGCGAATCACTTTGGCCTTCGCCCTCGCAGCGCTCGTGACGGGCGCGAACGCCCAGTCGCAAGGCGTGAGCAAGAACGAAATCCTGATCGGCTCGATCCAGGACCTGTCGGGCCCGATCGCCGGCTTCGGCAAGCAGGTTCGGCTGGGCATGATGCTGCGCGTCGACGAGATCAACGAGCAGGGCGGTATCAACGGGCGCAAGCTCAAGCTGCTCGTCGAAGACTCGGCGTACGACCCGAAAAAAGCGGTCCTCGCGGCGCAGAAGCTCGTCAACCAGGACAAGATTTTCCTCATGGCGGGTCACATCGGAACGGCGCAGAACAATGCGGCGATGCCGGTGCAGTTCGAAAAGAACGTCATCAATTTCCTGCCTGTCACCGCGGCGCGTGAGATGTACGACCCGTTCCACCGACTCAAATATTCGTTTGCCGTCACCTACTTCGACCAGATGCGCACCTTCCTGCCCAGGATGGTCAAGGACAAGGGAGTCAAGAAGCCGTGCACGATTTACCAGGACGACGAATTCGGCCTCGAAGTGCTGCGCGGCGCGGAAGCCGGATTGAAGACGCTGAACATGGAATTCACCGAGAAGACGTCGTACAAGCGTGGCGCGACCGATTTTTCGTCACAGGTCGCGCGCATGAAGGCGGCGCAGTGCGACCTGGTCGTGCTGGGCACGATCATCCGCGAGACGATCGGCACGATCGGCGAGTCGCGCAAGACCGGCTTCAGCCCGATCTTCATGGGTTCGAGCGCGTCCTACACGGACCTGATCCACAAGCTCGGCGGCAAGGCGATGGACGGTTTGTACGCGACGATGGGTGCGCAAAACCCGTACCTCGACGACGCGTCGCAGAAGGTCAGTTTCTGGGCCAACAAATACAAGACCCAGACCAACGAAGACCCGACCGTGTTCTCGGTCTACGGCTACAACATCATCGACGCGTTTGCCCTTGCCGCAGGCAAGGCAGGCGCGAACCTGACGACCGACACCTTCATCAAGGCGATGGACACGATGAAGATCGCGCCGGACATCTTCGGCAGCCCGGAGCTCACGTTCTCGCCGACGAAGCGCCTGGGCACCGACGCGTCGCGCCTGTCGCAAATCGTCGACGGGAAATGGAAGGTGATGTCGGAGTACGCGAAACCGAACTGAGACGGCGGGATTGCGGCGCGTCACCCCGGCGCAAGCCGGGGTCCACGCTGGCGAGCGAATAGTGGATCCCGGCCTTCGCCGGGATGACGCGATTGCGCTCCCGGAATTACGCAGGGAACCGAACTCAGCGCCGCGCCGGAAGCGTGTGCATGAACTTGCAGATGATGCCGAGCATCACTTCGTCGGCGCCTCCGCCGATCGACGCCAGGCGTCCGTCGCGGTACATGCGCGACACCAGGTTGTCCCAGGTGTAGCCCATGCCGCCCCAGAATTGCATGCACTCGTCGGGAACGGTGCGCGACAGGCGCCCGGCCTTGAGCTTGGCCATCGACGCCCATTCGGTGACGTCGCGCCCGGCGACGTAATGTTCCGTCGCCATGTAGGTCAGGCCGCGCAACGCTTCGATCTCGGTCTTCAGTTCGGCGAGCTTGAAGTGAACGACCTGTTGGTCGAGAACGCTGCCGCCGAAGATCTGCCGCTCGCGCGCGTAGTCGGCCGTCATGTCGATGCAGCGCAGCAGGCTCTGAATCGACTTCGCCGCAGCCCAGAGGCGCTCTTCCTGGAACTGCATCATCTGGTACGTGAAGCCCGCACCTTCGTCGCCGATGCGATTGCTCTGCGGCACGCGCACGTCGTCGAAGTGGATCAGCCCGGTGTCACTCGACATCATGCCGATCTTGCGGATCTTCTTCGCCTTCGTGATGCCGGGCGTGTTCATCGGCACGATGATGAGGCTCTTGTTCTTGTGCGCAGCGCCGTCCGACGTGTTCGCGAGCAGGCACATCCAGTCGGCCTGCAGGCTGTTCGTGATCCACATCTTCGCGCCGTTGATGACGTAGTCGCCACCCGACCTTGCGCGCCGTCGTCTTGATCGACGCGACATCCGAGCCCGCGCCGGGCTCGGAGACCCCGATGCACGCGACATGCTCGCCGCGAATCGCCGGCGCGAGGAACTCGCGGCGCAGCGCATCGGAGCCGAAGCGCGCCAGCGCCGGTGTCGCCATGTCGGTCTGCACGCCGATCGCCATCGGAACGCCGCCGCACATGATGTCGCCTAAAGCCTCGGCCATCACGACCGAATAGGAATAGTCGAGGCCCATGCCGCCGAACTCGGTCGGCTTGGTCAGGCCGAGCAGGCCGAGCTTGCCCAAGCCTGCGAAGACCTCGTGCGCCGGAAAGATCTCCGCGGCCTCCCACGCGTCGACATGCGGGTTGATGTTTTCCGCGATGAAGCGCTTCAGCGTGCTGCGGATCGCCTCGTGTTCGTGCGTCAGCTGCATGGCGTACGCACCGCGGCGCTTACTTGAGCGACATCAACCACTGCACCAGCTGTTTCGCTTCGGCTTCGCTCACCTGCGCGTTCGGCGGCATGGGCACAGGGCCCCACACGCCCGAGCCGCCCTTGATCACTTTTTGCGCGAGCTTGTCGACTGCGTCTTTCTGGCCGGCGTACTTGGCGGCAACTTCCTTGTAGGCCGGGCCGACGAGTTTCTTGTCCACGGCGTGGCACGCCATGCAATTCTTCTTCGTCGCCAGATCGGCGTTGGCCAGTGCGGATCCGGCGCCTGTGGCGAGCAGAACCGTCGTCAAAGCAGCGAACAACTTCATGGTTTCCTTCCAGTCGGGTTGGTTTGTCGGATTCGCCGCAGAATAGGCGGCGTACATTCGTGGCAACGGATTGTAAGAGCGCCGGTTGACTGACCCTGGGTCTTCCGGCGCGGCCACGAAACGGGAGTCTTGAAGAATGTTGTTCGTTGCGGTCGGCGTCGTCTTGATCTTGCTCAACCTGCTGGACATCGGGCCGGTCGGGGCCTGGACCTGGAACCTCACCGGTGACCTGTGGAAGTTCGTCATGCCGTTCGCGTTTGCCCTGGGCTGGTGGGCGTGGTCCGACACGTCAGGGCTGACGAAACGCCGCGAGATGGAGCGCATGGACAAGCGCAAGGAAGATCGGCGTTGAAGAACATGGAAGCGCTGGGGCTGAACCCGCGCCACGGCAAGAAGCGCAAGTGACCGGGATTCGGGCGCCTTGGCGTCCGGAGCGGCTCGCGCATCCGGCGCCTCTCTACTCGCCCAGGTCGAGCACCGCGCCGGTGCTCGCGCTCGACGCGTTCTTCGCGAACTTGGCGAGCACGCCGCGCGTATAGCGCGGCGCCGGCGCTTTCCAGCGCGCGCGTCGCGCAGCGAGTTCGGCCAGCGGACATGTTGAGCTCCAGGCTCAGCGTGTGTGCGTCGATCGTGATCGAGTCGCCTTCCTGAACCAGCGCGATCGTGCCCCCTGCGTACGCCTCGGGAGCGACGTGGCCGACGACCATGCCCCAGGTGCCGCCGGAAAAACGCCCGTCGGTCACGAGCCCGACCGTTTCGCCCAGGCCTTGGCCGATGAGCGCACTCGTCGGCGCGAGCATCTCGGGCATTCCGGGTGCGCCCTTCGGGCCGAGGTAGCGCAGCACCATCACGTCGCCGTCCTTGATTTGGCGCGCCATGATCGCCGCCATCGCGCTTTGTTCGTCGTCGAAGACGCGCGCCGGGCCGGTGATCTTCGGGTTCTTCAGCCCGGTGATCTTCGCCACCGCACCTTCGGTGGCGAGGTTGCCGCGCAGGATCGCGAGATGGCCCTCGCGGTACATGGGGTTGTCGATTCCGCGGATCACATCCTGGTCGGCGCGCGGTGTGTCGGGCACGTCGGCGAGCGTCTCGGCGATCGTCTTGCCGGTGATCGTCATGCAGTCGCCGTGCAGCAACCCCGCCTTGAGCAGGATCTTCATGACTTGCGGAATGCCGCCCGCCTTGTGCAGGTCGACGGCCAGGTACTTGCCCGAGGGCTTGAGGTCGCACAGCACCGGCACCTTGCGCCGCATGCGCTCGAAGTCGTCGATGCTCCACGGCACTTCGGCCGCGTGGGCGATGGCGAGGAAGTGCAGCACCGCGTTCGTCGAGCCGCCGGTGGCCATGATCACGGCGACCGCGTTTTCGATCGCCTTGCGCGTCACGATGTCGCGTGGCTTGCGGTTCGCCTTGACGGCGTCGACGAGGACCCGCGCCGCCGCAGTTGCCGAGTTCACGATTTCGTCGTGCGGATTGGCCATCGTGCTCGAGCTTGGCATGCTCATGCCGAGCGCTTCGAACGACGAGCTCATCGTATTCGCCGTGTACATGCCGCCGCACGAGCCGCTGCCGGGGATGGCGCGGCGCTCGATCTGCTTGAAGTCTTCTTCGTTCATCTTGCCGGCGGTGAATTGGCCCACCGCTTCGAAGATGCTGACGATGTTCAGGTCCTGGCCTTTGTAGTGGCCGGGAAGGATGGTGCCGCCGTAAACATAGATCGCGGGCACGTTGGCGCGCAGGATTCCCATCATTCCGCCGGGCATGTTCTTGTCGCAGCCGCCGACGACGAGAACGCCGTCCATCCACTGGCCACCGACGCAGGTTTCGATGCAATCGGCGATCACTTCGCGCGACACGAGGCTGTACTTCATGCCTTCGGTGCCCATCGCCATGCCGTCGCTGATGGTGGGGGTGCCGAAGATCTGAGCGTTGCCACCGGCGGCTTCGATTCCTGCCACCGCCGCGTCGGCGAGTTTTTGCAGGCCCGAGTTGCACGGCGTGATCGTCGAGTGGCCGTTCGCCACGCCGATCATCGGTTTCTTGAAGTCGCCCTCTTCGTAGCCCAGGGCGTAGTACATGGACCGATTCGGCGCGCGCGCCACGCCTTCGGTGATGTTTTTCGAGCGTCGGTTGGAAGTCATTGCGGTTTCAGAAGTCGGTTCGAAGTGCCTGAACTATAGCCAGCGCGCCGGGCTGAGGCGTTTGCGGCCGGCGCGCTGCGTTGCCGGCGGATCGACTCAAAGTGCGCCCCTTATGATCGGCGCATGCTCGTCCATCCCCAATTCAGCCCGGTCGCGTTGCAGCTCGGGCCGGTCGCGATCCACTGGTACGGACTGACTTATCTCGTCGCCTTCGGGCTGTTCCTCTGGCTCGCCACGCTGCGCGTGAAGCAGCCGCACTTCGCACAGGCGGGCTGGACGCGGCGTGACGTCGAAGACCTGCTCTTCTTCGGCGTTCTCGGTGTCGTCATCGGCGGGCGCCTGGGCTACGTGATCTTCTACAAGCCCGGCCACTACGCGGCCAATCCGCTCGAAATCTTCGCCGTCTGGAAAGGCGGCATGGCGTTTCACGGCGGTTTGCTCGGCGTCATCACGGCGCTGTTCTTCTTCGCGCGCTCGCGCGGCCACAAGTTCCTCGACGTCGCCGACCTCATCGCGCCCTGCGTTCCCACCGGCCTGGCCTCGGGGCGCATCGGCAACTTCATCAACGGCGAGCTGTGGGGCCGCGCTGCCGACCCGAACCTGCCCTGGGCGATGGTGTTTCCGCAGTCGGGGACGAACCTGCCGCGCCATCCTTCGCCGCTCTACCAGTTCGCGCTCGAGGGATTGCTGCTGTTCGTGCTGCTTTGGCTGTATGCGCGCAAGCGTCGCGCGCCGGGGCAGGTGGCGGGTGCGTTCCTGATCGGCTACGGCGTGCTTGCGTTTCAGCGCCGAGTACTTTCGCGAGCCCGACAGTTTTCTCGGCCTGCAGGCGCTGAACCTGAGCATGGGGCAGTGGTTGTGCGTGCCGATGGTGCTGGGCGGTCTGGGCGTCTGGCTCTGGGGCGCACGCCAGAGCGGCGCTGCCGTGGCGGCGAAATAGCGATGCGGCAGGTTTTTCTGGACACTGAAACGACGGGGCTGAACCCGGCCGGCGGCGACCGCATCATCGAGATCGGCTGCGTCGAAATGCTGAACCGGCGCCTGTCGGGGAACAACCTGCATTTCTACCTGAACCCGCAGCGTGCCAGCCACGAAGACGCCTTCAAGGTGCACGGGCTGAGCGACGAGTTCCTCGCCGACAAGCCCCTGTTCGCGGCGGTTGCCGAGCAGCTTCTGACGTACCTCGAAGGCGCCGAAGTCATCATCCACAACGCCGAGTTCGACGTCGGCTTTCTCGACGCCGAACTGGATCGAATCGCCAAACCGCGCTTCGAAACCCACGTTGCGCGAATCACCGACAGCCTGATGCTCGCGCGCGAAATGTTCCCAGGCAAGTCGAATTCGCTCGACGCCTTGTGCAAGCGCCTCGAAGTCGACAACACGGCGCGCACGCTGCACGGCGCGCTGCTCGACGCCGGGCTGCTCGCCGAGGTCTACATCCGCCTGACGCGCGGCCAGGAGTCGCTCGTCATCGACGTCAACGACGCGTCGGATTCGGCCTCCGGTGTCGCCCCCGTCGACCTCGGCGCGCTCGACCTGCTCGTGATCGAAGCCGGCGCCGACGAACTCGCCGCGCACCACGCCGTGCTCGCGGCGCTGGACAAAGCGAGCAACGGCAAAGCGGTGTGGCGCATTCCGGCCGGCGTGGTGTAGGAGGCGGGCGTGGCACAATTCGCCCTCCTTCCGGAGCCCCGGATTCCCGATTCGGGCGGTTAGCTCAGGGGTAGAGCGCCTCGTTCACACCGAGGAGGTCGCAGGTTCGAAACCTGCACCGCCCACCAGCAAGTTGATGCAGTTTGCAGCGGCCCTTCGGGGCCGTTTCGCTTTGTGGTGCCACTCTCTCCGGGCAAGCCTCTCGCTCATGCAATGCCTCACGCTGGGGTCGGGCAATGTCGGCAGGTCCCTACCCAAGTCGGTGAAGCAGGAGTAGGATCACTGTATGAACATCCAGTATCCTGGTCTCGCCGAGGCTGGCTGAGGTGCCCCGTCGTCAACGCACACCGATCCCATGGGCGCTTCATCCGCGATCTCCGCGACTTCCGCGACCTCCGCTGCGGCCTCTGCACGCGTGCGGGGCGGCGGCGCGGGGGTCGAGCAAAGTGGCAACGCGAAGAAGGCCAGTTTTGCTCCAGAGACTCTGCACCCCGACCTGTGGCGTGGCCACCAGTTCGGGCGCCACGCCGAGCAGGGCGTACCGAGCGGTTTTGCCGCGCTCGATGCGCAGTTGCCTGGCGGCGGCTGGCCGCGCCGTGCGCTCACCGAACTGCTCTTGCCGCACCCCGGGGTGGGTGAGATTCGCCTGTTGAGCCACTGCCTGCGCACCACACAGCGCAGTGGCCGGTTGGTGATGCTGTTCGACCCGCCCGCGGCGCTTTCGGGCTGGGCCCTCGCGCAGCTCGGGCTGGACGTGGAGCAGTTGCTGATCGTCGCGACGCGTGTCGAACCGACTCGCGCGCAGGCGCGCGGGGATGGGGTGGCGCGCATCGCTGCGCGTGGGGATGACGAAGCGCGCATCGCTGCGCGAGGAAATGACGAAGCGCGCATCGCTGCGCGCTTGTGGGCCTTGGAGCAAGCCCTCAAAAGCGGCCATGTCGGGGCGGTACTCGCCTGGCTGCCGCCGCGCCTGCGCAGCGAGAGTTTGCGCCGCCTGCAACTCGCCGCGCATGCGCACGACGGAGTGGCTTTCGTGTTGCGCGAAATCGCCGCTGCGCAGCGCCCGAGTGCGGCTCCATTGCGTTTGGCGCTGCGCCCGAGCGGCGCCGACGTGCTCGCGCTGCGCGTGCTGAAACGCCGTGGCCCGCCGCTCGAAGCGGCGCTGCAGATCGAGCTCTCTCCCGTGCTGTGCCGCAACGCGCGCGAGCGTGCGCGCAGCGGTGCCGCGCAGCCTGCTGCGTTGCATGCGGCGACCTTCGTCCAGCTGACCTCCGCGTGAACCGGGTTCGGCGCCACTTCCTCTTTCGCAACGAGTCCGTTCCGTGCTCTGGATCGCTTTGCATTTGCCGCTGCTCTCGCTCGAATCGTTCGCCACCACGCTGTGCGGTGCGGCGGTTGCGGGTCCGCTCGCCTTGCTCGACACGCAGCACATCGCGCACGCCAACCCGGCCGCGCAGGCACTGGGGGTCAAACCCGGCGTGAAGCGCGCGACGGCGCTCGCGCTCGCGCCGCAGCTCACGCTCGGCCAGGCCGATCCGCAGCGCGACGCGCAGGCGCTCGCCGCGGTTGCTCACGTCGCCCTGGCGTTCACGCCGAGCGTCTCGATCCAGGCGGCCGATGCGCGCGGGGCTGCGCCGCAGACGGTGCTGCTCGAAGTGCAACGTTGTCTGCGTTATTTCGGCGGCCTGGACGCGCTGCTGCTGCGCCTGCGTGAAGCGCTGGCGCATCTGAAACATCGCATCCATTGTGTGAGCACACCCACGGCGCTGGGCGCAGCGCTGCTGGCGCGAATCCACCCCGAGCTGCGCTGCGCCGATGCTGCGGCGCTGCACGCGAGGCTCGACGCCGCCCCGGTGTGGCTGCTCGGCCCGGGGCGCGAGCACTGGGAGGCGTTGCAGGGCATGGGCTTGCGCACGCTCGCCGATTTGCGGCACCTGCCGCGCGCCGGAATCGCACGCCGCTTCGGCGCCACCCTGCTCGGCGAACTCGACCGCGCGCGCGGCGAGCAGCCCGACCCGCGCGAAGCGATCGTTTTGCCGCAGCGCTTTGACTCGCGCATCGAGCTGTTCTCCCGCGCCGACACGACCGAGCAAGTCCTGCAAGGCGCGACCGTGCTGCTCGCGCGCCTGGTCGCCTGGTTGTCGGCGCAGCACGCCCAGGTGCGCCGCTTCACGCTCGAGATGCGCCACGAAGCGCGCTCGGTCCGCAGCGACGACGCGCCGGCAGCGACGCCGCTGAGCGTCGCGCTCGCCGAACCTTCACGCGACCCGGCACATCTGCACGTGTTGCTGCGCGAACGCCTGGGCCGCTTGTGTTTAAGCGCACCCACCTGCGAGTTGCGCCTGTGTGCCGACGAGATCGTGCACCGCGCGCCGCCCAACAGCGAGCTGTTCCCCACGCCGGGCAGCGAAGCCGAAGGCCTGGTGCGGCTCATCGAGAGGCTCCAAGCGCGCCTGGGCAACGAGCAGGTGCAGCGCCTGGTGCTGATGAACGACCATCGGCCCGAGCGCGGTAGCCCGGCGCAGGCGGTGCAGGCCCTGCAAGGCGGGGCATCGAGCGCACCCTGGGCCCAGCGCAAGGCAGGCGCAGCGTCGTCGAACCCGCACCGCGCGCCGCGCCCGGTGTGGTTGTTGCCCGAACCGCAGGCCTTGGCGGAACGCCAGTCGCGCCCCTGGTTCGAAGGCCGCGCGCTGCAACTCCTGAGCGGCCCCGAGCGCATCGAAACCGGCTGGTGGGACGCCGGCCTGGCCGAGCGCGACTACTTCATCGCCCAGGCCCCTGACGGCGCCTTGTTGTGGCTTTATCGCGCGCGCTTGCCCTTGTCGTCGACGCAGGCGCAGGGCTGGTTTCTGCAAGGCCGGTTTGCCTGAGGTTCGCCGATCTGCGCCAGCATTGCGCTAGCATCCCGCGACGCCATCGACCCCACGCCGGAGACAAGCCATGAGCAGCCTGAAATCGCCCGCCCGCCCCATTCTCGCCACGGCCTTGGCGCTGATCGCACAAATGGCCTGCGCCCAGGACGTGTCGCTCAAGTTCCACCACATCTGGCCGCCGCAGGCGATGGCGCCGGTGCAGGTGATTCAGCCCTGGTGCGACAAGATCGCCGCCGAGTCGAACCAGCGCATCAAGTGCCAGCTGTTGCCGGCGATGTCGGGCGGCGGAACGCCGGCGCAGCTCGTCGACCGCGTGAAAGACGGCGTCGACGACATCGTCATCACCTTGCCGGGCTACACCGCAGGGCGTTTTCCGGCGATGGAGGTGTTCGAGTTGCCGTTCATGACGAACTCGGCCGAAGTCGGCGCGAGTGCCGCGTGGGACTATCTGCAGAAATACGCGCTGAAGGAATTTCCGGGGACGAAGATCCTCGCGACCTGGGTCCACGACGAGGGTTACGTGCACACGCGCGACAAGCCGATCAAGTCGCTCGACGATTTCAAGGGCATGAAGCTGCGCGCACCGACGCGCCAGACGAACAAGCTGCTCGCCAAACTCGGCGCGTCGCCGGTGGGAATGCCGGTGCCGAGCGTCGCCGACGCGGTGAGCAAGGGAACGATCGACGGCTTTGTTCTGCCCTGGGAAGTGATCCCCGCGTTCAAGCTGCACGAGATGGTGAAGTACCACACCGAGACCGATGCGTCGCGCCCGGCGCTGTACAGCGCGGGCTTCGTCTTCGCGATGAACCAGGCGAAATACGACGGCCTGCCAGCGGACCTGAAGGCGGTGATCGACAGGAACAGCGGCGCGGAGCTGTCGCGCAGAATCGGCAAAGTCTGGGACGCGAGCCAGGCCGCCGGGCGCAAGGCCGCGCTCGAGCGCGGCAACACTTTCATCCAACTCTCCGCGGCCGAGACCGACAACTGGATGAAGGCGTCGGCGCCGCTCTACGACGAGTGGGTGGTCGACATGGACAAGCGCGGACTGCCCGGCAAGCAGATGCTCGACGACGCGCGCGCGCTGCTCGTCAAGCACAAGAAGTGACGAGCCCAGGTTCGACCTCGAACGCCGACACGACGCGCAGGCGCTGATGCCCGCGCTGCTGCACCGCCTCGCGACCCTCTTTGCGCTGCTCGGCTGCACGGTCGCGTCGCTCACCGCAATGCTCACCGTCGCGAGCATCGTCGGGCGTTCGCTGTTCGCGACGCCGATCCCCGGCGATGTCGAGTTGACGCAATTCGGCATCGCCTTCTCGATCGCCTTGTCGCTGCCGTGGTGCCAGCTGCGCGGCGGCAACATCATCGTCGACTTCTTTACCCAGGAGCTGCGCGCGCGCCGGCGCCAGTTCCTCGACGGCGTGGGCACCTTGTTGCTCGCGCTGATGACGGGCCTGCTGGCGTGGCGCACCGCGGCGGGTGCGGTCGCGGTGTATGGCGCGTCCGAGACGACGATGATCCTGGGCGTGCCGATGGGCCACACCTACGCCGTGCTGGCCCCGGGGCTGGCGCTGACGGCGCTGATCGCCTTGCTGCAGACGCTGCAGCATTGGCGGGGCCGCGAAGCCATGCACCACCCATGATCTCGAGGAGACTCCCTTGACCGGTGGCGCCATCGGCGCGCTGATGTTCGGCGCGATGCTGCTCCTGATGGGGATTCGGGTTCCCATCGCCGCGGCGATGTTCGTCCCCGGCGCGCTTGGCTACTGGGCGATGAGCAGCGACCCGGCCCTGCTCAACTTGCTGAACCTGCTGAAGGGTTCGGCGGTCGCGCGCCTCACGGTCTACGACCTGAGTGTGATCCCGCTGTTCCTGCTGATGGGCCAGTTTGCGACCCAGGGAGGCTTGAGCCGCGCCTTGTTCCGCGCCGCGGCAGCGTTTGTCGGCCACATTCGCGGCGGGCTTGGTATGGCGGCGATCCTCAGCGCCGCAGCGTTCGGCGCGGTGTGCGGCTCGTCGGTCGCGACCGCGGCGACGATCACCCAAGTCGCTTACCCCGAGATGAAAGCGCATGGTTATCACGGGCGCTTGTCGACCGCGACGCTCGCCGCAGGCGGCACGCTCGGGATCCTGATTCCGCCTTCGGTGCCGCTCGTCGTCTACGCCATCCTCACCGAGCAGAACATCGCCAAGCTGTTTGCCGCCGCGCTCGTGCCGGGGTTGATTGCGACGGCGGGCTACCTGATCGTGATCGGAATCTACTGCGCGGTGCGGCCGGAACTCGCCACGCCCAGCGCACCGTTGCCGTGGCCGCAGCGCTGGAGTGCGCTGATCGGCGTGTGGCCGATCGCGCTCATCTTCGTCGCCGTGTTCGGTGGCATCTACGGCGGCATTTTTTCGCCGACCGAAGGCGCCGCGGTCGGCGCGATCGGTACCTTCGTCGTCGGCGTGGCGCAGCGTGAGCTCGACCTGGCAGGAATCCAGCGAAGTTTTCTCGGCACCGCCGAGACGTCGGCGATGGTGTTCATGATCTTCCTCGGCGCCGACATGATGAACGCGGCGCTGGCGCAGACGCAGATGCCGGCGCGCCTGTCAGAGTGGGTCGGCCACTTGCAGGTGGCGCCGCTCGTGATCGTCGGCTGTGTCCTGCTGTTCTACATCGTCCTCGGTTGCGTGATGGACGAGTTGTCGATGCTTTTGCTGACGATTCCCGTGATCTTCCCGACCATCATGCAGCTCGACCTGTGGGGCCTGGCGCCGCAACCGAAGGCGATCTGGTTCGGCATCCTCGTGCTGATGACGGTGGGCATCGGCATGATCGCGCCGCCCGTGGGACTGAACGTCTACGTCGTGAACTCGATTGCGCGCGACGTGCCGATGAGCGAAACCTACAAAGGCGTGTTTCCCTTCCTCGCGAGCGACGTGCTGCGCGTGCTCGCGCTGCTGTTCTTCCCGTCCTTGAGCCTGGGCCTGGTGACCTGGCTGTTCAAGTAGGGCCGTGCTTGTCGGCTTCCGAGGTGAACGAGTCGGCATAGAACTCTTCGGCAGGCAGGCCGCAGAGGTTCACGAAGTCGCGCCGGGCCGAGTCGACCATGATCGGAACGCCGCACGCATAGACCTGGTGCTCGCTCAAGGAGGCAAAGTCTTGCATCACCGCCTGGTGCACGAGGCCGGTGCGGCCCGCCCAGTGCTCGTCGGCTTTCGCCTCCGACAAGACCGGAACGTAGCGCAGGTTCGGCAGGCGCGTCGCGAGTTGCTGCGCCCATTCGTGCAGATAGAGGTCGGCGCGGCTGCGGCAGCCCCAATAGAGCGTGGTCTCGCGCGTCATGCCCTTGAACTCCATGTGCTCGAGGATTGCCTTGATCGGCGCAAATCCCGTCCCCGAGGCGAGCAGCACGATCGGCTTGGCCGAGTTCTCGCGCAGGAAGAAACTGCCGAACGGCCCTTCGATGCGCAGAATGTCTTTTTCTTTCAGCGCCGCAAACACGTGATCGGTGAACTTGCCCCCTGGCATGTGGCGCACGTGCAATTCGATCGCCGGCTTGTCGGCCTGGGTGTGCGGTGCGTTGGCCATCGAGTAGCTGCGGCGCGCGCCGTCGCGCAGAATAAATTCCACGTACTGCCCGGCGTGGTATTTCAGCGTGTCGTTCGCCGGCAATTGCAGGCTCAGAATCGCAACGTCGGCGCTGGGCTTGGTGACGCCGATGACGCGGCACGGCATCTTGCGCACCGGAAACTCGCCCGCACCGGGCACCATGCGCGCCTCCAGAACGACATCGCTGTGCGGCACGGCGCAGCAGGTCAGGACCAGGCCTTGCGCCTCCTCCAGCGTGCTCAAGGCCTTTTGCTGGTGCGTGCCGTGCGTCACCCGGCCGTCGAGCAGGCGGCTCTTGCACGATCCGCACGCGCCGTCGCGGCAGCCGTAGGGCAGGCCGATGCCCTGGCGGATCGCCGCGCCGAGCAGGGTCTCGTCGACTTCGGTTTGAAACGTGCGTCCGCTGGGCTGGACCGTGATCGTGAACGTCATCGCTGGGTGAAGGGGCTAAAGTGAGGCGCGATTGTGCCCGCTGCAACATGACCCCTCACCCCGCCAAACTTGCCGGATTGAAACGCCCGACGCTCTTGATCGTCGGCTGCGGCGACATCGGCAAGCGTGTGGCAGCTCTGCTGCGCGGGCGCTGGCGGCTCGTGGCGCTGACGTCGAACCCGGCGCGATGCGCCGAATTGCGCAGCGCCGGGTTGCAGCCGATCGTCGGCAATCTGGACCATCCGAAGAGTCTGGCGCGTCTGGCCGGGCTCGCCGACGCTCTGCTGCACCTCGCGCCGCCGCCCGCGAGCGGCTCGGCCGATCCGCGAACGCGCAACCTGCTGCAGGCGCTGGCGCTCAGGAGCCGCTTGCGCGCCATCGTCTACGCCAGCACGAGTGGTGTCTACGGCGACTGCGGCGGCGCCGACGTGAACGAAGTCCGCCGCGTCAATCCGCAATCCGAGCGCGCGCTGCGCCGCGTCGACGCCGAAACGCGCCTGCGCTGGTTCGGCCGTGCCTTCGGCGTGCGCATCAGCGTGCTGCGAATCCCCGGAATTTACGCGGCAGATCGGCCGGGTGGCGACCCGCGCGAACGCTTGCGGCGCGCAACGCCGGTCCTGCGGGTTGAAGACGACGTCTACACGAACCACATCCACGCCGACGACCTGGCGCGCGCCTGCGTCGCTGCGCTCTACCGCGGGCTGCCGCAGCGCGCCGTGAACGCGAGCGACGACACGCGGCTTCTGATGGGAGACTACTTCGACCTGGCGGCTGCCCTTTTCGGCCTGCCGCGCCCGCCGCGCATCGCGCGCGAACATGCAGGCGCGAGCCTGTCGCCGATGCAGCTGAGCTTCATGGGCGAGTCCCGGTTGCTCGTGAATCGGCGTCTCAAAACCGAGCTGCGCCTGCGCTTGCGCTACCCGACCGTCGCGAAGGGCCTGCTCGCCTGATCAGATTCCCCTGGGTTTGCTCAGCGTCCGGCTGCGGTCGACGCTGTGCACGGTGATCGTCTGCACTTGGCCTGAGCGTCGCACCTCCAGGATGACGTCGCGTTCGACGGCGCTGCGCCAGAGCGTCTTGTACAGCGTCTCGAGCTGGCTCACCGCCGTTCCGTCGATGCTCACGATGCGGTCGCCCGGCAGCAGGCCGGCGTCTTCGGCCGGGCTGTCGCGGCTCACGCGGATCACGCGCACCGCGCCGTCCTGCTCGACGCAATTCATTCCGAGCCAGGCGCGCGAACTGCCGCGCGACGCGCCCTCGCGGCGCATTTCACCGAGGATGGGCTTGAGCAAGTCGATCGGAACGAACATGTTGCCCGGCAGGCGAGGGTGGTCGTCGCCGAGCGCGTTGCCGACGACGAGCGAGCCGATCCCGAGCAATTCGCCTTTCGCGTTGAAGAGGCCGGCGCCGCTGTGATCGCGGCGCGCCGGCGCGGTGAACAGGGCGCCCTCGATGTGGTATTCCCAGTACCCGGAGAACGCACGCCGCGACACCATTTGCGCGAGGCTGCGCGCTGCGTCTTCGCCGCCGCTGCTGATCATCAGCGGCTCGCTGTCCGAGACCTCGCTCGATTGACCGAGTGCGACCGGCCCGACCTTGACCGGCGCCAGCGCCTGCAGCAAACCGAAGCCCGACGCCAAGTCGTACGCGACGACCTTCGCCGGTACGGTGCGATCGCCTTCGAGCACGATATCGACCTGTTCCGCTTCGAGGATCAGGTAGCCGATCGTCAGAACCAGGCCGTCGGCGTCGATCACGACCCCCGAGCCCTGGCGCTTGCGGCCGAGCGTTTCGATCGACCTCGCGTCTTCGACGGCGACGGCGTTGACGCCGACGACCGCCGCGTTTGCCGCGCGCAACGCTTGCACACGCGCTTGCAGGGTCGCCGAATCGATGTCGGGCGGCGCGGATGGCGCCTGCGCCTGCGCCAGCGCGACGGTGCAGCCCAGAGCGCCGACCAGTGCAAGACCGGCGCGCTGCCAGCGCGCGCGGCCGGCCAGAATCAACTCAACGAAGCACCGGACAGACATTGCACCCATCTTCGCCTCCAGCCGCAGTCGTGACGCTGTGCTGAGCATGCGGCAGTTTTGCCGAATTGAAAAGATCTTCGCGGGCGATCTGGTGCAATTTTTGATGTTGTGCAAGGACTTGATCGGTTCACCTGCGCCCGAATGGCGGCTGGCCGCGCCAATAGCGCAGCATCAGCACGCCGCCCAGCATGCCACCAAGGTGCGCAAAATGGGCCACGCCGCCCTGCGGGTCGAGCACACCGAGAACCAATTCAATCGCTCCGTAAGCAAAGACGAGAACCTTCGCTTTCATCGGGATCGGCGGGATCAGGAGCATCACGGTGCGATTCGGGAACATCATGCCGAACGCGAGCAGCAAGCCGAACAGGCCGCCTGATGCACCCACGGTCGGATTGCCCGAGCCGAGCAACGCGTTGACGAGCAATTGCGTTGCCGCTGCAGCGAGCACGCTCGCGAAATAGAAATGGGTGAAGCGCTTCGAGCCCCAGACGCGCTCGAGTTCGGCGCCGAACATCCAGATCCCCAGCATGTTGAAGAACAGGTGGCCGAAGCTGCCGTGCAGGAAAGAGTAGGACAACACTTGCCACGGCAGGAAACCGGTGCCCAGAGGCCAGAGCGCAAACGCGCGTGTGAACCAGGGGCCGAGAAAAATCTCGATGCAAAACGCCGCCACATTGACCAGCAGCAGGGCTTGGGTGATGGGGGGCAGGGGCGGCATGCGGGCGGTTCCGTGGGGCGAAGAGGCGCAGTTTACGTGCTCGCATCCGGGGCACCGCGCCCGCGTCGACGCGCTGCACGAAGCGGGTCGACGGAAGGCGCGACGCGGCTGCTCCGCAGCCGAAGGTGCATGCCATAAT
The DNA here is from genome assembly GCA_963775015.1 of uncultured beta proteobacterium. Classification (GTDB taxonomy): domain Bacteria; phylum Pseudomonadota; class Gammaproteobacteria; order Burkholderiales; family Burkholderiaceae_C; genus JAEMQF01. The sequence continues at coordinate 628,784 of CAVZHI010000005.1, read as the reverse complement.
CCGCACCCTTCGAAGGCGCGCTCTCCTCACGCGCGCCCCCTCCGGCCGGAGTGGCGAAATTGGTAGACGCAGCAGACTCAAAATCTGCCGGTGGTGACACCATGCCGGTTCGATTCCGGCCTCCGGCACCACGAATGCCTTGCTCGGCTGCTGCGCAGGCCAATCTGCGCACTGCGATGCTCGCCATACTTCCAGTGCCGCTGCGCTTCTCGCGCGCATCTTGGCCTGCTCGCGACGCCGATCGAGGCATTCGTCTCGCTCCTGAAATCTCGCGCGTGCCCTGCCACAATCGGCGCATGCAGCGCTACAACACCCTCGAAGACGTCATCGGCAATACTCCGCTGGTGCGCCTGGTGCGGATTCCCGGGCGCGACTTCGACGTTCGCGGCAACGTGTTGCTCGGCAAGCTGGAGGGCAACAACCCGGCCGGCTCGGTGAAAGACAGGCCGGCGATCAGCATGATTCGGCGCGCCGAGGAGCGCGGCGACATCGCGCCGGGCGATACGCTGATCGAAGCGACTTCGGGCAACACCGGAATCGCGCTCGCGATGGCGGCGGCGATTCGCGGCTACAAGATGCTGCTCATCATGCCCGAGGATCTGAGCGTCGAGCGCGCGCAGACGATGAAGGCGTTTGGCGCCGAGCTGATCCTGACGCCGCGCGCCGGCGGCATGGAGTACGCGCGCGACCTGGCCGAGCAGATGCACAAGGAAGGCAAGGGCGTCGTTCTCGATCAGTTCGCGAATGCCGACAACCCGCGCATCCACTACGAGACGACCGGCCCGGAAATCTGGCGCGACACGGCCGGGCGCATCACGCACTTCGTGAGTGCGATGGGAACGACCGGCACCATCACCGGCACCTCGCGTTTCCTGAAGGAAAAGAATGCGGCGATTCGAGTCGTCGGCGCGCAGCCGCTCGAGGGTTCGCGAATCCCCGGGATCCGCAAGTGGCCGCAAGAGTATTTGCCGAAGATCTTCGACCCGCAGTGGGTCGATCAAACGATCGGCGTGAGCCAGGCCGACGCCGAGGAAATGGCGCGCCGCATGGCGCGCGAGGAAGGTCTGTTCGGCGGCATCTCTGCCGCGGGTGCGTGCTGGGTGGCGCTGCAACTCGCCGAGTCGCTGAACGACGCGACAATCGTGTTCGTTGTGTGCGACCGCGGCGATCGTTACCTGTCGACGGGCGTGTTTCCGGCGTGACGGCGGGCTTCGTCCTAGAATTCGCGCCCAACAGGAAGCGACATGCAAGCCCAGAAAGAACTCGACACCCGTGGCCTGAACTGTCCTTTGCCGATTCTGAAGGCGAAGAAGGCACTTGCCGACCTGACCAGCGGTCAGGTGCTCAAGGTCGTCGCCACCGACCCGGGGTCAGTGCGCGACTTTCAGGCTTTCGCGCGCCAGACCGGGAACGAACTCGTCGAACAGTCGACGCAAGGCGACGAGTTCATCCACTTCCTGCGCCGGCGCTGAGCCCGGACACAAAGGCTCCTGAGGAGCCTTTGTGCCTGGCGAAGGGTCCGAGCTCAGCGAGGACGCGGCCTGCAAGGCTGAGGCTGCTTCGGCTGCGCCAGGAATCTCGGTTGCGCGCCGCGCCGCGTCAGATTTCGAGCGCGCGCAGGTAGTCGCGAAACCCCGGGCCGATTTGCGGGTGCGCCAGGGCGAGTTCGACGTTCGCCTGCAGAAAGCCTTCCTTGCTGCCGCAGTCGTAGCGCCGCCCTTCATAGCGGTAGGCGAACACCTTTTCGCGCCGCAGCAGGCCGGCAATGCCGTCGGTGAGCTGGATCTCGCCGCCCACGCCACGCGGCTGAGTCGCGATTTCACGAAACACGCCCGGCGTGAGGATGTAGCGCCCGGCCACACCCAGGCGCGACGGTGCGACGTCGGGCGCGGGTTTTTCGACGATGCGGTTCACGTCGAGCAGCTGGTCGCTGATCGGCGTTCCCGCGACGATGCCGTAGCGCCGCGTCTGTTCTGCGGGAACCTCCTGCACCGCGAGGATCGAGACGCGCCATTCGTTGAACTGCTCGACCATTTGCAGCAGCACAGGCTTGGTGCCGACCATCAAGTCGTCGGCGAGCAGCACCGCAAACGGTTCGTTGCCGATCAGGCGTTGCCCACAGAGTACGGCGTGGCCCAGGCCGAGCGCCTGCGCCTGGCGCACGTAGATGCACTCCATGTCGTCGGGCTTGACGCTGCGAACGACGTCGAGCAGTTCCTGCTTGCCGGACTGTTCGAGTGCGACTTCCAACTCGAACGTCATGTCGAAGTGGTCTTCGATCGGCCGTTTGTGGCGCCCGGTGACGAATATCATCTCGCGCACACCCGCGGCGTAGGCCTCTTCGACCGCGTACTGGATGAGCGGTTTGTCGACGACGGGGAGCATCTCCTTGGGCTGGGCTTTCGTCGCAGGCAAGAAGCGTGTTCCGAGTCCTGCCACGGGAAAAATCGCCTTGGTCACTTTCATGGTTCTAGAATCCCCGTTTCAGCCCGGGCGGATTCTGGCACGATCCCCATGGCGTCTACCGCGAGCGCTTCCGCGGGTTTAGCTGATCTGTTAAAACCTCCGACCTTATGGATCTGCTGATTGTTGAAGCGCTCGAAGATGAACTGATGCAATGGCTCGAGGCGCGCCACAGCGTGCGCTTCGCGCCTGAGCTGGCGCTGGACCCGCGCGGGTTTCGCCAGGCTCTGTATGACGTGCGCGCGGCCATCGTCCCGGCGAGCGTGGCACTGGACGCACAGGCGCTGCGCCACGCGCCGGTGCTGCGCGCCGTCGGCCGCGTCAGCGCCGGGCCCGACAGCATCGACGCCGACGCGTGCAGCCGTGCCGGGGTCGAAGTGGTTCGCAGCCGAACCGCGTGTGCGCAGGCCGAAGCCGAATTCATGATCGGTGCGTTGTTGTCGCTGCTGCGCCGCGTTCCCGTGATGGGTGCGGACGGCAGCTTCGTCGGGCGCGAGCTCGGCGCCGCGACGGTGGGCTTGCTCGGCATGGCGCCCGCGGCGCGATCGCTCGCGCAATTGCTCGGCGTGTTCGGCTCCACCGTGATCGGCTACGACCCGTCGCTGCACGCGACCGATGCGGTGTGGGAGCGCTGGCGCGTGCGGCCCGTGGGCTTGCACGAACTGCTCGAGCAAAGCGACGCGGTGTGCGTGCAACTCGCCTACTTCAGCCGTTACCACGGCCTGCTCGGCGAGCGCTTCCTGCAATTCTGCAAACCCGATCAGGTGATCGTCAGCATCGCCCACGCCGGCCTGTTCGACGAAGCCGCGCTCGCCGGCGCACTCACGAGCGGGCGCCTCGCCGGCGCCTGGCTCGACAGCGTCGAACCCGGCATGCTCGACGAAGGCCGGCCGCTGTTCGGCATGCAGAACCTGCAGGTGACGCCGCGCCTGTCGGGAACGACGCGCGAATCGCGCTTGCGCAGCTCCTGGACGGTCGTGAAGCGCATCGACGAACTGCTGGCGCAGGCACCGCTCGCGCCGCGCGAATTCAGGTCAACGGGGCAAGGCGTGCCAATTGATCTTTCAGGCCCGCCAACGTTGCAGTGAAGCCGAGCAGGCGCGCCCGCTCCTGCTCCACCACGGCAGCCGGCGCGCGCGCGACGAAGCCCTGATTCTCCAGTTTCGCTTTCGCTTTCGCTTCTTCGCCGGCGATGCGGTCGATCTCCTTGGTGAGACGCTCGCGCTCCACGGCGACGTCGATCTCGACACGCAGCGCCAACCGCGTTTCTCCTTGCATGACGACCGGCGCGTCGCGCGTCGCGTCGACGAAATCCGCCTCGCTCAGGCAGCGCACTTCGGAGAGCCGGCCCAGCGTTCGCAGCAGTGAGCTGGCCTGCTCGACAAAGTCCGCGTCGCCAAACGTCAGCAGCGGAACCTTCGCTCCCGGCGCGAGACTCATCTCGCTGCGCAGCGCGCGGCACGCGCCGAGAAGCGCCTTGAACTTGGAAACCCAGGCGTCAGCCTGCACGTCGACCTTTTCAAGTTGCGCCTTCGGGTACGGCGCCGCGACGATGCCCAAGGAATCTGACGCGGGCTTGCGCCCGGCCACCGGGGCGACAGATTCCCACAATTCGGCGGTGATGAAGGGCACGACCGGGTGCAGCAAGCGCAGCACCGTCTCCAGGACTCGAATCAGCGTGCGCCGCGTCGCGCGCTGTTGCGCGGGTGTTCCGTCGATCAGTTGCACCTTGGCGATTTCCAGGTACCAGTCGCAGTACTCGTCCCAGACGAACTGGTAGCTCGCGTTCGCGACGTTGTCCAGGCGGTACTCGGCAAATCCAAGTTCGACCGCGGCTTCGACGCGCTGCAACTCGCCCGTGATCCAGCGGTCGACTGCCGAAAAACTCAGGTAGCCGTGTGCCGGCCCTCCCGGCGCGCACTCGGCCTTGGTGTGCTCTTTCAAGCCGCAGTCCTGGCCTTCGCAGTTCATGAGCACGAAGCGCGTCGCGTTCCAGAGCTTGTTGCAGAAATTGCGGTAGCCCTCGCAGCGCTTCGTGTCGAAATTGATGTTGCGTCCCAGGCTCGCGTAACTCGCCATCGTGAAGCGCAGCGCGTCGGCGCCGTACGCCGGCATGCCCTGCGGGAATTCGCGTCGAACGCGCGCGGCGACCTTGGGTGCGATCTCCGGACGGCGCAGCCCGACGGTGGACTTGCGCACGAGCGTGTCCAGGTCGACGCCTTCAATCAGATCCACCGGATCGAGCACGTTGCCCTCCGACTTGCTCATCTTTTTGCCTTCGCCGTCGCGCACCATGCCGTGGATGTAGACATGGCGAAACGGCACGCGCCCGGTGAAGTGGGTCGTCATCATGATCATTCGCGCGACCCAGAAGAAAATGATCTCGTAACCCGTGACGAGAACGCTCGAGGGCAGGAACAGACTCATCTCCTGGGTGCGGTCCGGCCAGCCCAGGGTCGAGAACGGCACCAGTGCCGATGAGTACCAGGTGTCGAGAACGTCCGGGTCGCGTGTCAGCTCGCCGGCGTACCCCGCGGCGCGAGCCTGCGCCAGCGCGGCACCCTCGTCGCGCGCGACGAAGAGGCTTCCGTCAGCGCCGTACCACGCCGGAATCTGGTGCCCCCACCAGAGCTGGCGCGAGATGCACCAGTCCTGGATGTTCTTCATCCACTGGTCGTAGGTGTTGACCCAGTTGCTCGGAACGAAGGTCACGGCGCCGCTTGCGACAGCGTCGATTGCCTTGCCCGCAATGCTCTTGCCGTCAGCTCCAGGCTTGCTCACGGCGATGAACCACTGGTCGGTGAGCATCGGCTCCACGACTTCGCCGGTGCGTGCGCAGATCGGCACCATGTGCTTGTGCGGCACCGCCTTCTCGAGCAGACCCAACGCTTCGAGGTCGCGCAGCACCCCCTTGCGCGCCGCGTAGCGGTCCAGCCCGCGGTACGGCTTCGGGCCGTTGTCATTGATCTTCGCGTCGAGCGTGAAGATCGTGATCAGCGGCAGGTCGTGGCGCATCGCGCACGCGTAGTCGTTGAAGTCGTGCGCGCCGGTGATCTTGACGCAACCCGAGCCGAACTCGCGGTCGACGAAGTCGTCGGCGATGATCGGGATGCGCCGGTCGCAGAGCGGCAGGTCGACAAATTTGCCGACCAGGTGGCGGTAGCGCTCGTCTTCCGGGTGAACCGCGAGCGCCCCGTCGGCCATCATCGTTTCCGGCCGCGTCGTCGCGATGTGCATGCCGCGCACGCCGCCGATGCTGCCTTCGGAAAACGGATAAAGGATGTGCCACATGTGGCCATCGCGTTCTTCGTTCTCCACTTCAAGGTCCGACACCGCCGTTTTCAGCACCGGGTCCCAGTTGACGAGGCGTTTGCCGCGGTAGATCAGGCCTTGCTCGTAGAGCTGGACGAAGGTCTCGGTCACGACCTTCGAGAGCTTCGGGTCCATGGTGAAGTACTCGTGCGACCAGTCGACGCTCGCGCCCATGCGCCGCATCTGCTGCGTGATCGTCGAACCCGACTGCTGCTTCCACTCCCAGACCTTGTCGACGAACTTGTCGCGCCCGAGCGCGTGGCGCGACTGACCTTGCTGCTCGAGCTGGCGCTCGACGACAATCTGGGTCGCGATTCCGGCGTGGTCGGTCCCCGGAACCCAGAGCGTGTTCAGCCCCTTCATGCGGTGGTAGCGCGTGAGCGAGTCCATGATCGTCTGGTTGAACGCATGGCCCATGTGCAGCGTTCCCGTCACGTTGGGCGGCGGGAGCTGGATCGAAAACGACGCCTTGGCGGCATCCTGCGACGCGGCGAACGCGCTGCTCTGCTCCCAGTGCTGCGCCCAACGCGCCTCGATGGCGGCGGGTTCGAAAGTCTTGGCGAGGTCGGTCATTGAACGGGCGGGGCCGGGGCAAGCAGCCAGGCCGTGGGGAACAAAACGAGGGCGCCGATTGTAGGTCGCACCCCCGCAACACCTCACATCAGCAGGTGCTCGCCCGCGTTGTCGCCGCCGAGGATGACGTAGTTCACCTTGCGGATGTCGGCGAGCTTCGTGCCGCCGGCGTAGCTGATCGAGCTCTGCACGTCTTCGCGCATTTCGCGCAGCGTGTCGGCGAGTTTGCCCTTGATCGGCTCGAGGATGCGCTTGCCCTCGACATGTTTGTACTCGCCCTTGTTGAAGTCGCTCGCCGAGCCGTAGTACTCCTTGAACAATTTGCCGTCGACCTCGACGGTGCGCCCCGGTGACTCTTCGTGCCCGGCAAAGAGCGAGCCGATCATCACCATCGCGGCGCCGAAGCGAACGCTCTTCGCGATGTCGCCGTGGTCCCGAATCCCGCCGTCGGCGATGATCGGTTTCGTCGCGACGCGCGCGCACCACTTCAGCGCCGAAAGTTGCCAGCCCCCTGTGCCGAAGCCCGTCTTGAGTTTCGTGATGCACACCTTGCCCGGGCCGACGCCGACCTTCGTCGCGTCCGCACCCCAGTTTTCCAGGTCGATCACCGCCTCCGGTGTGGCGACGTTGCCGGCGATGACAAACGCCGCCGGCAAACGCTTCTTGATGTGGTCGATCATCTTGTGCACGCTGTCGGCGTGGCCGTGCGCGATGTCGATCGTGATGTAGTCGCTGCCCACACCGTCCGCCGCGAGTTGGTCGATCACCGCGTAGTCGGGCGCCTTCACGCCTGCGCTCAACGAGACGAACAAGCCCTTGTCGCGCATCTGCTTCGCGTAGGCGACGGCGTCGACGTCGAAGCGGTGCATCACGTAAAAGAAGCCGTTCGCAGCGAGCCACTGCGTGATCGGCTCGTCGACCACCGTCTTCATGTTCGCCGGAACGACCGGCAGGTTGAAGCGCCGCGGCCCGAATTCGATGGCAGGGTCGCACTCGGAGCGGCTCTCGACGCGGCACTTGCGCGGCAGGAGGAGCACGTTGTCGTAGTCGAAGATTTCCATTGTTCAGACTCTGGGGTGAATGCGGCAATCGGGGAGGGTGGCGACGCGCGCCTCAGCGCTGCGTCTTGTCCTGGGTGTTCTGCGCCTCGATGCGCTCGCGTGCGACCCGCCACTGCTCGTCGCTCCAGTGGCGAAGTTCGTAAAAGTTGCCGCCCGTGGCCAGGGCGTTGGCGCCGTCCATGGCGATGCTCTGGCCGCTGAGCCAGTCGCACTGGCCGGGCGCCATCAGGAAGGTCGCCAGATTTTGCAGCTCGGCCATCGTTCCCGGCCGCGCCATCGGGTTGTGCTCACGGCTGCGTGTGCCGGGCTCTTCGCCCGGATTCAATCGCTTGCTCATGCCTTCGGTCGGGATTTCGCCGGGCGCGACGGCGTTGAGGCGAATCCCGTAGCGCGCCCACTCCACCGCGAGCGACTTCGTCATGACCTCGATGCCGGCCTTGCTCATCGCCGAAGGAACGACGTAGGGCGAGCCGTTGTCGACCCAGGTGACGATGATCGACATCACGCTGCGAAACGGTTGGCCGCTTTGCCACGCACCCGACTTCGCCTGCGCGATCCAGCGCTTGCCGACCGCCTGCGTGACGTAAAAGCTGCCGTGGAAAACGATGTTCGCGATCGCGTCGAAGGCGCGTGGCGACAGGCTTTCGGTGGGCGCGACAAAATTGCCCGCAGCGTTGTTCACCAGGCCGGTCAGCCCGCCGCTGCTCCAGAGCGCCTCGACCATGTCTTCCACCGCCTGCGCGATGCGAATGTCGACGCCGAAGGTGTCGATGCGCGCTTTCGGGAACTGGCTGCGCCACGCCATCGCGGTTTCGTCGCAGACCGCCTTGCGCCTGCCGCAAATGGCGACGTCGGCGCCGAGGCTCAAGAAGCGCTCTGCCATCGCCCGGCCCAGGCCCGTGCCGCCGCCGGTGATCAGGATTCGCTGGCCTTGCATCAAGTCGGATTGGTACATGCAAAACGTCCTCCATCGGGTTTGCGCCAGAGCTTGCGCAAATTGACGGGGAGGATTGTGCGCTGCTGCGGCGTGCGTGTCAGGCTCTTCAGTGCAATGCGGGCCCGACCCAGACACCGACACGCTCCTAGAATCCCGCAATGAGCCTCACACCAGTGCAAGGCGGCGCCTTCAGCGGCGACGTTGCCACGTCAACACCCCCATCCGAACCGAGGCTCAAGGCCTGTTGCGCGGGCTGAACCCGGAGCAACTCGCTGCGGTGACGCTGCCGGCGCAACCGGCGCTGATCCTCGCCGGCGCCGGTTCGGGCAAGACGCGCGTTTTGACGACGCGTGTGGCCTGGTTGATTCAGACCGGCCAGCTTTCGCCAGGCGGTGTGCTCGCCGTCACCTTCACGAACAAGGCCGCCAAGGAGATGCTGACGCGCCTGGGCGCGATGTTGCCGATCCCCGTGCGCGGCATGTGGGTCGGCACCTTCCACGGCCTGTGCAACCGCTTTCTGCGCGCGCACTGGAAGCTCGCCGCGCTGCCGCAGGGCTTCCAGATTCTCGATTCGTCGGACCAGCTGTCTGCCGTGAAGCGCATCGTCAAGGCGATGAACCTGGACGAAGCGCGCTATGTGCCCAAGCAGGTCGCGTGGTTCATCGCCGGCGCCAAGGAAGAAGGGCAGCGGCCGAAAGACGTGGAACTGCGCGACGAGATGACGCGCGTGATGGTGCAGGTCTATCAGGCGTACGAAGAACAATGCCAGCGCGAGGGCGTGGTCGACTTCGCCGAACTGATGTTGCGCACCTATGAGCTGATGCGCGACAACGCAGGCTTACGCGATCACTACCAGCGGCGCTTTCGCCACATCCTCGTCGATGAATTCCAGGACACGAACAAGCTGCAATACGCTTGGCTGAAGATGTTCGCGGGCCCACCGGGGCCTGCCGGTACGGCGGTGTTTGCGGTCGGCGACGACGACCAGAGCATTTACGCGTTTCGCGGCGCACGCGTGGGCAACATGGCTGACTTCGAGCGCGAGTTCAAGGTCGGCCGCATCATCAAGCTCGAGCGCAATTACCGCTCCTTCGGCAACATCCTGGACGCCGCGAACGAACTCATCTCGCACAACGCTCGGCGCCTGGGAAAGAACCTGCACACCGAGGCCGGCCCGGGCGAGCCGGTGCGCGTTCGCGAAGCGCCGAGCGACTATGCCGAGGCGCAGTGGTTCGTCGAAGAAGTGCAGCAACTGCACCGCGAGGGCACGCGCGCGCAGCGAGATCGCTTTGCTCTACCGCAGCAACGCGCAGAGCCGGGTCATGGAAAGCGCCTTGTTCAACGCCGGTATCGCGTACAAGGTCTACGGCGGCTTGCGCTTTTTCGAGCGCGCCGAAGTGAAACACGCGCTGAGTTATTTGCGCCTGATCGAGAACCCGAACGACGACACGTCTTTCCTGCGCGTCGTCAATTTCCCGACGCGTGGCATCGGCGCGCGAACCCTCGAGCAGTTGCAGGACGCGGCGCGCAGCCAAGGCACGAGCCTCGCGCAATGCGTGGCGGCGCAGTCGGGCAAGGGCGGCGCGAACTTGCAGGCGTTCATCGCCTTGCTCGACGCGATGCGCGATGCGACGCGCGGCCAGACGCTGCGCGAGATCATCGAACACACCTTGAACGCTTCCGGGCTGGTCGACTTCTACAAGACCGACAAGGAAGGTCGCGAGCGGCTCGAGAACCTGGAAGAACTGATCAACGCCGCCGAAGCGTTTGTGACGCAGGAAGGTTTTGGCAAGGACGCGGTGGCGCTGCCGGTGGATGAGGTCGGTATCGCGGCAGGGCCAGGGGCGGGGGCGCCTGCGGTGTCGATCGCCAACCCGAACGCGCGTGTGATGCCGGACCCTGAATCTGGCGAAATCATGTCGCCGCTCGCCGCCTTCCTGACCCACGCCTCGCTCGAAGCGGGCGACAACCAGGCGCAGGCCGGGCAAGACGCGATTCAATTGATGACGGTGCACTCGGCCAAGGGCCTGGAGTTCGATTGCGTCTTCATCACCGGCCTGGAAGAGGGCCTGTTCCCGCACGAGAACAGCCTGTCCGACGTCGACGGCGTCGAAGAAGAGCGGCGCCTCATGTACGTCGCGATCACGCGCGCGCGGAATCGCCTCTACCTGAGTTTCAGCCAGACGCGAATGCTGCACGGCCAGACGCGCTACAACGTGAAGAGCCGCTTCTTCGACGAATTGCCCGAAGCCGCGCTGAAGTGGATCACGCCGCGCAACCAGGGATTCGGCTCCGGTTTTTCGCGCGAATATCAAAACGCATGGTCGCGCGGGACGGGCCTGGGCAGCATCGTCGGCGCCGGGCGCGTCGAGGGCAGGCCTGCCGCGCCCGCCGCGCCACTGATTCCGAAAGCGCCGTCGCACGGCCTGCGCTCGGGGCAAAGCGTGTTCCACAACAAGTTCGGCGAAGGCGTCGTCATCACGTTAGAGGGCCGCGGCGACGACGCGCGCGCGCAAGTCAACTTCGGGCGCCACGGCATGAAATGGCTCGCGCTTTCCGTGGCCAAGTTGACGCCCATCGGCTGATCCGCGCAACGATTGTTCGCACGCTGCCTCGCTTTCACGCGGGTGTCACGAGCCAACGTCAGCATCCACGGGTTCAACCGGGGATGACATGGACGCTCAGGCACAACGCCCAGTCGATTCAAACTCTTCCACGAGGCTGTCGCGGCCCGCATCCGAGGCGGTGGCGGCGTCAGCGCAACGCTTCGACGTTCGTTGGGCGACGCAACTCTGCGAAGTGCGTGAGGCGCAGCGCCTGCGCTACGCCGTGTTTGCCGGGGAAATGGGTGCGCAGATCGCCCCCGTGCCGGGTGCACCGATCGGCCACGACGTCGACCGATTCGATGAGCACTGCGAGCATTTGCTCGTTCGTGCCGCCCAAGGGCCGAATGAGTGCGACCCGCCGGGCGAAGTGATCGGCACGTACCGCGTGATGACGCCCGGGGCAGCGCGGCGCGCCGGTGGCTGGTACAGCGAAACCGAATTCGACTTGCGCAATTTGCAGCCGCTGTTGGGCAGCGCGGTTGAACTTGGCCGGTCCTGCGTCCACCCGCACTGGCGCGGCGGCGCCGTCGTGATGGCGCTGTGGGGTGCGCTGGGCGAGTTCATGCTGAAACACGGCTTGACGACGATGATCGGCTGCGCGAGTGTGAGCCTGCGCGACGGTGGTGACACAGCGGCGAGTTTGTGGGCCAAGCTGCGCCAGACGCACCTGGCCGAAGCGGAGTGGCGCGTTCAGCCGCACCTGCCATTGCCGGTGCACGAACTGCACCAGGACCTCGACGTCGAAATCCCGCCCCTCATCAAAGGCTACCTGCGCTGCGGCGCCAAAGTTCTGGGCCCACCGGCCTGGGACCCGGCGTTTCAAAGCGCCGATCTGCCGTTGATGATGCGCTTCGCCGAGTTGCCGCCGCGCTATCGGCGGCATTTTCTCGGCGACTGAGAGAGACGCTGAGACAATCCGGACGATGGATGAAGTCATCGGGCTCTTTCCGGTCCCGTTCGTGCGTGTCCCGGGAATCCTGCATCGCAATCTGGTGAGCGGCCTGATCGAGCACTTCAAGCCCCTCGCGCTGCGCGACAACAGCTCGTCGCCGAACCTCTCGCACACGCAGATGCTTCGCCCGAGCGACAGCGCGCTGCTGGTCGAGGTTGCAACCCTGGTCACGCCCAAACTGATCGACTTCGGAGCGCTCCTGTTCGGCGAGCGCCTCGGCTGGTCGGTGAAGGAGATGTGGGTCAACGTGCTCGCCACCGGTGGGCGCCAGGCGATGCACAACCACGCGAACAGCTTTGTTTCCGGCGTGCTCTACCTGACGCCCACGCACCCCGAGGCGCGCACGGTCTTCATGAAGTCTCCCGGCGGCACCGACTTCGCGTTCAAGAACGACCACGCCGGCATGACCCCCGGCCCTTACAGCGCCGACAAGTGGGTGAGCCCAGCCCCCGAACCGGGCGACATGGTGCTGTTTCCCAGCTACCTGATGCACGCGGTGCCGCCGAATCCCGGCGAGCAGCGCATTTCGATGGCGTTCAACGCCATTCCGACACGGCTCGACTCTTGGGGTTACACGGTAGGTTTCAGCGGCTGAAGCGCCGGCCGCTGTCGTCAAACTGACAAATTGGGCGCGTAGGCTTCGCGCCTTGTCCGCCCACCTCACATTGCCGCGGCTTGCGCGCTCGACCGCACACGCCGGGACGCAGCATCGCGCCGCCCTCGGATTGATGGTCGCGTCAGGCTTCGCCGGCCTGGGGTATCAGATCGTCTGGACGCAGCAAGGCGCCTTGTGGCTCGGCCACGAGGCGGCCGCCGTGCTCGCCGTCGTGACGGCATTTTTCGGTGGCCTCGCCGTCGGCGCGCTGGGTCTGGGGCCGCGCATCCAGCGCAGCTCGCGCCCGCAACTTTGGTACGCGGCGTGCGAGGTCGGCATCGCGGCGTGGAGCGTCGCCTTGGCGCTGGGCCTGGCGCCCATCGCCAATGCGCTGCTCGCGCTCACTGGGGCTCAGCCGACCCCCGTGTGGCAATGGCTCGTTGCCTTCGGCGGCAGCTTCCTGATTCTGCTGCCGGCCACCGCAGCGATGGGCGCGACGTTGCCGGCGATGGAGCGCGTGACCGCGCAACTGAAGCGCAGCCGTCAGTATCTTGCCGCCTTGTACGCGTGCAATACCCTGGGCGCAGTGATCGGCGTTCTCGCAAGCGCGTTTTGGCTCGTGCCGCAACTCGGCCTGGTGCGTACCGCGGCGCTGTGTGCTGCACTCAACGTCTTGTGTGCATTGGCGGCGTTGCGGTTGGCGTCGAAGCAGCCCGTCGCGCTGCCTGCAGCCGCTGTGCCGGCTCAGCGCAGCGTGCTGGTCTTGCTCGCTGCCACGGGCTTGCTGGGAATCGGCTACGAGGTGCTCGTCGTGCGCGTCCTCAGCCAGGTCGCGGAGAACACGATCTATACGTTTGCGCTGCTGCTCGCGGTCTACTTGATCGGCACGGCGGGGGGCGCAGCGGCGTATCAGCGCATGCGCTCAGGCGAGAGCGCCAACGCAGGCGCGATGGGCGCCGATCTCCTGCGGGATCGGCTCCTGCACGCACAGGCCGCCGCCTGCCTGCTCGGCAGCGCGAGTCTCTGGGGCGCCGAGCACGTCAAGCAGTGGGTCGTGCAGGTGCTGGGCCCGGGCATGGCGTCGGCTCTGGCGGCAGAAGCGACGCTGGCGTTCGCCGCATTTGCGCTGCCCACGCTCGTGATGGGCGCCTTGTTCAGCCACCTCTGCACGCAGGCGCGCGCCGCGAACCAGAGTTGGGGCACTGCCTTGGGCGTCAACACTGTCGGCGCAGCGGCTGCACCCTTGCTCTTCGGCGTTCTGTTGCTGCCGCTGCTGGGGCCGAAGTTCGCACTGTTGATCGTCGCCGTCGGGTACCTCGGGTTGTCGCTGGCGGGGCGACGCGCCACTCGATCAGCGGCGCTGTGGGCCGGGCTGAGCGCTGCCTTCGCCCTCGCGGTCTTGGCGCCGCGCCTGGCGTTCGTCGACGTTCCGCCTGGAGGCAGGATCGTCAGCTACCACGAGGGCGCGATGGCCGCGGTGAGTGTGGTCGAAGACGCGCAAGGCGTTGCGCGCTTGCGCATCGACAACCGCCAGCAAGAGGGCAGCAGCGCGACGCAGTTGGCGGACTCGCGCCAGGCCTTGTTGCCGCTGTTGCTGCACGCCGCGCCGCGCCGCGCCCTGTTCCTTGGCCTGGGCACCGGCATCACGGCGTCTGCGGCGGCAGAGGACCCGACGCTGCAGGTTGATGCGGTCGAGTTGCTGCCCGAGGTCATCGCCGCGTCGGCGCACTTCACGGGCGCGGGCGGCGCAACTCCGGCGCGCTTGCACATCATGACTGCCGACGCCAGGCGCTTCGTCAAGACCACCGAGCAGTCCTACGACGTCATCGTTTCCGACAACTTCCATCCGGCGCGCAGCGGTTCCGGGTCCTTGTACACGGTCGAGCACTTCGCCGCGGTGCGTGGCCGCCTCACCGAACAGGGCGTGTTCTGCCAATGGCTGCCGTTGCATCAGCTCGACCTCGACACGCTGCGCAGCATCGTGCAATCCTTCGTCGCGGTTTATCCCGACGGCTGGGCGGTGCTCGCAACGAACAGCCTGGAGACCCCCGTGCTCGGCCTGCTGGCGCGCAACGATGGCGGTCGCTTCGAGCCGGCGCAGTTGCGCGAGCGGCTGCAGCGCAGTGCGCTGCGTCCGGCCGACTTCGGGTTCGCCGACGAATTCGCGCTGCTCGGAAGTTTCGTCGCCGGCCCGCAGGCGCTGGCGCGCTTTGCCGCCGACGCACCACTGAACACCGACGACCGCCCGATCGTCGCTTACCGCGCACCGCGGATCACCTACGCACCCGATTCGCTGCCGCGCGACCGATTGCTCGCGCTGCTCGGCGAGCTCGACATCGCACCCGCCGAGCTGGTCGCGTCCAACACGGACGCGCAGTGGTCGAATCGACTCGCTGCGTATGGGGCGGCGCGCAATCGTTACCTCGACGTCGGCCGCTCCGTGCAGCCGTCCGCTGACGCGCAGCGCATGTTGCTTCAGGTGCGCGAACCCCTGTTGTCGGTGCTGCGCATCAGCCCCGACTTTCGCCCTGCTTACGACCCGTTGTTGCGCATCGCCATCGCATTGGCACGCGCCGACCTGCCGGCAGCGCGTTCGCTGCTGGCCGAGCTGAAGCGCGCGCAGCCGGAGCGGCCCGAGGCCGAACACGCCTTGGCGCGGCTCGCCGCCGCGCCACGCTGAGCCTGACGCCAAGGGAATTGTCTTCAACCTGTCACGTTGGCGGCATAGCCTTGCGTGCCATTCGGCGCAAGGAGAAAACGACCATGAACAGGCAGATGCAGCGACGTGGCGTCTTGCGCGCCGGATGCGTGCTCGGCGCAACGCTGGTTGGCCTGGCGCCGGCACGCGCCTGCGAAATCGTCGCCGGCCACCTCACCATCATTCACCCTTGGACGCGCGCTTCGGCGCCCGGCGCGACCTGGGCAAACGTGTGCATGACGTTCCAGGACGTGACGCAAACCGATCGGTTGATCGGCGCGGAGTCGCCGGTCGCCGAAGGCGCCGAATGGGGCGGCGAAGGCGCGCTGTCTGCGCTGAACTTCGTGATTCGCCAGGGGCAGACGTCGGTGCTCAGCGAAGCCGGTCCGCACCTGCGACTGATGCGCCTGAAGTTCCCGCTGCAGGTGGGGCGCCAGTATCCGCTTGCGCTCGAATTCGCGGCTGCCGGGTGGGTTCAGGCGACCCTCAGCGTCGACTACGCGCGTTTCGGCTGAGCTGCAAATTCTTCGCCGTGTGTCACGGCGCCGTCATTGCGAATCAATACGCTGACGCGGCGAGTCAAGGGAATCGCGACCCGCAGCGCAAGCGTTCGAAGAAGCACCCACAACACCAGGAGTAGACCCGATGAAACTCGAATTCAGCAAAGGCCAGATCGCGCTCGCCGCGGTCGCGGCGATCGGCGCCGGCGCCATGACCGGCGTGCCCGGCGTTGCGACGGCGGGCGACAACCACAAGCGCGGTGGCACGTATGTCACCGGCGACATCCACAATCACAGCACCTGCTCTGACGGTTCGACCTCGATGCAGAAGCTCGTCAAGAAGTCCACGGATCGCGTCGATACGCCGTGGGGCCTGGATTGGTTCGTGCAAGCCGGCCATGGCGGCAGTGGCAACCGCAATTGCACGCTCGCCGAAGATGCATCGCTCGCCACACCGGCGTACCCGTTGGTCAGCGACGCGGTGACGGGTGCCGTCAAGGGCCCCACCACGACCTGGGTCAACAGCGGCGTCACGCCCAAGGGCAACGTGAGCGGCGCGGGCGCGACGCAAAACATGTGGCGCTGGCAGTCGCTGCAAGAGTTTCAGTACCCGGCCCTCGAGTACCTCGCGACGCTGAAAGACAAACCGCTTTTTCTCGGCGTGGAATCGGTCGTCGCCGGCCACGAACACACGTCGATGTCCGTCATCACCGGGCAAATGCCCAGCGCGCTGAGCTCCGTGACGCTGCCTGCCACCGGGCCTTACACGGCCCTGGGCAACGCCGCCGGGCTCGCGCAATGGGAATATTGCTTCGACCGCAACGACACTGACACGAGCCGTGGCAACTTCGCCGCCGGCAGCGCGATCGGCAACAACTGGAATTGCTCCGTCACGGGCAGCGCGAATGCGGCCGACCCGAGCTGGAGTGCCCTGGCCCAGAAGCTCATCCCCGCCGGCGGCACCGGCACCGGCGAGCGCGGCCACTTGAAGACCGTCGAGGCGGTGAAGTGGATGGCGGAAAACCACCCGAAAGGCAGCTACTACATCCCGACGCATCTGGAGCGCGCCGGCCCGTTCAACCCGAACGGCAACAACGGCTTCAACGTCGAGCACCTGCGCAACTTTCACAACGCCGCGCCCAACGTCGCTTTCGGCTTCGAGACGCAACCCGGCCACGGCGCATCGTCTGACCGGGGCGAGTACCTGCCCAGGCGCAACAACATCGGCGGCGTGCTGACCGACTCGGTGGGTGGCACGACGTACGGCGGCACCGGCGTCTACGGCGCGCAAATCGGCGGCGTGTGGGATGCGCTGCTCGGCGAAGGCCGAAATTTCTGGTTCTTCGCGAGCTCCGACTGGCACAACCGCGGCAGCTTCGGCCCGGACGATCGCCGCACGAACCAGGACTTCTTTCCCGGCGAGTACCAGCGCCAGTTCGTGATGGTGCGCAATGGTCGAGACCGCGACGACGGCGATGACGACAAGGACGGTGGCAGGGCGAAGAAAATGAGCCCGCAGGCGATCGTTGACGGCATGCGCACCGGCAACGCGTTCAGCGCCAGCGGCCAGTTGATCGACCGCCTGGCGTTCGTCGCGTGCGCGGTTTACCCGCGCGGCAACTCCGAGCACCATGGCGTGCGCCGCGCCGAGAAGCTGGCGCTCGAGGCGGCGAAGCGCAACACCGACATCGACGAAGACGACTGCGCAACGATGGGTGAAAAACTCGTCGTGCGCCCGGGTGCAGACATCGTCGTGGGCATTGCGGTTCGGGATCCGTCGGGCAAGAACTACTCGCCGTACACCTTCCCGAATCCGTCGTTGAAGCAGATCGGCGTGACCCAGCCCTTGAACATGCCGGTGCTCGACCACATCGACGTGATTCGCGGCCAGGTCAGCGGCTACAAGACGCCGGGAGCGCCGGACTACGCGGGGCAATGGCCGAGCAACCTGAACTGGCTGAAGGCCGACGGCACGACGGCCGACTTGTCGGTGGTGCCGGCAGCGGCGAAGAACACGACGGCGGGCGTCATCAAGACGTTCAACCGCGACACGTGGAAGAGCGCGCATCGCGACTTTCTGAAGATGGGCTTTCGCATCCCGAATGTCACGACGTCGCAATACGTTCGCTTGCGTGGCACGAACCTGCCGCCGAGCGTGCCCTTTGAGACCGATGCGAATGGCAACCCGCTGGCCGATCTTTACACCAACGCGGGCGGCAACGCCGCGACGGCCGCAGCCAACTTGAAGATCCCTTGCACGGCGGTGCCGACGGTCGTGATCCCTGCCGGGGCCACGTACGAGGGTGACGCCATCGACGGCTGCCCGGCGCACATGGAGGTCGTGAACGGCCAGAAGTACGTCAGCTACGACGTGGCGGCGTGGGCCGACCTGTGGTTCTACAGCAACCCGATCTTCATTGAAGTGAAGGGCTCGACCCGGGTCGCCGGCGTGAAATAAAGCGTCAAAGAGGTGCCAAGGCGCCGCGCAAACGCGCGCGGCGCCTTGGCGTGTTCTCAACCGCCATTGCGGTTCTTCTTCTGCCCCATGTCACTGCCTTTGCCCTTCTCCACGAATTCAAGCCCCTCTCGCGGCGGCACGTCGTGCGTCGCTGCCGAACTGGTTGCGCGAACCCCTGCTGCACTTCGTGTTGCTCGGCGGCGTGGTGTTCGGCGTCGACCACTTTCTGCTTGGGCGCTCCGACGACCTGCGCCGCATCGTCGTCGGCGCCGACGTCACCCTCGAGGCGAAGAAGCTGTTTCGCGACTCGCGCGGACGCGAGCCGAACGCCGAAGAACTCGACGCGCTGCGCCAGCGCTGGATCGACAACGAAGTGCTTTACCGTGAAGGCGTCGCGCTCGGTGTGGACCGGGGCGACAAGATGATTCGCGAGCGGGTCATTTTCAAGTCGCTGATGATGGTCGAGACCGGTTTGAAGTTGCCGCCCGTTGACGAGGCGACGCTGCGCAACTGGTTCGAGACGCAGCGCGCGAAGTACGACGAGCCGGCGCGCTTTGATTTTCAGGAAGCCGTGCTGTCGGGCGACA
This sequence comes from uncultured beta proteobacterium, assembly GCA_963775015.1. GTDB lineage: Bacteria > Pseudomonadota > Gammaproteobacteria > Burkholderiales > Burkholderiaceae_C > JAEMQF01. Next base: position 610,042 of record CAVZHI010000005.1, on the reverse strand, counting down.
CGTCGGAAGCGGCGGTGCGTGCCTTTGCCCAGGCGCTGAACGCGGGAACGCCGGGCGACGCGAAGGCCGGGCTGCGCGTATTCAAGGGGCGCCCGCACACGAACCTGGTGCAGAGTTATGGGCCCGAGTTTGCCAAAGCGCTCGCAGAGCCGCCGCTCGGCCAGTGGCGCGCGCTGCCCACGCGAGACGGCTGGCGCGCGATTCGGCTCGAGCTCGTCACCCCGCCTCAGCCGGCGGCGTTCGACGCGCTGCGCAACATGGTTCTGCTGGACTGGACCGACGCCACGATGGCGCAGCTGCGCACCGATGCGGTCCGCGCACGCGCCCAGAAGTACCAGATTCATTTCGAGGATTCTTCCCCGTGATGCGAGGGTTGCGCTGCTTGCACAGGCCTGTGCTCGCGCTGCAGGCCCTGCTGTTGCTGCTTGCGGCTGGCGCGGTGTCGGCGCACGAAATGAGCATGGCCGAAATGGAGCTGCGCGAAACTTCGCGCGGCGAATTCTCCTGGCAGTGGGCCGCCAGCGGCGCAAGACCCGCGAGCCAGGACTTGACTCCCGTGTGGCCCGAAGGCTGCCAGGTGCAAGAAAACTTGCTGCGTTGTGGCGCCGCCGGCCTGCAGGGCCAGCTGCGCATCGAAGGCGTGGGGAAGCGCTACTCGGCAGCGCTCGTCAAGGTCTTCTGGCAGGGCGGGCAGACTCGGGTCTACACCCTCACCGCCAGCCAACCCACGGTTCGCTTGTACGGTTCTGCCGACGACGAACGCGGCGTCGGCGAAATCGCCTCGGCCTATTCGCTGCTCGGCGTCGAGCACATCTTGACGGGCTACGACCACTTGATGTTCGTCGCCGGGCTGCTGTTCCTGGTGGGCTTTCGGCGCCGCCTCATCCTCACCGTCACCGCCTTCACCGCCGCGCACAGCCTGACGCTGGCGAGCAGCGCCCTGGGCGTGCTCGTCCTGCGTCCGCCGCCGGTGGAGGCGACGATTGCGCTGTCGATCTTGCTCGTTACCGGCGAGGCGCTGCGCCAGCGCGAGACGCTCGCGCGCCGCTGGCCCGCGATGGTGGCGTTTCTGTTCGGCTTGGTTCACGGTCTCGGGTTTGCCGGCGCGCTCAAGGAAATCGGCTTGCCAGACAACCACCTCTGGGTCGCGCTGCTCACCTTCAACGTCGGGGTAGAGGTCGGCCAGCTGTTCGCCCTTGGCGCGGCCTGGTTCGTCTATCGATTCGCGCGGCGCCTTCCCGCACTGCCGCAATGGCGAATCGCGATGCTCTATGGCATCGGAACGATGGCCGCGTACTGGTCCTTTGCCCGCATCGCCGCGATCGTCACCTGAACGTGCGCCGGATCAACCGCGCCCGACAAACGGCATCTTCGTCGCCATCACGGTGAGGAACAAGACGTTCGCCTCGATCGGCAGACTTGCCATGTGGACGACGGAGTTCGCCACATGCATCACGTCCATGCGGTCTTCGACCTTCATTTCGCCGTTCGCCTGCGGCACGCCCTTGGTCATGCGCAGCGTCATCTCGGTGACGGCGTTGCCGATGTCGATTTGGCCGACCGCGATGTCGTAAGCGCGGCCGTCGAGCGACGCAGCTTTCGTCAGGCCCGTGATCGCGTGTTTCGTCGCCGTGTAAGGCGAGCTGAACGGGCGCGGCGCGTGCGCCGAAATCGAGCCGTTGTTGATGATGCGCCCGCCGCGTGGCGTCTGATCCTTCATCATGCGAAACGCTTCCTGGGTGCAGAGGAAGGCGCCGGTCAGGTTCACGTCGACGACGGTTTTCCATTGCTCGAACGTGATGTCTTCGAGTGGCACCGGTGGCGATCCCGTGCCGGCGTTGTTGAACAGCAGGTCGAGGCGGCCGAAGGCCTGCTTCGTCGCCGCGAACAGCGCTTTCACGGACTCGGGCTTGCCGGCGTCGGTGGGGACCGCGAGCGCATGGCGGCCAAGTTCACCCGCCTGCGTGATCGTTTCCTGCAAGGCATCGGCGCGGCGCCCGGCGAGAACGACACGGTAGTCGGCGCGCAGCAAGGCGAGCGCGGTGGCGCGGCCGATGCCGCTGCCGGCGCCGGTGACTATTGCGACTTTGCCTTCAACTTTCATAGCGTCTCCTGGATGGTGGTGGGGTCGTCGTCTTGCACGAAGCAGTCGGCAAACGTGAAGTACAGGGAAGCATAGAACACGGTCGAGAACAGCAGCGACGCCGGCATCGCGAGCAGCCCGAGCAGGCGTGCCTGGCCGATCGCGAGCAGGAGCAGGTTCACGACCAGCGACATGCCGACGATGACGCCCGCCCACGTCAACCCATAGACGGTGAACGCGCCCTTGTTGCGCCAGACCGCGACCGTGCTGAAGAACAGCGCCTTCGACGCACCGATGCCGCCCCAGTGGATCAGCGCCGGGGCGTGCCAATACGGCAGCGACAACGCCGTCGCGAGCGCCAAGCGCAGCACGAGGCCGAATTGCAGCTGCGGATCGCGCATCAGCGCCGCAATCTTCTCCGGCGCGGCTTTGCTGTCGCCGAGCATGCGCAGCAGCGAGTCGAGTGTGCCGCCGTCGGCGAAGTCGCTGAGCGCCATGATGATGAGCGTTGCTGCGGCATAGCTCACCCCGAGTTGGCCGAGCGCCAGCAGGCGCGCCTTGCCCGAGCGCAGCGGCTCGGTGAACGCGGTGGGCAGCGGCGACCGCCCCTTCGACGCGGTGCGGGTCGCGACCATGAAGGCCAGCGTCGCGAGCGGCAGACCGGCGAGCAGGAGGAACGTGCCCACGAACGGCAGCCAGGCGAACACGAACAGGATGAACATGAACGCGGCGAACACGGCCGAGAACGCGAGCGGCTGCTTGAAGAAAATGGCGAATCCCTGGCGGACCCAGACGGCGCCTCGGGCCGAAGCAGCAAGTTGAAGTTTCATGGTCCGGGCGAGAAGTCAGTTGCGAAAATAGTGCCAGGGCGAATCGATGCGTGCGCGCAGCACGCGTTCGAACGGAGCCGGGTCGTGCGCCTTCAGGACATGGGCGTCGCGCGGCAGGTGCAAGTCCCACTGTCGCGACAACCAGAACCGCAGCGCCGCGCCGCGCATCATCCCCGCAAGCAGGCGCAACTCAGCACCGCTGAGGGGCCGGACCGCATCGTACGCGCCGATCAGGCTTTGCGCGAGGGCTTCGTTCAGGCGCCCTGAATCGACGTCGCTGCACCAGTCGTTCAGGCACACCGCGACGTCGAAGAGCAGGGCGTCGACGCCGGCGAAGTAGAAATCGAAAAAACCCGTCAACCGCTCGTCTTCGAAGACGACGTTGTCGCGGAACAGGTCGGCGTGGATCGGGCCGCGCGGCAATGTCGTGTAGGCCGCAGAAGCGCCGAGTTGGACCTGAAACGCGAGTTCGGCCTGCAGCAGTTCGCGTTGTTCCGCAGTGAGATGCGCCAGCACAAGCGGCGCCGTCTCCTGCCACCACGCCAGGCCACGCAGGTTCGGTTGACGCAGCGCGAAGTCCAGGCCCGCCAGGTGCATGCGCGCAAGCATCGCTCCAACGCTCGCGCAATGCTCGGCGGCGGGCGCCATGTTGTGCCGGCCGGGCAGTCGGTCCACCACGGCCGCGGGCTTGAAACCCAAGTTGTGAATCAGCTCGCCATCGCCGTCAGCGTGCGGTCCCGGAACCGGAATGCCGCGCTGCGCCAGGTGTTTCATCAGGTGCAGGTAAAACGGCAGCTGTTCCCGGTTCAGCCGTTCGAACACGGTGAGAACGTAGCGGCCCGTGTCGGTGTCGGCAAAGTAGTTGGTGTTCTCGATGCCGCCGCTGCAAGGCTCGAGGGATTGCAACCCGCCCAGCTTGATTCTCGCCAGCAGCGCCGCGGCGTCGCCGAACCGGACTTCGGTGTAAACCGCCACGGGCCGACGCGTCAGAAGCTGAGAACGTGCCAGACGCGCTGGCCCACCGCGCCGCGCGTCGCGTTCGGGCTCGCGGGCTGACTGCCGGAGCCGTCGCCGGTAAGGATCTGATACGCCGTCCCTGCGCCGCGTTTGGGCGTGACGACGATGCGCTGCACCTGGCCGCGAACGCGCAGCTCTTCGATGCGCACGTTGTCGTCTTCCGTCACGAGGACCTCGACCTTGGGTTCGATCGGCACGCGCGGCGACCGTTCCTGCGCCTGGCAGGGCAGCGCCACGGCGAGCATGAGCAGTGCGCGGCGCCAGTTCATGGCATCGATTCTATGGGTTGACTTAGCCTGGAGCGGCTGCGCCTTGGCCGACAATCGCTGCATGAGTGACAAGACGATGCTGCTGGTCGACGGTTCGAGCTACTTGTACCGCGCGTACCACGCCATGCCCGACCTGCGCAGCCCGGACGGCTTTCCCACCGGCGCGATCCACGGCGTGATCGCGATGCTCAAGCTGCTGCGCAAACAGTACGACGCCGAGCACGCGGCGTGTGTTTTCGACGCCAAAGGCCCGACGTTTCGCGACGCGTGGTACCCGCAGTACAAGGCGCAGCGCGCGCCCATGCCTGACGCGCTGGTGCAGCAGATCGAGCCGATTCACGAGGCGGTGGCGCTGCTCGGCTGGCCGGTGCTGATGGTTCCGGGCATCGAGGCCGACGATGCGATCGGAACCCTGGCGCACATCGCCGCGCGCAGCGGGCACAAGGTGATCGTCTCCACCGGCGACAAGGACTTGGCGCAGCTCGTCAATCAAGACGTGACGCTGATCAACACGATGAGCAACGAGCGCCTCGACATCGCCGGCGTGAACGCCAAGTTCGGTGTCCCGCCCGAGCGAATCGTCGACTACCTGACGCTGATGGGCGACAGCGTTGACAACATTCCGGGCGTGGAAAAAGTCGGGCCGAAGACGGCGGCGAAATGGATCGCCGACCACGGTTCGCTCGACGGCGTGATCGCAGCGGCGGCGTCGATCAAAGGCGTGGCCGGCGAGAACCTGCGCAAGGCGCTCGACTGGCTGCCGCAGGGAAAACGCCTCGTCACGGTGCGCACCGATTGCGACTTGAGCGCGCACCTGCCGGGATTTCCGGCGCTCGATGCGCTGAGTCTGCGCGAAGTGCAGCGCGAGGCGTTGAGCGCGTTTTTCGATCGTTACGGCTTCAAGACCTGGCGCCGCGAACTCGAGGTGAACGCTGGGAACGCGGGGAACAACGGGAACGCGGCGCCGCCGACTGCAGGCAGCGGCGCGCCTGCGCCCGATGCGCCGGTGCCGCCGTCGCCAGCGCGCGAAAAGCGCTACGAAACCATCCTCAGCTTCGCGGCACTCGATGCGTGGGTGGAGAAGATCGGTGCTGCCGAGCTCACGGCGATCGACACCGAAACCGACTCGCTCGACGCGATGACGGCGCGCATCGTCGGCATTTCGCTCGCCGTCGAGGCGTATGCCGCGGCTTACATTCCGCTGCGCCACGCCTATGCAGGCGCGCCCGACCAATTGCCGCTGGACGCGGTGCTGGCGCGGCTCAAGCCCTGGCTCGAAGACCCGAAGGCGGCCAAGCTCGGGCAGAACATCAAGTACGACAGCCATGTCTTCGCCAACGCCGGAATCGCGATACGCGGCTATGTGCACGACACCTTGCTCGAGAGTTACGTGCTCGAAGCGCACAAGCCGCACAGCCTGGAAAGCCTCGCGCTGCGCCACATCGGGCGAAAAGGTTTGAGCTTCGAAGACGTGTGCGGCAAGGGCGCACACCAGATTCCCTTTGCGCAAGTCGAGGTCGGCCGGGCGGCAGAGTATTCGTGCGAAGACAGCGACATGACGCTGCACGTGCACCAGGCGTTGTGGCCGCAGCTTCAGGCGCATGCCGGAATGCTCGATGTGTACCGCCGCATCGAGATGCCCGCGGTGCAGGTGCTCGGGCGCATCGAGCGCCATGGGGTTCTGATCGACTCGCAACTGCTGGCGCGCCAAAGCCAGGAACTCGCGGCGCGCATGGTCGCGCTCGAGGCGCAAGCACATGATCTCGCGGGCCAGCCGTTCAACCTGGGCAGCCCGAAGCAGATCGGCGAAATCCTGTTCGGCAAGCTCGGCCTGCCGGCCAAGCGCAAGACGGCGAGCGGCGCGCCGTCGACCGACGAAGACGTCCTGAGCGAACTCGCCGCCGACTACCCACTGCCGGCGAAGTTGCTCGAGCACCGCAGCCTGTCCAAGCTCAAGGGAACCTACACCGACAAGCTACCCTTGATGGTGAACCCGGCCACCGGGCGCGTCCACACCAATTACGCGCAAGCGGTGGCGGTGACGGGGCGCCTGGCGAGCAACGACCCGAACCTGCAGAACATCCCGATCCGCACCGCCGAAGGGCGGCGTGTTCGCGAGGCGTTCATCGCGCCGCCGGGGCATGTGATCCTGAGCGCCGACTACTCGCAAATCGAGCTGCGCATCATGGCGCACATCAGCGCCGACCCGGGTTTGCTGAAGGCGTTTGCGCAAGGCCTGGACGTGCACCGCGCGACCGCGAGCGAAGTGTTCGGCGTCGCGCCACTCGAGGTGAGCAGCGAACAACGCCGCTACGCGAAGACGATCAACTTCGGTTTGATCTACGGCATGGGCGCGTTCGGCCTGGCGTCGAGCCTGGGCATCGAGCGCAGCGCGGCGAGCGCGTACATCCAGCGCTATTTCGAGCGCTTTGCCGGGGTGAAGCGCTACATGGACCAGACCAAGGCGCGCGCCGGCGAACTTGGCTACGTCGAAACGCTGTTCGGCCGGCGCATCTACCTGCCCGAAATCAAGGGCGGCAACGGCCCGCGCAAGAGCGGCGCCGAGCGCCAGGCGATCAACGCGCCGATGCAGGGCACGGCGGCGGACCTGATCAAACTTGCGATGGTCGCGGTGCAGGAGCTGCTGACGCGCGAGGCGCGCGGCACGGCGATGATCATGCAGGTGCACGACGAACTCGTTTTTGAAGTGCCGCACGCCGAACTCGATTGGGCGCGGATCGAAGTGCCCCGCGTGATGGCGGGCGTTGCCGATCTGGCCGTGCCCTTGCTCGCCGAAGTCGGCGTCGGCGCGAACTGGGACGAGGCGCACTGACCCCACGCGCCGGTTCAAGCGCTCAGCCGAAGCCTTTGTAGATGTCGACGCTGGCACTGCGGCCCACTTTGGCGCCGTGCTCGTCGATCCACGCTTGCCCGCAAGAGCGCCCCTCGTCGCGCAAACGTTCCAGAAACGGCGCATGCGCCAGCAGCTTCGTGTCGCTGCGCTGCAGACTGGCTTGCGACGCACTGTCGACCATGTGAAAGCGCGTTCCCCGCAAGCGCCGCTCCAGGCGTCCCAGGGGCAGCCATGAGGCAGAGGCAAACTGCGACGCGTTCACGAACATGCGCATTTCGCGCATGAAGTGGGCGCTGAAGGCGATTTCCATCGCGCGCTCGGCGATCTGTTCACCGCTTTGAGGTGTGGTCTCGTAGCGCAGCGGGCTCAGCAGCACGAGCAGGATGTCGCGCGCCTGGCAGTCGTAAAACAGGGGGTAGACCGCAGGGTTCGCCGAATAGCCGCCGTCCCAGTAAGGCTCGCCATCGATCGTCACGGCGCGGTGCATTTTCGGCAGGCACGCCGAGGCGAGCAACACGTCGGTTGTGAGTTCGGTCTCGCGGAACAACCTGACCTTGCCGCTGTTCGTTTGCGTTGCGGCGATGAACAACTTGAACGGGCTGTTCTGGCGCAAGGCCTCGAAATCGACGTGCTTGTTGAGCAAATCGCGCAGCGGATTCAAGTCCATGGGGTTGAGTTGCGCCGGGGTGAACATCCCCGCCCACTGCATGAGGAATTTGCCGGTGCTCGAGATGCCGATCGACTCGCCGCTGCCTTGCACGAGCATCCCGATTCCCGGGCTCTTCCCGAGTGCCGCCCAGAATCGCTCCAGCGCTTCACGTGCGCCTTCGCGCCCACCCTTGCGCCAGCCCTCGGTCAGGATGACGGCGTTCATGGCGCCGGCGCTGCTTCCGCTGATGCCCTCGAAACTCAGGGCTGGAGCTGAGAGCAATGCATCGAGAACGCCCCAGGTGAACGCACCGTGCGCGCCACCACCCTGCAGCGCCAGGTTCAACGGGGGTGGCTCCCGCGTCAGCGCGCGTCGCATTCGGCCAATCCATGTCTGGGTCTTCGAAGTCATTCAGTCTTTCAGTGGTGAAGGGCGGATGTCCGGGCCCATGGCCCTGGCTCGTCATTGAATCTGTGGTGAACCGACACACTCACGTCACAGTGCCGCGCCATCATCGAGCCCGATGCTCATGCGCGCCGACATTCAAGGAGGGCCGCAGGCCGAGGCCTGGGATCGCGCGCCATTGCCGCCGTCGATTCCGCAAACGCTCGAGGACGATGCCGACGGAGCCGAAGACCAGCCATCGCTGCGAGTTCGCAGCGTCTGGATCTCCGACCTTCATCTCGGAACGCCGGGCTGCCAAGCTCAGGAGCTGCTCGGTTTCTTGAAGCGCACGCATTGTCAGACCCTGTTTCTTGTTGGCGACATCGTCGACGGCTGGCAACTGCGGCGCAGCTGGTATTGGCCTCAGGCGCACAACGATGTCGTGCAAAAACTCTTGCGCAAGGCGCGCAAGGGAACTCGCGTCATCTTCATTCCCGGCAATCACGACGAGTTTGCGCGGCGCTACCTCGGGCACAACTTCGGCGGCGTCGAAGTCGCAGAAGACTGGATTCACGTCACCGCCGACGGCAGGCGGCTCTGGATCACCCACGGCGACTATTTTGACGGTGTCATTCAATGTGCAAAGTGGCTCGCCTACGTGGGCGACTCGATGTACGAGTTCACGCTGAAGTTGAACCGCCATTTCAACACGCTGCGCGCGCGCCTGGGGCTGCCGTACTGGTCTTTGTCGAAATATCTGAAGCTCAAAGTCAAGCGTGCCGTGAGCTATGTGGGTGACTTCGAGAGTGCCGTCGCGCGTGAAGCGCACCGGCGCGGGGCGCAAGGCGTCGTTTGCGGGCACATCCACCACGCCGAGCTGCGTGACATCGACGGAATCCTCTACGCCAACGACGGCGACTGGGTCGAGAGCCTGACGGCACTGGTTGAACACTTCGACGGCCGGCTCGAGATCGTGGATGGCACGAAGAACTATCTCTGTCATGAATCTGTCGCAATGGCGTCATAAACTTGACCGATGAATGACGCGACGCTGGCTGCCACGCAGGAGGTTCCGGCGCTGTTGAACCGGGAGCGCGCGATTCTCGACTTCAATCGCCGCGTTCTCGCCCAGGCGCAACGGCGTGACGTGCCGCTGCTCGAGCGCCTGCGCTACGTGTGCATCGTCTCGTCCAACATGGACGAGTTCTTCGAGGTCCGATTCGCCGATTACATCGAAGCCGCGCGGCGCCGCGGGGGCGGCGTCTCGTCGAGCGACGTGGCGGCGGTGGCGGCCGACGCGCACGCGCTGATCGACAGGCAGTACGCGGTGTTCAACGACGAAGTCATGCCAGCCTTGACGGAGCAGGGAATCCGCATCGTCAGCCATGGGCAGCGCACACCGGCACAGACGCTCTGGGTCGACAAGTTCTTCAATTCGCAGGTCCGACCCTTGCTCGTTCCTGTCGGCCTGGATCCGGCGCACCCCTTTCCGCAGGTCGCGAACAAGTCCCTCAACTTCATCGCTCGCCTCGCCGGGCAAGACGCGTTCGGGCGCGCGAACACGATCGCCATCGTCAAAGTGCCTCGCGTCTTGCCGCGTGTCATCAAATTGCCGCCGCATCTGAGCGGAACCGGCCAGTGCTTCGTGCTCCTGACGAGCGTGATTCGGGCCCACCTGGCCGAATTGTTTCCGCGGCGCGTCGTGGAGGCGTTTTCGCAGTTCCGCGTGACGCGCGATTCCGACCTCGAAGTCGACGAAGACGACGTGACGAATTTACGCCAGGCGCTGCGCTCCGGGCTGACGACGCGCAATTTCGGCCAGGCGATTCGCCTCGAAGTCGTCAGCACCTGCCCGAGCGAGCTGGAGGAGTTCCTGCTGCAACAGTTCGCACTGCCCGACAGTGCGCTCTACCGTGTCAATGGCCCGGTCAATTTGGTGCGCCTGAACGAACTCATCGATCAGGCCGACGCGCCCACGCTTCGATTCAGACACTTCGAGCCGGCTTGGCCTGCAGCGCTGTCGCGCCAGCAGCCCATCTTTCAGCAGCTGCAAAAAGGCGACGTGCTCCTGCACCACCCGTTCGAATCTTTTGAGCCGGTCGTGCAATTCCTGCGCGAAGCGGTGAACGACCCCGACGTGCTCGCGATCAAGCAGACGATCTATCGAACCGGCGCGCAGTCGCCCTTGATGGACTTGCTGCTCGAGGCGACGCGACGCGGAAAGGAGGTCACCTGCGTCGTTGAACTCAAGGCACGCTTCGAAGAAGAGGCCAACATCAATTGGGCCGAGCGGCTCGAGGCCGTGGGTGCGCAGGTCGTGTACGGCATCGTCGGCCTGAAAACTCACGCCAAGTTGCTTCTGCTGACGCGCCGCGAGGGAGCCCGGCTCCGCCGCTACGCGCACCTGTCCACCGGCAACTACAACCCCAAGACGGCACGCATGTACACCGACGTCGGCTACTTCACGGCCGATCCGGAATTGACCGCCGACGCCGATGCGGTGTTCCAGCAGCTCGCCAGTCTGGGCCGGATGAAGCCGGCCAAGGTCCTGCTGCAAGCGCCTTTCACCTTGCACAAACAGATGCTCGAACAGATCCGGCGCGTCCATGACGCCGCCGCAGCCGGGCACGACGCACGCATTGTCGTGAAGCTCAACGCGCTGACCGACGTGCCGCTGATCGAAGCGCTCGTCGGTGCAGCACGCGCAGGCGCACGCATCGACTTGCTGATCCGCGGTGCGTGTTTGCTGCCGGTGTCGAGTCCACAGGCGTCGGGCCGGATCCGGGTGCGCTCCGTCGTCGGGCGCTTTCTCGAGCATTCGCGCGTCGTCTACTTCCGCTGGGGCAGCGCGCAGAGCGACGAAGCCTTGTACCTGTCGAGCGCCGATTGGATGGGGCGCAACATGTTCGGCCGCATCGAAGTGGCCTGGCCGGTTCGCGATGCGCTGTTGCGCCAACGTGTCATCGACGAGTGTCTGGTGCCCTATCTGCACGACGCCGAGGATGCCTGGGACATGCAGCCTGATGGCACCTATGCGCGCGCCGACACGGGCGGCGCAAGTGCGCAGAAAGCTCTCCTGGCTCACTTTGCGGGTGCGACCTAGTGGACCTGATCCTGTGGCGCCACGCCGAGGCGGATGAAGCTCGCGACGGGCAAGACGACCTGTCGCGCGAACTCACGGCCAAAGGGGAACGCCAGGCGCAGCGAATGGCGCAGTGGCTGAACCAGCGCATCGCCGAATCGACGCGAATTCTCGTCTCGCCCGCCGTGCGTTGCCAGCAAACTGCAGTGGCGCTGACCAAGAAGCAGAAGACCCTGACCGAGTTGGCGCCTGACGCGGATCTGCATGCGCTGCTGCGAGCCGCACGCTGGCCGGATTCGAGCGCGCCGGTTCTCCTCGTCGGCCACCAGCCGGCGCTGGGAATGTTGGCAGCGTATCTGTTGACGGGAACCGCCTACCCTCTGGCGATCAAGAAGGGTGCTGTCTGGTGGCTGCGCGACCGCGACCGAGAAGGCAGCGCGCAAGTGGTGCTGCACGCCGTGTGCTCGCCCGATGCGCGCTGACGCTCCGGTTCGTCTGCATCCACTCGTGTTCCGGGTCGGATTAACGATATATACTGTTTATACGGTATATACCGTTCATCAGGAGTAGTTCATGGTCCCCTCGAAGAAGACTGCCGCGAAGAAGCCCGCGGTCACCGGCGTTGCGGTGAAGAAGGTGAGCGCCAAGCCGGCTTCGCCGGTGAAAGTCAATCGCGCCGCTGCAGGCAAGCCCAAAGTCAAGCTCGTTCGCGACAGCTTCACCATGCCCAAGGCGGAGTACGCCGCGATCGACGCGCTGAAGCTGCGCGCCGCAGGGCTCGCGCATCCGGTGAAGAAGAGCGAGTTGCTGCGTGCCGGCGTCGGCGCCTTGAAGGCGATGACTGACACGGCCTTCCTGGCCGCCGTCAAAGTCATCCCCAGTTTGAAAACAGGCCGCCCCAAACACGCCAAGACGACGGTTGCGCCAACTCCGGGCAAGTAGCCAAAGCGCTGAACGATCGGGCCGCCAATGGAGATCCGCTACGGCTCTGACAAGCACGGCCTGATCTGCGGCTACCGTTTTTCCAGCAGCGCGCCGGGCTCGCCGATTGGCCTGGACGAGGCTGCGGCGTGGCTTCGGGGTGCGCAGACTGCGGACCCCAGCGATTTCGTCTGGCTGCACTTCAATCTTGCGGACGCGTCAGCGCAAGCCTGGATGAAGACGCAGTTGGCGGTGGCCCCCGAGTTCTTCGACGCGCTGAGTCAAGGCTCGCGCTCGACGCGCATCGAAGACGCGCAAGACACGCTGATTGCCGTGGTCAACGACGTGGCATTCGAGTTCACGTTTGACCGGTCGGACATCAAGACGCTCTGGGTCAACGTCGGGCCGCATCTGGCCCTCAGCGCACGCCTTCATCCGCTGCGGTCCATCGACAGCCTCAGGCAAGCCGTGAAAGACGGTGTCGGTCTGGGTTCGTCCGTCGCCTTTCTGACCCGCCTGCTGCGCGACCAGGGCGACGTCCTGGTCGACATCGTTCGCAAGGCAACCCTGCAGGTCGACGATGTGGAGGACGGTCTCGTCTCGGGTCGCCTGAATCGTCGGCGCGCCGACCTGGGCAAGCTGCGGCGCGTGCTGGTGCGCCTGCGACGCCTGTTGGCACCCGAGCCCGGTGCGCTGTTTCGCCTGTTGCATCAACCGCCACCGTGGATCGTCGCGCACGACCTCGAAGGGCTCAGGCAGGCGACCGAAGAATTCTCGATCGTGATTCGCGACCTCGCCGAACTTCAAGAGCGCATCAAGTTGCTGCAAGAGGAACTTGCCGCGCGCGTTGGCGAGCAGACCAGCCACAGCGTTTTCATGCTGACGGTGGTGACCGTGCTCGCCTTGCCGATCAACATGGTGGCGGGATTGTTGGGGATGAACGTCGGTGGTGTCCCTCTTGCGGACAGCCCGCACGGCTTCGTCGTGATCGTCGGAATCGTCGTCACGGTGACTGCGCTGGCGGGCTGGTGGGCGCTTCGGACTGGGGTCAAGAGGAACGGTTGACAGGCCCGGGCGTGGCCTCGGCGTCGGGTTCGTGAAATGCGACCGCATGACGTCGGGGTAAGTCTGTAGGGCCTGGTGATTCACACGGATGCGTTTGCGCGGCGCGACGCCGAAGACACGGGTGCCTCGTTCACGACGGGATCGCGTTCCAGACCAACATCCTGGCTCCGCTTCTCGAGCGGCGTGGCCCGAACCGGGCGAAGAACGTGACGCGGCCTGCCTTCCGCGCCCAGCCCAAGCCCGAACCGGCGACCCTCGGCGGATCACGGCGCAGCGCGCGACGGGAACCGACGGGGAGTGGGCGAGCCTCTGAGGACCCGCATCGCGCCGCGTGCCCGGACCCTCGCGCTCTCAGGCCTGCAGCTCGATGCGCAGCACACCGGCCCGATTCCAGAACCGGGCCTCCTCGCTGAACAGATAGATCGCACGCGGCTGTGCTTCTGCCCAGCCATGCGGAAAGCGCAGCGCCACGTCGCGCGCCTTGATCGTCAGGCCGATCACTTCGGGGTTGACGTCAGCGCGCGCATGGCACTTGATGACCGCCAGGCGCAGGCAAAGCACTTGCCAGACGAAGGCCTCCTCGCCGAGCTCGGATTCGATCTTGCGCAGTTCGCCGCGCTGGCCGAGAACGAGCGTCGCGAGGCGCCGCAACTGGCTCTGCGAGAAACCCGCGGCGTCGACCTGGGCGAGCAGGTAGGCGCTGTGGCGGTGGTGATCGTGGTGCGACACCATCATGCCGACTTCGTGCAAAGCGCAGGCCCAGAGCAGCTCGCGATTCCGCTCGACGCTCGCCAGCGGCTGGGCCTGCGCGTACAGGCGCTGCGCCACTTGCGTCACGCGCTGCGCCTGGTGCGTGTCGATCATGAAACGGCGCTGCAGGTCGCGCACCGAGGCGTCGCGAACGTCATGCCCCACCTGGTGCAGCGCGGCCGCGTGGCGGCGCTCGTCGAGGTCGAAGATCAGCCCTTGGCGCAGTGCGCCTTGCGCCGGCCGCAGGTCTGCAACGCCGAACTGCGCCGCCAGGGTGTACAGAATCGCGGCGCCGCCCGCAATGACGTCGCGGCGTTCCTCGTTCAGGCCCGGCAACGCCAGTTGCTGAATGTTGCCGGCTTCGATGCAGCGCAGGATCAGCCAGCGCAAGCCTTCCGCGGTGATGCGCCCGTCGGTGACGCCGCTCGCCGCGAGCAGCTGCGACACCGCGCTGACGCTTCCCGACGAACCCAGCGCCTCTTGCCAGCGGCCCGGCGCAAAAGCTTCGAGGCCTTCTTCGAGCTCGGCACCTGCGGCGACCTGCGCTTCGCGAAACGCCTGCGCCGTCATGACGCCGTCAGGAAAGTGGACCAGTGACAGGCCCACGCAGCCGATACCGAACGATTCGGCATGGCGCGGTTGGCGCCCCTGCCCGAGGATCATTTCCGTGGAGCGCCCGCCGATATCGATCACGAGCCGCGGTGCCTGGCTGGCCTGCAGGCGCGCGACGCCCTTGTAGATCAGGCGCGCTTCCTCGCGGCCTGAGATCACCTCGATCGTCTGGCCGAGCGCGCTTTGCGCCTGGGCCAAAAAAGCGTCTCGATTGCGCGCTTCGCGCAGCGTCTGCGTCGCGACGGTGCGCACCTGTTGCGGCAGGAAGCCGCTCAGGCGGCTCGCGAATCGGACCAGGCAGTCCAGGCCGCGCTGCATGGCTTGCGCTGTCAAGGCGCCGTCGGCGTCCAGACCGGCGCCCAGGCGCACCGTCTCCTTGAGGTAATCGACGCGTCGGTAGCGCCCCTGGATCAACTCGCCGATCTCGAGCCGGAAGCTGTTCGACCCGAGGTCGATTCCCACCAGTTGCCCGGGCCAGCGCGAATCGCGGTCGAGGTCGGCAATCGAAGCGTCGGGCATGGCCGCGATTGTCGGGTCATTCCTCAGGGTTTCTTGGCCGCGCCAGGGCCCGGCGCGTGTTCATAGAATGCGCCACTTCTCGCGACTCCGGAGACTTGCGATGTTGAAATCACAAATCGACAGCCTCACCCCCACGCGCGCCTTCAGCCGGCGAGATTTCGTGCGCACGAGCGTCGGGAGCGGTTTTGCCGCGGCGGTGTTGCCGGTCACGGCGCAAGCGATCCGCACCGACAGCGCCGGCTTGACCGCCGGCGAGGTGACGATCATGGTCGGCGACTTCAAGATGCCGGCGTATCGGGCGATGCCGCAGGGCAAGAGCAACTTGCCGGTGGTGCTGGTGATATCGGAAATCTTCGGCGTTCACGAGTACATCGCCGACGTCGCGCGGCGCTTTGCGAAACGCGGCTACCTGGCGATCGCGCCTGAAATGTTCGTGCGCCAGGGCGACGCACAAAGCTACGGCGAAATCGCCAAGCTCATCGCCGAAGTCATCGCCAAAGTGCCTGACGCGCAGGTCATGGGCGATCTGGACGCGTGTGTCGCTTGGGCTCGAGCGAACGGCGGGAATGCGTCGAAGCTCGGCGTGACCGGGTTTTGCTGGGGCGGGCGCATCGCCTGGCTTTACAGCGCTCACAACCCGGCCGTGAAGGCCGGGGTGGCCTGGTATGGTCGCCTGGTCGGCGCAGGTTCGGCGCTCACACCCAAGCACCCGGTGGACCTGGCGTCGAACCTGAATGGGCCCGTGCTCGGCCTGTACGGCGGGCAGGACAGCGGCATTCCCCTGGACAGCGTCGAGAAAATGAAGTCCGCGTTGGCCTCCGGCAGCGGCGCGGCGAAGCGCTCCGAGTTCGTGGTCTACGCCGACGCGCCGCACGCGTTTCACGCCGACTACCGCCCGAGCTTTCGCAAAGATGCGGCCGAAGACGGCTGGAAGCGTTGTCTCGCCTGGTTCGAAGCGAACGGCGTTTCCTGAATCCCTCAACTGCCCGTGCCACCGGCCGCGAAGCCGTCTGGGCGCGCGGCCTCTTTTTTTGATTCTTGCCGACCATGACCCTGCTTTACATCGTGATCGCGACGTTTGCCGGAGGCGTGCTGTCGGTGCTCATTTCGGCGGCGCTCACCGTGAGTGTGCTCGGGCGTGTCGTGCGGCACTTGGTCAGCCTGTCGACCGGCGCCCTGCTCGGCACCGCGCTGCTCGACCTGCTGCCCGAAGCTTTCGAGGGCCAGGCCAGCGCGCACGGCCTGTTCCTGACACTGCTCGCCGGCCTGCTGTTCTTTTTTCTCCTGGAGAAGGCCGAGCTCTACCGCCACGGCCACCATCACGAGGGCGACGACCACCATCATCATCACGGGTTCGATCAAATCCAGGCCGGGCGCGGCGGCTGGAGCGTGCTCGTGGGCGACAGCATCCACAACTTCACCGACGGCGTGATCATCGCGGCAGCGTTTCTTGCCGACACGCGGCTGGGGGTGGTGACGTCGCTCGCCATCGTCGCCCACGAAATTCCGCAGGAGGTCGGCGACTACATCGTTTTGCTCAACGCCGGTTTGTCACGCGCGCGCGCGCTGCTCTACAACGCGATCTCCGGAATGGCGGCGGTGGCGGGCGGCGTTCTCGGCTACTTTCTCGTCGGCCCGTGGACCGAGATGTTCCCCTACCTGCTCGTCATCGCTGCGAGCAGTTTCATTTACGTCGCCGTGGCCGACCTGATCCCGCAGCTTCAGCACCGGCTGTCGCTGCGCGAAACGCTGTGGCAGCTCATTTGGCTGGGAATCGGCCTGGGCGCCATCGCGTTGGCGACGAGCCATGCCCACGCCTAGAGCTCAGCGCACAACAAGGACCGGAATCGTCGAGTGCGTGAGGACCTTCTGCGTTTCGCTCCCCAGCAGCAGCGCGACCATGCCGCGCCGGCCGTGCGACGCCATGACGAGCAGGTCGGAGTCGACTCGCGTCGCGTGGTCGATGATCGCCTCCCAGGGGTGCAGCGCTTCCACCGTGTGGCCCTGGCAGCTCAAACCTTGTGCTGCACAGGCGTCGCTGACCGTCTTGACGCGCGCCGCGGCGATGCGCTCCTGGGCGTCGAAGAACTCCTGCGGCGGCGTGGGCTGCATCTCGGAAATCGCGCTGTACGGGAACGGCTCCTTGACGCTGATCGTGTAGAGCGCCGCGCCTGTGGACTTGGCAAGGGCGATGGCGGTCGTGACCGCCTTTTCCGTGATCTCGGATCCGTCGGTGGGAACCAGAATGCGTTTGAACATGAGCGGCTCCTAGGAAGTGGCAGAAGTATGAGGCGCTAAGCTAGGCTTCTGTTTGATCCGCGTCAAGCCCTTCGGCGCATCGCCATCATCAACCGCGCGCGATCGCCCGATTCGGGTCCGACGACCACTCGCTCCACGAACCGGGGTAGAGCTTCGAGCCGGGCAAACCGGCGACTTCCATCGCAAGCAGGTTGTGGCACGCGGTGACGCCTGAGCCGCAGCTGTGCACCACGTCTTGCGCAGTGCACTGGCCGATCAACGGCAGCCACTCGTTGCGCAACTGTTCGGCCGGCTTGAAGCGGCCACCGGGCGCCAGGTTGTCCTTGAAAAATCGGTTCAGCGCGCCGGGAATGTGGCCCGCCTGCGCGTCCAGCGGCTCGACCTCGCCGCGGAAGCGTTCGGCTGCGCGCGCGTCGACCAGTCGCACCTGGCCCAGCGACGCTTCGAGGCGCGCTGCGTCCAGCGTGTCGACGAGGGCAGGGCGCTCGGGGTAAGGTGGGGCGTTGCGCGGAGGTACCGCGTCGGGGCTCAGCGCGCCACCGGCGTCGAGCCACGCCGACAGTCCGCCATCGAGCACCGCAACGTCGTCGTGCCCCATCCAGCGCAGCATCCACCAGGCGCGCGCCGCATACACGCCGCCTTGCGCGTCGAATGTGACCACCAGGGTTTGCGGCGTGATTCCGGCGCGGCCGAGGGTTCGCGCGAACTCGGCCCGGTCGGGCAGCGGGTGGCGGCCGTTGCGGCCGGTCTTGGCGCGCGACAAGTCGGCGTCCAGATGCCAGTAGACCGACCCCGGCGGGTGGCCGGCGCGCCAGGCGTTGCGGCCCGCGTCGACGTTCGCGAGGTCAAAACTCGCGTCGACCAGAACCATGCCTTGGCCCGATTGATGCAGTTGAAGAACCTGCTCGGCCGAGATGAGAGGTTTGGGAAACATGGGTGACTCGAAGTGGCGGGCGCTGCTGGTGGTTGCGGCACGGGGCGACGGCCTGCGCGGCGCGTGGCCTCAGGCCGGCGCCGCCGCCATGGCGCGCCGATACCACTCATGGAACTGCTGCATTCCGTCTTCCATCGGGCTTTGATACGGTCCGTACTCGTCGTCGCCGCGCGCGAGCAGCGCCGCACGGCCGGCGTCCATGCGCAGCGCGATCTGGTCGTCCTCGACGCAGGTCTCCATGTACGCCGCTTGCTGCGCTTCGACGAATTCGCGTTCGAAGGCGCAGATCTCTTCGGGGTAGAAGAACTCGACGACGTTCAGCGTCTTGCGCGGGCCCCGCGGGAACAGGCTCGAGACGACGAGCACATGCGGGTACCACTCGAGCATCAGGGTCGGGTAATACGTCATCCAGACCGCGCCCTGATTCGGCGTATCACCTTCGGAGTAGTCGAGGACGACGTCGTGCCAGCGTTTGTAGACGTCGGAGCCCGGCCGCCCCAGCACTTTGCCGCCGGGGGTGGCGATGCCGACCGTCTGCACCGAATAGTCCGGTCCCATTTCCCAACGCAAGTCGTCGCAGGCGACGAAGTTGCCGAGGCCGGGGTGAAACGGGCCGACGTGATAGTCCTCGAGGTAGACCTCGATGAAGGTCTTCCAGTTGTAGTCGCATTCGTGCAGATGCACGCGATCGAGCACGTAACCGTCGAAGTTCAGATCCGCCTTCGGGCCCAGGCGCGCGAGTTCGGCCGCGACGTCGCGCGGCCCGGCTTCGAAGAGCAGCCCGTTCCAGCGTTGCAGCGCGTAGTTGTTCAGGTTCAGGCACGGGTCGTCGGGGAAGTGCGGCGCGGCGATGAGTTGCCCCTGCAACGAGTAGGTCCAGCGGTGCAACGGGCAGACGATGGTCTGCGCCGACCTCGCCGTGCTGCCCCGGCCGCGCAACATCACGGCCTGCCGATGCCGGCACACGTTGGAAATCAGCTCCACGCCGCGCGGCGTACGCACCAGCGCGCGGCCTTCGCCTTCCTGCGGCAGGGCGTGGAAGTCACCGAGCGCGGGAACGCTCAGTTCGTGGCCGAGATACTTCGGCGCGCGACTCAGGATGTGCTCGCGTTCGAGTTCGAACTGCGCCGGATCGAAATAGCTCGATACGCCGAGTTGCGAGTGAATTCGATCCGCGGCGCACAGGCCGAGACTCAGGTCGGACATGTTGCAGAGGCCTCAAAGGGTGATGCTGACTGCCCGGGTCGACCGCGCTTGGCTGGGGCCAGCCAAGCGAATGCGCAGGGCGGCGGATTCTAAGCGGGCGCAGCCTCGAAGACTGCGCTCGCAAACCCGGGAGTACTGCCGCACTGCGCATGTGGCGCCGCGCGCGCCGCGCCCGGGGCCCGGTGCAGCGCTGACTACAATCGGCGCAGACACTCGCATGGCCAAAACGTCCGCACCCCCAACGCCGGCTCAGGCTGAGATGAGCTATGAAGATGCGCTCGCCGAGTTGGAACGGCTGATCGTGTCGATGGAAGCGGGGCAACTGCCGCTCGATCGCCTGATTCAGGCGTATCAACGCGGCGCCGAGTTGCTGCAGGTGTGCCGCTCTCGCCTCGACGCCGTCGAGGTCCAGGTCAAGGTTCTGGAGGAAGGGCGACTGCAACCCTGGACCGCGACATGAACCAGGGCGATTTCGATCTGTGGATGAGGGCCGAGTTGCAGGCCGTCGAAAGCGCATTGCTCGAATGGGTGCCGCAAGACGCGCCGGCGGGCCTGGGCAAGGCGATGCGCTATGGCGTCCTGGACGGAGGCAAGCGTCTGCGGCCGCTGCTCGTGCTCGCCGCGAGCCAAGCGGTGGCGGGCTTGCGCGAGGCGGCGCTGCGCGCGGCGTGTGCGGTCGAACTGATCCACGCCTACTCGCTGATTCACGACGACATGCCGTGCATGGACAACGACATTCTGCGCCGCGGCAAGCCGACGGTTCACGTCCAGTTCGGCCAGGCGCAGGCGATGCTCGCCGGCGACGCGATGCAGGCCCTCGCCTTCGAAGTCCTGACTCCGCAGGCTGGCGTACCCCCGGCGTTGCAGGCGCGCCTGTGCGGCCTGCTGGCGCGCGCCGCCGGGCACGCCGGAATGGCCGGCGGCCAAGCGATCGATCTGGCGAGCATCGGCGTCAAGCTCGACGAGTTGGTGCTGCGCGACATGCACCGGCGCAAGACGGGCGCGCTGTTGCGTTCGAGCGTGCTGATGGGCGCGGCGTGCGGAACCGTGAGCCCGCAGGCACTCGGCGCCCTCGAGTCTTACGGCGAAGCGCTCGGTCTGGCGTTTCAGGTCGTCGACGACATCCTCGACGTGACGCAGGCGTCAGCGACGCTGGGCAAGACCGCCGGCAAGGACATCGACAACAACAAGCCCACCTACGTCACCATCCTCGGCCTGGACGCAGCGCGGCGCCACGCCGACGACCTGCGTGACCAGGCGCAGGCGGCACTCGCGCGCAGCAATCTGCCCGATGCGGCGTGGCTCAGCGTCCTCGCTGACAAAGTGGTAGAGCGGGACAGTTAGGATGTCGGCATGCTCATGAAACAGTCGCTGCTGCAAAAGATCGAGTCTCCCGCCGACTTGAAGCGCTTGACGCGCGCCGAACTGGTGCAGCTCGCCGGCGAATTGCGTCAGTTCATTCTGCACAGCGTGTCGCAGACCGGCGGACACCTCGGGTCGAACCTGGGAACGGTGGAGCTGACGGTCGCGCTGCACTATGTTTTCAACGCGCCGCACGACCGTCTGGTGTGGGACGTGGGCCACCAGACGTATCCGCACAAGATCCTCACCGGCAGGCGCGAGCGCATGGGTACGCTGCGCCAACTGGGTGGCATTTCCGGCTTTCCGACCCGCGCCGAGAGCGAGTTCGATGCCTTCGGGACGGCGCACTCGTCGACGTCGATTTCGGCGGCGCTCGGCATGGCGCTCGCGGCGAAGCTGAAGGGCGAAGACCGGCGCAGCGTCGCGATCATCGGCGACGGCGCGATGTCCGCCGGAATGGCCTACGAAGCGCTGAATAACGCCGGCGTGTCGAACGTCGACATGCTCGTCGTACTGAACGACAACGACATGTCGATCTCGCCGCCGGTGGGCGCGCTGAACCGCTATCTGCGCGCGCCTCATGAGCGGCAAGTTCTACGCCGCGGCGCGCGACACGGCGAAGACGGTGCTGAAGAACGCGCCGCCGCTGTTCGAACTCGCACGCCGCTTCGAAGAGCATGCGAAAGGCATGGTCGTTCCGGGAACGATTTTCGAAGAGCTCGGCTTCAACTATGTCGGGCCGATCGACGGCCACGACCTCGATTCGCTGATCCCGACGCTGGAGAACCTGCGCGACCTGAAGGGCCAGCAGTTCCTGCACGTCGTGACACGCAAGGGCTATGGCTACAAGCTTGCCGAGGCCGACCCAGTGGGTTACCACGCGGCGTCGGGCAAGTTCGACCCGGCGGTGGGATTTCAGAAGCCTGCGTCGCCGCCGAAGACGAGCTTCACCCAGGTGTTCGGCCAGTGGCTGTGCGACATGGCGGAGAAAGACGAGCGCCTCGTCGGGATCACGCCGGCGATGCGCGAAGGCTCGGGAATGGTCGAGTTCGAGAAGCGCTTTCCGCGCCGCTACCACGACGTCGGAATCGCCGAACAGCATGCGGTGACGTTCGCCGCGGGGCTGGCGTGCGAGGGCCTGAAGCCCGTCGTCGCGATCTATTCGACTTTTCTGCAGCGCGGCTACGACCAGTTGATTCATGACGTCGCGATCCAGAACCTGCCGGTGGTCTTTGCGCTGGACCGCGCCGGCATCGTCGGCGCCGACGGGCCGACACACGCCGGCGCGTACGACATCGCCTACCTGCGCTGCATCCCCAACATGAGCGTGCTCACTCCGGCCGATGAAAACGAATGCCGGCAGGCGCTCTACACCGCGTTCCTGCAGGAGCATCCAGTCGCCGTGCGCTACCCGCGCGGCAGCGGGGTGGGCGTCGCGGTGCAGGCCGAGATGACGGCGTTGCCGTTCGGCAAGGGTGAAATTCGGCGCCGTGGCACGCGCATCGCGATCCTCGCCTTCGGCACCGTGCTGTACCCGGCGCTGGCCGCGGGCGAAGCCCTGGGCGCGACGGTGGCGAACATGCGCTTTGCGAAACCGCTTGACGCGGCGCTCTGCATCGAGCTCGCCGGTTCGCACGACGTGCTCGTGACGGTCGAAGAAGGTTGCGTCGCAGGCGGCGCAGGCAGCGCCGTGCTCGAGGCGCTCGCGCGAGCGGGCATCCTGGTTCCGGTGTTGAACCTGGGCTTGCCGGATGAATTCATCGAACACGGCGACCCGGCCAAGTTGCTCGTGCGCTGCGGCCTGGACGCCGCGGGCATCGAACGCGCCATCGTCGAGCGCTTCGGGTCGATGCTGACCGTGTTGCGTTCGGTGGTGAACCGTTGAAAGCCGAACTGCACATTCCCGACACCCAGAGCGCCCGCGACGAGCGCCATCTGGAGATTCAACGCGTCGGTGTGAGGTCGGTGCGCTACCCGATTCTGCTGCGCATCGGCGCCGGCACGGCGACGAGCGTCGCGAAGTGGGATCTGGACGTCGCGCTGCCAGCAGAGCGCAAAGGCACGCACATGTCGCGCCTCGTCGCGTGGCTCGACGCGCTGCACGAGCCGGTCGACTTCATGAGCTTGCGCGCTGAACTGAGCAAATTGCTCGACAAGCTCGGCGCGAGCGAAGGGCGGATCGAAGCCCGGTTTCCGTTTTTCCTGCGCAAGCGCGCTCCGGTCTCGGGCGTGCAGAGCCTGCTCGAGTATCAGGGGCGCTGGGTCGCCGAACAACGTGGCGCCGTGGCGACGCTGTGGGCGGCGGTCGGCGTTCCGGTGAAGTCGCTCTGCCCTTGCTCGAAAGAAATCTCCGAATACGGAGCGCACAACCAGCGCTCGCAGGTCGAGATTTGCGTCGAGTTGCTGCGCGACATCGGCTGGGAAGAGATGGTGCGCTTCGCCGAAGACAGCGCGTCGAGCGAGATCTGGGCACTGCTCAAGCGCGCCGACGAAAAGTGGGTCACCGAACGCGCCTACGAGAACCCGAAGTTCGTCGAAGACATGGTGCGCGACGTTGCGCTCCTGCTCAACGCTGACGCCAGAATCGGTCGCTACCGCGTCGACGTCGAGAACTTCGAATCGATCCACAGCCATTCCGCGGTCGCGCGAATCGAACGCGGGGTCTTGCCAGCGGGTCTCTGAGGCGCAGCGCCGAAATTCACGCGGCTGCCAACCCGAGCGCCGCCGGGTCGCCGCGGCCTCTGCGCAGGACCGTGGCGGCGCCCGCGCTGAGGTCGATCACGGTCGTGGGCAGCATCGAGCAGGCGCCGGCGTCGAGTACGGCGTGGATCAGCTTCTGAAAGTGGCTTCGGATCTGCTGCGGATCGTTCATCGGCTCGATTTCCCCCGCGGCGATCAGGGTCGTGGCGAGCAAGGGTTGGCCCAGGGCGGCGAGCAACGCCTGCGTCACATGGTGGTCCGGAACGCGCAGGCCGATCGTGCGCCGCGACGGGTGCGAAACGCGGCGCGGCACCTCTTTTGTCGCCTCGAGGATGAATGTGAACGGCCCGGGAGTGCCCAGCTTGAGTAGGCGGAACTGCCGGTTGTCGACGCGCGCATAAGTCGCGAGTTCGCTCAGGTCGCGGCAGAGCAGCGTGAGGTGATGTTTGTCGTCGACACCACGAATGCGGCGCAGATTTTCCGCCGCGGCCTTGTCGTCGAGGTGGCAGACGAGCGCGTAGCTCGAGTCGGTTGGAATCGCCGCGATGCCGCCGCCGTGCAGGATTTGCGCCGCTTGGCGGATCAGCCGCGGTTGCGGGTTGTCCGGGTGCAGCTCGAACAGTTGCGACATGGCCCGATTGTCGTTGCGCGCAGCGGCGACCGACGCTCCGGACGCGGCAGTCGCCGGCCGGATCAGGTGCGCAGCTGCAGAATCGCGTTCGCGCGATCTGTTTCGGCGAAGCCCAAGCGCCGGGCACATGGACCAGCGATCGAGCGCCTCGTTGCCGATTCGCACCATGCCCGGTGTGCTGGTTCAGATCGGCGTCGAGGACGGGGTCGTCGTTGTAGAAACCGAGCTTGCGTCGGATCAGGTCCATCTCTGCAGGCTTGCCGGTGAGGAAGGTCCAACCTTGGGGAATGTCGTAGCGCTTCACGTAGTCGTTGCAGCGCCTGCGGCGTATCGATGTCGGGCCGCAGTGTCATCGAATACATGAAGACATGCTTGCCGAGTTGGTCCGACAGCGCTTCCTGCACGAGTTTCAGGTTCGCCGTGTTGCCCGGGCAAATTCCGGCGCACGCCGTGTACATCATGTTGAACGCGACGACTTTGCCGCGCACGACGTCGTCGTAGAAGCGCAGCTTGCGGCCGTCGTGGGTCGTGCACGAGCGTGTTCGGAAAGTAGCCGGCGCGCGGCCCCGGCCGGGAGCCGCGCCGCCCGTCCCGGCTGCCAGGCCACCGAGCGCGACAGCGCCGTGGCACCTGACAGAAAGAGCCAGTTGCCGCTTCGAAAGCATCGTCGTCGCTCCGGCGGGTTGTTTGCGATGGCTCGCTCGTCAGCACGTCCGCGGTCAGGAACGACATCCCAGCGAACCATCATCGCGTGGTCTTCGTGAGTCAGGTTGTGGCAGTGCATCAAGTACTTGCCGGTGAAGTCGCTGAAGCGCATCAAAACGCGCACCTGCTCGCCGGGATTGAGCACGTAGACGTCCTTGCGACCGCTTTCGTGCGCCGGCGGAGCCATTGCCGTTGCGCGACAGGATTCGGCCCTCGTCATGTGAATGTGCACCGGGTGATGCCAGCCTCCCTTGCCGCGCAGGATCCAGATTTCGGTGCGTGCCGCGCTTCACGGTTGCGTAGACGATGTCAACGGATCGAAAATCTTGCCGTTGACCGTCCAGACTTCGTTTTCCTTGTCGAACTCTGAAGCTGCGCGTCTTCACCACCTCGGCAAGATTGATCGGCGGCAGAGCGCGCAGCGTGTAGGGCACGTGGCTGGGATCGCAGACCGCGGCGCTGTCGACATCGAAGCGCATGATCTGCACGCCGGCGGCGACCAGGTCGCCGGCTGCGTTGCGCACGTTGATCGAATGCACCTTCGGGGCCGCGCCCGTCTTGTCTGGTTGAGCCGATTCACCAGGTAGAGCTACTGGCCGGCGAACTG
Source organism: uncultured beta proteobacterium (assembly GCA_963775015.1). GTDB lineage: Bacteria > Pseudomonadota > Gammaproteobacteria > Burkholderiales > Burkholderiaceae_C > JAEMQF01. The sequence goes on along the minus strand of CAVZHI010000005.1, from coordinate 584,603 downwards.
CTTGAAGTCGATGACGATGTCGCCGCGCTCGGCCGGTCCGAGAGCCGACCTTGTTCATCTCCAACGGAGCGGGCAACAGGTTGCCGTCGTTGGCGATGTACTGGAAGGTCTGATTCGCTCCGCGCTCGTCGTCAGGTAGAGCTCGTAGAAGCGCGCCATGCTGGCGTCGAGCAGGCGGAAGCGGTACTTGCGCGGCTTGACGTTGAAGAAGGGCTGGATCTTGCCGTTGACGCAGATCTTGTTGCCCAGGAAGCCCTTCGACTCGAACGGGTCCATCCAGGCGTAGCCTCCGGAATCGAACTGTCGATCCTGAATCATGAGCGGGACGTCGTAGCCGCCGGGCCCGCAGCCGCTCGGAAGGTGCAGCGCATCCGGGTTCGGGTCGTTCTCGTTGCCCGAATCGAGGTCGTCGAACATCAGGTACATGCCGGCCAGGCCACGGTAGACATTGCCCGCCGTGAAGTCCAGGCGATGGTCGTGATACCACAGTGTCCCGAGCGCTTCTCTCGGGTCGCCGTTGGTCTTGTAGATACCTGTCGTAGCTGGCGTAACAATGCACGTAGTGGTGATCCTTGAAGGATGCCCGGGCCGGTCAGCGTCGGGCCCGCATTTGGTCGCGCTGTAGTAGTTGCCCGGTGAATCCGTCGCTTTCCGACGGGCAAGTGCAGGTTGTGCAAATGCGTCGAGATTTCCGGCGAACCGAAGCCGACCGCATTGGCTGGCAACTCATTGTGGATGCGCACCACCGCAGGTTGCCGTAGCGTGCACAAAACAGCGGTCCCGGCACCATGCCGTCATAGCCCCACACCTTTTGCGCGGGCAAGTCGGGGTGAAACTCATGCAGTTCGCTTCCTTGACGCGCAAGCTGTAGAACTTCTTCGCGGGCCAATTGCCCCACGCCTGGTGGGCGTCGCGTCCAGCTTCGCCGTTCGGCGGTGTTCGGCCCACTTCGGGTCGGTGCCATGGCGCCGGTCGGGAACGGTTCTGACGCTCTTGGCCGAGCTAGACTCGGCAACGGCACCATGAAAGGCGCGAGTCGTAGGTCCCGGCGGCGGATCCTTGGCCAGCGCTGAATTGAAGCCGACCTGAGCCGGCAGCGCCGTGGACGCAGCGGCGGCAGCGCCGATCTTCAAGAGATTGCGCCTGCCGCCTTGCGCAGGGGCGTCGCTGTTGCTCTCGCTCATCTCGCTTCTCCCGGTTTTTAGTGAGTGCACGCTGTATGGCGTGCTACTTCGATCCACGTCCCTGGCTGAAGCCGTCGGAAAGAATCGATTAAGTTCAGTCTAAGCACGGGTGCCAACTGCGACCATCCTGCGAACGTGGGGTGGGTGAAGCGCAGCGGCGCGCCGCAGCGCGCCGCTGTCTTGCCTCGATACTTGCGCCGCGCATCGCGGCACTGCGGCACGCTTGGGTGATGGCCAAATCCGCGCCCACAGGGCGTCCATCGGCCAACGGTGTACGCTTTCGCTTGCAGCGCACGCTGACCGCTCGGTTCTTCGGGGTCTGAAATGTCGAATAGGCTGAATCGATTCTTTGCTTTGCTCGCCATCGCGGCCGGCGTGCTGCTGGCGGGTCTCGCGCACGGCGCCGATGAATTCCTCGACCCCGAGGTGGCGTTCAAGCTGTCGGGCCGTGCGCTCGATTCGCAGCGCATCGAAATCCGCTTCGACATCGCGCCGGGCTACTACCTGTATGGCGACAAGTTCAGCGCCGAAACGAGCCCGGCCGGCGCCAAGGCGCCGACGCTGCAGATCCCCCACGGCAAGATCAAGTACGACGAGACTTTCCAGAAGGATGTCGAGACGTTTCGCGACAGCGTCGCGCTGACGCTGACCCTGGGCGAACCGGCGGGCGCGCCGTTCAAGCTTTTGGTCAGCAATCAAGGCTGCGCCGACAAGGGCCTGTGCTATCCGCCGACGCAGCGCGCATATCGTGTCGAGCCGGGGCAGGGCGCCGCTTTCATGAGGCTCGCGCTCTTGAGCGAAGCCGACGCGGCGAACTGGCCATCTAGCGGTGCTACCTCCAAAGCAGCCGAAATCGTGAAAGTCGGCAGCGCTGAACCAGCCGGCTTCACCGCCGCGCTCGAGTCGAAGAATCTGTTCTGGGTCGCGGGTGCCTTTGTGCTCGCGGGGCTGCTGCTCTCGCTGACGCCCTGCGTGCTGCCGATGTTGCCGATCCTTTCGTCGATCATCGTCGGCCAGTCGGGAACCCCGAGTCGCGGTCGCGGGCTGCGCCTGGCGCTCGCGTATTCGCTGGGCATGGCGCTGGTCTACACGGCGTTCGGCATGGTCGCCGGGCTGCTGGGCGAAGGGCTCGCGGCCGCGTTGCAAAACGCCTGGGTGCTCGGTGCGTTTGGCGCGTTGCTAGCGCTGCTCTCGCTGTCGATGTTCGGTGTTTACGAGCTGCAGTTGCCCGCGACGATGCGGTCGCGCCTCGCGCAGTATTCGGGGCGCCTGCAAGGCGGGCGCTATGCCGGTGTCTTCGTCATGGGTGGGCTGTCGGCAGTGATCGTGTCGCCTTGTGTCGCGGCACCACTGGCCGGAGCGCTGGTCTACATCAGCCAGACGCGCGACGTGGTCCTCGGCGGCGTGGCGCTGTTTGCGATGGCAGCGGGCATGAGCGCGCCCTTGCTGCTGCTTGGCGCGTCGTCAGGGTCGGTGTTGCCGCGCGCCGGCGCCTGGATGGAACGCGTCAAGCATGGCTTCGGATTCATGCTGCTCGGCGTCGCGCTCTGGATCGTCGCGCCGGTTCTGCCGGCGTGGACGGTCATGCTGGCTCTGGCGGCCCTGCTGCTCGCTTGTGCGGTCTACCTCGGCGCGTTCGAACGCCTGGAGCACGCGATCACGCCGCGCCGCGCGATGGTGAAAGGCGCCGGAATCGTTCTCGCCGTGCTGGCCGCCTTGCAACTGGTCGGCGTGGCTTCTGGCGGGCGCGACATGCTGCAGCCGCTGGCGCAGCTGTCGGCGGCGCGCGGCGGCCCGAGCCTGGCGGGCGTGGCGCAAAAGGCGCCGCTCTCGTTCCAGCCGGTGGCGAGCCTTGCCGCGCTGGAAGCGGTGACCCGCAGTTCGGATAAATTCGTCATGCTCGACCTGTACGCCGACTGGTGCGTGTCGTGCAAGGAAATGGAGGCGTTCACATTCACCGACGACTCGGTGCGCGCCCGGCTCAATCAGATGACGGTGCTGCGCGCCGACGTGACGGCGAACTCTTCCGACGACCGGGCATTGATGCGCAAGTTCGGCTTGTTCGGTCCACCCGCGCTGTTGTTCTTTCGACCCGGCGGCGAGGAGCTGACCTCGTCACGCGTCATCGGCTATCAGGACGCGGCGACGTTCCTCGCGCACCTGAGTCGCCTCGATGCCGGGGCCAGTGCCCTGAAGTTGAGCCAGAAGTAGGCGCGGCCTTTCAGTCCCGATAGTCGCTCAGCGGCGGGCAAGTGCACGACAGGTTGCGGTCGCCCCAGACGTTGTCGACGCGCCCGACCGGCGACCAGTACTTCGACTCGCGCAGCGAGCGTTGCGGATACGCCGCCTGCTCGCGCGTGTAGGCGTGCGGCCAGGACTCGGCGAGCAAGGCCAACGCCGTGTGCGGCGCATTTTTCAACGGGTTGTCTTCGCGCGGCCACTCACCCGCTCCGATCCGCGCGATCTCCTCGCGGATCGAAATCATGGCTTCGCAAAAGCGATCGAGTTCAGCCAATGATTCGCTCTCGGTCGGTTCAACCATCAAGGTGCCGGCGACCGGAAAACTCAGCGTGGGCGCGTGAAAGCCGTAATCGATGAGGCGCTTCGCAACGTCTTCGGCGCTGACACTCGTCGCGTCCTTGAGCGGTCGCAAATCGAGAATGCATTCGTGCGCGACGCCTCCGCCCTTGATGCCCGGGAGCTTGCTGCTGTAGTGCACTTCGTAGTGATCGGTCAGGCGTGCGGCGATGTAGTTCGCTGACAGAATCGCCGCCTCGGTCGCGGCGCGCAGGCCGGCTGCACCCATCATGCGCATGTACATCCAGCTGATCGGAAGCACCGCCGCGTTGCCGAGCGGTGCCGCCGACACGGCGCCGACGCCGCGCTCGGTGTCGGTGCCGGAACTGCGGTGCCCGGGCAGGTAGGGCCGCAAGTCTTCAACGACGCAGACCGGTCCCACCCCGGGGCCGCCTCCGCCGTGCGGAATGCAGAACGTCTTGTGCAGGTTGAGGTGGCTCACGTCGCCGCCGAACTCGCCGGGTGCGGCAATTCCGACCAGCGCGTTCATGTTCGCGCCGTCGACGTAGACGCGGCCGCCATGCCGATGCACCAGCTCGCAGAGCTCCCTGACCCGCGCATCGAACACGCCGTAGGTGGAGGGGTAGGTGATCATCGCCGCGGCCAGGCGCGGCGCGAACTCCTTGCACTTCGCCGCGAGATCGTCCAGGTCGACGTTGCCCGACTCGTCGCAGCGGACCACGATCACTTGCAGCCCTGCCATTTGGGCACTCGCCGGGTTCGTGCCATGCGCGGACTCGGGAATCAGGCAGACGTTGCGCGCCGCCTGGCCACGCGCCTCGTGCCACGCGGTGATGGCCAGCAGCCCGGCGAGTTCGCCTTGCGAGCCGGCGTTGGGCTGCAGGCTCACCCCCTGATAGCCGGTCGCCTCACAGAGCCAGGCTTCGAGCTGTTCGCGCAGCGCCTCAAACCCGGCGCGCTGGTCTGCCGGTGCGAAGGGGTGGATGTTCGCGAATTCCGGCCAGGTGACGGGAATCATTTCGCTCGTCGCGTTCAGCTTCATGGTGCACGAGCCGAGCGGAATCATGCTGCGATCCAGCGCCAGATCCTTGTCCGCGAGGCGCCGCAGGTAGCGCAGCATCTCGGTTTCGCTGCGATGCCGGTGGAACACCGGGTGCTCGAGGAAATGGCTGGTGCGGGCCAAAGCCGTCGGGAACAGCGGCTCGATCCCGGCTTCGACTCCGGACCACCAAGGTTTCGCGCCGTGCGCTGCGGCACCGCCCGGCCCGCGATGGGCAACCGTCAACGCCTCGCAGAGCGCGTCGACGTCGCTGCGGGTCGTCGTCTCGTCGAGCGTGATGCCAAGGCTCGTGGGCGAGACTTTGCGCAGGTTGTAGCCGGCGGCAAGCGCCGCGCGCAGCGCCGCGTCGGTCTGGTGCCCTGTGTGGAGGTGCAAGGTGTCAAAGCCGCCGGGGCCGAGCAACTCGACGCCCGACGCCCGCAAGCCGCGCGCGAGCACCGCGGTGTAGCTGGCAATCCGCCGCGCAATGCGGCGCAGACCTTCAGCACCGTGATAGACGGCAAACATGCTCGCGACGACGGCGGGCAAGACTTGCGCCGTGCAGATGTTGCTCGTCGCCTTCTCGCGCCGGATGTGCTGTTCGCGCGTCTGCAATGCGAGGCGATACGCGGCTGCGCCATGCGCGTCGACGCTGACGCCGACGAGGCGGCCCGGCAGCGAGCGCTTGAATTCGTCCTTGGTCGCCAGGTAGGCGGCGTGCGGACCGCCGTTGCCCATCGGCATGCCGAAGCGCTGCGTATTGCCCACCGCGATGTCGGCGCCCATCTCGCCCGGAGGGATCAGCAAGGTCAGCGCCATCAGATCAGCGGCGACGATCGCCAAACCACCGCCTCGCTGAACCGCTGCGATCAGGGGTCGCAAATCGCGCACGGTTCCGGTGACACCGGGGTACTGAAAGAGTGCCGCAAATGCGCCAGCTCCCGCGGCGTCGCCCGGCGTGCCGACCTGAACGGTGACGCCGAGTGGTTTGGCGCGCGTTTGCACAACCTCGATCGTTTGCGGCAGCACGTCGTCGGCGATGAAGATGTGCTTCGCGCGTGACTTGCCGACGCGCAGCGCAAGCGTCATCGCTTCCGCGGCAGCGGTGGCTTCGTCGAGCATCGACGCGCCGGCAACGCCCAGGCCCGTCAGGTCGCAAACCATGGTCTGGAAGTTGACGAGGGCCTCGAGCCTGCCTTGCGAAATCTCCGCTTGATATGGCGTGTAGGCCGTGTACCAGGCGGGGTTTTCGAGAACGTTGCGCAGTATCACTCCAGGCGTGTGAGTTGCGTGGTAACCCTGACCGATGCAACTCTTCAGCACCCGATTGCGCGCGGCAAGTTCGCGCAATTCGGCCAAGGCCTGCGCCTCGCCTGCGGGCGGGGGCAAGTTCATGGCCGTGCGGCGCGCGATTCCCTTGGGGATCACCGCATCGATCAGCGCCTGCCGCGACGCGGCGCCGATCGCGCTCAGCATGCGCCGCTCATCGGCGGCGCTGATGCCGATGTGGCGCGCCTGAAACTCGCTCGGGTCTTCGAGAGGGAAAAGCGACTCTGTGATTGGCATCGGGATGCAAGTTGAGCTGGCGGGACCGGCGTGCGCGTGGGGTGCGAGTCGCCCGCGTCAGACTTTCTTCAGCAGCGCGTCGTAGCCGGCACCGTCCATCAGTTGTTCGAACTCCGCCATGTTGCTGATGTGAACCTTGAAGAACCAGCCGTGGCCGAGGGGGTCGGAATTGGCGAGCGACGGGTCGGCGCGCAGGGTCTCGTTGACTTCGACGACCTCGCCGCTGACCGGCATGTACAGGTCGGCCGCCGCCTTCACCGATTCGACGACGCCGGCGACGTCGCCACGCTTGAACGTCGTGCCCACTGCGGGCAGGTCGACGAACACCACGTCGCCCAACGCGTCCTGCGCATGGTGCGTGATTCCCACGGTGGCCGCTTCATGGTCTTCGATGTTGATCCATTCGTGGTCGGCGGTGTACATCGTCGTCATCGGTGTCTCCTGGAGTGCCGCGGCTCGCGGTCGGCCGGGTGGTGGTGGGTGGTGCGGCTCGCTCAACCGCGGAAGTAGCGATGGGGTGTGAAGGGCAGCGCCGTGACTCGCATCGGCTGCGCCTTGCCGCGAACGTCGGCGTACAGCTCGTGGTTCGGCAACGCGTGGTTCGCCGCGACGTAGCCCATCGCGATTGGCCGGCCGACGCTCGGTGCCAGCGTTCCGCTCGTGACCTTGCCGAGCTTGTGGCCTTGTGCGTCGTGCAGCAGCGCGCCTTCGCGCACCGGAATCCGTTCGAGTCCGAGCAACCCGACGCGCTTGACCGCGGTTCCGCGCGCGAGCTGGCCGCCGAGCACGTCGGCCCCGGGGTAGCCCCCGGCGCGCGCACCGCCCGGGCGACGCGACTTCTGGATCGCCCAACTCAAACCCGCCTCGACCGGCGTGGTTGCGGTATCGATGTCATGACCGTAGAGGCACATGCCCGCCTCCATGCGCAAGGTGTCGCGCGCGCCGAGCCCGGCAGGTTTGACCTCAGGCATCGCCAGCAGCGCGCGTGCCAGCTCCACGGCGCGATCCGCAGGCACCGAAATCTCGAACCCGTCTTCACCGGTGTAGCCGCTTCGCGTCACATGGCAAGGCGTGCCCAGCAGTTCGACGCTTTGGCCCGACATGAACACGAGTTGATTCACCGCGGGGTTGAGCCGCCCGAGCGCGGCCGCCGCACGTGGCCCTTGCAACGCGAGCAGCGCCTGCTCCGGCAGCGGCTGGACGGTGCAGCGGTGTCCGATGTGGGTCAAGAGATGCCGAATGTCCGCCGCCTTGCACGACGCGTTCACGACGAGCAGCAGGTCGGGTTCGCGGCGCGTGATCATCAAATCGTCGAGGATGCCGCCGTTGCTGTTCGTGAAGTAGGCGTAGCGCTGCTTGCCGGCGGCGAGGTCGAGCACGTCGGCAGGCACGAGGGTCTCGAGGGCGGCTGCGGCGTCACCGCCGACGAGGCGGACCTGACCCATGTGCGACACGTCGAACAGCGCTGCGGAGCTTCGGCAGTGGCGATGTTCGGCGATGATTCCCGCCGGGTAGCTCACCGGCATCGAGTAGCCGGCGAACGCGACCATCTTCGCGCCGAGTTCCAGGTGCAGCGTGTGCAAGGGCGTCGTGAGCAGCGGAGCGTCGGACATGGCGAATCTCCTGTCGGAGGGTGCCGCTTGGCACTTTGCGCACCGGTGCCGAATTGCGCACCGAACATGTCCTCTCTGTCCGCTTTACCTGAGAGATTGGCGGCGCCGCGCTTGGCCGGATCCGCTTGCCCCTTCGGTGGGCCCGCTCGAGGCGGGCCTCTCTCCAGTGAGGAACGCCCGACCTATTCAACCGCGGGCGTTTGCCAGTCCTTTTGCCTGAGCGTTCGAACCGGTTTCACAACCGGTTCTGCGCCGTCGGCGGCCCCAACCCTTCGGGGCTCTCTCCTGGCCACGGCGAGTGTAGCAGTGGCGCGCCGCCGCCGACCGCCGCCGACCTTGACGCTGCGCTCGCGAGGGGTAGCGAGTCGCCTCTGATAATCGCGGCATGACAGGAGCTGAAGAGTGGTTGCGAATCGAGTCGCTTGACATCGAGGCGCAAGGCGTTGCGCACAACGCGTTGGGCAAGGTCGTTTTTGTCGAAGGCGCGTTGCCCGGTGAGGAAGTGACGGTCAGCGTCGGGCGGAAGAAGAACCAATGGGAGCAGGCCACACCGGTCGCCTGGCGGCGCGAAAGCTCGCAGCGCGTCACGCCACGTTGCCCGCACTATGGAACCTGCGGCGGTTGCAAGATGCAGCACCTGCACGTCGGCGCGCAGCTGGCGGTGAAGCAGCGCGCGCTGGAAGACGCACTGTGGCATCTCGGGAAAGTTCGCGCCGACCAGATCTTGCGGCCGATCGAAGGGCCGGCCTGGGGTTACCGCTATCGCGGCCGCCTGTCGGTGCGGTTTGTGGCGAAGAAGGGCAAGGTGCTGGTCGGTTTCCACGAGCGCAAGTCGAGTTTCGTCGCCGACATGAGTCGCTGCGAGATCTTGCCGCCGACGCTGAGCGCGCTGCTGCTGCCTCTGCGCGAGTTGATTGCCGCCATGGACGAACGCGACCGCCTGCCGCAAATCGAATTTGCCCTCGGCGACAGCGTGACCGCCCTGGTTCTGAGGCACCTCCAGCCGCTGGGCGCTGCCGATCTGACGCGGCTGCGCGAGTTTGGCGCGGTGCATCAAGTGCAGTGGTGGTTGCAGCCGCAGGGGCCGAACAGCGCGCACCCGCTGCCGGGTTCGGACCCGGCGCTCGTCTACCGGCTGCCCGAATTCGGCGTCGACATCGAGTTCACGCCCACCGATTTCACGCAGGTCAATTCGCAAATCAATCGCGTTCTTGTTGCGCGTGCCCTGCGTCTGCTCGATCCGCAAGCACATGAGCGAATCATCGACTGGTTCTGCGGCCTCGGCAATTTCACGCTGCCCGTCGCGACCTTGGCGCGCGACGTCCTGGGCGTCGAGGGAAGCGAGCGCACTGGTGCAGCGCGCCCTGGCGAACGCACAGCGCAATTCGTTGCAGGGTCGAGCCGGCTTTGTGACGCGCAATTTGTTCGAACTGTCGGCAGCCGATCTGTCGGCTTATGGCCCGGCCGACAAATGGCTCATCGACCCGCCTCGCGAAGGTGCCTTCGCGCTCGTGAAGGCGCTCGCGGACAGCGTCGAAACTCCGGGCTCCAGTTCAGACTTCGAAGCGCCGCAGCGCATCGTCTACGTCAGCTGCAACCCCGCCACCTTGGCGCGTGACGCGGGTCTGCTCGTGCATCGCGCCGGATACCGCTGCGCGGCGGCCGGCGCGGTCAACATGTTTCCGCACACGGCGCATGTGGAGAGCATCGCGGTTTTCGATCGCGACGAGGCGCTGGAGGCGACGTGAAAATGGGGCCCGCAGGCCCCATGGTTTGTTTGAGTGTGACGACGCCTTCAGTCCCTGTCTCCACCGGCGATGCCGAGCAGCGCGAGCAACGACTGGAACACGTTGTACAGGCTCAGGTAGACACCCAGCGTGGCGGTGATGTAGTTCGTTTCTTCGCCGTCCTGAACTCGCTTCAGGTCGTACAGGATGAACGCCGAGAAGATGCCGATGGCGAGCACGGCAATCGTGATCATCAGCGCGCTCGACTGCAGGAAGATGTTCGCCAGCCCGGCGACGAGCAGCATGATCGCGCCGATGAACAGCCATTTCCCCATCGCCGTGAGGTCGCGCTTGATGACGGACGACAGCGACGCCATTCCAAGGAAGATCAATCCGGTGCCGGTGAAGGCCGTCATGATGAGCCCGGCGCCGTTGGACAGGCCGAGCACGGCCCCGATGAGGCGCGACAACATCAGCCCCATGAAGAACGTGAATGCGAGCAGCACGGGAACGCCTGCGGCCGAGTTCTTCAGCTTCTCGATCGCAAAGATGAATCCGAATGCGCCGGCGAGAAAAACGATCGCACTCATTCCCACGCCCATGCCCCGCACCAATCCGGTCGAGACGCCAAGCCATGCGCCGGCGACGGTGGGCACCATCGACAAGGCGAGCAGCCAGTAAGTATTGCGCAGGACGCGGTTGCGTTGTTCAACTGAAACGCTTGCGCCGAAGCGATCAGCGTATCCAGTTTGCAGGCTTTGATCCATGGAACCTCCGGATTGTTGGCAGTGGCCGTTCAGACCCCGAGCCGGAATTCTAGTTCCCCAGCCCGATCCATGGGAAGTCCGAATGAATCCGCCCCCGGTCAAGCCTCGAATTGTGTGCAGGCCGTGCCGAAGGTCGGCCAACCGGGGTGGAAGTGTCGATGGCGCATACTTCAACGCCAGGTTTCTTCGCCTTTACGTGAACAACGCTACTGGAAATGCTGAATCGACCCTGCTTGACCCTGGACGATGTGAAACGCATGGCGTCGGCAGCCGAAGCCGAGGCGGCCCGCAACCAATGGGCCGTCACTTTGGCGATCGTCGACGACGGCGGGCACCTGCTCTGGTTGCAGCGCCTGGACGGTGCAGCGCCAATCTCGGCACGCATCGCACCGGCGAAGGCTCGCACCGCTGCGCTGGGGCGGCGCGAGAGCCGGATCTATGAGGAGATGATCAACCAGGGTCGGGTCGCTTTCCTGAGCGCTCCCGACCTGGAAGGTATGCTCGAAGGCGGGGTGCCGATCATGCAACAGGGCCATTGCATTGGCGCCATCGGCGTGAGCGGCGTCAAGAGCGCCGAAGACGCGCAGATCGCGAAGGCGGGAATCGCTGCGCTGCCGGCGTAGGACGCGCTGGCGTGCGCCGCCGCCGGGGTGTCGAATATACTCAGCGCGTTGACCCGCAACCATCCTCGCCCAGCGCAACTCCTTGCAGTTCGCGGCTCGGAGACTCCCCCTAGGTTTCTTCCGTCAGTCTTTGCCTCGAAGCGCAAAGCTGGGTGTGCACACGAACGGAGAGCCCGGTGCCGCCGCAATTGCTGACCCCTCAACCGCAGGCGATCCTGGCCCTGGCGGACGGCACGGTCTTTCAGGGAATTTCGATTGGCGCGCCCGGGCACACCGTGGGCGAAGTGGTCTTCAATACGTCGATGACCGGCTATCAGGAAATCCTCACCGACCCGAGTTATTGCCGCCAGGTCGTGACCTTGACCTATCCGCACATCGGCAACTATGGCGTGAATGCACAAGACGTCGAATCGTCTGCGGTTCAGGCGGCCGGGCTCGTGATCAAGGAGCTGCCGGTTCTGGAATCGAACTTTCGCAGCTCGTCGACGCTCGCGAAGTATCTGCAAGGCAGCAAAACGGTCGCGATCGCCGGTATCGACACGCGCCGGCTGACGCGGCGCCTGCGCACCGAAGGCGCGCAGAACGGCTGCATCATGAGCTTGCCAGGCGTCCAGGCGTTGACACCGGAACATGCAGAGAAAGCAATCGCGCTTGCGCGCGCGGCGCCCAGCATGGCGGGTCTGGATCTGGCTCGGGTCGTGAGCTGCGCGAACGGCTACGAATGGCACGAGTCGACATGGTCGATTGATCAAGGCTATGCGCAGGGTGATGGCGCGGGCCTGCACGTGGTCGCGTACGACTTCGGCGCCAAGTACAACATCTTGCGCATGCTCGCTGCGCGCGGCTGCCGTGTCACGGTGGTTCCCGCGCAAACCACGGCGCGCGAAGTGCGAGCACTGAAACCCGACGGCGTCTTTCTCAGCAACGGCCCCGGCGACCCGCAGCCGTGCAACTACGCCATCGACGCCGCGCGCGTTTTCATCGACGCCGCAATTCCGATTTTCGGAATTTGCCTTGGGCACCAGATCATGGCCCTGGCGTCGGGTGCAAAAACATTCAAGATGAAATTTGGCCACCACGGCGCGAACCACCCGGTGAAAGATCTCGATTCAGGGCGGGTCTGCATCACGAGCCAGAACCACGGCTTCGCCGTGGACGAGAAGTCACTGCCGCCAAACCTGCGGCCGACCCACGTGTCGCTGTTCGACGGAACCTTGCAAGGCCTGGCGCGAACCGACCGACCGGCGTTCAGTTTCCAGGGCCATCCCGAAGCGTCACCCGGGCCGCACGACATCGACTATCTGTTCGATCGATTCCTGGGTCTCATGCAAGCCGCGGCGTCGAGCGCGAAGGGGGCTCGACATGCCTAAGCGCGCAGACCTTCGATCGATTCTCATCATCGGCGCCGGCCCGATCATCATCGGCCAGGCGTGCGAATTCGACTACTCCGGCGCCCAGGCGTGCAAGGCGCTGCGCGAGGAGGGCTACAAGGTCATTCTCGTGAACAGCAATCCGGCGACGATCATGACGGACCCGGAAATGGCCGACGTGACCTACATCGAGCCCATCACCTGGCAGGTGATCGAACGCATCATCGCCAAGGAAAGGCCCGACGCGCTGCTGCCGACGATGGGCGGGCAGACCGCGCTCAACTGTGCACTCGACCTGCACCGCCACGGCGTGCTGCAGAAGTACGGCGTCGAAATGATCGGCGCCAACGAGCGCGCGATCGAGAAGGCCGAGGACCGGCTCAAGTTCAAGGACGCGATGACGAGCATCGGCCTCGCGTCGGCGCGCAGCGGCATCGCGCACTCGATGGCCGATGCCCTGCGGGTGCAGCAGCAAATCCTCGCCGTCACCGGCGGAACCGGATTCCCGATGGTGATCCGCCCCAGTTTCACGCTCGGCGGAACGGGCGGCGGGATCGCCTACAACCCGGAAGAATTCGAAGAGATCTGCAAGCGCGGCCTGGACTTGTCGCCGAGCAAAGAGCTGCTCATCGAAGAGTCACTGATCGGCTGGAAAGAGTTCGAGATGGAAGTCGTGCGCGACAGCGCCGACAACTGCATCATCGTCTGCTCGATCGAAAACCTGGATCCGATGGGGATCCACACCGGCGACTCGATCACCGTGGCGCCGGCGCAGACGCTGACCGACAAGGAATACCAGTTGATGCGCAACGCGTCGATCGCGATCCTGCGCGAGATCGGCGTCGACACGGGCGGCTCGAACGTGCAGTTCTCGATCAATCCGCGCGACGGGCGCATGGTCGTGATCGAGATGAACCCGCGCGTCTCGCGCTCCTCAGCGCTCGCGTCCAAGGCGACCGGATTCCCGATCGCCAAGGTCGCGGCCAAACTCGCCGTGGGCTATACGCTCGACGAACTGAAAAACGACATCACCGGCGGCGCGACGCCGGCGAGCTTCGAGCCGAGCATCGACTACGTCGTGACGAAGATTCCGCGTTTTGCATTCGAGAAATTCCCCGCGGCTGACTCGCGCCTGACGACGCAGATGAAGTCGGTGGGCGAAGTGATGGCGATCGGCCGCACTTTCCAGGAAAGTTTTCAGAAGGCGCTGCGCGGCCTGGAGACCGGCATCGACGGCCTGACGGAGCGCAGCAACGACCGTGAAGAGATCGTCCAGGAAATCGGCGAGGCCGGCCCGGAGCGCATTCTCTTTGTGGCGGACGCGTTTCGCATCGGCATGAGTCTCACCGAGGTTTATGAGGAAACGGCGATTGACCCGTGGTTCCTGGCGCAAATCGAGCAACTTGTTCAGAACGAAGCGGCGCTTGCAGGCCGAAGCGTCGACAGCCTCAGCAAAGCCGAGCTGCGCTTTCTCAAACAAAAGGGCTTCTCTGACCGGCGCCTGGCGAAGCTTCTTTCAGGCACCGAGCAGGACGTTCGCGCGCGGCGCCGCGCGCTCGGCGTGCGGCCGGTGTACAAACGCGTCGACACCTGCGCCGCCGAGTTCGCGACGCCCACCGCCTACATGTACTCGACCTACGACGAAGAGTGCGAAGCGCAGCCTTCGACGCGGCGCAAGATCATGGTCCTCGGCGGCGGGCCGAACCGGATCGGGCAGGGAATCGAGTTCGACTATTGCTGCGTTCACGCGGCTTTGGCGATGCGCGAAGACGGTTACGAGACGATCATGGTCAACTGCAACCCGGAGACCGTGTCGACCGACTACGACACGTCGGACCGCCTCTACTTCGAACCGGTGACGCTCGAAGACGTGCTCGAGATCGTCGACAAGGAGCGGCCCGAGGGCGTGATCGTCCAGTACGGGGGGCAGACGCCGCTCAAGCTGGCGCTGGAACTGGAGCGCGCCGGCGTGCCGATCGTCGGCACGACGCCCGACAGCATCGACATCGCCGAAGACCGGGAGCGCTTCCAGCAGCTGCTGCAGCGCCTCGGGCTGAAACAACCGCCGAACCGCACCGCCCGCACCGAAGAGCAAGCGTTGCGCCTGGCGCAGGAAATCGGCTACCCACTGGTTGTGCGCCCGAGCTACGTGCTGGGTGGGCGCGCGATGGAGATCGTGCACGGCGACAAGGACCTCGAGCGCTACATGCGCGAAGCAGTGCGCGTCTCGGAAAAGTCTCCGGTGCTGCTGGACCGCTTCCTCGACGACGCGATCGAAGTCGACGTCGACTGCATCAGCGATGGGGTGGACGTGATCATCGGCGGCATCATGGAGCACGTCGAGCAGGCTGGAATCCATTCCGGAGATTCGGCGTGTTCGCTGCCACCTTACTCCTTGTCGGTTGAGCTGCAGGACGAGATGCGGCGCCAGACGATTGCGATGGCGCGTGCGCTCAGGGTGGTCGGCCTGATGAACGTCCAGTTCGCGGTGCAGGGCCAAGGCGCGGCTGCGGTCGTGTACGTGCTGGAAGTGAATCCACGTGCGTCGCGCACGGTTCCGTTCGTTTCCAAGGCGACCGGTCAGCCGCTGGCGAAAATCGCTGCGCGTTGCATGGTCGGTCAGCGCCTGGCGGCGCAGCGCCAGCGCGACGGCAAGCTGCCGCGCGAAGTGATCCCGCCGTATTTTTCGGTCAAGGAGGCGGTGTTTCCCTTCAACAAGTTCCCCGGCGTCGATCCGATCCTCGGGCCGGAAATGCGCTCGACCGGCGAAGTCATGGGCACCGGGCGCAGCTTCGGCGAGGCGATGTTGAAAAGCCAGCTCGGCGCGGGCTCGCGCCTGCCCGCCAAAGGCACGGTGTGCATCACGGTCAAGAACAGCGACAAGGTGCGGGCCGTCAAGGTCGCCGCCGAACTGCACCGACTGGGCTTCCTTCTCGTGGCAACGAAGGGCACAGCGGCGGCGATTGCCCAGGCGGGAGTTCCGGTGCGTGCCGTGAACAAGGTGAAGGACGGCCGCCCCCACATTGTCGACATGGTGAAGGCGGGCGAAATCCAACTCGTGTTCACGACCGTCGACGAGACCCGCACCGCGATCGCCGACTCGCGCCATATTCGCCAAGCCGCGCTCGCGCACCGCATCACCTACTACACGAGCATGGCAGGGTGCGAAGCGGCGGTGGAAGGCATGAAGCATCAGCTTGACCTGAGCGTCGACTCGTTGCAGGAACTGCACGCCGAACTGACTTAAACTTCGGCCACTTGCCCGCCGCCGGTTCGAACCGGCGGCGGACTCATTTTTGGCGCTGGAGTTTGCTGGACATGACGACGATTCCCCTGACCAAGCGCGGCGCAGAAAAGCTCAAGGACGAGCTCTTGCACCTGAAGAACGTCGAACGCCACGCCGTCGTCAGGGCGATTTCCGAGGCCCGAGCGCAAGGCGACTTGTCGGAAAACGCCGAGTACGACGCGGCGAAAGACAAACAAGGCTTCGTCGAGGGCCGGATTCGCGAAATCGAGGCCAAGCTCGCTGCGGCGCAGATCATCGATCCGGCGCAACTCGACGCCGCCGGGCGCGTCGTCTTCGGCTCAACAGTCGACCTGGAGGACGAAGACAGCGGCGCCAAGGTCACCTACCAGATCGTCGGCGACGACGAGGCGGACTTGAAACTGCGCCTGATCTCGATCAGCTCGCCGATCGCGCGCGCGCTGATCGGCAAGGAGAGCGGCGACGTTGTGGAATTTCAGGCGCCGGGAGGCTTGCGGCACTACGAAATCGTCGCCGTGCGCTATGTCTGAGTGGCGTGTCGTCGCCGGATTCAGTCGTGCTGTGACGCTTTTTTCAGACTCGTGATCCTCGGCCGGACTCGTTTCACCTCGCCACCCGCGGCAATGCGCTGGTTGCCCATCAGTTTGACGGTCTTGATCTGCGGCCGGTGATTGCCGCTTTTCGAGAAGCGCACGATCTTCACCGACTTGATTCCGGGCTTGCGGGTTTCGGCGCGAACACTGTCCTTTTCCGGGATCGGACGCCAGAAGATCAGCAGCTTGCCGATGTGCTGAACCGGTGCTGCGCCCAGTTCCTCGGCAAGGCTTGTGAAGAGTTGATCGCGCGCGCTGCGATCGTCGGAGAAGACGCGAACCTTGATCAGGCCATGCGCGTTGAGCGCAAGATCGAGTTCGCGGCGAACCGCATCGGTCAAGCCGTCCGAACCGATGGCGACCACGGGTTGGAGATGGTGGGCTTGCGCGCGATGCCCTTTGCGCTCGGCAGGGGTGAGTGGGATGGCTGGCATCGGCGCATTATCGACTGGACACTGGGCACATGACGAGTCATTCACGCAGCAAGAAGGTGAACCGGGCGTGGCTGCACGATCACATCAATGATCCCTACGTCAAGCTGGCACAGAAAGAGGGGTATCGGTCGCGCGCCGCGTACAAGCTGCGTGAGATCGACGAAACCTTGCGCCTCGTCAAACCGGGCCAGCTCGTGGTCGACCTCGGCTCGGCGCCCGGGGCGTGGTCGCAGTACCTGAGCCGCAAGTTCTTTGCCGGGCGCCCGGGCCACGCGCCGGACGCTGCGCTGGCGCAGGCGAGCCGCATCGTTGCGCTGGACATGCTGCCGATGGAGGCCGTGGAAGGCGTGCATTTCCACCTCGGGGACTTCCGCGATACAAGCGTCTGCGACGAGCTGCGCCGGATCCTCGCGGGGCGGCGCATCGACGTCTTGCTGTCCGACATGGCGCCGAATCTGTCGGGCGTCGCCGAAGCCGACGGCGCGCGCATGACCGATCTGGTGGAACTGGCCCTCGAGTTCGCCAGCCAACACCTGAGCCCACAGGGGGCATTGCTGTGCAAGGCGTTTCACGGAAGCGGCTACAGTCAGCTTGCGCAGCGCTTCAAGAACAGCTTCAAGACCTTCAAGGTCATCAAGCCCAAGGCGTCGCGTGACAAGTCTGCCGAAACTTACCTCGTCGGAATGGGTCTGAAACCGGCCGCCGAGGGTTCGAAATTGCGGACCTAAGGCCGAAAACAACGCGCCAGCGAGTCGCGGATTGAGATGACAAAGCAGGGCAGCCGCCCTTGTCGCCACTAAAATCAGCCGCATATGCGTTCGCATGCGCCTGCGAGGTCGGGGTCGCTGGCCTGCAATTACCTGTGTAAGGAGCCGAGTTGAACAACCAATGGTTCTCGAAAGTTGCCGTGTGGATGGTGATCGCCCTGGTGCTTTTCACCGTTTTCAAGCAGTTCGACCGCGGCATTGCGCAGGGCAGCCAGATCGGCTACTCCGATTTTCTGGAAGAGGTTCGCAGCAAACGAATCCGCACCGTGCAGTTGCAGGAAGGCGCTGGCGGCAGCACCGAGATCCGGGCGCGCACCAGCGACGACAAGGAGCTGCGCACCACGGCGACCTACCTCGACCGAGGCCTGGTCGGCGACCTCATCAACAACGGCGTGAAGTTCGACGTCAAGCCGCGTGAAGAGCCGTCGTTCCTGCTCAGCCTGCTTGCTTCCTGGGGCCCGATCCTGCTCCTGATCGGCGTCTGGATCTATTTCATGCGCCAGATGCAAGGCGGCGGCAAGGGCGGGGCATTCAGCTTCGGCAAGAGCAAGGCGCGCATGCTCGACGAGGCGAACAACACGACGACGTTTGCCGACGTCGCGGGCTGTGACGAGGCGAAGGAAGAGGTCAAGGAACTCGTCGACTTCCTGAAAGACCCGCAGAAATTCCAGAAGCTGGGCGGGCGCATCCCACGCGGTGTCTTGCTCGTCGGCCCGCCGGGAACCGGCAAGACGCTGCTCGCCAAGGCGATCGCCGGCGAAGCGAAGGTGCCGTTCTTCTCGATCTCCGGTTCCGACTTCGTCGAAATGTTCGTCGGCGTGGGCGCGGCTCGCGTTCGCGACATGTTCGAACAGGCGAAGAAGAGCGCTCCTTGCATCATCTTCATCGACGAAATCGACGCCGTCGGCCGGCACCGCGGCGCCGGCCTGGGCGGAGGCAATGACGAGCGCGAGCAGACGCTGAACCAGATGCTCGTCGAGATGGACGGTTTCGAAACCAACGTCGGCGTCATCGTCATGGCGGCGACGAACCGGCCCGACATCCTCGACCCGGCGCTGCTGCGCCCCGGGCGCTTTGACCGCCAGGTCTACGTGACGCTGCCCGACGTGCGCGGCCGCGAGCAGATTCTGAACGTGCACATGCGCAAAGTTCCGGTGGGGCAGGACATTCGCGCCGACATCCTGGCGCGCGGCACCCCCGGATTTTCCGGTGCCGACCTGGCGAACCTGGTGAACGAAGCGGCATTGTTCGCCGCGCGGCGCAACGGCCGAGTCGTCGAAATGGTCGACTTCGAGAAGGCCAAAGACAAGATCATGATGGGGCCGGAACGCAAGTCGATGGTCATGCCCGAAGAAGAGCGCCGCAACACCGCGTACCACGAGTCCGGTCACGCATTGGTCGCACGCCTCATGCCGAAGACCGACCCGGTGCACAAAGTGACGGTGATTCCGCGAGGCCGCGCCCTCGGGGTGACGATGCAATTGCCCGAGGGCGACCGCTACAGCCTGGACAAGGAACGCATGCTGAGCACGATCTCGGTGCTGTTCGGTGGCCGCATCGCCGAAGAGATCTTCATGCACCAGATGACGACCGGCGCGAGCAACGACTTCGAGCGCGCGACGCAGATTGCGCGCGACATGGTGACGCGCTATGGCATGAGCGATGAGCTCGGACCCATGGTCTACGCGGAGAACGAGGGCGAGGTCTTCCTGGGGCGTTCAGTGACGAAGCAGGTGAACGTGTCCGAGCAGACGATGCAGAAAGTCGACGCTGTGATTCGCCGCATCATCGACGAGCAGTATGCGATCGCGCGCAAGCTCATCGAGCAGAATCACGACAAGATGCACGAGATGGCGAAGGCCTTGCTCGAGTGGGAAACGATCGATTCGGACCAGATCGACGACATCATGAACGGCCGGCCGCCGCGGCCGCCGAAGGACTGGACGACGCCGGCGAACAAGGCGAGTACGGCGACGCCACCGGTCAATCCCGGCAGCGCGCCCGCAGCGGCATAGCGGCTCCCGCGATTCGAGCACGGCACGCATCGCGCGCCGAACCGGGAGCGGCAGCTGTGACGGCGGCGATTTGGCAGACGTCGCGGCATCGGATCGACTTGACGCGGGTACGGATCATGGGCGTCGTCAACGTGACGCCCGATTCCTTCTTCGATGGCGGGCTGCACGCGAGCAGCGCTGAGGCCATCGCGCATTGCGAGCAACTCTTGCGCGACGGCGCCGACATCCTGGACATTGGCGCGGAGTCGAGCCGGCCAGGGGCGCGCCCGGTCAGCGCCGAGGAAGAACTCGGCAGGGTCGTCCCCGTGCTCGAGGCGGCGTTGCGCATGGGCTGCCCGGTGTCGGTCGACACCACCAAAGCCTTAGTGATGCGCCGGGTTCTGGACATGGGCGCCGACATCGTGAATGACATCAACGCGTTGCAGGCGGTAGGGACGCTCGACGCGGTCGCGGCCCATCCGTCTTGCGGCGTGGTCCTGATGCACATGCGCGGCACGCCGGACACGATGCAGGACGACGTGCGCTATGCTGATGTGGTGACCGAGGTGCGCGAGTTTCTTCAGTCCCGCGCCGCGACCTTGCTGGGTCGAGGAATCGATTCGCAGCGCGTCGTCCTGGATCCGGGGATCGGATTTGGCAAGACGGTCCAGAACAATGTGGACTTGCTCGCGCGGCAGCGCGAAATCGCCGCCATCGGCCCGCCATTGCTCGTCGGCTGGTCGCGCAAGTCGACGCTCGGCGCATTGACCGGGCGCGTCGTGGGCGAGCGGCAAGCGGCGAGCGTCGCGGCGGCGCTGGCGAGCGTGCAAAACGGAGCCAGCGTGGTTCGTGTGCACGATGTCGCGGCAACTGCCGATGCGTTGCTTGTCTGGCGCGCGACGGGGCTGTGTCATTGACAACAATCTGCGCCGAGGGGGATCCATGGAAATGAACAGAAACTACTTTGGCACCGATGGAATTCGCGGCACGGTGGGTGCGGCGCCGATCACGCCCGACTTCATGCTGCGCCTGGGGCACGCGGTCGGGCGCGTCCTGAAGGACAGCGACACCCGGCCCACGGTGCTGATCGGCAAGGACACGCGAATTTCGGGCTACATGATCGAATCTGCGCTCGAAGCGGGATTTGCCTCGGCGGGCGTCGATGTGTTGCTGACCGGTCCCTTGCCGACTCCGGGTGTGGCCTATCTGACGCGAGCGCTGCGCCTGAGTCTGGGTGTCGTCATCAGTGCGTCGCACAACCCCTTTGGCGACAACGGCATCAAGTTCTTCTCGGCTCGCGGCGAGAAGTTGCCCGACGCCTGGGAGCAAAAGGTCGAAGAGGTTCTGGGCCAGGAACCGCAGTGGGTGGCGTCGTCGGAACTCGGCAAGGCGCGCAAGCTTGAAGACGCGCGCGGTCGCTACATCGAATTCTGCAAGGGAACTTTCAGTGCCGAGTTGTCGCTCAAGGGAATGAAGATCGTGATCGACGCGGCGCATGGTGCCGCGTACAGCGTCGCGCCTGACGTGCTGCACGAACTCGGTGCCGAAGTGATCGCCATCGGTTGCAGTCCGGATGGCACCAACATCAACGCCGGTTTCGGCGCAACCGCACCGGCGGCGTTGGTCGCCGCAGTGAAGGAGCACGGCGCCGACTACGGTGTGGCCCTGGACGGTGACGCCGACCGGTTGTTGATGGTCGACGCCGCGGGGCGCCTCTACGACGGCGACGAGCTTCTGTTCCTGATGGTGAACGACCGCTTGGGCCTCGGTCTGCCCGTCCCCGGTGTTGTGGGAACGTTGATGACGAACATGGCGGTCGAGCTCGCCCTGCGCGAGCGCAACATCGAGTTCGTGCGCGCCAAAGTCGGCGATCGGTACATTCTCGAAGAGTTGTCGGCGCGCGGTTGGCAACTCGGCGGCGAGGGTTCCGGGCATCTGCTCGCGCTGGACAAACACACCACGGGCGACGGGATCGTCAGCGCATTGCTGATTCTGCAAGCCGTGCGCCGCGGCGGACGCACGATGGCGCAGCTTCTGGAAGGAATCTCGCTGTTCCCGCAATCGCTCATCAACGTTCGCATCAAGCCTGGCGTGAACTGGAAAGCCAACGAACGTCTGACGAAGGAGCAAGCCGCTGTCACGAGTGAGCTGCTCGGTAAGGGCCGTGTCCTGATCCGGCCCTCCGGCACCGAACCACTGGTTCGGGTCATGGTCGAAGCGCGCGACGCTGCGCTCGCCCAACGTTGCGCGCAGCGCATGGCGGATACGCTCGTCTGAACCCGCGCGCAGCGGGCGCGGACGGAATCAGCCGGGTCCGTCGCGTCGATAGACGGCGGTGACCTCGGCGTCATTGTTGCTGCGCCGCTCGCGGGCAAGCAACTTCCAGCCTGCGCCGACACCGGTTGAGCGTTCCCGGGTCTCGACCTGAAGCAGGAACGGGCATTTCGAATCCTTCGCCGGCGTCGCCGCGTCGACGCGAAAGCCGCCATGGAATTCAAGCGCCGCGACTTGGCCGCGCGCCATTCCCGGAGCGGCGATGCACACGTCGCGCGGCACATGCTGAGCAATTCGGGTGACCAAGGGGCGGAAGCTTCGTGCATGGTTCAGCGGCGGCAGCATCAAAGTCATCAACAGCAGCCAGCACAGCGCCACGCCACCGGCAGGCAGGACGAGGCTCTTCCACAGCGGGTGCCGGCTGCGCCCCGAGCGCCAGCGAACCAGCCACAGCCATGCCAGCGTGGCGGCGACAGCCAAGACCAGCGCCAGCAGCGAAAAGGAAGGCGTGAATCCAGGCACCAGACGCGCCAGATTCGCTGCGGGTTTGGCGGGAACGCCGGTGTGCATCGACAGGTAGACGACCCAAATCACGAGCGCGCCCACGGAAAAGAAGAACACCGAGAACCAGTCGATCGCCGCCGAGGCGCGCCGCTGCAAGGTGGGCAGCGCAAATGCCGCCAACACGGCCAAGGACGGCAGGCCCAGCATCAAGGCACGGTCGTTGCCGCCCATCACGATGCACGCCAGCACGCAAGCCAACAGGCAACCCAGGGGCACGGCCATGTGCCGATTCAGCAGGCGCCTGCGCCATTGCCACAAGGTCCAGAGTGCGAGCGGCCAAGCCGGCCAGGTGAACCAGGCGAGCAGGCGAATCAGCGCCCAAGCATCCGACACGGTGGCGTAAGAACCGACTCGCCACGCCCAAGCACCCAGTATCGTGGCGACGCCGAGCGCGAGGGCCATTCCGAGCAACACCCACGCCATCAGGCTGCGAGCGCTCGCGTAGCTCGACTGCAGACAGATCGCAAATCCAATCGCCCCAAGTACGATGGCCATCACTGGCGCGCCGCTCGCTGCGAGCGCCACGAGGGCAACCGGCATCGCCACTCTTGGCGCGTGATTCCGGAACGGACTCGCGGCCAACGCATAAAGGTACAGCGCCACCGCAGCGAGCTGAACCAGTTCGGGTGTGGTCTCGTGGCCGAATTGAAGCAGTCCCAGGGTCGCGATCAATGCGAGCAATGAGCCGTCGGCGATCGCGCGCGCGTAATCCACCGGATGTGCTTCGCCGCCGAATGCGAACGCGAGCGGCTGCGCCGCCTCGGTGCGGGCCAGGTGGTAGGTAGTGAGCCAGGTCAGCGTCAGGACCAGCGCCAACAGCAGGATGAAGGGAATTCGAGCCGCGAGTTCGGGCTCGATCCACGGCTCGAACAGCTTGATGAAAGCGGCTCCCAGCCAATAGGGCAGCAGGGCGGTGTCAGGCGGCAGGCCACCGACCGAAGGCGCGAACCAGGGCGTGTGTCCGTGGGCGATGTTCGTCATCAGCCCGAATGCACCGACGTCTGCGGTCTTCCACGGATCGCGCCCGAACAGTCCGGGCAGCAGGTAGGCGGCGCACAGGAGCCACAGCGCCAGACGCGGGAGCCTTTGCGCTGCGCGCTGCGATACAAGGGCGGGGTTGGGTGAAATCAAGGTGACGCAGGAATGCCGGGTCTCGAATCATGCCCGATGCGTGAAGCAGGCATGAAAAAGGCAGCCGAAGCTGCCTGGATCGTGAGCAGGTCGAGCCCCTGAGTTCTATTTCTTCGGGCCGATCCGGGTGAACTTGTTGCGGAACTTCTCGACCCGCCCGCCGAGCGAGTCGACGCTCTTTTGCGTGCCGGTATAAAACGGGTGCGACTCGCTCGTCGTCTCCAACTTGTACAGCGGCAATTCGCGGCCGTCGTCCATCTTGATCGTCTCGCGCGTTTGCGCTGTCGAGCGCGTCACGAACTTGAAGCCGTTCGACAAATCGACGAAGCAGATCTCGCGATAGCCCGGGTGAATTCCTTCTTTCATGGCAAATCCTTTGTGCTGCGATTGAGGCAGCCACTTCCCGAATTGGAAGCACTTACCGGCCGCTGAGAGGCGGCAATTGTAGCGTCCGCTGGGGCCTCAGCCGCCGCGGCGCATCATGTCGAAGAAGTCGAGGTTGTTCTTCGTCGCCTTCATTTTCTCCAGAATGAATTCCATCGCCTCGATCTCGTCCATGGAATAGAGCAGCTTGCGCAGAATCCAGGTCTTTTGCAGGATCTCGGGCTTGAGCAACAGCTCTTCGCGCCGCGTTCCCGACTTGTTCAGAAGAATCGACGGATAGACGCGCTTTTCCGACATGCGCCGATCCAGGTGGATCTCGCAGTTTCCCGTGCCCTTGAATTCCTCGTAAATCACCTCGTCCATGCGGCTGCCGGTGTCGACGAGCGCCGTGCCGATGATCGTCAGCGAGCCACCTTCTTCGATGTTGCGCGCCGCGCCGAAGAAACGCTTCGGCCGCTGCAGCGCATTCGCGTCCACGCCGCCGGTCAGCACCTTGCCCGAGGACGGCAGCACGTTGTTGTAGGCGCGCGCCAGGCGCGTGATCGAGTCCAGCAGGATCACGACGTCCTTCTTCAACTCGACGAGGCGCTTCGCGCGTTCGATCACCATCTCCGCGACCTGTACGTGGCGCGCTGCGGGTTCGTCAAAGGTGGAGCTGATGACTTCGCCGCGCACCGTGCGCTGCATCTCGGTCACTTCCTCCGGTCGCTCGTCGACGAGCAGAACGATCAGGTAGACCTCGGGGTAGTTGGCGATCAGCGCGTGCGCCAGGTTTTGCATCATCACCGTCTTGCCGCTCTTGGGCGCCGAGACCAGCAGCGCGCGCTGGCCTTTGCCGAGCGGGGCGATCAGGTCGACGATTCGGCTCGTGATGTTCTCGTCCGACTTGGTGTCGCGTTCCAGCTTGAACTGCTCCTTCGGGAAAAGGGGCGTCAAGTTCTCGAACATGATCTTGTGCTTGCTCTCCTCGGGCGTCAGGTCGTTCACCTTGTCGACCTTGACGAGTGCGAAGTAGCGCTCCCCGTCCTTGGGCACGCGCACCTCGCCTTCGACGGCGTCGCCGGTGTGCAGGTTGAAGCGACGAATCTGGCTCGGGCTCAGGTAGATGTCGTCGGTGGACGCCATGTAGCTCGCGTCGGGCGAACGCAGAAAGCCGAAGCCGTCGGGCAAGACTTCCAGGACGCCGTCGCCGAAGACCTGTTCGCCGCCCTTGGCGCGGCGCTTCATGATCGCAAACATCAACTCCTGTTTGCGCATGCGGGCGACGTTTTCGATCTCGAGCGCCTCCCCCATCTTGATGAGCTCGGAGACGTGGAGGGCTTTGAGTTCTGACAGATGCATGGGGTGGGGTGCGGTGAGAAGTGACTCGACGGCCGCTCGATCATGCGGCAGGAATCCCGACGGGAAGCGTTCAACGGGTCATCAAGACCCAAAGCCGCATAGCCGCGAAGCTGGGCCCGCGTCGGACGACTCGACCGATGGCGCGTGCAACCCGGCCCAATGGCACTGGGGGTACGCGATTGTCGGCGAATTCAGGTTGGAGCGTTCGATCCGGCGGCTGGCAGCCGGTCCGCTGACTATACCCGCGGATTGGCGCGGATTGGAGCGGATTCTAGGTGCCCGTCAATGAATGCCGTCAATTGGGCTTTCGACAGCGCTCCGACCTTGGTCGCCGCGAGTTGCCCGTCCTTGAACAGCATCAGCGTCGGAATTCCGCGAATCCCGAACTTCGCCGGGACGTCACGATTCTCGTCGACGTTCATCTTCGTCACCTGGAGGCGACCGTCGTAGTCTTTCGAGACCTCGTCGAGCAGCGGCGCGATCATCTTGCAGGGCCCGCACCACTCGGCCCAATAGTCGACCAGGACGGGCTTGTCGGATTTCAGGACGTCGGCGTCGAACGACGCGTCCGAGACATGCTTGATCAGTTCGCTGCTCATGGGATCCTCTGGCTGTTGAAGCCTTGCGTGGGGCTCCAGGGCACAATGATTCTGACACAAGGCACGCGGGCTTGTCGCTCAGCCTTCCTTCATTTCCCCTATGGCGAGCATAGCCTGGATCACGCTGGACCAACGAGACGATGCGGTCGACCTGTGGCCGGCGGTTGCCGCGACGGTCGCGAACACCGCGGCGCGCTTGGGTGTTTCCTTGCGCGAGTGCATCTTGCTCGTCCCGTTTGCCCAACTCTTGCCGCTCGCGAATCGCGCATTGGCTCAGCGGGGTGGCTGGATGCCTCGCGTCGAGACGACGCAGACACTGGCGGTGTCGCTGGGTCCGCAAAGCGTTCCCGGACCCGGCGAGCTGAGCTTCGATCTCGGGGTGGACGCTTTGAACGCCGAGGCGATCCTGCAGCGGCAGGGCTGGGCTCGCGCCTGGGCTCGGCACAATCCCGTCGCGTTCAAACGAGGCGCAATTCACCTGGCGCAGGCGGCGCATGCCTTGGCCCGCGCCGCGCATGCCATCGCACCCCCGGCGCGCAGTTCCTGGTTGGCGCGAAGCCGCGAGTTGCTAGCGCCGGCAGACGGCGGTGGTGCGCGCGAACGCGCGCTGGCGCGAATCGCTCTCGAATGGGCCGCGCTCGGTGAGGCACCGGCGACGGATCGGCTCTTTGGGCTGCGCCCTGCCGCGTGGTTGGTCCTGAGTGCGGGCGGGCGTGACCCGCTGACGCTCAACCTGCTCGGCGCCATGCCGCCCGAGGTCGCCTGCGAAGCGATCGATCTCGACGCCGGGCTCAGCGAAGATTGCCCATTCCCCGTGCCGGCGGAAGCTCCCGCGCTCGTGATTTGTGAGACCTTCGAAGACGAAGCGCAGTGCGCCGCTGCGCAGGTGCTGCAGCACCTCGCGCAGGGCTGTCGCCCGGTGGCGCTGATTGCGCAGGATCGAGTCCTGGTGCGCCGCGTCCGCGCCCTCCTGGCGCGCGAGTCGGTCTCGATCCGCGACGAAACCGGTTGGAAACTCTCCACGACGCGTGCTGCCGGACGTGTCATGGCCTTGCTCTGCGCCGCAGCACCCGATGCGACTTCGGATGAGCTGCTCGACTGGTTGAAATCCGGGCCGCGCTTTCCTTCCCTTGGCGACGACGCGATTGAGGTCATCGGCCGACTTGAAGCGCAGTGCCGCAGGTCAAGTCTGACTCGCGTTTCAGCACTCGCCTCGGCGCCGCTGGAGCCACGTTGCCGCGCCCTGTTGCGTGATGCGCTGGCGTGTGTGCAGGATTTCGCCGCGGCCCGCGAAAGGCCGCTGCGCGCATGGGCGAGCGCGCTCCGGGTCGCGCTGCAAGCCTGCGCTGCGTGGCAAGCGCTCGGCGAAGACGACGCCGGCCGCCAGGTGATCGCTGCCCTTGGCCTCGCGCCGGAGAGCGCGCCGCGAGACAGCGCCACCGGCGCCGCCGCGCACCTCGTGCTGACGCTCAGCGAGTTCACGGCGTGGGCCGATCTGACATTGGAGTCGGCCAATTTCCTGCTCGCATCGGGTCCCGACGCAGGGCAACAGCCCACCGACGTGGTCATCGCGCCCTTGGCGCAGACGATTGCGCGCCCGTTCGCCGCGGTCGTGTTCCCAGGCGTGGATCACACGCGCCTGGGTGCAGCAGGCCCAACGCATCCGCTGCTGAGCGACGCGCAGGCGGTGCAACTGGGCTTGCCCGGATTGCATCAGCGGCGCCAGGTTGAACGCCTGGCGTTTGCGCACCTGTTGTGTGGCGCGCCGGTGACGCTGCTGCGCCGCAGCCAGGACGGCGAGCAACGCCTCGCCAACAGCCCCTTCGTCGAACAGTTGGCCGACGCGCTGCAAAAAGGCGGTTCTGCTTTTGCTCCCTGGGTCGATCCACGGCCGGATGGAGTCGTTGCGCGCGAACCGATCGCACGTACCGGCCCGGCGGTCGTGGGAATGCTGCCGCAACGCCTGTCGGCGAGCGCGTTCGAGGCGCTTCGCGAGTGCCCGTACCGATTTTTTGCCAAGGTGGTGCTGCGCCTGCGAGAGCACGACGAAATCGAGCGCGACCTTGAGAAGCGCGACTACGGCAACTGGCTGCACGCCGTCCTGCACCGCTTCCACCTCGGCCGCGAGCAGCCCGCGTCGCACGCTGCCGAAGTGGCGCGCTTGACCGAGATTGCGCAGGCGTGCCGGCGCGAAGTCGGTCTGGACGAAGACGAGTTCCTGCCCTTCGCCGCGTCGTTCAAGTCCCTGGCCCCGCGTTACGTGGAGTGGCTGCACGAGCGTGACCGCGAGGGGCAGCGCTGGACGGTCGGCGAACACGAAGTCATTTGCCGTCCCGAAGAGTTGAGCGGAGTCGAACTCGAAGGCCACATCGACCGCATCGACGTCATCGGCGAATCCGTCCCCTCGAAAACTTTGTTGATCGACTACAAGACGGGCAGCGTCGAGGCGTTGAAGCGCAAGGTCCGCGAGCCTTTGGAGGATACGCAACTTGCCTTTTACGCGGCTTTGATGCCCCAGGATTCGCCGCAATGGCCGCGGCCGCTGCGCGCAATCTACCTGGCGCTCGACAGCCGCAAGGGCATCGAGATCATCGAGCATGTCGACGTTGAAACATCGGCACATTCGCTCGTCAACGGGTTGGCAGGGGAACTGCAGCGCCTTCGAGGCGGCGAACGCCTGCTGCCGCTGGGCGAAGGCGACGCCTGCGACTATTGCGAGGCACGCGGTCTGTGCCGCCGCGACCATTGGTCGAGCCCGGAACTCGAAGTCCGATGACCGAAGCCGCCTATCGTGTCGACGGCCGCGAAGCGAGCCGCGCCGACTTCTACCGCCACGCCTGCGACCCGAATCGCAGCGCCGTCGTCGAGGCCTGCGCCGGCGCGGGGAAAACCTGGATCCTCGTCTCACGCATCTTGCGCGCCTTGCTTGACGGCGCACAGCCGCACGAGATTCTCGCGATCACGTTCACGCGCAAGGCCGCAGGCGAGATGCAGGAACGGCTCGGCGATTGGCTGCGCGAGTTCGCCAGCCCCCACATGCCGTTGAGTCGAATCGTCGACGAGCTGATGGCGCGCGGCGTCAGCGCGCAGGCTGCAGAACAGACCGCGCCGCAACTCGCCCAACTGCACGGCAAGCTGCTCGACGCGGTTCGTGCGGTGCAGATTCAGACGTTTCACGCCTGGTTCGCGCAACTGCTTCGGACCTCACCGAGCGAACTGCTCGATCAGATCGGCCTGCTGCGCGACGTCGAATTGATCGAACGCCTCGACGACCATGAGCGCGGTGTCTGGCGGCGCTTTCACGCCGCGGTGCGCCGCGACCCGGCGAGCCTGCAGGACTTCGATGAACTGTGCGCCCGGCGCGGCCGGGCCCGGCTCCAAACCTGGCTCGAGGCCGCCCTCGAGAGACGCGTGGAAATCGCGCGCGCGGATGCAGCGGGCACCCTCGAATCGAGCGTCGCCTCGGCGTCGAGCGTGTGGCCCGAATTCGGCACGGATCAGCACCCCGCGCAGGCGCTGCAATCGCCCGAGTGGCGAATTTCCCTGCAGCAGATGGCGACGCAGCTCGGCCGCGGCGGGGTCCGTGCCCAAGGTGCCGCACTGCGGCTCACGCAGGCGTTGGCCGAGCCTGACGGAGTCGACGCGTTCGAAGTCGCCATGAACGCCCTCTTCACCGCGACCGGTAGCGCGCGCAAGGATTTGGGCAACGTCGCGGGGCTCGTCGACGTGCAGACGCGCCTGGAGCGCGTCGCCGCGCAGTTGCGCCAGCACGAGGCGCAGCTCGAACACCTCGCCATGGTGCGCCTGACGCGAATTCTCCTGGCCGAGTACGCAGCCTACAAATCCGACCACGGCCTGGCCGACATGGCCGACCTGGAGACCTGCGCGTCAACCCTGCTTCGCGACAGCGTTCTCGCGGGTTGGATTCAAGAGCGGCTCGACGCGCGCTATCGGCATGTGCTGATCGACGAGTTTCAAGACACGAGCCCGCTGCAATGGCACGCCCTGCGCGCCTGGTTGGCCGGGTACGTGGGCGCCGGAGGCGGCGCGAGCGGGCAGCGCCCGCCTTCCGTGTTTGTCGTCGGCGATCCGAAACAAAGCATCTATCGCTTTCGGCGCGCCGAACCGCGGGTCTTCGAAGCGGTTCGCGAATTCGTTCGCGACGCGCTCGGCGGCGTCATCCTCGAGTGCGACCACACGCGGCGCAACGCGCCCGGCATCGTCGAGCCACTGAACGCGATCTTCTCGCGCGCCGCCGAACACGGCGAATTCGGCGCCTATCGGCGCCACACGACCGAGGTGGCGGCGGTGCTGCCGCACGGCGCGATTCTGGCGTTGCCGGCGGTCGCGCGAAATCGTACCGGCGGCGCAGCGGCAGCGCCGGGAGCGTCGCCCGGATTGGCCTGGCGCGACAGCCTTCGCACACCACGCCACAGCGTCGAAGAAGTGCTGCGCGAAGAGGAGGGCCGGCGCGTCGGACGCGCCGTCGCCGAGCTGATCCGCCTGCACGGCGTCGCTGCGCACGAGGTCATGGTGCTGTGTCGCAAGCGCCAGTCGCTGCGTTTCGCGGCGCAGGCGTTGCGCGAGTTCCATGTTCCGTTTGTTGAAGTCGAAGACCACGCCTTGCTCGACGCGCCCGAGGTGCGCGATCTGGTCGCCGTTCTCGACGTGCTCGCGTCGCCGCAGAACAACCTGTCTCTGGCACAGGCGCTGCGTTGCCCATTGTTCGGCGCGAGCGATGCGGACCTGATGGAGTTGGCGCAGCAGGCCGGCGCGCGCAACCTGTGGTGGTCCGCGCTGACTCAGCAGACGCATGCCGGTGCCGTGTTGCGGCGCGCGAGCGACTTGCTGCAGAGCTGGCAACGCGACGCCGCGCAGCTGCCGCCGCACGACTTGCTCGATCGAATCGTCGACCAGGGCCAGTACCGAGAAAGGGTCGCCGCCGCAGTGCCGCCCGATCAATGTGCCGGGGCTCTTCAGGCGATCGACGCACTTCTCGAGCAGGCGTTGACTTTGGACGGCGCGAGGTATTCCACGCCCTACAACTTCGTGCGCGCCCTGAAGAAGCGCAGCACCCGCGTGATCGCGCCGGCGCGCGCCGACGCGGTGCAGTTGCTCTCGG
This sequence comes from uncultured beta proteobacterium, assembly GCA_963775015.1. Lineage (GTDB taxonomy): Bacteria > Pseudomonadota > Gammaproteobacteria > Burkholderiales > Burkholderiaceae_C > JAEMQF01. The sequence continues at coordinate 553,708 of CAVZHI010000005.1, read as the reverse complement.
TTCATGGTGCGAAGGGGCTGGAGGCACGCGTCGTCTTGATCATGGACTCGCAGCCCGAAGCGGCCAGCGCGCGCCCGCCCGGTTTGCTCGTCGACTGGCCGGTGCACGCCGACGCACCGCACTGCTGTGCTTTCGTCTATGCCGAGTCGAAGATTCCCGAATCGCTTCGCGACGTTCTGCAAGCGGAAGTTGTGGCGCGTGACCGCGAAGAACTGAATGGCCTGTACGTCGCGATGACGCGGGCCAAGGAACGGCTCATCGTCAGCGCCACCGAGCCGAATCGTCAGACACCGGGCATTTCCTGGTGGCATCGGATCGAACCCCACGCCGCCCCCTGGGTGTTCGATGAAGTGGCTCGCATCGGCCCGGCTGCGGCCGCGGCACCGCTGCGGCTGAAGGTGCTGCCCGTGCTCGAGCGCCGGCGCGCGGAACCGGAACCGGTGGCGCTGAATTCGAGCGATGAGGAAAACAGCAGTGAGCGTCGTCTCGGCCGCGCGGTGCACAGGTTCCTCGAATGGGCGACGCCACGTCACGACGAGCCCGACGCATTGGCGCAACTCGCCAGCGCTGCTGCGCGTGAATTTTCGGCGCCGGCAGACGAAGTGCTGAATGTGGGCCGCGCCATTCTTCAGAGCCAGGACTGCGCGCGATTCTTCAGGTCCAAGGGCTTGCGCTGGTCCGGCAACGAAGTGCCGGTGAGCGCCGGCGGCGAAGGATTGCGCATCGATCGCCTCGTCTTGCTCGACGAGGCGGGGGTCGCCACGTGGTGGGTGCTTGACTACAAACTCTCGCACCGGCCCGATCAACTGCCCGAATACCGCGAACAGCTGATGCGCTATCGCGACGCGGTTGCACGGCTCGAACCACATGCCGCAGTTCGCTGTGCGTTCCTGACGGGGCAGGGACAGGTCGTTGAAATGATCTGATCGCCCGGTGCCCGGCGGTGCGCCGGACCTGGCTGGCGATAAGCGTGCCAATCCTGGCATTGATCTTCGTTTAGGCGGCCTCGACGAGGCGGTCCAATGGGAGAGGTTCTTCACCTCGAGCCATGGAAACGCCCGCCCAAGTCCACAGCAAGCCTGCCGTGCTGCGCAAGTTCGGCCGCTACGACCTGCGCCAATTGCTCGGCAAGAGCGTCGCCACGACGGCCTGGCTGGCGTCTGATTCGCGCACCGCGGCAGAGGTGATGCTGGTGTTGCCACGCACCCCGCCGAGCGGCGCGCAGCCGTTTGAGGCATGGCTCGCCGCCATGAAGCGCGCGGCGCGGCTGAACCATCCGAACATTGCGCCGCTGCACGACATGGGGGTGCACGAGAAGTGGCCCTTCGTCGCGATCGACCGCCGCGAGGGAGTGACGCTGGGCGAATGGCTCGTTGCGAACCCCGAGCGCAACGCGGCCGAGATGGTGAACTTCATGATCTCGGCCCTGCAAGGCCTGGCTTACGCGCACGACGCCGGCATGCCACATCAGGACGTGCAATTCCACTCGCTGCTGATCAACGACGACGGCGAGGCGCTCTGGATGGCGCCGGGTGCCGGGGCCGAGGCCGTCGCGCCCATGCCGCAGGGCGGCGGGCGCAGCGCCGCACCTGGTTCGGCGGCCCTGCAGCAGGTGCAGCGGCAACGCGACTTCGCCGAGCGCGACCTGCTCGGTTGCGGCATGCTGATGCACCGCTGGCTCGGTGGCACGCCGGCTTTCGATGAGCCCGATTGCAGCCGCGCCATCGCCCGTCTCGCTCCCTGGGGTCACGAAATTCTGCGCCTGCCCTTCGCCACGCCGCAAGCGATTCCCGAAGCGCTGCGTGCGATCGTCAATCGCAGCACCGCGCACCAGGAACGGCAGCGCTATCGCAGCGCACGTACGTTGCTGCGTGCCCTCGAAGGCTGGCGCCAGGCGCAAGCGCTCGAGGAAGGCGGGCCGCTCGCCCTCCTGATGGACCGTCTGCACAGCGTCGGCCATTTGCCCGCCCAGCCCGGGTTGGCCATCAGGGTTGCCGGAATGACGAGCATCGAGGCGCAGCACACTGAGGAGATCGCTGAGCAGGTGCTGCAGGACATCGCGCTCAGCCTGGAACTGGTGCGCTCGTCGAACTCGGTTCAGGTGCGCGGTTCGATGGTGTCCGGCGACGGTCCGGTTCTCGCCATTCGGCGCAGCATCGCCCTGCTCGGCGTGGACGGCGTGCGGCGTGCAGCGAATTCGCTGCGCCTCTGGCCCGGCCCCTTGCAGCCGGCGCAAGCCGATGTCATGCAGCGCGGGCTCGATCGGGTGCGCCTGGCGGGTTACGCGGCTCAGGCGATGCGGCCCGCCGGCTACGACGCCGAAGTCGTGTTCCTCATCGTCGTGCTGCAAAGCCTCGGGCGTTTGCTCGTTCAATACCACTTCCCGGATGAAGCGGAACAGATCGATCAGTTGATGCAACCCAGCACCGCCGCCGCGGTGGCAGGTGCCGAGCCGGTGGAGCTTCCCGGCATGACAGAGGAAGTCGCGGCGAACGCGGTGCTCGGTGTGGACTTCGACGCGCTTCGCAGCGCCGTCGTCAGGCAGTGGGGCCTCGGCGAAGAGGTCGTCAAGATGATCCGCCCCTTGCCCCGTGACAAGAGCGTGCGAATGCCGGCCACCGACATCGAGATCCTGCGCGCCACGGCGAGCGCGGCGGTCGAATTGGCCGAAGCCGGGGCGCTGACACCGCCGGCGCGTTGTGCCGCGGCGCTGTCGCAGGTCGCTGCAAGGTATTCACGCGTGCTCAAGGTGAGCGTGCGCAATCTGCGCGAGACGCTGCAGAACGCGAGTTGGGCCGTGCAGTCCGGAGGCTCGGTTGCCCCCACCAGCCGCAACGCCGATACCGAACTCGGCGCGTTGATGAGCGACGAGCCTGCTGCTGCACCCGCAGCCGGGGAGCGCACGTGACGCTGTCATTTGCGCGAAGTCGCTTGACACGCGCTTTGCGCACGAGGTGACGAGCCTGACCCCGGCACTGGTCACAACGGTTAGGGCTGCTTCGTTCCCGACCTGACCCGGTTGGCCGCGCTTCCATGCGGGGAGGCCCGTCGCTGCGGATTGTAGGGGAGGGTGCGCTAGCGAAGCTGTAGAGCGTCAGCGGCGAAGTCGATTCCGAGCGGTTCGATGACGAGCCGCTTCGGCCCGGCCGTGACTTCGCCGGCGATCCACGCTGCCACGCCGCAGCGCCGCGCGACGTCGACGGTGCGTTGCGCCACGTCGGCAGCAACGAACAGCGCAAAGCCTGCGCCCATGTTGAATGTGCTGTAGGCCTGGCGCGCGTCGAGTTCGGCGTGGCGCTGAATGAACTGCAACACTTCGGGAACCGCTGCCAGGGTGTGGATCCGGTAACCCCAGGGCGCCGGATGGCGCAGCAGCTTGCGCCAGCCGTGCCCGGTGATGTTGGCGCAATAGTGCGGCGTGATTCCTGCCGCGAACAGGGCTTCGGTGACGGGCGAATAGAGCAGCGTCGGTGCCAGCAGCGCTTCGCCGTAGCTCGCCCCCGAGGGCAATGGCGTGAGGTAACCCTGCGCCAGACGCTCGCTGAGTTTGCGCGCCAGGCTCAGGCCGTTGGCGTGGATGCCGCTCGAGGCCAGGAATACGATCGCGTCACCCGGGGCGAGGGCGTCGCCGACCGACAGGCGTTGTTTCGGCTTGATGATCCCGGTGCAAGACGCCGCGAGGTCGATGCGCCCGTCGTGCACGATCCCGGCGAGCGCCGGGGTTTCACCGCCACCCCAGGCGACGCCGCAGACGTCGCAGGCGCGCTTCCAGCCGGCAACGAGCGCGGCGCTGCGGCGCACATCGTCGAACCATGCCGAACCGCCCGCGGCCCAGTAGGCCTGCACGATGAGCGGCGTGGCACCAACGGTGATCAGGTCATTGATCGCCATCGCGATCGTGTCCTGTGCGATTCCGGCGTAGTAGTCCTTGCCCGTCAGCCCGTGCATGTCGTCGGCGACCAGCGCCTTGGAGCCCAGGCACTCGACGATGCTGGCGATGAAAAAAGGGCCGACGTCGACCACATACGCCGACTCGCCGCGCGACGCGGCGACTTCGCTGAATCCATGTGCGGCCAGGTGGCTCGCCGTGCTCGACGCAGCGCGCTGCGCGGTCACCTTGAGCGGGTCGATGCTGTCGTAACGAACGCCTGCCTGATCGTAGGTGAGCGTGCCCACGAGGCTCGACGGGCTGGCCGTGGGTTCGGGGGGGCTGGGCATGAGCGGCGCGCGATTCGATGCAGGGGATCCGACGCGGATTATCCGGCAGCGCCGCGCTCGCGCCATGGACCCTCGGACCCTCACTCGTAGAATGCCCGCATGTCTTCACCGGTTCTTGCACGCAAGTATCGGCCACGCAATTTCGAAGCGATGGTCGGGCAAGAGCATGTTGTGCAGGCGCTGGCGAACGCGCTCGCGCAGCGCCGCCTGCACCACGCCTACCTTTTCACCGGAACGCGTGGCGTGGGCAAGACGACGGTGTCGCGCATCCTCGCCAAGTCGCTCAATTGCGTTGGGCTCGACGGCCGCGGCGACGTCACCGCCAAGCCTTGCGGCGCCTGCTCGGCGTGCGCCGACATCGACGCCGGGCGCTTCGTCGACTATGTGGAACTCGACGCGGCGTCGAATCGCGGTGTCGAAGAGATCGGCCAGTTGCTCGCGCAGGCCGTCTACAAGCCGGTGCTGGGGCGCTTCAAGGTGTACATGATCGACGAAGTGCACATGCTGTCGAACACCGCGTTCAACGCGATGCTGAAGACGCTCGAAGAGCCGCCCGAGTATTTGAAGTTCGTGCTGGCGACGACGGACCCGCAAAAGGTACCGGCGACGGTGCTGTCGCGCTGTTTGCAGTTCAATTTGCGGCCGATGGCGCCGCAGACGATCCTGGAACATTTGGCGCACGTGCTCGGCGCGGAACACATCGAATTCGAGCCCGGGGCATTGCGGCTGGTGGCACGCGCGGCGCGCGGCTCGATGCGCGACGCTCTCTCGCTCACCGACCAGGCCATCGCCTATGGCGCTGGGCGCCTGGGCGAGGAGGACATCCGGCGCATGCTCGGTGCCGTCGATCGCGGCCACGCGGTGCGAATCGTCGAAGCCGTCGCTGCGCGCGACGGCGCCGCAGTGGTTCGCCAAGTCGACGCGCTGCGCGGCCTGGGGTTGTCCGCCGGCGGCGCGCTGGACGAACTGTGCGAGCTGTTGCAGAAAATGGCCATCGCGCAGGTCGTTCCCGATGCGCCAGACAGCGACGAACCCGGCGCCGCCGAGGTGCAGCGCCTCGCGGCGCGGCTGCCCGCTGACGAGACGCAACTGTTCTACAGCATCGTTCTGCACGGCCGCGCCGACCTCGCGCTCGCGCCCGACGAGTACAGCGGCCTGGTGATGGTGTTGCTGCGTTTGCTCGCCTTCGCGCCGGAGGGCGAGGTTGCAGCGCGGCGTGCGCCTGGCGCCGAACCGGGCGCCAACGCTGCGGCGCCAGTCGCGCAGGCAGGCGGTGTGCATGAACCCGCTGCGGCGCCATCCCTCGGTGCGGCGCGCGAAGCCGCGTTGTCGGCGGGCCTGGGAGCGTCGGCAACGCTGCGGGTTCCAGCCCGGCCACCGGACGCGGCGGCACGCGCCACGCTGGACAGAGCGCCAGTCCCGGTGCCGCCGTCTGAGTCGACCGGCGCTTCGGTGGCGCATGGCGAGCGCTGGAACACGCTGGTGCGCCAGCTCGTCGATTCGGGAGCGATCGGCGCCTTGGTGCGCGAACTCGCGATGCAGGCGCAATGCGTCTTCATCGACGAATCGTCCGAGCCGGTCGAGATTCGCCTGCGGATTGAGCGCGAGAACCTGCGCGCCGCAACGCAAGTCGAGAAATTGCAGGCAGCGTTGCGCGAGATCCTGCAGCGCGAGGTTCACATCGACGCTCAACCCGGAATTGCGGCAGATTCGCCGGCGCGCCGCGAACAGGCCGAACGCGACCGATTGCAGGCGCAGGCCGAACAGCTGATCCACGACGACCCCGTCGTGCGCTCGTTGCTGAGCCAGTACAAGGGGGCGCGAATCGTCCCCGGATCGATCAAACCCCATTGAGATTTGCCAAGACCAAAGGAGCATGAACATGATGAAGGGTCAACTCGCCGGGCTCATGAAGCAGGCCCAGTCGATGCAGGAAAACCTGAAGCGCGCGCAGGACGAGCTCGCGACGATCGAGGTCGAAGGTCAGTCGGGTGCGGGCCTGGTCAAGGTGACGATGACGTGCAAGCACGACGTGAAGCGCATCATCATCGACCCGAGCCTGCTCGGTGACGACAAGGACATGCTTGAAGACCTGGTTGCCGCAGCGTTCAACGACGGCGTGCGCCGCGCCGAGGCGGTGAGCCAGGAGAAGATGGGCAAGCTCACGGCGGGTATGCCGATGCCGCCCGGAATGAAATTTCCGTTCTGAACCGTTCGCCGCAACGTCACGACTCGTGCGCGAATCGTCTCTCGAAGGCTTGATCGATGCGTTGAAGCGCTTGCCCGGTGTCGGCGTGAAGTCGGCGCAGCGCATGGCTTTTCACCTGCTGCAGCACGACCGCGAAGGCGCGCGGCGCATCGCTGCCTCGCTGGACTCGGCGCTCGCCAATGTGCGCCACTGCGAGCGCTGTCGCACCCTGACCGAAACGACGCTGTGTGCCTTGTGTGCCGACGCCGGACGCGATCCGCGCCAACTGTGCGTCGTCGAGACGCCTGCGGATCAGGCCGCGCTCGAGCGCAGCGGCAGCTACCACGGCCACTATTTCGTTCTGATGGGTCGGATCAGCCCGCTCGATGGCGTGGGCGCGGGTGACATCGGGGCCTTGCAACTGCTCGATCGCGCCGCCGACGGCGTGGTGCAGGAAGTCATCATCGCGACCAACTTCACCGCCGAAGGCGAGGCCACCGCGCATGTGCTTGGCGAAGCGCTCAAGTCGCGTGGCTTGCGCGTGACGCGCCTGGCGCGCGGTGTGCCCATTGGCAGCGAGTTGGAATATGTCGACTTGGGAACGATCGCCCACGCCTTCGTCGACCGCCGCTGAGCGTGGGCCCGCGCCTTGGCGCGAGTCGTCCCGAGGATCAACGATTCGCGACTTGGCTACGCGTCAAGCGTGCCGCAGGCCGCGGCGCCGATTTCTGCGCCGTGCTCGAACCTCTGCCTGAAGACGCTCGCGCCGCGTGCTTCGTCGCCGCGCCGGCGTGGGCACGCGATCCCTTTGCCGCAACAAAAACCGTGACGCGCTGGCCCGGGCGGAACGCCGATCCGACGTCGACGAGATTCCACTGCGCCACGCTCTCCTGAGTCAGCGCGTAGCGCCGCGCGACGCTGGCGACACTTTCACGCCGCCCGGCGCGCAAGACGACGCGCCGCACTTGCGTGCCGTCGGGAGCGAGCGTGATCGTGCCGTTGTCGGCCAGATGCTCGGAGACGTCTTCGTCGTCGGCGCGGGCGCGCGGCACGAGCAGCGTCGAACCGACCTGGATCAGCATGTGCGGCGGAATCCGGTTCAGCTCGCGCAACTGCGACTCTTCCATTCCGACCTGGCGCGCCGCCTCGGCGGGCTTGAGCGTCTTCGGCGCGACCCACGCGGTCCAGCTCGCCAGGCGGCCTTGGTATTCGGGCAGCTCCTGAACGAAGCGGCTCGCGTTGTCATAGGGCAGAAGAACCTGCGGCGTTCCCGCGGCCAGAATCACCGGCTTGTTCATCTGTGGATTCAGAGCACGAAATTCTTCGACCGTCAGGCCGGCAAGATTGGCGGCGACGTCGACGTCGATGTCGCGGTCGATCGGTACGCTGAGGAAAAAGGGATGGTTATCCAATGCGGGCAAGGCCAGGCCAAAGGCCTCGGGCCGCGCGATGATGTTCTTCACTGCCTGCAACTTGGGCACATAGTGGCGCGTCTCGTTGGGCATCTTGAGACTCGAGTAGTCGGTGGGCTTGCGCGCCGCCCGGTTCTTCGCCACGGCGCGGCCGACGCTGCCTTCGCCCCAGTTGTAGGCGGCCAAGGCGAGGTGCCAGTCGCCGAACATGCCGTACAGCTTTTCCAGGTAGTCCAGGGCGGCGCGCGTCGAGGCGAGAACGTCGCGCCGGTCGTCGCGGAAGACGTTTTGCTTGAGCGCAAAAACCCGACCCGTGGCCGGCATGAATTGCCACATCCCGGAAGCGCGAGCGGAGGACATGGCCTCGGGGTTGAAGGCGCTTTCGATGAACGGAAGCAACGCCAGCTCGGTCGGCAGGCCGCGTCGCTCGACCTCCTGAACGATGTGAAACAGATAGCGCCCGCCGCGCTCCGTCATACGCTGCACGTAGTCGGGCCGGCTCGCGTACCACTGCTCCTGGGCGCGCACCAGATTGCCTTCGAGGTCGGGAAGGGCGAAGCCCTGCCGCAGGCGCGTCCACAGGTCGATCTTCTCGTCGTGATCGGTCGGGTCGATCTGGATGTCGGGTTGCAGCGGATCGATCAATACCGGCAGGGCAGGATCGGTGGATTCGGCAGCAGGCGGCGCAGCCGCTTGACTCGTCGGTGCCGCAGGTGGCGTGGAGATTGGACTCTCCTCGGCGACTACCTGACGTGGCGTCAGTTCCTCGGCAGCGCCTGTGGGCGCCGCGCCCAGGTCGCCGCGCGGCTCGGTGCTGGATGCGCCGCCCGAGTCTGCCGCGATGGGGGTCGAGGCGAGTGAATCATCTGCGCTGGGCGCTTGCAGCGTGCTACACGCTGCAAGCGCCAACGACGCGATGCCGAGCGCGACGCAGCGCCAAGCGTCGGAGGGCAGGCGCGCCGAGCGCACGAACCCGGCGCTCAACGGCATGCGGCGTGAGGCGAGACCGGCCCCAGGGGATGAGTCTCTAGAATCCGCAAGCTCACGCGAGCGTGAACGAGCGAAATGAGGGCGTGCAAATCGATGGGCATGGGTGGCGACATTATAGGTTTGGCGCGGTGGCTCGAGACACCTTCGGGGCGCTACCTGCTCGACTGGGAGCAACGCTATTTGGATCAAGTCGTCGCAGATCTGTTCGGATTTCACGCTTTGCAGCTGGGCCTGAACCAGATCGATGCACTGCGTGCGAATCGAATGCCGCACCGCTGGATCGCGACGGAATCCGTGTCACGCAGCGAAACGCATGGACTTGCCGCGGTCTCGCTGCACTGCAATTTCGACGCCTTGCCCTTTGACAGCCAAAGCTTGGACCTGATCGTCTTGCCCCATGGCCTGGAGGTGACCAGCGATCCGCACCTGGCGCTGCGCGAAGTCGAACGTGTGCTCGTGCCGGAGGGCCGCGTCGTGATCGTCGGTTTCAATCCGGCGAGCCTGTGGGGCCTGCGCCAGCGGCTCGGCAACTTGCGCCGGCGCGTGCTGCCGCGCACGCGAGGACCCTTGTTCATGCCCAGCGAAGGCGAGTTCTTCGGCTACCGGCGCCTGCGCGATTGGCTGCGTTTGCTCAGTTTCGAAGTCGAGGCCGGGCGCTTCGGCTGCTACCTGCCGCCGCTCGTCTCGCAACAGTGGTTGTCGCGTTTCGCCTGGATGGAGCGCGTCGGCGAACGCTGGTGGCCGGTGTTCGGCGCGGTGTACTGCGTCGTCGCGGTAAAACGCGTGCGCGGCATGCGCCTCGTCGGGCTGGCGCGCACGATGCGTCGCGTGAGTCAGGCACCAGCCGCGGCGATCGCCGTGAATCATCAAGGCTTCGATGCGGAAATCGTGAATCGAAGCCGAGCGAACCGCGAATGAATGAAGCAAACATGACATGGCTGGCCTACACCGACGGCGCTTGCGCGCCGAGCAACCCCGGGCCCGCCGGTTGGGGCGCCGTATTGCTCGCGCCTGCGGGCCAAGCATCGAGCGAACACTACGGCTTCATCGGACCCGGAACGAACCAGATCGCCGAGCTGACGGCGGCGATCGAGGGCTTGACTCGGGTTCCCGCAGGAGCTGCGGTGGAACTGGTGAGCGACAGCCAGTATGTCCTGAAGGGGTTGTCGGAGTGGCGTGTGGGCTGGGAGCGAAAAGGGTTCAAGAACTCGAAAGGCGATCCGGTCGCGAACCTGGCGCTCTGGAAGCGACTCTTTGCCCTGGCTGACGCGCGCAAGGTGACGACGCGCTGGGTGCGTGGCCACAATGGCGACAAATACAACGAACGCGCCGATGCGCTGGCCAATCTCGCACTCCAGGCGAGAAGCAATGCGGATCTGACGACCCCCCGATAGCTCTCGCACCCGGGATGCGGGATTGTGAGAGTGCGCCCGTGAGGCGACGATAGCTTCCATTCGCGGACCAACCTTGGGGCATCGCATGGAAGATCAGGAACCACACAAGTCCAACTCGCCGCCCCCCGATTCCACGGACCCGACCGCGGCGGCGTGGCAAGACCTGCTCGCCGAATTGACCGAGCTGCATGCGCGACTGGAATATTTGCGCCTCTTGCTCAAATTGGGCGTTCGCGGCTTTTAGCCCGACCAGAGATTGAACTGATTCGCCGTGCCCCGCGCAGGGACGCGCGGTGACACCGAGGCGGGGCAATCGCGAAACCGCTAGAGTCCGGATTGGCGTCCGAACTCGAAGCGATGAAAACCCTGCACACCGTCATTTGTATCGTTGGCATTGGCCTGGCCTCGGGGATCGCGTATTGGGCGCAGAACCGTCCGGGCGGCGCCTCCGCTGCCGCGCTGGTGCTGCCGAGCATCGGCAGTCCGGCCGCGCAGGATCCGCGGCGCTCGGGTTCAGCGGTTGATGGCCCGGGCGCAACGGCGGGAGTTGAAGTCGGCAAGGTCGAAGTCATGAGCCTGCAGGACGAGACCCAGGCCGTGGGCAGCTTGCGCTCGCGCCAAGGCGTGATCCTGCGCCCCGAGGTCGGGGGGCGAATCGCCAAACTCGGCTTCGCTGATGGACAGCGCGTCACGCGCGGCCAGTTGCTCGTGCAGCTCGACGACACATTGCAGCAGGCCCAGTTGCTCCAAGCCAAAGCGCAAGCCAGCATCGCGCGCACGAACCTGCAACGCAACCGCGAATTGGTGGCGCAGAACTTCGTCAGCCAAAGCGCCGCGGACCAGACTGCCGCAGCGCTTGAAGTCGCCGAGGCGCAAGTCGCGGTGGCGCAGGCGCAATTGATGCGCATGGCGATCCTCGCCCCGTTCGACGGCGTGACCGGAATCCGTTCCGTGAACGTCGGCGACTACGTGAAAGACGGCGCCGACCTGGTGAGCGTCGAAGACGTCAGCGCGATGACGGTTGACTTTCGCCTGCCCGAGGCCGTCGTCTCACGGTTGCGGCTGAACCAGGCGGTCGACGTGAGCCTGGACGGTCTGCCAGGGCGCAAATTCAAGGCGCGTGTCGATGCCATCGATTCGCAGCTCGACGCGAATGGCCGCTCGCTGCTGGTGCGGGCGCGCATGGACAACTCGAGCGGCGTGTTGCGCTCGGGAATGTTCGCGCGCGCACGCATCGTGTTCGAAGAACGGCCGCGCGCGCTCGTGATTCCCGAAGAAGCACTCGTGCCGCTGGGGGCAAAGCAGTACGTCGTCAAGGTGGTCGACGGCGCGAACGGCAAGGTCTCGCAGCGCATCGAGGCGCGCATCGGCCTGCGTGTGCCGGGCAAGGTGGAGCTTCTCGGTGGCGTCGCCGCGGGCGACATCGTCGTCACCGCAGGGCAGGCGCGCCTGATGCGCGGCGACGGCGTTGCGCTGCGCATCGTTGAAGTCGGAGGCTCCGAATCTCGCCCGAGCGCGCCGCCAGCGCCCCCCACGCAGGCTGGCGCGCCCGCTCGGCCCTCGGCACGTGCCGCGTCGGCGGTTTGACCGCTGGAAACCGGACGAGGAATCGCGATGAAGCTGTCAGAAACATCGATCCGCCGGCCGGTGTTTGCCACCGTCTTGTCATTGCTCCTCGTCCTGGTCGGCGCGGTCACGTTTTCGCGCCTCGAATTGCGCGAATACCCGCGCATCGACGAACCGGTGGTCAACGTGAGCACGCGCCTGGCCGGCGCTTCGTCGGAAGTCATCGAATCGCAGGTGACGAAGCCGCTCGAAGACTCGATTTCGGGAATCGAGGGCGTCGATATCGTCACGTCCGTGTCGCGCTCCGAAGAGAGCCAGATCACGGTGCGCTTCAAGCTGAGCAAGAACCCCGAAGCCGGCGCGGCTGACGTGCGCGACCGCGTCTCGCGTGTGCGTGCGAAGCTGCCCGACAGCGTCGACGAGCCGGTGGTGGCCAAGGTCGAGGCCGACGCCACGCCGACGATCTGGATTTCGTTCAGCAGCGAGACGCGGTCCGCGCTCGAACTGACCGACATGATCGAGCGCGTCGTCAGGCCACGCCTGCAAACCGTGTCGGGAGTGGCCGACGTCTGGATTCGCGGCGACCGCAGGTTTTCGATGCGCATCTGGGTCGACCCGGACAAGCTCGCGGGTTATCGCCTCACGGTGCAAGACGTGGAAGACGCGCTGCGGCGGCAGAACCTGGAAGTGCCGGCGGGGCGCATCGAGAGCGTGCAGCGTGAGTTCAGCGTCACGGCGCAGACCGACTTGGCGACGCCGAGCCAGTTTGCCGACGTCGCGTTGCGCACCGTGAACGGCTACACGGTGCGGCTGCGCGATGTGGCGCGGATTGAGCAGGCGAGTGCCAACGAGCGCTCCAGCGTGCGTCTGAACGGCGTTCCGGCGGTGTCGATCGGCGTGATCCGCCAGGCGACGGCGAACCCGCTCGAGGTCTCGGCCGGCGTGCGCGACGTGTTGCCGCGGATCCAGCAAGACCTGCCTTCCGGCGTGCTCGCGCGCGTGGCGAACGACAACTCGGTCTTCATCGACCGATCGATCAAGTCGGTGTATCGCACGATCGCGGAAGCGGTGCTGCTCGTCGCGCTCGTCGTCTTCTTCTTCCTGCGAACGCTGCGCGCATCGCTGATCCCGCTGGTGACGATTCCGGTGAGCCTGATCGGCGTGTTCGGCATCATGGCACTGGCCGGGTTCACGATCAACACCTTGACGCTGCTCGCGCTGGTGCTCGCGATCGGGTTGGTGGTCGACGATGCGATCGTGATGTTGGAGAACATCTTCCGTCACATCGAAGAAGGCTTGAGCCCTTTCCAGGCGGCGCTGCGTGGGGCCAAGGAGGTGGGCTTTGCGATCGTCGCCATGACGCTGACGTTGACTGCGGTCTACGCGCCGCTCGCGTTTGCGCCCGGTCGCACCGGCCGTCTGTTCACCGAGTTCGCCTTGACGCTCGCCGGCGCGGTGCTCGTTTCGGGCTTTGTGGCGCTGACCCTGACGCCGATGATGTGCGGCAAGTTGCTGCGCCACAACCCGAAGCCGAACCTGTTCGACCGGGGCATGGAACGGCTTCTCGTCGGCATGTCGCGCGGTTATGAGCACGCGCTTCGCTGGATTCTGGGGCAGCGCTGGATCGTGCTCCTGGTGATGCTCGGCGCCGCCTCCGGAAGCTGGTGGTTGTTCAGCGCTGCAAAGAGCGAGCTTTCGCCGCTCGAAGACCGGGGCGTGATCTTGGCGACGATCAACGCGCCCGACGGCGCGACGATGGCGTACACCGAACGCTACATGCTCGAGATCGAACGCATCGGCATGTCCTACGCCGAGTTCGACCGCGTCTTCGTCGTGACCGGCAATCCGACCGTGTCGCAAGGCATCAGCTTTTTGCGCGCCGTCGACTGGTCGCAGCGCAAGAAGACGACGCTCGAATTGGCGCGCGAGCTGCAACCCAAACTCGCTGCGCTGCCGGGCGTGAGCGCATTTCCCGTCACACCGCCATCGCTGGGTCAGGGCTTTCGCGAGCGGTCGATCAATTTTGTCATCGTCACGTCCAACTCCTACAGCGAACTCGCCGCGATGTCGCAGCAGATGCTCGCCGAAATGGCGCGAAACCCGGGGATTGTTCAGCCCGACAGCGACTTGCGCCTGAACAAGCCCGAGCTCTTCATCACCGTGGACCGTGACCGCGCGCACGACGCCGGTGTCGCCGTCGATCAGGTGGCGCGCGCGATCGAGACCATGCTCGGCGGGCGCAATGTGACGCGCTACAAGCGCGGCGCCGAACAGTACGACGTGATTGTGCAGACCCAGGCGAGCGGCCGCACGACGCCCGAGCACATCGACAAACTCTTCGTGCGCGGGCAGAAGAACGGCGTCGAGGCGATGATCCCGTTGTCCTCGCTCGTCACCGTCAAGGAGTCGGTCAGCCCCCGGGAGCTGAACCATTTCAACCAGCGCCGCTCGGTGTCGATCACCGCCAATCTGGCGCCCGGCTATTCGCTCGGCGAGGCGCTGCAGTTCATGGAGGCGAGTGCCGAGAAAGTTCTCAAGCCCGGTTACGCCACCGAGTTGAACGGCGTCTCGCGCGAGTTCAAATCCTCCAGCGGCGCCCTGGGTCTGGTGTTCGTGCTGGCGCTGTTGTTCATCTTCCTCGTGCTGTCGGCGCAGTTCGAGAGCTTCGTCGATCCGTTCGTCATCATGCTCAGCGTGCCGCTGTCGATGGTTGGCGCGCTCGCCGCGTTGCATCTGTCGGGCGGAACCTTGAACGTGTACTCGCAGATCGGCTTGATCACGCTCGTCGGGCTGATCACGAAACACGGCATCCTGATCGTCGAGTTTTCGAACCAGGTGCGCCAGCAGGGCAAGGCGATGCGAGACGCGGTGATCGAGGCCGCCACCCTGCGCCTGCGGCCGATCCTCATGACAACCGGCGCGATGGTTCTCGGCGCGGTGCCGCTGGCGCTGGCCAGCGGCGCGGGTGCCGAGAGCCGGCGGCAGATCGGCTGGGTCATCGTCGGCGGCATGTCAATCGGGACGTTGCTCACGATTTTTGTCGTCCCGACGATGTACACGCTGTTCGCGCGGCGCAAGGTCCCCGGCGCGGACACGACGTTGATGCAGGAGCCGGCGACGGTGTGAGTCCGGGGCACGGCGCGCCGACGCCGGGCGCCGCGCAAACTCAGACGAGTTCGCGCTCGACTTCCATCAGCTTGTAGCGCGCCAGCGCCAGGTTCGTTCGTTGCCGGTCGAGCAGGACGAACAGGAACAGGTCCGGATAGTGCGACAACTGGCGCATCACCTGATGCCTCGAACCGGCGCTCGTCATCACCTCTTCGACCGGATCGGTGATTCCCATGTTGCGTGCCGCGACCTTGTGCGCTTTCAGCGCCTGGGTGCACGCTGCGGCGGCGATGTCCAGGTCCAGGCTCACGTCCTCGGGCATGTCGCGCGCCAGGATCAGCCCGTTGCTCGCGTCGACGATGGCGCAGCCGAGCATGCCGTCCAGGGTCGCCATCTCGGCGAGCTGGCGCCTGGCGTACGCATGGTCGAGCATGTTTCGCGGGACGCGAGTTTCGGCCGCGGCCGGGCGCACTTCGGGCATCGGGCTCGGTGCGGCGGCGCTGGAGCGCACCGCGCCGCGGGGCCCGGTCGGGTCGGGCGCCGTGATATCGGTCACTTCGACGGCAAATTCGGCTGCCTCGCTGATCGACGGTTCCCACCCCGGCTGCGCCTTCAAGTGGTTCCAGCTTCCGAGCATCGCGTTCCAGACCGATGATGCGCTCGTCAGTGACTCATTCAGCACATGGATCTGCAACATCGGCGGCCAGGCCATCGAGTTGACCTTGTTCGCGATCCACACGGCGCTGGGCGGCAGCATGAACAACAGGTGCGGGCAGCGCCAGGTGGGCAGCGCGCAGGCTTCGTTGAGCCATTTCAAGAGACTGTCGATGGCGTGCGGTTCCATCGGGCCGATGATCACCGTCGTCATCTGGCTGCGCTCCATGAGCGCAAGTGGAATGTCGGCGTTCTCCGCGCCCGGCGCGCGCACGTCGGCGTGGTAGATCTTGAGCGCGTCTTCGGCACGTCGCACCAGTGCCGTGCGCTCGATCATCGCCAGCGTGCGCAGCGTGCTTTGTTCGCGCAGGTGCAGCTTTTCAATCGGCTGGCCGCCGGCGTCGGACACCGCCTTGATGACCGACGTGGCCCACACGCCCACCGGGTCGAGCAGCGTGATCAGGTGGCTGGCGGTATCGAGGTCGGCGCGGGTCGCCTTGAAGTGCTCGCGGATCGCCTGGGCGGGGGAGCCCGTCACGACCAGGTCGCGCACATGCCGGTCGACGATCTGGCCCTGCGCCGTGAGCTCCTTGGCAACGCTCTCGAGGATCGCGGTGGCGGCAAAGCCCTGATCCGGCTCCGCGTCGGTGCGTCGCTTTTTGGCCCCGGCGTCAGTGCCGATGCCCAGATCACCGAACAACGATTGCAGCATGTCTGTTCCCAGTCCCCGTGCGAGAAACCTCGCAATTATTCGCCTGCGCTGCGATGGCGCGACGTGCAAGTGTATGCAAATCTTGCCTTCCCGGGGGAGGCAATATCCCGCGGGGGGGTGCGCCTGAAGTCAAGCGCAAGGGGGCGCTGCCAATGGGCGGCCGGGCACCCTCAGGTCGTGCGTGTCGACAGGCCATGCTTGTCGATCCGGTAGCGTAGCGTATCGCGGGTTACTCCGAGCAAGCGGGCCGCGCGAGACACGTTCCAGCCTGTCTGTTCGAGCGCCTCGACGAGGGCGGCTCGTTCGAGTTCGAGCAGCGTGACCGGCGAGGCCGAAGCGGCGGGGGCCGCGATGCCTGGCGTGAGCGCCCCCGCGCTGGTTCGGGTGGGCGGTGCACTGGACAGTGCCAGATGCTGCGCATCGATGACCGCGCCGACCCCGAGCAACACCGCCTGTTCGAGGACGTTGCGCAATTCGCGCACGTTGCCCGGCCAAGGATGGTGCAAGAGTGCCGCCTCGGCAGCGCCGGTCAGCGTCGGCACCGCCTTGCCGTAACGCACGGCGTGGGACCGCAGGAAGTGGCGCGCCAAGGTCAGGATGTCGTGGCCGCGTTCGCGCAGCGCCGGCAAGTGCAGTTGAACCACGCAGAGCCGGTAATAAAGGTCGGCACGAAAACGCCCTTCGCGAACCAGCTCTTCGAGCGCCCGATGCGTCGCGGCGACGATGCGCACGTCCACGCTTTGTTCGCGCACGCTGCCCACGCGTCGAATCAGCTTTTCCTCGAGCAGCTTGAGCAGCTTGGATTGCAGCGCGATGTCCATGTCGCCGATCTCGTCGAGGAACAGCGTGCCGCCTTCGGCGGTTTCGACAAGACCGACCTTCTTTTCGCGTGCGTCTGTGAAGGCGCCGCGCTCGTGACCGAAGAGTTCCGACTCGAGCAATTGAGCCGGAATCGCAGCGCAGTTCAGTTCGACGAACGGCTTGTCCCGACGCGCTCCGCCGTGATGCAGGGCACGCGCGACCAACTCTTTGCCGCTGCCGGTTTCGCCCAGCACCAGCACCGCCGGTGCGCCGGACTCGCTCATCTGCAATTCGGCCTGGCGCAACTGCGCCATGCGCTGCTTCAATGCGATCATCGGCGCCGAGTCGCCGATCAGTTCGCCGCCTCCGGCGGATTGCACGTCACGCCGCTTGTAGTAGTCGAGCGCCAGATCCTGGCGCGTCTGGCCGAATGCCTTTTCGAGGACCAGGCGCAACTTGCTCAACGCGACGGGTTTGGTCAGGAAGTCGTGGGCACCGGCGCGCATCGCCTGCACAGCCATCTCGACGTTGCCATGGCCCGTCATCATGACCACGGGGATCGCGGAATCGGCTGCGCGAATGCGCGCCATCGCGGCCATCCCGTCGAGCCCTGGCAAGTTGAAGTCCAGGACGATGGCGTCGGGGCGGGCTTCCTCCATCACCGCAAATCCCTGCTCGGCGCTCTCGGCCAGGCGCACTTCGAAACCGCTGCGTTCGAGATAAATCGCAATGTTCTTTGCCAGGACAGTTTCGTCTTCGATCACGAGGATGCTCTTGGCCATGACTTTCCGATCAGGCAATGCGCAAGCTGATGCGAACGACGGTGCCCTGGCCGGTTGCGCTCTCGATTCTCATGCGGCCGCCGAATCTTTCGACGACGCGCCGCGCGAGCGCCAACCCCACGCCCATGCCGCTCGGTTTGGTGGTGTGAAAAGGCTTTCCGGCGCGCGCCAACTCAGACTCGGTCATTCCCGCCCCATGGTCTTGAACGCTGATCGTCACCGTCTGCGCCTCTGCGTCCCGCTGGCCTCGGACCTCGACCGCTCCGCCGGCGCTTGAAGCTTCGAGGGCGTTGGCCAGCAGACTGCGCAAGACCTGAGCAAACAACATCGAGTCGCCACGGACGGCAGGCAGGCCGACGGTGGACGCGCAGCTCAGGGCGATGCCGCGCCGCTGTGCTTCGCGATCGAAGTCGAGCATGCAGCGCTCGACGAGTGGGTGCAGGAGCACGCTGGTTTCGGTTTCGGCGATCGGGCGCGTGTACGAGAGAAGATCACCCACCCAGGCTTCCAGGCGGTCGGATTGGGCCACGATGTCACGCGCCGCCTCCTGAATCTGGGCGTCACTGCCCAGCGGAATCAGCTCGGCGCAGCTGCGGATCGACGCGAGCGGATTGCGAATCCCGTGAGCCACTGCAGAACTCATCTCGCCAATGATGGCGAGGGTCTCGTTTTCGACGATTTGGCGTTGTTGGCGCTCGATCACCCGATCCGCGCGCCTGACGAGGCCGAACAAGGCGAGGAACAGCAGCGCGCCGCTCAGGCCTGCGCCGAACGCGACGTAGCTGCGCAATTGCCGGATCGAAGTCAACAGGGAGCGCGGATTCTTGTAGAACTCGATGACGCCGAGCACCCGTTGCGTCTTCGGGTCGCGCACGGGTACGTAAATCTCGACGAAGGCGTCCTCCAATTGGGCGCGGCCCTGGTGTTCTGCCTTGCCATGTTCGACGCGCTCGTCGGAATCAAACTCCACGACGGCGTTTCCCGCGAGTGCACTGTCCAATTCCTTGTTCGGCCCGAATTCGCGGCCCACGAGTTGCATGTCGCTCGACCAGATGACGCGGCGCTGCAAGCCGTAGACGTTGGCGCGCATGACGTTGGGCATCGCTGCGACATGGCGAAACGCCGTTTCGGTTTCGGGGCGGATTCCAGCCGATGGGTCGTCCAGGTAGGCGTGCAGGGACTTTTCGACGAGGAACAGGCTTTGCACGAATTCCTGGGTGAGGACCGCTTCTTGCAAGAGAAGCCTCTCGCTCATGAACCAGCTCAAGAGTGTTCCGGCAGTTCCCGAAATGGCGCCGATCGCGAGCAGCGAAACGAGCGCAAACCAGCGGCGCAGGTTGAATCTTGGGGCGTGTGGCGGCGTGCGTGGGGAGCTCAAGATGCCGGGCCGATTTCGAGTCGATGGGTAGGGGTGGCTGCACAAATTGTGGGGCATTCGACGCTGAACTGGGTCTTAGTCCCCAAAGTTGGGGGTTGAGCGTGAAAAATTGGGGCCGCGTTCAAGCGACGCGTTCGCCTTAGGGTGGAAGGGGTCTTGGGGGCAATTGCTCCGATCTGGTACGGCGATTGCATATGCGCTTGTTAGTAATGTGCAAGTTGCACATATAAAGACAGGTCAAGGATCCCATGCTCCAAGAAGTCAACATGAAAAGCGCGCCCCACTCAAAGACGCCCCGCCCCGAATTGACGAAGCCGCAGACGGCGCCGGTCGACTCTGCGGCACGCGGTTGCGGCTGCGATGAACGCCGCGCGGAGCCCGACGACGCAGCCTTGGTGGCCGGGTGCCTGAGGGGCGAAGCGAAGTGCTGGGAGGCTTTGGTGAAGCGCTACCAGCGTCTCGTTTTCACGATCGTGCGGCGCATGGGAATGGACGAGCATATGGGCGCCGATGTCTTCCAGACCGTGTTTTCGCGCCTGCTCACGCACCTGCCGCGCATCGCCGAACCGGCTCGGCTGCAGGCCTGGATCGTGACGACAGCAAAACGCGAAGCCCTGCTGCAACGCCGCCGAGGGGAGCGCACGGTCTCGATGACCGGCGAAAGCGAAGCCGGCGAAGAGACCGGGGAGTGGGACATTGCCGACAGCGCCCCGTTGGCCGAGGACGCGCTGGACCAGTTGCAGCAACTCGAGCGGGTTCGCCAGGGACTGGACCGTCTGGATCCCCGTTGCCGACGCCTGATGGACATGCTTTTCAACAATGAAGCGGACACACCGCTTGCGTATGGCGCGATGGCCGAAAGCCTCAACATGGCGGTGGGCAGCATCGGCCCGACCCGGGCGCGCTGCCTCGACAAGCTGCGCCAGTTCCTCGATCAGAACGGATAAGGCCGGCAGCGATGTATCAAGTGGTGCGGTAGCGGCTCTGTCCGACATTGCCCACCTCCTCGCCCACACCCCATGAAGTCGCCCAAACCCCTGTCAGACGCGGAGCTCACGGATCTGGCCCAAAAGGCCAGCCAACTCCAGGATGCGCCCCAAGGCTGGGTCGAAGCCGCGGTCGCCTTGTGGAAGGTCGCCCCTCGGCCGGCCGTGCGGGCGAGCCCACAGGCACCGAAGCTGTGGACGCGCATCGCTGCGGCGCTCAGTTTCGACAGTTGGGCGACGCCGCAGCTGGCGCTGGGCGTTCGCTCGACGGCGCAGGACAACCGCCACCTGCTCTACAGCGCCGAGGGCCGGGACATCGATTTGCGGATCACCCTCGGGGCGATCGATCGGTTCGCCTTGACGGGCCAAATTCTCGGGCCCGACGAGTCGGGCGAAGTATGGCTCTCGAGTGCGAGCGAGATCCCCGGCCAGGCCGTACTGATGACGACACAACTCGACTCCCTGGGTGAATTTCGGCTCGACGGCGTGGATCGTGGGACGTACCAGCTCACCCTGCGCATGGGGGCCGAAGAAATCGTGTTGCCGCCGATCGTGCTCGGCGACGCATCGGGCTGAGGCCTATGACTCATGCGCGTTTCTGAAGACAGCCGAACCGCCTCAGAGCTGGCAGAGCGCATGCTCGACCGCGGGGAGCCCCCGCCGGTGGACCTTGACGGCGCGGGCTGGCGCGCGCTCGCCTGGACGCTGAAAGACTTGTGCTACGGGGCCTGGAGCAGCGAACCGAAGCGCGCCACGCTCGCCGCCGACGCACTGGGAGAGCTCTGCCGCAGCGAGATCGACTTCTCCCGAGCCGGCACGGCGCCTTGCCTGCCCCACATCACGGGTTCGATCGCTTCTGAAATCCAGGCGTTGGCGGCGTGGACCGCGGGCATTGCGCAGCTCACGCGGGGTGAGATGCTCGCCGCAACGCAGAGCTTTGACCACGCTGCAGCTCTGTTCAGCCAGCTGGGTCAAGCGCAGCACGCGACCCAAACTCAGGTGCCGAAGATCATGGCGCTGTCGTATCTGGGGCAGCAAGAACAGGCGATTGCCTGCGCGCAGCAAACCCGGCAGGAGTTTGTTGAACAAGGGGACACGCGTTCAGCGAGCAAGGTCTGCCTGAATCTCGGAAGTCTGCATCTCGCGCGAGACGCTTACGCCCAGGCGGCCAAACACTACCGCGAAGCGGCGGTTCTGTTTGCCCGGGTGGCCGACCACGAGCATTCGATCATGGCCGACATCGGACTCGCCGACACCTTCACCTCGATGGGAGAGTTCGACCAGGCGCTGCTGATCTATGCCCGTGCGCGCATGCGTGTGGCCACGCACGGGTTCCCGGTGCTGCAAGCGATGGTCGAAGAGTCGTCGGCCTTGCTGCACCTGGCGCGCGGCGAGTATCGCGACGCACTCGCAGGGCTGGAGCGGTCCCGGCGTGGCTACGAGCTTCTGGGCATGCCGCAACGCCAGGCCATCGCGGAAATGCAACTCGCCGATGCGTACCTCGAGCTGCGCCTGCTGCCCGAAGCCCTTGCGCTTTACGAGCAGGCGATTGCCCGCTTCGAGGCCTTGGACGCCCCGGACGAACTCGCCCAGGCGCTGGCCCAGCACGGCCGCACCCAGGCATTGCTGGTGCGGCCGGAGCGCGCTGCGCAATCGCTGCGGCGTGCCGCGGCGCTGTTCCGTTTGCATGACACGCCGGTGGGTGAGGCGTCGGTCGCGCTGACACGTTCCGAGCTGGCTTTGACCGAAGGCAACGCCGACGCCGCGCTGGATTTCGCGCGCTCGGCAGCGACCTGCTTTGCGGCAGCGGGGATGGCGCAACGCCATGCGCGCGCCGAAGTGTTGTGCGCCCGGGCACTGCTGATGCAGGGCCAGACCGGTGCCGCGGCCGCACTGTTCGACGCCGGCGTGCAACGTGCGGGCGACCTCGGACTGTTGACGATCCATGTGCAGTGCCTGACGGGGCGCGGCCAGGCCCGGCTGGCACAAGGCGAAGTCGGCCTTGCGCGTGCCGACTTCGAATCCGCGATTGACGTGTTTGAAGAGCAACGGCGTGTCCTGCCGGGCGACGAATTTCAACGCGCGTTCCTCACCGACCACCTTCGGCCGTATCAGGAATTGCTGCGCATGGCCCTGAACGACTGTGCGCACAGCGGCAACGCCCGCGACGCGGGCGCTGTCCTCGAATGGCAGGAACGCTATCGCGCGCGCGCCTTGGGTGAACGAATCGCTCTGGGCGTTGAATTTGCCGAAGACGCAGCGACGAAAGCGCAGCGGGCCCGGCTCAATTGGCTCTATCGCCGTGTGCAGCGTCTGCAGGATGACGCCGAACCGGTGGGCGAACTGGTTGCGGAAGTGCGGCGCACGGAGCTCGATCTGCTCGAGCGCGCGCGCCGTCAACGCCTGGCCGGCGGCGCCTCGGAGCGCAAGGGAGAGCAGGACGATGCGTTCGATGGCCAGGCTTTGCGCCAGGTGATGCGTGAACACGAGGCCTTGATCGAGTACGGCGTTCTCGACGACGAACTCTTCGCCGCGATCGTCACGCGCGACGGGGTTCGGGTGGTGCGCCATCTTGCGCATTGGCCCGAGGTCGCCGAAGCCGTGCGATCGGCGCGCTTTCAGATCGAAAGCCTGCGCAGCGGCGGCGCCCGGGTCAGCAAGCACATGAATATTTTGACTTCGCGCGCGAGCGTGAGGCTGCAGCGGGTCCATGAACTGATCTGGGCACCGCTGGCCGACAGCCTGGCTCGAGTTCGCCGGGTGCTGGTCGTGCCCTACGGGTCGCTCGGATCACTGCCCTTCAGCGCCTTGCTCGACGCGGCGGCGCCGAGCGGGATCGATCTGGCCGTCGTTCCCAGCGCCCGCGTCGCCCTGCACGGTTTGCGCTGCCAGCCCAGAACGCCGCGCACGGCGCTTGTTTTCGGCGAGTCTTCGCGCCTGCAACATGCGGCCGCCGAGGCGAGCTTTGTCGCCGCCCTGTTCCCCAGCGCGCGCATGTGCATCGACGCCGACGCGACCTTGAGCCATTTGCGCGCCTTGGCGCCGCACGCCGATGTCATCCACTTTGCCTGCCACGCGCAATTTCGCGCCGACAACCCGATGTTCTCGGCGCTGCATCTGCACGATGGCGCGCTGACCGTCGAAACCGCCGAATCGTTGGGCCTGCGCCAGAGCACGGTCGTGCTGAGCGCGTGCGAGACGGCTTTGGCCGAGCATGGCAGCGGCGACGAGATGGTCGGTCTGGTGCGTGCCTTCCTGGTGGCCGGTGCCGCGCGTGTCGTCGCCAGCCTGTGGCCGGTGGACGACCGCATCACTTCGCAATTCATGGCGCACTTCTACGCCGCCTTGGCCAAAGACATGAGCGCGGCCGCTGCGCTTCGCGAAGCGCAAGTCGCGATCCGGCGTGAGCATGCGCATCCCTACTTCTGGGCGGCGTTCACTCTCTTCGGTGGATGGTGAGTTTTGGAGAACAAGTGATGAAAAAAAATCAGTCCAATGCAGCGCTGCGGCGTTTCCTCATGCGCACGGTGGCCCTGGGCGTGATCGCCGTGAGTTGCCTGGCCCATGGGGTGGCGGACGCGGCCGCCGTGAGCGGCGAAATCCTGGTGAAGCTGCTTCGCGCTGACGCGTTGCCGCCGCTGCTCGGCAAATACGGTCTGACCTTGGTGAGCCAGTTCGGAGCGCGCCCGATCTACCGCCTCAAAGCGATCGACCCCCTCGCCGACGCGGCCTTGCTCGTCGAAGCGTTGGCCGTCGAGCCGGGCGTGTTGATTGCGCAAGAAAACGTCATCAACGCCAGCCCCGAGGCGCGCAAGAACCGTGTGTTTGCGATTGGTTCGCAAGCGGACTATGTCGCGCAATGGGCGCCTGCAAGCTTGCGCCTGGCGCAGGCTCATCGCGTTTCGACCGGTGTTGGGGTTCGGGTCGCCGTTCTCGACACCGGGGTCGATCTGAATCACCCCTTGCTCGCGGGCAAGTTGCTCCCGGGACGGGACTTCGTCGACGGCGACGCCGTGCCCGCCGAAGTGGGAACGTACAACGTCGACAAGGGCTTCGGCCACGGCACACATGTCGCCGGCATCGTCGCCACGGCCGCACCCGGGGCGAAGATCATGCCGCTGCGCGTTCTCGACCCGCAAGGCCAGGGCAACACGTGGGTGCTGGCCGAAGCGCTGCTCTACGCCGTCGACCCCGACGGCGACCCTGCCAGCGACGACGGGGCGCATGTCATCAACATGAGCCTGGGCAGCCCCGAACGCACCGAATTGCTCGACACGATTGCGCGCCTGGCGAGCTGCGCGGTCGTCGTCGCGCCCGACCCGCTCGAACCCGCGGCCGACTTCTCGGACCCTGGCTACAACGGCGACAAAGACCGCTGCGCGAACTCCAGAGGCGCCGTGTTGGTGGCGGCCGCCGGCAACGATTCGAGCAAACGGCGCGAATTCCCTGCGGGTGAGGGCGCTTACGGTCTGATCGCCGTGGCCGCCAGTACGCCAGACCATCGCCGCGCGATTTTCAGCAACTTCGGCTCCTGGGTGCACCTGGCAGCGCCGGGCGAGGGCATCACGAGCAGCGTGCCCGGGGGCGGATACGGAACCTGGAGCGGAACTTCGATGGCCACCCCGTGGGTTTCGGCCAGCGCCGCATTGCTCATTGCCGCCAATCCGCTCTTGACCCCGGACCAGGTCGTGCCGCGGATCGCGAGATCGACGGCGCAGCTGTGCGCGACAAAGCTGCGCGAGCTGGACCCCCTGACGGCGCTGACCGGGATCGCGCCGCGCAGCGTGGCCTGCCGCTCGGGCCGCTAACGCTATCGGAAGGTACGCTCCGGGCCGCCACAGGCCGCAGCGCTAGATGATCAGGCCGTAACCCAGCATTCATGCGGTTGCGGCCTTTTTCTCGCTTCGATATGTACCCATGTAATATGGCCTTGTGCTCTTGCACTTCGCATTGGAAATGACTATGCTGTGCGTCCATGTACATCGAGTCCATCCCGAAACGCGACTCTCCTCCGGCTGTCCTGCTGCGCGAGTCGTATCGCGAGGATGGCAAGGTCCGCAAGCGCACCCTGGCCAACCTGTCGTGCTTGGTCACGAGGTGATCGAAGGTCTGAAGGTGCTGCTGCGCGGCGGCGTGGCCGTACCCAGTGCCGCGGAGGTCTTCACCGTTGAGCGCAGCCTGCCTCACGGTCATGTCGCTGCGGTGCTGGCAGTGCGCGCGGCTGTGGCGCCTCGGTGTGGTTCGGCTCGGCGCCCGAGCCGTTGCAGCCGCTGCTGCTGGCCATGCTGGTGGCCCGCGTCATCGAACCCGCCTCCAAGCTGGCCACGCATCGCCAATTGCACGATGACACGGCCAGCACTTCGCTGGGTCGCGTGCTGGGCGTGGGCCAGTGCAACGCCGACGATCTGTACCCGGCGTTAGACTGGCTGCACGAGGCGCAGCCCGCCATCGAGCGGCGCCTGGCGCGCCAACACCTGGTGGGGGCCACGCTGGTGCTGTACGACCTGACCTCCACCTGGCTGACCGGGCGCTGCTGCGAGTTGGCCGCGCGCGGGCACTCGCGCGACGGCAAGCGCGACGACCCGCAGATCGTCTTTGGCTTGATCTGCTCGGCCCAGGGCTGCCCGATTGCCGTGGAGGTATTCAAGGGCAACACGGCCGACCCAGCCACGGTGGCGGCTCAAGTGGCCAAGCTCAAGGAGCGTTACGGCCTCGAACACTTGGCCTGGGTGGGGGATCGCGGCATGCTGACCTCGGCGCGCATCGAGCAAGTGCTCAAGCCCCAGGGCATGGACTGGGTGAGCTCACTGCGCGCGCCGCAGATCGCGCAGCTGGCCGAAGAACACGGGCCGTTTCAGCCCTCGCTGTTCGATGAGCGCAATCTGCTGGAGCTCTCCAGCCAGCACTTCCCCGGCGAGCGACTGGTGGTGTGTCGCAATCCGCTGCTGGCCGAAGAACGTGCGCGCAAGCGGCTGGAGTTGCTGGCGGCCACCGAGCTCGATCTGGCCAAGGTCGTGGCGGCCACCCAGCGCGCGCGCCACCCGCTGCGCGGCCAGGACGTGATCGCCTTGCGCGTGGGGCGCGTGATCGGGCGCTTTCACATGGCCAAGCATTTCGAGTTGTCGATCACGGACTCGACGCTGGCCTACCAGCGCAAGACCGAAGCCATCGCGGCCGAGGCGGCGCTGGACGGGCTGTACGTGATCCGCACCAGCCTGGGCGCGAATGCGCTCGATGCCGGGGCGACGGTGGCCGCCTACAAGAGCTTGGCTCACGTGGAGCGCGCCTTTCGCTCGATCAAGACGGTGGACCTGCAGGTGCGCCCGGTGTTCCTCTACAGCGAGGCTCGGGTGCGCGCCCACGTCTTCCTGTGCATGCTGGCCTACTACGTGGAGTGGCACATGCGCGAGCGCTTGAAGCCGATGCTGTTCGATGACGAACATCTCGACGAGGCCAGCGCGACACGACCCTCCGCGGTGGCCAAGGCAGTTCGTTCAGAGCACGCCAAGGCCAAAGATGCGAGCAAGACGGCCGATGACGGGTTGCCGCTGCACAGCTTCAGAACCTTGCTCAAGGACCTGGGCACCCTGGCCTACAACATCACCCACACCTCGCTCAACCCCGAGGCACAAATCATCCTCACCACGAGGCCCACGCCGCTTCAATCCAAAGCCTTCGAACTGCTCGCACTGAACCCGACTTGTACCCAGTAGCCGAATCCCGCCTCAACGAAATGTTCAAGCAGGACGGGGACTTATGTCTCGGGGCTCGCCACAGTTCGGGCTAGTCGAACGGAGCGCACCCTGGATCGCCGGTGCACGTTCAGGCACCGGCGGTTTTCATTCAAGCGCCGAAGAAATTCATCTGAATTCGGTATTTCATCGCCGTGTCACGGCTCTGTCAGATGCGGCAATGGTGCCCGCAGTGAACGGAGTCAACGTCGATGAAGCGGGTCCTGATCTATTCCCACGATACCTTCGGCCTGGGCAACATTCGCCGCATGCTCGAGGTGGCGCGGCATCTGGTCGAATCGTCGCCTGAGGTTTCGGTTCTCGTTGTGACGGGCTCGCCGATGCTGCACGCGTTCCGCATCCCGCCGCGCGTCGACTACCTGAAGCTGCCCTGCCTGGCGCGCAACACCGCCGGCCACTATGGCGCCAAGTTCCTCGACCTGACGCTGGACCACACCGTCAAGCTGCGCGCGAATCTGATCCGCAGCGCGGTCGCCGATTTCGCTCCCGACCTGCTGCTCGTCGACAAAAAGCCTTTCGGCGTCGAAGACGAGTTGTGCGCTGCGTTCGAAGGCCTGCCCGGCGGCGCGCTGCGCCCACGCCTCGTGCTGCTGCTGCGCGACATTCTCGACAGCCCGCAGGTGACGACGCAGATCTGGCGCAAGAACGGTTACTTCGACGCCGTCAACACTTGGTACGACCAGGTCCTGGTGGTCGGCGCGCCGCAGGTCTTCGACCTCAAGCACGAATACGGGTTTCCGGCGCTCGCCGGCGCCAAGGTGCACTACTGCGGCTACATCGCGCGCCCGCCCGGCCGGCGCAGCCGCGCCGCAGTTCGCGCCGAATTGGGCGTCGCCGAGCACGATCCGCTCGTGCTCGTCACGCCCGGCGGAGGCGAAGACGGCTTTGCGATGCTGCGCGCGACCCTGGACGGGCTCGCTGCCCTTTCTGACCGCGAGCGCCCCCGAACCCATATCGTCTGCGGCCCCGAGCTGGCGGACGAGCAGCGCGAAACGATCGAGTTCGCGGCCCAGCGCCTGTCGGGCGTGAGCTTTCAGCGCTTCAGCGACGACATGATGTCGCTGATGGCTGCTTGCGACGTCGCCGTCTCGATGGGCGGCTACAACACGGTGTGCGAACTCCTGACGCTGCGCAAGCGCGCCATCGTCGTACCGCGCGCACAGCCGGGCGTCGAGCAGGTGATCCGTGCCGAGCGCATGGCGCGCCTGGGCTTGCTTCGCGCGATCGACCCGGCACGCTGAGCCCGGCCCTCCTGATGGCGGCGATTCAGGACGAATTGCGCGCCCACGCGCGCGGCGAGCAGCGCGCCCATCTGAACGCCATGAAGGGCCTGGACGAGGTGTCGCTGGCGCTGCTGGAGTGGCTCGACCTGGACACGAGCGTGTTGCGCAAGGCGCGCGCCCCGGCCCCGAGTGTGGCGAACGCTGTGCAGCGTGAGCGGCCGGCGAATTTCATCTCACTGGAGAAGTCATGGCATACCCCGATTTCGCCTCCGCTCGGCACATTGGCCTGTTAGCGGCACGTTCTGCCTTGGCCGCCGAGACGGCGGCTGCGGAGACTGCCGTGCGCGAAACAATCGCCGGCCTGGAGCGCCTGGGTCTGCGCACCCGGCTCTATGCGATGGACGCTGCGGCCGCGTTTGGCGCAGGCGAGTCGAGGCCTTGGGGCCGCATTGCCATGCACCTGCAGCGGCTGAAGGTGTCGCCACTGCGCTATGTCGCCGCGCTCGCCGCTGCGGCCTGGCGCGCTATCCGCCGGCCTCGCCGAATTTGCCCAGGCGGTGCGTCTGGCGAGCCTGCTCCGGCGTGACGGCATCGTGCACCTGCACGCCTGCGACCTGAACTCGGCGTCGCTCGCCGAAAGCGCGGCGCGTCTCACCGGATTGCGCTTCTCCACTTCGATGGCGTCGATGCCGCTCGACGAGGAGAACCTTCGCGCCTTGCAACGTTCCCTCAGCGCCGCGCATTTCACGCTGCTGCCCACCGACGCGGCGCTGCGCGCGGTCAAGTCGATGGCACCGCGCGCCGCCGTGCACCGGGCCTATCCCGGCGTGGACTGTCGGCACTATTGTCCCAAGCTGCGCGGCCGTCCGGCCAGCGTGCCTCTGCTCCTGGCGGTGGGCGAAGCGCGCGCCGCGTGGGACCTGGCGCCGCTGATCGAGGCCTGCCGCCTGATGGCGCAGAGCGGCGTTGCGATGCGCTGCGAAGTCGTGGGTGGCGCGCGCGACCTGCCGCGCCTGCAGGCGCAGATTGACCGCTGCGGCCTGCGCGACCGGATGCGCCTGGTCGGGCCGCTGAGCGCCGCCAAGCTGATGGAGCGCTACTCGCGCGCGGCAGTCTTCGTGGCGGTTCCCAGCGCCGCCGCGCAACCCATCGTCGCAGGCATCCCCGCCGGTTTGCTTGAAGCGATGGCGATGGGCCTGCCGGTCATCGCCACACGCACCCCGGCCTCCGAGGAGTGCGTGACCCACGCATCGAACGGCTGGCTCATTGCCCAGGGCGACGCGGCGCAACTGTTCGATGCCATTCAACGCCTGCTCGTCCAGCCGCGCCTGGGAGAGAGTCTGGGCAAACAGGCGCGCGAAACCGTCATCGAGCGCTTCGACAGCGACGCCAATCTGCACACCCTGCAACGCCTGCTGGAAGCCGCGTCGCGCCGTGCTGCGCTCGCACCGGACCCGCGCCGCGCCGCGCGCGCACGCTGCCCGCTCTAGCGGCGCGCGTTTTGCCAGCGCGCCGCAGCAGCACGCCACACACGAGTTGCACCATGCCTGATTCCACCTCCCGCAGCGCGCGCCGCGTCGCGCGCCAGTCTTCCGCAGCGTCCCGACGTCGGCCCGGCAAAACCGACTTGTCGCGGCGACTTCTCACCGTGACCGCCCTGCTCGGGCTGGGCGTTTGCGGCCTGGCCGCGTGGCGTGGCGCCACCTCCAAAGAGCCGGTTCGCGACTTTCCGAGCGCCGCCGTGACACGCGCCGATATCGAGGACACGATTTCCGCGCTGGGCTCGATCCAGCCGCGCGAATTCGTCGACGTGGGCACGCAGGTGTCGGGCCAATTGCGCCGCCTGCTCGTGAACGTGGGCGATCAGGTCAAGGCCGGAGCGCTGATCGCCGAAATCGACCCGACGGTGTTTGCGGCGCGCGTCGACGCCGGCCATGCCCTGCTGGCCAATCTGGCCGCGCAGCTCGACGAGAAGCGCGCCCAGCACGGCCTGGCGGTCGCTCAGCACGAGCGCAACCTGAAGATGTTCAAGCAGGACGCGGTCAGCCGCGACGCCGTCGAAACCAGCCAGGCCGCGGTGCGCATTGCTGCGGCGCAGGTCGCAGGCCTGCTCGCGCAAGCCGACCAGACACGCGCCACGTTGCGCATCGACGAGGCGAACCTGACCTACACGCGCATCGTTGCGCCGATGTCGGGAACGGTCGTGTCGCTCGCCGTGCGCCAGGGCCAAACCGTCAACGCGAGCCAGCAGGCGCCGGTGCTGCTGCGCCTGGCGAACCTGGACACGATGACCGTCGTGACGCAGGTGTCCGAGGCCGACGTGGTGCGCTTGCGCGTCGGCATGGAGCTCTACTTCAGCACCCTGGGCACCCCGCAAAGCCGCTGGCCGGGCCGGGTGCGGCAAGTCCTGCCGATGCCCGAGACGGTGAACAACGTCGTGCTCTACAACGTCTTGTTCGACGTCGACAACAAGGGCCACGAACTGCGGGCGCAAATGAGCGCGCAGGTGTCGTTCGTCGCCGCCAAGGCCATGGGAACGCTCGTGGTGCCGGTCTCGGCACTGCAGCAGCGGGGCCGCAATTCGCCGGCGCAAGAGGCCCGCAGCGACTCGCCGCCGGTCGCATCGACGGGTGACGCGGTGCTCGTGCTGAAGGACGGCCAGGTCGAAGAACGCCGTGTCTCGCTTGGCGTGGCGAACCGGGCGCAGGTGCAGGTGCTCTCCGGCCTGGCCGAGGGCGAGCGCGTGATGGTCGACGCGGTCACCGGGGGCGGACGCGCGAAGCTGGGCACGTGGCGCAGCGCCAAATCATGACCCGCCCGAGCGCGGCGCCGAGTCGGGAGGGCAGGGCGCTGATTCAATTGCGCGGTCTGCACAAGACGTATCGCCTGGCCGAGCAAGACGTTGCGGTGCTCGTCGACGTCAACCTCGACATTCACGAGGGCGAGTTCGTCGCCATCGTCGGCCAGTCGGGCTCGGGCAAGACGACGCTGATGAACCTGATCGGCTGCCTCGACACGCCGACGTCGGGCAGCTACCGGTTCGACGGCGAAGACGTGACCGAACTGAATTCCGACGGCCTGGCCGCATTGCGCCGCGAGAGCATGGGCTTCGTCTTCCAGCGCTACAACCTGCTCGGCAACGCGAGCGCGGCCGAGAACGTCGAGATTCCCGCCATCTACGCCGGTGTGGCTGCAGCGCAGCGGCGCGACCGCGCGTGCGAGCTGCTCGCCACGCTCGGCCTGGCGGACCGGTTAGAGCACCGGCCGAGCCAGCTCTCCGGAGGCCAGCAGCAGCGCGTCTGCATCGCGCGCGCGCTCATGAACGGCGGGCGCCTGATCCTCGCCGACGAGCCGACCGGCGCGCTGGACAGCCGCAGCGGCGCCGAAGTCATGGCGCTGCTGCATCAGCTCAACGCGCAGGGCCACACCATCATCCTCGTCACGCACGACGATGCGCTGGCGCGGCAGGCGCGGCGCCGGGTCGAAATCAGGGACGGACGCATCGTCGCCGATTCCGCCGTGCGCGCCCTGTCGGCGAGCATTGACAGCGGCGTGCCGCCGCAGCGCTCGCGGGACCACGCCGTATCGATGTCGGAACTTTTCGAGGCGGTGCGCATGGCGCTGCGCGCGCTGCAGGCGAACCTGTTTCGATCGGTGCTGACGCTGCTGGGCATCGTCATCGGCGTCGCCTCGGTGATCGCGATGCTGGCGCTGGGCGACGGCAGCAAACACGCGGTGCTGGAGCGGATCCAGGCGATGGGCACCGATTTGTTGATCGTGCGCCCGGGCGCGCGCGGCGTGCGCATCAGCGGCGAGGCGACGTCGCTGGTTGCCGAGGATGCCGAAGCGCTCGAGGACCTGCCCAACGTCGTCCACGCGGTGCCCGAGTACAGCGGCGGCGCGACGCTGCGCGCCGGCGACAGCGACTACGCGGCGAACGTCACGAGCACGAGCGCCGCGTTTGCGCAAGCGCGCGATTGGCGCCTGAGCAGCGGCAGTTTTTTCTCCGAGGCCGACGTGCGCAGCTTCGCTCCCGTGGCCGTGCTCGGGCAGACGGTGGCGAACAATCTGTTCGCCAAAGGCGTGAATCCGGTGGGCCGCCAGGTGCTGATCAACAACGTGCCGTTCCAGGTGCTCGGCGTGATGGCAGCGAAGGGCGCGACGAGCAGCGGCAGCGACATGGACGACGTCGCCTTGATCCCGATCACGACCGGCCGCGTGCGGCTGTTCGGCAAGCGCCATGTGCGCTCGATCATCGTCCAGGTGGAAGACGTCGAGCGCATCGAGGCGACGCAACAGGCGATCAAGGCGGTGCTGAGCGCGCGCCATCGGCGCGAAGACTTCCAGATCCGCAACATGGCCGACGTGCTCGACGCCGCGCAGCAAACCCAGGAATCGCTGACCTGGTTGCTCGGCGCCGTGGCGGCGATCTCGCTGCTCGTGGGCGGCATCGGCGTGATGAACATCATGCTCGTCAGCGTCACCGAGCGCGTGCGCGAGATCGGCGTGCGCATGGCGATCGGCGCGCGCATGCGCAACATCATGCTGCAGTTCAACGTCGAGGCGCTGGTGGTGTGTTGCGTCGGCGGCGTGCTCGGCGTCGGCGTGGGGCTGGGCGCCGCGTGGCTCGCTGGCGAGTTCGGGCGGCCGGTGATCTTCTCCATGGCCCCGGTGGCGATGGCGTTTGCGAGCGCCGTCCTGACCGGCCTGCTGTTCGGCTTCCTGCCGGCGCGCCGCGCCGCGGCGATGAACCCGGTGATTGCATTGAGTGCCGAGTGATGCGGCGCCGCCTGGTTCACCTCACGCTTGCCGCGCCGCTGCTTGGCGCACTGCTCGCTTGCGCAGTGCAGACGCCCTACCAGCGCCCAGGTGTTGCTGTCCCCGCGCAGTGGCAGAGCCCGGGCGACAACGCGCCGGCGACTGCACAGGCGAGTGCGGCGGCGCCGGCGACACCGGTGTGGGACCGGTGGTGGCCGGCTTTCGGCAGCGACGAGTTGAACCGCCTGGCCGGCAGCGCCGTGGCCGGCAACCACGAGCTGGCCGCTGCCGGACACCGGATCGCGCAGGCCCGCGCCCTCGTTGCCGCGACGCGCGCCACGCTCGCACCACGCCTGGACGTGCGCGCCGATTCGAACCGCACGCACCGCAGCGGCAGCGGCATCGAGGCGCTGCACGAACTCGGTGTGGCGGCGTCGTTCGACCCGGACCTGAGCGGTGCGAACGCGAACGCGGTTGGCGCCGCCGCCGGGCGTTTGCGCCAGCGCGAATTCGCGCGTGAGTCGCTGGGCGCCACGCTGCTCGTCGAGCTGTGCGAGCAGTACTTCCGTGCCCTGAACGCGTCGGACCGGCTCGCGATCGCGCGGGCGAATATCGCGAACGCCGAGTCGTTGCTGACGCTGCTCGTGACACGCCAACAAGCCGGCGCCCTGGGCAGCCTGGAGGTGGTGCGCCAGCAGGGCCTGCTCGCGAGCCTGCACGCCGCGCTCCCGGCGCTCGAGCAGCAGCGCCAGAGCGCGTTGGCCGCGCTCGCGGTGCTCACCGGCCAGGCGCCGCAAGGCTTTCGCGTGCAGGCGACGACGCTCGCCGCGCTGCGCTTGCCATCGTTTGCGGCGTCGCTGCCGGTCGAATTGCTGGAACGCCACCCCGACGTGCGCCAGGCCGAGGCCGAACTGATCGTCGCGCACGCCGACGTCAACGTCGCCCGCGCGGCGTGGCAGCCGCAGCTGCGGCTCGGTGCGCGTGCCGGCCTGGAAAGCGCCACGCTCGCCGGCCTGTTCAACGCCGCCGCCGTGGTGGGCAGCGTCGGCGCAAACCTGCTCGCACCGCTCTTCGACGGCGACCGCATCCGCTCGCAACTGAGCGCCGCAAGCTCGCGTCAAGACGAAGTGACCAGCCTGTACCGCCAGGCGGTGCTGGCGGCGTTGCGCGACGTCGAAGACCGCCTGGGCGCGCTGCGCGCCCTCGCGGAGCAGGCCGAGCAGCAACAGCGCGTCGTCGATTCGGCGCGCGGCGCCCTCAACATGGCGGATCTGCGCTACCGCAACGGCGCGACCGACTACGCCACCGTTCTGGACGCGCAGCGCGTGCTGCTCGCAGCGCAAGACGCGCAGGCGCTGACCCACCTGGCGCGCTACAGCCAGACGCTCGGCCTCGTGCGCGCACTCGGCGCCGGGGTTCCTGCGGCTGCGTCCGCCGGCGCGCTGGCGCTGTCGCAGGCAACGAGCCGCTAGCAGCGCGCACAGTATGTCCAAGACCTTCGTCCTGACCATCGATGTCGAAATCGACGCCGGCAAGAAATGGCGGACGTCCAATCCCGCCACCTACGAGGGGGTTTACAGCGGCATTCCGGCGCTGCAGGCGCTCTGCGAGCGCTACGGCGTGAAGCCGGTCTACCTCATCAGCCCGGCGGTGATGGTCGATGCGCGCTCGGTGGAGGTGCTGAGCTCACTCGACCCGCAACGCTGCGAGCTCGGCACGCATCTGCATGGCGAATACATCGGTCCGAACCCGAAGTTCCCAGGCCCCGACTTTGGCGGCTGCGATCCTTCCGAAATGCAGTGCGAATACGATCCGGCACTCGAGTTCGCGAAACTGCAGGCGCTGACCGAGCGCTTCGTCGAGCTGTTCGGCCAGCGCCCGCGGTCGTTCCGGGCGGGCCGCTTCGGCGCCCGCGGCTGGACTATTCACTGCCTGCAGCAACTCGGCTACACGCACGACACCAGCGTCACGCCGTTCCGCAACTGGCATGGCATTGCGGACTTCTCCAAGCCCGGCAGCCTGTCGCCCTACTGCGCGTCGACCGATGACATCTGCCAACCTGGCGACTCGTCCGTCATCGAAGTTCCGGTCTCGATCACGCCCGATCTCGAATGGCTGCGCCCGACGCCGCGTTTCGCCGACTTCGAGACCTGCCGGCGCGTCATCGATTGGTACGAGCAGCATGTGCAGCCCACCGTCCTGTGCAGCATGTTCCACAACGTCGAACTGGTGCCGGGAATGAGCCCGTACTGCGCGACGCAAGCCGACTGCCAGGCCCTGCTCGGCAGGGTCGAGGCGATCTTCGAGTTGCTTGCAGCGCGTGACTATCAGTTCAAGACGCTGAGCCAGATCACGGTCCCGGCCTGACATGGCCACCCCGATGCAATCCGTTCAGGGCCGGGTGCTGTTGATCACCGACAAGCCCGGCTGGGCCTACGACACGATCGCCAAAGGCCTGGTGCGCTACAACGACAACCCCGGACTGGTTCTGGACGTTGCGGCGGCGAGCGAGCAGATGGATTTCATCGAGCGCGAGCAGCATCGCTACGACTTGCTCTTTCCTCTGGGTTGGACCGACATCCTGTCGAAGCAGAAGGGCCAATCGTTTCAAGATCTGCTGCCGTTTCTGGACCGCACCAAGCTGATCACCGGGATCCACTCGCACCGGTCCTGGGACGGCTACGCGTCGACGCCCGAGTTCGCGCCGCCTGTGCCTGCCGCGCTGATCGAAAAACTGGCGCTGCTGAAGGGGATCAACATCATCAGCCGTCGGCTCTACGGGATTTTCGAGCGCGCCGGATTGAAGAACATCGTGCTCACCGAAAACGGTGTCGATACCGACTTGTTCAAGCCCAGCACGATGATCAACGTGGAGCGAAATCTTCCCCTGGTGCTCGGGTTTTCAGGCAGCAAGGACATCGCCAAACACGACCGTCTGAAGGGCTTCAGCGAGTTCATCGAACCCCTGGGCGACCTGCCGAATGTGCAAGTCAAGGTGCTGGGCGGGCGTGGCGAAAGCCAGGTGAAGCGCGAGCACATGCCGGCGCTGTACAACCACATCGATCTCTACATCTGCGCATCCACCTCCGAAGGGTTTTCGCAAAGCGTGCTCGAGGCCTCCGCGTGCGGTCGAGGCGTCGTGTCCACGCGAGTCGGCGGTTGCGAAGATCTGATCGACGAAGGCCACAACGGCTGCTTCATCACGAGAGACGTCGAGTCCATCAAGACCTTGATCCTCAAGCTCGAGGCCGATCGACTCCTGGTGCGGCGCCTGGGCGAGGCGAACCGGCGCGTCGTGCTCGAGAGGTACTCGTGGAGCGTGAAGGTGAAAGACTGGCTGCGATTCATCGAGTCGCACCTTGCCGTTCCGATCGACACATCCTCGCGGCCGAGCCTCGCGGCGCGTTGAAGCCGGCAGCGCGTTTCCGATGCGAATCATCTGCACGGCGAAAATCGCCAACACCACGGTCGGCCATATCGACCATGCACTGGCCTACGCCGCCGGCTGGAAGCGCCTGGGCCACGACGTGGTGTTGATGGAGCAGGTCGGGCGCGGCCGCTGTGTCGACGCCGACGGCGCGCCGCTGCCTCTCTCGCACTGGAGCGGTTGCGCGCACTTCGAAGCGGTCGCCCGGGCCTACGGGCTGTGGCCACGCTCTTGCCTGATCTATAAACAGGGCGAGGCGACGCACGGCCTGTCGTTCGCCGAAGCCGCCGACTTCGCGCGCAGCGCTGACCTCCTGATCGCCCGCAGCGGACAGATTCACAAACTGCCGGAGATCTTCGAAGCGCCTCAGCGGCGCGCCTATTTCGACGGCAACCCGGGCAGCACCCAGGTGCTCTTCCATCAGCGTGCCGAAGGTCACGACCCCCTGGACCGCTACGAGTACCTGTTCACCTTGGGGCTCAATGTGGGCGCACCCGATTGCCCCGTTCCGATCGACGCGCTGCATTGGCGGCCCCTGCCGCGCCCGGTGCTGCTCGCCGATTGGCCGGGCGTGATGGACCCGAGCTGCCAGCGCTTCACGACGATTTCAACCTGGAAGGGAAGGGGCCGCGTCGTTTGGCAGGGTGTGGACTCGGGCGAGAAGTCAGACAACTGGCTCGACTATCTCGACCTTCCAGCGAAAAGCGGCGAATCGCTTGAAATCGCATTGCGCATGGAGTCTGACGACGCCGCGCGCGATCGCGGCATGTTCGAGGCACACGGCTGGCAGATTTCCGACCCGGCAGAACTGCGCAACCTCGACGACTACCGCGCCTACATTGCGCGCTCGCGCGCCGAGTTCAGCGTCGCGCACAACCGCTATGTCGAACTCGAAACCGGCTGGTTCAGCGACCGCAGCGCGCTCTATCTGGCCAGCGGCAAACCGGTTCTGGTGCAGCGCACGGGAATCGAGGCCCACTTGCCCACCGGCAAGGGCTTGCTGACGTTCTCGTCGATCGATGAAGCCCAGGCGGGGATGGACGCCATCAACGCCGACTACGGCCTGCACAGTCGGGCGGCACGCGAGATCGCGCAGGAGTACTTTGATTCCGACAAGCTGCTGTCTGGAATCATCGATCAGATGGGTTTCTGAGCATCCTGACGGGCGCGTGAGCCTGACCGTTTGCGCGCGCGGCTTGACCGGCGCGAAGTTGCGGGCTTTTCGTCCAGCGAAGCCCGGCAGGCGGTTCTGCAGGGCGATGTATTTTTGGGCGCGGCGGCGCCTCTGTCGGGAGCACGGTGCATGGCTCTCTGATCCATTTGAGCGCGGCCAGGCCAGGCCGAACGTCCCTCCGGGGGGTTCATGCCGTGCGCCAACTTCGTCACCGGAACGTTCGCGACCCGCCATGCATTCAAATTGCACCAATCCCCCCCTCGGCCTGCTGGTCAAGGTGTTCCCCAAGATCACCGAGACCTTCATTCTCGAAGAGGTGTTGGGCCTGGAAAAGTTGGGTGTCGCGCTGCGCCTGTACACGCTCGCAGATCCCACAGATTCGCTGACGCACGGTGCGGTGGCGGGCGTGGCAGCGCCGCTCGTGCAGGTTCCCGATTCACCGCGTGGGCAGGGCTACAGCTTCGCCGCGCGCCACTTGAGGCTGTTCCTGACTGCGCCGCTGCGCTACCTGAGCGCGCTGGGCAGCGCGGCGCGGCGCGGCCGGCAAGGCGTGCGCGATTTCGCTCGCGCCGGCTGGCTCGCCGGTCAGTTGCGCGAAGACGGCGTGCAGCACCTGCACACGCACTTCATCTCTTCACCCGCCGACATCGCCGAACTCGTGTCGCAGATGAGCGGCATCGGATTCTCGATCTCGGCCCACGCCAAAGACATCTACCTGTCCGACGCCGCCGATCTGCGCCGCAAGCTCAGCGCAGCGCGTTTCACCGTCACGTGCACCGAGTTCAACTGCAGCGCATTGCGCGAAATCGCGCCCAGCGCTCACGTGCACCGCATGTACCACGGCATCGACCAGGGCGTGTTCCATCCGCGCGTGCGCCAGGCGACCGGCCTGGCACCGCTGATCCTGAGCGTGGGGCGCCTGCGCGCCAAGAAGGGGCTGGACACGCTGATCGACGCGTGCCGGCTGCTGCGCGGCCGCGGCCTGCTGTTTCGCTGCGAGATCGTCGGCTACGGCGAAGAGCGCGACCGATTGCAAGCCATGATCGACTCGTATGAATTGAATGACCACGTCACGCTCGCCGGCAAACTGATTCGCGACGACGTGATTCAGCGTTACGCGCGCGCCGCCGTCTACGTGCAGCCCTCGCGCATCGCCGCCGACGGCGATCGCGACGGCATTCCCAACGTCCTGCTCGAAGCGATGGCGATCGGCCTGCCGGTGGTCGCCAGCCGCGTCTCGGGAATTCCGGAGCTGGTGCGGCATCGGCAGAACGGCCTGCTGGTGCAAGCCGACGACGCCGCGGCGCTGGCCGACAGCATCGGCGAGCTGATCGGCGACAAGGCGCTCTGCGCGTCCCTCGGCGCGAATGCGCGCACGACGGTGACGGAGAACTTCAACAATCAACGCAACTTGCGCCTCGTGCTGCAGCTGCTGGAACACACCCATGGTCACGCACCAAACACCGTCCGCCGCGCAGTCGCCTGAGCCGGATATGCCGCACACCAAGGTCGCCTATGTCATGAACGGTTTTCCGCGCCTGTCGGAGACCTTCATCACGCACGAAATCCATCAGCTCGAGCGCCTCGGCATGGGGCTGCGCCTGTTTTCCGTGAAGCGCGAGAACGAAGCCTCTCGTGCACCCGGTGGTTGCGGCGATTCGCGCGCCCCTGTGTTACCTGCCCAAGGCGACTTCGGTGTCGGGGACGACGCTCATGCGTTGGCTGGCGCAGAACCTGCCCGCGTTCGGCCGCGCCCACCTGCGTGTTCTGGCGCGCCACCCGTGGCGCTGGCTCGGCACTGCGGCGTGCGCGCTCGCGCTCGCGTGGCGCCACCGCGGACCGGATGCGAACGGCGGCCAGCGCCTGCGCAAGGTCTTCATCAAGGAGTTCCTGCAGGCCGGAGAAATCGCCGACCAGGTGCTGCGCGCCGGCGACGTCGGCACACTTGCACGGCCACTTCTGCCACGGCGTGGCGACGATCACCTGGTTCGCGAGCCGCATGACGCGGAATCGGATTCAGCTTCACCGCCCACGCGAAAGACATCTACCAGGCCGAGCTGAACCCGGGCCGCCTGCTCGAACGCAAGCTCGGTGCGGCGCGATTCGTCGCCACGTGCACCTGCGCCAACGCGGAGGTGCTGCGCGCCCGGCACGCGCGGCCCGACGAAGTGCATGCGATCTACCACGGCCTGGACACGGACTGGTTTGCGCCGGCGCCGAAACAGGAAGGTTCGGCGATCGCGGGTCGCGACCTGCCGCCGCTGATTCTTGCGGTGGGCCGCTTCGTCGAGAAGAAAGGCTTCGACCATCTGGTGCGCGCGTGCGCGCGGCTGCGCGACGCGGGCGCGGCGTTCCGCTGTGTCATCGTCGGCGAGATGGGCAGCGCGCATGCGTCGATCTTGCGCCTCGTCGAGCAGCTCGATCTCACCGAGCAGGTGCAATTGCGCAGTGCCGTCGCGCAGGACGAATTGCGCCGCATCTACGCCCAGGCGCGGGTCTTTGCGCTGCCGTGCCAGATCATGGAGGACGGCGACCGCGACGGCTTCCCGAACGTTCTCGCCGAAGCCATGGCGATGGGCCTGCCGGTCGTGTCGACGTCGATCTCCGGCATTCCAGAGCTGATCGACGACGGCGTGCACGGCTTGCTCGTCGAGCCGCGTGACGCCGGCGCGCTCGGATTGGCGTTGCAATGCGTGATCGAAGACGACGCGTTGCACGCCAGGCTGGCGGCGCAAGGCAGGCAGCGCATCTGCGAACGCTTCGATTCGCGCCGCACGACGATCGCATTGCGCGACCTGTTCGTCGCGCAGCTCGAGCGCGGCCGCGCAAGGCGCGCCGAATTGCCCACCCCCGCCCAGGCCAACGCATGACGGTGATGCACGAAGTCGCCGAGGCGCGTGCCGTCGCGCCGAACTTGCAGGCCGGCGATCGCGGCGCATCGATTTTCGGCGCCCCCTGGTCCGCACTGGACGACGCTGAACTGCTGGCGCATTTCCGCTCGGCACGCGACGTTCACATCGACCTGATCGTCGACGAAGACGAATGCAGCGCCCCCAAGATCGACGCGATCAGCGCCGGGCGCTTCGAATTCAATGGCGAGACGCACGCGTTGCCGCGAGCCGCTGCCCTGGCTGCACAACCCCAGCAGGGACATCGAATGGCACATCCTGCTGCACAAGTTCTACTACGCGGCCGGACTGGGCCGCGCCTATCTGGCGAGCGGCGACGAGCGCTATGCGAAGCGCTGGATGCAGTTGCTGGACGGCTGGATGCAGGTCACGCCGCCCGGTTTCATCGCCGCTGACGTGACCGGCCGGCGCGTGCAGAACTGGATCTACAGCCTGCGCGCGTTTGCGTGCCATGGGGCGCGTCATGTCGCGCCGATCGAGCCGGCTTTCTTTCGCCGCCTGCTTGATTCGCTGCACGAACAAGTCGAGTTCCTGTGCGCCAACCTCACGCCCAAGCGCAATCACCGCACGCTCGAGCTGTACGCCATCTTCCTCGCCGGCGTTGCCTTTCCGGAGATGGCGCGCTCGGCACATTGGCGCGAATTCGCGTTGCGGGAAACGCTGGTCAACATGCGCGCCGACCTGCTCGCCGACGGCGTGCACTGCGAACTGTCCACCGACTATCACCACCTGGCGCTGCGCAACTGGCTGAACGTTCGTACGCTGGCGGCGCGGCACCGGGTGCAGGTGCCGCGGGAGATGGATCGGTTGCTGGAGCGCGGCCTCGAGTTCAGCATGCACGTGCACAAGCCCGACGGCATCGTTCCCAGTTTGTCGGACGGCGATGCGCGCGGCTTCTTGCCCCTGCTCGCGCTCGGCGCCGAGCTCTACGGGCGCGAAGACATGCGCTGGGTCGCGACGCGCGGGGCGCAAGGGCGCGCGCCCGAGCGCACCACGGTGCACTTTGCAGCGAGCGGCTACACCGTGCTGCGCAGTGCCTGGGGCAGCGGCCCGAGCGACTTCGCCGCCGCGCAGCACCTGGTGTTCGACAGCGGGCCTCTCGGCGAAGGCAACCACGGCCACTTCGACTGCTTGAGCTTCGAGCTGGCGGCGGCCGGCCGATCCCTTGTCGTCGACCCGGGGCGCTTCACCTACAGCGAGGCACCGATCGACGCGAGCGCGGAAAACTGGCGCGTGCGTTTTCGCAGCACCGCCGCGCACAACACCGTGTGCGTGGACGGGCGCAACCAGACGCGCTATGTGCCCAAGACGATCAAGGAGGCCTCACGCCATTCGCAGGGGTCGGTGCGGCACAAGATTTCCGGGCCGGCGCCGGCGGCGGCGCTGATCGAATGGGCCGAAGCGCCGGGGCTGACGCTGTTGCACGGCCGCGCCGCGAGTCATGAATACGACGCGGTGCATGAGCGCATCGTCGCCTGTGTCGACGCGCGCTACTGGATCGTCAGTGACGCGCTGCGCGCGCCGACCGTGCACGACTACGTGGCGAATTTTCAGCTGAGCGAACAAGCCTTCGGTCGGACCGAGTTGAGCATCGGTTCCGATATCCGGGTCGCGAGCCCGCAACTTGACATCGGCATGCCGCGCCGGGCGGGAATCGAGGCCACGATCTGCGACTCATGGGTCTCGCCGCGCTACGGCAGCAAACACGCTGCACCGGCGTTGCGCTGTTCGGCGCGCGGGTCAGACGTCGACTTCGACACGGTGCTCGTTCCCTGGCTCACCGAGCCGGCGCGAATCGACTTGACCGACCTCGCTGCGCTGGCGGAGGACGGGGCGCCGGGCAGCGCGCTTCGCATCGAGGTGACGTTGAACGGCCAGACCTGTGTCGACACCTGGTTCCACTCGCGTGGCGCGGAGTCGAAGCGCTGGGCGCTGTGCGGCCTGAGTTTTGTCGGCCGCTGGGTGCACCTGCGCCATGGCGCCGATGGCCGCGTCCTGCGTGCCGTGTCGCACGCCGGTGCGAGCTTGTGGCAGGAAGGCCAGGCGGTTGCGCTGCGATGCGCCGAGCGCCGCGATTGAGGCGAACATGAGTTCCTGCAGCACCTTGCCCGTGGACCCGAAGTTGCCGCATCTGCGCGTGGCATTGAATGGCGTGGCGATGGCCGAAGTGTTCGATCGCCTGCTGCGCGCGCAGCAGCCTCATCTGAACGTGATCGCGTGTGCCGTGGACCGCATCAAATACCGTCCGCGGCGCAACATCGCCGTCTCGTACCGCCTGCGCCTGTCGGATTTGCGCTCCAATCAGACCTTCGTGCAACTCGTCGCAACACGTTTTTGCACGGCCGGCGAAAGCCAGCAGCGCTACGCGAGTGCGCTGCGCCGCGCCCCTGTCCCGAACGCACTCGGCCTGTCGAGCTCGCACGTGCCCGCGCTCGACATGGTGGCGGCGTGGTGGCCCAACGACGCCAAACTGGGCGCTGCCGCGGCGCTGCTGGGCAATGACCTCCAGGCGCGCCAGGGCGCGGTCGGTGACGTGATCGGCGAAGTGCTCGCCACCCTGAGCGACGGGCGCAGCGAACTGGTTTCGCATGAATTCCACCTCGCGCAAGTGGTGCCGGAACATCGCGCCTGCGCGCGTGTCGATCTGGCCTACCGTCAGCGCGGCGTCGGGCCCGGTGCTGAACCGCAGCGTCTATGTGAAGGCCGAAGCCGAACGTGGCGGTGCACACACGCACGCCGTGATGCAAGCGCTGCACCACAGCCCGGCGCAAGCGCATGGGCGCCTGCTCACGCCCAAGCCGCTTCTTTGGCAGGCGCAGTGGGGCTTGCATTGGCAGGAGGCCTTGCCCGGAACCCCATTGCTCGACGCGGCGAGCGAGGTCGGCGCTGCGGCAGCGCGGCAGGTCGGGGCTGTGCTCGCCGGGTTGCACGCGACGCCTGTGCCGACGCAGCGCTGCGTCGCTGTCGACGAAGTGCGCGAGCGGCTCGCCCGGGTGGCCGACACGTTGGCGATCGTCGAGCCGCGTTGGGAAGGCGCTGTGCGCACGCTGGCCGGCGCGCTCGCGCAAGGGGTGGACGCTGCGTGCGACGCAAGGACCGTCACGCTGCACGGCGACTTGCATCCGCGCAACGTTCTGCTGCACGGCGATCGCATGGGGCTCATCGATCTCGACGGCGTGCGGCTCGGCCCCGCGCTGGCCGACCTCGGCGATTGGATCGCCGACGCGCTCTACCGTGCGCTGCTCGCCGGCCGGAGCCCTGCAAGTGCCCTCGCGGCGTGCCGCGCCTTCGTCCGCGCCTACGCGAGTGAATCCGGAACGCCATGCAGCGAGGCGGGACTCGCCTGGAGCACGGCGAACAGCCTGCTCTGCCAGCGTGCCTGGCGTTCGGTGGTGAATCTGAAGCCCGGGCGCTATGCCCTCGTCGAACCCTTGCTCGACACCGCGGCAGCGATTCTGCGCGCGCGATCGATCGACGCTGCCCTTGACGCGCCGCAAAGGCTCGCCGCATGAACGCTGCTGTTCTCGCACCTGGCCCGGACGCTGTCGCGCCGTGGGCCGATCTGAACGCTGCCCCGGACCCTGAGCAACTGCGCGGCGCGCTGCAGCGCGGCCTGGACGGCTTTCGGGCCGGCGCCTTCGCCATCGACGCGGTGCGAACCTCCAACGTGCGCCGCAGCAGTTCGTTGCGACGCAACCCGCATCCGATCACGATGTGCCTGGATCTGGACGTGCGCAACTGCGCAAGCGGCGAGCTCAGCGTGCAGCGCTACTGCGCGAAGGCGTTTCGCGGCGGTGCGAGCGCGGCTGCGTTCGCGGCGGCCGACCAAACCGCGATGCTGAAGCCGGCGATCGGCG
This sequence comes from uncultured beta proteobacterium, assembly GCA_963775015.1. Classification (GTDB taxonomy): domain Bacteria; phylum Pseudomonadota; class Gammaproteobacteria; order Burkholderiales; family Burkholderiaceae_C; genus JAEMQF01. The sequence goes on along the minus strand of CAVZHI010000005.1, from coordinate 509,419 downwards.
CCGCGCTGGCGCACGTCGAAGCGCTCGACATGCTGCTCTGGGCCTGGCCGAACGATCCGTCGCTGCCGCAACTGGCGATCCTCGTGGACCCCTCGCGCCTGCCCGGCCACTTGCCCGAGGCAGTGCTCGCGCTCGGACGCCCGGTCGGGCCGGTCGAGGTGTTGCGCTACGCGCCGCAGCAGCGCGCGACGCTGCGCTGCACGGTCGCCGGCGCGGGCGCCGTTCAAGCGCACCACGTCGTCTACGCGAAGACTTTTTGCGACGACGAAGCCGCACAGACCTTGCAGCGGCGCTTCGAATACTTCTGGACGTTGGCGCAAGGCGACAGCGCCGCGCCATGGGTCGCGCAACCGCTCGGCAGCGACCACGCTACACGCACCTTGTGGCAAGCCGCGGCGCCGGGCCAACCTCTATTGGCCGTGGCGCAAGCGGCGGACGCCGTGGCCGACTTCGCGCGCATCGGCTGCGCCTTGGCCAAACTGCATTTGGCGGCACTGCCGGCTCGCCAGGTCAGGTCCACCGTGCATTGGCTCGCCGAGTTGCGCCGCCGTGTGCAGAAAATCGGCCGCGCCGCACCCGACCTCGCTGCGCGTGCGTTGGCCCTCGCCGCGACGCTGGAAACCACGACGATGGGCATGCCGCGCGCGCGCCAGACCTTGATTCACGGCGACTTCCATCCGGAGCAGGTGTGGCTGCACGGCGAGCGTGTCGTGTTCTTCGACTTCGACGAATTTGCGCTCGGTAACCCGATGGAAGATCTGGCTGAATTCATCGTCAAACTCGAGCAGCTTTGTGTTTCGGCGCAGCGCGGCGAACGCCAGGTGCAGGCGCTCGTCGAGTCGTACCGCGCCGCAGCGCCGCGTTTCTTCAGTGCGCCCTGGTTGAAGTGGCACCGCGCCCTGCAGACGCTTCTGCAAGCGAGCCGGGCCTTCGTCTACCAGGAACCCGGTTGGCGCGGCCTCGTCGAGGCACGCCTGGCGGCGAGCGAACGCCTCGCGGCCCGCCTTCTTCTCGAGGAGGTCGCATGACGACGCTGGCATCGCACTCGACGCGGCAGATGCGTTCGCTCGTCATCTCGTGCCTCAAGGAGCAACGTTTCGCCGTCGCGCTCGCGCTCATCGGCGCGGTGGGCGTGGTGCTCGCGGAATTGTTCGCGCCGTGGCCGCTGAAGATCATCTTCGACCACATTCTGCTCAGCAAGCCGCTTCCCGCAGCGCTCGCGCCCATGGGCGCCGTGCTCGAGTGGGGCACCTGGCCCGCGCTGGTGCTGATGGCCAGCGCGATCGCAGTGATTGCGTTGGCGTCGGGTGTGATGGCGTATCTGCAGCTCTACAGCAGCGCGCGCGTCGGGCACCGCATCACGTGGCGCCTGCGCGGAGAGCTGTTTGCCCACCTGCAACGCCTGTCGCTCGCATTTCACCGCAGCCACCACACCGGTGAGCTGATCAGCAAGGTCGCGAGCGACACGAATCTGCTGCGCGACATGTTCGCCGAATGGGCGCTGACTTTCGTGCGCAATGCCTTGACGGTGGTCGCGATGCTCGGCGTGATGTTCATGCTGAATTGGCAACTCGCCGCGGCGGTGGCGATCACCTTGCCGCCGCTGCTGCTCGTCATCCAGTGGCTGAATCGCAACGTGCGCGACGCGGCACGCGTGCAGCGCAGGCAAGAGGGGCACATGGCGTCGCGCCTGAACGACGTGCTCTCGTCGATCGCACTGGTGCAGGCGTTCGGCCGCGGCCAGCACGAGGAAATCCGCTTTCAGGCCGAGATCGAGGCGAACTACGAAAGCGGCATGCGCAGCGCGCGTTCCACCGGCGCGGTGGTGAAGGCGATCGCCGTGATCAGTGCGGTGGGAACGGCGATCACCGTGTTGCTGGGCGCGCGCGAAGTCCTGCAGGGCCGCTTGACTCCCGGTGAGCTGCTCATCTTCGTCGCCTATGTGACGAGCCTGTACAAACCGGTGCGCGACCTGGGCCGGCTGTCGACGAAATTCGCGCGTGCCTCGGTGAGTGCGCAACGCGTCGCCGAAATCCTGGCGATCGAACCCGACATCGAAGACGCGCCGGACGCGATCGAGCTCATCAACCCGGCGGGCGAAATCGTCTTCGAGAACGTCTCGTTCGGCTATGCGAACGACAAACCGGTGCTGAGCGACGTCTCGCTGCGCTTCGCCGCCGGCGAGCGGGTGGCTCTGGTCGGCGCCTCGGGGGCCGGCAAGTCGACCGTGATCAATCTGTTGCTGCGCCTGTACGAGCCCACCGCCGGGCGCATTCTCATCGACGGCATCGACATCCGGCGCTATGCGCGCGAGAGCCTGCGGCGCCAGATCGGCATCGTGCTGCAAGACAACATGCTGTTCGGTGTGTCGGTGCGCGAGAACATCGCCTACGGCCGGCCCGACGCGCCGTTCGGAGCCGTCGAGGCGGCGGCGCGCAACGCGCGCGCGCACGAGTTCATCGTCGATTTGCCGGAAGGCTACGACACCGAACTGGGCGAGCGCGGCGCCAACTTGTCGGGCGGCCAGCGCCAGCGCCTGTGCCTGGCGCGCGCACTCGTCAAGGAGCCGGCGATTCTGGTGCTCGACGAGCCCACCGCGTCGGTCGACCCGGTGTCGGCACGCCTGATCCACGAAGCGGTGGCGCGAGTGCACCGGAATCGCACGCTGATCGTGATTGCGCACGACTACGCCGACATGGCGCGCTACGACCGGATCGTCGTCATGCAAGGCGGGCGTGTCATCGAGTCGGGCCCGCACGACACCTTGCTGCGCTCGCGCGGCGCCTACCTGGCCCTGGTGGAGAGACGTCATGCCTGAGCCCACGCACAAGCGCTGGCCGTCGCTGGTTTTTTATTGCCAGCATTCGCTCGGAATCGGTCACCTGACGCGCTCGTTCGCGCTGGCAACATCTTTGCGCGAACACTTTCACGTCGTGTTTCTCAACGGCGGGCGCCTGCCTCCGGGCATCGTCGTTCCCGAAGGCATTGAGCTGATCGACTTGCCGCCGCTCGGCATGGACGACGGCCATACGCTCGTGAGCCGCGACGCGACGCGCCTGGACGTTGCGGCTGCGCAAGTGCAGCGGCGCGAACTGATCGAGCGCGCGATGGCGCAACACCGCCCGGCGGTGTTGCTCGTGGAACTGTTCCCGTTCGGGCGCAAGAAGTTCGCCGGCGAAATCCTGCCGATGATCCGCCAGGTGCGGCGCCAAAGCGGCGCGGCGGCGCAGGTGATCTGCAGCCTGCGCGACATCCTCGTCGACGCGCGCCCCGATCAGCGCCACCACGACGACCGCGCGCGCTTCATCACCGATCGCTACTTCGACGCCGTGATCGTGCACGCCGATCCGGCGTTCGCCCGCATCGAAGAGAGTTTTCACCCGACGCGGCCGATGCGCACCGGCGTGCACTACAGCGGCTACGTCGTGCCGCGCCGCGCCGCGCACACCGATGCACCGCGCGCTGCGCATGTTCTGGTGTCGGCCGGCGGAGGCATCGTCGGCGACGCGTTGTACCGCACCGTGCTCGACGCGCGTGCGCTGTTGCCGGCGCCGCCACCGCTGCGCATCATCGCCGGCCCTTTCCTTCCCGAACCCGAGTGGCTGGCGCTTCGCGAGCGCGTCGCCACGCTGCCCGGCGTGGAGCTGCTGCGCCATGTCGGCGATATGGTCGCCGAGATGCGCCAGGCGCGCGCGTCGATCAGCCAATGCGGCTACAACAGCGCGCTGGACATCGTCGGCGCGGGCGTGCCGGCGCTCGTCGTGCCCTACGAGACGCCGAGCGAAAACGAACAGCGCACACGCGCACAACGCCTGGCCGCCCTGGGCGCGATGCAGATGCTTCCCGCTGCTGAACTGAATGCACAGCGCATGGCGCAGGCGATGCTCGAATTGCTCGCGTTCCGCCCGCGCCCCGCGGCGCTCGACCTGGACGGCGCGGACCACACCGCTCAGTTGTTGGCGCGCTGGCACGACCAGCGCGAGAGGGCCGCCGCGTGACGCAGCCGTGCCGCGACCCGTTGCTGCAAGCGCTTGACCGGCTCGACGCACCGGTGAGTCTGTTCGTCCGCGACGACGACGCAGGCTGGGCCGACGAGCGCTTGATGGCGCTGCTGGAAGTCATGGACCAAGCTGGCGTACCGATCGACCTGGCGGCCATTCCCACGGCGGTCACACCGGCCCTGGTCGCGCAACTGCAGGCGCGGCGCCGCTCAGGCCAGGCGATTGGCATTCACCAGCATGGTTATGCCCACCTCAACCACGAAACCACGGGGCGCAAGTGCGAGTTCGGCACGGCGCGTGGCGTAGCGCAGCGCGAGGCCGACTTGCGGCACGGCCGCGAGTTGCTGCAATCCGCATGCGGCGACGCGCTGGACCCCATCTTCACCCCGCCTTGGAACCGGATCAGCGCCAACACCCCGCTTCTGCTCGCTGGGCTCGGGTTCGCGGCTTTGTCGCGCGACGTGACGGCGCCACCGCAGCAGGCCCTGCCCGAGATCACGGTCCACACCGACTGGAGCAAACAGTGGCGCCTGGCACTCGCGCAGCACAGCGACCCTGCAGCGTTGATCGCGCATCATCTGGCGCAGCACGTGGGTGGTGGCGCCAGCGTCGGCCTGATGCTGCACCACGCCGCGATGAGTGACACCGAGTTCGATGCGCTGCGCGGTTTGCTGCGCCGCTGGGCAAACCACCCCAAAGCGCGCTGGATGCGCATGCGCGATTTGCTGCCGGCCGCGCCATCGCGTCTGCTGCCGTCGCCGTGCCACCCGCGCGTTCTCGGCCTCGCCGTTTGAAGATTCCAGGACCAAGCCCGACGGATGCGAATCCTCTACTACTGTCAAAGCCTCGTGGGCGTGGGCCATCTGGCGTGCAGTCTGCGCATCATCGAAGAGCTCGTGCCCTTCGCCGACGTCGACTTGATCTATGGCGGGCTCGACACGGCGACGATGTTCGAGCACCCGCATCTGCGCTGTCTCAGGCTGCCGACCTTGCTGCACGACTCAGGCTCAGGTGGCCTGCGCGATCCGGACGAGGCGAGCTCGGTCGATGCGATCTGGGGACTGCGCAACGCGCAGATGGGCGTTTTCATCCAGCGCCGCTACGACGCCATCGTGGTCGAGTTCTATCCGTTCGGCCGGCGCCGGTTCAAGACCGAAATCATGGCGTTGTTCCGTGCCGTTCGTGAGTCGAGCGGTCCGATCCCGATATTCACGTCGGTGCGCGAAGTGCTCGTGCCGCGCCCGCTGGAAACAGAGCGTCGCATGGTGCAGACGCTGCGAAAGCACATTCACACGGTGTTCGTGCGCAGCGACCCCGAAGTGATTCGCCTGGATCACACTTTTTCGCTCGCGCCCGAAATTGAGGACAAGCTCGTCTACACCGGCTATATCAGCGCTCCGGCCCCTGCGGTGTGGCCGGCGCGAAAGAAGCAGATCTTGGTCAGCCAGGGAGGTGGCAACGTCGGAGCGGAGTTGCTGATCGCGGCCATTGGCGTCGCGCCAATGCTGCCGGACTATCAATTCATTCTCGCCGCCGGCTCGCGAACCCCGGCAGAGGATATGACACGGCTGCGGTCGACCGTGCGCAGCGCCAACGTGCAGATCGTTCCGTTCCTGCCCGACTTTCAGCGCCATCTCAGGGAGTCGGCAGCGTCGGTCAGCATGGGCGGCGACAACACCTTGCTCGACGTCATCACCGCACGCACACCGGCGCTCGCCTACCCGTACCAGGGCAACCCCGAGCAAAGCCTGCGCATCGAGCAATTCGCGCAGAAGGGCCTGCTCATCCCGCTGGGCCCCGCCGACCTGGCCGCACCCAGCCTCATGGCAAAGATCCTGCGCGCGTTGACTGAGCCGGTGCCGACGCTCCGAATCGCCACCGACGGCGCACGCATCACCAGCGAGAAGATTCGGCAGATCCTGAGCGCGCCTGCGTCGGCTCGATCGGCCGCCGGGCAGGCGGCCACGCTCACATGATGAACCCGGCCTCGCGAACCCCCGCCTTGCTGCCACTGAGCGCGATCGTCGTGATGATGGGTTGAGCGCCGGGCCGGATGGCGTAAAAGAACTTGTTGCGCAGGCGGATCTCCTCCCAGCGCTCTTTGTGCCACCCCAACAATGTGCCGAGCAGAACCCGATTCGTCGCGCGGTGCCCGACGATGAGGATGGCCTGCCCACGATGCCGGCGCAACAGCTCGTGCAACGCGTCGCCGGCACGTTGCGCCAATTCTTCAAAGGTCTCGCCACCCGGCACACGAAAGTTCCACAGGTCGGCCTGCCACCGCGCCCACAGCGCTTGAGCGGGCGGGTCGCGTTCGTCGCGGTAACGACCCTGCAGAACGCCGAGATGAATTTCATTGAGGGCCGGCAGCGTGACGATCGGCAACTGTTTTGCCGCGGCCGTGGGCTGTGCAGTGGCGACGGTGCGTTGCAGCGCGCTCGTGTAGATGGCGGCGACCGGCTCGCTGGCGAGACAGCGAGCCAGCGCCTCGCTCTGTTCGCGACCGCGCTCAGACAGGCCGACGTCGAGTTGCCCCGTGATCAGACGTTGATGGTTCGAGTCGCTTTGGCCGTGGCGCGCGAGAAATATCGTTGTCAACCTGAGCTCCGCCTGCATTCCTTCGGTCATTCTGGTGCCCGTGCCGGTTCTTGTCGAGACGTGTCAGGCCGCAGGGCGGACGAATTTCGAGCGCTGTATACGTACGAAAGCGCGTCGCACGCGCTCTGTTGGTCACAGCGGCGCGTTCTCGCCCGAGGAGACAGTGTGAAACTGACAGTTGTAGGCACCGGATACGTTGGTCTTGTCACGGGCGCGTGTTTTGCCGAAATGGGCAACGACGTGTTGTGCGTCGATCTGGACCGGGCCAAGATCGACATGCTCTTGCGTGGCGAGATCCCGATCTTCGAGCCCGGGCTGAAGGACATCGTGCTGCGCAACATCGAGGCGCAGCGCCTTCACTTCACCAGCGACGTCAGAGAGGGCGTGCGTTTCGGAACGATCCAGTTCATTGCCGTGGGTACCCCGCCTGACGAAGACGGCGCCGCCGACATGCAGCACGTGCTCGCCGCGGCGCGCAGCATCGGCCAGCACATGACGGACTACAAACTCGTCGTCGACAAAAGCACCGTGCCGGTCGGCACGGCAAGCGCGGTGCAGGCGGCGATCGCCACCGAACTCGCCAAACGCGGCGTGTCGGTGCCGTTCAGCGTCGTCTCGAATCCCGAATTCCTGAAGGAAGGTGCGGCGGTCGAAGACTTCATGAAACCGGATCGCATCATCGTCGGCGCCGACGATGAACGCGCCGTGCACCTGATGCAGGCCCTGTACGGCCCGTTCCAGCGCAGCCGCGAGAAGTTCGTGCTGATGGACGTGCGTTCCGCCGAGCTGAGCAAGTACGCAGCGAACGCGATGCTCGCGACTCGCATCAGCTTCATGAACGAGCTCGCGCTGGTGGCGGAGAAGCTCGGCGCCGACATCGAGCAGGTGCGCCGCGGCATCGGCGCCGACGCGCGCATCGGCCACCAGTTTCTCTATGCAGGCTGCGGCTACGGCGGTTCGTGTTTTCCCAAGGACGTGAAAGCACTCCTGCACAGCGCGGCCGCGGTGAATGAACCGCTGCACTTGCTGAACGCCGTCGAGCGCGCCAACGAACGGCAGAAACTGGTGTTGGTGAACAAAGTCACCGAGCGCTTTGGCGATGATTTGACCGGCCTGCACTTCGCTGTGTGGGGGTTGGCGTTCAAACCCGACACCGACGATTTGCGTGAAGCGCCGAGCCGGGTGATCATCGCCGAATTGATCGCACGCGGCGCGCGCATCACGGCGCACGACCCGGTCGCGATGGACGAAGCCCGGCACGCCTTTGCGCCTTGTGAGCGCCTCGATTTCGCGCCGACGCCGATGGACGCGGTGCGGGGCGCAGATGCCTTGCTCGTCGTCACCGAGTGGCGCGCGTTCCGCTCGCCGGACTTCGAGCGTCTGGGTCAGCAACTGCGCCAACGCATCGTGTTCGACGGACGCAACCTGTTTGACCCGCAAGTCATGGGGCAAGCCGGCTTCGAGTACTACGCCATTGGCCGGCGCACCGCCATGGACGGGCCGGCACAGGCGCGAGCCCGCGCAGAACTCGCACCGGCAGCGCCGCACCTCGCCTATAGTTGAGCGCTTCGACTCCCATGGCGCACGATGGATTCCACGACCGCTTCGGTGCGGCAAGACACGCGGACGACAGGCCTGGTGAGTCTGGGCCACGCCGTCTCGCATTTTTTCCATCTCATCCTGGCGCCGCTCTTCCCGTGGATCCGCGACGAATTCAACCTGAGCTACGCCGAACTCGGCGTCGTGATGTCGGTGTTCTTTGTCGTCTCGGGAATCGGCCAGGCGCTGGCGGGATTCGTCGTGGATCGGTTCGGAGCGCGGCCGGTGCTCTTCGCAGGACTCGCGCTGTCGATGTTCGCCGCGTTCGGCCTTGCCGCGAGCCACGGTTATGTCGCGCTGCTGCTGTTCTCGGGTTTGGCGGGTCTGGGCAACTGCGTCTTTCACCCCGCCGACTTTTCGATCCTCAACGCCCGCATTGACAAGACGCGTCTGGGCCACGCTTTCGCGGTTCATGGTCTGAGCGGCAGCCTGGGCTGGGCCGCGGCGCCGCTGTTTCTGGTGGGGATTGCGCAGGTCTCGAGCTGGCGCACGGCGGTGTTTTGCGCCGGCCTGGTGGCAGGCGCGGTGTTGCTCGTGATGGTGGTGCTGCGGGCGTGGATCGCCGCGCCGGTTCGCACGAGCGTCCCGCAGCCTTCGGGCGGCGGCGTTGCTGCGGCCAACGCGGGCGCCGGCGAAGGCGCGTTCGACTTCCTCAAGCTGCGCTCGGTCTGGCTCGCGTTCCTGTTCTTCCTGTTCTACGCCGTCGCCCTGGGCGGTGTGCAGAGTTTTGCCACGGAAGCGGCGCGCCAGTTGCACGACGTGCCGATCGCCTGGGCCGCGATGTGCCTGTCGATCTACATGGTGTGCAGCGCCGCGGGAATCCTCGCCGGTGGTTTTCTCGTGCGCGATCCGAACAACGCCGAGCGCGTCATCAGTTTCGGCTTTGGCGGCGCGGCCTTGTGTGCGTTGGCGATCGGCCTCGTTCCGGGGCCGGCGTTCATGGTGCCGCTGCTGATGGGCGTGATGGGGTTTGCCTCGGGCGTGTGCGGGCCGTCGCGCGATCTGCTCGTCAAACGCGCCGCGCCGCCGAACGCGACGGGGCGCGTTTACGGCGTCGTCTACTCGGGGCTGGATGTCGGCATGGCGTTTGCGCCCGCGCTGTTCGGCTGGATGATGGACCATGGACTCCCGGTCTGGGTGTGGATCGGGATGGCGTTCTTTCAAGCGGTGCTCGTCATCAACGCGCTCTCGGTGGGGAGAACTTCGCGGCCCTCGCTCGGTGCGGTGCGGGGTTCGACATGACGACGCATCCGGCGCTCTTGAGTCCGCGTCCCGCGGGCCACGCGCTCGTCGAGGCGTTGATCGCGCAACGGATCGACACCGTGTTCGGCGTTCCCGGCGAAAGTTACCTCGCCGTGCTCGACGGCTTTCACGAGCACCGGGAACGGATTCGCTTCATCGCCTGCCGCCAGGAGGGGGGGGCGGGCTTCATGGCGGAAGCGCAGGGCAAGTTGAGCGGCCGCCCGGGAATCTGCTTTGTCACGCGCGGACCCGGCGCGACCAACGCCAGCATCGCCGTGCACACGGCGTTTCAAGACAGCACGCCGCTGATTCTTTTTGTCGGCCAGGTGGCGAGCGAGCAGCGCGACCGCGAGGCGTTTCAAGAGCTCGACTACCGGCACATGTTCGGCCCGGGAACGCTCGGCATGGCGAAATGGGTCGGCGAAGTGCACAGCGCAGATCGCTTGCCCGAGTATGTGTCGCGCGCCTTTCACACGGCGTTGCAGGGGCGCCCGGGACCGGTGGTGCTGGTCTTGCCCGAAGACATGCTGACGGCGCTGACGCGTGCGCCGGTGCTGCCGTACGTCGAACCGGCGCACGCCTGGCCGGCGCCGGGAGCGCTGCGCGAGTTGCGCGAGATGCTGCTCGCGGCGCGCCAGCCATTGCTGATCGCCGGCGGCGGCGGCTGGACGGCGTCCGCGTGCGCCGCCTTGCAGCGATTCAGCGAAAGTTGGAATCTGCCGACGAGCTGCGCGTTTCGCTTCCAGGATTTGTTCGACAACCGGCATCCGAACTATGCGGGTGACGTCGGCATCGGCATCAATCCGAAACTCGGGCAGCGGATTCGCGATGCGGACCTGATCATCGCCGTCGGCCCACGCCTGGGTGAAATGACGACCGGCGGCTACACCCTGCTCGACGCGCCGCAACCGCGCCAGACCTTGGTCCACATCCATGCCGGCGCCGAAGAGCTTGGCCGCGTCTACGCCGCGCAGTTGAAGATCCAGGCGTCGATGGCGGCTGCGGCGAAAGCGCTCGAGACGCTCGCCGCGCCGCCCACGCTGCCCTGGGCGCAGTGGACTGCGGACGCCCACGCCGACTATGAAGCGAATCAAGTCGCGCAGGCGGTCGAGCCACTCGACATGGCGGTGGTCGTGAAGACCGTCGCCCGGCTCGTCCCCGAGGGCACCGTGTTCACGAATGGCGCCGGCAACTTCAGCGGCTGGCCACAGCGTTACCTGCGCTACGCCGCCCTGCACCAGGGCGGGCGAACCCAACTCGCGCCGACGTCGGGCGCGATGGGCTACGGCGTTCCGGCGGCGATTGGCGCGGCGCTGCTCGAGCCGAAACGAACCGTGGTGAATTTTGCCGGCGACGGAGACTTCCTGATGACGGGCCAGGAACTCGCCACTGCAATGGCCTACGGCGCCGGCCGCGGCGTGGGCAAGCTGATCCTGATCGTCGTCGACAACGGCACCTACGGCACGATTCGCATGCACCAGGAGCGCGACTATCCGGGGCGTGTCAGCGGCAGCGACTTGTTCAATCCCGATTTCGCCGCGCTGGCGCGCGCTTACGGATTGGCGGCAGAGAAAGTCGAACGCACGGCCCAGTTCGAGCCGGCGTTTCAAGCCGCGTTGGCGCGTGACGTGCCGACGCTGCTGCACTTGAAGCTCGACGCCGACGTGAGCACAACGCGTGCCACGCTCGGCGCGATTCGCCAAGCCGCACTGGAACGCCAGGGACGCTGAGCCCACCCACGCCAAGGCCGATGAGCGCCGCAGCCCCCACCACGCCCTCGGCTCTCGCTGCGCTGGCGGACCCGGAGTTGATGGCGAATGTGCTCGACGCCTGGTGCACGAAGCAGGGCAGGGAGCCCGCCGGCCGATGGCGGCGCGAATACGCGCGCTATCACCCGGGCGAAGACCCCTGGTCGGTGTGTCTGTTCGAAGGGACGGCAGGGTTGCTCGTGCGTGTCGACGCCTTGCTCTTGCCCGATTCCGCAGACTTCGTGCACTCCGTGCTCGGCCCGCTGCGAATTGCGCAGTTTCCCGACGACGCCGCGCTGCCGAGCCTGGGCGAAGTGATGGCGATGCTGGAGTGGGTCCAGGTGGTTCGCTACCGCCCCGGCAAGCGCTGCACGCTGCGTGGTTTTGCGAGTGGTTCAGAGCGCTTCGTCAAGGTGATCCCTGGAGGCGAACGCATCTACGCCGACGCGCTCACGCTTTGGTCGGGCTACCGCGCGGCGGCGTTCAGCTTTGTCGTCGCCGAGCCCTTCGGTTGGCACGAGCCCACCGATTCGTTCTGGCAGGGCGTCGTGCCGGGGCGCCCGATCGCACAGGAAGTCTTCGGTGCCGACGGCGCGCGAATTTCGCGGCGCCTTGGTGCTGCGCTCGGCGAGCTCGCGGCGTCGAAGCTGACGCCGTCGGTGCAGAACCCGATCGACGAACAACTGCAGCGCACAACCTTGTCGATGTCGCGCGCTGCGATGGCCCTTCCCGCACTCGAACAACGCCTGGCTCGGGTTCACGCCGAATTGGAGCAACGCCACGCTCGATTGCCGAGCCGCGCGCTGGTGCCGATTCACGGCGCGCCGAATGTGCAGCGCTGGCTCATCCAGGCGAATCGCCTCGGACTCACCGGCTTCGACCGCTTTGCGCTCGGCGACCCCGAATCGGACCTGATCACCTTCATGGCCGAGCTCGACACCGGGCGCGCGCTGGTGCAGTCGGTGGCGGAGGTTGAAGCGGCGTGGATCGAAGGCTTCGAGTCGAAGGGGCCGCGCCTGGATCCGCAGCTGACTCGGTTGTACCGGATCCACAAGCGCCTCTCCAAAGTGACTCGATCCGCGTGGGACGTTCAGGCCGACGCAGCGCAGCGCGCCGAGCATCACTTGCAGAACGTCGAGACGATGCTCTCCATCGCCTGAGCAACCTATCGCACAAGCCCGGCAAGCTGCCACACGGCGAATCCCGCCAGCAGCAGCGCGGACGCTGCGTTGACGCGGCGGCGCCAGTGCACGTCGAAGCGCCCGCGCAATCTGCCCACCGCCGCGCTGAGCAGCAGCCACCAGAGCGCCGAGCCGAGCAGAACGCCGAGCACCATCGTCCACGGCGACGTGATCACGAGGCGCCCGGCCATGGCGCCGAAGATGGCGATGAACGACAGAATCGTCGCCGGATTCGACAAGCGTCAGCACGAACGTGCCGGCGAAGCAGCGCAGCAGGTCCGACCCGCCGCGCACCTGCGCGGCCTGCTCGGCGACCGGCGCGCGCCAGGTCGACCAGGCCAACCAGAGCAGAAAGGCCGCGCCGCCGGCGGCCAGCGGCAGGCGCGCCGCCGTCATTGCGTCGATCAGCGCCGTCACGCCGAACGCGCCCACCGCGCCGTAAGCCGCGTCTGCCACGGCTGCGCCGAGGCCGGTGGCGAGCCCGGCGCGCGAGCCGAATTGCAGGGTTCGCTGGATCGTCAGCAGGCCGATCGGCCCGACCGGCGCAGCGATGGAAAACCCGACGAGCAGACTTTGAGCGAAAAGCGCCGCCTCGGGCATGCGTGCAGCGCGCCTGGCGCGGTACTCAAGCTGTCAGACGGCGCGCTTCACGCGACCGCGCGCAGCGGGACTTCGATGATGCGATTCAGCGCATCTTCCAGGTTCGCGACGGTGCGCTCGACATGCTGGAGTTTGTCCAAGCCGAACAGACCAACCCGAAACGTCTTGAAGTCCGCCGTCTCGTCGCATTGCAGCGGCACGCCGGCTGCGGTTTGCAGTCCCACGCCGAGAAAGCTCTTGCTGCTGTGCAGACCCGCGTCGTCGGTGTAGCTGACGACCACGCCGGGCGCCTGGAAGCCCTCCGCGGCGACGCTGCGAAAACCCTTCGCTGCGAGCAGGGTGCGCACCTTGCGGCCCAGCTCCTGCTGTTGCGTGCGCAAGTGCTCCAGGCCGAGCGCCTCGGCTTCGAGCATCGCGTCGCGCATGCGCGCCAGCGCGTCGGTGGGCATCGTCGAATGGTAGGCGTGCGCGCCGCCTTCGTAGGTTTCCATGATCTGCAGCCACTTGCGCAGATCGAGCGTGAAGCTGCTGCTCGTCGTCGCATCGATCGCGCCTCTAGCGCGTTCGCTCAGCATCACGAGCCCGCAGCAGGGCGACGAACTCCAGCCCTTTTGCGGCGCGCTGATGAGCACGTCGACGCCCGTGGCCTGCATGTCGACCCAGATCGCCCCGGAGGCAATGCAATCGAGGACGAACAAGCCGCCGACTTCATGCGTCGCGTCGGCCACCGTGCGCAAATAGGCGTCGGGCAAGATCATTCCGGCGGCGGTTTCGACGTGCGGCGCGAACACGACGGCGGGGCGCTGCGCGCGGATCGTCGCCACGACTTCGGCCAGGGGCGCCGGCGTGTACGCCATTTGCCGACCCTGACTCACCGGACGCGCCTTGAGCACGGTGCTGTCCTGCGAAATTCGCCCGGCTTCGAGAATCTGCGTCCAGCGGTAGCTGAACCAGCCGTTGCGCAGCACGAGCGTCTTGCGATCGGTGGCGAATTGGCGCGCCACGGCTTCCATTCCCGCCGTGCCGCCGCCCGGGACGACGATCGCCGAGCGCGCACGGTAGGTGGCCTTCAAGACGCGCGAAATGTCGCGCATCACGCCCTGGAACTTCGCCGACATGTGATTCAACGCACGATCGGTGAAGACGACGGAATACTCCAGATGGCCGTCAGGGTCGACTTGGGGAAGGAGGCTGGGCATGTTGCGGTTCCTGCAAGGGTGAACGAATCGACGAGGGTGCGCAGATTAGCACCGTCGCGAATCATCGCCCGTGGCCACGCCCGCAAATACCACTCAACCGGGTGGGCGAGGCGCCGATACCGTGGTGGGCGCGCAGTCGTTCACAGCGCCCAATGACCCCGCCAACGGAGCCCCATCATGATTTGTCGACGCCTCCTGACTTTGGCCGCTTGGGCCGCCTGCACGCACGGCGCGCTCGCCGGCGAAATCTACCTCGGCGCGGGCCTGCCCGGTGTGATGCTCGGCTACGCCCAGCCCGTCAGCGACAGCTTCACGCTGCGTGGCGACTGGGCGACGCTGGGAACGAGGCGCAAAAAAACGGTCGAAGAGGGCGTGACCTACGACGCCGAACTGGGCTTCAATCGGATCGGCGTGTTCGCCGACTGGTTCTACTTCGGCGGTCTGCGCGTCACCGGGGGCGTGACGTTCAACAACCTGAAGGCGAATTTTGTGGCCCAGGGCGATGGGGTGACGCAGTTCACGATCGGTGGGAACACTTTCACCAGCGCCGCAGACGACCGCTTCAACGTGACGATCAAGTACCCCAAGACAACGCCCTACCTCGGCCTGGGTTACGGGCATCAGGCGAGCACGGGCTGGGGATTCATCTTCGATCTGGGCGTGTCGTTCGGCAAGGCGACGGTCAGCGAAACGCACTCGGGTACGAACCTGGGCAATACGTCGATCGTGACGCAGGCGCAAATCGACGCCGAAATGGCCGAGCTGCGCGACGGTGTGGCCAAGATCAAGTACATCCCGCAGGTCAGCCTCGGGTTCAACTACCGGTTCTAGCCGATCGTCGAGCGTCGCCCTCTTCGGGAGGAAGGCGCTTCGCCTTGGCGGACTGGTCGTCTACTTCCGTCATACGGCCACCGACTTTTCGCGCAACGACGTCTCGATGCAGGGCTATGCCGACTGTGCAAACCAGCGCCCGTTGTCGGCGCAGGGTCGCGATGACGCGGCCCGGCTCGGGCGCGAGATTCGTGCACTGAAGTTGCCTCTGTCTGCGACGAGCGAGGTTCTGGCCAGCCCGATGTGCCGCACCATGGAACACGCCACGCTGACGTTCGGCCACGCAACGCCGAGGCCCGAACTGCGCGTGGGGCGGGAGAGCGTCTATCCTGGCCTGAAGCGCCTGCTCGCGACGCCGGTGGCGAAAGGCAAACTCCGCTGGATCGTCGGCCACGGCAGTCCGTTTCGAGCCGTCGCCGGCCCACCGCATCTGGCCGAGGGCGAGGCCGTGATCATTCGGCCAGGATCGACGCGCTTCACCGTGCTGGCGCGACTCGGCGTCGATCAATGGGTCGGCCTCGCTTCGCCATGACCGCGTCGAAGCTGGCGTGAACTCAGGCCGGCACCGCAGGCAGGCCTGACAACGCCATCGCGAGTTCGGCTTCGTCGTACGCCTGATCGACGAGCTTGCCCGCCGCGTACGCGCTGTACGCCGACATGTCGAAGTGGCCGTGGCCGCACAGGTTGAACAGGATCACCTGCGAGCGACCCTCGCGCTTGCAGCGCAGCGCCTCGTCGATCGCGCCGCGCACCGCGTGGTTCGCTTCCGGCGCAGGGACGATGCCCTCGGCACGAGCGAACATCACGCCCGCTTCGAAACACGCGACCTGCGGGTACGCCTTGGCCTGGATGATGTCGAGTTGCGCCAGGTGCGACACGAGCGGCGCCATGCCGTGGTAGCGCAGGCCACCGGCGTGAAAGCCCGGCGGCGTGAAGGTTGAGCCCAGGGTATGCATCTTCGCCAGCGGCGTCAGGTGCGCCGTGTCGCCGAAGTCGTAGGCGTACTTGCCGCGCGTCAGGCTCGGGCACGCGGCCGGCTCGACGGCGACGATGCGGCGTTTCTTGCCGCCGCGCAACTGCTGGCCGATGAAGGGGAAGGCGATGCCGGCGAAGTTCGAGCCGCCGCCTGTGCAACCGACGATCACGTCCGGATCGTCGCCCGCCATCTCCATCTGCAGAATCGCTTCCTGGCCGATGATCGTCTGGTGCATCAGCACGTGGTTCAGCACCGAGCCGAGCGAATACTTCGTGTCGTCGTGCGTCGCCGCCACTTCGACTGCCTCGGAAATAGCGATGCCCAGGGACCCCGGATGGTTCGGGTCCTTGGCCAGGATCGCACGGCCCGAGTTCGTCTCACTCGATGGTGAAGCGATGCAGCGTGCGCCGTAGGTTTCCATCAGCGCGCGGCGGTACGGCTTCTGGTCGTACGACACGCGCACCTGGAAAATCGTGACGTCAATCCCGAACAGCGCGCCGGCGAAAGCGAGTGCCGAGCCCCATTGTCCGGCGCCGGTCTCGGTGCTGAGCTTCTTGATTCCGGCCTGAGCGTTGTACCAGGCCTGCGGCACGGCGGTGTTGGGCTTGTGCGAACCGGCCGGCGACACGCCTTCGTACTTGTAGTAGATCTTCGCCGGCGTCTGCAGCGCCTTTTCCAGGCGGTGCGCGCGCACCAGCGGCGAGGGGCGCCAGAGGCGGAACACCTCGCGCACTGGTTCGGGAATCGGGATTTCGCGTTCGGTGCTGACCTCTTGCATGATCAGCTCCATCGGGAACAGCGGCGCCAGGTCGTCGGGCCCGACCGGCTGCAGCGTTCCCGGGTGCAGCACCGGCGGCGCGGGAACGGGCAGGTCCGCGGCGATGTTGTACCAGTGTTTCGGCAGTCTGCTCTCGTCGAGCAGGAACTTGGTCTGTGCGCTCATGAGGGATCCTCCATGCCGGGCAACATCGCCCATCGGACTGGCATGGTAGGCCGCGTGGTGCGGGTCGCGAAATGCTCGCTTGCCCCAGGATCGCCGGCAGCTACGCCGCGACCAGCGCCGGCGCGCCCAGCGAGCGCAGCACATCGCGAATCGCCTGCGCGCGGTCCTTGGCCGAGGGCGTATCGCGCTCGATGCGCAGCTTGTCATTGCCTGCGAGTTTGATGTGGCGGTTCTTCTGCACGAGTTCGATGATGCGCTGCGCGTCGACGGGCGCGCCCGGCCGAAAGCTGATCACCATCAGCTTCGCCGCGGCGTCGATCTTCGCCACGCCATAAGGTTTGGCGAGGACGCGCAGACGGTGCACGTCAAACAGCGTCTGGCCCTGCGGCGGCAGTTTGCCGAAGCGATCCGTGATTTCCTCGAGCAGCGCGTCGATCTGTTCGGGTTTGTCGACCGTCGCCAAGCGCTTGTACAGGTTCAGGCGGGTATGCACGTCGCCGCAGTAGTCGTCGGGCAGCAGGGCCGGCGCGTGCAGGTTGATTTCGGTCGTCGCCGACAGGGGCGACAGCAAATCGGGTTCGCGCCCCGCTTTGAGCGAGCGCACCGCCTCGGAGAGCATGTCGTTGTAGAGCTGGAACCCGACTTCCATCATGTTGCCGCTCTGGTTCTCGCCCAGCACTTCGCCGGCGCCGCGGATTTCCAGGTCGTGCATCGCGAGGTAGAAACCCGAGCCGAGTTCTTCCATCGCCTGGATCGCGTCCAGGCGTTGCGCCGCACCGCGCGCCAACCCTTTGACGTCAGGAACGAGCAAGTAGGCGTAGGCCTGATGGTGCGACCTCCCGACGCGGCCGCGCAGCTGGTGCAATTGCGCGAGGCCGAACTTGTCGGCGCGGCTGATGACGATCGTGTTCGCGCTCGGAACGTCGATGCCGGTCTCGATGATCGTCGAGCAGAGCAGCAGGTTGTGGCGTTGCGCGACGAAGTCGCGCATCACCCGCTCGAGCTCGCGCTCGGGCATCTGGCCGTGGGCGATCGCAATGCGCGCTTCGGGCAAGAGCTCGGCGAGCTTGTCGTGGCGCGCCTGAATCGTCTCCACTTCGTTGTGCAGAAAATAGATCTGGCCGCCGCGCTTGAGTTCGCGCATCACCGCTTCGCGGATGACGCTGTTGCCTTCGTTGCGCACGAAGGTCTTGATCGCCAGGCGCCGCTGCGGCGCGGTCGCGATCACCGACAGGTCGCGCAGGCCTTCGAGCGCCATTCCCAGCGTACGCGGGATCGGGGTCGCGGTGAGCGTGAGCACGTCGACTTCGGCACGCATCGCCTTGATCGCTTCCTTGTGGCGCACGCCGAAGCGGTGTTCTTCGTCGATCACGAGCAGGCCCAGGCGCTTGAACTGGATGTCCTGGCTGAGCAGCTTGTGCGTGCCGACGACGATGTCGATCGTGCCGTCGGCGATTCCCGCGAGCGAGGCCTTGATTTCCTTTGCCGAACGAAAGCGCGACAACTCGGCGACCTTGACCGGCCACTTGCCGAAACGATCGGAGATGTTATGAAAATGCTGTTCAGCGAGCAGCGTCGTCGGCGCCAGGATCGCGACCTGTTTGCCGCCGGTGACGGCGACAAACGCAGCGCGCAACGCGACTTCAGTCTTGCCGAAGCCGACGTCGCCGCAGACGAGCCGGTCCATGGGCCTGGGCGACACCATGTCCTGGATCACGGCGTGGATCGCCGCCGCCTGGTCCGCCGTTTCCTCGAAGCCGAAGCTCGCCGCGAACGCCTCGTAGTCGTGCGCCGTGAAGCGGAACGCGTGGCCTTCGCGCGCGGCGCGCCGGGCGTACAGATTCAGCAGCTCGGCCGCTGTGTCGCGCACCTGTTCCGCGGCGCGGCGCTTCGCCTTTTCCCATTGCCCCGAGCCGAGCCGGTGCAGCGGCGCCTCTTCCGCGCTCACCCCCGTGTAGCGCGCGATGAGGTGAAGTTGCGCGACCGGAACGTAGAGCACAGCCTGGTCGGCGTATTCGAGGTGCAGAAACTCGCTCAGCTCTTGCTCGTCGCCGAGCGCGATGTTCTTCAACCCGACGTAGCGCCCGATGCCATGGTTCACGTGCACGACGGGATCGCCGACCTTGAGCTCGGCCAGGTCCTTGATCAGCGCGTTGACGTCGCTGACCTGCTCCTGCTTGCGGCGGCGCCGCGCCGCAGGGCGATTCGCGAACAGTTCGGTCTCAGTGACGACTTCGAGCGCGATTGCGCTGTCCGGTTCGTGCCAGAAGAAGCCTTCGGCGAGCGGCGCGACGGCGATCGCAAAATGCGCCGACCCGGTGAGAAATTCGTCGAGCGATCCGACGCTCGGTGGCTCGATGCGGTTGTCGCGCAGCAACTCGAGCAGCGTTTCGCGGCGCCCGGTGCTCTCGGCGACGATCAGGACGCGATGCGTTGTCGCACTCAGGTGCGTCTGGAGCTTGCGCAGCGGCTCGGGCGCGCCGCGGTCCACGCTCAGGTCGGGCAGCGGCTTGGCCCAGGGGCCGGAGGGCTCGTCGCCGTCGTGCTTCGCGCCCGGCGAGGCGGCGTCGTCCGGGCCGCGCACCGCAAGCGTTGCAAACGAGGCTGTGAGGGCAAACCAGTCGGGCGGCTTCAAGAACAGGTCTTCCGGGGGCAAGACGGGGCGCTCGCGATCGGCCTGGAAGAACTTGTGGCGCTCGCGCGTGTCAACCCAGAAGCGGTTCAACGCCGCGTCGATTTCGCCGTGCAGCACGATCGCCGTGGCGCCGGGCAGGTAGTCGAAAAAAGTCGCTGTCGACTCGAAGAACAGCGGCAGGTAGTACTCGATGCCGGCGCTCGCGATTCCCGCGCCGATATCCTTGTACAGGCGCGCCTTGCTCGGGTCGCCCTCGATGCGTTCGCGCCAGCGCGCGCGAAACGCGTTGCGCGCCGCCTCGTCCATCGGGAATTCGCGCCCGGGCAGCAAGCGCACTTCGGGAACCGGGTAGAGGCTGCGCTGTGTATCCGGGTCGAAGGTGCGGATCGAGTCGATCTCGTCGCCGAACAGGTCGACGCGGTAAGGCACCGCCGAGCCCATCGGGAACAAGTCGATCAGGCCACCGCGCACCGCGTATTCGCCGGGCGACACGACTTGCGTCACGTGGCTGTAGCCGGCAAGCGTGAGCTGTGCCTTCAGCGCGGCTTCGTTCAGGCGCTGCTTGTTCTTGAAGTTGAACGTGTACGCGGCCATGAAACTCGGCGGCGCGAGGCGCACCAGCGCCGTCGACGCGGGCAAGAGCACGACGTCGACGTCGCCCTGCGAAATTCGCCACAGCGTGGCCAGGCGTTCCGAGATCAGGTCCTGGTGCGGCGAGAAGTTGTCGTAGGGCAGCGTTTCCCAGTCGGGGAAAACGGCGACTCGCAGTTCCGGCGCGAAGAAGGGCAATTCGCCCTCGAGGCGCTGCGCGTCGGCGGGTTCGGCGCAAACGACCACCGTCATCGATGCCTGCGCTGCACGCATCTGCGCAAAACGCGCAAGCAACAGCGCATCTGCCGAGCCGCAGGGGCGGGGCAAGGTGAAACGCTTGCCCGAAGCGAGGCGCGGCAGTTGCATGCTGGTGAGGGACCGAAAGCGAGGGAGGGAAGAACGGCGCTGCCAAAACAAAGTCGCCCCGCAGAGCAACTCCCCGGGGCGAATCAGCGGCGAATTATAGAATTCGCGCCTCGATGTCCCTGGCCCCGTCACTTCACGCTCCTGCGTCGCGCCTGTTTGCGCTGGTGCCGTGCGCAGGTGTCGGTGAACGCGCTGCGACCGCTGCGCCCAAACAATACACCTTGCTCGGCGAGCGCTGCGTCGTCGCGCACGCCTTGCACGCGCTCGCCGGCGTGGCGCGCTTGAGCACGACGTTGGTCGTGCTCGGCGTCGACGACAAGCTGTTCGAACGCCATTGCCCGGAATTCACCGGCTGGATTGCGCGCTGCGGCGGCGCGACGCGTGCGGCAACCGTGCTCGCCGGGCTCGACGAATTGGCCCGACGCGGCGCACAGGCGGATGACTGGGTCCTGGTGCACGACGCGGCGCGCTGCATGCTTCGGCCGCAGTGGGTGGATCGATTGATCGACGCCTGTCTGGACGACAGCGTCGGCGGGCTCCTGGCGATGCCGCTCGCCGACACCTTGAAGCAGGAGGCCGGCGGGCGCGCCACCGCGACGCTTGCGCGCGACGCCAAGTGGGCGGCGCAGACCCCGCAGATGTTCCGATTCGGCCTCCTGCGCGACGCGCTCGCGCGTGCGGGCAGCAGCGTGACGGACGAGGCCGGCGCCATTGAAGCATTGGGCCTCGCGCCGCGCCTGGTTCGAGGCGAGCTGGAAAACTTCAAGATCACCTGGCCCGAAGACATGGAACTCGCGCGTCGCCTGCTTGCGAGCGATGTACCCACCGGTGCGCGAGAGCTGTTTCGATGAATCCTGCAACTCCCGCTGTGCGGATCGGCCAGGGCTGGGACATCCACGCGCTGATGAAAGACCGGCCACTCGTTCTTGGCGGCGTGACGATCGCACACACGCATGGGCTGCTCGGCCACTCCGACGCCGACGCGTTGTGCCACGCGATCACCGACGCGCTGTTCGGCGCTGCCGCGATGGGTGACATCGGCCAACATTTCCCCGACACCGACCCGCAATACCGAGGCGCGGATTCGCTCGCGCTGCTCGCCGAAGCGGCGCGCCGCGTGCGCGCTCAGGGCTGGGCGATCGGCAACGTCGACAGCACCGTGATCGCGCAGGCGCCCCGCCTCGCGCCGCACATTGCCGCGATGCGGCAGCGGCTCTCGCAAGCGCTGCTCGTCGAGCTGGCGCAAGTGAACGTGAAGGCGAAGACGGCCGAGGGCATGGGGCCGGTGGGGAAGGGCGAAGCGATCGAAGCGAGCGCCGTGTGCCTGCTGCTGCGCGCCTGAGGCAGGCGCCGCCGGTTCGCTAACCAGCGCGCTTCAGGCGCATCACGACGAGCAAGCCGCCGTCGTCGGCATTGGCCAATTCGAACGTTCCGCCCATGCGCTGGATCGCCTTGTCGACGATCGCCAAGCCCAAGCCTGCGCCGGTGGCCGCGGTGCGCGCCGCGTCGCCGCGGAAAAACGGCGTCGCGAGTTGGCCGAGTTTGGCCGGATCGACGCCGTCGCCGAAGTCGCGCACGCTGAGGATGACCCAAGGCCCGGTGCGCGCGCAGCTGACAAGCACGCGCGCGATTCCCGTGCTGGCACTGCGGCCGTAGCGGCGCGCGTTCTCGAACAGGTTCTGCAGGACGCGTCCGAGTTCGGTCGAATCGGCCATGACATGCGTGTCCGCCGGAACGCGCGAACCGATCTGGATTTCCGTCGGGTCCCGAAACGGCGCGATTTCGCGGTCGACGAGGCTGCCCAGGTCGACCGGCACGAGCGTCACCTCGCCGGGGCGCGCGTAGTCCATGAACTTGTCGATGATCGCGTCGAGCTGGTCGATGTCCAGCGCCATGTTGCTCTTCGCCTCTTCGTCGTGCACGCTCATCTCGGTCTCTAAGCGCAGCCGTGCAAGCGGCGTGCGCAGGTCGTGCGAAATTCCGGCGAGCATGACGGCGCGATCCGCCTCGACCTTGGCGAGCTCACGCGCCATGCGGTTGAAGCCCATGTTGACCTGGCGAATTTCGCTCGTCAGCGTGGTTTCGTCGAGGCGCGAGTCGAATTCGCCTTCGCGGATTCGGCTCGCGGCGAACGACAGGTCGCGCAGCGGCTGATTGATGAGGCGCGCGATCATCGCCGAGCCGAAAATCGTCGCGAGCAAGGCGATTCCGACCCACAGCGACAGCGTGCTCGCGGCGATCGGGGCGACGCTCGACTTGTCGGTCTGCAGCCAGTACGGGTCGGTCTCGATCGAAAAACCCACCCACAAGCCCGGCACGCCGTTCACCGAACTGGCGACGAGCGTATCCGGCCCGAGTTGCGAGCGCAAGCCCTGGCCGATCGCGATCGTGAAGCGGTCGATTTCGTAGGGAACCCATTGGTCGTTCGGCTCGCGCGGCGCGAGCCGGACCGACTTCTGGTTCGACATGCTTTTCACCACCGCGATGCGGTTGATGCCGTCGCTCGCGCGAAGTGCGGCGCGCGCCAGGTTCACCAGGCTCGCGATCTGCTGCGCCGCCTGCACGGCACGCGGCTCGAACTCGAGCGCGCGAAACGTTTGCACCCAGGCAAACACGCCGCCCGCGAGCAGCAGCGCGAGCAGGAAGAAGGTGCGCCAGAACAGGCTCAGCGCGACGAGCTTCTTCGTCATGGTCTGGATGCCGCTGGGTGCGGCCACCGTGGCAAACATCGATGTGGCGCTGGCTGTTAAACCGCGCACCACGTCGCGCGCTTGTTCGAAAGATCCGGACGTGAACCCTCGAAGGCGCTGCGCTCCTTCAAGACGCGCCGTCCGGGACGAAGACATAGCCTACACCCCAGACGGTCTGGATATAGCGCGGCTGGGTCGGGTCGGGTTCGATCATTTTCCGCAGGCGCGAGATCTGGACGTCGAGACTTCGATCGAAGGGCTCGAACTCGCGGCCGCGCGCGAGCTGGGCGAGTTTGTCTCGCGACAAGGGCTGGCGTGGGTGCCGCACGAGTGCCTTGAGCATGGAAAACTCGCCCGTCGTGAGCGCGATCTGCTCGCCGTCTTTGGACAGGCGACGCAGCGTGAGGTCGAACTCGAAAGGGCCGAAGGTGACGTTCTGCGCGTCCTTCGCCGGCGCGCCGGGCGCTTCGAGCGTCGGGCGGCGCCGCAGCACGGCGTGGATCCGCGCCAGCAGTTCGCGCGGGTTGAAGGGCTTGGGCAGGTAGTCGTCGGCGCCGACTTCCAGACCGACGATGCGGTCCACGTCTTCGACCTTGGCGGTCAACATGATGATCGGCGTGAGGTCGTTCGCCGCGCGCAAGCGCCGGCAAATCGACAGACCGTCTTCGCCGGGAAGCATCAGATCCAGCACGATCAGGTTCACCGTTTCGCGCGTCAGCACGCGGTTCAGCGCCTTCGAGTCTTCGGCAAGCAGGACCTCAAACCCTTCCTGGGTCAGGTAGCGTCGCAGCAGATCCCGGATGCGCGCGTCATCGTCGACGACGACGATGCGATCCGCACGTGGAGTGGGCGATGTGGACATGGGCGAACTCCAAATATGTAACAGCAGCGATTCTGCGCAGTTTCGTCAGGCGTTTTGCGCGCCAGGACCTCCTGTTACAAGTCTTGCCGTGATGTAAGTCACCGGCGTTCACGCCAAATCGCGGTACCTCTATTGCCAGCGCGCGGCAATCGCGGGGGCGATGTTCCGCCGCTATTGAGCCGTCCAGCCGCCGTCGACAGCCCAGGCCGCGCCGTTCACGTTGTTCGCCGACGACGAGCAGAGGAACACGGCGAGATCGCCGAGCTGCTCAGGGGTCGTGAATTGCAGCGAGGGTTGCTTCTCGGCCAGGAGCCGGCGTTTTGCTTCGGCGTCGTCGACGCCTTCTTTCAGGGCGCGCGCGTCGACTTGTTTTTGCACCAGCGGCGTCAGCACCCAGCCCGGGCAAATCGCGTTGACCGTGACACCGAGGGTTGCGACTTCGAGGGCAACCGACTTCGTGAACCCGACGATCCCATGCTTGGCGGTCACGTAGGCCGACTTCTGCGCCGAGGCCACGAGTCCATGCGTCGACGCGATGTTGATGACACGACCCCAGCGACGCGCTTTCATCGCCGGCAATGCCAGGCGTGTCGTGTGGAAGGCGGAAGACAGGTTGATCGCGATGATCGCGTCCCAGCGCTCGACGGGAAAGTCTTCGACGTTCGCGACGTGCTGGATGCCGGCGTTGTTCACGAGGATGTCGACGCCGCCGAACTCGCGCGCGGCATGCGCCATCAAGGCCTCGATCTGCTCCGGCTTGCTCATGTCGGCGCCGTGGTAGGTGTGGCGCACGCCGCATTCGGCGACGGCCTTTTCGGCAGCGGCGGTGTCGCCGAAGCCGTTCAGCACGATGTTCGCGCCCTGTGCGGCCAGGCGGCAGGCGATGCCCAGACCGATGCCACTCGTCGATCCGGTGATCAGCGCGGTTTTTCCTTGCAGCATGCGAGTCCTTGGTGGGTGTTGGCTTAGGATCGATTATCCAAGACGAATTCGAACCCGAGACCCGCACCATGACCGAACCGCGCCTGCACCATGTTCAATGCCTTGATTCGCGCGGGCTGCACCGCATGGCGTATTGGGAGTGGGGCGACAGCGCGAACCCGAAGGTCCTGGTCTGCGTGCACGGCTTGGCGCGCCAGGGCCGCGACTTCGACACGCTGGCGCGAGCGCTTTGCTCGGAGTACCGCGTCGTCTGCCCGGACGTGGTGGGGCGTGGGCAATCGGATTGGCTGCCCGACCCGATGGGCTACCAGGTCCCGGCCTACGTCGCCGACATGGTGACGCTGCTCGCGCGCCTGAATCCGCAGATCGTTCACTGGGTCGGCACGTCGATGGGCGGGCTGATCGGGATGGGTGTGGCGTCGCTCGCGAATTCGCCCGTGCGACGCCTCGTCTTGAACGACGTCGGGCCAGTGATTCAGGCGCAGGCGTTGCAGCGCATCGGCGCTTATCTCGGCCTGCCGATGCGCTGGGACAGCGTGGAAGCCGCGGCCGCGTACATGCTCGGCATTTCCAAGGGCTTCGGCCCGCACACCGAAGCGCAGTGGCTCGCGCTCACGCGCCCGATGCTGCGCGCTGACGGTGCCGGCTTCAAGCCGCACTACGACCCCGCGGTCGCGCTGCCGTTTCGTGCCGTCACACCGGAGTTGGCCACGGCCGCCGAAGCGCAGTTGTGGCGCAGCTATGACGCGATCGCCTGCCCGACCCTGTTGTTGCGTGGCGCCGATTCGGACCTGCTCAGCCGCGAAACCGCACAAGCGATGGCGCAGCGCGGCCCGCGCGCCCTGCTCCGCGAGTTCGACGGCGTGGGCCATGCGCCGATGCTCGTCGTCGAGGATCAGGTCGAGGCCGTCAGCAAGTTCCTGCTCCCGCCATGAAGACCGGGGCGCTGGATGCGCGCGAGGGCCTGGCGCCCATCATCCAGCTCAGCGTTGCCGAGCACCCGGCGCCTGCGGAAGTCGATGTCCTGGCGCGAGCGCGCGGTTTTGCCGAGCCGCTCCTGCACGGCCATCCGCTGCAAAGCGGGGAAGACACGCTCGTTCACGCCGACGCGGTGGCCGAAATTCTGCAGCGCATGGGCGCGTCGCCGGCGCTGCGTGCGACCGTCTACCTGAGCCACGCCGCCGATTACCTGAGCCGTCCCGAGGAGGCGATCGGGCGCGCCTTCGGGCCCTCCTCTGGTTCCCTCGTCGGGCACACGCGAAAACTCGCGCAGATCTTGCGCTCGGCACAGGATGCGCGAGTCGAAGGCGAACAGCGCGTCGTGCAGACCGAGCGCGTGCGCAAGATGCTGCTCGCGTTCTCGCACGACCTGCGCGTCGTCTTGCTGCTGCTGGCGTCGCGACTGCAAGCGCTGCGCTATTTCGCCGCGAGCAAGACGCCTTGCCCACGCCCCCTGGCGACCGAATCGATGCAGGTTTTCGCGCCGCTCGCCGACCGCCTGGGCATCTGGCAAGTCAAATGGGAAATCGAAGACCTGTCGTTTCGCTTTCTGGAGCGAGATGCGTACCACACCGTGTCGCGCCTGCTCGACGAAAAGCGCGTCGAGCGCGAGCACGATGTCGAAGCCTTTCGCCGTGAACTGAGTGACGATCTGGCGCAGCACGCGATTCGCGCCGAGGTGACCGGGCGGCCGAAGCACCTCTACAGCATCTGGAAGAAGATGCAGGGCAAGGAGCTCGCGTTTGCCGAGGTCTTCGACGTGCGCGCGGTGCGTGTCATCGTCGCCAGCGTTGCCGACTGCTACGCGGCGCTGGCACGAGTGCAGGAGAGGTACCGCACGGTCGCGGGTGAGTTCGACGATTACATCGCCAAGCCGAAGGCGAACGGCTACCAGTCGCTGCACATGGTGGTTCGCGAAGCGTCGGGACGAAGCGTTGAAATCCAGATCCGCACGCGCGAGATGCACGAGCGCGCCGAACATGGCATGGCGGCCCACTGGGCGTACAAGGAAGCCGGCGCGAAGGGCTACGCGGGAGTCCATGCCGACGCCAAACTCGGTGCCCAAGTGGCGCAGGCGCGCAAGACCGTGCTGCGGCAGTTGCTCGCCTGGGAGCGCGACCTGGCGGATCAGGGCGTGGGCGAGGGGGCGGCTCTGGAGGACAGGATCTATGTCTTCACCCCGGCCGCGAGCATCGTCGAATTGCCGGCCGGCGCGACGCCGATCGACTTTGCCTACGCCGTGCACAGCGACCTCGGCCATCGCTGTCGCGGCGCCAAAGTCGACGGCGCCATGGTCCCGTTGAACACGCCGTTGCTGAACGGCCAGACGGTGGAGGTGATCGCGGCCAAGGAAGGCGGGCCGTCATTGGACTGGCTGAACGGCGAACTGGGCTTCCTCAAGTCTGCGCGCTCGAAGGCGAAGGCGCGCGCCTGGTTCAACGCGATGGCGCAACACCAGACGATCGCCCGCGGGCGAGAGCAGGTCGAAAAGTTGCTCCAGCGCGAGGGCAAGACGTCGACCAAACTCGACGATCTGGCGGCCCGATTGGGGTTTCGCAATGCCGACGCGCTGTTCGAGGTGGTCGGCAAGGATGAGTTCTCGATCCGCCACATCGAGGCCCTGCTGCGCCCCGCTGAGGCGCCCGCGCCGGACGACAACGCGCTGGCGTTGAAGCGGCCGCAGGCCGATGGCAAAGCTTCGAAGGGTGGGGTGCTCGTGGTGGGCGTGGAGTCGTTGCTGACGAGCCTGGCGCGCTGTTGCCGCCCTGCGCCTCCGGATCCGATCGGTGGCTACGTCACGCGGGGCAAAGGGGTTGCGATCCACCGCAGCGGTTGCGCCAACTTCAGGCAGATGCTGGCGACGAGTCCGGAGCGAACCATCGAAGTCGCGTGGGGCCGCGAGCGCGCCGACGCGCACGACGTCTACCCGGTCGATGTCGTGATTCAGGCCGCCGACCGGCACGGACTCCTGCGCGATGTGTCGGAAATTTTCGCGAAAGAAAGAATGAACGTGATCGCGGCCCGACGCGAGTCCTCCAGAGGAGCCGCCGCAAGCCGAATGACGTTCACGATCGAACTCGCCGACGCGGCGCGGCTCGCCCCGGTGCTGGCTCAGGTGGCCAAAGTGGGCGGCGTGCAAAGCGCGCGCCGCAAGTGAGGCGCAAATGAGACGCAAGTGAAGCGATTTCCCGCTGCTACACTTCGCACCTTCGCGACAGGCGCGTAGCTCAGCTGGTTAGAGCACCACCTTGACATGGTGGGGGTCGTTGGTTCGAGTCCAATCGCGCCTACCACGGCTCAGTGCCGTGGTTCGGACCGAGTCGCCGCCTGAGGTGGGTAAACCCCTCGGGCAGTGTGCCAAGTCACCCTCCTAGAATCTTTCCGCTCTGGGTCGTCCTTCAGGAGGTTGTTGCATGGTTCAGTCGCGCCGCACTGCGAAGCCCAAATCGGCGTCGGGCAGCGGTTCAGGCGACGCGGGCGCCGATGTGGGCGTGCGGGTGCTCAAGAAGTACCCGAATCGGCGCCTCTACGACACGCAGACGAGCAGCTACATCACGCTCGTCGACGTGAAGGCGATGGTGCTCGCGGTCGAGCCGTTTGTCGTGCGTGACGCAAAAACCGGCGAAGACCTGACGCGCAGCATTCTGCTGCAGATCATTCTCGAAGAGGAGAGCGGCGGAGTCCCGATTTTTTCGACGCAGATGCTGTCGCAGCTGATTCGCTTTTACGGCCACACGATGCAGGGCATGATGGGTTCCTACCTGGAAAAAAACCTGCAGACCTTCACCGACATTCAGACCCGGCTTGCGGCGCAGGCGAAGGGCGTGTTCGATCCGGTTGCACTGAACCCGGACCTGTGGTCGAACTTTCTCAGCAGCCAGGCACCGGGCGCGCCAGGCGTGATGGGCGGTTACCTCGAGCAGTCGCGGCAGATGTTTCTGCAGATGCAAGAGCAGTTGCGCAAGCAGGCCGAGACCGTGTTTTCAGGAGTTCCGGGTGCCGTACCGCCCGCGCCTTGAGGCGCCTGGGCTGAACGTGCCTCCTCGAGAATGAGCTCAGACGCTGCGGCGGCGCCGACTCTCGGCCCGAAAATCGGTTTTGTCTCGCTCGGTTGCCCGAAAGCGCTGACCGACTCCGAGCTCATCCTGACGCGGTTGCAGGCGGAAGGGTATCGAACCTCGAAGAGCTACGCCGACGCCGATCTCGTGATCGTCAACACCTGCGGCTTCATCGACGACGCCGTCAAGGAAAGTCTGGATGCGATCGGCGACGCGCTGAGCGCCAATGGCAAGGTGATCGTCACCGGTTGCCTCGGCGCCAAGGTCGGGCAGGGCGGCGCGAACCTGGTGCGCGAAATGCACCCGAGCGTGCTCGCGGTCACCGGGCCGCATGCGACGCAGGAAGTGATGGACGCCGTGCACTTGCATGTGCCCAAACCGCACGACCCGTTTCTCGACCTGGTCCCGGCGCAGGGCGTCAAACTCACGCCGCGCCACTACGCCTACCTGAAGATCAGCGAAGGCTGCAACCACCGCTGCACGTTCTGCATCATTCCCAGCATGCGCGGCGACTTGGTGTCGCGGCCGATCGGCGACGTACTGGGCGAGGCGAGGCGCTTGTTCGAGTCGGGGGTGAAGGAGTTGCTCGTGATCAGCCAGGACACGAGCGCGTATGGCGTCGACGTCAAGTACCGCACCGGTTTCTGGGACGGCAAACCGGTCAAGACGCGCCTCATCGACTTGTGCGAGAAGCTCGCCGAACTCGCGGCAGCGCACACGGCCTGGGTGCGCCTGCATTACGTCTACCCCTACCCGCATGTTGACGACGTCCTTCCGCTGATGGCGCAGGGCGCGATCCTGCCTTACCTGGACGTGCCGTTTCAACACTCGCACCCCGACGTGCTGCGCCGCATGAAGCGCCCGGCAAGCGGCGAAAAGAACTTGGAACGCTTGCAGCGCTGGCGCGACGCGTGCCCGCAAATCGTCGTGCGCAGCACCTTCATCGCCGGTTTCCCGGGCGAGACCGAGAGCGAATTCGAACACTTGCTCGATTTCATTCGCGAGGCCCGGATCGACCGAGCGGGTTGTTTCGCTTATTCGCCGGTGGCCGGCGCAGTCGCGAACGACATCGCTGAACTCCTGCCCACGGAAGAGCGCGAGCGGCGCCGCGCGCGCTTCATGGCCGTCGCCGAAGAAGTGTCGGTGGCCAAGCTGCGCGAGCGCGTGGGATCCACGATGCAGGTTCTGGTCGACTCCGCTCCGGCGCTGGGCCGCAAGGGTGGGGTGGGTCGAAGTTACGCCGACGCGCCGGAAGTCGACGGCGTGGTCAAGCTGCAGCCGCCGCAGAAGGCGTCGCTCACGCTCAAGCCCGGAACCTTCTGCCGCGCGCAAATCGTCGCGGCGCAGGGGCATGACTTGATCGGCTTGCCCATCTGAGTCGCGCGCAGCCTCGGCGATTTTCTGCGCGGACGCATCACGAACGAAAGCACATCATGGCCGAGTCCCCGCGCCTGAGCACGGCGCTGATTCATCACCCTTACCGCGCCCCGGAGGGCTTTGCTGCACCACAGACCGCGGTGCACAAAGCGTCGACGGTGATCTTCCGCGACAGCGCGGCGCTGCACGCGCGCAACTGGAAAGACAAGACGGGCTACACCTATGGCCTGCACGGGACGCCCACGACGTTCACGCTGGAAGAGCGAATCGCGACGCTGGAGGGCGGCTTGCAGACGCTGCTGCTGCCCAGCGGCCTGGCGGCGATTGCGCTCGTCGACATGGCGCTGCTGCGCTCGGGCGACGAAGTGCTGATTCCCGACAACGCCTACGGCCCGGGCAAGGAATTCGCGCGCAATGAACTCGCAGGGTGGGGAATTTCACACCGCTTCTTCGACCCGGCCGATCCGGCGCGGCTGGCCGACATGATCACGCCAGCGACGAAATTGATCTGGCTCGAGGCGCCGGGAAGCGTGACGATGGAGTTCCCCGATCTCGCCGGCTTGATCGCTGCGGCCAAGTCACGCGGCGTGCCGTGCGCGATCGACAACACCTGGGGTGCCGGGCTTGCGTTCAACGCTTTTGCCATCAATGACGGTGCGGGCTCGACGCTCGGCGCAGACATCGTCATGCAGGCGCTGACCAAATTCCCCTCCGGCGGCGGCGACGTTCTGATGGGCTCGGTGACGACACGCGATCCGGCGTTGCATCAGAAACTCAAGCTGAGCCACATGCGAATGGGCTGGGGCGTGGGGGCGAACGACGCTGAACTCGTGCTGCGGTCCTTGCCCTCGCTCGAGTTGCGCTACGCCGCGCAGGACGACAGCGCGAGGCGCATTGCACAGTGGCTGACGACTCGGCCCGAAATCGCACAGGTTCTGCATCCCGCGTTGCCTCAGTCGCCGGGTCACGAACACTGGAGCCGAACCTGCAGCCGCGCTGCGGGTTTGTTTTCGATGGTGTTCGTTCCGAGGTACGGTGCGGCGCAAATTGACCGCTTCGTCGACAGCTTGCGCCTCTTCAAGCTCGGCTACTCATGGGCCGGGCCGTTGAGCCTGGCCGTCCCGTACAACTTGGCCGCCATGCGCGGCAAGCCGGCTTGGCCCGGTGTTCTCGTGCGGCTGTCGATCGGACTCGAAGCGACCGAGGATCTGATCGCAGACCTTGAATCGGCCCTGGTTCGAACCTTTCAGACGGGGGCTTGAGCGCTGGGTCCGATGGCTAGCTTTGTGCTTCGTTGAGCACAGTGCACGAGGGCGAGCACACCACCTGGTTCTTGCCGAGCAGTTTGCGCGACTTCAGCATCGAGCGTGCGCGGTGTTTGCCGCACAGGAAGCACGACATCGTCGCTGCGCCAAATGAACTCGCCGCCGCGAACGGCGAGCCGGGCGTCTTCGTGCGGTAGCGCAAACCACCATCCACGATCGCAGTTTTGATCTCAGTTTTAGCCATTGAGCCGACCTCGTTGCTTGTTCCCGGGAGCTTCCGTTGACGCATCAAGGAAGCCTTCAATCTTGTCGCGAACGCGTATTGTCGGCGAAGTCTGAGTGCACCGAAGGCCGCGGGTGATCTGCGGCCGGTTGGGGTGGTGACTCTCGGAGGGCGTCAGTCGGGTATCACAGGGCGCCTCGCTAGTTATATAGTAGACATAATATACATTGTGCTATGTATAAGAGAGAGCAGAACTCGACGAAAAGTCGAGTTCCTCGCCCCAACGCCTACTCTGCTGACGCCAAGGGGTCCAAGTCGCCGGGACCGGACTCGCCGGCGGGATCCTCTCCGACCAAAGGCCCGGAGGATCGATCCAGCGGGCGCCAGATCCGGCTCCTCAATCGATTCAACGCCGTCGACTGCTGGAGTGCAGCGTGCACGGCCTCGGGGTTCAAGAGAAGCGCAAATGGGTTCGCGATAAGCTGTTGCTGTTGTTCCAAGGCGGTCCCTCTATAGGTTGCATGAGACGCGTCGAATGTAGGGCCGCGTCCCATGACGCAGCAGTCGGTGCGGCGCCATAGATGCCGTCAGCGTTTCGCCGACAGCGCAGCGTGACAAGCGCCACAACGCCGGCTCTCTGCGAGCCCCCATTGAAGCACGATGAATATTGTCTTTCTTCATATATATCAACACACTGTAGAACTGACTTGAAGTTTCACTCGAACTACAGAAGCTGACCCGCCGGCTCTGACACGCGCGGGAACAACGCCTCGAAATTGCCGCTCGTGGCTTGCGCAATCTGCTCCAGCGAGACCTGCTTCAAGTCGGCAAGCTGCTGCGCCACGTGGACTACGTACGATGGGTTGTTCACCTTTCCCCTGAATGGCATCGGCGCCAAGTACGGACTGTCGGTTTCGATCAGGCAACGATCGAGTGGGACGAAGCGGGCCACCTCGCGCAGCGCCACGGCGTTCTTGAAGGTCAGGATTCCCGAGAACGAAACGTAGAAACCCAGATCCAGGACGCGACGCGCGGTCTCGAGGCCTTCGGTGAAGCAGTGAAACACGCCAGTCGCGCGTCGATCACCTTCGTCGGCAAGGATGTCCAGGGTGTCGTCTGCAGCGTCGCGGGTGTGCACCACCAGAGGCAAACGCGAATCCAGCGCGGCTCGGATGTGATTGCGAAAGCGCTCACGTTGCCAGTGCATGTCGGCGTGAGCCCGGCCGTTGAGCCTGAAATAGTCCAAGCCGGTTTCGCCGATGGCCACCACCTTGGGCAATGCCGCCAGGCGCAACAAGTCCTCGACGCCGGGCTCGCGCACGCCTTCGTTGTCCGGATGCACGCCCGCGCTGCACCAGAAGTTGCCGTAGGTCGTGGCGAGCGCGTGAACCGAGTCGAACTCCTCCAGCGTTGTGCAGATGCAGAGCGCCCGATCCACCCTGGCCTGAGCCATGGCAGCGCGAATCTGGCTCAGGTTGTCCTTCAACTCGGGAAAACTGAGGTGGCAATGCGAATCGACGAACATCAAAGGCGGGTGCAGAAGTCGGCCGCGCCGTGAGCGAAGCTCAAATGGTCTGGGTCGGCTTTGCGGATGAAATCGACGTTCCCAGAACTTCTTCGATCTTGATGCGCAGCACGCGCGTTTTCTCGTCGGTCGGAAACCGCACTCCAACCCCCTGGGTTCGGCCGCCCGATGCGTTCGCCGGGGTCACCCATCCCACCTTGCCCGCGACCGGATAGCGCTGCGGGTCGTCGGGAAGCGAGAGCAACAGGTAAATGTCCTCACCCAATCGGTACTCCCGCGTCGTCGGAACGAACAGGCCGCCGTCGGAGAACAACGGCATGTACGCCGCGTAGAGAGCGGCCTTTTCGCGAAAGACCAGCTGGATGACGCTCGGGCGCGCCCCACCCGAGATCGCCGGAAGTCCCGGAGAGACAGTGCTTCGACCGGTGTCGCTCATGGGCTTGAGTGTAACGAAGCATGGCCGGGTGGCCCGCGCCGTGGAATCATTTCCTGCGTGGCCAGCAGCGCGAGCCGCGCCTGGTCGACAAGACTCTCGACTTTCAATGCCGCCTGCCACGGATGTTCCGCATGGCGCGCGTGCTCACGAAGCGCCGCCGACCACTGCATCAGCTTGCTTGCATTCCCGGGAATGCCCAAACTCTGGCGCGCAAAGTAGCGAGGCGCCGCGCCGAACGCGACGCACAGCGCGTCATGGCAGAGCTTTTGCAAGGTCTCGATGAGTCGCGGCAGCGGCCAATCGGCAAACGTCTCGGCCCTGCCCTGCGCGATGCGCTGCGGCAGGCTGAGCCATGACGCAGCGTCGATTCCCGCTGCTGCCCAGTCGAGAGCCTCGAGAGGTCGACCTCCGGTGGCAGCGAGCAGCTGCGCAGGTTCGCTCACCCCTTTCGAATCAAGCCACGCCAACGCCGCGTTCTGCTCCGCCAGGGGGATCGATACCGCCAGACATCGGCTGCGCACCGTCGGCAGGAGCGTGTCGACGGCGTGGCTGCTCAGCAGGTAGCGCGTCTGGCCTGCAGGCTCCTCGAGCGTCTTCAGCAGCGCGTTCGCCGCGATGCCGTTCATGCGCTCTGCCGGGTGCACGATCACGACTTTGCCCTTGCCGCGCGCGCTGCTCGACTGCGCAAATCCGATCACGCTGCGCACGTCGTCAACGCGAATTTCCTTGCTGGGTTTGGCTTTGGCTGCGGCGCTCCCGGCGGCCGATTCCTCGCCCAGCGCCTGTGGCCAGCCGAGGACTTCGCGCAGGGAATCGGGAACGAGGAACATCAGGTCGGGGTGGGTTCGAGCCTTGAAGAGGCGGCAACCGGCGCACGTGTCGCAAGCGCGAATCGGCGCCGCAGATTCGCGGCGCGACTCGCACAGGAACGCGCCAGCGATGGCGAGCGCCAATTCAAACTGACCGTTTCCATCCGGGCCCTGCAGCAACAGTGCATTCGCGGCGTGCAGCTTCAATGCTTCGCGCAGGGGCGGCTCGAGCCACGGGTACAGTGCAGCGCCGGGATCGCCTACCACTGCCTCGCCTCCAATGCCGCGACGATTTGATCCGCCACCGAATCGATCTGCTGCTCGGCGTCGATGCGGACAAAGCGCAACGGCTGACGCTGCGCGCGTTGCCTGTACCCCTCGCGAACCCGGACAAAGAAGGCTTCGTCGAGTTGCTCGAGACGATCTGCACTGCGCGCCGCGGAGCGCCGCATGGCGGCCACATGAGGAGCGAGGTCAAACCAGAACGTCAGCGTCGGCTGCAAGCCTTCCTGCACCCATGATTCGAGCTGTTCCAGGATCTCGACCGGAAACCCTCGCCCTGCCCCTTGATAGGCGAAAGTCGCGTCGGTGAAACGGTCGCAGAGTACGGTGCAGCCGCGGGCGAGCGCCGGTCGAATGACCTGGCGCAGGTGGTCGCGCCGGGCGGCGAAGACCAACAGCGCTTCCGTCAGAGCGTCCATCGGCTCGGTCAGGAACAGAGTTCGCAGCTGCTCGGCAAGCGGCGTTCCGCCCGGTTCGCGCGTGCACACGACTTCGGCGCCTGCGTTTCGGAACCGGTTCGCCAGCGCGTCGATGTGGCTCGACTTGCCCGCGCCGTCGATGCCCTCGAACGTGATGAGTCGGCCGTTCACGCCCGGCCTATTTGCGGCGTTGATATTTGTCCACCGCGCGATTGTGCTCGGCAAGCGTCTCGCTGAACTGGCTTGAGCCGTTGCCGCGGGCAACGAAGTACAGCGCCTTCGTCTGTTGCGGCCGCACTGCGGCGAGCAGGGAGTCGTTGCCGGGCATCGAGATCGGCGTCGGCGGCAGGCCGGCACGGGTGTAGGTGTTGAACGGCGTGTCGGCGAGCAGGTCGCGCTTGCGAAGATTGCCGTCGAATCGATTCCCCAGGCCATAGATCACTGTCGGATCGGTCTGCAGTGGCATGCCGATTCGCAAGCGATTCACGAACACACTCGCGACCCAGCCACGCTCAGCGCTCGCGCCCGTTTCTTTCTCGATGATCGAGGCGAGGATCAATGCGTCTTCCGGCTTGCGCAGCGGCGTGTCGGGATCGCGCTCGTTCCAGGCCGTCTGCAAGCGGATCTGCATCGCCCGGTACGCTTGCTCGAGCACGGCGAAATCCTTGCTGCCGCGGCTGTACGAATACGTGTCGGGGAAAAAGCGACCTTCGGGCGCGACGCCGGGCGCGCCCAGGCGCTCCATGATTTCGCTGTCACTCATCATGGCGGTGGTCGGTTTCAGCGCCTCGGCCATCGCGAGTTCAGCGCGGAACCGATGAAACGTCCAGCCTTCGAGCAACCTCACGCTGGCCAAGGTCTGCTCGCCGCGAACCAGCGCCGACAGCAGCACGACGGGGGTGAACGTGCGGTCGATTTCGTAATTTCCAGCGCGGATCTTGCGCTCCTGCCCGGACCAGCGGAACCACTGCGACAGCAGGAAGGGCGAGGACTCGACACCCGCTGCCTGCACCGCCTGCGCAACCTCCTTTGCGCTTGCCCCTGGCGCAATCGCGATCTGAACCTTGTCCGATCGCAGCGCCAGCGGCGAATGCAACCACCACGCTGCAGCAGCCACCGCGCCCAAGAGGGGGAGCAGCGCCAGCAAGCCGATTCGCAGCCACCTCATGTGCGCAGCCTTGGATCGCTGCGCCGTGGCTCGCCCTTGTCGTTCCCTCCTTGGCTCATCGGGCGCCATGATAATCGCCACATGGACCCTTCAGTGCTGAACGGAATCGCAAGACTTCGCTACTTTGCGTGCATTCGGGTTTCCGGCGCCGACGCCGGCGCGTTCCTTCAAGCGCAGCTGACGAACGACCTCTTGGGGCTTCCGGAAGATCGGGCGCGACTGGCGGGGTTCTGTTCCGCCAAGGGCCGCCTCCAGGCGAGCTTCGTCGCCTGGAAACAGGGGCAAACCGATGTGATCTTGCTGTGCGCCGCCGATTTGCTTGCGCCAACCCTCAAGCGCCTGTCGATGTTCGTGCTGCGAATGAAGTGCCGGCTCAGCGACGCGTCCGAAGAAATTCCCGTCTTCGGCCTGGCTGGAAGCAGCGTCATCGGGGCACTCGGCGAGTCGTCCGTGTGGGAGCGGCGCGATGGTGCCGAAGGAACGGCGATCAGGCTTCCCTCTGGCGCGGGGCAGTCGTTGGCGCTGTGGTTGCCGAGCTCGACGGCGAAAAGCGCCGAGTCGACCGAGCCACAGATCGGCGAGCAAGCTTGGCGCTGGCTTCAGGTGTCGAGCGGAATACCATTCATCGAGGCAAAGACCGTCGACATGTTCGTGCCTCAGATGGTCAACTACGAGCTGCTCGGCGGTGTCGACTTTCAAAAAGGGTGTTACCCCGGCCAGGAGGTCGTCGCGCGAAGTCAGTACCGAGGCTCGGTGAAGCGCCGCATGTTCCTTTTCGACTCTGACGCAGAGGCCCGCGCGGGCCAGGAAGTCTTCGAAGCCGAGGACCCCGCGCAACCTGCCGGGATGGTCGTCAACGCGGCGCCGAAGCCGCAAGGGCCCGGCTCCGCCGTGCTTGTCGAGGTCAAACTGGCCGCCTGGCAGCGCGGCGCTCTGCACCTCGGGCAACCCGGCGGTGCACGTCTCGTGGGGCGCGACCTCCCGTACGACGTTCCGCTGCCGACCAGTCAGACCGCCTGAGGCGACAGCCTCCGGGGCCCTGCGCTGGGCGACATGGGTCGCACTGTGCGGGAACAGTTCACGGCGTGTTCTCGATTCGCCGCAGTTCGCACGTTTTCGCGCAGGTCACTCATCTAGTATCTCGCGCGGATGCGCTTGTGCGCCCCCCGGGCGGACGACGTTTGTCCATGTGGCGAGGTGAATGCTGATGTGTCTGGTGGCCCTGGCCCTCGACAAGAACCGCAAATTCCCGTTGGTCATTGCGGCGAACCGCGACGAGTACTTCGAGCGCCCGACGGCGGGCCTGTCCTGGTGGAGTCCGGGCGCAGCAGAGCCGGCAATCCTCGGCGGGCGCGATCTGCAAAGCGGCGGCACCTGGCTCGGCCTCACGGCGCAAGGCCGTCTCGGGCTCGTCACCAACGTGCGTGACGCGCGCCTGACGTTCGACGACGCGCCATCGCGCGGCCAGATCGTGCCGAACTGGCTCGCCGCGCGCGAATCGGTCGACAAATTCTGGATGCGCACTTCCGTCGCCGGCTACAACGGGTTCAACCTCATCGCTGCGGACTTTCGCCTCGGAGAATGCTTTTGGCTGAGCAACGCCGGCGCCTACCCGCGCCGCCTCGAGCGCGGCGTTTACGGCTTGTCCAACGCGGCGCTCGATACGCCGTGGCCGAAAGTGGTGTCGCTGAAGGCCGAGGTGCTCGCCAGCGTCGAGCGGGCCACTGCCGTCGACGAGCTCGCTTCGCAACTTTTCGACGCCCTGTCCTCGCGCACCTTGGCGCACGACAGCCAGTTGCCCAAGACGGGCATCGCGCTGGAGCGCGAGAGGCAGCTCTCGCCGGCGTTCATCCAAAGCGCCGATCAGTCTTACGGTACGCGAGCGTCGACGCTGATCATCACGGAGCGAGTGAATCGCAATCTGGTGACGCATGTGCTGGAGCGCAGCTTCGGATCCGACGGAACGGTGACCTTGCGCCGCTCGACGATTCGTCGCTGGCCGCCGCGCCACACGAGCCATTCGCCGGTTCCATCGATTGAGAACGCCGAAGTGACCCAGGCGTTGGCTTAGCGCGCCGGTTGACACACGGCCGCCAGCGGCGCTCCAGGGCATCCTGGAATACGCCGCGGGCGACAGCGAAGACTCGCCGCCGAATCGCGTCGGCGTCAACCCGGTTGCTTGACGACGCGCAGGTACGGCTTGGGCGCCTTCCAACCGCCGGGGAACAGCTTCTTCGCTTCGTCGTCGGACACCGAGCCGGCGATGATCACGTCCTCGCCCTTCTTCCAGTTCGCCGGCGTGGCGACCTTGTGCTTGGCGGTGAGTTGCATCGAATCGAGAACGCGCAGGATTTCGTCGAAGTTGCGCCCACTCGTCATCGGGTACGTCATCGTCATTTTGATTCTTTTGTCCGGGCCGATCACGAACACCGAACGCACCGTCGCGTTCGCCGCGGCGGTCCGGCCCTCCGACGTCCCGGCTTCGTCGGCGGGCAGCATGTTGTACACCTTGGCCACCGCGAGTTCGGTGTCACCGATCATCGGGTACTTCGGCAAGTGCCCCTGGGTCTCTTCGATGTCCTTCGCCCAGCGGTCATGCGCGTCCACAGGGTCGACGCTGAGACCGATCAGCTTGCAGTTGCGCTTCTTGAACTCGGGCTCGATCTTCGCCATGTAGCCGAGTTCGGTCGTGCACACGGGCGTGAAGTCCTTCGGGTGAGAAAAGAGGATGGCCCAGCTGTCGCCGATCCACTGGTGAAAGTCGATCGTGCCTTGAGTCGTCTTGGCCTTGAAGTTGGGCGCCAGGTCGTTGATTCGCAGTGACATGATTGCTCCTTGAAAATGGGGCCGTATGGCCAGCGGGTCCGCACCCGTTTCGCTCCGCCGGAGTCTTGGTGACGAAGAACGAATCGGGCAGGCGAATCTTGCCCCAAGACATGTCCGTTGTTCAACCTGCGCGCTTCGGTCGCAGGGTTTTTCGCCCAGGCTCTTAGGCCCCGGCGGACAGCGGACGGATCATTTCGATGTGTGGGATTCCGGCATCATCGTAGACGCCTCCCTGCGTTGCAAAACCCGCGCGCAAGTAGAACGGCACCGCAGCGGTTTGTGCGCTGAGCCCGACACGCTGTGCCCCGAGCGCACGCCCCGCCTGCACAAGTTGGTCCAGCAGCTGCCGGCCAACGCCTTGGCTGCGCAACGGCGCAAGCACCGCCATCCGTCCGATCCGGTACTCCCCGGATTCATCGAAGAAGCCGCGCCCCGTCCCGAGCGCCATGCCCATGCGGTTGCGAGCGATCGCGTGGGTCGCGTCGGCGTCAACCGGGTCGAACTCCAGCGCCTCGGGCACGCCCTGCTCTTGCACAAAGACCTGGGTGCGAATGCGGCGCAGGTCGGCTTCGAGGTCGGCCCAGCGACCGAGCGTCACGCCCAGCATCTCCTGGCCGGCTTCGAACCCGAGCAGGCAATCGCGCAAAGCGTCGGGAACGGGGCGCGACGTCTGGGTTGCCGGATCGGCGAAGACATAGATCAACGTCCCCGAGACGAGCAATGAAGCTTGGCGAAAAACCCCGCACTCGAACTGGATCGAGGAATTTCCGACGCGCTCGCAGCGCACGCCGACGTCGACGCTGTCGTCGTAGCGCGCCGAGCCGAGGTACTCGAGGCTCGCCTTGCGAACGTAAAGGTCGCCGTGCAAGGCTAACATCGTGTCGTGATAGGGCAAGGCCATTGCGCGCCAGTAACCGGCGATCGCGGTGTCGAAATACATCAGGTAATGGCCGTTGAAGACGATGTTCTGGGCGTCGATCTCGGCCCATCGAACCCGCAGGCGCTCGGCGAAGCGAAAATCGCTGCGGATCATCACGCCGCCTGATTGCGTTGCACGCGGCTCAGCGCGGTGGCAACAACTTTGCGGGGTCGATCGGTTTGCCCTGGCGTCGGATCTCGAAGTGCAGCTGCACCCGGTCGGCGTCGGTCGAGCCCATTTCCGCGATCTTCTGGCCGCGCCGCACGCTCTGATCCTCCTTCACGATCAACACTTGGTTGTGGGCGTACGCGGTGAGGTAGGTGTTGTTGTGCTTGAGGATGACCAGATTGCCATAACCGCGCAGGCCCGATCCCGCATAGACGACGCGCCCCTCGGCGGCCGCCACCACCGGGTCGCCGGCCTTGCCGCCGATCGTCAACCCTTTGACTTTGCCTTCTTCGAATGGCGAAAGCAGAGAGCCTGCCGCGGGCCATTGCCAGCTCACGTCGTCATCGGCATCGCGCGGCACCACGCTCGCTGCCGAACCTGACGCCGACGCCGAGGCCGACGAAGCGGCAGCCACCGGCGCCGCCGACGCTGCGCTCGCTGCATTGCGCGCGTCCAAAGGCCGCGTCTCGATCTTCGGCGGCGTGATCGGACGCGTCGTCACCCCCGTGTCGGCGCCCGGGGCAACGACGCGCAAGACCTGGCCGACCTCGATGACGTTCGGGTTGTCCAGGTTGTTCCACTTGACGAGGTCTTTCCAGTTCTGGCCGGTCTCCAGGCCGATGCGAATCATCGTGTCGCCCGGCTTGACGGTGTAGAAGCCAGCTTTGCCGGCGTTCTCGGTGTTCAATGTCTTGGGCGGCTCGGCCGGCGCTGCCGTTGCAGGCGGCGCGACGGGCGCCGATGAGGCAGGCGCCTGGCGATTCGCCATGCGGTCCTCGACGGGTGCTGGGCTCCTCGGCGTGGCACAAGCGGCGAGCAGCAACAGCATGATGGCCGGCACGGTCACACGCCAGGCCAGCCCGTTCGAACACCGCGTGAACATGAATTGATCGCACCACATCAGCCGACGACGCCCGATTTTAGGGGGACGAAGTGGACTGCCCCGGACACGCTCCGACGCAGCCCCTGCTCGTCCCTGTCGA
The DNA here is from genome assembly GCA_963775015.1 of uncultured beta proteobacterium. Classification (GTDB taxonomy): domain Bacteria; phylum Pseudomonadota; class Gammaproteobacteria; order Burkholderiales; family Burkholderiaceae_C; genus JAEMQF01. The sequence goes on along the minus strand of CAVZHI010000005.1, from coordinate 467,957 downwards.
CGATCACGAGCACCTGCCCGGCCGAGCCCGGCTGCCGCGCGGGAACCACGAGCCGCCCGGCGGGTGCGAGTTGATCGAGCCAAGCCGCAGGCACGTCATCGCCGCCCGCGGCGGCGATGATGCTGTCGTACGGCGCATTCGGCAGGTGCCCGAGCCGGCCATCGCCGAACACGAGGCGCACGTTGTCGCGCCGAACGCCAACGAGCAGTTCGCGGGCGCGCTCGTGCAAAGGCCTGATCCGTTCGATCGAGACGACATGCGTGCCGAGCAACCCCAGCAGCGCCGCCTGGTATCCGCACCCGGTGCCGATCTCGAGAACGCGCCCGAGGCTTTTCGACTCGCGCGCACCTGCTCCGTCAAACAGGAGTTCGATCATTCGGGCGACGACAGAGGGCTTGGAGATCGTCTGGCCGTGGCCGATCGGCAGGCTCGTGTCTTCGTAAGCCTGGGTGGCGAGCGCGGGGTCGAGAAAATCATGGCGCCGAATCGACGCCATCGCCTGCAGCACACCCGCGTGGTGCACGCCGACGTCGCGCAGCCGACGCACCATGCGCAGCCGAACCTGATCCGAATCCATTCCCAGGCCGACCGGCGCAGCGCGATGCTCAATGCCGGCGCTGGACTCCGCTCCGCCACCCAGGGTCGGCATTTGATCCAGGCGCAACGGAAACCTGGCCGCGCGGCGCGTCGCAACGGTCATCGGCTGAGCCACTCGCGCCAATGCGGCAGCGCGGCGTGTTCGGTGAGGTCGACCTGCAGCGGGGTGATCGAGATCTTGCCTCCCGAGGTCGCGTGAAAATCGGTACCCGGTCCGGCTTCGCGCACGTCGCCGGCCGGCCCGATCCAGTACAGCGCCTCGCCGCGTGGGCTGTCCTGGCGCACCAGGGGCTCGCTCGCGTGGCGACGCCCGAGGCGCGTCACGACGCGCTCCAGCTGCACCGCATCGCGGCGATTCGGGATGTTGACGTTGAGCAGCCACGCGCCGGGAAGCGGCGGATCGCGCAGCACCTGAACGATGAGCGCGCGCATCGCCTGCGTCGCGGCATCGAGTTCGCCCCAGCCCTTCTCGACCTGCGAGAAGGCGATCGACGGAATGCCGAACAAGTAGCCTTCCATCGCCGCGGCGACAGTCCCGGAATAGACCGTGTCATCGCCCATGTTCGCGCCGTTGTTGATCCCCGAGACGACAAGGTCGGGCCGGTGCGGAAGGACCCCGGTGAGGGCGAGGTGCACGCAATCGGACGGCGTGCCGTTCACATAGCGATAGCCGTTGCTCGCGGTGAACACCGACAGCGGGCGGTTCAGGGTCAGCGAATTCGACGTGCCGCTCGCGTTCTGTTCGGGCGCAACGACGTCGAGGTCACCGAGCCCTTCGCAGGCGCGCACGAGCGCGGTCAGTCCCGGAGCCAGGTAGCCGTCGTCGTTCGCGATGAGAATTCGCATGCAACGATTGTAGGGATACATCGGGCGCCGAATCGCGGTTCGACGCCGCCCTGCTGGGTATCATGCGCCCCATCACCGAGGAGAGACCGGCATGCACGCTTGGCTTTGCGAGAACCCGATCGGCGTTGAAGGATTGAAGTGGACGGCGCTGCCCGATCCCGAGCCGCGTGCCGGCGAAGTGCGAATCAGGATCGCTGCGGCGAGCCTGAACTTCCCCGACCTGTTGATCGTGCAGAACAAATATCAGATGAAGCCTGTGCCGCCGTTTGTGCCAGGCTCGGAGTACGCCGGTTGGATCGACGCCGTCGGGGCGGGAGTGACCCATTTCAAAATCGGCGACAAGGTCGCTGCGTTCGGCGGCACCGGTGGTTTCGCGACCCACGCCTGCGTCGACGCCGCGCTGGCGATGCCATTGCCACCAGGATTTGCGCTCGATGACGCCGCGGCGTTCGTTCTCACCTACGGCACCACGCACCACGCGCTGCTCGACCGCGCCACGCTCAAGGCCGGCGAAACCGTGCTCGTGCTCGGCGCCGCAGGCGGTGTGGGAACGGCGGCGATTCAGATCGCGAAGGCGGTGGGCGCACGAGTCATCGCCGCAGCGTCGTCGGACGCCAAGTGCGACTTCTGCACCACGCTCGGTGCCGACGCGACGATCAACTACAGCAGCGCGAACCTGCGCGATCAGATCAAGCTCCTCACCGGTGGCAAAGGCCCGGACGTCGTCTACGACCCGGTCGGAGGCGATCTGGCCGAGCCCGTGTTCCGCTCCATCGCCTGGCGTGGGCGCTACCTTGTTATCGGCTTCGCTCAGGGCGCGATTCCGTCGCTGCCGATCAACCTCGCCTTGCTCAAAGGCGCGTCGCTCGTGGGCGTGTTCTGGGGCGAGTTCGCCCGGCGCGAGCCGAAGGCGAACGCGAAGATGCTCGGCGAGCTGGCCCAGTGGTACGCACAAGGCAAGGTGAAACCGGCGATCGACCGCAAGCTGCCGATGAGCCAACTCCTGCAAGCGTTTTCGCTCATGAGCAGCCGCACCGTGTGCGGCAAACTCGTGTTGACCAACGAGGACCCCCCTCAACCCAGGTGAGGTTCGGCGTCAACGCTGCGCTACCATGCCAAGGAGCAGATAACGGACATCGAACTCGCATGCCCATCAAGGTGCTCATCCTCGAAGACAACCCGGTGGCACGCAGCTTCCTGAGCCGCGTCGTGCGCGAAAGCTTCAGCGACACGATCGCCATCACCGAGGCCGGCGACCTCGAAACCGCAAGGCGCCAACTCAGCGCAGCGCCTGCGACGTCGGCCGCGGCGGACCTGTTCCGCCTCATCCTGGTCGATCTCGAACTGCCCGACGGCACCGGCCTGGAGCTGCTCACCGAGCTCGCCAGGTACCCGGCGACGAAGATCGTCACGACGCTCTATTCCGACGACGACCACCTCTTCCCGGCGCTGCAATGCGGCGCCGACGGCTACTTGCTGAAGGAAGACCGGTTCGAAGTCCTGGTCGAAGAACTGCAGAAGATCGTGCGTGGCCAGCCGCCGCTGTCGCCCGCCGTGGCGCGGCGCCTGTTGGCGCATTTCCGCCTCGGGTCGATCACCGCCAGCGCGGGCGAAGGCATGCTGGTTCCGGCCTACACGGCATTTCAAAGCAGCCGCTCAGCCGGCGTGGGTGCTGCCGCACACGCACCCCCCGCGGCGCCGGATCACGACAAGCTGACGCCACGCGAAAGCGAGGTCCTCACCTACTTGAGCAAGGGATTCACGATCAAGGAGATCGCGAGTCTGATGGGCATCAAGTGGTTCACCGTGAACGACCATATCAAGTCCATCTACAAGAAGCTCAACGTCTCGAGCCGGGCCGAGGCGGCCGTCCTGGCAAGCCGGCAGGGACTGGTCTGAGACGCTCGCTGAGGCGGCGCGCCGATGCGTGAGGACGCGGTCTCGCGCATGCGCTTGACAAAGGTCGATTCCGGCCCCGACTCGGGTTCGCTTCTGAAGGCGATGGGCGACGCACCGATGTCGCGTTGGCAAGGCTGGCGCCTGCGAATTCTGGTTCTCCTGGCGCTGTCGGGTTGCCTGATGCTCGTCTGGCTGGCGCGCGAGACGGCGGCGGCGCCGCACCTGGACGGATCGTGGCAGGTCACGCGGCAGGGCGAAATGACGCTGCGCGCCGCAGGAGCTCCGGCCCTCGTGCCTCACGTGGGCCAGCGTTTGGTTGCCTTGTCGAGCCCGGCGCTGCGGATTGAATTGCACGACGAAGCGCTGCTGCAGCGTTCGCCGCGCTGGATCGTCGACGACGCGGCGCGCACGAAACAACGCGCGCTTCAGCAAGCCATCGCGACGGTTCTGGCCAACGACCAGGTGACGCTGGAGTTCGGCGACGGGAGCAGCGTCGTGCAGTCCGTGGCGCGGCGCACCGTGAGCGACCTGCCCGATGGCTACTGGTTGCGCTGCGCCTGCGCGCTGGCGTTGTTCCTGCTCAGCATGGCCATCTTGCTGCTGCGGCCCTCGCCGGTGAATCATCTGTATGTCGTCATGGCGCTGTGCCAGGCAGGCAACCTTTGTTTCGATGCGGTCGTCAGCGCATTCGACCTGGGCATTCCGCCGCGCTTTCTGGCCGCGGATTTCGCGCTTCGTGGCGCGTTCGATCTCATCATGGGGGCGGCCTTGGTCCACCTCGTGTGCCTGTGGCCGCGGCCGCTTCCAGGGGGGGCTCGTTGGGCTGCGATCGCCTGGGGCGGTGCGGCCCTGGCGCTTGCTGCGGCGACGCTGCTCCCCTGGGGCTGGTGGACGTTGCAGGTGGCGACGACGGCGCTCGCCGCATCGGTCGTCGCGCTCCTGGCTTGGTCGGCACACCTGGGGCCTGCGCCCTTCACGCGGCTCATGCTGCCGTTTGCCGCTCTTGGGGCGGCGCTGTGGGTCGGACTGACCGTGGTGCTGGCCTCGACGCACGCACAACCCTGGTGGCAGGCGCAGATCGCCGGCACCGGCCCGACGCTCTGGGCTCTCATGCTCTCGGCGCTGCTGGCGCTCACGCCGTTGCTTTCGCGACGCCAGCAGATCGGACGCGAATTCGGCGTGCTCGTCGCAGCCGGCGCGTTCGTCATCTGGCTCGAATGGCTGCTCACAAGCAGCCTGGGATTGAACCCATTCCTTGCCGCACTGCCATCCCTGTGGATCGCCTCGAGTGCCCACGTGATGCTGCGGCACTGGCTGCTCGCGCGGTTTCTGGGCATCAGTGTGATCACGACCGAGCGCATGTTCGAGCGCCTGTACCGAATCGCCCGCGAAGTCGAGTCGCATCCGGACCGAAGCGCGAAACTGCTCGCCGAGTTCCTGAACGAATTGTTCGACCCGCTGCAGGTCAAAATTGTCCCGGATCCAGCGTCGCGAACCCGCGTCACCGAAGACGGCTCAACGATGCAGGTGCCCGTCCCCGCGGTCGCTTTCGACAGCCAAGGTTACGAAGGCGCGATCGTGGTGCGCTTCGCACAGCGCGGCAATCGCCTCTTCACTTCCGAGGACATTCGGCTCGCCGATCGCATCGTCGAACAGCTCGAACGCGCGGTCGCCTATGACCGTGCCGTCGAGCGCGGCCGCGGCGAAGAGCGGGTTCGCATCGCGCAAGACCTGCACGACGACATCGGCGCGCGCCTTCTGACCCTCATCTACAAGGCGCAATCGCCAGAGATGGAGGAATACGCACGCCACACGCTGCAAGACCTGAAGACCTTGACACGCGGCTTGGCCGCGTCGAGCCATCGGCTGTCGCACGCCGCGGGGGAATGGAAAGTCGATCTGACGCACCGCCTGGACGCGGCCAACATCGATCTCGGTTGGTCGTGCGAGTTTGACGACGACGTGCTGCTCGGCATGGTGCAATGGTCGGCGCTCACGCGCATCCTGCGCGAGCTCGTCAGCAACACGATTGCGCACTCGATGGCGAGCCGGGTCGAGGTGAGCGTGAAACTCGAGCGCGACCGGATGCAACTCAGCGTCTGCGACGACGGCCGCGGCCACGGCCCGAAGGGCTGGTCGCACGGCCTCGGCCTGGGCGGCGTGCGCAAACGCGTGAAACAGCTCAACGGCCAGGTCGAGTGGTCGGAGGCGAAGCCTCACGGCATTTGCTGCAAAGTCGTGGTGAACGACTTTGCGGGTCAGTCTCGAGCTGGCCAGTAGCCCCGGCGTACCGCTGTCCACCTTCAGCGCAGCGTGCTACTTGCGCCAGAACTGCGGCGTGAACAGCACCAGCACCGACAGCAGTTCGAGCCGGCCGAGCATCATTGCCGCGGTGCAGACCCAGGTCTGAAAGTCGCTCAAGCCCCCGTAGTTGACCGCGGGGCCAACCTCTCCCAGTCCCGGCCCGATGTTGTTGACGCAGGCGATCGTCGCGGTGAACGCGGTCACGACGTCCAGGCCGCTGAACAACAGCACCATCGTCAGGCCCACCAGCGTCGCGCCGTAGAGCATCATGAACGCGATCACGCCCTCGATGGCGCGGTCCGAGATCGCCCGGCCACCGATCACGACCGGATTCACCACGTGGGGGTGCACCACGCGCACCAGCTCGCGGCGCGACTGCGCGAGCAGCAGCAGCATGCGGATCATCTTGATGCCGCCGCCCGTGGAGCCGGCGCAGGTGGCGAAGCAGCCGAGCAGGATCATCAGCAGCGGCGCGAACAGCGGCCACTGCGCATAGTCGTGCGTCGCGTATCCGGTGGTTGTCGCGACCGAGACGACGTGGAATGCGGTGTGGCGCAGCGCCTGCGGGAAGTCCGGGTAGGCCCCATTGACCGTCAGGTAAACCGAAATCAGCGCAATGCTCCCCAGCAACACGCCAAAGAAGCTGCGCAACTCAACGTTGCGCCACAGCACGCCGCCGGATCGCTGGCGCCAGGCCGCGAAGTACAGCGTCAGGTTCACGCCCGCAAGCACCATGAAGAGCATCGCCACGGCCTCGATCAGGGAAGAGTTCCAGTGACCGAAGCTCGCGTCGTGCGACGAAAACCCGCCGAGGCTGACGGTCGAGCACATGTGCATGAACGCGTCCGCCCAACTCATGCCGGCCCCGCGGTAAGCCAGGAAGCACGCGACCGACATCAGGCCGTAGGTGGCCCAGATGCCACGCGCCGTGTCGGCGATGCGCGGCGTGAGTTTCTGGTCTTTCAGCGGGCCGGCCGTCTCGGCCTTGAAGAGCTGGCTACCGCCCACGCCGAGCAGCGGCAGGATCGCGACTGCCAGCACAATGATGCCCAAGCCACCGACGAACATCATGAAGTGGCGCCACACGTTCACCGACAGCGGCAGTGCGTCCAAGCCGCTCAGCACCGTGGCACCGGTGGCGGTGAACGCCGACATCGCTTCGAAGTAGGCGTCGGTCGCGCTCAGCCCGGGGATGGCGAGCAGCAGCGGCAGCGCGCCGAACGCCGGCAGCACGAGCCAGGTCAGCGTCACCAGCACGAAGCCGTCGCGCGGCTGCAGTTCGCGCCGAAAGCGCCGTGTCGCGAGGCTCATCAGCGCCCCCGCGCCGAAGGTCACGAGCGAGGCGACGATGAAGGCCGATTCGGCACCGTCGTGATTCGCCCACGCAAACCCGAGCGGCACCAGCGTCAGCAAGGCGAACAGCAGCACCATGCGGCCGACCAGCGCGACGACGGCGAGGATTCCCATCGGAATCAGAACAGGTAGGTCGCGCTGACCTGGAACAGCTTCTCGACCTCGCGCACCATGCGCTTGTGTGGCACGAAGATGATCACATGGTCGTCGCGCTGGATGACGGTGTCGTGGTGCGTCATGATGACTTGCGGCGTGGCCTGCGTGCCGGCCTCGCTGCCATCGGCATGGTGCAGGCCGCGCACGACCGCGCCCACCTGCGCGCCCGCCGGCAGGCCGATCTCGTCGATGCGGCGCCCGGCCATGCGGCCGGTCTTGCGGTCGCCGCGCACGATCGCCTCGAGCGCCTCGGCCGCGCCGCGGCGCAGGCTGTGCACCGCCTGCACGTCGCCACGCCGCACGTAGGCGAGCAGTTCGCCGATCACGGCGTGCGCCGGCGAGATCGCGATGTCGATCTGCGTGCCCTGCACCAGGTCGGCATAGGCGCGGCGGTTGATGAGCGCGAGCACGCGCCGCGCGCCCAGGCGCTTCGCGAGCAGGCAGGCCAGGATGTTGTCTTCGTCGTCGCTCGTCAGGCCGAGGAACAGGTCCATCTCGGCGACGTTCTCGTCGCCCATCAAGTCTTCGTCGGTCGAATCGCCGTGCAGCACCAGCGCGCTTGAGGGCAACTGCGTCGCCAGGTACTGGCAGCGCGCGGCGTTCGCCTCGATCACCTTGATCTGGTACTCGTCATGGATCTCGCGCGCCAGCCGCAGGCCGACCTTGCCGCCGCCGGCCAGCATGAGGCGGCGCACCGGGCGATCCATTTGGCGCAGCGCGCCCAGCACCTGGCGGATGTGTTCCGTCGCGGCGAGCACGAACACTTCGTCGCCGGGTTCGATGCGGGTGTTGCCGTCGAGATCGGACAGCACCTTGTCGAGGCGGTAGATCGCGACGATGCGCATCTCCGCGCCGGGCACGAGGCGCGGAATCTCGGCCAGGCTGTGCAGCACGAGCGGCCCTCCGGCCACCGCGCGCACCGCGATCAGACTCACCAGACCGTCGGCGAACTCCAGCACCTGCAGCGCCTCGGGGTATTCGATCAGCTTGCGGATGTAGCTCGTGACGCTCTGTTCGGGGCAGATCACCCGGTCCACCGCGAAACCGCCCTCGCCCAGCATCTCCGAACCGTCTTCGAACTCGCTCGAACGGATGCGCGCGATCGTCGTCGGCACGTTGAAGACGTCATGCGCGACCTTGCACGCGACGAGGTTGGTCTCGTCCATCGGCGCGCAGGCGATGAAAAGGTCGGCATCCTCGATCCCGGCGCTCTTCAGGACCGAGGGCTGGATGCCGTTGCCAGCGACGCCGCGCAGGTCGAGCCGGTCCTGCAGCGCGTTCAGGCGCACCGGGTCGACGTCGATCACCGTGATGTCGTTCTGTTCCGACACCAGGCTTTCGGCCACGCTTTCGCCGACGCGACCAGCGCCCAGGATGACGATGTTCATTGACGGCTTGGGCGAGTGCGGGCCAGGGGCGGCGTATCGATGTGGGCGGGCGGGATGGAGGCGCGAGAGAGCGAGGCGAGGTCTTCGGCAAAGTTCAGACCCCAAAACAAAAACAGGCACCCGAGTGCCTGATTTGACTAGAGATTCTTGGGGTGGCTGATGGGGCTCGAACCCACGACAACAGGAATCACAATCCTGGACTCTACCAACTGAGCTACAGCCACCGCAGGCGAAAAGTATAGCGGACGCACCCCGTGATGCCTTGCCACGCGTCCCAGCTCAGGGGGCATTCGCGCTCGCGGCGGCCGAGGCGGGCACGGCGAGTTCGACGTTGAAGCGTTGCTTGAGCGCGGCGTAGTACGCCTGCGCTTCGGCGTCGGCCCAGGCTTGCGAGTACTGTTGCTGCCCTTGCGCCGGGGCGCCTGCGGCGGGGTCGCGGCCGAGCACTTTGGTCACGCGCACGACGGCGTAGCCTTCGGCGCCGAGGTCCACGCCCAGCACGGCGGGCAGCGTCGCTGCGGGTGCCTTGAGCGCGGCGTCCAGCACCTGTCTCGCGACGGAGCGCGCTTGCGCGCGCGAGACCAGTTGTGTCGGCCCGGGCAAAGCGGTTTGCGGCGCCGCCTGCACTGCAACGAGTCGAGCCGCGCCTTCCTTGCGCGCGAGCTCGCCGGCTTGAGCATTCTTCACTTGCTCGCGAACCCGATCCGCGACCTCGGCGAACGCGAGTTGCCGCGCCGGCGTGTGCTGCACGATCCGGCCGGAGACGAGCTGGTTGTCGCCGATGTCGATCGCCAAGGTATTGCGTTTACCCTTCACCGACTCGGATGCGAACAGCGACTCGAGAAACTTGGCGTTGCCCAGAGGCCCCTTGTCTTGTGCATTGCCGAGGCGCAGAACGTCGTTCGCTTTCTGGATCTCGAGCTTGAACTTCTCGGCTGCAGCGTTCAGGCTGTCGGACTGGTCCTCCACCATGTTGGAAAATCCGACGGCCGCGCGCCGCGAATTCGGTCTGGGCGAGCTGCTTCTTGCGTTCGGCTTCGATTTCACCTTTCACACTCTCGAAACTGCGCTTCTCGCCACCCCGCGCCGCCGTGACGCGGATGATGTGATAGCCAAAGTCGCTCTCGACGACGCCGCTCGTCTGCCCGGCTTGAGCGCAAACGCCGCGTCTTCGAATCCCTTCACCATCATGCCGCGGCCGAAGAAGTCGAGGTCGCCGCCCTTGTCCGCCGAGCCGGGATCCTCGGAGTTCTTCCGCGCCACGTCGGCAAATCGCCGGCTTATTCGTGACCTCGAGCAAGCAGCGCCTCGGCTTTTGCCTTCGCCTTGGCGCGCTCGTCTGCCGCTGCGCCCTTCTCTGCCTTGATCAGGATGTGGCTTGCGCGCCGTTCTTCGGGCGCAGTGAAACGCGCCGCGTTCTGCTCGTAGAAGTCGCGCAACTCGGCTTCGGAAACGCTGAGCCCCTTCATGACGCTGGCCAGATCGAGCACCAGATACTCGACGTTCGCCTTCTCCGCCGCCTGAAACTGCGCCGCGTTGATTGGATTCTTGTAGAACGCGTCCAGGTCGGTGTCGCTCGGGTTCACCTTGGGCAGGTAGTCCTTCGGTTCGAAGCGTTGCAGCTGAATCTCGCGCTGCTGGAACATCGCGTCCAGCGCGGCCGCCGCGGCGCCCGCCGGCGCAAACGCGCTCATGCTGAGACCGGCGAGAACCTGGCGCGCCGTCATGTCGCGGCGCAGCCGTTCGGCGAACGCTTCGCTCGACATGCCCTGCGCCGCCAGGGCGCTGGGGTTGACGCTGCCGTCGGGATTGCGCAGAAAAGCCAACTCCGGATCCGCGCCGAACAGGCGCAGCAGGCGCTCGTCGCTCGTGTGGAGACTGGCCTTCTGCACCGCGGCCTGGATCACGCGCTCCCGAATCAGCGCCTCGAGCGACTGCAGTTTCATCTCGGGGGTATCGAACATGCGCGTATCGATTCCGGGCATCTGGCGCCGCACGCGCTCCATCTGGTCGCGGTGCGCTGCGTCCCATTCGCCCTGAGTGATCCCCTGCCCGGCGACGAAACCGACTTTCGTGTTCTCGTTCCCGGTGAAGCGGCTGTAGCCCTGAATGCCGAAAAAGACGAACGACGGGAAGATGAGCAACACGAGGACGAATTGCAGAACGCGGGTGTGGCGGCGGAAAAAATCGAACATCGATGGCCTCGATGGAATCAAGCCCGGTGCAGCTCTCGATGAATTGTGGCTCGGCCACTTTCATCGATCCCTGCGCAAGACGGTCGCCGCAAGGCGGCGACCTTGGGCGCGAATGACGAAATGCCAGCGACGCTGCTGGCCCAAAAGCGACAAAGGCGAACCGGAGTTCGCCTCAACTGCTGGAACGACTGAAACGCGACCGCGATTCTAGTGCGGCGCGGTCGCTGCCGTGGTGGGTGCTGAGGGGTTCGAACCCCCGACCTACGCCTTGTAAGGGCGCCGCTCTACCAACTGAGCTAAGCACCCACGCTGAACTTGTGGGGCGACGCGAACCGACCGCGTCAGTTCAATGCGTCTTTCAACGCCTTGCCTGGACGAAACTTCGGAACCTTCGCCGCTTTGATCTTGATCGCCGCTCCGGTGCGTGGGTTGCGCCCGGCACGCGCGGCGCGCTTGCTGACGCTGAACGTACCAAAGCCGACGAGCGACACGGAGTTGTTCTTCTTCAGCGTTGCCTTGACACCACCGATCACGGCCTCGAGCGCCCGGGTGGCGGCGGCCTTGGAGATATCCGCCTGCTTGGCAATGTGTTCGATCAATTCGGTCTTGTTCACGAGTGTTTCCCCTTCAAAGGTGTCTCACGTCTGTATCTTGATCGTTGCTCTCGGCTGCATCGTGGCGCCGGGATGTCAGTGTCATGCCGCCACGCCGTGGGCAGGCCCACCCGTGGGGAAGCGAATTCTATGCGTATTCCCTGAGCCGACTTCACGGGCGAAACGCGTGCTTCCACGCTTGACAACGCGGCGCGCTGCGCCTATCAACGGCGAGTCTTTGCGCGCATGGCGCGGCGCGAATTCTGTTACGAATTGGCTCAGCCCCGATGACCCAGGGCGTCTGCGATGGCGCGGCCCACGTCGGCGGTACCGGCGCGGCCACCCAGGTCCGCGGTTCGCGGCGCACCGCTCGACGGCTCGAGAACCGACTCGATCGCCTGGACGATGGCGTCGTGCGCATCCCGGTGCCCAAAGTAGTCCAGCATCAGCGCGGCCGACCAGATCTGACCGATCGGGTTCGCAATGCCCTTGCCGGCGATGTCGGGCGCCGAGCCGTGCACCGGTTCGAACAGCGACGGGAAGCGTCGCGTCGGGTTCAGGCTCGCTGAAGGCGCGATGCCGATCGTCCCGGCGCACGCCGGTCCGAGGTCGCTCAGGATGTCGCCGAACAGGTTGCTCGCCACGACGACGTCAAACACCTGCGGCCGCTGCACGAAGTGCGCGGTCAGGATGTCGATGTGGTAGCGGTCCACGGCAACGTCGGGGTAGCGCTTGGCCATCGCGTCGACGCGTTCGTCCCAATACGGCATCGTGATCATGATGCCGTTCGACTTGGTCGCCGACGTCAGGCGCTTGCGCGGGCGCGAGCGTGCGAGTTCGAACGCGAACTCGAGCACCCGATCGACGCCGGTGCGCGTCATGACGGTTTCCTGCACCACGAACTCGCGCTCCGTGCCTTCGAACATGCGCCCGCCGACGCTCGAGTACTCGCCTTCGGTGTTTTCGCGCACGATCATGATGTCGATGTCGCCCGGCTTCAGGCCGGCCAACGGCGAGCGCACGCCGGGCATGAGGCGCGCCGGGCGCAGGTTCACGTACTGGTCGAACTCGCGCCGGAACTTGATCAGCGAGCCCCACAGCGACACGTGATCGGGAATCTTCGCCGGCCAACCCACCGCGCCGAAGAAGATCGCGTCGTGGCTGCCGATCCGGTCCTTCCAGTCGTCGGGCATCATCTGGCCGTGGCGTTCGAAGTAGTCCCAGCTGGCGAAGTCGAAGTGGTCGAAGTGCAACCCGATGTCGAAGCGGCTCGCGGCACGTTCAAGAACCCGCAGACCCTCGGGAATGACTTCCTTGCCGATGCCGTCTCCGGCGATGACGGCGATGCGATGCGTCTTGCTCATGGGGCGGCTTTCATCGGGGATGTTTGTTGCGAGGTTGTTGTGAGGCGGTCGGGTCACTTCATTGTGCCGTCTTGCCGGTTCGCATGACCAGCACGACTCCCGAGACGGTCAGCGCCATTCCGAGCAGCATCGCGAGCGTGATCGTTTCGCCGAACAGGAACCACGCCAGGCCCGCAGTGCTCGGCGGCACGAGATAGAGCAGGCTCGTGACGCGCGTCGCGGCGCCGCGCTGGATCAACAGGTAAAGCAAGGAGCTTCCGCCGAGCGTCAGCACCAGCACCGACCAGGCCATCGCGCCGAGCAGCGGCGCGTTCCAGTGAATCGGCTCGGTCTCGAACCACGCGAGCGGCAGGCTGACGAGCAAAGCAGCGCAGAGTTGCACGACGCTCGCCGAGCGCACGTCGGCGGGCGCGAGAAAGTGCTTCTGGTAGAGCGTTCCGGCGGTCATGCTGAACAGCGCGACGATGCCGAGCGCCAGGTTCGCCGGTGTGACTTCGCCGACATGCGTCTTGGGCCAGACGACCAGCGCCAGGCCGGCGAGCCCGAGCGCCAACCCCACCCAGTGGCGCAAACCGAGCGCGGGTGCGCGGCCTGACGCAGGCGCGACGACGCCGATCCAGATCGCCGTCAGGACCGGTTGCAACCCGACGAGCAGCGCCACGGTTCCGGCACCGATGCCCTGTTTGATGGCGGCCCAGACCCCGCCCAGATAGCCGGCGTGCATCAACGCGCCCGTCACCGCAAGGTGCCCCCACTGGCGCGCGCCACGCGGCCATGGCGCGCGCGCCACCCCGATCCACAAGGTGAAGCACAGGATCGACAACGCATAACGAACGCACAAGAAGCCGAACGGAGGCGCGTGTGGCATGCCGAAGCGCGCGACGACGAAGCCGGTGCTCCAGATGAGGACGAACACCCAGGGCATGAGGCGCAGCAGCGCCGTCTCGTCGCGCGTCATCCTGCTGGCGCTTCAGCGCACCTTGGCGCGGATCTCAGGCAGGGCTTTGCGCAGGTAATAGATCATCGACCAGATCGTCAGAACGGCAGACGCGATGATCAGCACGGTTCCCCAGAATGCGGTGTCGATCACGCCGAACAGCTTGCCGTGATAGAGCAGGAACGGGATCGCGATCATCTGCACCACCGTCTTCACCTTGCCGATCATGCTCACCGCGACGCTGCGCGACGCGCCGATCTGCGCCATCCACTCGCGCAGCGCCGAGATCGCGATTTCGCGCCCGATGATGACGAGCGCCACGAGGGCGTGCAGGCGCTGCTCGTGAACCAGCACGAGCAGCGCGGCGCAGATCAGGAACTTGTCGGCCACCGGATCGAGGAAGGCGCCGAACGACGACGTCATGTTCAGGCGCCGCGCGAGGTAGCCGTCGGCCCAGTCGGTGAGCGCGACCAGAATGAACAGAATCGTCGCGAGCAGGTTCTGCAACTGATCTTCAAGGCGCAGGTAGAACACACCCACGACGAGCGGGATGGCGATGATCCGCCCCCACGTGAAGAGCGTCGGCAAATTGAAGAACATGCGCTGATTGTGCCCAAGGTCTGCGCCCTGCCCTTCGGGCGGCGCCCTGGCGCTCAATGCAGGGCCCGAAAAATCGCCTCCGCGAGTTCCTTCGAAACCCCGTCGACGCTGCTCAAGTCGTCGACGCTCGCCTGCTCGACGCCGCGCAATCCACCGAAGCGCTGCAGCAGCTTGGCGCGCTTCTTCGCGCCGATCCCGGCAATCTCTTCGAGCTTGCTGCCTCCCGTGCGAACGCTGGCGCGGCGCGCGCGCATGCCGGTGATCGCGAAGCGGTGCGCCTCGTCGCGAATTTGCGCAACGAGCATCAGCGCCGCCGAGTCCTTGCCGAGGTAGACCTTGTCGCGCCCGTCGGCGAAGACCAGTTCTTCGAGGCCGACCTTGCGCCCTTCGCCCTTTTCCACGCCGACGATTCGCGCCAGTTCCAACCCCAACTCCTCGAACACCTCGCGCGCGACGCTCACCTGGCCGCGACCGCCGTCGACGAGAACGAGATCCGGCAAGCGCGCCTGGCCCGTGCTCACTGCCTGCGCGAGCTTGGTGTAGCGGCGTTGCAAGACCTGGCGCATGGCGGCGTAGTCGTCGCCCGCGGTGATCCCGGCGACGTTGTAGCGCCGGTATTGCGCCGATTGCATGCGGTGCGCCTCGAAGACGACGCAAGACGCTTGTGTCGATTCGCCCGCGGTGTGGCTCACGTCGAAGCACTCGATGCGAAACGCCTCCAGGTCCTGCACTTCGAGATCGAGCGCGTCAACGAGCGCGCGCGTGCGCGCCTGTTGCGAGCCCTCTTCGGCGAGGAGTTGCGCGAGTTTGAGGCGCGCACCGTTGATGCACATGTCGAGCCAGGCGCGGCGCGAGTCGCGCGGCTGGTGCTGCGCCATGACCTTGACGCCGCTTTCCTTGCCCAAGGCGTCGATGAGCGCCTTGTCGACCGGGTGGCTCAGCACGAGCAGCGGCGGCGCGCCGCCTTCCAGGTAATGCTGGGCGATGAACGCCTCGAGCACCTGCACTTCGGGTGCGGGCGGGGCAGCGTGTTCCTCGACGTCCGACGTCGCCCATTGCGCGGCTTCGTCGACATGCGCCGGAAAGTAGGGCCGATCGCCCAGGTGCCGGCCGCCGCGCACCATCGCCAGGTTCACGCACGCGCGCCCGCCGTCGACCTGCGCCGCGAGGATGTCGGCGTCTTTCACCGTGACGCCGCTGTTGTCTTCCACCGCCTGCTGGTGCAGGACGCGCGACAGCGCTGCCGATCTGGTCCCGGATCGCCGCCGCGTGCTCGAATTCGAGCGCCTCGGAGCGGCGCAGCATTTCGCCTTGCAGCGCCTGCATCACCTCCTGCTGGCGGCCTTGCAGGAAACGCTCGGCGTTGTCGACGTCACGCTGGTACGCGTCGGGTTCGATGTATTTCACGCACGGGCCCGAGCAGCGTTGGATCTGGTACAGCAGGCAAGGCCGGGTGCGATTGCCGAACACGCTGTCTTCGCAAGTGCGCAGGCGGAACACCTTTTGCAGGAGCTGGATCGATTCCTTCACCGCCCACGCGTTCGGGAATGGGCCGAAGTAGCGGTGTTTCGTGTCGACGCTGCCGCGGTAATACGCCATGCGCGGAAAACGATGGGAGGTGAGCTTCAGGTAGGGGTAGCTCTTGTCGTCGCGAAACAGGATGTTGTAGCGCGGCACGAGCGTCTTGATCAGGTTGTTCTCGAGCAAGAGCGCTTCGGCCTCGGAGCGCACCACCGTCGTTTCCAGGCGCGCGATCCGGCTCACCATCTGGCCGATTCGCGTGCCGCCATGGTCTTTGTGGAAGTAGCTCGAGACGCGCTTTTTCAGGTCCCGCGCCTTGCCGACGTAGAGCACGTTGCCTTGGGCGTCGAAATATCGGTACACGCCGGGCAAGTTCGGCAGCGCAGCGACGTCGGCGAGCAGGCGCAGCGGCTCGGCGTTGCTGACCTCGGGCTGCGGCGTGGGCGTGTCGCTCATCGACGCGGATTGTGCCGCGCGGCCTCGCAGCCGGGCTCGGATAATCCACCCATGGCGCGTGTCTGGGATCTGTTCTGCCGCGTGATCGACAACTTCGGCGACATCGGCGTGTGCTGGCGGCTTGCGTGCGACCTCGCCGAGCGCGGCGAGTCGGTCCGCTTGTGGACCGACGACGCGTCTGCGCTGGAGTGGATGGCGCCTCAGGGTCACGCCGGAGTCCAAGTGCTGCCATGGCAAATGGCGGACACGCCGCTGATCGACTGTGGCGACGTCGTGATCGAAGCCTTCGCCTGCGACCTGCCCGAGGCCTTCATTCAGGCGATGGCGAGGCGCCATGCTGCGCCGGTGTGGATCAACCTCGAGTACCTGAGCGCGGAACCCTTTGCGGCGCGCAACCATGGGCTTGGTTCGCCACAACTCAGCGGCCCGGGCGCGAGCCTGAACAAGTGGTTCTTCCACCCCGGCTTCGCTCCGGGCACGGGTGGCGTGATTCGCGAGCCGAACTTGCTCGCCCGGCAACGCGACTTCGACTCCCACGCCTGGCGTGCCGCGCGCGTGCTTGCTGCCCTGCCAGGCGAGCGCAGCGTGAGCCTCTTCTGCTACGCCGATGCCGCCCTGCCCGATCTGCTCGACGTTCTGGCGCGCGAGCCCACTGTCTTGCTCGCGACCCCCGGCGCCGCCACCGAGTCATTGCGTCAAGTGCTCGGGCCGCAGCTTCGCCGCGGCGCGCTTCGGGCCGTTGCCCTGCCCTGGTTCAGCCAGGCCGACTTCGACCACCTGCTCTGGAGTTGCGACCTCAACTTTGTTCGCGGTGAAGACTCGTGGGTTCGCGCCCAGTGCTGCGAGCGTCCCTTCGTCTGGCAGCCCTACGTGCAGAACGGCGCCGCGCATCACGCCAAGCTGCACGCTTTCCTCGATCTGTACCTCGCCGGCGCCGCGCCAGCGCTGGCGCACGGCATCCGTGCCCTTTGGGCAGTTTGGAATCGCCTCCCCCACACCGCAGGGGCAGCAGGGCAAGCGCCGATGGAACTGCCCGACATGGAGCTCTGGCAAGCGCACCAGCGCGGCTGGCGTGACGCGCTCAGCGCACGCGCCGACTTGACGACTGAGTTGCTCAGCTTCGTGAACCGGCACAGGCGCTAAAATCACGGGCTTTGCGCAAAGACTCGGAACACGCTATGAAACTCGCACAGGAAATTCGCGCCGGCAACGTCATCATGCACGGCAAGGATCCGATGGTCGTGCTCAAGACCGAATACAGCCGCGGTGGCCGCAACTCGGCGACGGTCCGCATGAAGCTGAAAAGCCTGGTCGGCAACACCGGCACCGAAGTCGTCTTCAAGGCCGACGACAAGATGGACCAGGTCATCCTCGACAAGAAGGAATGCACCTACTCCTACTTCGCGGACCCGATGTACGCCTTCATGGACGCCGAGTACAACCAGTTCGAAGTCGAAGCCGAGAACATGGGCGACGCGATCCAGTACCTCGAAGACGCGATGCCCGTCGAGGTCGTTTTCTACGACGGCAAGGCGATCTCGGTCGAGCTGCCGACGAGCCTGGTGCGCGAAATCACCGACACCGAACCCGCCGTCAAGGGCGACACCTCGGGCAAGGTGCTGAAGAACGCGAAGCTCGCGACCGGCCTGGAGATCTCGGTGCCGCTGTTCGTGCAGACCGGCGACAAGGTGGAAATCGACACCCGCACCCACGAGTACCGCAAGCGCGTCTAGAGGCCGGCCGGGCCTTCGGATTGCCGTGGGCTGTGTCGAGCGGGCATGGCCTTCGAACCGGTTCGCCCCGCCCACGCCGACCTGGGACGCGAACGGCACCGCGTACTCGCCGCTTTACGCTGACATCTACCATCCCGCGGCCGGCGCCGCCGGTCAGGCGCGCCACGTCTTTCTTCGCGGCAATCGTCTTCCCGCGCGCTGGCAGGGCAAGGACCGCTTCGTCGTCCTGGAAACCGGCTTCGGCCTGGGCAACAACTTTCTCGCCACCTGGCAGGCGTGGCGCGACGACCCGTTGCGCTGCGCGCGGCTGCATTTCATTTCGATTGAAAAACACCCGCTGACCCGCGCCGACCTGGCCCGCGCGCACGCGAATTCGCCTTGGCCGGAACTCGCGCAGCGCATGATCGACGCGTGGCCGCCGCTGACGCCCGACCTGCACCGCCTCTGCTTTGACGACGCCAAGGTCGAGCTGCTGTTGGCGCTGGGCGACGTGCAGCGCTGGTTGCCGCAGCTCGTCGCCGATGTCGACGCGTTTTACCTTGACGGCTTTGCGCCGGCGCGAAACCCGGCGATGTGGGAGCCGCGCGTGTTCAAGGCGCTGGCGCGACTCGCCGCGCCCGAGGCAACGCTTGCCACCTGGTCGGTCGCGAAAGCCGTCGGCGACGGTCTTCGCAGCGCGGGTTTTCGCGCCGAGCAGGTTCCGGGCTTCGACGCAAAACGCGAGATGACGCGGGCGCACTTCGACCCGGTCTTCACGCCGCGCCGCGCCGTGACGCGCCGCGGCGTCGCCGCCGACCAACCCCGACACGCGGTGATCGTCGGCGCCGGGCTGGCAGGTTGCGCGACGGCGTGGGCGCTGGCGCAGCAAGGCTGGACGAGCACGCTGCTCGACCGCGGTGACACCGTCGCGGGCGAAGCTTCGGGCAACGTGGCAGGTGCGTTTCACGGCACCGTGAACTCGCAGGACGGCGCCCACGCGCGTTTCAACCGCGCCGCAGCCTTGCACGCGCAGCGGTTCATCGCAGACGCGGTGCGAAGCGGCGTCGCGGGCCACCTCGGCGGCCTGCTGCGCGTCGAGTCTCAGACGAGCGATGTGGCGGCGATGCGCGAAACGCTGCACGCGCTCGGTCTGCCCGAAGACTACGTGCACGCGCTCGATGGCGCGCAGGCGTCGCAACTCGCGGGCGTGGCGATGCCGAACCCCGGGTGGTTCTACCCCGGCGGCGGCTGCGTCGACCCCGCAGCACTGGCGCGCCACCTCCTGAACCTGAGCCAGGGCGCGTGCACGTTTCGCGGGCGCGCTGAAGTGGCTTCGGTGCAGCGCCATGCAGGTGCTTGGCGGCTCTTTGACGGCACAGGAAACGTGATCGAGGAAGCCCCAACCTTGGTGCTCTGCAACGCCGGTGACGCACCGCGCCTGCTCGGCCGGGCCGATTGGATGCTTCGTTCCTGGCGCGGCCAGGTCAGCATGCTGCCCGGCAAGGCGTGGCCGGCGGGCGGCGCTGCGCCGGCGCTGACGATCACGGGCGACGGCTTCATCCTTCCCGAAGTCAACGGCCAGATCCTCTTCGGCGCGACCGCTTCGAGCGACGACGCCGATCCCCGCGTGCGCGAGGCCGACCACGTGGCGAATCTCGAGCGCCTGGCGCGGCTCTACCCCGCTGGCCTTGCGCCGCAACGCCTGAACACACCAGCGCTCCTCGAGCAGCTTCAGGGCCGTGTCGGCTGGCGCTGCGCAAGCGCAGACCGCCTCCCCGTCATCGGCGCCGTGCCGCTCGAGGAATATGTCGCCAGGGCGGCGCCGCGATCAACCGCGCATGATCGCGCGCCAAGAGGGCCTGTTCGTCTTCATCGGGCTCGGGTCACGCGGAATCACCTGGTCCGCGCTGGGTGGCCGCTTGATCGCGGCGTGGATCACGGGAGCGCCGGCGCCGCTGCCGGCAGGGCTTGTTGACGCCGTGGACCCGGCGCGGTTTGTCACTCGCCGGGCGCGCCGCAAGCGCCTGGATCAGGGCGCCGGGGTGCCGGGGGCAGGCGCCGACTCGCCGCCCTCGGGCTCGGCGGGCGCGTCGTCTTGAGGCGAGCCCGTCTTGCGGCCTGCCTTCTCTTTCAGTTTTTCTTCCTTTTTCTTCTTCTTCGCCAGTTCGCGCTGGCGCTTTTCGAAGGAATAGTTCGGTTTGGCCATGGGCCGTCCTTCCGGTGATCAGTGATTGATTTGTGAAATGCCTTGCCCCGAGGTTACGCGTTTTTTTGCGCCGCAAGTTTCAAGTGTCCGAGAAAGTGAGTGTCTTCACGCCGGCGGGCGTTCCGAGCAGGCACACCTGTGCCTTGTGGCGCGCAAAGACGCCGACCGTCACGACCCCTGGCCATTGGTTCACTTCGCGCTCGAGACCCGGCGGGTCGGTGATGTTCAAGCCGTGCACGTCAAGAATGTGGCAGCCGTTGTCTGTCACCACGCCCTCGCGAAGCACCGCGTTGCCTCCGAGTGCCGCAAACGCGCGCGCCACCTGCGCCGTCGCCATCGGGATCACTTCAACCGGCAGCGCAAAGCGCCCGAGGGTCCGAACCAGTTTCGATTCGTCGGCGATGCAGACGAAGCGGCGCGCGATCGAGGCGACGATTTTTTCGCGCGTCAGCGCCGCGCCACCGCCCTTGATCATGCAGCCTGCGGGTCGATCTCGTCGGCGCCGTCCACGTAAACGGGAAGGCTCTGAACCTGATTGCAGTCGAGCACCGGAATCCCCAATGCGCGCAGGCGTGCGCTGCTCCTTTCGCTGCTCGACACCGCACCGGCCAGGGGCGGTTGCAGCGTCGCGAGCGCGTCGATAAAACAGTTCACGGTTGAGCCCGTTCCCACCCCGATCACGCTGCCGGGCGCCACGTACGCGAGCGCCGCCTGGCCGACGAGTGCCTTGAGTTCGTCCTGGGTCATCTGCACGCCTTGATTCGAACCATGTGGCGCGATTGTCGTCTGCGCGCCTGCCCCGGCCGCGAGCTTCGAAAGGCCAGCGCACCGAGCGCGTTTGCGACAATCGGCGCCTTTTCGTCAGCCCCTTGCCCATGTCTTTGATCCCCTACGGTATCGCGCGCCACTTCCTCTTCAAGCTCGACGCCGAACAAGCCCATGACGCGACGCTCGCCGTGATCGCACGCGTGCAACGCACGCCACTCATGTGCAGCATCGCGCAGGACCGGGTCGACGACCCGGTGACGCTGGCTGGAATCACGTTCCCGAACCGCATCGGCCTGGCCGCGGGCCTGGACAAGAACGGCCGCTGCATCGACGGTTTTGGCGCGATGGGTTTTGGCTTTGTCGAAGTCGGCACGGTGACACCGCTCGCGCAGCCCGGGAACCCGAAGCCGCGCCTGTTTCGCCTGCCCGAAGCGAACGCCTTGATCAACCGCCTGGGCTTCAACAACGACGGCCTGGCGCGCTTCGTCGAGAACGTTCAGGACGCGAGATTTCGCAGCCGCGGCGGCGTTCTTGGGCTGAACATCGGCAAGAACGCGAGCACGCCGATCGCTTCGGCGGTCGACGACTACCTGACCTGCCTCACCGGCGTCTACGCCCACGCCGACTACGTGACGGTGAACATTTCGTCGCCGAACACCGCGAACCTGCGTACGCTCCAGGACGACGAGGCGCTGAACGGCCTGCTCGCTGCGCTGCGCCAGCGCCGCGCCGAACTCGCCCAGACGCATCGGCGCCAAGTGCCGCTGTTCGTCAAGATCGCTCCCGACCTGGATGCGACGCAGATCCGGCAGATCGCCAACGCCTTGCTCGAACATGGCATCGACGGCGTGATCGCGACAAACAGCACGACCGGGCGCGACGGTGTCGCGCACCTCGAACAGGGCCGCGAGGCGGGCGGCTTGAGCGGGGCGCCGCTTCTGCAACAGAGCAACCGCGTCATCGAGCTGTTGCGCGCAATTCTCGGCCCTGGCTACCCGATCATCGGCGTGGGAGGCGTGCTGAGCGGCGCCGACGCGATCGCCAAGGTCGCCGCGGGGGCGGACCTGGTGCAGATCTACACCGGTTTCATTTACCGCGGCCCGGCACTCGTGACCGAAGCAGCGCGGGCGCTGGCGCGCGGCCAGTGACGCGGCCTCAGGGCTTGCGCTTGCGCGCCGGTGCAGACCTGCGATTCGACGCGGTATCCAGTGCCGCTGCAGCGCTTGCGCTGGCGGCGAGTTCCTTGGCCAGCTCAGCGTCGATGAGGCGGCGGAATCGGATCAACGCCGCGTCCATCGCCAACGGCAACATCTGCGCGCCCGGGTTGCGCGCGATCGACTGTGCCTGCGCCGTGATCACCGTCCGGTCTTCGTTGAACGCGGCGACCAGGCTGTCGTAGATCGACTGCACGATCTGGGCATCGCCGGCTCCAGCGCGGTGCGATTGCTGGAAAAAATAGTGCGTCGTCGTTGCGGTTTCCGGCGTCAGCGTCTGGCAGCTGTGGAGTTGCACGGCGTTGCGCATTTCGCCGGGAGCGTCGTCCACGGGCGCGCCGCCCGAGTGCATGAGCAGCGTTCCGGGCAAGACGAAGTCGTAGACGAACCAGCGGTTCAGCAGCGTATCGAACTGGCGAAAGCGCTGGTAGAACGGCGGCGCGGGAACGTTCGGAACGCGCCGCGTGACCCGAATCCCGCGCGGTATGTCTTCGATCTCGGCGCGCGCCTGGGCGATCATCGGGCTGCCGCCGAGCGTTTTCTCGTGCACGTAACTCAGGTGCGAGAAGTCGAGCAGGTTGTCGCAAATCAGCTGGTAGCCCGTGTCGTAGTGCAGGTAGCCGGGCTTGTTGCGCCAGTCGGGATGCTCGTTGGAGAAGTTGTCCGGCAGCAGCGCTTCGTCGGCGAGCGCCGGGTCACCCATCCAGACGAAGACCCACTTGTTCTTCAGCGCGAGCGGGTACGACTTGATTCGTGCTTTGGCCGGCACCTCGGCGAGGCCAGGAACCTCGACGCACGCGCCGCTCGAGTCGAACTTGAGGCCGTGATAACCGCAGCGAACGCAGTCGCCCTCCTTGCGTCCGAGCGACAGCGGCGCCAGGCGGTGGCAACAGCGGTCTTCGAGCGCCGTGAGCGCGCCGCTGGAGGTTCGGTAGACGAGGATCGGCTCGTCGAGCACGCGCCGGCTGAACAGCGCGTCGGCGCCGATTTCATGATCCCACGCGATCACGTACCAGCAGTTGCGGATGAACACGGCCGCTTCCCGCGACGCAGGGTTCAGTGCAAAGGAACGCCAGTCTTCGAGGCGAGCTCGTCGCGCGTCACGCCGGGTGCCATCTCGACGATCTTCAATCCGTGCGGCGTGATGTCCATGACCGCCAGGTCGGTGATGATGCGGTCGACCACGGCGACGCCGGTCAGCGGCAAGGTGCAGCGCGGCAGGATCTTCAGCTCGAAGCTGCCGTCTTTCTTCTTCGCCACATGCTCCATCAGCACGACGACGTTCTTCACGCCGCCCACCAGGTCCATCGCGCCGCCCATGCCCTTCACCATCTTGCCGGGAATCATCCAGTTCGCCAGATCGCCCTTTTCGCTGATCTGCATCGCACCGAGAATGCTCAGGTCGATCTTGCCGCCGCGGATCATCGCGAAGCTGTCGTGCGAGCCGAAGATGCTCGAGCCCGGGATCGTCGTCACGGTTTGTTTGCCGGCGTTGATGAGGTCGGCGTCGACCTGGTCTTCGGTCGGGAACGGGCCGATGCCGAGCATGCCGTTTTCGCTTTGCAGCCAGACTTCGATGTCCGGGCTGACGAAGTTGGCCACCAGCGTCGGCAATCCGATCCCCAGGTTCACGTAGTAGCCGTCTTTCAATTCCATCGCGGCGCGAGCCGCCATTTGGTCGTGGGTCCAGGCCATTTGAATTCCTTCTTTGTGGTTCAGGCGGCGACGGCGCTGACGGTGCGCTTTTCGATGCGCTTTTCCGGCGTCGCATTCAGCACGATGCGATGCACGTAGATTCCGGGCAGGTGGATCGCGTCCGGGTCGAAGGCACCTGTCGGCACGATCTCTTCAACTTCGACGACGCTGACTTTCCCCGCCATCGCCACCGCGGGGTTGAAATTGCGCGCGGTGCGGCGAAAGATCAGGTTCCCCGATTCATCGGCCTTCCACGCCTTGACGAGCGACACCTCGGGAATCAGCGAGCGCTCCATCACGTACTGGTGGCCGTCGAACTCGCGCAGTTCCTTGCCTTCGGCGACGAGCGTTCCGACGCCAGTGCGCGTGAAGAACGCCGGGATTCCGGCACCTCCCGCGCGCAGCTTTTCGGCGAGCGTTCCCTGCGGCGTGAACTCGAGTTCGAGTTCGCCGGCGAGGTATTGGCGCTCGAACTCCTTGTTCTCGCCGACGTAGCTCGAGATCATGCGTTTGATCTGGCGTGTTTCGAGCAGTTGGCCGAGGCCAAACCCGTCGACTCCGGCGTTGTTCGAGATCACGGTCAGGTTCTTCACACCGGTGTCGCGTAAAGCGGCGATCAGCGCCTCGGGAATGCCGCACAGGCCAAAGCCGCCCACCGCAATCAACTGGCCGTCGCGAACTATCCCCTTGAGGGCCGCGGCGGCGCTCGCGTAGTGTTTTTTCTTCATGCCAAACCTCCGATCAGATTGAATCTTGCACGACGTTGCGCGCCGGATTGTCCACGACTGCGGAGCTCAGCAACAGCTCGCGCAGCCAACCGGGCATGGGGCGCGACTTCTGCTGCTTGAAGTCGACCCACACCGCGGTCGCGCCGCCGTTCGCGCAGACCACGCCGGGAGAGTCGATTCGCTCCAGTGTGACGAAAGTGTCGAAGCTGGAGCGCCCCGGGGTTCGCGACGAACAGGCGTGCGATCACGTCGCCGGGGTATTCGAGCTGCTGCATGAAATTGCAGAACGCGTTCGCGATCAAGACGCCTTCGCCGTGCGCGTCGATCGCGCCGCACACCTGGTGCAGCCAAGCCAGGCGCACGCTTTCGAAGTAGCGAAAGTAGACCGTGTTGTTCACATGGCCCATCGCGTCCATGTCGCCCCAGCGGATCGGCATTGTCATCTCGAACACGAGGGTCTTTCTTTCGGGGACTTCGAGGCGCATCGGAAATCGTGTTCAACGTGAAGAGTCAGTTTCGGGCGACGCCGAGTTCGCTGTACAACCTGTCGACCAGGCCGCGCAACTCGTTGACTTCGAGCTGCAGCGCGGCGTGCTGCGCTTTCAAGGCGACGATTTCGCTCGTCGCGACGAAGTCGGCGGTGTCGCTGGCGCCGGAGTGCACACCCGGATCCACCGCACCGCACAGCAAGTGCATCCAGCGCTGTTCGCGCGAATCCGGCCTGGCGCGCCAGCTTGATGACGAGCGGGCCGCCCTTGTCTTCGCCGCGCGGACCGTGAGTTCTTCGAGAAACCCCTCAACCGCCGACAGATCGGCAAACCTGTGCAGCCGCTCGCAGTTGACTCGCAGTTCGGAACAGGTCTGCGCGCCGCGCAGCAGCAACACCGCGAGCAACGCGACCGACTGCGACGGCAGCCCGAGCGCTCGCCCGATGTTGTGCTCGTAGCGGGTGACGCGCGAACCGCTCGATTCGAACGCCAGGTTCAGGACGCTTCAGCGCATCCACCGCCATCTGCACTTCGGCCTCGAGCAGCGTTGATCACGGGATCCCGCGCCGTCTTCTGGTTGCAGCCGAGTGTCAATGAATTCAGCGACAACGGATAACTGTCCGGAACCGTGTGCGCCTTTTCGATCAGCACACCCAGCACGCGCGCTTCGAGAGGCGAAAGACTGCGCAGTTTCATCGCCGTTGGCGCAAAGTCAGACCGCGTAGCCGTCGTCGGCCTGGATGACTGCGCCGTTCACGAAATGGCTTTCGTTCGCGCACAGCATCATGAGCACGGCGTCGAGGTCTTGCGGCTTGCCGATGCGCTTGCGCGGCAGCATGTCGACGAGGCGCTTGCCCTGGTCGGTCTGCCAGTGGTGGTGGTTCATCTCGGTGTCGATGTAACCCGGGCAGAGCGCGTTGACGTTGATTCCGAAGCGCCCCCACTCGAGCGCCATCGAGCGCGTCATGTGCACGACCGCCGCTTTGCTCATCGCGTAGACGCCGATCTGCCCCAGCACGCGCAGCCCCGCCATCGACGCGATGTTGACGATGCGCCCTCCGGTGAACGTTCCCGGCGCGGCGCCCTTGGCGCGCGCGAGCATGCGTTTGCCGACTTCCTGCGCGACAAAAAACGCGCCCTTCGTGTTCGTGTCGAAAATGAAGTCGTAGTCTTCTTCGCTCACGTCGACGAGTTTCTGCGTCGTGCTCACGCCCGAGTTGTTGACCAGGATGTCGATGCCGCCCATCTCGGTTTCAGTGTGTGCGACCGCGGCCCTGATGCTCGTCAGGTCGGTGACGTCGAGCGTCACGACATGCGCGACGCCGCCGGCGGCCTCGATTTCGGCGCGCAGCGCCTTCAAGCGGTCGACACGCCGCCCCGCCACGGCGACTGCAGCGCCGGCTGCGGCGAGCGTCTTCGCGAACTGCGTTCCCAGGCCGCTCGACGCGCCAGTGACGAGCGCAACGCGCCCGGAGAGATCGATCGTGTAAGCCATGTTCATGCTCCCGAGGGATTGTCTTTCAGGCCGCCGCGCTCGATAGAATGCCGCGCAGCAGCGAGCCGTATTGTCCATGACCCCTGACGCCATTCTCGAAAAATACGGCCCCCGCGAGGCCATGGAGTACGACGTGGTGATCGTCGGCGCCGGGCCGGCGGGCCTGGCCACGGCGATCCGCCTGAAGCAGATGGCCGCGTTGCAGGGCAAGGACTTCTCGGTCGTCGTGCTCGAGAAGGGCTCCGAGCCCGGCGCGCACATTTTGTCCGGCGCGGTGATGGACCCGCGCGCCATCGACGAACTGTTCCCCGACTGGCGCGGCCTGGGCGCGCCGCTGCACCAGCCCGTGACGGGAGACGACCTGCTCGTGCTCAGCGCAACCGGTGCCATCCGCACGCCCGACTGGCTGGTGCCGCGCAACTTCCACAACCACGGCTGTTTCGTGATCTCGCTCGGCAACGTCGTCAAGTGGCTGGCAGCCCAGGCCGAGGCGCTGGGTGTCGAAATCTTCCCGGGCTTTGCCGCGGCGGAAGTTCTCTACGACGAACAAGGGCGCGTCAAGGGCGTGGCCACCGGCGACCAGGGCATAGCCAAAGACGGCGCGCCCGGAAGCAGCTTTCAGCGCGGTGTTGAACTGCTCGGCAAGTACACAGTATTCGCCGAAGGCGCGCGCGGCAACCTGGGCAAGGAGTTGATCGCCCGCTACCGGTTGAACGCCGGGTGCGACGTGCAGAGCTTCGCGATCGGCATCAAGGAATTGTGGGAAGTCGAGCCGGCGCGCGCGAAGCCCGGCCACGTGGTGCACACCGCCGGCTGGCCGATGGTCGACGACACCTTCGGCGGCGGATTCCTCTACCACCTGGAAGACAACAAGGTCACGCTCGGCTTCGTGATTGGCCTGGACTACGTCAACACCTGGATGAGCCCGTTCGAGGAGATGCAGCGCTGGAAGACGCATGCGTGATTCGCGCCCACATCGAAGGCGGCAAACGCATCGGCTACGGCGCACGCGCCATCAACAACGGCTCGCCGCAAGCCTTGCCGAAGCTGGTGTTTCCGGGCGGCGCGCTCGTCGGCTGCGACGCGGGAACGATGAACGCGGCACGCATCAAAGGCAGCCACGCAGCAATGAAATCGGGCATGTTGTGCGCCGAGGCGCTGTGCGAAGCGCTGGGCAGCGGCCGCGCGCACGACGAGCTCGCGGCGTACCCGAAAGAGTTCGAGAAAAGCTGGCTGATGCAGGAGTTGCAGCAAACGCGCAACTTCAAGAACTGGTTCAAGAAGGGCAAGCTGATCGGCCAATTGATGACCGGCGTGGAGCAATGGTTCTTGCCGAAGATCGGAGTCGACACGCCGCCGTGGACGCTGCACCGCCACAAGCCCGATCACGAGTTCCTGAAGCCCGCGGCCGATTGCGCACCCATCGCCTACCCCAAGCCCGACGGCAAGCTGACGTTCGACCGACTGAGTTCGGTATTCATCAGCAATACGAACCACGCCGAAGATCAGCCTGCGCACCTGACGCTGAAGAACGCGCAAGTGCCGGTGGCCACCAACCTCGCCAAGTACGCCGGCCCCGAGAGCCGCTACTGCCCCGCCGGCGTCTACGAATTCGTGAAGACCGATGCAGGCGCCGACCGACTGCAGATCAACGCGCAGAACTGCGTGCACTGCAAAACC
Source organism: uncultured beta proteobacterium (assembly GCA_963775015.1). GTDB lineage: Bacteria > Pseudomonadota > Gammaproteobacteria > Burkholderiales > Burkholderiaceae_C > JAEMQF01. The sequence continues at coordinate 439,762 of CAVZHI010000005.1, read as the reverse complement.
TGCGACATCAAGGACCCGACGCAGAACATCGTCTGGGTCACGCCTGAGGGCGGCGGTGGGCCGAATTACAGCGGGATGTAGGGAGCCCGCGGGCTGCTGAACCCGAACCTCACGAGCAGAGCTACATCCGTCCCTTCCACGGCACGAGCCGGCGCTCGACCCAGCGCATGAAGAGGTCGAACAGATACGCGACAACACCGATCACGATGATTCCCATGATCACGATGTCGGTGCGAAGGAAATTCGACGCGTTCAGTACCATCTGACCCAAGCCCACGTTGGCGGCAACCATCTCGGCGGCCACCAACGTCGTCCAGCCGAAGCCGATCGCGATCCGCATTCCCACCAGGATTTCCGGCAGGCTGCTGGGCAGGATCACGTGCCGGATCACCTGGCCGTAACTCGCGCCCATCGAATACGCGGCGTTGATCTGCTCTTGCGTCGCGCTCTTCATTCCGGAGCGCGCGGCGAGCGCGAGCGGCGCGAAGCACGAGAGGTAGATCAGGAACACTTTCGGGAACTCGTCGATGCCGAACCAGATGATGATGAGCGGCAGGTACGCCAGCGGCGGCAGTGGCCGGTAGAACTCGATCGGCGGATCGAAGATGCCACGCGCGACGCGGCTCATTCCCATCGCGATTCCCACCGGCACTGCCGTCACGCAAGCCAGGGCGAACGCGCTGAAAACGCGGAACAGGCTCGCCGCGAAGTGATCCCAGAGCGGTTTGTCGTTCGCCGCACCGGTCAGGTACTCGACGAACTGCTCGAACACGGAAATCGGCTTGGGCAGGAAGAGCGGCTTGATCCAACCCATCTGCGTCACGAAAAACCACAGACCGAACAGCAGGCCGACGGTGACGACGCTGATCGCCGCGCTGTTGCCCTCCCCGGGCACCTTGAAGCGGCTCGTCTTGAGCTGCGCAGGCTTCATCACCGGATCAGGCATGAAGCGCCTCGCGGTGGTGAATGATCGCGAGAACCTCCTCGCGCAAACGAATGAACTCGGGATCGCTTTTCACCTTGCGCGCGTCGCCATGCGCGAGAAACTGGCGCGAGAACGGCACCGTGTCGTAGACATGCGTGATGCGCCCGGGGCTCGGGCTCATCACGATCAGGCGTGTGGCGAGGAACAGCGCCTCTTCCACCGAATGGGTGATGAAGAACACCATCTTGTTCGCCTTCTCCCACGCGCGCAGCAAAATTTCCTGCACCTGCTCGCGCGTGAACGCATCGAGCGCGCCCATCGGCTCGTCCATCAGCAGCACCGCCGGGTCGCTGGCGAGGGCGCGCGCGATTCCGACGCGCTGTTGCATCCCGCCCGAGAGTTCGTGCACGGCGTGACTCGCGAACTTTTCCAGCCCGACGAGGGCGAGTTTGTCTTCGGCACTCTTCGCCCGCGTCGCCGCGTCGACGCCGCGCATGCGCAAGCCCAGCGCCACGTTGTCGCGCACGTTGAGCCAGGGCATGAGGGCGTGCTTCTGGAACACGACGCCGCGGTCCGCACCCGGGCCAATCACAGGTTCGCCGTCGAGCAGGATGCGCCCGGTCGACGGCGGCAGAAAGCCGGCGATGCAGTTCAGCAGCGTCGTCTTGCCGCAGCCCGATGCGCCGAGCGCGACGACGAAGTCACCGTCGCGCATCGACAGATTCACCGCGGTCAGCGCCTGCAGCGTTCCGCCTTGCACCGCGTAGTTGACGGCGAGGTCCTGGATGTCGAGTGTGGGCATGGGGGACTGCGACGGCAGGCAAAACGGGGCAGCGCTCCCGCGCCGCCCCGATTCATGCGGATGTGCAGCGTGACGGGCTTACTTGCCCATCGCCTTTTGCAGATAAGTCGTCGTGACGAACGCCTTGTAGTCGGGTTTGACTTCCTGAATGCGGCCCTGCTCCTTGAGGAACTCTGCCGTGCTCGTCATCGCCTTCACCGCGGCGCCGCCGAGCCACTTCGGCCCGAGCTGCTCGGCCATCGTCGGAAAAGTGTAGAGCGCCATCGACGGCGGAACGTCTTTGGCGTCGGCCTTGGTCCACTTCGCGACCGCCTTCACTTCGGGCGAATCGACGGTCCACTTCGCCTTGTTGCCCATGTAGGCGGCGTCGGCCTTGGCGAGCACCTTGACGAGCGCGACCATGAAAGCCTCATGCTCCGCCGCCCACTTCGCGTTCACGATCAGCCCGTCGAACGTGGGATAGCCCTTCGCGCCGATCGTCTTCGACGACTCGATCACCTTGCCGTTGCCCTTGATCTTGGTCAGCACCGGATCCCAGATGAACGCGGCGTCGATGTCGCCGCGCTCCCACGCCGCGGCAATTTCCGGCGGCCGCATGTTCATCACGTTCACGCCTTTGGGATCGACGCCGTCGACCTTCATCGCCGCCATCAACTGGTAGTGCGCCGTGCTGACGAAGGGCGTCGCGACCTTCTTGCCTTTCAAGTCTTTCACGCTGTTGATGCCGCTGCCGTTGCGCACGATCAGCGCTTCGGCGTCGGCAATGTCGTCGAGGATCCAGAACAGCTTGATGTCCTGCCCCTGGCTCGCCGCGGCGACGATCGGGCTCGAACCCGCTTCGCCGATCTGCACGTCGCCCGACGCCATCGCCTTGATGACGTCGCCGCCGCCGCCGAACATGCGCCAGTTGATCTTGTAGCCGGTGGCTTTTTCCAGCTCACCGGATTCCATGACGATGCGAAACGGGACCAGCATGTCCTGGTGGGCGAAGGTCACTTCTTTCTTGGGCTGGGCGAACGCGCTGCCGCTCGTGACGAGACCGAGCAGGGCGGCCCACAACAGGTGACGCTTATTCAACTTCATGACTTCTCCTTTGATGTGACGCTTGATTTCACCGCCTGGCGCGGCGTGACCCGGCACTTGGGGGCCCAACCGCGGAAGGCGCCAGCATCGGCGATCGTGAGCGACCGCCGCACCCGGAATTACCCTTGATTGCGCAGTGCCGTCAACGGATAAGACGGGTCGCTGTACCCAGGGGTTGAGGGGTGCCCGGGCCGCACGAGCGAATCGACGAGTGCCTCGTCTTCTGCGGTGATCTTGCAATCGATCGCACCGAAGTAGTCTTGCCACTGCGCCAAGGTTCGCGGGCCGGCGATGACTGAAGTGACCGCCTTGCTCGCGAGCACCCAAGCGCAAGCGAAGTGGGCGAGCGAAACGCCCTTCCCGGCGCAATGGCGCTGCAGCGTCTGCGCGATCGCGAGCGACTCTTCGCGGAACTCGGTTTCCATGATGCGCTTGTCACCGCGCGCGGCGCGCTGCCCGCGGCAGGCTTTGCGCCCGGTGCGTACTTGCCGGCGAGCACGCCGCGCGCGATCGGGCTGTAAGGCACACGCCGATGCCGTATGCAGCGCACGCCGGCAGCACTTCCACCTCGGGCTGGCGGTTCAGCAGGTTGTAGTACGGCTGGCACACCACCGGCCCGGGCATGTTCAGCGCGCGCGCCAGATGCACCGCTTCGGCGATGCGCCAGCCGCGAAAATTGGAGATGCCCCAGGCGCGGATCTTGCCGGCGCGCAGCAGCGCTTCGAGCGCGCGCAGCGGCTCTTCCAGGTCCATGCCGTTGAAGTCGCGGTGCAGGTAGTAGATGTCGATGTGGTCTGTGGCCAGTCGCTTCAGGCTCGCCTCGCAGGCGCGCATGATCCAGCTGCGCGAGTAGTGCGACTCGTTCGGCGCGTCCGACATCTTGTTGCCGACTTTCGTCGCGAGCACCCAGGCGTGGCGATTGCCGGCGAGCAATTCGCCGAGCATCGTTTCCGACTTGCCCGTCGTGTACACGTCCGCCGTGTCGATGAAATTCACGCCGTGCTCCGCAGCATGCGCGACGATGTTGCGCGCCTCGGCCACGTCGGTCTGGTCGCCGAACATCATCGTTCCCAGGCACAGGGTGGACACGCGCAGGTGGCTGCGGCCGAGGTTGCGGTATTGCATGGTTGTCATGGGCGATGGCGTGAGTGAGCAAGCGGTTCGGCGTCGATGATAGACGCTGCACCTGCCGGCTCCGGCCCTCTCGGCCAGGGCGAAGCGCAAGCACCAGAAACCCCATCCGGCACAGGCAGTACACCTTGCAGGGTCAATGCGCCAAGCGGGTGCTGCCGCAGAATGGTCGTCCGATTTCCAACCGGGCACAGCGATGGCGATGCAAGGTGATGACGCTTCAACCGGACACGCGCAATGGGTCGAAGCGCCATCGTTCACGCAATTGCAGGCGCGCGGCGCGATGGCGAGCAAACTCGGTGGCAGACAAGTCGCGCTGTTCGTGCACCAGGGCGACGTGCTCGCGTGCAACAACCGCTGCCCGCACCAGGGCTTCCCCTTGTGCGAAGGCGCGCTCGACGCCGCGGGCGTGCTCACCTGCCACTGGCACAACTGGAAGTTCGACCTGCGCAGCGGCGCGAACCTGTACGGTGGCGACGCGCTGCGGATCTACCCGGTGCGCGTTGACGCGGGTCGCGTCTGGGTCGATGTGAGCGATCCGCCTCCCGCGCGGCAGGTGGCGCAAGCGCTGGCGCAGCTCACCGAGGCGATCGCTGAAGACGACTACGACCGCATCGCGCGCGAGCTGGCGCGCCTCGAACACGCGGGCGGATCAGTGAATGCCGCGATGCTGCAGACGCTCGAGCAGACGCACACCCATCTGCCCGACGGCATGACGCACGCCTACCCCGCGATCGACGCCTGGCTGCGCCTGCGCGACCCACTCGCCGACAAGACCCAGCGCCTCGCCTGCGCCGCCGAAGCGCTGGCGCATGTGAGCTTCGATACGCTGCGCGAAGCGCAATCGCCCTACGCCGCCGGTCGGCGCCGCTGGGCAGCGAGCGATTTTCTCGCCGCGGTGGAAGCTCAAGACGAGGTGGGTGCCACTGAGGCTCTGAACGACGCGTTGGCGCAAGACCTTCCGTTCGACGCCCTCGAGCCGACCCTCGCGGAAGCCGCGCTCGCGCACTACAACGGATTCGGCCATTCGCTGATTTACCTGACGCATGTGCGCAGCCTGATCGAACGTCTGGGCAGCGCGGCAGCAGCGCCCCTGTTGCGCGCCTGGACGCGCGGCGTGATCCTGGCGACGCGGGAAGACCTGTTGCCCGACTTCAAGGCCTACGCGGGCGCGCTGGAACGCTGGCCCAACTCGCCCGCGGCCGTCAACGTGCCTTCGCCAGCGCCAGCCGCGGCACAGTTCGAGGGCCTGAAGATCCGCGAAACCCTCGCTGCGACGCTCGACGCCGCCTCGCGTCACGAACCACTCGCCGTATGGCACGCCTTGATGCACGCCAGCGCGCACCACCTGCTGCGCTTTGACGAAACCGTTGCGCTGCGCACCGACAACGCCGTCGCCGACGACGTGAACTGGCTCGACTTCAGCCATGCCCTGACCTTCGGCCACGCCGTGCGCCAGATCTGCACACGTTGGCCTGTGTCATGGCCGCAGGGCCTGCTGCAGATGGCGCTGTTCGTCGGGCGCAATACGCCCTATCTGGCGCAGGGCGTCGACAGCGCGAGTGCGCAAGCCGCATGGCAAGCCGGCAACGCCGAAGACTTCGACACCTGGGCGCAAGGGCGAATCCTCGACCACGGCATCGGCCTGCCGATCTTCCCCGTGCACCGGCTCAAGACCTGGCTCGCCGTGCGCGACACGATCGCGCTCGGCGTGCCGCAGGCCAGCGCCGACGCCCTGCGCGCGGCGCTGCGGCGCTTTCTGTCGGCGCAATTCAAACAGCGCCACGCCTTGCGCGCCGCGCACCAGGCGCTGCATTTTGTCGAGCGCGAATAGCGTGGCGCTGACACCGCAAGACCTGCAACACATCGCGGCGCGCACGCTCGCGCACTACGACCGCAGCGCGCAAGATTTCTGGGAAGGCACGCGCGGCCACGACGTGAGCCAGAACGTCGACGCGCTGCTGCAGCAGATTCAAGCGCACGCCGCCGTTCAAGCTGCTCGACTTCGGCTGCGGGCCGGGGCGCGACCTGATCACGTTCAAAGCGCTCGGCCATCACGCGACCGGTCTCGAAGGCTCGCCGCGCCTGGCGGCGATGGCGCGCGCGCACAGCGGCTGCGAAGTGCTCGAGCAGAGTTTCCTCGCGCTCGACCTGCCGGACGAGCACTTCGACGGCGTGTTCGCCAACGCGGTGCTGTTCCACGTGCCGCAGCAGGAACTGCCGCGCGTGCTTGCAGAGCTGCGCGAAACGCTCAAGCCCAGCGGCGTGCTCTTCAGCTCGAATCCGCGCGGCGACGGGCGCGAGGGCTGGAGCGGCGAGCGCTATGGCTGCTTTCACGACTGGCCGAGTTGGCGCGCCGTCATCGGCGCGGCGCGGATTCATCGAACTCGACCACTACTACCGGCCTGCGGGCGTTCCGTTCGAGCAGCAACCTTGGCTGGCCAGCGTCTGGCGCAGGCCACCGGACTGATTTGAGCGAGCGCGCGCGCGGCGAGGGCTTCGTTCGGACCGCTCGCCGCGGCGCTCCGCCACGGCGCCGGCGCTCAAGCCGAAACGATCCGGACCAGGTTCCACGACGCCGGCGCCAGCGTCCAGCCATCACCCTGGCAGCAGCGCAGCCGCGTACAAGCAAGGCCAGGCCCAAGACACAATCGCCGCGGCACGCCCTGTCGGCCCGCGGGCTCTTCAAGGAATCGACGTCATGAAAAGACCAGCTTGCACCGCCCCACTCGCCCTGTTGTTTCTGCTCGGCGCAGCGTGTCTGGTGAGCGCCGCACCGCTGCCGCGGTCGGACGTTCCGGACCCGCTGAAGTCGTGGGTTCCCTGGGTCATGCACGGCCATGAAATGCTCGCCTGCCCCGCCGCGTACAACGGGGATCCGAACCGCGCCTGCGTCTGGCCGTCGCGGCTCGAGGTGCACGCCGGACCAGACGGCGCGACGTTCCGTTTCGAGGTCCAGGTCTTCGGTGCCGCAGCGCTCGTCGAACTTCCCGGAGCCCCGGGCGTGTGGCCACAGGCGCTGAAAGTCGACGGCCAGGCGCTGGCAGCGACGTCGCGCGACGATCGACCCGTCGCTCAGCTGGCACCTGGAAGCCACGTTGTCAGCGGGACCCTGCGCTGGCCGAAGATTCCCGAAGACCTGTTGCTGCCCCGGGAAACCGGCAGCCTGCAGTTGACGCTGAACGGCAGAGTCGTGAACCGCACGCCCGACGCCGACGGCCGGGTGTGGCTGCAGCAGCAATCGCAGACCGAGACGCAGACCACGGATGCGATCACGCTGCGAACCTCGCGCCTCATCCAGGACGACATCCCGCTTCGCGTGACAACGCACTACACGCTCGCGATCTCGGGCAAGGCGCGCGAAATCCAGTTGCCTGCAGCGCTGCTGCCGGGATTCGTCGCCGAAAGCATCGAAAGCCCTTTGCCGGCGCGGCTGCAAGCGCAAGGCCAGTTGCGCCTGCAAGGCCGTCCCGGGCAGTGGACGCTGTCCTTGCGCGGGCGCCTCATGGCGCCGGTGAATTCGCTCACGCTGCCGGCGCAGCAGGCGGACGAGATCTGGTCGTTTGCGGCGCGCAATGACCTGCGCCTCGTCAGCGTCGAAGGCCTGCCCTCGGTGGACCCGAAACAGGTGCCGATCCCGCCGGAGTGGCAGGCCTACCCGGCGTACCGGATCAAGGCCGGCGAGACGCTCAAGTTCAGCGAAACGCGGCGCGGCAACCCGCAACCCGGTGCAGACCGGCTCACGCTGGCGCGCCAGATCTGGCTCGACTTCGACGGCAACGGCTACACCGTGCAAGACGCGATCGCCGGCAACCTGTCGCGCTCCTGGCGCCTCGAACTCGCGCCGCCGGGAACCCTCGGCCGCGCCGCGGTCGACGGCAGCGACCAGCCCGTGACGCGCCGCGCCGGCGCCCCCGGAGACGGTGTCGAGCTGCGCCGTGGTGCGCTCGCTTTGCGCGCCGACAGCCGCGTCGAAGGCAGCGAGCGCAGCCTGCCGGCGACCGGCTGGCTCGCCGACTTCAACGCCGCGTCGGCGCAATTGCACCTGCCACCCGGCTGGCGCCTGCTGCACGCAGGTGGCGCGGACAAGGCCGAAGGCTCGTGGGTCGCGGCGTGGACGCTCTGGGATTTCTTCTTCGTGCTGCTCGGCGTTCTCGCGAGCGCGAAGCTGTTCGGCGCCCGCGCCGCGCTGCTTGTCGGCGCTGCGCTCGTCCTCACCTGGCACATGCCGGGTGCGCCGCAGGCGGCGTGGCTCGGGTTGCTTGGTCTGCTCGCGCTGACCCGCGTCTTGCCGTCCGGCAGCAAGTGGCTCACGGGTGTGCTCTGGTCGACTCGGTTGTTCGCCGTGGCGATCGGCTTGTGGTTGATTCCGTACGCCGTGGAGCAGGTGCGCCTGTCGCTGCACCCGAGTCTGGAGCACCCCTGGATGCAGGTCGCGGACACGCCGCGCGTTTCCGGAGGCGCTCTGCCCGCGGCACCCGCCGCGGCGCCGCCGGGCGAAGCGCGAAGCGACGTGGCTGCGGCCGAGCAGGAAGTGCGCTCGAATCAGTTGCGCGAGAAACGCGAGATCCTGCAGGCACCGCGCAGGCTCGAGAGCAAGGTCGCACAAGCGTCGCTCTACGCGTCGTCGTCGGACCGCCTCGCCGACGTCGACCCGAGCGTCAAGGTGCAGACCGGCCCCGGCCTCCCCGCGTGGACGTGGAATTCGCACCGCATCCAGTGGCAGGGGCCGGTGCAGGCGGCGCAACACCTCGACCTCACGCTCTTGCCGCCGGCGGGGACCGTGCTGCTGCGCCTGACCGGGCTCGCCTTCATGCTCGCGGCGCTGTGGGCGTTGCTGCGCGGCCTGCCGGGTTGGCTGTTTCGACCCTCGATGCCGCTGCCTTCGTGGCGCGCCGCCCCGCCCGTCATCTTGCTCGGCGTGTGCGTCGCCTGTCTCGCAGGCGGTGCCGGCGAAGCCTGGTCGGCGAGCCCCGCCGCGCCAGCGCGCGAAGCGCAGCCGACGCCGCGCGCAGCCGCAGGCCTGCCCGACGCTGCATTGCTCGACGCGCTGCGCGACAAACTCAGCGCGCCCGCGACGTGCCAGCCGGCGTGCGCCGACGTCGCGCGGCTGCGCATCGAGGCCCAAGGGTCGCGCGTGCAACTGCGCCTCGAAGTGCACGCATTGGCCGACGTGATGTTGCCGCTGCCCGGCCAGGGTGCGAACTGGCGGCCGACCTTCGTCAGCGTCGACGCGCAACCCGCGGCACTGCGCCGCGACGCCGCCGGTGCGCTCTGGATCGTGCTGCGCGCCGGGACGCGCCAGGTGCTGCTGGCTGCCGACGTCGGCGAAGCGGTCAACGTCGAGATTGCGCTGCCGATGGTGCCGCGCGAAGTGACTTTGAGCGCGCCCGGCTGGGCCCTCGCCGGCCTGGACGCGCGCGGCCTCGCGTCGGGCGCGCTGAGCCTGTCGCGCAGCGCCTCCGGCACCACAGCACCGGGCGCGGACGCAGACTCCGACGCCTTGCCGCCGTTCCTGCACGTGCAGCGCATCCTGCACCTGGGGCAACGCTGGAGCGTCGAGACGCGAATTTCGCGCCTCGCGCCGAGCCGCGCTCCGGTGCGCGCGCGCATCGCGCTGATCGAGGGCGAAGCCGTGACCGACGCCGTGGTCCGCATCGAAGCCGGCCACGCCATCGTGCAACTTGGCGCCGAAGATTCGGCGTCGTTCGTCAGCACGCTCAGCGAAGCGCCACGCTTGCAACTCATCAGCGCACGCGAGCCGAACCAGATCGAGCAGTGGCGCCTCGACCCCTCGGCGCAGTGGCATGTCGACTGGTCGGGGATCGCGCCGGTGCAATACGTCGATCCCGGCAGTGGCCGCCTGATGCCAAGCTGGCAGCCCTGGCCCGGCGAAGCGGTGCAACTCGCGATCAGCAAGCCCGCCGGAACGCCGGGGCAGACGCTGACGATCGACCGGCTGCGCCTCAGCTTGAGCCCGGGCCAGCGCGCGACCGACGTGAGCAGCAGCGCGCTGCTCCGCTCGAGCCAGGGCGGGAATCACCGCGTGCTGCTGCCCGAAGGCGCCGAGTTCCTCGGCCTCGCGCTGGACGGCGTCAGCCAACCGATCCAGCCGCAAGGGCGCGAGCTGTTGCTGCCGCTCATGCCGGGAGAGCACACGTTGAAGATCGACTGGCGCGAGCCACGCGGCATGAGCTGGATGTTCCGCAGCACGCCGCACGGGTTAGGCGCCGCAGGCGTGAACGCGACGACGCAGATTCGGCTGCCACCCGAACGCGTCGTGCTCGCGCTCGGTGGGCCGCGCATCGGGCCGGCCGTGCTGTTCTGGGGCGTGCTCGTCGCGCTGCTCGGTATTGCGCTCGCGCTCGGCCGCATCAAGGTCACGCCGCTCAGCGCACTCGCGTGGTTTCTGCTCGGCCTCGGCCTCGCACAGACTTCGCTGCTCGGTGCGGCAGTGATCGCCGGCTGGTTCTTCGCGCTCGCGGCGCGGCGCCGGTTTGCGCTCGACGAACGGCAGCACGCGCCAGGCGCGATACCTGGCGAATCTGTTCCAGGTGCTGCTGCTGCTCTGGACGCTGCTCGCGGCAACGTTCCTTTTCAACGCGGTGCGGATCGGCCTTCTCGGCTACCCGGACCTGCTCATCGAGGGCAACGGTTCGAACGCGGGCGTGCTCAACTGGTACCAGGACCGGTTTGCGGATTCGATCGACACCGCGTGGGTGATGTCGATTCCGGTGCTCGCTTACCGATTGCTGATGCTGCTCTGGGCGCTCTGGCTTGCGGCGATGATCCTGAGGTGGGTCAAGTGGGCGTGGGAGTCGTTCGGTATGGGAGGCTATTGGCGCCGAAGCGAGAAAACCACGCCAGCACCCACGCCGAACCCACCAGCGCCGGACGCGGAGGCAGTTCGCTAAGCAGCGGCGGTGATGATGACCTCGACCTTCATGTCGGGGCTGCCCAGGGCACACGCACCGCAGGCGCGCACCGGCGGGCTGTCCTGGTCGACCCAGGCGTCCCACACGGCGTTCATCTCGGCAAAGTGGCGCATGTCGGAAATCATCACGTGCGCGGCCAGGATCTTCGCCTTGTGGCTTCCCGCCAGCGCCAGGCGTTCGTCGACGCGCTTCAGCATCTGCTGCGTCTGTACGGTGACCGAAGCGCCGGGATCGAATGGCCGATCCGGCGTTGCCGCGAAGTAGACCGTGCCGTTGTGCACCGTGATCTGGCTGGCACGCGAGCGTGCCGGGTCGCCTGCGGGGTTCCGGCCGATGCGTTGAATCGTCGTCATTTGTTCTCCTCGAAGTGGGTGGGGGATCGGTTCAGAAACGAGCGCACGAGTACGGTGCCGGGTCGATCGAAGGTGCTGCACCGTTGATCAACTGCGAGACCAGGCGCGCGCTCGGCGGGCCGCCCGTCATGCCGAAGTGGCCGTGGCCGAACGCCAGGAAGAGGCCGGGCTGGCCGGGCGTTGCACCCAGGATCGGCAAGCTGTCGGGCGTGGACGGGCGGTGCCCCATCCAGTAGCTCGGCGCGCCGCATTGCAGCGTGGGGAAGATGCGCTTCGCGTGCTCGACGAGGACCTTCGCGCGGCGCTCGTCGGGTGCCGCGGTCAAGCCGCCGATCTCGACCGTGCCGCCGGCGCGCAGGCCGTTCTCCATCGACGTGAGGCCAAAGCCCCGGTTCTTCACCGACATCGGAATGCGCAAGGTGATGTTCGGCGCGGGCATCATCGCGTGATAGCCGCGCTCGGTTTCCAGCGGCACCTTGATGCCCAGCGGGTCGAGCAGTTCGCGTGTCCACGCGCCGGTGGCAACGACGACTCGCTGTGCGGTGCGGTTTGCCACGTTCGTCATGATCATGAAGCCCGCGGCGCCGCCGTTCGGAATGATCTTCATCGCGCGCTCGGCAATCACTTTGCCGCCGGCGCCCACCAGCAGATTGGCCAGCGTCTGCACGAGGCGCTGCGGATTGACGGTGTAGGCGTTGCCGGGAATCAGCAGTCCTTTGCTGATGCCGGGCGCGATTCCCGGATAAATCTGGCGCAGCGCGTCGGCGTCCAGCGCCTCGGCGCGAATGCCATGGCGCTGCGCGATCGCGAGTTCGATCTTCGACTCGCTGCCCTCGCCTTCCCAGATCCGCACCTGGCCGACCGGGCGAATCAGATCCGCGTACAGGTCTTTGCCGAGCAATTCGAGCCAGCAGACGAGTGAGTCGCGATGCAGCGCGCGCATCGCGTCGGAAATCTGCAGCACGCGCTGCATTCGGCTCGCCGCGATCCAGCGCAGCAGCCACGGCAGCGCGCGCGGCAGATAGCTCGGCCGAACGACGAGCGGCCCTTCGCGGTTCATCAACCAGCCGGGCACCTTGCCGAGCATACCCGGCAAGGCGATCGGCACCGCGGTGTCCTTGCTGATCAGTCCCGCGTTGCCGTACGAGGTACCGCTGGCCGGCGGCAGCGGATCGATCACGCAGACGCGGTGCCCCGAGCGTTGCAGGTAGAGCGCGGTGCTGAGGCCGGCAACGCCTGCGCCCAATACGATCGTCTTGGGGGTCGTCCATCGGGGGCGGCTTTCAGGGGTTGACGATCAAGGTGCGAGGCAGGCGCGTCAGGCGCTCGGGCCCGGCGTCGGTGATCAGCACGGTTTCGCTCCACGACGCGCCACGCGCCGAGGCGTACATGTGGAACACCATGTTCGGCTCGAGGCGCCACTGCGCATCGGGGTGGAAGATGCGCGTGAAGTCGCTCGTGCGCGGCCCGGCCTGGGCGTACAGGCCCAGCGTGTAGCCGCTGATGTTGTCGAACGACGTGCGCAGGCCGGACTCGATGACGCCGTTGCGCAGAATCGCGTCGACGTCCCGTGCCAGCGCGCCTGGCTGCATCGCGGCGATCTGGCGGTCCTGCAGTTCGCGCAGCGTCGCGGCGGCGTCCTGCAGTTCCATCGCGCGGGCGTTGCCGACGACGGCGCAGCGCATCAGCCGCGCGCTGTAGCCGGCCACGCGCGGCGTGAGTTCGATGTGCACGATGTCGCCTGGGGTGAGCGGCGTGTCTTCCAGATGCCCGTGCAGAAAGTCCCAGCCCCGGCCTGCAGAGATCGGCCCGGGGTGGCTCGGGTCGGCGCCCAGTTCGATGAATGCCGCCGCGGCGGCTTTCGCGGCGTCGCGCTGTGAGGCACCCGCGACACACGCCGCGGCAGCGGCTTGCATCGCCGCATCGGCGACCGCGGCAGCACGCCGCAACAGCGCAATTTCCGCCGGCGATTTGCTCAGCCGCAGCTCCCAGACGACGTTGCCCATATCGACGAACTGCGCCTCCGGCAGCACCTCGCGCAAGCGCGCGAAGCGCGCGACAGGCATGCAGTACGAACCGAAATCAACGCCGATGCGTGCGCGTTTCAAGCCGCGTTTGGCCAGCGTCTCGGCGAGCACCGGCATGGGGTCCTCCCAGTCGCGGAACGTGGGCACGTCGGCGATCCAGCTGCGCTGCCGGCACGGGCTCGCGTCGAGCGCACGGATCAGGAAGAACGGCTCGCCCTCGAGCGGTATGCCCACGCAGCGCCAGCGATTCTCGGAGTTGCCGAATCCTGACAGCCAGGTCATCGCCTCGATTTCGTCGAACAAGGCGATGTCGACTTGCGCTTCTCGCATGCGCGCACGCAAGCGCGCGATGCGCCCGCTGAACTCTGCCGCGTCGAACCAGGGGTGTTTGCCAGCTTCCATGCATCGCCCTCGTCAGCGCTCGCTCGACTGGTTGGCCAGCCGCGCCTGCCGCACGTGCCGCATCGCCGCATCCAGCAGCAGCACCACACCGGTGACGGCGATCAGGAACGCGCTCACCGCTGCGATCACCGGTTCCACTTGCAAGTGCAAGCTGTTCCAGATGCGCACCGGCAGCGTCTCCGAGCGCACGCCGGCGAGAAACAGCGAGATCACGAGTTCGTCGAACGACGCGAGAAACGCGAACAGCGCCGCCGAGAGGATGCCGGGGAATGCGAGCGGGATCACGATCTTCGTGAACACGCCCAGGCGGCTGCTGCCCAGGCTCAGCGCCGCGCGCTCGAGGTTCACGTCGACACCCTGCAGCGCCGCGAGCAGGATCAGCAGAACGATCGGCAACGCCACTGTCGCGTGGCACAAACCGATCCAGACCACGTTGCCGACGAGCTTCAGCGGCGCGGCGACGAAGTACATCGCGATCGCCGTGATCACATGCGGAATGATGATCGGCAGCAGCATGAACGAGAGCAGCAGTTTTTTCGCCCGCAGGTCGCCGCGCACGAAGGCGTAGGCCGCAAAGAAGCCGAGCACGGTGGCGATCACACACGCGATCGCGGCGATGAGCAGGCTCGACCAAAGCGCCTTCTGCCAGCGCGCATCGCCGAAGAAGGCAGCGAACCAGCGCAGCGAATACTGTTCGGGCGGGAACTTGACGAAGCCCTGGTGCGCGAACGCAAGCACGAGCACGATCACGATCGGCAGCATCAGCACGATGCCGGCGACGCTCGACGTACACATGCAGGCTGCGTGTGACCGGCGTGGCGGACATCGGCTCAGGCCCCCATCATGCGGCGCACGTCGGTGACGCGGTAATAAACGCCGTAGAGCAGCAGCGTCGCGACGAGCAACAGCAGCGACATGACGGCGGCGTCGACCCAGTTGAAGAGGATCTCGACCGAGCGCTCGATGAGCATCGCGATCATCACGTCCTGCGGCCCGCCCATCAGCGCCGGCGTGATGAAAAAGCCGATCGCCAGGATGAACACGATCAGCGAGCCCGAAACCACGCCGTGCAGGCTGAGCGGAAAGTAGATTCGCGTGAAACAGAAGAAGCTGCTTCCGCCCAGGCCGCGCGCGGCGCGCATCAGGCTCGGATCGATGGCTTTCATCGTCGCGTAAAGCGTCAGCACCATGTAGGGCAGCAGCACGTAGACCATGCCGATCAGCACGCCGGTCTTGCTGTAGAGCAGCGCCAGCGGCTCGTCGATCACGCCGAGCTTGATCAGGCCTTGGTTCACCAGGCCGTTTCGGCCGAGCAACACCATCCACGAATAGGTGCGCACGATGACGCTGGTGAAGTACGGCACGACGATGCAGAACAACACGAGCGTGAAACCCAGGCCCTGCTGGTTCGCCATGTGATACGCGATCGGGTAGCTGATCAGCAGCACGAGCAGCGTGACGAGCAGCGAGATCCAGTTCGTCGACGTGAGCGCCGTCACCACCGCCTTCGTGCTGACGATGGCCCACGCCTGGGCGAGCATTTCGGCCGGCGTGCCCATCCCCCACAGCGTCTGGATGAAGAACCACGCCAGCGGGGCGACGAACACGAGCGCCAGCAGCAGCACCGCCGGCAGGATGAACGCGTTGGCGTTCCCGAACTTGCGCAGGGCGTTCGAGCTGATCATCGCTGCAGGATCACGCTGTCCGCGGCGCGCCACGTCAAGCGCACGCTCTCGCCGGCGCGCGCGCGCCAGCCCGCGGCTCGCGTTCTGCACGTCCACCGTGACCCGGACGCCGGGTTCGATTTCGACCGCGTGGCGCAGGATGTTGCCGAGAAACGAGGTTTGCACGAGGCGCCCCGTCGCGCCGTTGAGCGACGGATCCGCGGCCGCTTCCAGACCCGCCGGCGCAAGCGTCACGCGCTCGGGCCGCACGAACAGATTGGCCTGCGCTGAAGGCTGCAGCTCCTCGACGACCCGGGCGCGCAAGACGAGGCCAGCAGCGGTGCGCAGCACCGCAAAGCCGTCGCGCACGCCCTGCACCGTGCCTTCGATCAGATTCGCTTCGCCGAGAAAACGCGCGATGAAGTTGCTCGCCGGGCTGTCGTAGATCTCTTCCGGCCGGCCGACCTGCTCGATGCGCCCGCTGTTCATGATCGCGATCCGGTCCGACATGTTCATCGCCTCTTCCTGGTCGTGCGTCACGTAGACGACGGTCATTCCCAGGCGCTGCTGGATCTCCTTGATCTCGACCTGCATCTGGTAGCGCAGGTTCTTGTCGAGCGCGCCCAGCGGCTCGTCCATGAGAACGACGCTCGGATGGAAAACGATGGCGCGGGCGATCGCGACGCGCTGTTGCTGGCCGCCGGACAACTGGCGCGAAAAGCGGTCCGCGAAACGCGCGAGGCGCACCAGCTCCAGCGCTTGCGTCACGCGTTGTTTGACCTGCTCGTTCGGCAATTGGCGCGCGCGCAGCGGGAACGCGACGTTGTCGAACACGTTCAGGTGCGGAAAGATCGCGTAGTTCTGGAACACCATGCCAAAACCACGCTGCTGCGGCGCGCTAGCCGCGATGTCGACGCCGTCGACGAGGATCTGCCCTTCGTCGACGTCGGCAAACCCGGCGATCATCATCAGCGTCGTCGTCTTGCCCGAACCCGAAGGACCGAGCAGCGAGAAGAATTCGCCCGGCGCGATGTGCGTGCTGATGCGATCGACGACGCTGTCCTTGCCGTAGCGCTTCGTGATTTGCCGCAGCTCGATCGCACTCTTGCCCGGCTGCGACGGGCTCGCTGAGGCCGCGCTCAGCTGATGATCCACTTGGCCCAGGTCTGGCCGACCTTTTCGCGGTTCTGCGCCCACCAGTTGATGTCGAGCAGGAAGCCCTTGGACCTCGTCCACGGCGTCTTCGTCGCCGGGTCGATCAAGTTCTTTGGAAGTCGCCGCGTAGGCCTTCGTATTCACCGGAATCGCCTTGTACTTGGCGAGCCAGCGCGCCTGCGATTCGGCGCTCGAGCTGTAGTCGATGAACTTCTTCGCGTTCGCCAGGTTCTTCGAACCCACCGGGATTCCGTACGCCTGCGCAAGCAGCGCGTTCTGGTTCCACTGGATTCCCAGTGGCGCACCCTGGTCGATCGCGACGCCGACGCGCGTGCTCCAGAGCGCGCCCATCGACACTTCATTGTCGGAAAGCAGCGTCGACGACAGCGCGCCGGTATCCCAGAACTTCGGAATCGCCGCGCGAACGCGCGACATCGACTTGAACGCACGCTCGATGTCCAGCGGGTAGAGCTTGTCCATCGGCACGCCGTCGGCAATCAGCGCGAACTCGAGCGCCGGCGTTCCCGAAGCCATGTCGGGCAGCGTGCGCCGGCCGGGAAACTTCTTCACGTCCCAGAATTCGGCCCACGACTTGGGCTCGCTGCCCGGTGCAATGGCCTTCGTGTTGTAGCCCAGCACCATCGCGTAGATGAAGCAGCCGACCTGGTACTTGCGCTTGACGACCGGGTCGATGTCGGCCGGGTTCGTGTACTTGAACTCGTCGTAGTTGATCGGCTGCAGGTAGTTGCCCTTTTCCAGCTCGAGCAAGGTGCTGTCGCCCGTGTCGATCAGAGTCGAGCTCGTTCTGGCCCGACTTCATCATCGCCATCAGCTTGCCCGCGGTCGCGGCGACCGGGACGACCTCGATCCCGGTCTCCTTGCGGAACGGGTCGTAGATGGTCTCCTTCTTCACGTCGTCGAACACGCCGCCGGGGGTGCGCACGATCACCTGTTCGGCAGCGCCTGCCTTGTGGACCCAGAACAGCGCCGGTGCGGCCGCCGCGCCGGCGGCACCTGCGATCAACTTTCGGCGGCGCGGGTTTCGAAGGATTGGATTGGTCATGGTTGTCTCCAATTTGTTGATTCGCTTGGACGAGGCGCTGTGCGGGGCAGGTTCACGCCCTTGGAAAAAGTGTCACCTCGAGTGACGGCCACGTCAATGATCACCTTCCCCAGTCGCCCGGAACAGGAAGCGTTGGAGAGCCATTGCCGGCTCCTGGGCTGGAACGGCCAACGAGTCAGCGCCCCAGCGGAGCACCGAGAAGTCCGCGAGGATCTGCTGGATCAGCAACGCAACCCATTCCCCACACAACCCATTCCCCACAACCCATTCCCCGCGTGATCGCGCCGCTACACTGGCGGCATGCACGCGCTGATTGAGTTGCATCGCGAACAGCTCCTGTCTCTCGCTCACCGTCGCGGAGTGACGAGCGTGCGGGTGTTCGGCTCGATGGCCCGCGGCGAAGAACGCGAAGACAGCGACGTCGACCTGCTGGTGACATTGGCGCCCGGCACCAGCGCCCTTGCGCTCGGTGGACTGCTGTTGGACGCCCAGGAACTCCTGGGGCGCCGCGTCGACGTCGTCACCGAGGCAGGCCTGCATCCGGCGCTGCGCGACAGAGTGCTTGCCGACGCGGTTTCATTGTGATTCCAAGACCCGAGACGGACCGGGTCCTGCTCGCGCACATGCGTGATTGCATTGCGCGGATTGAGTGATCTGCCGGGTCCGGGGAGCGCTGCTGTAGAACTTTCCTGCCGCCAGTAGGCGGCGTTCTTCGACGAGTTTTTGCTGGATCGGCAAGTGGCCCTGAGGTACGATCACCGGCGCAGGCTCGCCTCGTCCGATCCGAAGGAGACCAAAGTGAATTCAAGGCGCGATTTCGTCGAATCAATCTCCCTGGCGGCAGTGCTTGTCCTGGCACCCGCCGCCGCGAGCTGGGCCCAAGCCGATGCGGCGCTGCGCGTTGTGATCAGCGGGCACGACCCGGTGGCGTACTTCACCGAAGGTCGGCCGGTCAAGGGTTTGGCCCAATACAAAGTCGACTTCGACGGCGAACGCTACCTCTTCGCCAGCGCCGCCAATCGCGACCGGTTTGCCGCCGACCCTGAACGCTATGCGCCTCAATTCGGCGGCTATTGCACCGGCACCATGGCACGCGGGGGTAGGCTTGAGGCCGACCCTGAGGCCTGGATGGTTGTCGAAGGCAAGCTCTACCTGTTCGGCCAGGTGAAGTTCAGGGACCTCGCGCAGAACGACCCGGCCTGGATGGCGCGCACGCTGGTCGCGTCCAACGAGCACTGGCGAGCGAAAAAGTAGCACGATTCGTCACAGCCCGGCCTGGCGCAGGCCGTCCCTGAGCTTGGTGGCGTCGGCAGCGTTTCGGAAACGCAAGCCGGCCAATTCGACGTCGAAGCCCGGGCTCGATCGTCGCAGCTGATTCGCCGCTTTCCGGGCTTCGTCGGATTGGCCCAGTTGCGCCAGGGTGGCGGCGCGGACGGCGATGAGTCCGACATGGCCGGGAACCCGCGCCAACATGTCATCGGCAAGCGCCAGGCCGTCGCGGTAGCGCGCCGCGACAAAGTAGGCGAAAGGGGCGGTAAAGGCGTCGTCGAGGCGGGGCTGGGGTTCAATGCGCCTGGCCGCTTCGTAGACGGCGATGGCCTCGTCGGCCCGGCCGATGTAGGTCAGGGCCATGCCGCGCTTGTACAGGGCCGTCGAATCGCTCGGGTTCAACTCGACGGCGCGATCGGCGTGGACCAGAGCCTCATCGACGCGGCCCAAATTGCTGTAGATCGACGCCAGCACACCGTTCGCACGCGCGTGGTTGCGCATGTCGCCCGAGGCCAGCACGCGCCGGCACAGCGTCTCGGCGCGGCTCATGGCGCCGTTGGCGTCTTCGACCCAGCCGTAGAGCGCGCGGTGCAGTTCGGCCTCGGCCAGGGCCACCAGGACTTCGTCGAAATCGGGGGCAAGCTGCTGCGCGCGCGCCAGCAACGCGCGCGCTTCCCGGTTGGCGCCGCGATCGATCAGCTCCAACAGTGAACGCGCGCGCAGCAACAGGTCGTACGCCTCCAGGCTCTGGCTGGGCTTGCCGAACACGCGTTGCTGCTCGATCCGGGTGAGTTTGACCGCGAGCGCGCCGACGATGTTGCGGACCAAACGGTCCTGGATTTCGAACACCTGTTCGTCCTCGCCCTCGTAGCGCTCGGACCAGAGCAGCTCGCCACGTTCGGCGTCGCTGAGTTCGACCATCACGCGCAGCTTGCCGTCGGCCTGGCGCACACTGCCCTGCACGATGTAGCGCACCTTGAGGTCGCGCCCGATCTCGGCCGGAGTGACGGCCCGCCCCTTATAGGCCTGAACCGCGTTGCGCGACATGACCATCAGGCCCGAGAAGCGCCCGAGCGCGCTGATCACGTCCGCGGTGATGCCGTCGCTGAAGTAGTCGCGCTGGGCATCGCCGCTGTGGTTGGCAAAGGGCAGCACTGCGATGCTGGCGCGCAGCGCTGAAGGCGGTACAGGTGACCTGCCCATCATCCTTGCCAACGCCTGGCGAACGTCGCGGGCCGAATCGGCGCCACTGACCCAGGCCAGGCCAGCCAGCGCCAGCAGCAGGCCGGCCGCGGCCGCAAACCACCAGGGCAGGCGACGCGCCAAGCTCGCCAGCCGGGTTGCCGGCGCCGCGACTTGCGCGCCGGATTCGACGCCATAAACATGCACCGGCCGCGCGATGTTCTTCACATCATGGCTACCCAGGTCGACGAAACGCGCCGCAAGGCGGTCGCGCACCGCTTCCTGCACCAGGCGGAAATCGCGACGGCGCCGGGCGCAGCCAGTGCCTGCAGGCGCGCGGCAATGTTGACGCCGTCGCCGTAGACCCAGCCGTCGGGTTTTTCGATCACGTCGCCGAGGTGGATGCCGATGCGAAAGCGCATGCGCCGCTCGGGCGTCAGTGCCGTGGAAGCGGCTTCGAGTTCGCGCTGGATGGCCAGCGCGGCGCTCACTGCGCCGGTGGCGGTCTCGAACAGCGCCAGCACCGAGTCGCCGGCCATGTCGATGACGCGGCCCTGCTTGTCATCGATGTGGGCCCTGAAGACAGCGCGCGAGGCATCCAGCGCGGTCACAGTGGCGTCTTCGTCGTCGGCCATCAGGCGCGAAAAGCCCGTGGCGTCGGCGGCCAGAATCGCCGCCAGCCGCCGCCGGCCCGCTGCTTCGCTCAATGCTCGCTCCCGATGGTCCGACTGCGGGAATGTTAACGCCGCGCTCGCGAGCAACGGGGCGCGCAGACTTTGTGTAAGCAGCCGATGGAGAGCCATTCCCGGCTCCCGAGCTGGAACGGCCAGCGAGTCAGCGCCCCCAGCGCAGCACCATCGGGTCAACGCGGCGCGCCGTGGCGATCAACCCGCTTCGCGCGTGCGGGTTCAGCGCCGGGAACGGATGGCGCGGCGCCTCGCAGGCGATTACCTGGCCCTCTTTCATGAGCGCTTTGGCGGCGAGCAAGCCGCACTGGCGGTTCTCGAAGTTGATGAGCGGCAGCCAGCGTTCGTACAAGGCTCACCGCGTCGTCGCGCCGCCCGGCGGCGTAAGCGTCGACGATCGCTTGCATGCCGTCGGGATAACCGCCGCCCGTCATCGAGCCGGTTGCGCCGGCGTCCAGATCGGCGAGCAGCGTGATGCCTTCCTCGCCGTCCCACGGCCCTTCGATCGGCGCGCCGCCCAGGCGGATCAGCTCGCGCAGCTTCGCCGCGGCACCGGCGGTTCGATCTTGAAGTAGGCGACGTGTTCGATCTTCGCGCGCCAGCCGCGCGAGGAAGGATGCCGAGAGCGGTGTGCCGCTCACCGGCGCGTCCTGGATCATGATGGGAATGCCTATCGCGTCCGACAGGCGGTGCAAGAACTCTTCGATCTGCGGCTCGGCGACGCGCAACGTCGCGCCGTGGTAAGGCGGCATCACCATGACCATCGCCGCGCCCTGCTCCTGCGCGCGCCGGCTGCGCTCGCTGCACATCTGGGTGCTGAAGTGCGTCGTCGTCACGATCACCGGGCACGCGCCCGGCCACGTGTTCGAGGATGGTTGCGCGTCAGAACTTCGCGTTCTTCGTCGGACAGGACGAATTGCTCGGAAAAATTCGCGAGGATGCACAGGCCGTTCGATCCCGCGTCGATCATGAAGTCGACGCAGCGCTTCTGGCTCGCCAGGTCGAGTTCGCCGGTTTCGCTGAAGGTCGTCGGAACGACGGGAAAGACGCCGCGGTAGCGGGCGGTGCGGGTCGGGGTGGTCATGTCGTCCTCGGGGCTGGTCTACGATGCGGCACATGGTACGCGTTCAACTCCGGGGAGCCCCATGACCGCCTTCGCCCAGTATCCGAGCCTCGCGCAGCGCTGCGTCCTGATCACCGGTGGCGCAACCGGCATCGGCGCGAGCCTGGTGCAACACTTTGCCGCGCAAGGCGCGCGCGTGGGTTTTATCGACATCGACGTCGCCGCCGGCGAAGCGCTCGCGGCGCAGCTCGCGCAGTCTGCGACTCCGCCGCTGTTCGTCAACACCGACATCACCGACACGCCGGCACTGCACGCGGCCATCGCTGCGGTGCGCGAACGCCTCGGCGCGATCCGGGTTCTGCTGAACAACGCCGCGAACGACCAGCGCCACAGCATCGCCGCGACGACGCCACAGAGCTGGGACGCCGCGATCGGCGTGAATCTGAAACACCAGTTCTTCGCCGCGCAGGCCGTCGCGGACGACATGAAACGCAGCGGCGGTGGCTCGATCGTCAATTTCGGCTCGGTGAGCTGGATGCTGAAGATGGGCGGCATGCCGGTCTACACGACGGCGAAGGCGGCAGTGCAGGGGCTGACACGCAGCCTCGCGCGCGACCTTGGCGGATTCAACATTCGCGTGAATACGCTCGTTCCCGGATGGGTGATGACGGAAAAGCAGAAGCGCCTCTGGCTGGACGCCGCCGGGCGCGAGGCGCTCGCGCGCGGTCAATGCATCAACGCCGAGCTGCTGCCCGAGCACATCGCGCGCATGGCGCTGTTCCTCGCCGCCGACGACAGCTCGATGTGCACGGGGCAGGACTTCATCGTCGACGCCGGTTGGGCCTGACAACGACCTCCACGCCGCCCCATGACCATCACTGTCTATCCCGCGCGCAAGATCGTCACGATGAATCCGATGCAGCCGCAGGCGACGCACGTCGCGGTGCGCGACGGGCGCATCCTCGGCGTGGGCACGCTGCAAGACGTGGCAGCGTGGGGCCCGTACACGCTGGACCTGCGCTTTGCCGACAAGGTGCTCTTGCCGGGGCTCGTCGAAGGCCATTGCCACCTCAAGGAAGGCAGCATGTGGGACATGCACTACCTGGGTTGGTTCGACCGGCGCGACCCGCAGGGCAAGCTCTGGCCGGGTCTGCGAACGATGGGCGCCGTCGTGCAGCGCCTGGCGCAGGCGTGCAGTGAGATGGATTCGCGAGGCACCCCAACCGAGCAGCCGCTGCTCGCCTGGGGTTTCGATCCGATCTACTTCGGCGAGCAGCGCATGACGGTCCAGCACCTCGCGCAAGCGAGCGCGAACCGGCCGATCATCATCGTGCACGCGAACCTGCACTTGATGAACGTGAACCGCGTCGCGCTGCGCCTGGCTGGGATCGACCGCGACACCGACGTCGAAGGCGTCGTCAAGTTCGATGCCGGCGCCAACGCCGGCGAGCCCACCGGCGAGCTGCAGGAACCCGCGGCGATGTACCTCGTGATCCGCCAGTTCGGCGACGCCGGAATGCTCGCGCCGATGACGCCGCGCGGCGTTCGCTCCTTCGCTGCGCTCGCGTGCATGGCAGGCGTGACGACGGCGACCGACCTGGTGAACAAGCTCACCGACGCCGACGTCGCCGTGCTCGAAGGCGTGCTGAACGACGAGGCGTGCAACATCCGCCTCCTGCCCGCGTTCCAGGCGTTCCACGGCACGCACGGCGCGGCGCTCGGCGCGCAGCATGTGCAGGGCCTCGCCGCGCGCAACACCGAGACGCTGCGCTTCGGCCTGGTGAAGATGATGCTCGACGGTTCGATCCAGGGTTTTTCGGCGCGCCTGCGCTGGCCGGGTTACTTCAACGGCGCACGCAACGGCATCTGGGTCACCGCGCCGGCGCAGTACGAGGCCGATTTCGAGACCTACCACCGCGCCGGGCTGCAAATCCACACCCACACGAACGGCGACGAAGCGAGCGAAGTCGCGGTCGACGCGATCGGCCGCGTGCTCGCGCGCGCACCGCGGCCGGATCACCGCCACACGTTGCAGCACGCGCAGATGATCGACGCGCCGCTGTTCCGGCGCATGGCGCTACTCGGCATCGGCGTGAATCTGTTTGCGAACCACCTCTGGTACTGGGGCGACCAGCACTTCGAGATGACGATGGGCCCGGACCGCGCGAACCGCCTCGACGCCTGCGGCAGCGCGCTCGCCGCTGGCGTGGCGCTCGCGATCCACTCCGACGCGCCGGTCACGCCGCTCGGCCCGCTCTTCACGGCGTGGTGCGCAGTGAACCGGGTCACGCCGCAGGGCCGTGTGCTCGGCGAGAACGAGCGCATCAGCGCGGCGCAGGCGCTGCACGCGATCACGCTCGGCGCAGCGGGCAGCCTGAAGCTCGAGCATGAGATCGGCAGCATCGAATGCGGCAAACGCGCCGACTTCTGCGTTCTCGAAGACGACCCGCTGGATGTCGACCCGATGGCGCTGAAAGACGTTTGCGTGTGGGGCACGGTGCTCGGCGGGCGGGTTTTCAAGGCGCGCCGCAGCAGTTGATCGTGATGCCGCGAATTCCCTTCAGCGTCATCGGTGGTTTTCTCGGCGCGGGCAAGACGACGCTGCTGAACCATTGGCTGCGCCACGCACAGGGCCAGCGCCTGGCGCTGCTCGTGAACGACTTCGGCGCGATCAACATCGACGCCGACCTGATCGAAGCGCACGCTGGCGACACGATCGCGCTCACGAACGGCTGCGTGTGCTGCCAGATCGGCGACGACTTGAGCCTGGCGCTGCTGCGGGTGCTCGATTCGGCGCGCCGTTTCGACGCCGTGATCGTGGAAGCGAGCGGCGTCGCCGACCCCGGGCGCATCGCGCAACTCGGCCGCGCCGACCCGCGCTTGCGCCTGGACGCGGTGATCGTCGCTCGTTGACGCGAGCGCAGCCCTCGTGCAGTCACGCGACGCCTTGCTCGGCGACACCTTGCAGCGCCAGGTGCAAGCGGCGGACTTGCTGGTTCTGAACAAGGTCGACCTGGCCACGAACGAGGCGCGGCAATCGGTGCACGCCTGGCTCGAATCGGTCGTCGGCGCGACGCCACGTGTCGAAACAACGCTCGCGCAACTGCCGATGGCGCTGCTCGGCGCGGCGTACCTGAGCGAGGCGAAGCCGGCTTCCGCGCAGCGGCACGGCGGGCATGAACATCATTCCCACGCCCGAGCGCGCCGGCGCATGGTGAAGAATTCGAAACTTGGTCGTGCCGGCCGACGCGCGCCTTCAGCGTGCCAGAGCTGCGCGCGTGGCTGAATGCACCGCCGCCGAACCTGTTGCGGCTGAAAGGCTTTCTGCGAACGCTGGACGAGGACGGCACGCAGCTTGGTCACAACTCCAATTCGCCGGCCGCAGCGGCACCTTGCACCGCCTGCCGGCGGCGCCGGAGTCGGCGGCGCTGGTCGCGATCGGATTGCGCGGTCAATTGCCGCGCGACACTCTCGGTTCCTTTTTTCTCGAGGTTGCCCCCCCATGAAAATTCGCGAACTCGCCAGTGGCCTGTTGTTTCCCGAGGGGCCAATCGCGATGCGCGACGGCTCCGTCGTTCTCGTCGAAATCGCGCGCGGAACGCTGAGCCGCGTCACGCCCGACGGGCGCGTGCACGTGATCGCGCAGCTCGGTGGCGGGCCGAACGGCGCGGCGATCGGCCCCGACGGCGCGGTCTACGTCTGCAACAACGGCGGCTTTGCCTGGCACACCGAAGCCGACGGCTGCTTTCGCCCGATCGGCCAGGCAGCCGACTATTCGGGCGGGCGCCTCGAGCGCGTGAACCTGAACACCGGGCGCTTCGAGCGTTTGTTCGACAGCGTGGACGGTTTGCCGCTGCGCGGCCCGAACGATCTGGTGTTCGACGTGCACGGCGGTTTCTATTTCACCGACCTGGGCAAAGCACGCGCGACCGAAATGGACCGCGGCGGCGTGTTTTACGCGCCGCGCGACGGCGGAACACCGAAGGCAATCGCGCGCCCTGCCCTGACGGCGAACGGAATCGCTCTCGCACCCGACGGCAAGACGCTCTACTACGCGGAGACCGAGGCCGCGCGCGTCTGGGCGTTCGACATCGAGGCGCCGGGCAGCGTGCGCAAACAGCCCTGGCCTTCGCCGCACGGCGGGCGATTGTTGGTTGCCGCTCCAGGCGGCCACTACCAGCGCTTCGATTCGATGGCGGTCGACGCCTTCGGCAACGTCAACGTCGCGACGCTGATCCACGGCGGCATCAGCGTGATCGCGCCCGACGGCAGCAGCACGAGCCACGTGCCGTTGTCGGACCGCATGACGACGAACATCTGCTTCGGCGGGCGCGACAACCGCACCGCGTTCATCACTTTGTCCGGGAGCGGCAAATTGATCGCGATCGACGATTGGCCGGTGCCGGGGCTGGCACTGAGTTTCAACGCCTGACGCTCTATCTGCCCGCGCTCGCGCAGTTGCGGCATCACCCCGCCATCGCGCGCGGGTGCATAATCGCTCCCGGTCGGCAGTTCACCCAGGCGTTGCTGCGTGGTTCGCTCCACGTGCTAAACCTGCCCGCAAAAGATGATGGCCTCCCACGCATTCACCCGCATGCGCCAGGCCGGAAGACGGCAACCCCCGGCGCCCTGAGACTTCAGGGTCATCACGCGCGTGCCTGGATGATGCCCGGTAGCCCACTGCCGTGCAGGAGACCCGCATGACACGTCAAGCTTTCCCATTTGCCGTTTCCGACATGAGCGCGTTCGCGCGCGCGCTCGGCCGTTCGCTCGCCGAGCGCCAGCCGCTCAAACCAGAGCCGCCAGGTCACGTCGAACTGCTCAACCTGCTCGCCCGCGCCGCCGGGCAGCGCAACATTCAGGCGCTGCGCGCGGCTGCCGCGACGGCTGCCACTGCCGTTCCCGCATTGCCGGTGCGTGCCGCAACGACGCCTCAGGCGCTGTCCGACAACGCACGCAAGGCGCTGGGTCAGTTCGACGAAGACGGCCGCCTCGTTCGCTGGCCGGTGAAGTTCGCGGTGCAGCGGCTCGTCATGTGGACGCTGTGGACACGCTTCGACGCGAAGCGCGTTTACACGGAGAAAGAAGTGAACGCGATCCTGAAAGACGCGAACGCCTTCGGCGACCACGTCACGCTGCGCCGCGAACTCATCAACCACCGCCTCATGTCGCGCAAGAGCGATTGCAGCGAGTACCGCAAGCTCGCTGCGCGCCCCGATGAAGAGACGCGCGCGCTGCTGCACGCATGGCGCGGCAGGGCGCGGGGGCGGGAAAGCCCGGCACGACCGAACGCCTGGCGCGTGAGCACTCAACCGCAGTAGCCGCTGATCAGTCCTTCAACACCAGGCGACGCTGCGTCGGAAACACCGTCCACCCCCAGCGCTGCTGCGCGTAGCCCCACAGGCCCTGCTTGAAGAAGATCGTCACGACGATCGCAAGCAGGCCCAGACCCAGCAGGTACCAAGTGCCGTAGTCACTGAAGAACTTGTTCAGCAGGAAGAAGATGAGCGCGCCGACGATCGGCCCCTCGATGCGGCCGATGCCGCCGATCACGACCATGAAGATCGCGAACGCGGTCCAGTTGACGCTGAACGCGGCGTCCGGGCTGATGCGCAGGTTGCCGACGAAGTACAGCGCGCCCGCCAGACCCGCGCCGAACGCGGCGACCACGTAGACGGTGAGTTTCATCTGTCGAACCGCGATGCCCTGGCTCTCCGCGGCGACTTCGTTGTCGCGGATCGCAAGCAGCGCCAGGCCCTGCTTGCTGCGCAAAAACAGATACACGAGCGCGATGCTCGCGACGACGCAGACCAGCGCCATCCAGAACGTGACGCTCTCGCGCGTCGCCTTTTCGATGCCGCGCAGCGCCGTCAGGCTCGTTCCCGACCCGCCGCCGACGAATCCCATGTTCGCGAACGAGAGGCGAAACACATCGGCGATGACCCAGGTGCCGATCGCGAAGTAACCGCCTTGCAGCCGGAACGCGACCCAGCTCACGGGCACGGCAATCGCCGCAGCCGCGAGCGCTGCGACCGGAACTGCGACAAAGGGGTTGAAGCCGGCAAAGTTGCCGAGCATCAACATCGCGTAGCCGCCGAAGCCGAAGAACGCCTGCTGGCCGATCGACACCATGCCGCCATAGCCGGCGAGCAGGTTCCACATCATCGCGAAGATGAAGTAGCACGCGATCTCGACGAAGTCGCGCATCCAGCTCGACTCGCCCCAGACCGGCAAACTCGCGGCGAGGGCGACGAGCGCGACACCGATCCACAGCGCTGCGCGGCTGCCTTGCGTGCTGCGAATCACTTCGACCGGCATGCGGATCACCCTTTCGTTTTCGGGAACAGGCCCTGCGGCCGGATCACGAGCACCACGAGGAACACGAGGTGGCCGAACCAGATTCCCCAACCCGGGTCGAGGCGAAAGCCGATCTGCTGCGTCAGCCCGAGCACCATCGCCCCGACGAATGTGCCCCAGAACGAACCCATGCCGCCGATGATCACGGCCTCGAACGCGAACAGCAGCAGCAAAGGGCCGTCTGCCGGCGAGATCGTGGTGCGCATTCCCTGGAACACGCCCGCCAGCGCGATCACGAGAACGCGATCGCAGTGGCCAGGGCGTAGACCTTGCGCGAGTCCAGGCCCATCAGCTCGGCGATTTCCTTGTCGTCGCTCACCGCGCGAAACGCGCGTCCCAGCGGCGTGCGCTCGAACAGCATCTGCAGGGCGAACGTGCAGAGCAGCGCGAGACCCAGAATCACGACCGGCAGCACACCCACCGCGCTGCCCGCGCCGAGCGCGATGCTCATCGTGTTCAGGCCGCCTGACTCGAGCGAGCGTGGGTCGGCGGAGAAAACTTCAAGCAAGACGTTCTGGATCACGATCGACAGCCCGAACGTGACGACGAGCGAAGGCAGCGGATCCTTGCCGAGCGTGCCGTTGAGCACGTAGCGCTGCAGCGCGTAACCCGCGCCGAACGCGATGGGCAGCAGCACCAGCGCGATCAAGGACGCATGCGCCGCCACCACGGAAGAAAGTGCGATCGCGCCAAACGCGGCGAGCACGATGAAGTCGCCCTGCGCCGTGTTCGTGAGGCGCATCACGCCGAACATCAGCGACAGGCCGAGCGAGAACAGGCAGTACAAGCCGCCGAGCAGAACGCCTTGAAGCAGGGTCTCGATCATGGGTGTGCGCCGCGCAGTCGCTCAGACGCTCAGACGCCAAAGTACGCGGCGGCAATTTGCTCGCGCGTCAGCGCGTCGCTTCGCCCCTGCAACGAGACGCGACCTTCCTGAAAGCAGTAGACGCGCTGACTGACGCGCTGCGCCACGCTCACGTCTTGTTCCACGATGACGACGCTCATGCCCTCGGCCACGATCGCCGGCATTGCGTCGTAGATCTCCTTGATGACGATCGGCGCGAGGCCGAGCGACAGCTCGTCGCACAGCAGAAGCGTCGGGTTGCTCATCAGCGCGCGGCCGATCGCGACCATCTGCTGCTGCCCGCCGGAAAGCGAGGTTGCTGGGTGGTGTTTCTTCTGCTCCAGGATCGGGAACATCTTGTACAGGCGAGCGAGCGACCACGCCCCGGGGCGGCCGGCGAACCCGCCCATCTTCAGGTTTTCCTCGACCGACAGACTGGGGAACAGGCGCCGGCCTTCGGGCACCATCGCCAGGCCCATCTTCACGATGTCACCCGGCGCCAAACCGCCGATGCGCTGGCCGTTGAAATGCACCGCGTCGAGCTGCACTTTCACCAGACCGGTCAGCGCCTTCAGGAACGTGCTCTTGCCCGCGCCGTTGGCGCCGATGATCGCCACCAGCTCGCCGGCGCTCAGCTCGAAATCGATGCCGAACAGCGCTTGTGCGTCGCCGTAAAACGCCGTGAGATCGTGGGTCTGGAGCAGCGCGCCCATCTCGCTCATGCCTCCATGCCCATGTAGACACGCTTCACTTCGGCATCGTTCATCACGGCGCGCGGCTCGCCTTCGGCGAGTTTGCAGCCGAAGTTGATGACGAAGAGCCGGTCCGCAATCGCGAGCAGCGCGTGCACCACATGCTCGATCCAGACCATCGTCACGCCCTCGGCCTTGATGCGCTTGAGTTCATCGACGAGCACCTTGGCCTCGTGTTCCGTCAGGCCGCCGGCAATCTCGTCGAGCAGCAGGAGTTTCGGCTTCGTTGCGAGCGCGCGCGCGAGTTCGAGGCGTTTGCGGTTGAGCAGCGTCAGGCCGCCTGCGCGCTTGTTGGCGTGGGGTTGGAGTCCCGTCTTTTCGAGCACCTCGACGGCGGTTTCCCACGCCGCGCGCTCAGGCTGCTCCGCGCCAAAACACGCCGCCGTGACGAGGTTCTCGAACACCGTCATGTTGCCGAACGGCTGCGGCACCTGGTAGCTGCGGCCGATTCCGGCGCGGCAGCGCCGGTGCGGCGGCAGCGCGGTGATGTCGCGGCCTTCGTACTCCACACGTCCGACGTCGACACGCACGTCGCCGCTGATCAGGTTGAACAGCGTCGTCTTGCCCGCGCCGTTGGGGCCGAGGATGCCGAGTGTCTCGCCGCGTTGCACGGCGAGCGTGATGCTGTCGGTGACCTTGAGCGCGCCGTAGCTCTTGCTCACGCCGTGCAGGGCGAGCAGGGTCACGGCGCGCCCAAGCGTGCGTCCCTGCAGATCACTGGATCAGCGTGATCGCGCCGCCGGTGGGAATGTTCTTCGCCGCCTCGTTGTTGACGATGACCAGATCGACCTTGTTCTTCGTCCCCTTGACCCACTGGCCGAGAACGAGCGGCGTCTTGCTGACGTTCTTCATCGGGCCACCGCCGCCCCACTTGACCGGGCCGACGACAGTGTTCAGCGAGGTTGCCGCGACGGCGTCGCGCACATCCGCCGCCTTCAGAGATTTGGAGCGCTTCAGCGCATCGCTGGCGACTTCGAACAGCGCGTGGGCAAAGCCGATCGGTTGCGTCCACTGCTTCTTCGCGCCGGTTTCATAGGCATCGGCCAGCGCCTTCGCGCTTTGTTTGGTGAGTGACGACGTGAACGGGTGCGACGGGCTCCACCAGACTTCCGTCGTCAGGCCATAGCCCAGGTCGCCCAGCGCCTCGATCGCTCCCGGGAACAGCAGCGCCTTGCCCAGTGTGATGACCTTGGGCTTGAAGCCCTGCTGTTTCGCCTGCGTGAGGAAGGTCTTCGCGTCGGGCGGAATCACGACACCGGTGACGATCTCCACGCCGTCCTTCTTGAATGCGGCGATCTGCGCGCTGAAGTCCTGCGTGCCGTTCTGGAAGCGCCCCGGATCGGTGAGCGTGAAACCCATCGCCGTGAGCGGTTTCGGGAAGCCGAGTTCCTTGTCGCCCCAGGCGTTGCCGTCGCCGTCGTTCGGGAACAGGCCACCCACCTTCTTGTTCGTCTGCACGCTCTTCCACGCGTTCGTGAAATTGCCGATCACGTCTTCCAGGCCCCAGAACATGTGGTACGTCCAGTTGAAACCCTTCGCCGGGTCGCCCTTGCGGCCGAAGAACCACGGCTGCCACGGAACGACGCTGCTGACGCAAGGGATCTCGTTCAGCTCGCACGCGTCGCACACCGGGTTCGACGTCTCCGGCGTTCCCGCGGTCAGCATCAAAGCGACCTTGTCCTTGAGGATCAGGTCGTTCGCCACTTCACCGGCGCGGTTCGGGTTGCTCTGGCTGTCCTTGAGAACGATCTGGATGTCGTACTTCTTGCCGCCGATCGTCAGGCCGTCCTTGAAGGCGGCCTTCATCTGCTCGATGACCCATTTGTCGGCCTCGCCGAACGGCGCGAGCGGCCCGGTCTGCGGCGAGACGTAGCCGATCTTCAGTGTGTCGGCAGCGAAAACATGCGGGATGGTGGCGCGCGGCAGCGGCGGCGGCAGTGCCTTGGATCAGGGTGCGGCGGGTCAGGCTCATGGTGAGGTCTCCTTGTTGTGTGGAAGTGTGAGGGAACGGGTTTCAGCGTCACGATTGCGGCGGCTCGCCGTCGAACGCGCGTTGCAGCAAGGCCCGCAGCGCCGCGCGTTCCAGCGGCCGCGGGTTCGGGTACTGATTCTGCGCCGCGAGGTCGGCGGCGCGGTCGAGGCCATCGGCGGGCATGCCGATGGCGCGCAGCGACGTGGGTGCACCGTGGCGCGTGGCGAGGTCGAACACGGCACGCGCGGCGTCAGCGCATTCGGTCGCCGCGCCGAGCGCGCGCGGCGCGATCCCAGCGCGCCATCGCCATCGCGGCGCGTGCGCCGCGTTGTAGGCCAGCGCGTGCGGCAGGATCACGGTGTGCGTCTCCGCGTGCGGCAGGTTGAAGTGCCGCCGAGCGTGTGGCACAGCTTGTGGTGCAGGGCCATGCCACGCCGCCGAGCACGGTGCCGCACAGCCATGCGCCGTAGAGCGCGTCGCCGCGCGCGTCGAGGTCCTTCGGGTTCGCGAGCAAGCGTGGCAGCGCCGCGCGCGCTGGCGCGAATGCCCTCCTCCGCCATCAGCGCAGGATCGGGTTTCCGTCCTGCGCGTACAGCCCCTCGGCGGCATGCGCGATCGCGTTGATCGCGCTCGTGAGCGTCATCGCCGAGCGGCAGGGTCACGGTCAGCTCGGGGTCGTAGATCACGGTGCTGCGGCAGCACCCGCGCGTCGCGCCCGGTCTTCTTCACGCCGGCTTCGGTGATGCCCCAGATCGGCGTCATCTCGGAGCCGGCGTAGGTCGTCGGGATCGCGATGATCGGCAGCGCCGACTCGAGCGCGATCGCCTTGCCCAGGCCCGTCGTCGAACCACCGCCGATGGCGACGGCGCAATCGGCGCCGAGCCGCGCCGCCTCGGCGCGCGCTTCGCGCGCGGTCTCGATCGGCACGTGCATCACGGCCTTGGCGAAGATGCCGGCGGCGCGATCGCCCAGCAGTTCGGCGACACGCCGCGCCGCGTCGGCCTGCTCGGGCGTGCTCAGCACAAGCGCACGTGTCGCGCCGAGCAAGTCGACCTCGCGCGGCAGCTCCGCCAGCGCGCCTGCGCCGAAGACGATGCGCGACGGGTTCGCCTGGTAGGTGAAGGTCTTCATTGCGTCCTCATCGGTGCCCTGCGCCGGCGTGAATTCGACCCAGGCAACAGCTGTCATGCCGGCCTCGGGTACCAAGGCGGAATCTGCGCGTCGACGTTGACCCACACGCTCTTCGACCTGTGTGTACTCGCGCATCGCGTCGAACCCCATCTCGCGGCCATAACCGCTCTGTCCGACTCCGCCGAAAGGCGATCCCGGATTGACGCGCTTGTAGCTGTTGATCCACACCATGCCGGCGTGCAGGTCGCGCGCCACGCGGTGCGCGCGTTGCAGGTTGTTCGTCCACAGGCCCGAGCCCAAACCGTAGTCGGTGCCGTTGGCAATCGCCAGCGCCTCGCGTCGTCCTTGAACGTGAGCACGGTGACGAAGGGGCCGAACACTTCTTCCTGGGCGATGCGGTCCTTGTGGTCGCGCGCCTTGACGATCGTCGGCTCGACATAACAACCCTTGGCGAGCTCGGAGCGATCCGGCGCCTTGCCGCCGGCGATGACTTCGCCGCCCTGCTCGCGCGCCACACCCACGTAGGCGAGCACGCGGTCGCGGTGCTGCGTGCTCGTCAGCGGCCCCATCTCGGTCGCGGCGTCCATCGGGTTGCCCAGGCGAATGCTCTTCGCGAGCGCCGCGAACTTCTCGAGAAACTCATCGGCGATGCGCTCGTGCAGCATCAGCCGGCTGCCGGCGATGCACGCCTGGCCCTGGTTGTGGAAGATCGCCCAGGCGCTGCCGTTCACCGCGGCGATCAGATTCGCATCCTCGAAAACGATGTTCGGCGCCCTTGCCGCCCAGCTCCAGCTGAACCTTCTTCAGATTGCCCGCGCTCGCCGCGACGATGCGCCGCCCCGTCGCCGTGGTGCCGGTGAAAGCGACCTTGGCGATTCCCGGGTGTTCGGCGATGTATTGGCCCGCCACCGCACCCAGCCCCGGCAGGATGTTCACCACACCCTCGGGCATTCCCGCTTCCAGCATCAACTCGGCGATCTTCAGCGAGCTCAGCGGCGTGATCTCGGCGGGCTTCATCACGATCGTATTGCCCGCGGCCAGGGCAGGCGCCATCTTCCAGCTCGTGAACATGAGCGGGAAATTCCACGGCACGATCTGCCCGACCACGCCCACCGGCTCGCGCAGCGTGTAGTTCAGGAAGCCCGCTTCAACGGGAATCGTCTCGCCCTGGAACTTGTCCGCCATACCGCCGAAGTAGCGGTAACACGCCGCCGTGCGCGGCACGTCGAGAGCCCGGCTGTCTTTCAGCGGATGCCCGGTGTCCAGCGTCTCCAGCCGTGCCAACTCTTCGGCGTTCGCCTCGATCAGATCGGCGAGTTTCAGCAGGATGCGTCCGCGGTCCGCCGCAGCCAGGCGTGCCCACTTCGGAAATGCACGCGTTGCCGCTGCAACGGCCAGGTCAACGTCCGCCTTGCCAGCCATGGCGACATTCGGCGATAACTGAGTTGTCGTGCGGGTTCAGCGTCGCCAGCGTTTCGCCACTCTGCGCGTCGACAAAACGCCCGTCGATGAAAAGCTGGTGCCGGATCGGCGTGCGCAGGCCCGCCGCGGCCTGGATGTCCGCGAGATTCATGGCGTTCCCGGGTTGTTCTGGGTTGTTCAGAAGCTCACGGGCACTTCGGGCGCCTCGCCCTTCTGGATTTCGTAAACGAGCGTCGGGCTGCCGTTTTCCCACACGAGCAGCATGCTGCGCTTCGGGCTGTAACCCTGGTGCCTGCAATACGCAGGCATCGCGGCCATGTCGCCGGCTTTCATGATGACTCGCGCCAGCGGCTTGCCGGTCTCCTTGTGCGCGCAGTCCCAGTGGATCTCGTCGCACATCTGGAAGAACCACTCGACGCGGTCGTTGCCGTGAACGATGGGCAGGATGTGCTCTTCCGTCGTCGGGCACATGAAGCTGTATTTCACGACGCTCGTGAAGCTCGGGTTCCACGTCACCTGGCTGCGCGACAGGAACGCGAACAGGTTGAACGCGTGGACTTCGTTTTCAAACCCCGGTTCGGGATGGAGCTCCGGCATGTCTTGAGGGACGTCGGCGAAAGCGCGGTTGATCGGGGCACCGCGTGCGTCGGTGCGCAGGTTCAGGTCGCCTTTCAGGCCGACGCAGCGCGTCGCGAGTTCACGCGCCCGCGTGATCGCCGGCCGGTTGTTGCCGCGCTTGCGGCCGTAGGCAGTGCCGGTTTCCTGCGGCGCGGCGAAGGGGTCGAAGCCTTCATTCGTCCAGTCGTCGAGCATCTGCCGGAAAGTCTCGCCGATCTGCTCGGTCGGGAAGTTCTCCAGCACGTCGACCTTGGCCTCTTTCATCGTCGCGTTGTAGCTGCCGGCGAAAAAATCCACCGACTGATAGTGGTTGATCGTGCCGATGACATGGTCGAAATTCACCCAGCCGTAGAAGAAACCCCAGGCGACGTCGCGCATCAGCGCGCGCAGGTAGTTGCCCACGTCCAGCGTGTGGCGACAGCGGCCGGCCGTCGCGCGTGGTCCAGGTGATGTGCGCGAAGTATTCGTCGCGCCGGAAGTTGAACGTGCCGAGCGTGAAGCTCTTGTAGCCCATCGTGGCGTCGGGCGCGGAGGCGATGACGGCGGTGCTCATGGTGTGTGCTCCTGTGCGGGGGTCAGCTGGTGTCTGGCAGATCTGCGCCCAGCGTTCGACGCTGAGCTCGCCCTTGCACGTCTGCAGCACCAGCACCGCCGGCTTGGCACTGCGGAACTGGTAGGCGCAGTTCTTCGGCAGCAGCGCCTGGTGACCGCGCTTGATCTTCAGCCAGCCCATCTTCTTGCCCTTGGGCTCGCTCTTGACGAGCACGGCGCCGTTGTGCTCCGTGTCCGGGACGATCTGTTCACCTGCCAGTTTGACGAGGTGGATCTCGACGTCGCCGTCCATGCTCAGCGCAAACTCGTCGTGCGCGCAGGTGTACCAGGGCGATGGGCCTTCGGCGCGCAACACCTCGAGCACATAGATCTGGTTCTGTCCGAACACCACTTTCTCGTAAGGCTTGGACTTGTTCGCGGTCTCGAAGCAGTTGCTGAACACGTAGTGCTTGATGTTGTCGTCGATGATCTGGACCTGGCCCTTCTCGTAGCGATCGAGTGAGCCGAACTGCGTCTTGTAGACGACGGGGCGGCCGGGTGGCTTGGGCATGCGAATCTCCTTGTCGAGCAACGTTCGCCAGTTCCGGCGAATGCGGGGCAGTATAGGAAGCCTTGGCACAGTGCGATAGCCTCGGCACGGCAATTTGATTGTTCGTCATTGCCGAACAAATTTGCGGGTTTTCCCGGGCTCGTCGGGCGCGAAGCGGGTTGCGCACCAGCCGCCCGCGGCGTGTTCAGCGCACCCGGAGGGCGCAGCGGCTATTCGATCAAGGCCTCGGGAATCAAGCCGCGCTCGATCAGCGCAACATCCCATGGCGGCGTACCGGCGAAGTTGCGCACCAGGGCGTCGATGAACAGCTTGAGCTTGAGCGAGCTGCGCACAGCGCGCGGGTGGAACACGCTGAGCCAGAACGATGTCAGCGGGTACTTGGGCAGCACCAGCACGAGCTCACCTGCGAGCACCGGCGGCGCTGCGACGAGCGTGGGCAGACACACGATCCCGGCGTGTTCGGGCGCGTACTCGCGCAACAGATGCACGCTGTTCGTGAGCAGCGTCGGCTTGAGCTCGAGCGACACCGGCGCCGCGCTCGGGCCGTGAAAGGCGACGCGCTCGCGCGTCGGGTAGCCCGAGTACCAGCCCAGGCGATGCGCGAGCAGGTCGCGCGGCAGGCGCGGCACGCCGCTGCGCCGCAAGTAGGTGGGGCTGGCGCAGAAGACGCGCCGCACCGGGAACAGCTTGCGTGCCACGAGTTCCTCGCTGCGCGGCGGGAAGATCTGCAGCGCGCAGTCGAAGCCTTCTTTCACCGGATCGATCGCCGCGTCGTTGACGACGATGTCGAGAACGATCTGCGGGTAGCGCGCCTGGAAATCCTGCAGCAATGTCGCCAGGTGGCCGAGCACGAAGCCCGGCAGCGCGTGCACACGCAGCCGGCCCACCGGCGACGTCGTGACCTCGCGCATCTGATCCACCACCTCGTTGGTGCGGCCGACGAGATCGATGCAGTCGCGCAGAAACGTCTGCCCGAGTTCCGACAGCCGCACGCTGCGCGTATTGCGATGGAACAGCGGCGCGCCGACGAAGGCCTCGAGCTGCTGGATTCGCGCCGTGACGACGGAGCGGCTCACGCGCATCTGGCGCGCAGCCTCGGCGAAGCTGCGCGCCTCGGCGACGCGGACGAAGGCGTCGATGGCGTCGAAGCGGTCCATGCCGGGGTGTCTCCGGCGGCGATTGGAACACGCCGTGCCGCTTCGCCAGCGGGACGTTCGCGTGGGCGAAGGTGGTGAAGGACAACGACATCAACCCTGAGTGACCGGCCACGCTGCAGCGCCTCGTATACTTTCGCGCCGCCGGTGCGAACGCCGGCGCGCCCGCGGGCCCGAGCCCGGACAACTGAACTGTCGGAGACACCCATGACCCGACGCCCATCCCGTGCTCGCCCTGCTCGCGCTCGGCACCGCGCTCTCGCTGCCGCTCGCCACACACGCGCAGCAGTTCTTCCGCATCGGCACTGGCGGCACGGCGGGAACGTACTACCCGGTGGGCGGAATGATCGCAAATGCAGTGAGCCAGCCGGGCAAGATCATCGTCTCGGCGCAGGCGAGCAACGGCTCGGTCGCGAACGTGACCGGGATCGCCGGCGGCGCGATGGAGAGCGGTTTTTCGCAGGCCGACGTCGCGACCTGGGCGCAGACCGGCAGCGGCATCTACGAAGGCAAGCCCAACGTTCCGGGGCTGCGCCTCATCGCCAATCTCTACCCCGAGAGCGTGCACGTCGTCGTCAAGAAAGGCTCCGGAATCAAAAGCGTCGCCGATCTGAAAGGCAAACGCGTCGCCCTCGATGAGCCGGGCTCGGGAACGCTTGTCAACGCGCGCGTCATCCTCGCCGCGTACGGGCTGAAAGAGTCCGACATCAAGCCCGAGTACATCAAGCCGAACCAGGCCGGCGACAAGCTGAAAGACGGTTCGCTCGACGCGTTCTTCTTCACCGGTGGCGCGCCAGCGGGTGCGATTGCCGAGCTCGCTTCGGCTGGCGGCGGCATCGACATCCTGCCGATCGAAGGCGCGGCCGCCGACGCGCTGCGCAAGAACAGCCCGTTCTTCGCCCCCGACACGATTGCCGCTGACACCTACAAGGGCGTCGGCACGGTGCACACGCTCGCGGTGGGCGCGCAGTGGGTGACGAGCGACAAGGCTGACGCGGCGACGGTCTACGAGATCACGAAGGCGCTGTTCGGCGACGCGGCGCAGAAGCAGCTCGCCGGCGGCCACGCCAAAGGCAAGTTCATCACCAAGGAAAACGCGGTGAAGAGCGCGGGAATTCCGTTCCACCCGGGCGCGGAGAAGTTCTACCGCGAGGCCGGCGTGCTCAAGTAGGCCGCAGACAGAAGCAGCGGCAGCAGCTGCGGGCGGCCGGCGCGGCCGCCCATTTTTTTGCCCTCTCATTTCACGCACAACCATGAGCAGCACCGCACTCGACGACAAGGCGCTGCAGGCGCTCGAAGCGAAGTTCGACCCCGAAATGCGCTTTCGCCCGCTCACCTCGGTGGGCGCAACGCTTGTCGGCGCACTGCTGATTCTGCTGTCGGCGTTTCACTACTACACCGCGGGCTTCGGCCTGCTGCGCGAGACGACGCACCGCGGCGTGCACCTCGCTTTCGTTCTCGGTCTCATCTTCCTCGTCTTCCCGCACCGCCAAGCGCTGCTCGAGAAGACCGCCGTGCAGCGCACGCTCACGCCGGGCAACGTTCCCTGGTTCGACTGGGCGCTTGCGCTGGCCGTCGCGGTGTCGGTTCTCTACATCCCGTACATCTTCGACGACCTGACGTTTCGCGTCGGCAATCCGCTCGCGATCGACGTGATGATGGGCTCGATCCTCATCGTCGCGCTGTTGGAAGCGACGCGCCGCAGCATGGGCTGGCCGCTGCCGGTGATCGCGATCAGCTTCATGGTTTACGCGATGGCGGGGCCGATGTTCCCGGGGCTGCTGAAACACGCGGGCGCCACCTGGAGCCAGCTCGTGAACCACCAGTACCTGACGAGCCAGGGGATCTACGGCGTTGCGGTGGGCGTTGTCGCGACCTACGTCTTCCACTTCGTGCTGTTCGGCGTTCTCGCCACCCGCATTGGCCTCGGGCAACTGTTTCTCGATGTCGCGTCGAGCATCGCCGGCCGCTACGCCGGCGGGCCGGCAAAAGTGAGCGTGTTCGGCTCGGCGATGTTCGGCATGCTCTCGGGGTCGAGCGTCGCGAACGCGGTGACGGTGGGGTCGCTCACGATCCCCGCGATGATCCGCGTCGGCTACAAGCGCGAATTCGCTGCGGCGGTCGAGGCCGCGTCGTCGACCGGCGGGCAGATCACGCCGCCGGTGCTCGGCGCCGCGGCGTTTCTGATGATCGAGTTCCTCGCGCTGCCGTACCAGACGATCATCGCCGCGGCGGCGGTTCCCGCGTTCATGCACTTCTTCGGCGTCTTCATGCAAGTGCACTTCGAGGCGAAGCGCTTCGGCCTGCGCGGTCTCACCGAAGCCGAGATGCCGCGGCTGCGGCAGAGTTTCAGGGAGCGCTGGCCGACGCTGATCCCACTCGTACTGCTGATTCTGATTCTGGTGACCGGGCGCACGCCTTACCTCGCAGCCTTCAGCGGCATCACGTCGTGCGCGATCGTCGGCCTGACGACTCGCGCCAGCGGCAACACGCCGATGCACTGGGCGCTGCTGCTCGGCTTGCACGCGGTGCTGTTGCTGCTCGTCTTCGGCGGCATCGAGAACGAGACGCTTCGCCTGGCGATCTTCGGCGCGGCGCTGATCGCCACACCGTTGCTCGTCAAGGCGTTCAAGGTACGGGGACGGATTGCGGCGCCGGCGCTCATCGAAGCGTTCAGCACCGGCGCCAAGTACGCGCTCGCGGTCGGCGCGGCGGCGGCGAGTGTCGGCCTGGTGATCGGCGTCGTCACGCTCACAGGCGTGGGCTTCAAGCTCAGCACCATCATCACCGGCGCTGCGCAAGCCGCGTCCGGCGGCGTGGGGTTGCTCGTTCCGGCGTGGATCGCGAGCCAGGCGTCGTTGACGCTGTTCGTCGCACTCGTCATGACCGGCCTCGTGTGCATCCTGCTCGGCTGCGGAATCCCGACGACGGCGAACTACATCATCATGGTCACGGTGGCCGCGCCGACGCTCGTGCAATTGGGCGTGGAGCCGCTCGTCGCGCACTTCTTCGTTTTCTACTACGGCGTTCTCGCCGACATCACGCCGCCGGTGGCGCTCGCCGCGTACGCCGCTGCAGGAATGGCCGGGAGCGACCCGTTCAAGACCGGCAACATGGCGTTTCGGCTCGGCATGGCCAAGGCGCTCGTGCCGTTTGTGTTCGTGTTCTCGCCGTCGCTGCTGCTCGTCGCGAAAGGATTCACGATGGTCGACTTCGTGATCACATTCGTCGGCTGCGTGCTCGGAATCACCTTGCTCGCCGCGGCGCTGTCGAAGTTTTTTCTGGTGGAAATGACGCGCACCGAGCAGGCGCTGTGCCTGCTCGCCGCGCTGCTGATGATCGCGCCGGGGTTGATCCCGACACTGATCGGCGCCGCGGTCGCGGCACCGATGTTGCTGCGCCAGATCGTGCAGCGGCGAAAGCTTGGGGCCGCTTCCTTTCCCAGGCCGAGTTGATCGCGTCGCGCCGGGTGCGCGGCGCGAGGTGGCGTGCGGTTCTGAAGCCCTTCCTACTTCGGTAGACTTGTCGCCCCCTGACAGAGGAGATCGTCCATGCGTCTCTTCCGACAACTTTTCGACCCGCAGTCGTCGACCTACAGCTACCTGCTCGCCGACCGCGCGACAGGCGAGGCGATTCTCATCGACCCCGTTTTCGAACAGGCGGCGCGCGACGCGGCGTTGTTGCGCGA
Organism: uncultured beta proteobacterium; assembly: GCA_963775015.1. Classification (GTDB taxonomy): domain Bacteria; phylum Pseudomonadota; class Gammaproteobacteria; order Burkholderiales; family Burkholderiaceae_C; genus JAEMQF01. Next base: position 398,982 of record CAVZHI010000005.1, on the reverse strand, counting down.
ATTGCGCCTGCGCCTCGTCGCGACGCTCGACACGCACGCGCACGCGGATCACGTGACCGGCGCCTGGCTGCTGAAGAAACTGCTTTGCAGCAAGATCGCCGTCTCGGCGGCAAGCGGCGCACAGGGCGCTGACCTGACGCTCGCCGACGGCGACCGCGTGCGCTTCGGCGCGCGCCACGTGACCGCGCTCGCGACGCCCGGGCACACGAGCGGCTGCATGACTTTCGTTCTCGACGACGAGAGCATGGCGTTCACCGGCGACGCGCTGTTGATCCGCGGCTGCGGCCGCACCGATTTTCAGGAGGGCAGCGCGCATCGGCTCTATCAGTCGATCAAGGCGCGAATCTTCACCCTGCCCGACGACTGCCTGCTCTGGCCCGGCCACGATTACCGCGGCCTCACGTCGACGAGCGTTGCCGAAGAAAAGGCGCACAACCCGCGCCTGGGCGGCAACATTTCCGAGACCGACTTCGCCGGCTACATGAACCACCTGGGCCTGCCGCACCCGAAACAGATCGACGTCGCGCTTCCGGCGAACCTGCAGTGCGGCCGACCCGCCGACGAGACGCTCGCCCTCAGCGGCCCGGACTGGGCCCCGCTCACGTTCACCTTCGCCGGGTTCTGGGAGATCGAACCGGGCTGGGTCGAGGAGCACGCCGCGCAGCTGCAAATCGTCGACGTTCGCGAGGCGGACGAGTTTGCCGGGCCGCTCGGCCACATTCCGAGCGCGAAGCTGTTGCCGCTGGGTCAGCTCGACAAACTCGCGTCAGGCCTTTCCAAAGACCAGCCCATCGTCACGGTGTGCCGCTCCGGCGCGCGCTCGGCGCAGGCGGTGGCGATTCTGCGCAAGGCGGGCTTCGCCAAGGTCGCGAACCTCGCCGGGGGCATGCTGCGCTGGCGTTCGCAGAACCTGCCCGCGCAGGGCGCGCGCGACTGAAAGGCAACCCGCAGCAGCGGGCAACGTGCGCGTTGCGGGTTGCGTTCGAGCTGCGCTGCGGCCCGCGAGTGTCAGGCGCGCAGGTCAACGCGCCGCGCCGTATGGCGTGCAATCACTGCTTCTTCGTTGGTGCGCAAGACCTGCACAACGACGGGGCTGTCGGTTGCGCTGATGCGGCCAACACCGCGTTGATTCGCCGCTGCGTCGAGCTTCATTCCGAGCCACGCCGCGCCCAGGACGATGCGCTCGCGCAGCAGCGGCGCGTTCTCGCCGATGCCGCCGGTGAAGACGATGGCGTCGATGCCGCGCAGCACCGCGGCCATGCCCGCGAGCTCGCGCAGCACATGTTCGACAAAATAGTCGATCGCGAGGCGCGCTTGCGGTGCGTTCGAGGCGAGCAGCTCGCGCATGTCGCTCGACTCGCCCGACAGCCCGAGCAGGCCCGACTCCCGATAGAGCAGGCGCGTGACGTCGTCGATGCTCCGCCCGCCGTGTTGCAGAAGATGCAACACCACCGCGGCGTCGAGGCGCCCGCAGCGTGTTCCCATCGGCAGGCCGTCGAGCGGCGAGAAGCTCATCGTCGTCGCGACCGACTTGCCTTCAGACATCGCGCACATCGACGCGCCGTTGCCCAGGTGCGCGATCACGATCCGCGCTTGCGCTGCTTGCGAATCCGCAGCGATCAGTTGCGCGCGTATCGATTCATACGAGAGGCCGTGGAAGCCGTAGCGCCTCACTCCCGCATCGAACAGCGCTTGCGGCAGCGCGAATCGCTGGTTCACCTCGCTCTGGCTGCGGTGAAACGCGGTATCGAAACACCCGATCTGCGGCACCCCGGGAAACGCCACGCGTGCCGCGTGCACGCCGGCCAGGTTGTGCGGTTGATGCAGTGGCGCCAGCGGCTGCAACTGCAGAAGCGTTCGAAGCACGGCGTCGTCGATCAACACTGGCTCGCTGAACGTCGCGCCGCCGTGCACGATGCGGTGCCCCACGGCCACGACCCGCACATCGCCGACCTGCGCCAGGACCTGCTGCATTCCCTGCGCGTGCGTGAACGTCCCCACTTCGGCGCCGGCGTCGAGCCCCTGCACCTGGCCCGCCAACGCGGGCACGCTCAGGTTGCCGTCGCAGGCGAACAGCGCAAACTTGATCGACGACGACCCGGCGTTGAGCGTGAGCAGGTGGTCTTGCATCGCATCGCAGCGTCGGCCGCCGCGCGCGTCAAACGTAGTCTTTGTACTTGTCGAGAAAGCGCACCGGCTTACTCAGCGCGTCGCGGCGGAACGGGTCGCCGAGTTCGCGCGTGCACATGATCTCGATGACGCAGGTCTTGCCCTGGTTCATTTGCAGGTCGATCGCTTTTTTCAGCGCCGCGCCCACGTCTTCGAGGCGATCGACGACGATGCCTTCGGCGCCCATCGCTTTCGCTATTCCCGCAAAGCTCTGGTTGTCGAGCTCGCCCGCGACGAAACGCCGGTTGTAGAAGTCGACCTGGTTCTTCTTCTCCGCGCCCCATTGGCGGTTGTGGAACACGACCGCGGTGACCGGAATGTCGTGGCGCACGCAGGTCATGATCTCGCTCATGCTCATTCCCCACGCGCCATCGCCCGCGTACGCGACCGCCGGACGCTGCGGCGCGGCGACTTTGGCGCCGATGATCGTGGGCAGCGCGTAGCCGCAGTTGCCAAAGCTCATCGGCGCAAAGAAGCTGCGCGGCTCCTGGAAGCGCAAATAGCTGTTCGCCACCGAGTTGATGTTGCCAATGTCGGTCGAGACCATCACGTGCGCCGGCATCGCCTTTTCCAGCTCGCGCAACACCTGGCGCGGGTGCAGCCAGCGGCCGGGTTCCTCTTTCGCTTCTTCGATCACGTCCAGGCTGTACGCGTCGCGCTCGTGGGTCCACTCGTTGAGTTCCTTTTCCCACGCCGCTTTTTCGGCTTGAATGGTCGTCGCACGCTGCGCCTTGGTCGCGTCGCACGCGAGTGTCCTGCTCTGGATTCGCGCGAGCAGCGCGACTGCTGCCGCCTTTGCGTCGCCGCAGATGCCGACGCTGATCTTCTTCACCAGGCCGAGGTTCGTGTGATCGGCTTCGATCTGAATGATCTTCGCGTTTTTCGGCCAGTAGTCCAGGCCATGTTGCGGCAGCGTACCGAACGGGCCCATGCGTGAACCCAGAGCGATCACCACATCAGCTTGCGCGATGAGTTTCATTGCCGCTTTCGAGCCCTGATAACCCAATGGGCCGGCCCACAGCGGGTGGCTCGCGGGGAACGAATCGTTGCGCAGGTAGCCGTTGACGACAGGCGCGCCCAGGCGCTCGGCGAGCGCCTTGCATTCCTCCACCGCGTTGCCGAGAACGACGCCGCCGCCCGAAATGATGACGGGAAACTTGGCGCTCGCGAGCAACTCCGCCGCGTCGTTCAGCGACTTCTCGCCCCCCGCACCGCGCTCGACGCGCATCGGCTTCGGGATCTCGCAAGTGATCTCGCCGTAGAAGTAATCGCGCGGAATGTTCAGCTGCGTCGGGCCCATTTCCGAGATCGCACGGTCGAAGCAGCGCGCCGTGTACTCGGCCATGCGCTTCGGGTTGTTCACGTGGCCCTGGTACTTCGTAAACTCCTGGAACATCGGCAGTTGGTGCGCCTCCTGAAAGCCGCCCAGGCCCATGCCCATCGTTCCGGTTTCGGGCGTGACGATCACGACCGGGCTGTGCGACCAGTACGCCGCGGCGATCGCCGTCACGCAGTTGCTGATCCCGGGTCCGTTCTGCCCAATCACGACGCCGTGGCGCCCGCTGACGCGCGCATAGCCGTCGGCCATGTGGCCGGCGCCCTGCTCGTGCACGACCGGGATCAGGCGAATCCCCGCCGGGGCGAAGATGTCCATCGCGTCCATGAAGGCCGAGCCCATGATGCCGAACATGTCGGTCACGTTGTTCGCGACCAGCGTCTCGACGAAGGCCTCAGAGGGCGTCATCTTCTGCACGCCGCTGATCACGCTGCGGGTCTTCTGGAACGGGGTGTCGGTGGGCTTGTTCATGCGCTTGTTCTCCGAGAAAGTCAGGGGTCTGATTCGACTGCGAACTATAGTTCGCCCGCGCCACCTCCTGCCCGCTCATCCGTCCGCCTCCATGACCGACCTCAGCGACCTGAAACCCGACCGGATGCTCGCCGTGCGCGACGTTTTCGGCATCGCCTCCGACCTGCAAGTGCCCGCGTTCAGCAGCGCCGAGGAGCACGTGCCCGAGATCGACGCGGTGTACCGCTTCAACCCCGACGTGACGCTCGCCATCCTCGCCGGCTTCACGCGCAATCGGCGTGTCATGGTGCAGGGCCTGCACGGCACCGGCAAGTCGACGCACATCGAGCAGGTCGCGGCGCGCCTGAACTGGCCTTGCGTGCGCGTCAATCTGGACGGCCACATCTCGCGCCTGGACCTCGTCGGCAAGGACGCCGTCGTGCTGCGGGATGGCCAGCAGGTCACCGAGTTCCAGCCCGGCATCGTGCCCTGGGCCCTCCGGCGCCCGGTCGCGCTCGTCTTCGACGAATACGACGCGGGCCGCCCCGACGTGATGTTCGTGATCCAGCGCCTGCTCGAGCGCGACGGCAAGTTCACGCTCATGGACCAGAACCAGGTGCTCACGCCGCACCCGTACTTCCGCCTCTTCGCCACCGCGAATACGGTCGGCCTGGGAATCTGAACGGCCTCTACCACGGCGCGCAGCGCCTGAACCACGCGCAGATCGACCGCTGGAACATCGTCGCGGCGCTGAACTATCTGAGCCCTGACGAAGAAGTCGCGATCGTCCAGGCGCGAGTTCCGGCGCTCGCCAACGAGGCCGGCACGGCCCTCGTGAACTCGATGGTCGCCGTGGCGGCGCTCACGCGCAAGGGTTTCGCCGCGGGCGACATGTCGACGCTCATGTCGCCGCGCACCGTCATCACCTGGGCCGAAAACCTGGAGATTTTCCGCGATCCGGCGCTCGCGTTTCGCCTCTCGTTCGTCAACAAGTGCGATGAAGCCGAGCGGCCGGTGGTGGCCGAATACTTTCAGCGGTGCTTCGATCGGGAGCTGGATTCGCCAAGCACGATCGATCCGATCGCTTGACCCATCGGCAGCCATTCGAGGAGACCGGAATGACCATTCTGAGAGTCGGCCACAGGTACCGCGATGCCGACAGCGGCAAGACCCTCGACGTCTGGTATCCGCAGTCGAACCGAAAGGCAAACAGAAGTTGTCTTGCCGAGAAGGTTGGAGTCATCGGTTCCGACTTCATCGAGACCCGAATCGCGTCCCTCGATGATCCGCCTGCATCCACCGAGGACGCGTACTTGCGCCTCCATCTTCTGTCGGAACGATTCGTCAAGCCGAATCAAGTCAACCTCGATGGCATCTTCGGCTTGCTTGCGAACGTGGCGTGGACGTCGGCCGGCCCGGTGCTGCCGGCTCGGGTGGAAGAACTTCGGGAGCGCGTCGCTGCCGAACACCATCACCTGACCGTCACCTCGATCGACAAGTTTCCGCGCATGACCGACTATGTGACACCCAGCGGCGTTCGCATCGCCGACGCGGACCGGGTGCGTCTTGGCGCTCATCTGGCCGAAGGGACGACCGTGATGCACGAGGGGTTCGTCAACTTCAACGCGGGCACCCTCGGTGAATCGATGGTCGAGGGCCGCATCACGCCAGGTGTGATCGTCGGGGCGCGGTCGGACATCGGTGCGGGTGCGTCCATCATGGGAACGCTCTCCGGCGGCGGGAAGCACAGGACCTCGATCGGGCAACGAAGCCTGCTCGGCGCGAATGCGGGAACCGGGATTTCGCTGGGAGACGACTGCATCGTCGAAGCCGGTCTGTACTTGACGGCGGGCACCAAGGTCAAGCTGCTCGACGGAACCATCGTGCCGGCGAGAGCGCTGTCGGGGCGCTCCGGCTTCGTCTATCGCAGGAACAGCCAGACCGGTGCCGTCGAGGCGATTCCGAACCAGGCCGCAAGCTGGAGCGGTCTCAACGATGCGCTGCACAGCAACAGTTGAATCCTCTTCGGATCCCCGCCTTCGAACCGACCGAACTGACGCGCCCACATGACGACTGACGACGCGCCTGTGCTGCCCTCCGGCATCCGCTCGCGCTTCGTCAACAACAGCAACGGCCTCACGATGCACGTGTTGGAGGCCGGCTTCGAGAACCGGAATCGGCCGTGCGTGCTGCTGCTGCATGGTTTCCCCGAACTCGCCTACAGCTGGCGCAAGGTGATGCTGCCGCTCGCGGCAGCGGGCTTTTACGTCGTCGCGCCGGACCAGCGCGGCTACGGGCGCACGACGGGGTGGGATGGCGCATACGACGGCGACGTCGCGAGCTTTCGCCTGCTCAATCTGGTGCGGGACGTGCTCGGCCTCGTTGCGGCGCTCGGCCGCGACTTCGGTTGCTGCCGTGGTCGGGCACGACTTCGGCTCGCCTGTGGCAGCGTGGTGCGCGCTGGTTCGGCCCGACGTGTTTCGCTCGCTGGTGCTGATGAGCGCGCCCTTTGCCGGGCCGCCAGTGCTGCCGTTCGGCAAGGACGATGAGCCGCCGCACGCCGGCGCGCTGGTTCAAGACACCATTCATGATGAACTCGCCAAACTGCCACGCCCGCGCAAGCACTACCAGTGGTACTACAGCACGCGCGAGGCCGACGCGGACATGCGAGGCGCTGCGCAGGGCATTCACGCTTTCCTGCGCGCCTACTATCACTTCAAGAGCGCCGACTGGAAGCAGAACCAGCCGTTTCCCCTCGAGTCGTGGCGTGCCACGGAGCTGGCGAATCTCCCCGCTTACTACGTCATGGACCTGCACAAAGGCATGGCGGATACGGTCGCAGCGGAAATGCCGTCGCCTGCCGACGTCGCTGCGTGCGAGTGGCTGCCCGATTCGGAGTTGCAGGAGTACACGCGCCAGTTCACGCGCACCGGCTTCCAGGGAGGCCTGCAGTGGTATCGCTGCGCCACGGACCCGAAGTACCGCCCCGAACTCGAGACGTATTCGGGGCGCACGATAGCCGTGCCGTCGTGCTTCATCGCCGGCGCCAGCGACTGGGGTGTCTACCAGCGCCCCGGCGCGTTCGAGGCGATGCAACAAAGTGTTTGCACGCAACTGCGGGGTGTGCACCTCGTGACGGGCGCAGGCCATTGGGTGCAGCAGGAACAGCCCCAGAAGACGAGCCGGCTGCTGTTGGATTTTCTCCGCCAGGCATAGGCCCCGCTGCGGATTTCGTGGCACGTTGGGATGATGGGCGGCTTTTCGCCTGTTTTTCGAGCTTCTGAGAGGGACGTGGCGCGCAAAATGAAGCAGCCATGAGCACGCCACCAAAATTCTCCAAGATCGCGCACTTCGTCGAAGACGAGCTGCAGCGCGCTGCCCAGATCTGGGACCAGTTGCTCGTCGCCGTTCTCGAGCAGTCGCGCAAGAAGCAAAACGCCAAAACGCGCCTCTTGCGAAACGACGACACCGACCTGCCGCTGATCCTGCAACGCAATGCGGCGCGCATGGGCGCTGCCTATCTCGATTCGCTGCACGCGCAGGCACGGCAAGCTCCTCCCACAGCGCCACCACCGCCCGCCGACATCGAGCGTAGGGGCGGCAGCAAAAAACTGGTGCTCGAACTCGTCGATCTGGATTCGATCGCGCTCGACGTTGAACTCTCGAAACTGATCCAGGCGATCAAGGACGAGGCCGAAGACGAGTTGCGCGACCTGCAGGCGCTGCTCGCGACGCTCGTCGGCGACGCCGACGTCGAGCAAGACCACAACCCCTTGCACCCCGCGGTGCACGGCCGCGCGCTGCGCGATGCGGCGCTCGTCCTTCCCTTGCCTTTGGCGCAGCAGCTTGGCTTCGTGCGCATGGCCTCGGCGCTGTTTGCGCAGCTGCTGCGCCAGGGCTACGCTGCGTCTTGCTCGCGCCTCGCGCGCGCCGGCGTCGAGCCGGCGTTGCACCGCTGCGTCGTTTCGCCAGACGGCACGCGGGCCTTGCACGGCCTGCCCGACGTCGCCTATGTGCCCGACCTGCAGCGCATCCGCGACGCGATGCCGACGCGCCGCGCGGTGGCGCGCCCGGCGGCGGGCGCACCCGCGCAGCGCAGCGGGCGAAGCGGTGCCTGCGACTGGCCCGTCGCGCGGCGCGGCGGCGCCCACCGGCGCGCACGCGGGCGCTGCGCCTGAGCATCATCCAATCGGCGACCTGCGCACCGACACGGTGGCGGACCGTCAGGCGGTGGAACTCGTGAGTCGACTTTTCAAGGCCTTTCCGCTGGACGAGCGCGTGCCGGGTGACGTGCGCGACATCATTGCGCAACTGCGCGGCCCGGCGATGCGCCTGACGCTGCGCGACCCTTCCGTGCTCGACCAACGCGAGCACCCGATCTGGCGCCTGATTCACCTGTTCGCCTATCAGGCCGAGATGTTGCCCAAGTCGGACGATCCACAGCGTCAGCACTGGCTCAACTTTGTGCGCCAGACGATCGACAAACTTGCCGCCGAGCCGGTGCAAAAAAGCGCGTCGTACCAGGCGGCGCTGGCGCGCGTCGAACAATTCCTGCACGAGCGCATGGAGAATCGCTGCGCCGCGCTCGCGGCGCGCTTCGAAGCGCTGCAGACCACCGAGGCCGGTCTGGCGTCGTCGCACGCCAGCGGTCGCGCCAAAACGCAGATGCTCGACACCGTGCCCGCGGCATTGCTGCCGCGCGCCGCACCCGCGAGGCCGGGCGGCAAGGAAGCGCGCCTCGCTGCCGACGCCTGGTTCAAGGGCCTCGTTCCCGGCCAGTGGCTGCGGCTGCTGCTGAAAGGCGCATGGGTCCACGCCCAGTTGTTGTGGCAGGGCGAGCAGCGCCAGATCGTCCTGCTCGGCGACGGCGCGACCGACACCACCTGGGCGATGCGCCGCGGCGTGCTGATCACGATGCACTGCCACGGCCTGGCGAAGACGCTGCAGATGCGGTCCCTCGTCGGCACCGCGGCGATGCGCGTCCAGGAACAACTCGCGATTCCTGACGCCGCCTGACGCGGCGGCGCGCCGCCGGGCAGCGCCAACGAAGACCGGCGGGCGTGCGCCGCAGCGGTTAAGCTGCGCCTGACGACCCCGCCGCCTCGCCGCCATGCGCACCCAGTACTACACCGCAGCCAGCCTCGACGGATTCATCGCGACCGAAGATGACTCGCTCGAGTGGCTGTTCCCGCTCGGCGACATCAACGACACCGGCTACCCGCAGTTCATCGCCGAGGTCGGCGCTCTCGCGATGGGATCCAACACCTACGAGTGGATGCTGCGCCACCTCATCAAGCCCGGCTCCGGGGCAGAAGCGCCCTGGCCCTACGCGCAGCCGACCTGGGTGTTCACGAAGCGGCAATTGCCGAGGGTCGCCGGCGCTGACTTGCGCTTCGTGCACGGCGATGTGCGACCGGTGCACGCACAGATGTGCGCTGCCGCGGGCGCAGGCAAAAACGTCTGGCTGGTCGGTGGCGGCGATCTCGTTGGGCAGTTCCACGACGCCGGTTTGCTCGACGAAGTGATCGTGCAAGTCGGCTCGGTCACACTCGGTTCGGGCAAGCCGCTGCTGCCGCGAAGGATCACGACGCCGCCGCTGCACCTCGTCTCGGCGCGGCGCATCGGCCCCGGGTTCGCCGAGTTGAAATACGAAGTTGCGCGCCAATGAGCGAGGCGCAAGACCGGGCGCGCCGGCAGCAGCGAATCGAAGAGTTGAGCGCAGCGTCGATCCGCGCGCTCTGTGGCGTTGCCGACCTGCACTTTCGCGGCGCGCGTCTGCACCAGGGGCGGCGCGCCTTGCCGCACTTCGCGCCACACCTGCACCCGGACGTCGACCGTGACGATTTCGCCTCGTTCCGCGGCGCAGCCGATGGCCTGGGCTTGCGCCTGCTGCACAGCAAGCCGCGCCTGCACCGCGCGCTCTGCCCGGCGGACCCGGTGCAACGCATGCTGTTCGAACTGCTCGAACAATTCCGCACCGAAGCGCTCGTTCCACCCGGAATGCCCGGCGTGCGGCGCAACCTGAGGCACCGGTTCGAGGCCTGGTCGCTGGCGTATCACGACGCCGGCCACACCGATTCGGCGCGTGGCCTGCTGCTTTACACCGTGACCCAAATGTGCCGGGCGCGCGTGATGGGCGAAGCCGTGGTCGAAGCGACCGAAGACCTGCTCGAAGCGACGCGCGCCGCGCTCGGGCCGAGCCTGGGCGCGGCGCTCGCCGGTCTGCGCCAAGAAGTCGCCGATCAGGCAGCGTATGCAGCGCATGCACTGTTCATCGCGCAACATGTCGCGGCGATGCTGAGCGAACCCGACGCCGCTGCCACGACGCTTGACGATGACGCCGCCGACACCGACCCCTGGGCCGCGTTCAGCCTGCTGCTCGACCAGGGCGATGAAATCGAGGACCCGGTCGCGACCGCGGTCAGCGGCCGCAGCCTCGTCCTCGACGCTCAGCAAGGCGAGTACCGCGTCTTCACGACCGCGTACGACCGCGAAGTCGGCGCTGCGGCGCTCGCCCGACCGGCGCAGTTGCGAGAGTTGCGCGAGCGCCTGGACGCGTGTGTGATTGACGCGGGAGTCAACCTGGCGCACCTGGCGCGCGACCTGCAAGCGATTCTCGCGACGCCGGCGCACGACGGTTGGGACGGTGGCCAGGAGGAAGGCCTGATCGATGGCCGCAGGCTCGCCCAACTCATCAGCTCGCCCACCGAGCGGCGCCTGTTCCGCACCCGGCGCAGCGTCGCGCGACCGAATTGCCGGGTCAGCTTTCTCATCGACTGTTCGGGATCGATGAAAGAGCACAGCGATGCGGTTGCGGTGCTCGTCGACTTGCTCGCGCGTGCGCTCGGGCAAATCGGCGTTCCCACCGAAGTGCTCGGCTTCACGACCGGCGGATGGAGCGGCGGACGCGCGCAGCGCGACTGGGTCCGCGCCGGCAGACCGGCGCACCCGGGCCGCTTGAACGAGGCCTGCCACATCGTGTTCAAGGACGCCGACACACCGTGGCGGCGCGCGCGCGCGAGCCTGGCCGGGCTGCTCAAGGGCGATCTGTTCCGCGAGGGCATCGACGGCGAGGCGTTGCAATGGGCGGCGCGCCGCATCGCCGCGCCACCGCGCGACAACAACAACGACGCCTCGGGCGCGGACTTCGAGACGGAGCCGCGCCGCCTGCTGTTCGTGATCTCCGACGGTTCGCCGATGGACAGCGCGACGCAGCTCGCGAACGACCCCCATTACCTCGACCAGCACCTGCGCGACGTGGTCGCTGCGCAGGAACGCGCCGGTCTGGAGATCTATGGCGTCGGCGTCGGCCTGGACTTGAGCCCGTACTACAGCCGCAGCCAGGTGCTCGACTTGGCCCACGGTGTGGGCAGCGCGGCGCTGCGCGACGTGGTCGGCATGATCGGGCGTGCGCCCCGGCGTTGATTCGCTCGGCGTACGGCTACGCTGCGCCGAAGCGCGCCGCCGACCTGGCACGTGCTTTCGCCGCTTCAACATCGCGATCGCGCGGCTGCGCCGTCGTCACGAGCGAGGCGATCAACAACCGTGCGGCACGGGCGACTTCGTCAACCGCACGCTCGAAGGCTTCGGCGTTCGCCTGCGAAGGCACGCTGAAGCCGCTCAGCTTGCGAACGAATTGCAGCGACGCGTCGCGGATCTCGAGTTCGGTCGCCGGCGGTTCGAAGTTGAACAGGGTCTTGATGTTTCTGCACATGGGCGCTCCACATGTCGGTCAAGGCGTGGACAATCGGCCCGCGCATCGGGGTCGATGTTCAATGGGCGAGTTTGCATGAAAACCTACGCGATCGAGTTGCAGAGGGTCAAGGCGATGGCGAACGATCGCGGCGTCATCAATGCGCGCATCGACGCTCTCGTGCAGCCGCAGCAGGCGCGACGCGGCGCCGCCGACGAGGACGACGCCGGCGAACCGCTCTCGGTGCTGAGCATGAGCGAAGACACGGCGCGCGTGTTGATGCTGTTGCTGAAGGCGCAACTCGCCGAGTTCGACAAGCGCAAGGCGCGCAGCCGATTTTGAATTGAACGGAACGGCGACAATCCTGCGCCCGTGATGTCGTGACTCCGCCCATGCTTGAACATTCCAACCTGCCCGAATCAGGCACCACTGCCGACGATGCGACCGCGCCGCAGACTGGCGCAGACGCCGTCGCGGGCAGCACCAGCACCATAGGCGAAGCAGATTCAGCAGGCGCGGCAGACGCGGCAGCTGCCGACAACCGCGGTCGACGCAGCACCAACCCCGCCCTGCCCGCTGTGCCCGAACTCTCGCCGGCCGCGTGCGCAGCGCGCCTGGCGGAGCTGTTCCCCGCCGTGTTCACGCCGGGCGCGCCCAAGCCTCTGAAGCTGCGCATCCAGGCCGACATTCAGCAGCGCGCGCCCGGTGTCTTCACGCGCAAGGTGCTTTCCGCGTTTCTGCACCGCCACACGACGAGCAATGCGTACATCAAGGCCCTGCTCAATTCGCCGCAGCGCTTCGACCTCGACGGTCAGCCCGCCGGCGAAGTCACCGCCGAACACCGCGAAGCTGCAAGCGCCGAAATGCAGCGCCGCCGCTCCTTGCATGAAGCGCGCCGCGTTGCCGAGCGCGAAGCGCAGCGGTCCGCAGAGCGCGAGGCACATCGCGCCGAACGTGCGGCCTACGAGGCAGCGCAGCGCGCACGTGCCGCAGACGACGAGCAACGCCGCGAACGCCAGGCGCTGCTGCGTGCGTATGAGGCGAGCACGCTGTCACGCAGCAACTTCTGTGCTTTGAAAGGCGTGTCGGAAGCGCAGCTCGACGCCGTGCTCGCCCAAGCACGGCAAGACCTGTCAACACGAACGAAATAAAGACTTCGTCATCCCGGCGAACCGCCGCCCCGTGCCCGACACGGTGGCCGGAATCCACTTTGCGCCGTTTGCGAAGCAGTCACCGAAGGCACGAACTTCACGGCAGTGGATCCCGACTTTCGTCGGGATGACGGCTCGCAGCGAGTCGCGATGGCGAGGGGTTTACTGCGTGCGGCCGCGCATCGACGCCGGCTTGCCCGGCAGCTTGATCAGCGTTCCGGTGTTGCTCACCGTGTCACCGTCAACGCGCAGCACCGAGATGTCTTCGTCGATGTAGTTGCCGACGTAAATCCAGCGCCCGTCTTGGCTGAACACCGCGCCCTCGGGCAGGCCGCGAACTTCGACTTCGCCGACCTTCGTCACCTTCTTGCCGTCGATCTTCAGCACGACGACGCTGCCGTTGCGGTTGTAGAAGAACTCGGTCTTCGCGTTGTTCGAGCCGCGCAGCAGCACCGCGACGGCGAGTTTGCCGGTCGGGCTGATCGCAAAACCTTCGGGTGCGTCGCCGACGACGACCTTGTCGATCACGCGTTCGGGTTTCGCTTCGAGGTCGATCACCGACACGGTATCGACGTTGCCGTCGGATCCGCCGTTGTTGCCGTTGTCTGCCGTCAGCGCGAGCTTGCCGTCGGGCGTCACGTCCAGGTTGTACGGCCACAGGCCGACCGCGAGGTCGCGCTTCGTGTACGTCACTTTCTGCCCGTCGACTTCGAGCAGCGCGACCTTGTGCCCGGGGAACTTGCCGGCGATCGCGCGCTTGCCGTCGGGCGTGAACACGACATGCGCGACATGCTCGCCGATCACCACCGTGTCGACCAGCTTCACCTGCTTGCCGGCAATCGAGAGCACGCTGATCGAGTTGTCGGCGCGGTTCGCGATCAGCGCCAGATTCCCGGCGCGGTTGATCGACATTCCAGAAGGCTGTTTGCCCACCGTGACGGTGTCGATGAGCGCCGGCGGGCTCGTCGTCAGATCGATGACGTAGAGCTTGGTGTCGGGCGCCGACTTCCAACCCGCGCCGTCGGCCACCCAGTCGACCGAGTTCGCGACGAGCGCGAGCTGGCCGTTGGGCGTGATCGCCAGGTTCGTCGGCGGGCCGAAGATGGAGTTCATGAGCGGCAGGCTCGTCACGATCTTCGGGTTCGCCGGGTCGGTGCCGATGTCGACGATCGTCACCGAGTCTTTCCCCGGCGGCAGGAACTGGACCTTGCCGGTCGCGTCCCACGTCACCTTGTTGTCGATGCCGACGAGCATGTACTCGGGTTTGCCGGGCGGGGTGACTGCCGGGCCGGCGCACGCCGCAAGCAGCGTGGCGGCGCAGAGCAGCGCGAGTGAGAGGGTTCGATTCATCGTTGTCTCCTTGTGATTGAAAGTCGCTCTTCGCCGCGGCGACGCTACAGGGCGGGTTGGTGCGTGTCAATCGGGAGTCTGGCCCCGTGGACCGGTCAGCGACCGCATGCGAGTTCAGCGTGCAAGCACCGTTGGCGCGCGGCGCGGCCGCGGTTTGGCGGCAGCGCTGGCCTGCGGCGTGGTCCCGGCGCCGCAGCGGCGGTAGCGGCGGCAGCTGGTTTCCTGGACAGCGTCGCAGCGATCAACGCCGCAGTCTGCTTGCAGCACCGGAACGAACTGCAGGCAACTCTTGATGCTCGCGCGCGAGGACGGCGCGTGCACCGCGACGGCGGCGAAAATTCCGCCGTCGGGCCCGGGAATCGGAACCGCGATCGCGACCGAATCGTCGAAGCGTTCGCAGTCGTGCGTGCCGATTCCGCTTTTGCGCACCTTGGCCAGGTCCGCTTCGAGCGCGGCGAAGTTGACGAGCGTCTTCGCCGTAAACCTCGCGTAGGGCTCGGGGCCCAGCAGGCGCTTCGCTTCATCGGGGCTCATTCGGCTCAGGAACAATTTGCCGCTTGCCGTGCAGTGCAAGGGAACTCGCGTCCCGGTCTCCAGGTGCAGGCGCAGCGGGTGGCTCGTCTCGACGCGGTCGAGGTAAAGCACCTGGTTGTTCTCGAGCAGAGTCAGGTTGCAGCTCTCGCCGATTTGCGCGACCGCGTCTTCGAGCGCGCGGTGCCATTGCAGGCGCAGAAGGTCGCTGCGCCACAGGTCGACGGCGAACGTGGTCAGGCGCGGGCCGACGGTGTAGCGCTTGCTGGTGGGTTCGCGGCGCAGCAGGTCGGCGCCCTTGAGCAAATTGAGGATGCGAAACACGCTCGGCTTGGGGTAACCGAGCGCTTGCGTGACGTCGTCGAGCGACATCGGGCCCGGTGCGTTGACGATCGCCTCCAACAGCGCAAAGGAACGCAGCGCGATCGATTCGGTGGTGGCGTCAGCCTTGGCCGGCATCGTTTCTCTGTTCTTCCATCAACCGAGCAGCACGCCGAACGCGACGCACATCATGAAGACCATCACGCCGCGCCGAAAGCGCAGGTCGGACAGGCGCGCGAAGACCCTGGAGCCCGCGAGCACGCCGCCGACAAAAGGCAGCGCCATCAGCGCCGCAGTCTGCAGCGTCGCCACAGTGACGAGGCCACCGAGGGCCAGCACCGCCAGGCCGGCGGCGGACAGCACCATCACGTAAAGCGTGAGGTTGGCACGCGTCACCGCCGCGGGATCCGGGCCGCTCAGCAGGTACAGGATCACGGGCGGCGCGCCGATGCTCGTCGCGGCGAGCGTCATGCCGCTCAGCGCACCGACGCCGATCGACGTCGCCAGGCGTGGCTGGCCCTGGTAGCGCCGGCCCGAAAGCAGCGCCAGTGCAAAGAGGATCACGGTGACTGAGATCGCGCGGCGCAGGAACAGCGGGCTCGCACCCGCGAGCAACCAGCTGCCGAACGGAACCGTGGCGACGGCCGCGGCGCAGATCGGCGCGATGATGCGCAGGCGCGCGAGCGCGAACGCGCCGGGCAGCATCGGCGCGCCGGCAAAGGTCTCTAACAGCAGCGTCACTGGCACTGCGACCTTCGGCCCGAGGATCAGCGCGAGCGGCGGCGTCATCACCATCGCCGCGCCGAAGCCTGTGGTGCCTCGAACCAGGCCGCCCGCCAGGGCAATCAACAGGGTCCATGCGAGGGCCGGGTCCGCGGTGATTTTGCCGGCCCTCGCCTCAATCGCCGGTCGGCGTTTCGATCGCGATTTCTTCGTGGATCAAATCGCGCAAATGATGGCGCAGCTCGATGAAGCGCGCGCTGTCTTCGTCGCGCGGGCGCGGCAGCTCGACGCTCACCTCTTCCTTGACGCGCCCGGGCCGGCTCGAGAGCACGACGATGTGGTCCGACAGCAGGATCGCCTCTTCGATGCTGTGCGTCACGAGCACCATCGTCTTGCGCAAGGCGGCGTCGGCCTGCGCGAGCAGGCGCCCCATTTCTTCCTGCATGATGGCGCGGTTTTGCGCGTCGAGCGCAGCGAACGGCTCGTCCATGAGCAGCACCTGCGGGTCCACCGACAGCGCGCGTGCGATCGAGACGCGCTGCTTCATTCCGCCCGACAACTGGTGCGGATAGCGCTTCTCGAAGCCCTGCAGGCCGACGAGCCGGATCTGCTGCGCGATCACTTCGCTGCGCGCCTCAGCCGGAATTTTCTTCATCTCCAGGCCGAAGGAAATGTTCTGCTCGACGGTGAGCCAGGGGAACAACGCGTAGTCCTGGAACACCATCGCGCGCTGCCACGTCGGCGGGCCGACGGCCTCGCCGTTGACGAGGATCTGCCCGGCGGTGGGCTGCTCGAAACCGGCGAGCATGTTGAGCATCGTCGTCTTGCCGCAACCGCTGTGGCCGATGATGGTGCAGAACTCGCGATCGGCGATCTCGAAACTCACGTCGTCCAGCGCGAGAACGCTCGCGTCTTTCGCGCTGTGGCCGGGAAAGATTTTCGTGACGTTGCGGATGCTGACTTTGCTCATCGCCTGCCCTGCTACTCCTGCATCGCGCGCGACCACGGCAGAACGCGCCGGCTGATTCTCCGGATCATGATGTCCAGGCCCGAGGCCGACGAGGCCGATCGCGATCATGCCGACGATCACGATGTCGGTTCGCAGCAGCGTGCGCGCGTCGTTGATGAGAAAACCCAGGCCCGAATTCGCGCCGACGAGTTCGGCAGCGACGAGCGCCATCCAGCCTACGCCCAGACCGATTCGCACCCCCGTCACGATTTGCGGCAGCGCCGCCGGCAGCACGACGCGGCGCAATACCGCGGCCTCGCCGCCACCGAGGCAACGCGCCGCGCGCACCAGGTTCGGCTCGACGCTCTTCACTCCTGAAATCGTGTTCAACAGGATCGGGAAGAAGATGCCGAGCAGGATGATGAATTGATTTTGCGTGTCGCCCACGCCGAACCAGAGAATCGAGAGCGGAATCCACGCCAGCGGCGGGATCGGGCGCAGCATTTCGATGAGCGGATTCAGCTGCGCGTGGAACGGCTTCCACCAGCCCATCGCCACGCCCAGCGGAATCGCGACCAGCGCCCATGAAAACGCAGTGAACTCGCGGCGCAGCGAGTCGAACAGATGGCGGAACAGTTCGCCCGAGCGCACCATCTCGAAGAACGTCGCCGCCACCGCGGTGGGCGGGGGCAACAAGGCGCGTGTCGTTTCGTCGAGCACAAACATGCTGATGCATTGCCAGACGCCGAGCACGATCGCCGGCGCGAGCAGGCGCTTGATGCGGTCGAGCAGCACCGCGCCGAATCCCGGCGGATCGGGCAGCTTGACGACGGCTCGCGCGCTGCTGCGCTGCGCCGCCCTTGCGGCAGCGCCTGCGGCGGATTGCTCAGGGCTTGTAGTTGCGGCCACCGAAGCTCCACGGCTTGGTCAGGTCGCCTGCCTCGGGAAACACCTGCGGCGTTGACGTGTTCAGCGCGTGCACGTAAGTCGGGTACGGCGGCTGGCTCGCCTTGCCTTGCCAGCCCGCCGGCAGGAACGGTGCGCTCTTGGGAATCGCCCAGCCCAGCTTGCCGAAGGTGTTGCGCATGAAACGCTCGTCGACCGCGCCGGCATAGTCCGCGCCGACGAGTGGCCGCGTGATGCGTTTCGCCTCGAAGAGCCACTTGTAGATCGGCTCGTGCACCTGCCCGTAGAAGTCGCCCAGCGGATAGATGTTGGTCGGCTTGTACAGATTGTTGTAGGCCTTGAGCTGCTGCAGCAGGATGTCCTTCGAGAAGTTCTTCAGGTTCGGGTCTTCGGCCATCAGCGCGACCGCCTTCTCCGGGTTCAGGCGCGTCCAGAGCGTCGCTTCGGCGAACGCGTCGCTCCAGGCTTGGGCGACGTCGGGCGCGTTCTCGATGATTTCGCTGCGCAGGTAGAACTGGCCGACGTAGATGTTGTAGTTGAAGATGCTGTCGACGATGCGGCCGGTCTTGCGCTCGTCGGTGATCATGGTGGGCGTCGGGTCCCAGGGAACGACGGCGTCGATTCCCTTGGGCATCGCCATCTGCTCGCCCGGCGGCATGTTCTTCAGGATCACGTCCTTCCCGATCTCGATGCCGTTGAGCTGCGCGGCGATGTGAAAGTAGAACTCGGCCGACGAACCCGTGACGATACCGATCGTGGCCGGCGGGTTTCGCCCCTTCAGGTCCTTGAACGACTTGATCGGCGAATCCAGCGGCACCACCATCGCGTGCAACAGGTTCGGGCTTTGCATTGCGATCGCCTTCACCGGGATCTTGCGATCGACGAGCGTCGTGAACGGGAAGTTGCCGCCGTTGCCAACCTGGTAGCGCCCGGAAATCAGCACTTCATTGATCGCCGGTCCGGAGGCAAAAGCGGTCCACTTCGCGTCGATGCCGCGGTTGGTCAGCATGCCCATTCGGTCCATCACGATGTTCACCGTGTTCTGCCCCGACCACGGCGCCTGGAAAGCGACCTGGAGCGGCCACCAGCCCTTGTCTTTCAACCATTGCACCGACTTGTCGGAGACCTTCTCGTAGGGCGTGGGCCAGCCCCACTCGGTGGCGCTGGCCTGCGCGAAAACGCCGCCCGGCACCATGACCACCGCCGCAGCGGCGCCGACCAGGAATCGGCGGGCCGGTGATTGAAGACGCTTTGAAATGCTCATGCTCTGAACTCCTTCGTGGGTGGTGCAAGTCTCGCTGCTCGTGGGCGCTCGGGTTATAGGGACAAATGCGGGGAGGAGGCGTGCAATCTACGCCGTCAGCGTAATCTGCGTCGCGCCGTAGTGGATTCGCGCCTGGCGAACGTCGCACCGCGACTCGACGAAGCGCAGCAGTTCGAGCAATGGCGTCGTGCCGAAGCGATACGGCGCGGGCGCGCGCTCGATGCGATCCAGCAAAGTGCGGTCGTAGAAAGCGCCGAGCAGCAGGTCTTCGTCGCTCGCAGACGCGCCGAGCGCCTGGCGCAGCTTGGGCAGCGCGGCCGGTACGGCGGCACCGGCGCGCTGCGCTGAGACGTCGCAGTCGCGCAGGTTCGCGCGGTTCAGGAATTCATCGGACGGCGCAGCCGCCAGGCGCCCGTAAGCGCCGCAGGCGTACTTGCGCACCTCGTCGGGAATCGTCTTGTAGCGCTCGCCTTGCACGACGTTGAGCACCGCCTGGGTCACGATGTACTGGGCGAACGGGCTCACGAGGATCGGGTAACCGAGGTCTTGGCGCACGCGCGCCGTTTCTTCGAGGATTTCGGGCAGGCGATGCTCCATCTGCATCGCCGCGAGTTGCGAGCGCAGGTTCGAGATCATTCCGCCGGGAACCTGGTGCTCGTAGAGCCCAGGGTCGGCGCCCTGCTTTTTCCCGCGCGGCTTGCCTTCGCGCTCGGCGAGGCACGCGAAATAGCCGCTCACGTCGGCGAGCGCGGTGCGGTCGATTCCGGTGTCAAAACCCAGCGCGCGCGCGCGGTCGTCGATTTCTTCGGCCGCGGCGAGCGACGCGCCGTTCGCGAGCGGCTCGCACGCGGTGTGGCCGAAGCCAAAGCCGTGGCGCATCGCGACCTCGTGAACGAGCGGCGCGAGGCCCGATTGGCAATGCGTGTGCAGCTGCAGCGGAATCGTTCCCGCCGCGGCCACGACGCTCGGGAACAGCGTTTCAGCGCGGTCCGGCGTGAGCAGGCCGGTCGGGTCCTTGATCGAGATGAAGTCGACGTTTTGTGCCACGAGTTCGCGCGCGCGCTCGGCGTAGTAGGCGTCGGTGTGCACAGGCGACAGGGTGTAGACGATCATCGCGTTCACGCGCATTCCGCACGCTTGTGCTGAGCGCACCGACGACTCGACGTTGCGCATGTCGTTCAGCGCGTCGTACACCGTCAGCACTTTCAATCCGCGTTGGAAAAGCACCTTCGAGTTGAGCTCGACCAGATCGTCGGCAAAGAGCTCGAAGGTGTAAAGGCTCTGGCCCCGCGTCAGCCCGTCGCACGGCGTCTTCAATCGTTCGCAGAGCAATCCGACACGCTGCCACGGGTTCTCGTGCAGGAAGCGCACCTGAACGTCGAACACCGCGCCACCCAGGATGTTGATGTAAGCGTAGCCCACGGCGTCGATGCGGCTCAGGATCGGCGTCATCATCGCCGTCGTCATTCGCGTCGACCAGAGGCATTGGTGCGCGTCGCGCAACGTCACGTCGATCAGGCCGTAGGATTTCATGCTGCCAATCTCTTCCCGATGAATTCTTCAACGTAACGCGTGTGTACCGCGCCGCGCTGGAAGGTCTCGCTGCGCAGCAGTTGCGCGAGAAACGGCGCGGTCGTCGTCACGCCGCCGATGTGCAGCTCGGCCAGCGCACGCTGCATTCGCGCCAGCGCTTCGTCGCGGTCCCGACCCCAGGTGAGCAACTTGGCGAGCAGCGAGTCGTAGTACGGCGGGATCGTGTAACCGCTGAACACGTGCGAGTCGACCCGCACTCCCGGCCCGCCGGGGAAACGCAGTTCGGCGACCGTGCCGGGACAAGGCGCGAAGTCGCGCCGCGGATCTTCCGCGTTGATGCGGCACTCGATGCAATGGCCG
Source organism: uncultured beta proteobacterium (assembly GCA_963775015.1). Lineage (GTDB taxonomy): Bacteria > Pseudomonadota > Gammaproteobacteria > Burkholderiales > Burkholderiaceae_C > JAEMQF01. The sequence continues at coordinate 378,246 of CAVZHI010000005.1, read as the reverse complement.
CGCACCTGCACGTCGGCTTGCCGCAGCGCGAGGCGTTCGCCGGCGGCGATGCGGATCTGCTCCTTGACGATGTCGACACCGGTGACGCACTCCGTCACCGGATGCTCGACCTGGATGCGCGTATTCATTTCCATGAAATAGAACGCCTGCGCAGCAGGGTCGACGATGCACTCGATCGTTCCCGCGCTCGTGTAGCCGACATGGCGGCACAGGCGCAGCGCGGCGTCGCCCATCGCGTCGCGCAGGGTTGCCGAAAGCTGCGGGGCGGGCGCCTCTTCAACGAGCTTCTGATTGCGCCGCTGCGATGAGCAGTCGCGCTCGCCCAGGTTGAGTGTTGTTTCGCCGTCGGAGAGGACCTGGATCTCGACGTGGCGGATCTTCTGCAGGTACTTTTCGAGGTAGAGCGTCGCATCGCCGAACGCCGCCAAGGCCTCGCGCGCCGCGTTGTCGAAAGCGCCCGTGAGATCCGCGGCGCGCTCGACGATTCGCATGCCGCGCCCGCCTCCGCCGGCCACCGCCTTCAGGATCACCGGGTAGTCGATTTGCGCGGCGACGTCGAGCGCAGCCGCGGCGCTTGCGAGCGTGCCCAGCGATCCCGGCGTCACCGGAACGCCGGCCGCGCGCGCCGTGGCGCGGGCCTGCGCCTTGTCGCCCATCGTCGCGATCACCGTCGCACTCGGGCCGACGAAGAGGATTCCCTGGTGGTCGCACGCCTGCGCAAATCCGGCGTTCTCCGACAGGAATCCGTATCCGGGGTGGATCGCATCGGCGCGCAACGCCTTCGCGGCGTCGACGATGTGCTGCGCGCGCAAGTAGCTGTCGGAGGCGCGCGCCGGGCCGATGCACACCGCGTGGTCGGCGAGCTGCACCGGCAACGAATCGCGATCCGCTTCCGAATACGCCTGCACGACCTGAACCCCGAGTTCGCGGCAGGCACGCTGGATTCGCAGCGCGATCTCGCCGCGGTTCGCGACCAGCAAGCGCTTGATCGCGCGCGGCGCGGTTTTTCTCATCATCAAGCGTTGCGTCTCACGCGAGCTCGATGACGAACAGGTCCTGGCCCGGCTCGACGGCCTGCGCGTCGCGCACCAGGATCTCGCTCACGACGCCGGAACAACCGGCGTTGATCGAGTTCATGAGCTTCATGACTTCGATGATGCACAGTGGGTCGGCCGGCGCGACCTTCTGCCCCACGGTCACGAACGGCGCAGCTCCGGGCTGAGGCGCGTGGTAAACCGTTCCGACCATCGGCGCCTTGATGATGCGCACGCCGTCGCGGGCAGCTGCGCTGCGCGGTTCCTTGATGGCGGGCGTTCCGGCCACGACCGGCGCCACGTTGGCGATGGCGCTGCCGTTCGCTGCGCCAAGGGGAGGCGCGTCAGGGTTCGCAGCCGGCGCCGCGCCACGCCGCAGCTCGATTTCGAGTTCCCCCGAACGCAGGCGAATTTCGCTGAAGTTGCTCGAGGCCTTGATGAGTTCGATCATCTCGAGCACATCGCGAAATTCGAGCGGGCCTGTGCTCACGGGCGTTTCCTCAAGGGTAGCGGGCGGCATCGCCAGCATTTCGATGAACGAAACGCGCCTGCCGCTCTGCGAAATTTTTGCACGCTTTGCGGCGCAGCGCAATAATCAAAGCGCGCCGGCGAAACGTCGCCATGGCGCCGCGCCTTGCGCATGAAGGGCGCGCCGGAGCAACGTCAACTGGAGCCGCAGTTTGAGTCAACCCGTCGTCATCACCGTGGCCATCACCGGGGCGCTGCCACGCAGACGAGACAGCCCCGCCGTTCCGGTGACACCGGCGCAGCAGATCGAATCGACGCACGAAGCGTTCGAGGCCGGCGCTGCGCTCGTGCACATCCACGTGCGCAACCCGGACGAGTCGCCGAGTTCCGACCCTGACCTTTACGCGGAAGTCCAGGACGGCGTGCGCAAGCATTGCCCGGGAATGATCGTCCAGTTCTCCACCGGCGGGCGCGGCCGCGACCAGCAGGCGCGCGGCGCGATGCTGCACCTGCGCCCCGACATGGCGTCGCTCGCAACGGGCTCGGTGAACTTCCCGAACAACATCTACGAAAACCCGCCCGACTTCGTCGAGGGTCTGGCGCGAAGCATGCTCGAGTTCGACATCAAGCCCGAGATCGAAGTCTTCGACCTGGCGATGCTCTACAACGCGGTGAATCTCGTGAAGAAGGGCTTGCTGAAACCCGAGCTGCACGTTCAATTCGTTCTCGGAATCCAGAACGCGCTGCCGGCGCGGCGATCCGTGTTCGACTTCCTGCGCTCCGAACTCGCCGCGCTGATGCCGCAAGCGACCTGGGTTGCTGCCGGAACCGGGCGCCACCAGTGGGAAGTCAATGAATGGTGCCTCGCGACCGGCGGCCATTGCCGCACCGGCCTGGAAGACAACCTGAAGTTCGACTCGACCCGGCTCGCAGCGAGCAACGCCGAGCTGGTGAAGAAGATCGTCGATGCGTGCGACCGCCATGGCCGCCGCCCGGCCACGCCCGCCGAGGCGCGCCGCCTGCTCGGCTTGCGCGATGTGAGCGCGAGTGCTGTGCACTGAAGCGTCGGTCGGCCGCGCATGGACTCGCCCGAACGCAGCACGAACCAGCCGCAGCCAAGGCGTGCCCGAATCGTCGTCGTGACCGGCGCCGCACGCGGCATCGGGCGCTGCATCGCAAGCCACTTCATCGCCGCGGGCGACGTTGTCATCGTGACCGACATCGACGCCGCCGCGGCGCAGGCGTGCGCACGCGAGATCGGTTCGGCGACGGCGTCGCTTCACATGGACGTGACCGACGCGGCGCAAGTGAACGACGTGCTGCGCCGGATCGACGCCGAACATGGCGCGATCGACGTGCTCGTGAACAACGCCGGCCTGATGACGACCGGGCCATTCGCGCAAACGCCGAGCGCTGCGTTCGGCGCGATGCTCGACGTGAACGTGAAAGGCATCTACAACGGCGTGCAGGCGGTGGCGCCGCTCATGATCCGGCGCCGCGAGGGCGTGATCATCAACCTCGCGTCGGTTTCGTCGGTGCGCGGCGGGGGGTCGGTCGGCAACGTCTGGTACGGCGCGACCAAAGCGGCGGTTGTCGCGATGACTTCCGGCCTGGCGCGCGAACTGGGGCCCCATGGCGTGCGCGTGAACGCGATTTCACCGGGAGTGATCGAGACCGACATGGTGCGCCAATTCATGACGCCGACCCTGCGCGAGAAAGTGCTGACGCGATTTCCGCTCGCGCGGCTCGCAGGCGTCGACGACGTCGCGCGCATGGCGCTGTTCCTCGCGAGCAGCGACGCCGCGTTCATCACCGGGCAGACGGTCGCCGTCGACGGCGGTTTCCTGACGACGTGACAATCGAGTGATTCGGCGCAACCGATCTGAATCGCACCTGGAGGCGAAATGAACTCAAGCTACCGATCGATCCACCACGCCGTTGCGCTTGCTTGCGCACTCACCGCGTGTGCCCTGGCGCCGCTGGCACACGCGCAGTCGGGCACCTACCCCGACAAGCCGATCCGCTTCGTCGTCCCCTACCCGCCCGGCGGCGGCACCGACGTGATTGCGCGCATCGTGCACGAGCGCTTTCAGGCGGCACTCGGCCAGACGATCATCATCGAGAACAAGGGCGGCGCGGGTGGTTCGGTGGGCACCGACGTCGTCGCGAAGGCCGCGCCCGACGGCTACACGGTGCTCTTCACCTTGAGCTCGCACACCATCAACCCGGCGATCTTCCCGAAGCTGAGCTACGACACGGTGAAGGACTTCGAGCCCGTCGGAACCGTCGCGTCGCTGCCGCAAATCCTCGTCGCGAATCCGCAGTTTCCGGCGAACAGCGTCGCCGAACTGATTGCGCTCGCGAAAGCGAAACCGGGGTCGCTGTCGTTCGCATCGGTCGGCAACGGGTCGCCGGGGCACCTGGCGGGCGAACTTTTCAAGATCCGTACCGGAACCCAGATGACGCACATTCCCTACCGCGGCGGCGGACCGGCAGTGACCGACGTGATGGGCGGCCAGGTGCCGCTGCTCTGGGTCTCGATTCCTGCCGCGGCACAGTTCGTCAAGACGGGCAAGCTGAAGGCGCTGGGTGTTTCGACACTCAAACGCAGCGCCGCTTTCCCTGACGTGCCGACGTTGCAGGAGGCGGGCGTCGCCGACTTCGAAGTCGACTCGTGGTACGCGATCTTCGTTCCGGCGAAGACGCCGCCCGCGGTGATCGAGAAACTGAATCGCGCGCTGAACAACGTCATCGGCGATCCGTCGATCCGCGAAAAACTGTTGGCGCAAGGCAGCGAAGGCGTTGGCGGAACTCCCGAGGCTTTGGGCAGAACCGTCGCCACCGAATTGCCGAAGTGGGCCAAGCTCGCGAAAGACGCGAACATCCGGGCCGACTGAATGGCCGCTTTGACGCAAAAAGCCCCCACCGACGACGCATTGCGCGTCGCCGATCTGGTGCGCAAAGCGCGCGCCGCGCAAGCGATCGCGAACGGCTACGACCAGGCGCGCATCGACGAACTCGTCGCCGCCGCAGGTTGGGCGATCATCGAACCGGCGCGCAATCGCGAACTCGCCGAGATGGCCGTTGCCGACACCGGAATCGGCAACGTACCGGACAAGGTGCGGAAGAACCAGCGCAAGACGTTCGGCCTGCTGCGCGATCTGAAGGGCGCGAAGTCGGTCGGCGTGATCGGTGAAGACGCGGCGAAGGGTTTGATCGAAATCGCGCGGCCGGTGGGCGTGGTCTGCGCGATCACGCCGTCGACGAACCCGGCGGCGACGCCGGCGAACAAGATCATCAACGCGCTGAAAGGCCGCAACGCCGTGATCGTCGCGCCTTCGCCGAAAGGCTGGGCGACCTGCGCGCGCCTGATTCAGTTCATTCACGCCGAATTCACCCGCATCGGCGCGCCGCACGACCTGGTGCAGCTCCTGCCATCGCCGGTGAGCAAGGAATCGACGGCGCAATTGATGAAGCGTTGCGACCTCGTCGTCGCGACCGGATCGCAAGCGAACGTTCGCGCCGCTTACGCGAGCGGAACTCCGGCGTTCGGCGTCGGCGCGGGCAACGTGGCGGCGATCGTCGATCCGAGCGCGGACGTTGAGCTGGCTGCGGACCGCATCGTTCGCTCGAAGACATTCGACAACGCGACCTCGTGTTCGTCGGAGAACAGCCTCGTGATTCTCGACGCGGTTCGCAGCAAGCTGATCGCCGCGCTCGAAGCGCGCGGCGCGGTGTTGCTCAGCGCGGCGCAGAAGGCGACGCTCTGCAGCTTGATGTGGCGCGAAGGCAAGTTGTCGCCGGCGGTGATCGGCCAATCGGCAGCTTCGATCGCATCTCGCGCCGGCTGGAGCGAGCTTGCTCAGCGCCAGCCGTGCATCCTGATGGTCGAAGAAGACGGCGTCGGCAGCGAGCATCCCTTCTCCGGGGAAAAACTCAGTCCGGTGCTGACGCTGTATCGCGCCGCCGATTTTGCGCAGGCCATGCAGATCGTGGAACGCATCTACGCCTTCGAGGGCGCTGGGCATTCGGTGGGCTTGCACAGCACGAACCCTGAGCACGCGTTGCAGCTGGGCCTCAGCCTTCCGGTGTCGCGCGTGATCGTCGATCAGGCGCATTGCATCGCCACCGGCGGAAGCTTCGACAACGGCTTGCCGTTTTCGCTCTCGATGGGCTGCGGCACCTGGGGCAAGAACAATTTCTCCGACAACATGAACTACCGGCATTACCTGAACATCACACGCATCTCGCGCCCGATTCCCGAGCACGTGCCGAGCGAGGAAGACATCTTCGGCGCGTATTTCGCGAAGTTCGGCAGGCAATGACGGGGTTGCCGGCCACGGTCCGCGAGCTGGTCGAGGCGCAGGCGGCTTTGCGGCCGCAGGCGCTGTACGCGATGAGCGCCGGCGCTGCGACGCGCCTTACCTATGGCGAACTCGCGAGCGCGTGTCGCGACGTCGCGGCTCTGCTGCAACGCCACGGCTCGCGCCCCGGCGAGACCGTGTCGCTCGTCATGCCCAACGGTTTGATGACGCTGCAGCTGCTGCTCGGCGCGATGCACGGTGGCTGGTGCGTGAACCCGGTGAACCTGCTCTCGCAACCCGAGCAGATGCGCTACGTGCTCGGCCACAGCGATTGCAGCCTGGTGATCGCGAGCCCGCAGTGGGAGGCCGCCGTGCGCAGCGCGCTCGAGGGCGCGGATCGGGCGGTGACGGTGCTCGTGATCGACGCTGACGCAAGGTGGGACCACGTCGCGTCGATTCCCGTCATCCCGGCGCAAGCCGGGATCCACGAGTCGTCGCGACCAGTGGATCCCGGCGTTCGCCGGGATGACGACGGAGGCACACCCGACCGCGTCGCGCTGCTCATGTACACGTCGGGAACGACCGGCCAGCCCAAGGGGGTGATGCTGACGCACGCGAACCTCGCGGCGAACGCACACGCGATCAGCACCGAACACGCCTTGACGCGCAACGACCGCGTGCTCGCGGTCCTGCCGCTCTACCACATCAACGCGTTCGCCGTGACGATGCTCGCGCCGCTGGCGCATGGCGGCAGCCTCGTCATGCCGGCGAAGTTTTCCGCGACGAGCTTTTGGGCGCAGGCGGCGGACAACGGATGCACCTGGCTGAATGTGGTGCCGACGATGATTTCCTACCTGCTCGAAGGCGCGGCGCCGCCACGTGAACAGACCGCGCATCTGCGCTTTTGCCGTTCCGCGTCGGCCGCGCTGCCGCCGGATCACCTGCGCGCGTTCGAGGCGAAATTTGGCCTGGGCATCATCGAAACGATGGGCTTGACGGAAACGGTCGCGCCGGCATTCTCGAACCCGCTGAACGAAGCGCAGCGCAAGCTCGGCTCGGTGGGTCTGGCGTCGGGCTGCGAAGCGCGAGTGATTGACGCCGAGCTCGCCCCCGTGCCCGACGGCAGGACCGGCGAGATCGTGATTCGCGGCGCCAACGTGATGCGCGGTTACTACAAGAATGAGGCCGCAACGCGCGCCGCGTTCACTCCCGACGGCTGGCTTCGCAGCGGCGACCTCGGGCACCGCGACGCAGACGGCTTCTTCTTCGTCACCGGCCGCATCAAGGAACTCATCATCAAGGGCGGCGAAAACATCGCGCCGCGCGAGATCGACGAAGCGCTGCTGCGCCACCCCGCCGTGCTCGACGCCGCAGCGGTCGGCATCCCGGACCGGCACTATGGGCAGGACATCATGGTCTGCATCGTGCTGCGCGACGGCCATCGCGTCGACGAAGCGCAGCTGCGCGAGTTCTGCACCGCACAGCTCGGGCGCTACAAGACGCCCAAGTTGTTCCGCTTCGTGAGTGACTTGCCGCGCGGGCCGTCGGGCAAGGTGCAGCGATTGAAACTCGCGGCGCTCGCGGACAGCGCCGGCTGAACGATCCGCGATGCTGCTGCCCCTGCCCTGGCCGCTGCTGCTCGCGGGTCTGTTGATCGTGTTCGGCGCCGGAATCGTTCGCGGTTTCGCCGGCTTCGGCTTCTCGGCGCTCTGCGTCGCCGGGCTCACGCTGTTTGCGTCTCCCGCGCTCGTCGTGCCACCGATTTTCGTTCTCGAAGTGCTGGCGAGCCTGACGCTGCTGCGCGGCGCGCTGAAAGACGCCGACTGGCGCTGGCTGAGCTGGCTCGTCCTCGGCAATGCGCTGTTCATTCCGCTGGGCGTCGCGGTCCTCGCGTGGGTGCCCGAAACGCTGCTGCGCGCGCTCATCGGCGCCTTGTTGCTCAGCGCTGCGCTGCTCCTGCGCAGCGGTTTCAGCCTCGCGCTCGCGCCGACTCGCGCGGTGCGCCTGGGAACCGGGCTCGTGTCGGGGTTCGTGAACGGCGTCGCCGCGATCGGCGGAATCGCCGTTGCGGTGCTGCTCAGCACTGCGCAAACGGCACCCGCGGCGATGCGCGCGACGATGATCGTGCTGTTCCTCTTCACCGACCTGTACGCGCTGCTCTGGGCCGGCATCGTCTCGTCGAACGCGCCGACGAGCCTGCTCGGCGAGCACACCCTGGTCTTCGCGGCGTGGCTCGCGCCGGCGATGCTCGCCGGAATCTGGTTCGGCCAGCGCGCTTTTGTCGGTATCTCGCCGGCGCAGTTTCGGCGCCACGTGTTGAACCTGTTGATCCTGATCGCGCTCATCAGCGTGATCCGCGCTGGCCTCATTTCCGCATGAACGACCCCGAGTTCGACTACATCGTGATCGGCGCCGGCTCGGCCGGGTGTGTGCTCGCGGCACGCCTGAGCGAAGACCCGGCGACTCGCGTGCTGCTGCTCGAAGCCGGGCCGCCGGACCGGTCGCTCTGGATTCATTTGCCGATCGGCTACGGCAAGACGATGTGGAGCAAGACCTACAACTGGTGCTTTCACACGGATCCGGACCCGAACATGAACGGCCGGCGCATCTACTGGCCGCGCGGCAAGACGCTCGGCGGGTCGAGCGCGATCAACGGCCTGATCTACATCCGCGGCCAGCGCGAGGACTACGACGCCTGGGTGGCGCTCGGCAACCCGGGCTGGAGCTTCGCCGACGTCCTGCCCTACTTCGTCAGGTCGGAAGGAAACCGCCGTGCCGCGTTCCGCGCTTCCGGCCTGCACGGCACCGACGGGCCGCTCAGCGTTTCCGACATCGGCGCGAAACACGAACTGATCGAGTCCTTCATCAAAGGCGCAGGGCAGATCGGCGCCATGAGCGTGGCGCGAACCGAAGACTTCAACGGCGCGACGCAAGAGGGTGCGGGCTACTTTCAGCTCAATACCGAAGACGGCTGGCGCGTCAGCACCGCGACGGCGTACCTGAAACCGGCGCGGCGGCGCAGCAACTTGCGCGTCGAGACGAGAGCCCACGCGGCCCGCCTCGTGATGGACGGCCAGCGCGCAATCGGCGTGCAGTACGCCCAAGGCGGCGCGCTGAAAACCGCGCGCTGCACGGCCGAGGTTCTGCTCGCGGCCGGCGCGATCCAGTCGCCACAGTTGCTGCAACTGTCGGGAATCGGGCCGCGCGCGCTGCTCGCGCGGCATGGTATTCCGCTCGTCGCCGACCTGCCTGGCGTCGGCGAGAACCTGCAAGACCACCTGCAATTTCGCCTCGGCTTCGAGTGCACGAAGCCGGTCACGACGAACGACCAGCTCAATTCATGGGCTGGGAGAGTTTCCGTCGGCATGCAATGGCTGCTCTCGCGCAGCGGCCCGCTCGCGGTGGGGATCAACCAGGGCGGCTGTTTCATGCGTGCGCTGTGCAACGACGCCCGTGAGCCCGTTGCGAAAACGCCCGACATCCAGTTCCACGTCGCGACACTCTCGGCTGACATGGCGGGCGGCAAGGTCCACCCCTATTCGGGGTTCACGATGTCGGTGTGCCAGTTGCGCCCGCAGTCGCGCGGCCACATCCGCATCCGCAGCACCGACCCTTTTGAGCCGCCCGAGATGCAGCCGAACTACCTGGCCACTGAACTGGACCGGCGCACCGCAGTCGCCGCCGTCAAGGCGGCGCGCGCAATCGCCGCGGCGCCGGCGCTGCGCGGTCTGGTGAAGCGCGAAGTCAAGCCCGGCCCCGAGGCCAACGACGATGCGTCGCTGCTCGAGTTCTGCCGCAACCAGGGGGCGACGATCTTTCACCCGAGCGGAACCTGCAAGATGGGTAGCGATGCGCTCGCCGTTCTCGACGCGAGGTTGCGCGTTCGCGGCGTGGCAGGTCTGCGAGTGATCGACGCGTCCGCGATGCCGACGCTCGTCTCGGGGAATACGAACGCGCCGGTTGTGATGATGGCGGAGAAGGCGGTGGACATGATCCGCCAGGATGCGCATCGGCGCTGACGGCGCCGCTGGGCAAACGCGTCAAGCGGCCCACTCGAGGAGCCCACTGTCGCGATCGGCTTCTGCCGCCGCAAGGCCCCTTTCTATGTCTCGCGCCGGGCGAACGCCAGGAACGCGCCCAGGCCCAGCATCGTGACCCCAGACGCGCGCGTCAGCAGGCGTGCGCGCCGCGCGCGCAAGGCCTCCGACTCGAGCAGACGATTCGCGGCGAAGACAGCCACCACGTCGACGAGCGTGTTCAGGGCGACGCAGATCGACCCGAGCAACACGAGTTGGGGCGCCAGGGGCGCGGCCGGCGACGTGAACTGCGGCAGGAAGGCGAGGAAGAACAACGCAGTCTTGACGTTCAGCGCCTCGACCGCGATGCCTTCGACCAGGGCGCTTCGGGCGCCTTGCGCCGCCACGACCTCGACGCGGATCGCCGGGTCCTTGCGCAGCAGCAGGCGCAGACCGAGGTACACCAGGTACGCCGCGCCGAGGTATTTGATAACGTTGAATGCCGCAGCCGACTCTGCCACCAGCAGCGACAGACCCAGCGCCGCGGCGAACACGTGCAGCAGGCCACCGAGGCCCGTGCCGATGCAAGAGGCCAGGCCCTCGGAACGCCCGCCCGCGGCAGTGCGCGCGACAACATAAGCGATTCCCGGGCCCGGAGTGATGGCCAGAACAAGCGCAGCGACCAGGAAGGCAAAGAAGGACATGGGTTTCGTGCTCCTGGGTGTGCAGCTCACCACTTTACTCAGTCCCCGCTGGGGGCTGCAAGCCGCCCGCCGGAGCTCAAGCGGTAGGCCGGGTCTGCCCGGGTGCTGGAAACGTGACCCCCGAGAGCGGATGAGCGATGCCGCCGTCGCCATAACTACCCACCACCTCGGCGATCACGACCTGGTACCCGGCGAGCCACCGCTGCTGACGCTGCTTGGCGGCGATGTGGGCCGGGTGTCTGATCAGGATCTGCAGCGACTCCATCGACTCCCAGTAGTACACGTTGCAGACCAGGCCTCGGGTCGCGTCGTCCCAGGTCTCTTCGCCCAGATAGCCCGGCGTGGATCGCGCGACCTGCGCGATCGCGTCGTCCAGCGCGTGGAACTCAGCGTCGAACTCGCGCTTGGCGAACGTGAAGGTCGAGGTGTACATGGCGAAGGCTGATCGTGCCAGTGAAAACGGGTCAGCCCCTCGTGAGAGCTGACCCGTTGATTCAATTGGTCGGGACGGCGGGATTCGAACTCGCGACCCCTTGCACCCCATGCAAGTGCGCTACCAGGCTGCGCTACGCCCCGAAAACTGACGCGATTATAGGGTCGGCTCGACGTGCAGCCTCGACGAACTCTCGCTGAGGCGGCGGCGTGCCCTCAAGGGGCGAGCAGTCCGCGGATCGACACGAGCTCGGCACGAACCTGCTCGATCGTCAATTCGGCGGCGCGGGCCGGAACCGACAAGGTGCTCGCCGTGGTCTGATGCAAGGCGAGTGCCGGAGCGGTTTCGGCGCTCCTCTCCTGGAGCGCCTGCGACGGCGCCGGCGTGGCGCCGTTTTCGCGAACCGCGGCTTCGGTCAGGCGGTTCCGGGCCCCGCTGATCGTGAAGCCCTGGTCGTAGAGAAGTTCGCGGATGCGTCGGATCAGCACCACTTCGTGATGCTGGTAGTAGCGCCGGTTGCCGCGCCGCTTCATCGGCTTGAGCTGGCTGAATTCCTGTTCCCAGTAGCGCAAGACGTACGGCTTGACGCCGCACAGTTCGCTCACTTCACCGATCGTGAAGTACCGTTTGGCGGGGATTTCAGGAAGCGCTTTCTCCATAAGAATCAATAAGTTCCGGAGAGAAAGCTAGACTTTACTCGAACTCTTCTCCCAAAGGTATGTCACCTTGCACGACTGCCTTGAGTTTCGAGCTTGCGTGAAATGTAACAACCTGTCGGGCGGCGATCGGGATCGATTCGCCGGTCCTGGGGTTGCGCCCGGGTCGGGGAGCTTTGCTGCGAATCGTGAAGTTGCCGAAGCCGGAAAGCTTGACGTCTTTGCCCGTCGCGAGCGTGGAGTGGATGATGTCGAAGAAGCCTTCGACCATGTCCTTCGACTCGCGCTTGTTCAGGCCGAGGCGTTCAAACAGGAGTTCGGCGAGGTCGGCCTTCGTCAAGGTGGGTGTCTCGGCCGGTTCGGTAACGCCATCGGTGCGACCCTTCTCGGGGGTGGTCATTGGTTGCTTCTCCCGTCTCGATCAGGCGCGCAAGCGCGCGCCGAGTCGCTGCTGGAGCGCTGCCAGAACGTCGGCGACGGCGACTTCAATCCGCTCCTCGGTCAATGTCATGGCGTCGTCCAGCAATTCCATGCGCAGCGTCAGGCTGCGCTTGTTCGCGGGTATCTCGCTGCTGTCGGCTTGACGCGGCTTGTAGATGTCCCACAGGCGCACCGAGCGTACCAGGGGAGCGCCGGCCGACACAACGGCATGAACGAGTTGATCGTGCGTCACCGTCTCGGCGGCGATGACCGACAGGTCGCGCCACACGGGTTGCTGGCGCGCCACGGCAACGACGCTGGGCAACTCACGCGCGAACAGCGCCGCCGCGTCAAGCTCGAACAGCAACGGTGCAACCGGCAGCTCGTAGGCTTGGCGCCAGCGTGGGTGAAGCTCGCCCACATGGCCGACCACCCGGCCCTCGAACTCGACCGCGGCGCTGCGGCCCGGGTGCAACGCCGGGTGCACTGCGGGAACAAAGCGCAGCTCACGCGGCGCGAAGAGCGCCTCGATGTCGCCTTTGATGTCGAAGAAGTCGGCAGCGCGCTCCTTGCTGCCCCATTGCAGCTCGTCGGCAGCGCCATACGCCAGGCCAGCCAGGCGCAGCGGTTGCTCGAGTCCGGCGACATGGGCATCGTCGTCGTCGACGCTCGCATCGCGCAAGTAGGCCCGGCCGAGCTCGAAGATCCGCAGCCGTTCGCACTTGCGCGCCAGGTTGTAGCGCAGCACGTTGACGAGGCTGCCGACGAGGCTCGAGCGCATCACCGCCAAAGGGCTGGCGATCGGGTTCAGCACCCGCACCGGGTCGGCATTGCCCGCGAGTTCGAGTTCGGAGCGCTCTTCGACAAAGCTGAAATTGATCGTTTCCTGATAGCCGAGCGCGGCCACGTCGCGGCGCAGGCGGGAGGCGCCGCGAAGGGATTCGCTCGCGACGAGCGGCGCGAGTGCTGCGCGTGGGGGCGCGCTGTCGAGCAAGTGATAGCCGAGGACGCGAATCACTTCTTCGATCAGGTCTTCTTCAATTTTCAGGTCGAAGCGCCAGCTTGGCGGCGTGACCGTCAGTTCGCCCGGCGCGCTCGCGAACTGCAAGCCGAGTCGGCGCATCACGCCCTCGCACTGCGCCTGCGTGACCGGCAGCCCGATGACCTTGGCGGCTCGGGCGATTCGCAGCCGCACCGGTTCGGCGCCGGGAAGTGCGGTCACCTGGTCGTCGATCGGCCCGGCTTCGCCGCCGCAGATCTCCTGGATCAGTCGGGAAACATGCTCGATGTGCGCCACCGTCAGCGCGGGGTCGACGCCGCGCTCGAATCGATGCCCGGCGTCGGTCGTGAAATTGAAGCGCCGCGAACGCCCCGCCACCGCTTCCGGCCACCAGAACGCGGCCTCAACATAGACATGGCGCGTCGCGTCCGATACGGCGGTCGCCTGCCCGCCCATGATTCCGGCGAGCGACTCGACGCAGCGCTCGTCGGCGATCACGCCGACTTGCGTGTCGAGATCGATCGTGCTGCCGTTCAGCAGCTCGAGCGATTCGCCCGCCCTGCCCCAGCGCACGGCGAGGCCGCCGTGGATCTTGTCCAGGTCGAAGATGTGCGTCGGCCGGCCGTACTCGAACATCACGTAGTTCGAGATGTCGACGAGCGCGCTCACCGAACGCTGCCCGCAGCGCGCCAGGCGATCGACCATCCACGCCGGCGTGGTCGCCTGCGGGTTCACGTTGCGGATGACTCGCCCTGAGAAGCGGCCGCACAGGTCCGGCGCTTCGATCCTGACCGGCAGCGTCTGCGCGTGCTGCACCGGCAGCGGCGCGAAGCTCGGCGTGCGCAGCGGCGCCCCGGTGAGTGCCGAGACCTCGCGCGCAACACCGAACACACTCAAACAGTGCGCCAGGTTCGGCGTGAGCTTGAGCGTGAGAATGTTGTCGTCGAGCTTCAAGTGGCTCCGGATGTCCTGCCCCACGACCGCAGCGTCGTCGAGGATCAACAGGCCGCCATGGTCTTCGGAGAGCTTGAGCTCGCGCGCCGAGCAGAGCATGCCCTGGCTTTCCACGCCGCGCAGCTTGCCGAGTTTGATCTCGAAAGGTTCGTCGCCCTGCTGCGGCGGAAGCGACGCGCCGACGAGCGCGCAAGGCACCTTGATTCCGGGCCGCACGTTCGGCGCGCCGCAGACGATGTTCAGCAGCGTGCCGCCGCCCGTGTCGACCTGGCACACGCTCAGGCGGTCCGCGTTCGGATGACGCGCCACGTCGAGCACTTTCGCGACCACAACGCCCGAGAAAGGCGGCGCCGCAGGGCGCGACTCTTCGACCTCCATGCCCGACATCGTGAGCAGCTCGGCGAGCTGCTCGCTCGACAGTTCGGGGTCGCAGAACTCGCGCAACCAGGATTCAGGAAATTGCATGTTGTCGATCGGCCCCGGTGCGAGTCAACGGAACTGCGACAGGAAGCGCATGTCGCCGTCGAAGAAAAGGCGCAGGTCGCTGATGCCGTAGCGCAGCATCGCCAGCCGGTCGATTCCCGAGCCGAAGGCGAATCCGATGTAGGTCTCCGGGTCCATCCCCATGTTGCGGATCACTTGCGGGTGGACCTGGCCGGAGCCCGACACTTCGAGCCACTTGCCCTTCAACGGGCCGGACTCGAACATCACGTCGATTTCGGCACTCGGCTCGGTGAACGGAAAGTAGCTCGGGCGAAAGCGAAGTTTCAGGTCCGTCGTCTCGAAGAACGCCTGCATGAATTCGAGATAGAGCGCCTTCAGGTCGCGAAAGCTCACGTCCCGCCCGACCCACAGGCCTTCGACCTGATGGAACATCGGCGAGTGCGTCGCGTCGCTGTCGACGCGGTAGGTGCGCCCCGGCGCGATGACGCGGATGTCGGGCATGTGCGCCGCGCCTTCGTACCTGCGCGCGTGCGCACGAGCGTAGCGAATCTGCATCGGCGACGTGTGCGGGCGCAGGTTCAGCCAGCGCCCCTGCGCGTCCTTCATGTCGACGTAGAACGTGTCCTGCATCGAGCGTGCCGGGTGGTTCTCCGGGTTGTTCAGTGCGGTGAAGCTGTACCAGTCGGTCTCGATTTCGGGCCCGTCGGCGACGTCGAAACCCATCGAAGCGAAGATCGCCTCGATGCGCTCGAGCGCCCGCGAAATCGGGTGCACGCCGCCGGCGCCGCGTTTGCGCCCGGGCAAGGTGACGTCGAGTGCTTCGGCGCGAAGTTGGGCGTCGAGCTGGGCTTGGGCGAGCGCCTCGCGGCGCGCCGTCAACGCGGCCTCGATGCGCTCTTTCGCGCTGTTGATCTGCGCCCCACGCAGCTTCTTTTGTTCGGGCGTGAGCGTCGCCAAAGCCTTCAGCTGCTGTGTCACCAGCCCGGATTTGCCCAGGAACCGCGCCTTCGCGTCCTCGAGGTCAGCGCTCGCCGGTGCCTGCGCGAATGCGTCGCTCGCTTGCCGCACCAGAGGTTCAAGGTCGTCCATCGAAGGTCAGAAAAAAGGCCGAACGCGATGCCGGCCTGATGTTTCGAGGTGGCCCGGGCGTCGCTGCCCAGGCCGCCGTGGATCGTCAAACCAGATGCGGCCTGACTTTCTCGACGATGCTGCCGAACGCCGCCGGATCGCGAACCGCGAGATCGGCGAGCATTTTGCGGTCGATGTCGATCGACGCTTTCTTCAGCCCGGCCATCAGCTTGCTGTAGGTGACGCCCAAACCGCGGCTCGCGGCGTTGATGCGGGCGATCCACAAATTGCGGAACACGCGCTTCTTCGTGCGGCGGTCGCGGTAGGCGTATTGCCCGGCGCGCATGACGGCTTCTTTGGCGATGCGAAAGACATTCTTGCGCCGGCCGCGGAAACCCTTGGCGAGGGCGAGAACTTTTTTGTGACGGGCGCGGGCTGTGACACCACGTTTGACGCGAGGCATGGTTTTCTCCTTTCAGTCAAATGGTGGGGTCAGAGGCCGGCGAATGGCAGCATCTGCGCCATGTGACCCATGTTCGTCGGGTGCACGTTCACGGCGCCGCGCAAATGGCGCTTGTTCTTCGTCGTTTTCTTCGTCAGGATGTGGCGCTTGAACGCCTGACCGCGTTTCACGGTGCCTCCCGGGCGAACGCGGAACCGTTTCGCCGCGCTCTTCTTGGTCTTCATCTTGGGCATGAAAGCCTCCTTATCGATTGCTCCAGCAGGCGCCGGCAAACTCTTGCCGTCTTGTGGGCCTGAAGTCGCTTGTGTCGAGGTGTCGGCGACCAAACCGGCGCCTCGGAACTCTGTCTACTTCACTGTCTACCTATTGCTTGCGCTTGGGCGCCAGCACCATGATCATCTGCCGCCCTTCCAGCTTGGGCATGTGTTCCACCACCGACACGTCGGCCAACTCGTCGCGAATCCGCTCCAGCAGGCGCATTCCGATGTCCTGGTGCGCGATTTCACGGCCCCGGTAGCGCAACGTCACCTTGCCTTTGTCGCCGTCTTCTTCGATGAAGCGGCGCAAGTTGCGCATCTTGATCAGGTAGTCGCCCTCGTCGGTGCCGGGGCGAAACTTGACTTCCTTGACTTCGACGATCTTCTGTTTCGACTTCGCTTCCGCCGCTTTCTTTTGCTCCTGGTACTTGAACTTGCCGTAGTCCATGAGGCGGCACACCGGAGGATCAGCCTGGGCGACGATCTCCACCAGATCGACGTCTTGCTCGCCTGCCAGGCGCAGCGCCTCGGTGATGCTCACGATGCCCAGGGCCTCGTTGTCAGGCCCGTTGAGGCGGACTTCCGGTGCCATGATCTCGCGGTTCAGGCGGTGTTTGCGCTCTGCGTTCGGAGTACGGCGGTCAGCAAAAGATGTAGCGATGTTCAAGCCCTTTCAGCGGACTCCCAGGCCTATGGAATCCATACACAACACAACGCGCCCGGATACTTGATTCAAGTCCGCTGATCGATGTCTTTGGCGAGCATCGACGTGAAGTCGGCCAAGGACATAACCCCGAGGTCCTGATTGCCCCGGGCGCGCACGGCGACGGCCCCATTTGCCTTCTCCTTGTCGCCTACGACGAGGATGTATGGAACCTTCTGCAACGAATGCTGCCGGATTTTATAGGTAATTTTCTCGTTCCGACAGTCGGCTTCAGCCCTAAGTCCTTGTTTTTGCAGCGCCTTGACCACGCTTTGGGCGTAATCGGCCTGGCCCTCGGTGATCGTGAGCACGCTCGCCTGAACCGGCGCGAGCCACGCCGGCAGGGCCCCGGCGTGCTGTTCGAGCAGGATGCCGATGAAGCGCTCGAAGCTGCCGATGATCGCCCGGTGCAGCATCACCGGGTGGGCGCGACCGCTCGTTTCCGTCACGTACTCGCCGCCCAGGCGCTCGGCAGTGTTGAAGTCGACCTGCATCGTGCCGCACTGCCACTGGCGGCCGATCGCGTCTTTCAGCGTGTATTCGATCTTCGGCCCATAGAACGCGCCGTCGCCGGGCGAGACGATGAATTCGCAACCGGAGCGGCGCAGCGACTCCATGACGGCGTGCTCGGCCTTGTCCCACTGCGCGTCGGTGCCGACGCGGTTTGGCGGGCGCGTCGCGACCTTGTAGATGATCTCGGTGAAGCCGAAATCGGCGTAGACCTTCTGCAGCAACGTCGTGTAGGCGACGCACTCGTCGAGGATGTGGTCTTCGGTACAGAAGATGTGCCCATCGTCCTGCGTGAAGCCGCGCACGCGCATGATGCCGTGCAGCGCGCCGCTCGGCTCGTTGCGGTGGCACTGGCCGAACTCGCCGTAGCGCAGCGGCAGATCGCGGTAGCTGCGCATCTGCGACTTGAAGATCAGCACATGCCCCGGGCAGTTCATCGGTTTCAACGCGTAGTCACGCTTTTCCGACTCGGTGACGAACATGTTGTCGCGGTAGTTGTCCCAGTGGCCGGTCTTCTCCCACAGGCCCCGGTCGAGGATTTGCGGCCCCTTCACTTCCTGGTAGCCGTTGTCGCGGTAGACGCTGCGCATGTACTGCTCGACCATCTGCCACACCGTCCAACCTTTCGGGTGCCAGAACACCAGGCCCGGCGCGTGGTCTGACACATGGAACAGGTCGAGTTCGCGCCCGAGCTTGCGGTGATCGCGCTTTTCCGCCTCCTCGATCATCAGCAGGTGCTGCGCCAGGGCCTCTTTCGTCGCCCACGCCGTGCCGTAGATGCGCTGCAGCATCTCGTTGCGGTGGTCGCCGCGCCAATAAGCGCCCGCGACTTTCATCAGCTTGAAGTGCTTCAGCCGCCCCGTGCTCGGCACATGCGGGCCGCGGCACAGGTCTTCGAACTTTCCTTCGCGGTAGAGCGACACGTCTTCGCCGGCGGGAATGCTGGCGATGATTTCCGCCTTGTACGCCTCGCCGATGCTCTTGAAATACGCCACCGCGTCGTCGCGCGGCAAGACACGGCGCACGACGGGCTCGTCCTTGCGCGCGAGCTCAGTCATCTTCGCTTCGATCGCGACCAGATCCTCCGGCGTGAAAGGCCTCTTGTACGAAAAGTCGTAGAAGAAGCCGTTCTCGATCACCGGGCCGATCGTCACCTGCGCGTCGGGGAACAGCTCTTTGACTGCATAGGCGAGCAGGTGCGCCGTCGAGTGCCGGATCACCTCCAGGCCGTCGGCGTCCTTGTCGGTGACGATGGACAACGGCGCGTCGGCGTCGATGCGGTAGCTGGTGTCGACGAGTCGCGCCTGCGCGCCGCTGCCGATGCGCCCGGCGAGCGCCGCCTTGGCCAACCCGGGGCCGATGGCTGCGGCGACTTCAGCCACCGTGGGCGGGCTCGCAAACTCGCGGCGCGAGCCGTCGGGAAGGGAAATGATGATCATCGTGACTCCACCAAAACAAAAAAGGCGCGGGACATGCCGCGCCTTGCTGGGGACCTGAAGAATGCAGTGAGGAACGTGCGTGCGCGGGCCGCTCAGACCTTCGTCGTGAAGGTGCAAGTTCGCGGTGTCATAACCCGCGTGCCTTTCTCGCTCTTGTTCGCCATGGTGGCGCGATTGTAATCCGCGCTGCGCAGGCTCCTACAGCGGGAGCAACGAGACGTCGCCGATGCGTTCGATGAGCCACAGCATGCCGACCGCGATCGCAGCGAACGAGCCGCCGCGGATCGCCCACTCCGGGTAGCCGGACCGGCCGCGAAGTGCGAAGAGCAGCCCGGTGGCGAGCACGACGATCGCGAGTTGGCCGAGCTCCAACCCGACGTTGAACTGGAACAGCGCCCAGGCGAATTGCAGCGCCGGCAGTTCGAGTTCGGCGAGCACGCCGGCAAAGCCGAAACCGTGGATCAGGCCGAAGGCAAACGTCACCCAGCCCCGATGGCCGAAGAAGATCGGACGCACGTTGTCGATCGCCGCGAGCACGATCGTCGCGGCGATCGCGGGTTCGATGAAGCCCGGCGGCAGCGAGACGACCTTCAGTGCGGCGAGCGTCAGCGTGATCGAATGCGCGAGTGTGAACGCGGTCGACGATTCCGGCCACCGGCCACACGGCGTCGCCCAGGCGCTCGACCGGCCGCCAACCCTCGCGCGTGCGCACCATCACCGCGGGCAACAACAGGCAGAGCAGGAACAGCACATGGTCCCAGCCGGTGACGATGTGGCGCACGCCTTCGCCGACAAAACCCGCGCCCGCCGGTGCAGGCGAATTGGTGCTCGGCGTCGCGCCGGCCGCGGCCGGCGCAGCAGCGACGTCGACGACGCCCGCCACGGGAACCATTGGCGTTGCGCTGGAAGGGCTCGGCTCGGAATTCTGCGATTCAGTGGAGGTCGCTGTTGCGGCTCTCTCGTTGCTTGCCGCAGTTGCTGCGGCCGAGCGAGGCGTGGCGGCAGCGCCGCCGACTGCCATTTCGGGCAGGTCCCGCGTCGGATCGAGCACGCGAAGAATCGGTGCCTGACCCGGCAGCTGAACCCGCAGCAGGCCGCGATGCGTCGGGTCGATTTCGCGCAGAACGCGGTAGCGCACCGGCGGCACGCCCGTCAGCTGGCAGTCCAGGGCAAACGTCAGCGCGGCGTACGCGCCGTCGGCGCGTTGCTCGAGGCTGCGCGTCTGGGGTGTCGCGGCGCAGCCGGCCACGTCGATGCGCTGCAGCGCGTAGCTTTCGATCGCGGGCAACGCCGCGCGCACCTCGGACCAGGTGAGTTTCGCGTCGCCGTCGGCGTCGATGTCGAGTGCGGCGTCGAGATCGCGCAGCGCCACGTCGACGCGCAGCGTCGCTGCCGGCGCTCGGGCGTCGAGCGACAAGTACGCGTCGCTCGCCTTGTGCGCCGCGACCGGCAGCGCGAAGGCGAGTCCCAGAGCGACGCAGCCGGCGCGCAGCAGACGCGCGCGCTGCGCCGAAGCGCGAGGCACTAGAGCAATTGATCGATGCGTTGAGTCATGAAGCCCGAGCTCCTTGCAGAGGGACGAAATTTCGAGCAACGCCGAGCGGCTGCCCGCGGCGCGCGCGGCCTGCGCGAACACCAGCATGTCGGTCGGCTCGCGCTGCTGGCGCACGTTGGCGCGAGCGAGTTCGAGCGCGCGCTGCGGCTGCGCGTCGACCCAGAGCGCAAACATCGCCTGCTCGCGCGCATGCGTGCCGCGTGCCTGCGGCCGCAAGTTGGATTGGGCGAAACGCTGGCGCATTTCGTTCGCGTCGGCGCGGCCCCGCTCGGTGTTGCTTCGCACGCCGGCAATCGCCAGGCGCAGCAGAACCGCGTCGCTGCGCGGCTGGTCCTTGAGCCAGCTCAGGGCTTCGGCGTCGCGGCGCTGGTTCAGGAGGTGGTCGACGAAGGCGAGCCGGGTGTAAAGGTCAGCGTCTATACCCAGCGCATGGCGAAACGCCGCTTCGGCTGCCGCGTCGCGCCCGGCGCGCATTTCGAGTTCGGCGAGCGACGTCAGCAGCCAGGCGCGAACCGGGGCGGCGAGACCGGGGGCGGCGAGCAACTGGTTGAAGCTGCTGCGCGCGGCGTCGAATTCGCCGCGCAGCCCGGCGTTCTCAGCCGCGCAGGCGCGCGCGTGCAGCGGTGCGCGCGCGGCTTGCAGACCGGCGCACGCTTGCTGCGACGCGTCCAACTGGCCCTGCACGCGCCGCACCGTGGCGAGGATGAGCCAGGCCTGCACGGCGCCCGGGTCGCGCTGCACGAGGCGCTCGAGGTTCTGCGCCGAGGCGTCGAAATCGTGCAGGTACTGCTGCAACGTCGCGAGCATGAGCAGCACGTTGTCGGGCGCGTTCGCGGCGTCGGGCCAGGCTTGCAGAACCGCCAGCGCCTGGCCGGCGAAGCGCGGGTCGCCGAGTTCGCGCGAACGGTCCAGGTAGCGCTTCGCCAACGCCACCGCGAGCTCCGGGTTGTTCGGTTGCGCACTCCAGGCCTGGCGTGCGCGTCGATCGTCCTGGCGCGCGCCTCGCGCGCCGGGCAGGACTTCGATGACTTGGTTGTCGTTCGTCGGCGTGATCACGCCGGCGCGTGCGCTGCTTGCCACGAGCGCCATGCCCAGGGCGAGTGCCATCAACAGGGCGGCACCGGAGAACGCGGCGACTGCGGCGCAAGCGCCAAGCGCAGCGGCGTGCGCGGCGCGGAACCCGGATGAGTTGATTCGCATGGCAGGTTTTTGATCGTCGAGGAAGAAGCGGACCCGACGCGCCATGCGTCGGGTCCGCGCCGGTTATCAGTTCAACGCCAGCGGCTCGGAGTCGTCCGGCTGCTGCGGGTTGAACGAGGCGATTCCGACCGGTTCGCGATCCTCGGCGTCGGTCACGCTCAACGTCGTCACGTAGCCGACGAGACCGGCGGCCGATGCGCTTGCCTCGGGCGTGACCTCTAAGCTCGGCGGTGTGGCGCTGCCGCCGCCACCGCCACCGCCGCACGCCGACAGCACGATCACCACGCCTGCGAGCAGGAGTCGATTCAGTGTTTGCATGGTGGCGCTCCTCAGTTGGCCAGCGCCGGGACGCCGGTCGAACCGGGGCCCGCGCCGGGCGTCGGCGTGAAGAGGTAGGGGAACGTCGGCAGCAGCGGGATCACCGCCTGGTCGACGCCGTCGTGCAGCTTGAACACCGTGCTGTTGGCAGCCAGCGGCACCGCCGAAGGCTTGCACGCCGCGCCGAGCTGGAACGCGTCGTTGTTGCCGTTCGCGACGCACAAGCCGCCCATCGCTGCGACGAGCGTGATGTCGACGATGTCGTCTTTCGGCCGGCGGCCGTTCGGATAGCCGGCGTTGTCGGTCCCGCCGGCGAGAATGTTGCCGACGATTCCAAGGCGGTTCTGCTGCCCTTCCGGTGTCGCGGGGATGCTCGTGTTCAGGCGCAGCATTTCCGCAGGCGTGACGGTCGCGGGCTGGTTCACGCCCTTGATGCCGGTGAGGAACGTCGCGACCAGATCCGTGCGCGGCAAGTTGCTCGGCGCGAAATCTCCGGCGGTCTTCCCAAACGCGATCTCGAGCAGGCGCGGGAACGTCGGGTTCGTCACGTAGACGCCGAACTGCGCGTCGTCTTTCGGCTTCGAGCTGTTGAAGCGGTCCTTCACGGGCAAGCCGATCACGACTTCATTCACGAGCGGCATTCCCAAGCGCGACACCTGCGTCCACGCACCACCGGTGCGCAGCGACGTAGTCTGGTGCCCCGGCGCAGGCGTCGGGTCGAGCAGAGTGCCCTGGCGCAGGCTGGCCGTCGTCCACGCACCGATCACCGGATCGGTGCCGGCCGTCAGGCAGGTCTTGTGCACTTCCATTGCGAGCGTCGTCACGTTGCTGTCGTCGATCACGTTCACGCCGGCATTGATCAACGTTGGATCGGTGATCACCGAGAGCGGTGCGTTGATCAGGTCGAACACCACGCCCAGGCCGATCGCGAACGGATCCTTGCGCTGGCCGACGAAGAGCTTGCCCGGCATCGCGCAGCCCGGAATGTTGACGTTGTAGATGTGCTGCGCTGCGTAGGCCGCGTATAGGGGAACTGTCTTGGAGCCGATGTTGTCGACCGGTTTGTCGAACGTTGCCGAGCCGCCCGCAGCGTTCGTCAGCGCCTGGCGTGTCCCGGTGCGCCGATCGCCGCGCCGCACGTCGACGGTGAAGGTCTCATTCACATTCAGGTTGGGCGAGTTCGGCGCGGTCGCGGTGCCGGCCTGGGTCAGGGGAATCGCGACGTCGACGCCGCCGATCGGCAAGGTGATGCTGTTCAGCTTGTTCTTGAAGCGGAACTGGAACGTGATGTCTTCTTTCGCGTCACCGTTGTTGTCGATGTGGATTTCATACAGACCGTTCGGGTCCATCTTGAAGTAGTTCGGCCCGCCGTACGGCGACTGCAGCGGCTGGTAGTTGGCGAGCAGCGTCACGTAGTCGCCGCGACCCGGCTCGTAGCTGTTGAACATGTAGAAGTCGGTGCCGTCGACCTTGGGCGCCGTGCTGATGAACGGCGCTTCGCGGTGGCTCGACGCGTGCGCAGTCTGGTACGCCGCGCCGGCGAAGGCCGCGCACAACGCGGCGGTGAGGGGCAGCAGGCGCCCGGGGATCTTGATGCGGGTTGACATGGTGGGGTTCCTTCAAGGTTTGGAATTGAGGTCCGCGTTGCTGTTGCGGACCTGTCATTCGCACCGCCCGATGATTCGATCAGTGCTTGGTGGCTCTTTACGCAAGTCGTTTGCTTGCGGATGCACGTGCATTCGAAAAGCAGCGAGATCACCGCGCTCGCGGTCCGAGCGCGGCAGAGCGTCCGAGCCCCGGTCAGTGGGGCCTGCGAATTTGTGCAATCGAAAGTGCGCGCGGCGACACCGATCTGATGTCGCCGCGCGCAGGACCGGGGCGCGAGCCCGACGGTTCAAGCTCTTCCTTGCCGCGTCAAGGCGTGAGCACCGGAATATTCGGTACCGTCGGCAAGTTGATTCCGCCGTGCCCCTGCAACAGACCCCTGGTGCGCAGGCGCAAGGAAGGGGAATTCGGGGTTGAAGTTCTTGTCGTTCACTTCCACGCCATTGGCCAGACCAGCGGCCGGGTTGCCCGCAGCGATCAGGCTGATCAACACAGAGTTCACGTTCACTTTGTGCATGTTGGGCGTCGTGCCCCCGCCGAGCTGCCGCCCGTTCGGGAAGCTCGAGTCGAGCGCGGCGTCCAGCGTGATCACGTCGCCGGTGAACCCGTCCATCACCGGGATCGGCCGGTTCAGGTTGATGGCCTTGATGATGTCCAGGCGCGGCCCTTTCAAGCACGTTTTGACTGTGGCCATGGGCACGCCAAGCGCGTCGTAGACGCCCAAAGCCTGAAGATCACGAACCAGAACCGGGTACAGGATGTCGGCGCCGAAGTTCGTCACATCACGCATCGGGCTGCTGCGCAGGTACTGCGTCTGGCGTTGCGTACCGACCAAGCCCGCGTTGAACAGAGGCAAGGCGTTGCGGCCGACTTGCACCCACGCCCCGGACCCGCGAACGCCGGTGATGATGTTGCTCGCATCGACGGTCTGGGTTTGTTGGCGCTTGATCCTCGCATGCACGCGCAGCAGGCTGTCGGTCGAGTTCGGTTGCAACATGCCGTTGTGCGGAATCCCGTTCGGAAAGACGTCGGTGATCGGCACTTCGAGCGCGATCGAGAAGATGTTGAAACCCGTGAACACGTCTTCGATGGGCGCACGGTCCGCCCTGCGTGCGCCGGCAATCCCGCCAAGGTCGCTGGCGCCGAGATTGACGAGATCGAAGATCCCTTTTTCGTCGAGCTGGTACGGGTCGTCGAACTGGCCGGCGATGATGCGCCCGCCGTTGGACAGCGGCTTGATGTAGGTGTTGACAAAGGCCTGGTCGTAAAGACCGACTTCGCGACTCGTCGGGTCGCCAGAGGCGTAGCCATTGAATGGTTCCCAGACCATAGACAAGGCGATCCGTCTGCGGGCCATGGTTGTTCGGCAGCACGGGCAGATTCGTGCCAAGCACCGTCACCTGGCGCTCGTCGTCGTCATCGTCCAGCGCCGACTCGCCACGCACAATGCGCGTCACCTTCATCGTCTCGGTACCGCCGGTCAATTGCCAGAGCAGTTCATTGCCGCCGCCCAGCGGGTCCGACGGGCTCGGCGCCGCTTCAGGAGCCAGCGAGTTCTTGAACTCGACGCGGTAGATGACGCGCGACTTCAGGCTCTCGCCCTTGCCGATGTGGAATTCGTAGCGATAGCCGTTGCACGCGCGCAGGCCCTGGTTGCCCTGCCCCGGCTCGTGCAGCGGGTTGAAGTTCATGATCAGGTAGAGCTTGTCGTGCGTGGTCGGCTCACCCAGGCGTAGGTGTCGGTGTTGTCGGCGCAGGGCTCGTTCAGCACGGCGAGCGCCTCGCGGTGGCTCGACGCTTGCGCGCCGAGGGCGCACGCGGCGAGCAGCGACGCCACGAGCGATTTCAGGAACGGGGCTTTCTTCATGTCGGTCTCCTTGGGAAGCAGCCAGAAGGGTGGTGGGGTCGGCACCGCGCGGAATGCAGAGGTGCTGGCGGGCTTTACGCGCGACCCGGCGCGGCGGATGTCGCGCACCGAATCCGCTTCACCGGGCAGGGGTTTGCATCCAATCCGGGGCGCTTTGCGTAGCGGTTCAGCAAGGCATGTTTCGGCCTGGATGCGCCCGGCGCATGCGCGCGGCCGGCCTACCCCGGGTTTGCACGGTGAAAATAATCTTCTAGAATCCTGCATCCAATCGTCTCGCAGCTGCGTAGCCCCACGAAACAGGCGCAATGGAGATCCGACCCATGAGTGACGCTGAGCCCGCCATCGTCGATGCGCTGACCTTCGGAATCGACGAGTTGTTCGCGCAGACGCAGGCCGAGCCTGCTGCAGAACCCGCGCCGCCTCGGCTGCGCCTGGTCCTGACTGCCGATCCCGCGGAGCCCGAACGCCTTGCCGCGCTGGTGGCGAGGATCGCGAAATCCGACGAGAAGGCGCTCGGCGACCTCTACGACGCGACTTCGAGCCGCATCTTCAGCATGGTCCGAACCATCACGCGCAACGCTGCAATGCGCCGAAGAGGTCACCGAAGACGTGTATTGGCAGGTGTGGCGCCAGGCGCTTCGCTTCGATCCGCAGCGCGGCACGGTGCTCGCGTGGCTGTTCACGCTGGCGCGCAGCCGGGCCCTGGACCACCTGCGCCGCGCCGACATCGCGGTGCCGCACGCCGAGCCTGAAACCCTGCTGGGCGACGCGGCAGACGAGCGCCATGACCCGGCCGCAGCGCTGTCCGCAGCGCAAGCCGAAAACTGCCTGAACGCCGCGCTGTTGCGTCTCGAGCCCTTGCCGCGCCAGTTGTTGTCGCTCGCGTTCTACCGCGGCCTGACGCACGAAGAGATCGCGACGACGATGGCGTTGCCGCTGGGAACCGTCAAGTCGCACATCCGCCGCGCGCTCGGATCGCTGCAAATTCATCTCGCCTCGAACGGTGTCAAGCCGGAGGTGCACGCATCATGAACAACACGCTCAACACCACTCCCCACGCCATGCCCGACGAACCCGACGCGCTCCAGCTTCGAGCCCGCCTGGTGGATCGCGTGCAACGCAGCGCGGCGCACGAAAGCCAGTTCCACACGGTTCGCCGCGACGCCGGTGCGTGGCAGCAGCCTCGCGCCGGCGTGCGCAGCAAGGCGCTGGCGAACACGCCGCTGGCGGTGTCCACCCTCGTCGAACTTTCTGCCGGCGCGGCGTTTCCCGTTTCACCTATGGCGACGCAGCAGGAGGTCGTGTTGCTCGCCGGCGAGTTGTTCGTCGGTGCGCACGCGCTGAGCTGCGGTGACGCGGCGTGCACGCCGCACGGCGCAACGCACGCGCTGCGCGCCAGCGCAGGCGGAGCACGCTTCTACCTGCGCCTGAGCACGCCGCTCGAGCCGACAACGACGTCGGTGCGCTTTTCGACCCTGACCGACGATTCGACCTGGCAAGACTTCTGCCCCGGCGTGCGCATCAAGGAGCTGTGGAACGGCGGCGAGCGCCGCTCGGTGATGGTGCGCATGCGCCCGGGCGCAAGCGTCAACTCGCACAGCCACGGCCTCGAAGAGGAGTGCATGATGCTCGCCGGCGAGGCCTTCATCGGCGACACGCTGCTGCGCGGCGGAGAGTATCAGCTCGCGCCACAGGGCAGCCGCCATGGCGCGGTGCAGTCCGACGTGGGCGCGCTGTTCTTCGTGCACGGGTCCCTGGACCCCGCGGCTTACGCGTAGGCCCGAGCGAGTCTTCAGCGCAGCGGCGCCGAATCGCGGGAGCTGAACGGCAGCCGCCCCCGCGTCCGCCTCTTAAGCCGGCCGTGCCTCGATGAGGCTCAGCGTGCTGGCGGTGGGCTGGATGCTCACCAGCTGCAGTCCGGCTTGGCGCAACAGCGCTTCGAACTCCGCAGCGCTGCGTTCGCGGCCACTGGCGAAGATCATCATGAGCATGTCCATCACCTTGCCGGGATGCGCCTCGTTGCCCGGCGGCAGCACCGCCTCGGCCACGAACAGCCGGGACTCGCGGTGCATCGCTTCGCCGCAGCGGCGCAGGATGTGCACGCAGTCCTCGTCGCTCCAGTCATGCAGGATGCGCTTGAGAACGTAGGCATCGGCACCATGGGGAACAGACAGGAAGAAGTCACCGGCGAGTGCGGTCCAGCGGCCAGCCAACTCGGGCCCGGACAACGCCGTTGCATCCACCACCACCTGCGCCTGGTCGAACAACGTGCCTTGCAATGAAGGGCTGCGCTGCAGCAGCTGCGCCAGCAGGCCGCCGCGGCCACCCCCCACATCCACCAGATGCCGAAGGTTTGCCGCCGGCAAGGCCGCGGCGATGGCCGGGTCTTCGGCCGAGGCGAAGTTGGACATGCCGCGGTCGAACCACCGGTGGCAGTCGGGGCGCCGCTGCACATAGTTGAAGAAAGTGCTGCCGTGTTCGCTTTCGAAGGCGGGGCGGCCGCTCAGCACGCTCTCGCGCAACGCGCCCGCGGCCTGCCACCACGAGCCGTCGCCAGCGACTTCGCCACACAGCAGCACGCCGTCGCGCATCACCCCCTGGCGCAGAAGTTCCGAGGCTGGGGTGTTGGCGAAACTGTCCTCGCTGTCTTCGCTGAAGATGCCATGCGCAGCCAGCGCACGCAGCAACCGCCGCAGCGAGGGGCCATGGGTGCCGGTGCGCCTGGCCAGGTCGGCGAGCGGGCGCGGCTTGCCGGCCAGATGGTCGGCGATGCCGAGTTCAGTGGCGACATGCAGGCTGCGCGACAGCAAGTAGCCCAGTGCCATGTTCAGGACGATCTGCGCGGGCGGCGCAGCAGGGACATTCGAAGTCATGGGTGCGTTCTCCAGGTTTCCTTATCACGATGTGTGGGATGAACTGAAAATACGCAGGGCCGACGATCCCGGATGCATGAACCGGAACGGCCAGGCCGGGTGATGACACGCGTCCCACGGTCAAGCGGGGCGCCTCACCCCGAGCGAGGCTTCAGCGCAGCGGCAACACCGAGTCGGCGTCGCCGCGCTCGAGCCAGCGCGCGAATTCGTCGCGCAGGCGTTCGCTTTCGCGCACCGCGGTTTGCCACGCCACCGTGCGCGCTCTCGGGTCGTCGACATAGCGCTTGAAGTCGGTCCGATCGGGCAATTTCGCGTTCGGCAGCGAGCGCACGAACTCGGGTGTGGGCGAAAGCAAGACCACGTTGTCCAGATCGGGGGTCGCACGGTGCCGGCGCGCGAACGGCTTGTCGAGCCAACCCGGAACGACCGTGTCCTGAAAGTGCGGGTAGAGCACCAGGGCGGGTTCGTGTGGCTCGTTGGGGTCGCGCAGCGTCGCGTAGTCGAGGTGAAGGTGATAGTCGGTGATGCCACCGTCCCAGTACGCGCCGCGCGGCGCGTCCGGAATGTCGTGCACGGCTTGCAAGACGAAGGGAATTGAGCAACTCGCGAGCATGCCGAGTTGCAGGTTGCCGGCTGTGAGTGGAATGCGCCGGGTTTGGTAGCGTTGCAAGCGCAGTGGCAGCGCATCGCGCGGATCCGAAAACACGACGCGCTCGATCCACGCCCCCATCGCGCGCCGGCTCAGGGCATTCGCCGCGAACGCGCCGAGGTAGCCCAGGGGCGTACGCCACCTGCCTTCACGGCGCAACACATGCCGCCCGCGGCTCGTGAAGATGTGCAGGCGATAGCGTGGGTGGCCGAGCACGGCACTCTCGCGCCCGCCGAAGCTGAGTTCGATCTGGCGCCTGAAAAGCTCGCTGACCACCGCGGGCGCCGGGAGCCGGCCGGGCTCGTGCGGGTAGTCCTGTGCAATGTAGTCATGCGCCAGTTGCGCGAAGCCTGCGTCGGCGTCGGGCAGGCACGCGGTGGCCATGCGCCACGCGCCGATGGATCCTCCCACCAGGTGCACCGTCTGCGTGCTGCGCGCCAGCCAATCGCCGAAGATGAACCGGTCCAGCGAACTCAGGATCAACCCCTTCGGCCCACCCGCCGCAGCCGGAACGATGCGCACGTCTTGCGGGCGCAGGCCCTGCGAGCGCAGCGCGGCGAGCGCGCACGGGCCGGCGTGGATGGCGAGCGCTTTCATGCGCGAAACCCGCTGAGCACGACGAACCGCGGTCAGTTCCGGCGCGGCAATTTCGCGAACGCCGCGGCCATCGCCGAAGCCTGCGCCGGCACGGCCGAGTGGCGCGGCGCGGCGCGTTCGCCACGCTGCGGCGCTTGGTACGCGTTGCCTGCGCTGCCAGGTGCCGGCACCATGGCGTCAAGCTTCATCGTCAAGCCGATGCGCTGGCGCGCCAGGTCGACTTCCAGCACCTTGACGGTGACGCTGTCGCCGGTCTTCACGACGTCGCGCGCGTCGTTCACGAACTTGTTCGCGAGCTGGCTCACGTGCACGAGGCCGTCCTGGTGCACACCGAGGTCGATGAAGGCGCCGAACTGCGCGACGTTGCTCACCGTGCCTTGCAAGGTCATGCCGGGCTTCAGATCGGCGATGCTCTCCAGCCCTTCGTTGAAGCGTGCCACCTTGAAGTCCGGCCGAGGATCGCGTGCCGGCTTCTCCAGTTCGGTGAGCACGTCTTTCACCGTGACCACGCCGAAGCGGGCGTCAGCGAAGGCTTGCGGCTCGAGTGTTCGCAGCACTTCGCTGCGCCCCATCACATCGGCCGCGCCGCACTTCAGAGTGGCCAGGAAGCGCTCGACAAGCGGGTAGGTTTCCGGGTGCACGCCGCAGCTGTCGAGCAGGTTCTCGCCGCCACGAATTCGCAGAAAACCCGCGCTTTGCTCGAATGTCTTCGCACCCAGGCCGGTCACGCTGAGCAACTGCTTGCGGTTCACGAATGCGCCGTTTGCGTCGCGCCATTGCACGATGTTCGAGGCGACCGTTGCCGACAGTCCCGAGACGCGCGCCAGTAGCGGCCGCGACGCCGTGTTCAGATCCACGCCGACGGCGTTCACGCAGTCCTCGACCACCGCGTTCAGGCGACTCGCCAGCGCAGCCTGGTTCACGTCGTGCTGGTACTGGCCGACGCCGATGCTCTTCGGGTCGATCTTCACGAGTTCGGCGAGCGGGTCCTGGACACGCCGCGCGATGCTCACCGCGCCGCGCAGCGTCACGTCGAGCCCGGGCAATTCCTGGGTCGCGAGTTCGCTCGCCGAGTAAACCGACGCGCCGGCTTCGCTGACGACGAGGCGCTGCAGTTGTTGTTCCGGCGCGGCCTTGGCGATGCGCTCGATCAACTCGGCGGCGAGCTTGTCGGTCTCGCGGCTGGCGGTGCCGTTGCCCACCGCGATCAGGCTCACGCCGTGCTGCGTGCACAGGCGCTGCAAGGTGTGCAATGCACCCTCCCAGTCGCGACGCGGCTCGTGCGGGTAGATGGTTTCAGTGGCGAGCACCTTGCCCGTTGCGTCGATCACCGCCGCTTTGCAACCGCTGCGAATTCCCGGGTCCAGGCCGAGCACGGTGCGCGGGCCGGCGGGCGCGGCGAGCAGCAGGTCGCGCAAGTTGTCGGCGAAGACCTTGATCGCGATGCGCTCCGCGTCTTCGCGCAGTTTGGCGAGCAGATCCCGCTCCAGGCTCAGGCTGAGCTTGACTTTCCACGCCCAGGCGACGCACCTGCGGATCAGGTTGTCGGCGGCGCGCGGGCGGTGGCTCCAGCCCAGGTGCACGGCGATTCGGCCTTCGGCGAGCGAGACCGCGCCCGCGGCGCCCGCGGACACGCCCAGCCCGCCGGCCTCGTCATCAAGGATCAACTTGACGTCGAGCAACTCCAGACTGCGGCCGCGGAACACGGCGAGCGCGCGGTGCGACGGCACTTTGCGGATCGGCTCGGCGTAGTCGAAGTAGTCGCGAAACTTCGAGACGTCGGTGTGGTTCGGGTCCTTGCCGGCGATCAATTTGCTGTGCAACAGCGCCTCGCCCCACAGCCAATCGCGCAAGCTGCCGAGGAGGCGCGGGTCTTCGGCCCAGCGCTCGGCGAGGATGTCGCGAACGCCGTCGAGCACCGCGCCCGGATCGGCAAAGCCGGCGTCGGCGTTGACGTATCCCGCGGCCTGCTCTTCGGGATCCAGCGACGGATCGGCAAACAATGCGTCGGCGAGCACTTCGAGCCCGGCTTCACGCGCGATCATCGCTTTCGTGCGGCGCTTCGGCTTGAACGGAAGGTAGAGGTCTTCGAGTTCCTGCTTCGTCGCCGCGCCCTCGAACGCAGCGCGCAGCGCAGGCGTCAGCTTGCCCTGCTCGGCAACACTTTTCAGCACCACGCTGCGGCGCGCTTCGAGTTCGCGCAGGTACGCCAGGCGCGTCTCGAGTTCGCGCAACTGGGCGTCGTCGAGGCCCTGCGTCGCCTCTTTGCGGTAACGGGCGATGAACGGCACCGTCGCGCCGCCGTCGAGCAGCGCGACTGCGGCAGCGACTTGTTCCGGACGCGCCTTGATCTCGGCGGCGATTTGTGAAAACGTCTTGTCCACAGCGAGCGCCGGGTGAGGGGCCGAAGAAACGAAGCGGCGCAGTGTGCCACAGGGTGCTCTGCCGGACGCACCGCGCCGCGTTACGATGGCGCCATGAGTCAGCCCCACTCCCCGCACGACGACCATGACCATGACCACAGCGATCTGGGCGAGATGGAGTTGCGCGTGCGCGCGCTCGAAACCGTGCTCGGGCAAAAGGGCTACATCGACCCGGCCGCGCTCGACGCGCTGATCGACACCTACCAGACGCGAATCGGCCCGCGCAACGGCGCCCGGATCGTCGCACGTTCCTGGGTTGACGCACAGTTCCATGACTGGCTGATGCGCGACGGCAGCGCCGCGATCGGATCGATGGGCTACAGCGGGCGCCAGGGCGAACACATGGTCGCGCTGCAGAACACGCGGGAGACCCACCACATGGTCGTGTGCACGCTGTGCAGCTGCTACCCTTGGCCGGTGCTCGGCCTGCCACCCACCTGGTACAAGAGCGCGCCGTACCGTTCGCGTGCGGTGCGCGAGCCGCGCGCCGTGCTCGCCGAGTTTGGCGTCACGCTGCCCGAGTCGACCAACATCCGGGTCTGGGATTCGACGGCCGAAGTCCGCTACATGGTGATCCCGCAGCGCCCGCCGGGAACGGAAGGATTGGGCGAAGCGCAACTTGCCGACCTCGTGACGCGCGATTCGATGATCGGCACCGGGTTGCCGCGTGCACCATGAGCTACACGACACACGCCGACCTCGGTGGCCGCCCCGGGCAAGGCCGTGTCATCCCGGAGCCAGAGGGCGAACTCTGGCACGCGACGTGGGAACCGCGCGTCATGGCGCTCACTGTCGCGCTCGGCGCAAGCGGCTCCTGGAACATCGACATGAGCCGCAGCGCACGCGAAACGCTGCCCTCCTACCCCCAGCTCAGCTACTACGAGATCTGGTTCGCCGGGCTCGAAAAACTGCTCATTCAGCGCCGCCTGGTTCGGCGCGCCGAGCTGAAGAACTCGCGCAGCGTCGGCGTTCCACTGCCGCTGGCCCGCGTGCTGCATGCCCCCGACGTTGACGCGGCGCTCGCGCGCGGGGCACCCACGTTGCGTGCGGGGACAGCCCCTGCGAAGTTTGCGTTAGGGGAACGGGTTCGAACCCTCGCCCACAAGGCGACGCACCACACGCGTCTCCCGGCGTATGTGCAAGGCAAGGTCGGAACGATCGAACGCATCCACGGCGCGCATGTGTTCGCCGATACGAACGCGCATGGCCTGGGCGAGCAGCCACAGTGGCTCTACAGCGTCGCCTTTGACGCGGCGCAGTTGTGGCCCGATTCGAAGCGCCCCTCGCACACCGTGTCGGTCGACGCGTGGGAGCCCTACCTGCAACGCTGCGAGGATGGCGTGTGAGTTTCGCTGCCGAGCCGCTTCCCGGTCAGCCGCAAGACGGCGGCGCGCCAGTGTTCGCCGAGCCGTGGCAGGCGAAAGGTTTTGCCATCGTCCTGGCGCTGCACGAGCGTGGCCTGTTCACCTGGGCCGAGTGGGCGCAGGCGCTTGCCGAGCAGATCGCCGCAGCGCAAGCCGGCGGCGACGCCGACCTTGGCGATACGTATTACCGGCATTGGGTCGCAGCGCTGGAGGCGATCGTCGCGCGCAAGGGCGCGAGTTCTGCGGTCGAGTTGCAGCGCTGCCAACACGCCTGGGATCACGCCGCGGAGCGCACGCCGCACGGCGCGCCGATCGAGCTGCTGGACAGCGACTTCGAAGCCGACGCGCCGAGGTAGCCGAGCACGCCGCGGCCCGCGGCAACGCCGGTCGCGAAGCACGCGCTGAGCAGATAGCCGCCCGTGGGGGCTTCCCAGTCGAGCATTTCTCCGGCGCAGAACACCCCCGGCAATGCGCGCAACATCAGGTGTTCGTCGAGCGATTCGAAGCGCACGCCGCCGGCGCTGCTGATCGCCTCGGCGACGGGCCGCGGCGCAACCAGCGTCAACGGCAGCGCCTTGATCGCGGCGGCGAGCGCGGCGGGATCCTGCAAGGTTTCGCGCGGCAGCAGTTCGTGGAGCAGCGCGGCCTTGACGCCATCCAGGCGCAATCGGCTCTTCAGGTGCGTGGCCAGGGTGCGCGGGCCACGCGGACGCGCGACTTCGGCGAGTACCGAAGCCGCGTCGCGATCCGGCAGCAAATCGAGGTGCGCCACCGCCGCTACCCTGCGCGGCGATCAACTTGCGGAGCAGCGCCGACGCGGCGTAGACGAGGCTGCCCTCGATTCCGCCTTGCGTGATGACGAACTCGCCGCGCTGCTGAAACTGCGAGCCATCGGCACACGCGACGCTCAGGGCGACCGTTTTCAGCGCGTGGCCGGCATAGCGACTCCGCAGATGCTCGCTCCAGCCGGGCGTGAGCGCGCCGGTCGCGTCGCGCCGCGCGACGTCAAAGCCGCAGTTCGACGCCTCGAGCGGTGCGACATCGGCGCCCAGATTGGCGAGCCAACCGGCCCAGCTTCCGTCGGAACCGAGCTGCGGCCAGCTCGCGCCGCCCAGGGCGAGCAGCACCGCCGGCGCGCGCGCCTCCACCAGCCCTTGCGGCGTCTGCATTGCGATCTGCAGCGCGCCGTCGGCGTTCGCGTGCAAACCGGTGCAGCGGTGCCGCATGTGCAGGCGCACGCCCGTTGCGCGCAGTCGGTGCAGCCAGGCGCGCAGCAGCGGTGCGGCTTTCATGTCGCTCGGGAAGACTCTGCCTGAGCTGCCGACGAAGGTCTCCACACCCAACCCACGCGCCCATTCGCGCACCGCTGTGGGAGGAAAAGCGTGCAGCAAGGGTTCGATCGAATCGCGCCGCGAACCGAAGCGGGTGAGAAAGCGGTCCATGGGCTCGCTGTGCGTCAGGTTCAATCCGCCCTTGCCGGCGAGCAGGAACTTGCGTCCGACAGAGCGCATCGCATCGAACAAGTCGACCTGCACCCCGGCCATCGCCAGAACCTCGGCCGCCATCAAGCCCGCCGGTCCGCCGCCGACAATGGCGACTTGCTTGGTCTGGGGTTCGGCGGGGCTGGTCACGGCGGAGAATGCGATGTCAATCAGTGTGACACGGCCTCGTTCGTGTAAGGTTTCGACCGAGCGCACG
Source organism: uncultured beta proteobacterium (assembly GCA_963775015.1). Taxonomy (GTDB): domain Bacteria; phylum Pseudomonadota; class Gammaproteobacteria; order Burkholderiales; family Burkholderiaceae_C; genus JAEMQF01. The sequence continues at coordinate 343,224 of CAVZHI010000005.1, read as the reverse complement.
ACACACCCGAGTCGCTGCGACGCCGAGGCCCGACATGTTGACTTGCCCTGCCCGATTCCATTTCGTCGCATTCATTGCCGCTGGCACGATGGCTCTGATCGGATCGTCATCATCCACCTGGGGCGCTGAAAGCTGCAGCGCGCAAAGCGCGCCGATCGCTACGCCGGTGGTCGAGCTCTACACGTCGGAAGGCTGCAATTCATGCCCGCCCGCCGACCGCTGGTTGTCCAAACTCAAGGGCGAGAGCGGCGTCGTGGCGCTTGCGTTTCACGTCGACTACTGGGACCGCCTGGGCTGGAAGGACCGCTTCGCGAGTCCGGTATACACGCAGCGTCAGGCGCAGCAGCAGCAGAGCAATGGCGCACGCTTCAGCTACACGCCGCAGGTCGTGATCGACGGTGTCGACCGGCCGCGCTGGCACGGCGTCGACCCGGCCGCTGCCACGGCGCGCGGGCGTGCGCCGTCTCTCGTCGAGATTCAGCTGACGCGCGAGGGCCGTTCGATCGCGGCCACGGTGAGCGCGCGCCCCGGCGCACCGGCGCGCCTCGCCGCCTATTGGGCGGTGACCGAAAACGACCATTCAACGCCCGTCAAGGCGGGGGAAAACGAAGGCGTTCTTCTGCGCCACGACTTCGTCGTGCGGCGCTACGTCACGGTGCCGGCGTGGAACGCTGCCGGCGCGGCACCGGCGGCGTTTCGCCTCGACGCCGACCCTGCGAACGCTGCCGCGCCAGGGGCCTTCGTCAACCTGGTCGTCGTCGACGCGGCGACGCAACGCCCGGTGCAAGCGTTGCGCCTGGGCTGCTGATCGAATCCTGCGACGCTTCGCGCGCCCAGCAGCGCGCGGCGTCAGGGCGACGCCGCTTCAGCGCTCGCGCCCGCGGTCGGCGGCCACACGACCTCGAACCACTCGAGAACCAGTTCGATCAACTCGTGCACCTCGAAGCCTTCGGATTCGCCGCGCTCGGCGAAATCCTGGCGGTGCGCGGTGAGCCACCAGCGCAGCGTCAGGTCGCCCTCGCCGGCGTCGAAAGCGAATTGATCGTCGATCTGGTTGAAGTGGCGCAGTTCAACGTGTGTCGTGCGAACGATGGCTCGCGGCGTTCCGGCGCCGTCGAGAACGACGAGGTGATCGCCGATCTGCGGCAGCGGATCGAGTTCTTTTTCGAAGTCGCGCTTCAGCGTCGCGTGGGCGCGCTTCACGCCGCGAACCACGAGATCGGCGAGTTCGTCGGCAAGAAGACGCGTGTCTCCCAGCGCCGCGGCGGCAAAGCCTGGAACCTTGACGTTGCAGGCGCGCTGGTATTCGAGCCAGAACGGTTCGATGTCGGCGGCGCGGCCGGGTACGGGCGCGGAACTCACGAGGCGACTCAGAGCTTGAGAGTTTTTCTAGCGTGCCCGAGCGGCGCGCCAGAAGGTGGCCGATCTAGGCGCAAAGCGCAGCCATAGCGCGGGCTATGGCGAGCATTTGCAACGACGAGCGGGCGCCTTCTGGCGCGATGAGCGGGCATGATAGAAATACTCTCAAGCTCTAGCCCAGCGCGCGCAGCGCGGCGCGCAACTCGGCTCCGATCTCGGGCCGGCTCGCAAACGGGTCGCTCGGGTTGCGCGCCTGGACGACGTCCTCCAGGCGCGTCTGCACGTTGCCGAGCGCTCGCGGGTGGCTGTAGATGTAGAAGCGGTCGTCGCGCAGCGCGTCGAAAACGAACTGCGCGACCATCGCCGCGCTGACCTTGCCGCTGCCCACCGCCTTTTCGCTCATCGCCTGGCCGATGAGTTGGCTGCGCGTCGGCCCCGAATCCGCATCCTTCATATCGGCGGGCCGGTTCCGATGGCTCTGCGTGATTCCGGTCGGGACGAAGTACGGGCACAACACCGACGCGCTCATCTGATCCGTGACGAGGTGCAGGTCCTGGTACAGCGTTTCGGTGAGCGCGACGACGGCGTGTTTGGTGACGTTGTAGATCCCCATGTTGGGCGGGTTCAGCAAGCCCGCCATCGACGCCGTGTTCACGATGTGGCCCTCGAAACCCGGGTCGGCGCGAGCCGCGTCCAACATCATCGGTGTGAAGCAACGCACCCCGTGAACGACACCCATCAGGTTCACGCCGAGCACCCAGTCCCAGTCTTTCGAGCGTGTTCTCCCAGACCAGGCCTCCGGCGGCGACGCCGGCGTTGTTGAAGACGAAATGCGGCGCGCCAAAGCGCGCCTGCGTCGCAGCGGCCAGGGCCTGCACTTCGGCGGCTTTCGAGACGTCGAGGCGAAACGGCAACACCTTCGCGCCGGTCGCGGCGATCTCGGCGGCGGCGCGGTCCAGCGCGTCCTGTTGCACGTCGGCCATGACGACGTTCATGCCTTCGCGCGCTGCGATGCGCGACGTCTCCAGGCCAAAGCCCGACGCCGCGCCGGTGATGACCGCGGTGCGGCCTCGGAAGCTCTTCATGTCACTTTCTCCTGGGGTGCGTGGGTGTCAATGAGGCATGGCGCGCGCGAGCAACGCGTCGAACTCGACGTTCGAAGGCAGGGTACCGAACGCGTGCCCCCACTCGCCATCCAGGCGCGAGCGGCAGAATGCGTCGAAGACGAAACTCGGCGCGTGCTGGCACAGCAGCGCCGCCTGCACCGCGAGCGCGATGTCTTGCGCCAGGCGGCGCGCTTCAACTTCGTCTTGCGCGTCGTCGATGCGCGCGAACAACCGCGTGGCGAAAGCATCGAGCGCTGCGTGCGCGCTGCGCGCCGGAGCGAGTTCGGCGTGCAGGGCAGCGACGCTGTCACCGCTGCCGCCCTTGCCGCGCGAGCGCAGTGCGCGCAGCAGATCGAGCGCCATGATGTTGCCCGCACCTTCCCAGATCGAGTTCAGCGGCATTTCGCGGTAGATGCGCGCCATCACGCCTTCGCCCGCTTCTTCGACGTAGCCGTTGCCGCCCAGGCATTCCATCGCCTCTTGCGCAAAGTGGCTGCCGCGTTTGCAAATCCAGAACTTGGCCACCGGCGTGAGCAGGCGCCGCATCGCTTGTTCGTGCGCGCTGTCGGGCCCGTCGTCGTTGCCGAAGGCACGCGCCAGGCGCAGGCTGAGCGCCGTCGCGGCTTCGCTTTCCAGCGCCAGATCGGCGAGCACGTTGCGCATCAGCGGCTGTTCGATCAAGGCTTTGCCGAAGGCGTGGCGCTGCGCCGTGTGGTGCAGCGCGAGCGCCAAAGCCTGGCGCATCAGGCCGCTTGTTCCCAGGGCACAGTCCAGGCGCGTGCGCGTTCCCATCTCGAGGATTTGCGGCACGCCGCGCCCTTCGTCGCCGACGAGCCAAGCCTGCGCCCCGTCGAACTCGACTTCGGAGCTCGCGTTCGCGTGATTCCCGAGTTTGTCTTTGAGGCGCTGAATGAACAAGCCGTTGCGCGACCCGTCGGGCAGGATCCGCGGCAGAAAGAAGCAGCTCAAGCCCGCACCGGTTTGCGCGAGAACGAGGAACGCGTCGCACATCGGCGCCGACATGAACCACTTGTGGCCGATCAGCCGGTAGCGCGCACCCCAGGGTGTTTGTTCTTCAAACGTGGCCTGCGTCGTGTTGGCGCGCACGTCCGAGCCGCCTTGTTTTTCCGTCATTCCCATGCCCATCGTCGCGCCGGCCTTCTGCTCGACCGGAACGAGGCGCGGGTCATACGCCGTGCTCGCGAGCTTGGGCAGCCAGGCGGCGTGGATCGCCGAATTCGCGCGCAGCGCCGGTGTCACGGCGTACGTCATCGAGATCGGGCAGAGCACCGAGGGCTCGAGTTCGGTGAAGAGCATGAATGCGGCGCCGCGCTGCACATGCGCCTGCGGCCCCAATGTCCACGGCGTGCCGTGCAGTCCCGCAGCGGTGGCTTGCGCCATCAAGGCGTGATAGCTCGGGTGGAACTCGACTTCGTCAATGCGTCGGCCGAACCGGTCGTGGCTGTGCAACTGCGGTTTGTGCTGGTTCGCCAGGCGTGCGTGAACCATCATCTCGGCCTGCCCGAGCTTGGCGCCGAGCGCTTGCAGCGGCGCCAGGTCCAACTTTGGCGCGTTGAAGCCGAGCGCGTCGCGCAGCGCCCGGTTCGTCTCGAACAGGTTGTGGCCGACGAGCGGCGCCGCCTGGTTCGTCACCTCATGTGTGCCTGGCATGCTGTTCACCTCCTCGCGCCGCGCGGCGGCAGGGATCAGACCAGTTTCACCAGTTGCTTGCCGAAATTGCGCCCCTCGAGCAGGCCGAGAAACGCCTGCGGCGCTGCTTCGATGCCTTGCGCGATCGTCTCGCGGTACTTGAGCTTGCGGCTTGCGACGAGGTCGGCGAGTTCTTTCAGCGCTTCGGGCCAGTCTTCCATGTGTTCGCTGACGATGAAACCCTCGACACGCAGGCGCGACTGCAGTATCAGCTGCGGCTGCGCGAGCGGAATCGGCGCGCCGTTGTAGCCGCTGATCATTCCGCACACGGCGATGCGGCCGAACGCGTTCATGCGCGGCAAGACGGCGTCGAGGATTCGTCCGCCGACGTTTTCGAAGTAGCCGTCGACGCCTTCCGGCGTCGCTTCTTTCAGCGCCTGGTAAAGCGCCTTCGAGTCGGCGTGCGCCTTGTAGTCGATGCAGGCGTCGAATCCCAGTTCTTCGATCACATAGCGGCATTTGTCTGCCCCGCCGGCGATTCCGACCGCACGGCAGCCACGAACTTTCGCGAGTTGCCCGACGACGCTTCCCACCGCACCGCTCGCAGCGCTGACGACGACGGTCGAAGCGGCCTTGGGGGCGCAGATTCGCATCAACCCATACCACGCGGTGACGCCGGGCATGCCCACCGCGCCGAGGTAGGCGGACAAGGGAATGCGCTGCGTGTCGACCTTGCGCAGCATGCCGAACTGCGCTGCGTCGACGACGCTGTACTCCTGCCAGCCACCACCGCCGACGACGGAGTCGCCGACCTTGAACTTCGAGTTCCGCGAGGCGACGACTTCACCCACCGTGCCACCGACCATCACTTCGCCCAAGGCCTGCGGCTTGGCGTAGCTCTTCGCGTCGTTCATGCGGCCGCGCATGTACGGGTCGAGCGACAGGTAGTGGTGCCGGATGAGGATCTGGCCGTCTTGCAAATCAGGCACGGGAACTTCGCGCAAGCGAAAGTTCGACGCCTGCGCCGCGCCCTCGGGGCGAGAGTCGAGCAGGATTTGTTTGTTGACGAGGGTCATGGTGTGGTCCTTTTGACTTTAGTCCGATCCGTCGATCGGCGTCGCGGCGCGGCTCCCGGCGGGGACGGCCCGCAGGAGTTTGAAAGTTCCGGTGGCGTGGGCGACGAGCTTGTTTGCGGGGTCGAACAGCGAGGCCTCGCAGAACGAGAGCGTCTGCGTTTGCGTCAGCACCTTGCCGCGCGCGGTGAGGCGGCCGATTCCCGGGCGCATGAAACTCGTTTTCATCTCGACCGTGAGCACGCCGCGTGCGGGAAGCGTTTCATGAGCAAATGTGGCTTTGCCACTTTGCTCATCCCCCTTGGGGGGCGGCCGACGTATTTCGTCGGCCTGGGGGCGCACAGTACCGCGCGGGCTGCGCGCGGCGTGCGCCATCGCCACGTCGAGCAGCGTCATGATCACGCCGCCGTGCGCCATCTTCAGGCCGTTCATGTGCTCGTCGCGCGGGCTCAAGGCGAGTTCGGCTTCGCCGCCTTCGAAGCGCAACAGCTCCAGGCCGAGCAGCTCGACGAACGGGATCCGGTTCCGGAATTCGAGGCTCATCGGTTCAGGCGCCTGCGTGCACTGCGCTCACGCCGCCGTCCACCGCGAGAATCTGCCCCGTGATGTGTTTGCCCGCCGCGCTCGCGAAGAGCAGTGCGGCGCCTTTCAGGTCGTCGTCGTCGCCGACGCGGTTCAGCGGCGCGCTCTTCGCGAGCGCCGCCTCGCCGACTTTTTCGAACGTGCCACGCGTCATCTTGCTGCGGAACATTCCCGGCGCAAGCGCGTTCACGGTGATGCCGTGGCGCCCCCACTCGCCGGCGAGGGAGCGCGTGAAATTGACGACTGCGCCCTTGCTCGTTCCGTAGGCGATGAAGGCGATGTCGGCCGAGCCCGACAGGCCCGCGATCGACGCGATGTTGATGATGCGCCCGCTGCGGCGCGGGATCATGCTGCGCTTGCCGATCTGCTGGCTCATGAGGAAGATGCTGCGGATGTTCAGGTCCATCACCTTGTCCCACGCCTCCAGGGGATAGTCTTCGCAAGGCGCGCCCCAAGTGGCGCCGGCGTTGTTGACGAGGATATCGATGTGGCCCATCCGCTGCATCGATTCGCTCGCGACGCGTTCGACCTCGGGCGGTTGAATCAGATCCGCGGCGATCCAGCGCGTGTCGATCCCCTGCGCCTGCAAATGCGCCGCAGCTTCTTCGAGGTCTGCCGCCTTGCGCGACGTGAGCAGGATCTTCGCCCCCGCCTGCCCAAGCGACTCGGCGATCTGCAGCCCCAGGCCGCGTGAACCGCCGGTGACGAGCGCAGTCTTGCCTGTCAGGTCGAACAGGTCTTGAATTTTTGTGCTCACGTTCAGTCTCCTACGGTTGATTGCGCATTTTCGAGCGGACCCAGATCAGGACGATACCCACCACGATCGCCAGCGCGCTGCTGGCGCAAAGCAGCCAGCCGAGGACGGCGTCGTTTTCTTGCACCGTCAGCCCGACTGCCATGACGAGCATGCCGGAGAAAATCAACACCCAGGTCCACACCCCGATTCGGCCTCGCAGCATGGTCAGAACTCCTCGGCGCGCATCGTGCGGCACGTGTCGTCGCGCGATTCCACGACGCCAAGCCAAGCCTCGATCCGCGGCAATTCATAGCGGAAGAAATAGCGGCACGCGGCGAGTTTGCCTTGCAGCGCTGCCGCGTCGGCGCGTGTGCCGCGCAGCAACGGCTGCGCGCACAGCACGACGTCGAGCCAGATCCACGCGATCACGACATGGCCGAACGCCTGCATGTAAGGCGTCGCGTTCGCCAAAGCTGCGTCGGGTTCGCCGGTCGACCACGCCGCGCGCGTGACGACGCTGATGCGTTCGATCGCCGCGGCCAGGGCGCGTGCGTATTCCGCCAACCCCGGATCGTCGAGGGCTCGCGCCACCACTGCTTGCATCTGCTGCGCGAGCAACGCCAGGCCACGCCCTTCCTGCATCACCACCTTGCGCCCGAGCAGGTCCAGCGCCTGGATGCCGTGCGTGCCTTCGTGAATCATGTTCAGGCGGTTGTCGCGCCAGTACTGTTCGACCGGGAAGTCGCGCGTGTAGCCGTAACCGCCGTGCACCTGGATCGCGAGGCTGTTCGCCTCGAGGCACCATTCGCTCGGCCAGCTCTTCGCGATCGGCGTCAGCATGTCGAGCAGCAGGCCCGCCTGAGCGGCGTCCTGGGATGCGCCGGTGTGCAGTTCGTCGACGAGGCGCGCGCAATAGAGTTCGAGCGCGAGCGCGCCTTCGCAGTAGCTCTTCTGCGCGAGCAGCATGCGCTTCACGTCGGCGTGCTGAATGATCGGCACCTGCGGCTGCGTCGCATCCTTGCCGCGCACGCCGATCGGCCGCCCTTGGGCGCGCGTCTTCGCGTACTCGAGGCTCGCTTCATAACCGGCGACGCCGAGCATCGTCGCCCCCAACCCGACGCCGATGCGTGCCTCGTTCATCATGTGGAACATGCAGCGCAAGCCCTCACCGGGCCGGCCGACGAGGTAGCCCACCGCGCCGGCGCCGGCGCCGTCCAGGCCTGCGCCGGCCGCGCCGCGAACCGGGTGTTTCCCTTCGCCGAAATTGAGCAGCGTGTTCGGGATGCCGCGAAAACCGAGCTTGTGGTTCAGGCCCGCGAGCGCGACGTCATTGCGTTCGCCGGTGAGCCGCCCGTTCGCGTCGACCAAATTCTTCGGCACGATGAAGAGCGAAATGCCGCGCGTTCCGGCGATCAGCTTCCCGTCGGGACCGGGAATTTTTGCGAGCACGAGGTGGATGATGTTCTCGGCGAGTTCGTGTTCGCCGTTGGAGATCCACATCTTGTTGCCGCGCAGGCGGTAGCGGTGCCCCAGGGGCTCGGCTTCGAAGTCTGCGCCGTCGGGTGTGGCGCGGGTCGTGATGTCGGACAGGCTCGACCCCGCCTGCGGTTCGCTCAGGCACATCGTTCCGGCAAAGCGGCCGGAAAATTCATTCTTTGCGAACACGTCCTTCTGCGTTTGCGTTCCGTGCGCCATGAGCAGGTTCGCGTTGCCGCTCGTCAGCATGCTGCCGCCGCCGACACCGATGCTCGCTTTGGAGAAGAAGCTGTTCGCCGCCATCTCGACGACACAGGGCAACTGCATTCCGCCCATCGCATAGTCCTGCGCCGCGGCGAGCATGCCGCTCGCGGCGTAGGCGGTCGCGGCCTCGAAGCTGGCTTGGGGCAGGTGCACCTTGACGCCGTCAAAGCTCGGCTCTTGCACGTCGACGACGCGGTTGAACGGCGCGAATTTCTCGGCCGCGAGTTTTTCGCACATGTCGAGCACGGCATCAATCGTCTCGCGCGAGTGGTCGGCGAAACGCGGGCGCTGGTTCAGCGACTCGACGTGCAGCCAGTCGTGCAGCAGGAAGTCGGTCGTGTGGCGCAGGCTCATGGGTGCTGTCTCACACTCACTTTCGTCCGAGGCTGAAGTGCTGCAACGCGGCGCTCGCGATCGGTGCGCCCCACTCGGGAACGAAGTGTCCTGCCGCGGCATCTTCAAGCGGCGCCGGGCAGCCGTGGATCATGCGCTGCAAAGCGCGCATCGACGCTGCGCCGAGCACCGGGTCTTGCATTCCGATCGCCATGAAGCTCTCGCCGCGCCACTCGTCGCGAAGATAGGCCTGCGCGCGGCGGCTGAGCGCGGCGCCGGGAGCCGCTTCGCCGTCGGGAACGAGATTCGGAAAAGCGCGCAGCGCCGCCTTGAATTCAGCCGAGGGAAACGGCGCGTCGTAGGCGGCGACTTCCGCCGCGGTCAATTCCGGTTTACCGCGCTGAATCAATCGCCCGACCGGCAAATCGGGCTGGGCGTTGGAGTAGCTGCGCCACTGGCGAAAGCCATCGGTCACGTGCCCCGTGGCAAGCGTCGTGTTCATCACGAGCAGGCGCGTGAAACGATCCGGCATGTCCATCGGCAAGGTCAAGCCGAGGATTCCACCCCAGTCCTGACACACGAGCATGATGTTGCGCAAATCGAGGCGCTCGATGAATCGCAACAACATCTGGCGATGCACATCGAAGCTGTGCCACGCCGGATCGGCGGGCTTGTCGGAGCGACCGAAGCCGATCAGATCGGGGGCGACGCTGCGCAGCCCCGCGGCGCTGAAGACCGGCAGCATATGGCGGTAAAGGTAACTCCAGCTCGGGTTGCCGTGCAGACACAGCGCCGTGACGCTCGCGTCTCTCGGCCCGGCGTCGACATAGTGAACCCGAAGGCCATTCAGGCCGGGCAAGTCATCGACCCAATGCGGCGCGAAGGAGAAGTCCGGCAGGCCGACGAATCGCTCGTCAGGCGTGCGCAAGGTCGGCATCGAACCGCGTCTCAAAGAACCTCGAACACGCCCGCCGCGCCCATGCCGCCACCGACGCACATCGTCACGACGACGCGCTTCGCGCCGCGCCGCTTGCCTTCGATCAGCGCGTGGCCGGTGAGGCGCTGGCCGCTCACGCCATAAGGGTGGCCGACCGCGATCGCGCCGCCGTTGACGTTGAGCTTGTCCATCGGGATGCCCAGCGTGTCGGCGCAGTACAGAACCTGCACCGCAAACGCTTCGTTCAGCTCCCAGAGGTCGATGTCGGCGACGCTCAGTCCCAGGCGCTTCAGGACCTTGGGAATCGCAAACACCGGGCCGATTCCCATTTCGTCGGGCTCGCAGCCGGCGACGGCAAACCCGAGGAAGCGCCCGAGCGGCTTCAAGCCTCTTTTCGACGCGACGCTTTCATTCATCACGACACACGCCCCGGCGCCGTCGCTGAACTGGCTCGCGTTGCCTGCCGCGATCACGCCCCCGGGAACTGCGGGCTTGATCCCGGCCAATGCCGCGGCGGTGGTGCCGGCGCGCAGGCCTTCGTCGACGGAGACGGTCACTTCCTTGCTGCGCAGTCCGAGCGTCGCATCGGCGATACCTGCCATGACGGTGATGGGTGCGATCTCGTCCTTGAACTTGCCGGCGTCCTGCGCGGCGCACGCTTTTTGCTGGCTCGCCGCGCCGTATTCGTCCATGCGCTCGCGGCCGATCTTGTAGCGCTTCGCCACCTGCTCGGCGGTCTGCATCATGTTCCAGTAGATCTCGGGCTTCTTCTCGCGCAGCCAGCTGTCGACCATCATGTGCTTGTTCATCTCGTTCTGCACGCACGAGATGCTTTCCACACCGCCGGCAACGAAGACGTCGCCCTCGCCGGCGATGATGCGCTGCGCCGCCAGCGCGATCGTCTGCAAGCCGCTCGAGCAGAAGCGGTTCACGGTGACGCCGCTCGTCGTGATCGGCAAGCCGGCGCGCAGCGCGACCTGGCGCGCGATGTTCATTCCGGTCGCGCCTTCGGGATTCGCGCAGCCCATGAGCACGTCGTCGACTTCGGCACCGTCGATTCCGGCGCGCTCAACCGCCGCCTTGACGGCGTGGCCGCCCAAGGTCGCGCCATGCGTCATGTTGAAAGCGCCTTTCCAGCTCTTGGCCAGCGGCGTGCGTGCGGTGGAGACGATGACGGCTTGGGTCATGAGGGTTCCTTGTTGGGGCTCGGGGAATCAGGTGAAGCTCTTGCCTTCGGCAGCGAGTTTGGCGAGCAGCGGCGCGGGCTTCCAGAACGCAGCGTCGTCGAGCGGGTTTTGCGCAAAGCGCTGCATCGCCGAGACGACGTTGTACAGGCCGACGCTGTCGGCGTAACACATCGGCCCGCCGCGGTGCGCGGGGAAGCCGTAGCCGGTGAGGTAGATGATGTCGATGTCGGACGCGCGCAGCGCGATCCCCTCTTCGACGATCTTCGCCCCCTCGTTGACGAGCGCGAGAACGAGTCGGTGCACGATTTCGTCGTCGCCGATTTTGCGCGGCGTGATGCCCTTGCCGGCGCGGTGCTTCTCGAGCATGTCGATCACCACGCTGGAGGGAATCGCGTCGCGCTTGCCCGGCTTGTAGTCGTACCAGCCGGCACCGGTCTTTTGACCGTAGCGGCCGAGTTCGCACAGCAGGTCCGCCGTTTTGCTGTAGCGCACGTCGGGCTTTTCGACGTAGCGGCGCTTGCGGATCGCCCAGCCGATGTCGTTGCCCGCGAGGTCGCCCATGCGAAACGGCCCCATCGCGAAGCCGAAACGCTCCGCCGCCTGATCCACTTGCGCCGGAGAGCAGCCTTCATCGAGCAGGAAGCCGGCCTGGCGGCTGTACTGTTCGATCATGCGGTTGCCGATGAAGCCATCGCACACGCCCGAGACGACGCAGGTCTTGTTGATCTTCTTGCCGAGGGCCATCACCGTGGCGAGAACGTCCTTCGCAGTTTTTGCGCCGCGCACGACTTCGAGCAGGCGCATCACGTTCGCCGGGCTGAAGAAATGCATGCCGATCACGTCTTGCGGGCGTTTCGTGAATCCGGCGATGCGGTTCAGATCGAGTGTGGACGTGTTGCTCGCGAGGATCGCGCCGGGTTTCATCACTTCATCGAGCTGGCGGAACACACTTTCCTTGACGCCCATTTCCTCGAACACGGCTTCGATGACGAGGTCCGCGTCTTTCAGGTCGGCGTAGTTCAGCGTCGTGCTCAGCAGGGCGACACGCTTGTCGAGCTTGTCCAGCGACAGCTTGCCTTTCGTCACCTGCGCTTCGTAGTTCTTGCGCACCACGCCCATGCCCTTGTCGAGCGCGGCCTGGCTCGTCTCGAGAACGACGACCGGGATACCGGCGTTCAGGAAGTTCATCGTGATGCCGCCGCCCATCGTTCCCGCGCCGATCACCGCGACCTTGGCGATGTTGCGGAGCATCGTGTCGGCTGGAACGTCGGGGATCTTGTTCGTCGCGCGCTCGGCCATGAAGGTGTGGCGCAGCGCTTTCGATTCGGGAGTGAACATCAGCGCCATGAACAGCTCGCGTTCATAGCGCACGCCGTCGTCGAAGCGCCGGCTCATCGACGCAGCGACGGCGTCGACGCATTTCAGCGGCGCGGGGAAGTTGCGCGACATCGCGCCGACCGTGTTGCGCGCAAACTGGAAATACGCGTCCGGGTTCGGGTGCTCGGCGCGCAAGTTGCGCACCAGCGGCAGCGGGCGTTTGTCGTGCACTTCGGCGGCGAACGCGAGCGCGCCAGTCGAGCAGATCGCCTTCGATGATGCGGTCGAAGAGTTTTTGCCCCGGAATCTTCGCCAGCACCTCGCTCTTCACCGGCGTTCCGGTGGCGATCATGTTGAGCGCGTTCTCGACCCCGATCACGCGCGGCAGGCGTTGCGTTCCGCCGGCGCCGGGAATCAGGCCGATCTTCACTTCAGGCAAGGCGATCTGCGCGCCCGCCGTCGCGACCCGATAGTGGCAGCCCAGCGCCAGCTCGAGGCCACCGCCCATGCAGACGCTGTGCACGGCGGCGATGATCGGTTTCGCGCTCGACTCGAGCGCGAGGATCAAGGTCGACAGGTTCGGCTCGGCGATCGCCTTGGGGGAGCCGAACTCGTTGATGTCGGCGCCGCCCGAGAAGGCTTTGCCGGCGCCTGTGATGACGATCGCCTTGACGCCCGAGTCCGCCTGCGCTTTCGCGAGCCCTTCGGCAATGCCGATTCGCGTGGCGTAGCCCAGGCCGTTCACCGGCGGATTGTTCAGCGTGATGACGGCAACGTTGCCACGCGTCTCGTAGTTGGATGTCATGGAAGAGGCCTTTGGTCAAAGTCGCGTGGTGGCGAACGTGTCGGCGATTCTAGGAGCCTGCCGGGCTTTCGGTTCGACCCGCGCGGCGCTTCGCAGGGGCTCAGTCTAGGGGCAAAGGGCAGCGTTGCCACGCGACTCGCAGCGTGCTCTGGTTTACCCTTTGGCCGCGCCCGTCATGCCGCGGTGGCTACACTCCCGAGCAATGAGCGCCGCACTCCTTGCACCCCCTCCAGCGCCGACCCGGGTCGAGGCGGATCCGCTGCAACTCCAGTGGTCGAACCGCTTCGCCGCGCTCGGAGCCGAGTTCTTCACCGAACTTCAACCGGTGGCCATTCCAAACCCGACTTGGGTGGCGACGAGCCGCGACTGCGCGGACCTGCTGGGATGGCCGAGCGACTGGACGCAGCACGCCGCCATGAACGCGCTGCAAGTGCTGAGCGGCAACGCCCTGTGGCAAGGAACGCGACCGCTGGCGAGCGTCTACAGTGGGCACCAGTTCGGCGTCTGGGCCGGGCAGCTCGGCGACGGGCGTGCACTCTGGCTCGGCGAATTGGACACGCCCGGCGGGGCGCTGGAGGTGCAGCTCAAGGGCAGCGGGTTGACGCCCTATTCGCGCATGGGCGACGGCCGCGCGGTGCTGCGCTCGTCGATCCGCGAATTCCTTTGTTCCGAGGCCATGGCGGCGCTGGGCATACCGACGACACGCGCGCTGTGCGTGACCGGCTCGCCCTTGCCGGTGCGCCGCGAAGAAGTCGAAACCGCTGCGGTGGTGACGCGCATCGCGCCGAGCTTCGTTCGCTTCGGCCACTTCGAACACTTTGCAAGTCAGGAGGCGCCGCACGCGCTGCGCCGTCTCGCCGACTTTGTGATCGACATGTACTACCCGGCGTGCCGCGACACGCCGCAACCCTACTCCGCGTTCCTCGAAGGCGTGACACGGCGCACTGCGCTGATGGTTGCCGACTGGCAGGCGGTGGGTTTTTGCCACGGCGTGATGAACACCGACAACATGTCGATCCTCGGCTTGACGATCGACTACGGGCCGTTCGGCTTTCTCGACGGCTTCGACCCGAGCCACATCTGCAACCACAGCGACCATCAGGGCCGCTATGCGTATGCACGCCAGCCGAGTGTCGCCCTGTGGAACCTGCACGCGTTGGCGCAGGCGCTGTTGCCGCTGATCGGCGAACCCGACGCCGCGCTTGCGGCGCTTGAGCCGTATCGAAGCGTGTTTTCGCAAGCGATGCTGGCGCGCCTGTCTGCGAAACTGGGGCTAGCGACGGCGCAGGAAGGCGACCACGTTCTGATCGACGATCTCATGGCGCTGATGGCCAAGGAGCGCAGCGATTTCACGATCACGTTCCGCCGCCTCGCGAGCTTTGCCAGCGACGGCAACGAACAAGAACAGCGCCCTGCGCGACCTGTTCATCGATCGCGCCGCCTTCGACGCCTGGGCACAGCGCTATGCGCAACGCCTGCAGGCTGAGGGCAGCGTCGACGCCGACCGCGCGCTGCGAATGAACCGGGTGAACCCGAAATACGTGTTGCGCAATCACCTCGCCGAGAGCGCGATCGTGCGCGCCCGCGAAGGAGACTTTTCGGAAGTTTTGCGCCTGCACGAAGTTCTGCGTCATCCGTTTGACGAACAGGACGAGTATTCAGAGTACGCTGCGTTCCCGCCCGAATGGGCGCGCGGCATCGAAGTGTCTTGCTCATCATGAAATTGCTGTTCGACTTCCTGCCCATCGTGCTGTTCTTCGGCATGTTCAAGTACGCCGAGGGCCACAAGGAATGGGCGGCGCAGTTCGCGACGGATCAGTTCGGCGGCCTCGTGTCGGGCGGCGTTGTCGGCGCCTCCGAAGCGCCGGTCCTGCTCGCGACGATCGTCGTCATCGTCGCGACGCTGCTTCAGGTGACAACGCTCAAGATTCTGCGGCGCAAGGTCGACGTGATGCTCTGGGTCAGCCTCGGGCTGGTCGTCGTTCTGGGCGGCGCGACGATCTGGTTCCACAGCGAAACCTTCATCAAGTGGAAGCCGAGCGTCCTGTACTGGTTCATGGGCCTGGCGTTCTGGGTGAGCCAGACCTTCTTCAAGCGCAATCTGTTGCAGGTTCTCATGGGCGGCCAGCTCGAGTTGCCGGAGCCCGTCTGGCGCCGCCTGAGCGTGGCGTGGATCGCATTCTTCGCCTTGATGGGTGTGCTCAACCTGTACGTCGCGTACAACTATTCGACGGCCGCGTGGGTCAACTTCAAACTCTTTGGCGGCATCGGGCTGATGCTTGTGTTCACGCTCGCGCAAGGCGTCTACATCAACCGGCACATCGCGCCGCAACCTGCCGAGTCGCCAGACACAAAGCGCGGCTCATGAACGCCGTTCCCGCACCGCTCAACGCCGCCCGCATCGAGGCAACGCTGCGTGCTGCCTTGTTGCCCGACGCCATTGAAGTCGGCGACGACAGCCACCTGCACGCCGGGCATGCGGGCGCGCGCGAGGGGCGCCACTTTCACGTGCGCCTGGTGAGCGAACGGTTTCGCGGCTTGAACCGCCTCGCCCGGCATCGCCTCGTATATGATTGCCTCGGTCCGCTGTCGCCTCAGGGCATTCACGCCCTCGCCATCGAC
This sequence comes from uncultured beta proteobacterium, assembly GCA_963775015.1. GTDB lineage: Bacteria > Pseudomonadota > Gammaproteobacteria > Burkholderiales > Burkholderiaceae_C > JAEMQF01. The sequence goes on along the minus strand of CAVZHI010000005.1, from coordinate 327,777 downwards.
GCTCGCGCGCCCGGCGAACCCTGACCCCAGCCCGGCGCCGCAAGACCGCGGCACCACTCCTCCCCTCCCGAGATTGAAAGGCACTGCCCATGAAGTTGAATCGTCTTGCCGCGCGCGCATCGCTGCTCGCGCTGTGCGCTGCCGCGGCGCTGCCGCTGGCCGCGCTGGCGCAGAACATCACGACGGTGAACGGCAAGCCCGTTCCCAAGTCGCGCGTCGAAGCGCTGCTGTCGCAAGCGACGAAGCAGGGTCAGCCCAAGACGCCTGAACTCGAAACCCAGGTGCGCGACGAAGTCGTGCTGCGCGAGATGTTCATGCAGGAAGCGGAGAAACGCGGCATGGCGCAGACTGCCGAGTACAAGGCGCAGATGGAGCTCGCACGCCAGACGATCCTGATTCGCGAGCTCTTCAACGAGTTCAACAAAAAGAACCCCGTCACCGACGCCGAGATCCAGAGCGAATACGACAAGTTCAAAGGCCAGGCGAGCGGCACTGAGTACCGGGCGCGGCACATCCTGGTCGAGAAGGAAGACGAAGCGAAGGCGTTGATCGCGCAGATCAAGGGCGGCGCGAGCTTCGAAGAGCTGGCGAAGAAGAACTCGAAGGATCCGGGGTCGGGAGCAGAACGGCGGCGACCTGGACTTCGCGAACCCCGGCTCCTACGTGCCCGAGTTTTCCCAGGCGATGGTGAAGCTGAAAAAGGGCGAGGTGACCGAGTCACCCGTCAAGTCGCAGTTCGGCTTTCACATCATCAAGCTCGAAGACACGCGCGAGGCGAAGTTCCCGCCGCTCGAAGAAGTCAAGCCGCAAATTCAGCAGCGGCTGAATCAGATGAAGATGGCCAAGTTCCGCGACGACATCCGCGCCAAGGCGAAGACGGACTACAAGTTCGCGAACTGAGCACCGCCTGCTCCGGGCGCGCCGGCCGATCGCCCGCGCATTCAGAGCGGCGCACGATCGAGTTCGACGCGCCCGGCCTCGATGCGCAACTGGCGATCGCAGCGCGCCGCGATCGCCGGGTCGTGCGTCACCAGGACGAGCGTCGTTCCGACTTCCCGGTTCAGCTCGAACATCAGCTCCATCACGGTTTCGCCGGTCGCGAAGTCGAGGCTTCCCGTCGGTTCGTCGGCGAGCAGCACCTGTGGCCTGACGACAAAGGCGCGCGCCAGCGCGACGCGCTGCTGCTCGCCGCCCGAAAGCACCTTCGGGTAGTGGCGCAGGCGATCCCGCAAGCCGACCCGCGCGAGCATTTCGGTGGCGAGCGCGCGCGCGTCGTTGCGCCCTTGGAGTTCGAGCGCGAGCATGACGTTTTCGAGCGCCGTCAGATTGCCGAGCAGCTGAAAGCTCTGGAACACGAAGCCGACCTTGTCGGCACGAACCGCGGCGCGTTGATCCTCGTCGAGCGCGAACAGGTCGACTCCCGCGAGGTGCACGCTGCCCGTCGTCGGCGTGTCCAAACCGGCGAGGATGGAGAGCAAAGTACTCTTACCCGAGCCCGACGCGCCGACGATCGCGACCGACTCGCGGGCGACCAGTTCAAAATCGATCTGGTGCAGAATCGTCAGCGTCCCCGTCGAGTCGCGGACCTGCTTGGTCAGGCCATTCACGGCAATGATGCTGGAGGGTGACGCTTGCGGCATGGGCAGAGGATGATTCGATTCGATTGGTCGCGCCGGGATTGGCTCACGCACTGTAGCGTGATCGGCGCATCGTTTGGTGCAGCGTGGGCGCACGGCGCACCGGGTCGGCGTTTGATCCTGATCGTCGGCGACAGCCTGTCGGCCGAATACGGACTGAAGCGCGGCAGCGGCTGGGTTGCGCTTCTCGAGCAGCGCTTGGCGCGCGAACGGATAGCCGCGGGTCTCGTCAACGCCAGCATCAGCGGCGATACCACGTCGGGCGGGCGCTCGCGACTCGCCGCGCTGCTCGCCGAGCACCGGCCGACCCACGTGATCATCGAACTCGGCGGCAACGACGCGCTGCGTGGCCTGCCGCTGGATCTGACGCAGAACAACCTCGCCACGATGGCGCGCAGCGCAACGCAAAGCGGCGCCAAGGTGTTGTTGCTCGGCATGCAGGTGCCGCCGAACTACGGGCGCCAATACAGCGCTGACTTTGCGCGCGTCTTTGCGAGCGTCGCGAAACAGGAAGGCGCTGCGCTGGTTCCGTTCCTGCTCAAGGGCGTTGCCGACGTGGCGCACGCGGAAGCGCTGTTCCAGAGCGACCGGATTCACCCCACCGAGGCCGCACAAGCGCTGATGCTCGACAACGTCTGGCCGGCGTTGAAACCCCTGCTGAAGTAACGCCGCGCCAGATCTTTTTTGCCGATTCCAGCGGCGCTCAGTTCGCCGCGCGATCGCGCCCGTCGCGGCGCTGCTCCTGGCGCGAAGGCTCGCCGCGTTCGCGCGGTTCGACAGGCCGCTGGCGTGGCGCCTGCGCTCTTGCGGCGTCGTCGGCGCGAACCTGCGGCTGCGCTTGGGGTTGGGCTTGCGCCTGCGGCGCAGTCGGACGCATGCCGTGATTGCCGCGCATCCTTTCTTCAGGCGCCGCAGGCGGCCTCACTTCAGGACGCGCCACCGCCACCGGAACCTCGTTCCCCGGCCGCGGCGGCCGAGCTCGAACTTCGGGTGCGACAGGCGCGGCGCGCGCCGGGCCTTCGGCAACCGGATTCGCAGGCCGCGCAGTGATGATCGACGGCGCGATCGCCACCGGTGAGTTCGGCGCTGCGACGTTTGGTGCGGCGGGTGCCGCGGGTTGCGCAGGCTGTACCGGGCGCTGGGGCAATGTCACCGACTGAATTGCAGGTGCGGTAGCGGGCGCAGCGGGCGTCGCAAGCGGCGCATTGCCGGCGCCGCGCCGTTCGTTGTCGTGTCGCAGCCAAGGGCGCGGGGCGACGGCCGGGCCAGCGGCGCGGTCGGCAGGCGCAACTGAAGCGCCGGCGTTGCCGATTCCCGGCGACGTGATCGTGCGCGCTTCCAAAGTGCGGGTCGGCGTCGCCACCGGTGCGGCGACGAGCGTCGCGCCACGGCCGGCTTCGTGGGTCCACTCGCGTGTGTCGTGGCGTTCGCGCATGTCGCGTGCCGCGGGCGCCACCGGTTGGCGCTGCGTGAAAACGCTTGTCGGAACGACCGTCACCGCGTGCGCGAATTTGCGATTGCTGAAATCGCGCTGTTCGACGCTCGCCTGCGGATTGCCGACGAGCTGCGTCACGTTCGCGATCTGCGGCGCGTGCGTGTGGTTGACCTCGCGCACATAGCGTGGGCTGACGCGGTAGCTCGGCACATAGACTTCGCGCGGTGCGAGCGGGAACCAGCCGACCACCGGCGCGCCGATGCTGACCGACACGCTCACCCGCGGGCCGCCGACCCACGCCACGAGCGCCGGCGCGTACACCGGGCGGCGCACATACGTGCCCGGCGTCCAGCACCAGTTGGAGCGGTAATAGACCCAGCGCCCGTAGTGGAACGGCGCAAATCCCCAGGGCGCGTCGTCGACCCAGGTCCAGCCCCAGGGGCTGATCCAGACCCAATGGCCGGTGCTGTAAGGCGCCCAGCCGGCGACGACGGTGCGCGGAATCCAGAACGCGCCGTACTCGTCGCTCGTTTCCCAGCGCCCATGTCGGTCCAGGTCTTCGACACCCGTCATCTCGGGCGACACGTAGCGCGTCGAAGCGCTGCGGTCGTCACCGCGGTCGCGCGCCGCGCTCCACGCCGCAAAGGCATCGCGCTGCGGCTCGGTGAGCGTGTACTGCGCGACGTTCGCCTTGTCGAGCCAGAATTCGGCGCGCTGGCCACTGTTCACCGTGAGCGCACTGCCCGGTCCTTCATAAATTGCCGAGCCGCTGTTCACCGTGAGGTGGCTCGTGTCGTCGATCCGGTCGATGCGGTAGCGGCCGGTGCGCAGCGCGCGAAAGCGTCCTTCGGCGGTGCGCACCTCGAATTCGTCGACCGCCTCTCGGTTGCGCAGGCGCGCCGTCATCGACCCGTTGTGCAATTGCAGCTCGATGCGCGAATCGTCGATTCGCAACACTTCGACTTCGGTCGCCGAATCGAGGCGCAGTGTCGTCGAGCCGATGCGCAACTCGGCGCGCGCAGCGCCTTCCGTGGACAGGCGGTCGCCATCGGTGATCGGGCGATTTCGCACCGCCTCAATCCACTCTCCGGCGCTCATGCTGTAGAGCCAGACCTTGCCCGTCAGATCCGACAGGCGGCCGACGCGCCCCGAAGGGTCGGCGTCGCCTGGCGGAACCGGCCGGTCCTGCGCGGAAACGCCGGCGGCCAGCGCTGCGCAAAGCAGACCCGCCAGGACCTTCACCAACGCGGTATGGAAGAACTTGGATGAATCACTTGCCATGTTCATGGTGCGAACCTCACAAGGAACCGAAGGGCCGCTCCCGAGGTTCCTTGGTCCCCTCGGGGGGCGGCTGCTGCACTGGGACCCGTAACAGGCCCGCCGGCGCGACGCCGGCGCACTTTGCTTCAACGTTCGATCTTCGGCTGGCGCTGACTGCCATCGCACCGAGCCCGCCTGCTTTACATCGAGAAACATGACGGGCGCGCCGACCGACCCGAGGCGACTTTAGTCGTCCGCGTTCGGGTCGAGGTCGGGGAACAGGACGCTCGTGAAGCCAAAGCGGCTGAAATCACGAATTCGCATCGGGTACAGCACCCCCGCCAGGTGGTCGCATTCATGTTGCACGACACGCGCGTGGAAGCCTTCGGCGTCGCGTTCGATGCGCGTGCCGTGGACGTCGAAACCGGTGTAGCGGATGCGCGCCAGACGCGGTACGACGCCGCGCAGTCCCGGCACCGACAGGCAACCCTCCCAGCCCTCTTCCTCGGCGCCGTCGAGTGACTCGATCTGCGGGTTGATGAGCACCGTCTCTGGAACCGCAGGCGCATCCGGATAGCGCTGGTTCGACGAAAACCCGAAGATCACGACCGCCAGATCGACACCGATCTGCGGCGCGGCAAGACCGGCGCCGTGGGCGGCGCGCATGGTGTCGAACATGTCGTCGATCAAGGCCTTCAGCGCGGGGGTGTTGAACTCCAGGACCGGCTGCGCGACGCGCAACAGACGCGGATCGCCCATCTTGAGGATTTCGCGGACCGTCATGGCGCGATGGCAGCATACGCCGCGATGACTTCGGGAGGAGCCTGCACGAGTTCGATCAGCACGCCTTCGCCGCTGTGCGGGAACTCCTCGTTGCCCTTGGGGTGCATGAAGCAGATGTCGTGGCCCGAGGCGCCCTTGCGAATTCCACCCGGCGCGAAGCGAACACCGTTCGACGCAAGCCATTGCATCGCGGCGGGCAAGTCGTCGATCCACAGGCCGATGTGGTTCAGCGGCGTCGTGTGCACGGCGGGTTTCTTGTCGGCGTCCAGCGGCTGCATCAGGTCGACCTCGACCTTGAACGGCCCGGACCCGAGTTGCAGATGTCTTCATCGACGTTTTCGCGCTCCGAGCGGAACGTTCCCGCCGGTACGAGGCCGAGCTTGTCGACCCACAGCGCGCGCAAGCGCTGCTTGTCGGTGCCGCCGATGGCGACCTGCTGGATCCCCAACACCTTGAACGGCCGCGCACTCGTGTTCACTTGAACTCCATGATGACCTGATCCACCGAAAGGCTCTCGCCCTTCGCGGCGACGATCTTCGCGACCACGCCGTCTTGCTGGGCGAGCAGAACGTTCTCCATTTTCATCGCTTCGATGACGGCGAGTTTTTCGCCGGCACGAACCGCCTGCCCGGCGTGCACCGCCACGTCGACGAGCAGACCCGGCATTGGCGAGAGCAGAAAGCGCGACAGATCCGGCGCCGCCTTGACCGGCATCAACGCCTGCAATTGCGCCGCGCGCGGAGTCAGCACGCGGGCGTCGATCTGCATGCCGTTGTGCGTGATGCGAAAGTTCAAGCCGACGCGTTCGATCTGCGCACTGAACGGCTGACCGTCGAACTCGCCGTGCACCGCGATGTCGCGCAGCGGGCCGTTGAAGGTGAGCGTCGACGCCTTTGCGCCGATCGTGACGCGGTAGACCTCACCTCCGTTGCTGACGCGGATCGGCGTGGATTGCGCTTCCCCGCTCCCGGCGCGGTACCCGATCACGAACTCTTCGCCGAGCTGCAGTTCGTGGCCGGCGAGCTGGCCCGAGATTCGCGCCGCACGCTCGCGCGAACGGCGGTGCGCCGCCCCGGCCAGCGCGAGCAAGAGGCGCGGGTCGTCGCGGTCATTCAGCGAGTTCGAAAAGCCTGCCGGGTACTGCTCGGCGATGAAGCCGGTGTTGAATTCGCCGGACACGAACTTCGGATTCGCGAGCAGCGTCGACTGGAATCCGATGTTGCTCGAAATTCCACGGATCACAAAGGCATTCAAGGCCGCGCGCATGCGCCGGATCGCGTCGGCGCGATCCGTGCCGTGCACGATGAGCTTGGCGATCATCGAGTCGTAGTGGATCGGGATCTCGCCGCCCTCGACGACGCCGGTGTCGACGCGCACGCCGCCGATTGAAGCCGGCATCGGCAGCGCCGCAGCCAGCGTCTGCACTGGCGGCTGGAATTTGACGAGCCTGCCGGTCGACGGCAGGAAGCCACGCAGCGGGTCTTCAGCGTTGATTCGGCACTCCATCGCCCAGCCGCGGCGCGGGATCTCGGCCTGTACGAAACCGAGCTTCTCACCCGCGGCAACCCGGATCATTTGTTCGACCAGGTCCAGCCCGGTGATGCACTCCGTCACCGGGTGCTCGACCTGAAGCCGGGTGTTCATCTCCAGAAAGTAGAAGCTCTGGTCGGCGCCGACGACGAACTCGACCGTTCCGGCGCTTTGATAGTTCACCGCTTTCGCCAACGCCACCGCCTGCTCGCCCATCGCCTGGCGCGTGGCGTCGCTGATGAACGGCGAAGGCGCTTCTTCGATCACCTTCTGGTGTCGGCGCTGGATCGAACATTCGCGCTCGTGCAGGTAAACGCAGTTGCCGTGCGCATCGCCGAGCACCTGAATCTCGATGTGGCGCGGTTGTACGACGAATTTTTCGATGAAAACGCGGTCGTCGCCGAAACTCGCGCGCGCTTCGTTGCGGCACGCGCTGTAGCCTTCAAGTGTTTGCTGATCGTTGTGCGCAACGCGCAAGCCCTTGCCGCCGCCGCCCGCGCTCGCCTTGATCATCACCGGGTAACCGATGTCGCGCGCGATCCGCACCGCGTGTTCTGCCGTGTCGATGGCCGCGTTGTGCCCGGGGATGGTGTTCACCTGGGCCGCGGCAGCGAGTTTCTTCGACGCGATCTTGTCGCCCATCGCCGCGATCGACGCGTGTTTCGGGCCGATGAACACGATGCCCTGCTCTTCGACACGGCGCGCGAACTCTTCGTTTTCGCTCAGGAAGCCGTAACCCGGATGCACCGCCTGCGCGCCGGTCTGGCGGCACGCGGCGATGATCTTGTCGATCGACAGGTAAGACTCGCGGCTCGGTGCAGCGCCGATCAGAACCGCTTCGTCGGCAAGCTCGACGTGAAGCGCGTCGCGGTCGGCTTCGGAGTAGACGGCGACGGTCTGGATGCCCATCTTGCGTGCCGTCTTCATGACCCGGCACGCAATCTCCCCGCGGTTCGCGATCAGAATCTTCGTGAACATGGCGCGCCGCCCTAAAGAGGAATGTTGCCGTGCTTGCGCCACGGGTTGTCGAGCTTCTTCGTCGCGAGCATCGCCAGCGATCGGCAGATGCGGCGCCGCGTTTCGTGCGGCTGGATCACGTCGTCGATGTAGCCGCGCGCACCGGCGACAAAGGGGTTCGCGAACTGAGCCTTGTATTCGGCCTCGCGCGCAGCGAGTTTCACCGGGTCGCCCTTGTCTTCGCGAAAGATGATCTCCACCGCGCCCTTCGCGCCCATCACCGCGATCTCCGCGTTCGGCCAGGCGAAGTTGACGTCGCCGCGCAAGTGCTTGGAGCTCATCACGTCGTAGGCGCCGCCGTAGGCCTTGCGCGTGATCACCGTGACCTTGGGCACGGTGCACTCGGCGTAGGCGTAGAGCAACTTCGCGCCATGTTTGATGATGCCGCCGTATTCCTGGCTCGTTCCCGGCATGAAACCCGGAACGTCGACAAAAGTGATGACCGGGATGTTGAACGCGTCGCAGAAGCGAACAAAACGCGCCGCCTTGATGGCGCTGCGAATGTCCAAGCAGCCCGCCAGGACGAGCGGCTGGTTCGCGACGACTCCCACCGACTGCCCTTCCATGCGCGCAAAACCGATCACGATGTTCTTCGCGTAGTCGGGCTGCAGTTCGAAGAACTCAGCGTCGTCGACGCTCTTCACGATCAGCTCCTTCATGTCGTATGGCTGGTTCGGGTTGTCCGGTACCAGCGTATCGAGCGACATGTCGAAGCGCTCTGCGGGGTCATCGCCGCGGCGCAGCGGCGGCTTCTCGCGGTTGTTCAGCGGCAGGTAGTTGAAAAAGCGGCGCAACATCAGGAGCGCGTCGACGTCGTTGTCGAACGCGAGGTCGGCAACGCCGCTCTTCGTCGTGTGCGTCACCGCGCCGCCCAGGTCTTCGGCGCTCACTTCTTCATGCGTCACCGTCTTCACGACTTCGGGGCCGGTGACGAACATGTAGGAGCTGTCTTTGACCATGAAGATGAAGTCGGTCATCGCCGGCGAATACACCGCGCCCCCCGCGCATGGGCCCATCACCATGCTGATCTGCGGCACGACGCCTGAGGCCATCACGTTGCGCTGAAAGACTTCGGCATAACCGCCGAGCGATGCGACGCCCTCCTGGATGCGCGCGCCGCCGGAGTCGTTCAGGCCGATGACAGGCGCGCCGACACGCATCGCCTGGTCCATCACTTTGCAGATCTTCTCTGCGTGCGCTTCCGACAGCGCGCCGCCGAAGACGGTGAAGTCCTGGCTGAAGACGAACACGAGGCGGCCGTTGATCATGCCGTAGCCGGTGACGACACCGTCGCCCGGGATCTTCTGCTCCTGCATGCCGAAATCGGCGCAGCGGTGCTCGACGAACATGTCCCATTCTTCGAACGTGCCTTCGTCCAGGAGCAACTCGAGGCGCTCGCGCGCCGTCAGCTTGCCCTTGCCATGTTGCGCGGCGATGCGCTTTTCGCCGCCGCCCAGACGCGCCTTGCCACGCTTGGCGTCGAGTTGCGCAATGATGTCGTGCATGGTCCTTGGAACCTCTCAACGGGTGGTGGTTTGGTAAAGGTCGAGCAAGGTGCGCGCTGCGCTCGATGGCGCAACCCGCTGGCCCGCGACGTCGCTCAGTGTCTGCGGCAGCGCGCGCCGGACCGCTTCATGCGCTCGGAAATGTGCCTGGAGGCGCGCGTGCACGAGGTCCCACATCCACGCCAGGGCCTGCTCGCGACGCCGAGCGGCGAACTCGCCGTTCGTCTCGCGTTGCGTGTGCAGCTCGTTCACCTGGTCCCAGAACGCGTCGACGCCTTGCCCGGTGAGCGCGCTCAAGAGCATCACCGGGCGCTGCGCGGTCTTCCCTTTGCCGTGAAACTGGAACAGGCGCAGCGCGCTCGTGATCTGCGCTTGCGCGCGGGTCGCCGCCTCGGGGTCGGAGTCGGCCTTGTTGATGAGCACCAGGTCGGCGAGCTCCATCACGCCTTTCTTGATCGCCTGCAGGTCGTCGCCGGCGTTGGGCAGTTGCATCAGGACGAACAGATCCGTCATGCTCGCCACCGCGGCCTCGCTCTGGCCCACGCCGACGGTCTCGACGATGACCACCTCGTAACCCGCAGCTTCGCAGAGCAGCATCGCCTCGCGCGTTTTCTCCGCCACGCCGCCGAGCGTTCCGGACGCCGGGCTCGGGCGGATGAATGCCGCGTCCTGTACTGACAGGCGTTCCATGCGCGTCTTGTCGCCGAGGATCGAACCGCCCGATACGCTCGACGAAGGATCGACCGCGAGCACCGCGACCCGCCGCCCGAATCCGATCAGGTGCAGGCCGAGCGCTTCGATGAAAGTCGACTTGCCTACGCCTGGGACGCCGGAGATCCCCAGGCGCAGCGACTTGGCGGTGAACGGCAACAGCGCGCCGAGCAAGGCGTCGGCGCGCATGCGGTGATCGGCGCGCGTCGACTCGAGCAAGGTGATGGCCTTGGCGAGCGCGCGCCGCTCGCCGCGCCGAAGCGCGTCGCACAGGGCCTGATCGGAGGCTGTCAAGCGCACACGGTCTCGCGAGGAGTCAGCTCTTGGCGAGGTTCGCCTTGATCTGCTCGAGCACGTCTTTCGCGCTCGCCGGAATCGGCGTTCCCGGGCCGTAGATGCCCTTCACGCCGGCGTCGAAGAGGAACTCATAGTCCTGGCGCGGGATCACGCCACCGACAAACACGATGATCTCGTTCGCGCCCTGCTCGCGCAAGGACTGAACGATCGCCGGAACGAGCGTCTTGTGGCCCGCGGCGAGCGTGCTCACGCCCACCGCGTGAACGTCGTTCTCGATCGCCTGGCGCGCGCACTCCTGCGGCGTCTGGAACAGCGGCCCGATGTCGACGTCGAACCCCAGATCGGCAAACGCCGTCGCGACGACTTTCGCGCCGCGGTCGTGGCCGTCCTGACCGAGCTTGGCAATCAAGACGCGTGGCCTGCGCCCTTGCGCGGCCGCAAATTCGGCGATCTCGCGCTTCAGCTGGTCCCACCCTTCGGCGCTGTCGTAGGCTGCTGCATACACACCGGTCACCTTTTGCGTATCGGCGCGATGGCGCCCCCAGACCTTTTCCAACGCGTCCGACACCTCGCCGATGGTGGCGCGCGCGCGCATCGCCTGGATCGCCAGGTGCAACAGATTCTGCGTGTCGTCAGACGCCGCAGCGTCGCGCTCGGCACTCGCCGTCAGCGCGGCGAGCGCGGCGTTCGCTGCGGCCGGATCGCGCGCTGCACGGACCGCTTTCAAGCGCTCGATCTGACTGTCGCGCACGGCGTGATTGTCGACTTCGCGAAACTCGATCGAGTCCTCCTGCGCGAGTCGGTATTTGTTGACGCCGACGATCACGTCCTTCCCGGAGTCGATCCGCGCCTGTTTCTGCGCCGCGCTGGCTTCGATTTTCAGCTTCGCCCAGCCGCTCGCGACGCAGCGCACCATGCCGCCCTGCGCATTCGACCTCCTCGATGATCTGCCACGCCTTGTCGGCCATGTCCTGGCTCAGCTTTTCCATCATGTAGCTGCCCGCCCAGGGGTCGACCACGGCGCCGATGTGCGTCTCTTCCTGGATGATGAGCTGCGTATTGCGGGCGATGCGCGCGCTGAACTCGCTCGGCAGCGCAATCGCTTCGTCCAGCGCATTCGTGTGCAGGCTCTGCGTGCCGCCGAACACCGCGGCCATCGCTTCGATCGTGGTGCGAACGACGTTGTTGTACGGGTCCTGCTCGGTCAGGCTCCAGCCCGACGTCTGGCAATGCGTGCGCAGCATCAGGCTCTTCGGACTTTTCGCGCCGAAGCTGGCTCATGATGCGCCACCAGAGCAGCCGCGCGGCGCGCATCTTCGCGACTTCGAGATAGAAATTCATCCCGATCGCCCAGAAGAAGCTCAGGCGCGGCGCAAAGTCATCGACGTCCAGGCCTCTGGCGAGCGCCGTCTTCACATACTCCTTGCCGTCGGCGAGCGTGAACGCGAGTTCGAGCGCCTGGTTCGCTCCCGCCTCCTGCATGTGATAGCCCGAGATCGAAATCGAATTGAAGCGCGGCATGCGCCGCGACGTGTAATCGATGATGTCGCCGACGATTCGCATCGACGGTTCGGGCGGGTAGATGTAGGTGTTGCGAACCATGAACTCCTTGAGGATGTCGTTCTGGATCGTCCCGCTCAGGAGTTCCTGCGTCACGCCCTGCTCTTCGGCAGCGACCACATACGCCGCGAGTATGGGAAGCACGGCGCCGTTCATCGTCATCGACACCGACACCTTGTCCAGCGGTATCGCGTCGAACAGGATCTTCATGTCTTCAACGCTGTCGATCGCAACCCCCGCCTTGCCGACGTCGCCCGTCACGCGCGGGTGGTCGCTGTCGTAGCCGCGGTGCGTCGCGAGGTCGAAGGCGACGCTGATGCCCTGCGCGCCACCTGCCAGCGCCTGGCGGTAAAAGGCGTTCGACGCCTCGGCGGTGGAGAAGCCCGCGTACTGGCGGATCGTCCAGGGCCGCACCGCGTACATCGTCGCCTGCGGACCACGCACGAAGGGCGCAAAACCGGGCAGGGTATCGGTGTACGCGCAGGCCTTGCAGATCGGCGGCGGTGTACACCGCCTTCACCGCAATGCCCTCGGGCGTGAGCCAGTCGAGCGACTCAACGCTTCCGCCCGGTGCCGCTTTCGCGGCGACACGTCGCCACTGCGCCAGCGGGTCGGTGGGGTCGGAGTCGGCCTTGTCGTGCATCGTGACCTTTCGCGGCTCGTGGGCTGCGGACCGGGCTTGGCACCGGGCCGCTCACACGATTCGTAATTCAAAAATGAATTATATTCTTTGGCATGGCCACTCTGTCCAGCAAGCCGAACCTCGAGCCCGCGGTGCGGCGTGCGCTGAAGCGCCGCCTGCCCGAGGCGGCGATGTACGAAACCGTCGCCGAGCGGATGCGGCAGCGCATTCTCGGCCATCACCTCGGCCCGGGAAGCTGGATCGACGAGCAGGCGCTCGCCGCCGAATTCGGCATCAGCCGCACCCCGCTGCGCGAGGCGCTCAAAGTCCTGGCGCGCGAAGGCCTGGTGACGATGAAACTTCGCCGCGGCGCGTACGTGACCGAAGTGTCGAGCCGCGATCTCACCGAAGTCTTCCACCTCCTCGCTCTGCTCGAAGGCGACGCAGCGGCGAAGGTGGCGCGCCACGCCAGCGCCAGCCAACTCGACGAATTGGAACGGCTGCACCTCGATCTCGAAACGAGCATCCTCGACCGCGACCATTTTTTTGCCGCCAACGAGCGCTTTCACCTGCACCTGCTCGATCTCGCGGACAACCGCTGGGGCAAGCAGGTCGTCGCCGACTTGCGCAAGGTGATGAAGCTGAACCGCCACCATTCATTGTTCAAGCAAGGGCGCATCGAAGCGTCGCTGCTCGAACACCGCGCGATCCTGGCGGCCTTGTTGGCGCGCGATGCACCGCTCGTGCAGCGCCTCATGCGCGAGCACATCGCGAAGGGCGAAGAAGCCGCGCGCTCGCTCGTCTCTCCCTGAGCCGCCAGTGAATCGCATCCGCGGGGCTCGCATCGTGCGGCTGCGACAATTCCCCGCATGTCACGCCCGACCCTCGCCCTGATCGCCGCCGTCGCGCGCAACCGCGCGATCGGCAAGAACAACGCGCTGCTGCTGCATCTGCCGCAAGACCTGCCGCGCTTCAAGCGGCTGACCTTGGGCTGCCCCGTCATCATGGGACGCAAGACCTGGGATTCGATCGGCCGCCCGCTGCCCGGGCGGCGCAACATCGTGCTGACGCGCAGTCCCGATTGGCGCGCTGCGGGCGGCGAGGTTGCGCCGTCAGTGCAAGCGGCCCTGGAACGGCTCGGCGACGCGCCCAAGGTCTTCGTGATCGGCGGCGCGCGCGCCTACGCCGAGGCGCTGCCCGTCGCCGACGAGTTGATCCTCACCGAGATCGACGCCGACCTGCCCGGCGACGTCTTCTTCCCGCTTTGGGACCGGACCCAGTTCGAAGAAACTTCGCGCGAACGCGCACGCACCGAGCAAGGGCTCGAATTCAGTTTTGTCACTTACCGACGCATCCAAGGAGATTGAATTGTCAGGAGCAGGATTTCACGTCCACGGCCCGCACGATCACGAGCTCGAGCACGCGGCGCAGCACGAGCCGGAGGGGTTCGCCGGGCGGCTGGCGGTGACGACGGCGATCATCGCCACGGTCGGCGCGCTGTTCGCCTATCAGGGCGGCGCGACGCAAGCGAACGCCGGCCTGTTCAAGAACAACGCGGCGATCAAGAAGACCGAAGCGTCGAACCAATGGAATTACTTCCAGGCCAAGAGCAGCAAGCAGAACCTGGCCGAGCTGGCGATCGAACTCGCGCCCGAGTCGCGCAAGGTTTTCTACGTCGACGAAGTGAAACGTTACAAGGTCGAGAAAGCAGAGATCATGCTCGCCGCGAAGAAGCTCGAAGACGAATCGACGGCGTGGGACAACAAAGCGACGAACAGATTCACCAGCATCACCGCTGGGCGCAAGCGACGACGGCGCTGCAGATTGCGATCGCGATGGCCGCGATCGCCTTGCTCACGAAGAGCAAGGGTTTGCAGTACGGCGTTTACGCGCTGAGCGCGATCGGCGCAGTCCTGGGCGGACTCGCCGGGTTGCACATCTGAGCACCCCAGCCGGGCTGCACCGTCCGTGCAGGGATTCAAGCAAGTGGCAAGCCACAGTGGCTTCAGAACTCGCGCCCCGCGCTCAGGCGGTGATATTGATCACGACGCCTACGCCCGTGAAGGCCGGCGTTGCACGCTCGGCGTTCAGGCCGCGCGCCAGGCTGTGCAGGAACGCCGGCAGGCTCGGGGTGGACGAATTCGGTGACGGTGCTGCGGTCGGGTTCAGGGAGCGCAGGACGCGCATCATCGCGTCGAAGGCCTGCGACAAGGGGCTCGTCGTCGCCGGGCTCGCCGCTGCCGGGACCACAGCGCCGGCAGGTTCGCTGGCTTGGGGGGCGACGACAGAAAGCGCCGCCGCCGGATCGGCCGCGGCGCTGCTTGATGCAGGCGCGGCGGGTGCGGCATTCACCGCGCCGGTGCTCGCGTCGAAGCGAACTGCCAGCGCATCGAGGCGCGTCGCCAGACCCGAATAGCCGCGCGACATTTCGTACCCGTCGCCATGCCGGTGGCGTTGATGTCCATGGTGCCCTTCGTGGTCGTCGTCGTGGCGGTGCCCGTGCGAGCGTCCGGACTCGCTGCCGCGCAACGCCTGCCACAGAGCGTGGGCGAACGCGAACACTGCTTCTTCGACGCTCGGCGCCGGCGTCGCTTCAGCGGGAGCCGTGCCGCCTGCACCGGTGGGGTTGGGTGCCGCCGGCACAGGCGATCCCGCTGCAGGCGCGGGTGCAGGAGCCGGAACAGGGATCGGTGCGGGCGCGGGTGGCGATGGCGGTGTACCCGGCGCTGGCGCTGGCGCTGGCGCCGGGTCTCCGGTCAAGCCCATTTCGCGCAGCGCCGCCATCATCGCCTCGTAGAGCACGTTGCGCCGCCCCTGGCCTGCGCCATGCGCTTCGCAGGACTGCGTCGCCGGCGCCGGAGCGTCGTTCGTCGCCGGGCTGGTCGAGGCCACGCGAGGCGGCGCTGCGGCCGCACCCGTCATGCTGAAGAAGGTGAGCGAGATGGACGAGATGGACATGACAGACTCCTTGACTGCTGCGGGTGCATGATCCAATGGCAGCCGCTTGGGCCGCCGCACCCGGATGCCTGAGTTGTCGGCGCGCTGCACGGCAAAATTCAGGCCTCCGCGGCAACCACAAGTAACGGCCGTGCAGTAGGTCACTTGGGAAGCCGCTTCTTCTGCCGGGACCCGACATGAAACTCGCCACCTGGAACGTCAACTCACTCACGGTCCGCCTGCCGCAGGTGCTGGCCTGGCTCGCAGCGCAGAGCCCCGACGCGCTGTGCCTGCAGGAAACCAAGCTCGTCGACGAGAAGTTCCCGCTCGCGGAAATCGCAGCCGCCGGCTACCGCGCCGAGTTCTTTGGCCAGAAGACCTACAACGGCGTGGCCCTGCTGACGCGCGGCGGCGCGAGCGACGTGGTGAAGAACATTCCCGGCTTTGACGATGACCTGGCTCGGGTCATCACCGGCACCGTGAATGGCGTGCGCGTCATCGGCGCCTACATGCCCAACGGCGAAGCGCCGGGCAGCGACAAGTTCCGCTACAAGATGCGCTGGCTCGACGCCTTGCACGACTGGTTGCAGGTCGAGTGTGCGCGCCAGCCGCGCCTCGTGTTGCTGGGCGATTTCAACATCGCCCCGGAAGACCGCGACGTCTACGACCCGGTCGCCTGGGCCGGGCAGATTCACTGCACCGATGAGGAACGCGCCCAGTTCGCACGGTTGCTGCGCCTGGGCCTGCACGACGCGTTTCGCCTCTTCGAGCAGCCGCCCAAGAGCTGGAGCTGGTGGGATTACCGCAACCTTGCGTTTCGCAAGAACCAGGGCTTGCGCATCGACCACATTCTGGTCAGCGAAACACTCCGGCCCGCGGTCAAGGCGTGCGTGATCGACAAGCCGACGCGCAAGAACGAGAGGCCGAGCGACCACGCGCCGGTGTGGGTCGAGCTCGACGTCAACCTCGGCGCTTGAGGTCCTCGATCTTGCGCGTGATCGTGTTGCGCCCGATTCCGAGGCGCCGTGCGGCCTCGATGCGCCGGCCCTGGGTGATGTCCAGCGCCGTCTGAATCAGGCGCTCCTCGAACCTGCGCGTCAAGCCGTCCCAGGTGTCGGGCGCGCCGGACAGGAGCAAGGCACGCGCTTCTTCCTCGAGGCCGGCGAGCCAATGCGCCGGCGCCGCCAGAGCCGGCGCAACAGTTCTTTGCGCAACGGGCTCTGCGGGTTCGGACTCGAGGCTCATGGGTTCAGCGCTCGGCATCGCGGCCGCGGGCGAGGCGGGGGTTACACCCGGGCGCTGCAGTTCGGGCGGCAAATCGTCGGCGTCGATGCGCTGCGAAGGCGCCATCACGCTCAGCCAGTGGCAGATGTTCTCCAACTGGCGCACGTTGCCTGGGTAGTCGAACTGCAGCAGGCGCGCCAGTGCAGTGTCGCTGAAAGTCTTCGCTTCGACACCGAGGTCTCTGGCGCTCTTCTGCAGGAAGAACTTCGCCAGCACCGGAATGTCTTCGGGGCGCTCGCGCAGCGCGGGAAGGCGCAGGCGGATCACGTTCAGCCGGTGGAACAGGTCTTCGCGGAAGGTGCCGGCGCGAACTCGCGCCTCCAGGTCCTGGTGCGTCGCGGCGATGATGCGCACGTTGCTGCGCATCGGGTTGTGCCCACCGACGCGGTAGAACTGCCCGTCCGACAAGACGCGCAGCAGTCGCGTCTGCAGGTCGTACGGCATGTCGCCGATTTCGTCGAGGAACAGGGTTCCGCCGTCGGCCTGCTCGAAGCGCCCGCGGCGCATCGTCTGCGCTCCGGTGAACGCGCCGCGCTCGTGGCCGAACAGTTCCGACTCGAGCAGGTCTTTCGGGATCGCCGCGGTGTTGATCGCAACGAACGGCCCGTTGCTGCCGGCCTCGCCGCGCGGGCTGTGCTTGTGCAAGGCCTTCGCGACGAGCTCCTTGCCCGACCCCGACTCGCCCGTGACGAGCACCGTGACGGTGCTTTGGCTGAGGCGCCCGATGGCGCGAAACACGTCCTGCATCGCGCTCGCCTGGCCGAGCATTTCGGGCAGCGGCGCTGCGCGCTCGCCGCGCGAAGGTTCGCGCAGGCCTTCTTCGACAGCACGGCGCACCAGCTCGACCGCCCTGGGCACGTCGAAGGGTTTGGGCAGGTACTCGAAAGCGCCGCTTTGGAACGCGCTCACAGCGTGATCGAGGTCCGAGTACGCCGTCATCACGATCACCGGCAATCCGGCGTACGCGAGTTTCACCTGCGCCAAGAGATCCAGGCCCGAACCGCCGGGCATGCGGATGTCCGACACGAGAACCTGCGGCTGCTCGGTTGCAAGCGCGCTCAGCACGTCACGTGAATTGGTGAAGCTGCGCACCGTGAAACCCTCGCGCGTCAATGCGCGCTCGAGCACGAAGCGGATCGATTGGTCGTCGTCGGCGATCCAGATGGGTTTCATTCAGGGCCTGCGTTGCGCCGCCACTCGCCGCAGGCTGGTGCCGGCCTGCCGCTCAAGGCAACGGGATCAGTATCTTGAAAACAGTTTGACCAGGCTCGCTTTCGCATTCCACCGTGCCCAGATGCTGCTGGACGAATGACTGCGCCAGCGTCAAACCCAGCCCGGAACCCCCTTCGCGCCCACTCACCAGGGGATAGAAGATCGTTTCGCGCAGGTTCTCGGGAACGCCGGGGCCGTTGTCCATCACATGCAATTCCAGTGCCAGACGATAGCGCTGCTTGCCAAGAGTCACTTGGCGTGCAATCCGCGTGCTGAGCGTGATGCGCGCGTCGCCAGCGTCGATGCGCTCGGTCAGCGCCTGCGCTGCGTTCTGCACGATGTTGAGCAGCGCCTGGATGAGTTGCTCGCGGTCGCCGCGAAAGTCGGGAATCGACACGTCGTAGTCGCGCATGACTTCGAGGCCACGCGGAAACTCGGCGAGCACGAGGGCACGCACGCGCTCGCAGACTTCGTGGATGTTCACGTCGCCCACCACATGCGGCAAACGGTGCGGCGCGAGCAGCCGGTCGACGAGCGCCTGCAGGCGGTCCGCCTCGGCGATGATGACGCGCGTGTAGTCGCGCAAGCCTCTCGCCGGCAACTCCATCTCGAGCAACTGGGCTGCGCCGCGGATGCCGCCGAGCGGATTCTTGATTTCATGCGCCAGGTTTCGGATCAGCTCCTTGTTCGCCTGCACTTGGCCGCTGACCCGCTCTTCGCGCTCCAGGCGGACCTGCTGCTCGACGACGACGAGTTCGACGACGACATGCGGTGTCGCCTCGATCGGGCTCACGATCGCGTGCACCGGCCAGGTGTCGCCGTGGCCGCGGCGCTGCAGTTGCGCCTCGAGTCGGCTCGCCGAGAACCGGTTGCCGAGCACCGCGATCACCGTCTCGCGCAACGGCTGCGCGTCGACGAACCAGTCAAACAGGTTCGAGCGTTGCACGCTGCGCCGCGCCAGACCGATCGTCTGCTCGAACGCCGCGTTGGCAAAGATGCAGTTGCCGCTGGCGCCAATCACGGCGACCATGCTCGCCAGGTGGTCGAATGCCGCGTAGGCTGGTGCGACCAGCTCGGAACGCGTGGCGACGCGTTCGGACCCGGCGCTCACGGCGCGAGTTTGGCCAGCTCGCGCTTCAGGGCGGCGATGTCGCTTTCCTTGCGCGCAATGCCGGCTTTCAGCTCGGTGAGCCGGTCCTGGTACTTCTGAAAGTTGCGCTCTTCGCCGCGGCGCTCGGGTTCACCGTTGTTGAATTCCTTTTGCAGCGCGTCGAGGCGGTCGATTTCAGCGCGCAACTCGGCTTCGAGAATGCGCCGCGCGTCAGAGTCACGCGAGCGCTGCGCGTTCGGATCCACCTTGGCCTCGGAGCGGCCTTCGCCGCCGCGCGGCGCAGACGCAGCCGGCACCGGCGACCCCTTGCCTTCGGTGCGCGGTCGAACCGTCTGGATCACGGTCACCGGCACGCCCTCGAGGGTGCGACAGCCTCGATCCTGCGCTTCCTTGGCGCTGATCGTGTCGGTGTAGATGTTGCCCGGGCAGCGATACACCGTGTTGCCCTGCGCCTGCGCGAGCGAGGCGCCGCCGAGCAAGGTCAGAACTGCAAGCCGCGATCCAAGGCCAATCTTCATGACAACCCGTCCTTTGCCGGAGAACGCGCTGGATGGCCCAGCTGCGCACACGGTCGCGCGGATTGTCTCGCGGAATGTCAGGTTTTGCGCAAGAAAAAGGGACGGCAAGTACCGTCCCTTTCTCCGGCCGCCACGCGGGCGTAGCGTGTCAGAGGCTGTAGTACATGTCGAACTCGACCGGGTGCGTCGTCATCCGGTAGCGCGTCACTTCCTGCATCTTGAGTTCGATGTAGGCGTCAAGGAATCCGTCGGTGAAGACGCCGCCCTTGGTCAGGAAAGAACGACCCTTGTCGAGGTAGTCGAGCGCCTGATCCAGGCTGTGGCACACGGTGGGGATCTTCGCGTCCTCTTCGGGCGGCAGGTGGTACAGGTCCTTCGTCGCCGCATCGCCGGGATGGATCTTGTTTTCCACGCCGTCCAGGCCGGCCATCAAGAGCGCGGCAAAGGCCAGGTAGGGGTTGGCTTGCGGGTCCGGGAAGCGGGCTTCGATGCGCCGGCCTTTCGGATTCGCCACGTACGGAATGCGGATCGACGCGGACCGGTTGCGCGAGCTGTAGGCCAGTTTGACGGGCGCCTCGAAGCCGGGAACGAGTCGCTTGTACGAGTTCGTTCCGGGGTTCGTGATGGCGTTGAGCGCTCGGGCGTGCTTGATGATGCCGCCGATGTAGTACAGCGCGAATTCCGACAGCCCGGCGTAGCCGTCGCCGGCGAACAGGTTCTTGCCGTCTTTCCACACCGACTGGTGCACGTGCATTCCCGAGCCGTTGTCGCCGACGATCGGCTTGGGCATGAAGGTCGCCGTCTTGCCGTAGGAATGCGCGACGTTCTGGATCACGTACTTCTGCAATTGCAGCCAGTCGGCACGCTGCACCAGGGTGCTGAATTTGGTACCGAGTTCCATCTGGCCTGCCGTGCCGACTTCGTGGTGGTGCACTTCGACCGGAATTCCGAGCGATTCGAGGATCAGGCACATTTCGGAGCGCATGTCCTGAAAGCTGTCGACCGGGGGCGTGGGGAAGTAGCCGCCCTTGACGGTGGGTCGATAGCCTGAATTGCCGTGCTCGTATTCCTTGCTGCTGCTCCAGGCGGCTTCTTCGGACTCGATCTTCGAGAAAGAACCCGACATATCCACACCCCAGCGCACGCTGTCGAAGACGAAAAACTCGGGTTCGGGGCCGAAGTAAGCCGTGTCGCCCAGGCCCGACGCCTTCATGTACGCCTCGGCGCGCTTGGCGAGCGACCTCGGGTCGCGCTCGTAAGGCTTGCCGTCGCCCGGCTCGAGAACGTCGCACGTCAAGAGCAGCGTCGGCTCTTCGAAAAACGGGTCGATGTTGGCCGTGTTTGGATCGGGCATGAGCAACATGTCGGACGCTTCAATGCCCTTCCACCCGGCGATCGAGGAACCGTCGAAGGCGTGCCCGGCGCTGAACTTGTCTTCGTCGAACGCCGACACAGGTACGGACACGTGCTGTTCCTTGCCGCGGGTGTCGGTGAAGCGGAAGTCGACGAATTTGATTTCGTTCTCCTTCACCATCTTCATCACGTCGGCAACGGTCTTGGCCATCAGGATCTCCTCGCGGTCTGCGTTAGGTGGGTTGGTTATGGTTGCGCCGCGCGCCCACTGCGATTTGCAACTCGGGCGCGAAAAATGCGCACAGGAATGTAGCAGAAACCATGCCCGCGTCCGGCCCCGGCAAAGCGTGCCAAACGCACATGGCTGGTGCGGCTGGGCGCACCGTTTTGAACGCGCAGACGAAGCGCTATCGCACCAATTCAGGGCCCAGGCTGACGCCGGCGTCGCGCAATCCCCGGCACATCTCGGCGTAGGCGGCGTCGATCGCGCCGATCGCGTCACTCTGGCCCTTCACGCCCAGCTCGATGTGACGCCCCCATTGCGGATGGTCGACGCTGGGCAGGCTGAACACCTTGACGCCGGCAAACTGCGCTTCGATGCGCAACATCAACGGCGTCAGCGTCGCCTCCATGCCGCCGAACACGATCACCGATTTCTCACGCACGCCGATGGCGCGGTGCAAATGCGCGAGGCGCTGATCGAGCACCCATTCGATCATCGGCCACGCCATCACCGGGAATCCGGGAACGAAGTAGACCTTGTCCACCGAGAAGCCGGCGATTTTGTTGTACGGGTTCGGGATGATCTGCGCGCCCTGTGGAAACATCCCCATGTTGAGGCGGTGCACGTTGTCGCTGCGCTGCGGCTCGTAGGCAATGCCCTGCTCCTGCGCCATCTCGCGCAAGCGCTGCAGAATGAGATCGCGCGCCTGCGGGTGCAGCTCGAGCGGCCGCTGCAGCGCCTTGGCGGCGCATTGGCGCGTGTGATCGTCGGGCGTCGCGCCGATGCCGCCGCACGAGAAGACCACATCGCCGCAGGCGAAGGCGTACGCCAGATCGGCGGTGATTCTGTCCGGCTCGTCGCCGACGTAGCGCGCCCAATTCAGGCTCAGGCCACGCGCCGCGAGCAGTTCGATCACTTTGGGCAGATGTTTGTCGGCGCGCTTGCCCGAGAGGATTTCGTCGCCGACGATGATGAGGCCGAAGTTCATGGTGCGGGCAGGATGGGTGTTGCCGGGCTCGGCGGCAGCTCGAGCACAGCGGGCGCTGCGGCAGGCGGTTTCTCTGCCGCGAGACGCAAGGCGTGCAGCGCGGCGAGCAGGTAGTGGGTGAACCAGAGCGTGGAGAACGCAAACACGAGCGTGTACAGCCACACCGCGACGACGACGAGCAGCGGCGCCAGAACCAGGAACGCGGCGCTCAGCGCCCAGAGCAGCGAAGGCGCGGCGCCAAGATAGCCGGTGATGACGCCCATCGCGATCAACGGCCAGCGGTGCTCGCGCAGCAAGGCTTTGCGCTCGATGGCGCTGGCGTGTTCCGCGAGCGCGTCAAAACTCATGACGCGGTACGTGAGCCAGCCCCAGATCAATGGCGGCAGCACGAGGATCAGCGGCGGCACGAACCAGAGCGGAATGCTCACGACGAGTGCAAAGAGTGCGATCAGCGAGCAGACGAGCGACCAGCTCGCGCTGGCGA
Organism: uncultured beta proteobacterium; assembly: GCA_963775015.1. Classification (GTDB taxonomy): domain Bacteria; phylum Pseudomonadota; class Gammaproteobacteria; order Burkholderiales; family Burkholderiaceae_C; genus JAEMQF01. The sequence goes on along the minus strand of CAVZHI010000005.1, from coordinate 305,310 downwards.
GAAAACTTGCGCCACGGCGCCGTTCGAGCTGGGCGAAGCGGCGCTGCTCGACCAGCGTCACGACGGCAGGCGTCATCAGCAACGCCACCAGCAGGAGCGAGAACACGACGATCACCGGAATCGCCAACGCGACGACGATGAGCGGCGCGAGCACGGTGCGAAACCCTTGCGCGCCCACGCCGTCGAGCCAGCGCAGCATCGCCTCCAGCAGCGACCAGCTCTCGAGCGTGGCGCGCACGCTCGCGAGCGTGTCTTCCCAGAAAAAATAGCCGAGCAGCGCCGCCGACCCTGCAGCCACGATCAAGGGCAGAAAACTCAGCAGGATGACGCGCGGGTGCAGGCAGTACGCTGCGGCGCGCCAGAACGAATCGAGCAGCTGGTTCACGGCGTGTCGCTCAGCCGCGAGCGGCGCGCGCGAGGTTCATGAAGGCGGCCTCAGTCATCGTCGTCCCCGCCCAAGACGCCACCGAGCAACCCACCCGCACCCAAGCCACCCAGCAGCGAACCTTCTTCGCGCGAGCCGCCGCGCTGCGGCGCTGCGGCAAAGACGCGCGACGCGAGGCGCGAGAAAGGCAGGCTTTGCAGCCAGATGGTGCCCGGCCCGGTGACTTTGGCGAAGAACAAGCCTTCGCCTCCGAACAATGCAGTCTTGATCTTGCCCACGTACTGAATCTCGAAACCCACCGAGGGGGTGAGGGCCACCAGGCAGCCGGTGTCGACGAACAAGGTCTGGCCGGATTGCAACTCGCGTTGCAGCACGGTTCCGCCGGCGTGAATGAACGCCAAGCCAGTCCCGTCCAGGCGCTGCATGATGAATCCTTCGCCGCCGAAAAAACCGACCGACATCTTTTGCTGAAAATGAATCCCGAGCGACACACCACGCGCTGCGCACAGGAACGCGTCCTTCTGGCATATCAGCGTGCCGCCCAGCCGACGCAAATCCATCGGCAGAATCTTCCCCGGATAGGGTGCGGCGAAGGCGACCTTCAGCTTGCCTTGTGACTGGTTCGTGTACACCGTGGTGAACAGCGACTCTCCCGTGATGAGCCGCTTGCCGGCGCCGAGCAGCTTGCCCAGGAGTCCACCTTGAGGCGCAGCGCCGTCGCCGAACACGGTGTCCATGGCAATCCCGGCGTCCATGTACATCATGCTGCCGGCCTCGCCGACTGCGGCTTCGCCGGGGTCGAGTTCGATCTCGACGAGCTGCATTTCGTCGCCTCGGATCTGGTAGTCCACTTCGTCCATTGACATCTTCCGGTCACCTGTGAATATCGAGCAAACGAGCAATCGTAGCGGGCCGCGAGAAATCGTTCCGCATTGCGCCTGGTGCGACGCGCTCGTTCGACCCGCCAAGGAGGTCACAATGTTGATTCCTGCGTACGCCGATGGCACTGCACCCCCCCACCCTGCTCTTCGTTTGCGCCCTTGCGCTGTTGCTCAGCGCAGCCGCAATGACCTGGTTCGGCGTGCGCCAGACCTGCTACCGCGGCCACTGGTTCTGGGTCGCTGCGCAGTGGCTGCTCGGCGCCGGCCTGACGTTGCAAGTTGTCGCGCCGGCGAGCGACCTGGTTTTGGCCGCCGCCCAACTGCTGTTGTTGCAATGGCCCGTTTGCGTGCTCGCCGGACTGCGCCGTTTCTACTCACGCCACGGCTTGCGCGTGCGCGGCAGTGTCGACCTCGCCATGCTCGCCCTGGTGTGGCTCGGCGCCGCCGCGGTGTTGCAAATGGGCGCCACGCCGTCGGTGCAATGGCTGGTCTGGTGTGTCGGACCGATGTTGCTCCAGGCCTACGCGGCGATCCTCGTGACGCGGCTCACCGAGTTCAAGGGCAGCCCGGCGCTGCAATTCCTCGCTTTCGCCTTCTTCGCTGCGGCGCTCACGTCCGCGGCGCGCCTTGCAACACGCGGCATGGCGCCCGAATCGATCGCCACCGCCCTGCTCACGGCGAGTGTCGTCATGGCCTTGCCGGCGATCGCGATGGTGGCGGTGGTGCTGGTGCTGAACTTCCAGCGCACCGAATCGACCTGGCGCGCCGAACAGCGCAAGCTGCGCTACATGGCCGACATGGACGTGTTGACGCGGGTGGCGAACCGGCGCCACTTCCAGGAGCTCGCGACCGATGCGTTGGCTGCAACGAAGGGCGAAGCCACTTCGATGATTGCGTTCGACATCGACCACTTCAAACGCATCAACGAGATGTTCGGCCTGGCTGCCGGAGACGACGCGTTGCGCCAGGTGTCGCATTGCCTGCGCGAAACGCTGCGCGAGTTCGACGTGGCGGGCCGCGTCGGCAGCCATGAGTTCGTGATCCTGCTGCCCAACACCTTGCCAAAGGGCGCGATGGCGGTCGCATCGCGCATGGTGGCGCAACTGGCGACGCAGGAGGTCGCGCCGCGCCGCGCTGCGCTCAGCCTGAGCTTCGGCATCGTGCGGCTCTTTGAAGACGAAACCGTCGCCGACGCGCTGCGCCGCGCCGAGCAGGCGCTTTACGAAGCGCGGCGCCAAGGGCGCAGCCGGATCGTCGTCGCCACCGGATCGAGCGACAGCCCGGTGTTCACGAACAGCCGCACGCTGGGCCTGTTCGGCGCCTGAGCGTTGGTGCGCGGCCGGCGCACGACCCCTGAAACCCGCCTGATTCAGGGTTGCGGCTGATGGCGCCAGTAGCGGCGCGTCGTGTCGCGCGTGCACTCGCCTGACGCATCGAGTGCGCCGGGCCAGGACCAAGCGCCACATGCTGGGCTCTGGACGACGTCGACCTGGCGTTCGATGTAGCGCGCCCTGACTTCGGGTGCAGGATGGCCGAAGCGGTTCCGGTAGCCGGCCTGAATCACCGCGAAACGCGGCTCCACCGCATCCAGGAACGCGGTGCTCGACGAGGTCTTGCTGCCGTGATGCGGAACCACGAGCACGTCGCTGCGCAGCTTGGGTCCCCAAAGGGCGACAAGGGCCGCTTCCTGCTCGCGCTCGATGTCGCCGGCGAGCAGCGCCGAGCCCTGCGGCGACGAGATGCGCAGAACGCACGACAAAGCGTTCGGCTTCATGGCGCGCTCGTAGCTCGCGGCCTGCGGCCCCAGCATGTCGAACTGAACCCCATCCCAGGACCACGACTGGCCGGATTCGCAGCGCGTGTGCGCCGGCACGGCGGCGAGCAAGGGGTGCGATTCGTCGAGCGAACTCATCAACTCGCCCACCGGCAGCGCGCCGAGCACCGCGCGCGCGCCGCCGACGTGATCGGTGTCGCGGTGGCTCAGCACGAGCGCATCGATGCGCGATTCGCCTCGCCCGCGCAGCAGCGGCAAAACGACGCGCTGGCCGGCGTCGCTGTCGCGCGAGTATTGCGGCCCGGCGTCGTAGAGCAACAAGCGGTTCCGCGTTCGCACCAGCACCGACGTGCCCTGCCCGACGTCGAGTGCGATCAGCTCGAAACGACCGGACTCGAGACGCAGCGCGTGCGGCGCCAGCAAGGGCAGCGCAAGCGGAACGGCGAGCAGCCGTGCGCGCCACGGCAGGGGCATGATGAGCAACGCGGCGCCCACGAGCGCTGTGAGTTGCGCCCATACCGGCGCCGCAGGAACGGTCCAGACGGCGCCCGGCAGCGCCGCGAGCCAGCCGAGGGCGCCGATCAAGCCTCGCGTCACCGCCGCCGCGAGCACCCACAGCGGCGCGGCGAGCACGCCGAGCAAGGCGAGCGGCGTGATGAGCAGCGTGACAAGCGGGATCGCGAACAGGTTCGCGAGCAGGCCGACCAACGAGACCTGCTGAAAGAACACCAGCGTCAGCGGCGTCAGACCCAAGGTCGCGATGAGCTGGGTGCGAATCCCACCGCGCAGCACGCCGGCAAGGCGCATACCCCCCCCTTTCACACCGTCGGCGTACCGCGGCGAAGGCGTGGGCCCATGCACTGGGCGCGACGCCATCAACAATCCAACCGCACCGAACGACAACCAGAACCCGGGCTGCAACAAGGCCCAGGGGTCGAGCAAGGTCACGACCGCCGCCGCGACGAGCAGCACCAAGGGCCAGGGCCAGGCCAGCCCCAGCGCTTGCAGGCTGACGACCGCGGCGAGCATCCAGACGGTGCGTTGTGCGGGTACGCCCCAACCCGACAGCAGCGCGTACACCAGCGCGGCAGCGAGCCCGCCCCAGCTCACCGCGACGGGCAAGGGCACGCTCAGCAGTGCGCGGGGAAAGCGGCGCCACACAACGGCAATCAGCGCGCCTGCAGCCCAGGCGAACATCGTCACGTGCAATCCACTGATCGACATCAGGTGCGCGACGCCGGTGTTGCGGAACAAGTCCCAGTCGTCGCGCTCGATCGCCGCCTGGTCGCCGATCGCGAGCGCCGCGAGCACGCCGGCGATGCGACGATCGGGAACGTAGGCCTCGATCGCGTCGCGCACCGCCTGGCGCAAGCGTTCGATCGGGTACCCGGCGGCGCCATCGAGCAGGTGTGCCGGCGCGTCGCGCACATAGCCGGTCGCGCCGACACCCAGCTCGAACAGGTAGAGCTCGTAGTCGAATCCGTGCGGATTCACGTTGCCGTGCGGTCGGCGCAGGCGCAGCGTGAAACGCCAGCGCTGCCCGGCGCGCAGCTCCTGGCGTGGTGGCGTGCTCGACGCGTCCTCGTGCGCGCCGCGGTACCAGCCGAGAGCGAGCAGGGGCGGCAAGGTCACGGCCTGCCCCTGGAGCTGCGCCGAGTCGATCCGCAGGCGAAAACGCGTCCCGGACGCGCTGTGCTGCGGCAGGTTCGCGACAACGCCTTCGACGACGACGTCTTGCCCCTCGAGCGCCGCCGGCAAGGTCTGCGCGACGCGCAAGACGGCACGCCCGCCCGTCATGCCAAAGGCCAGCAAGGCCGCACCGCACAAGCCACCCCACGCGAGGTGGGCGCGTTGGCCCGCGCACCCACCCGAACGCGAGGACCACGGCGCCGGCGACGATCGCGCCGGCGTAGGCGGCGCCACCCAGCAATTCGCGCTCTTGCAGCTGGATCGCGGCGCCCGCGAGCCACGCCAGCGCCAGGCCGGCAAGCCACCATCCCTTGCAGGGCGCCGTCATGGGCCGCAGTGTAGGATCGGCGCCCGCAAACCGGCGCCCCTGGCCCATTGATCTGGAGACCTTCATGGCAGACAGCAACAACGTCTACGACAAGCTCAAGGCCCTCGGCATCGTCCTGCCCGCGCTGGCCACGCCCGCGGCCGCTTACGTGCCCTTCGTTCGCACCGGAAATCTGGTCTTCGTCTCGGGGCACATCGCACGGCGCGACGGCAAGCCCTGGGTCGGCCAGCTCGGCGCCAACGTCGATACGGCAACCGGCAAGCTCGCCGCGCGCGCGATCGCAATCGAACTGCTCGGAACGCTGCACGCCGCGGTCGGCGATTTGAACAAGGTGCAACGCATCGTCAAGGTGATGAGCCTGGTGAACAGCACGCCCACCTTCACCGAGCAGCACCTGGTGACGAACGGCTGTTCGGAGCTGCTCGTCGAGGTCTTCGGCGCCGCCGCCGGCGCGCACGCACGCAGCGCCTTCGGCGTGGCGCAGATTCCGCTCGGCGCCTGCGTCGAGATCGAACTCATCGCCCAGGTCGCATGAGGTTGCGCGATCTCAGCGCGGCGCAGCGCTTCGCCGCGATGGCGCTTAGCAGCGCCGGCGCCGTCGGCTTGGCGCTGCTCGCGCAATACGCGTTCGAGATGCGACCCTGCCCCTGGTGCATCTTGCAGCGCCTCATCTTCATCGTCATCGGCCTGGTTTGCCTGCTGGGCGCCTTGTTCAACTCGCGGCCGGCGCGCTTTGCCATCGCCGGCGCGACGGTCGTCCTCGCGCTGCTCGGCGCTGCGGCGGCATTGTGGCAACACGGCGTCGCAGCCAAGTCGAGTTCATGCAACCTGACGTTGGCGGACAAAGTGCTGAACGCGCTCGGCGTTGAAGCGCTGCTGCCTTCGCTGTTTCAGGTGACGGCGAATTGCGCCGACGCCGCGGTGCGCGTGCTCGGCGTTTCGTTCGAACACTGGAGCCTTGCCTTGTACCTGCTGCTCGCGCTGGCTGCGTTGAGCGTGCTTTCGAAGTTGCGCGAGCGCGCCTGAGCCGCGTTCCGCGGTCAGGCGGCGAATTCGGTCAGCAAGTCGCCCGCAAGCGGCGCGTTCGGCACGAGGCCATGCCGGTCCGCGACCTGCCTGCCGTTCACCCACACGCCTTGCACACCGAGCGCATCGGTCGTGAGGCGTGGCGCGCCGCCAGGCAAGTCGAAGACGCGCTTCTTCGGCCCACGCCCGACTTGCGCCGGGTCGAACAGCAGCAGGTCGGCGGCGTAGCCTTCGCGCAGCAACCCGCGCCCGGGCATGCCGAACACTTGCGCCGGGTGCGACGTGATCCGGCGCACCGCTTCGCCCATCGTCATCGTGCCGCGCTCGCGCGCCCAATGGCCGAGCAAGTGCAAGCCAAAGCCCGCGTCGTTGAAGAACGTCAGGTGTGCGCCCGCGTCGCTCAGCGAGACGATTGCGTGCGGGTGCGTCAGCATGCGGCCGACCGCGCCTTCGTCGCTGTTGAGCAATTGCGCCGTGAACACGGTGCGCAGGTCTTCTGCGAGCGCCAGATCGAGCAGCACATCGAGCGGGTCGCGCGCGGACTCAGCGGCAATCTCGGCAATCGTGCGCTGCTCGAGGTGCGCGTGCTCAGGCTTGGCGACTTCGACGACGTGGACCTTGTGCCACTCGCTGTTGAACAGGCGAAACGTCGCGGGTGACGCGAGCTCGGCACGGACCGCGTCGCGAAACTCGCGCCGCGACAAGACGGCAGCGAGTTCCGCCCCGCTGCGCCCCAGTGCCGGCCGCCACGCCGCCAGCCCTTCGACGGGGTACGGCGACGCGAGCGTGAAGTCCATCGTCAGCGGGCAACACGACACCTGGCCCAACAGCCGGTGCCCGCGCGAATTCGCGGCGCTGATCGCCGCCAGGTCGTCGAACACCGCGCCGCCGTTGGCTGCGTTGTGGAGCAGCGCCGCGACCATGACAGTGCGGCCGGTGTCCGCTGCGAGCGACTCGAGGAAGGGCAAGCGCGTTTCGCCGCTCTTCGTCAACATGAAAGTGCCGCGCCCGCCGTGCGCCATCGCGCCCACGAGCGCAGCGAGCTCGGCTTCATCGGCCATGCGCGACGGCATCGGCAGCCCACCCTCACCGTTGTGCGCCGGGCTCGTGCTCGTCGAAAAGCCGACCGCGCCGCTGCGCATCGCGTCGCGAACGAGTTCGCACATCGCCTCGACTTCTGCGGCCGTCGCGGCGCGGCGTGTCGCCTGCTCGCCCATGACCCAGGTGCGCACCGACGAGTGGCCGACGTAGGCCGCGATGTTGACGACGCTGCCTTTGCTGCGCAGTTGATCGAGGTATTGCGGAAAGGTTTCGAAGCCCCAGTGAATGCCTTCGCGCAGCACGTCGAGCGACATGCCCTCGACTTGCGTCAGGTTGCGCATCGTCGCCTCGCGGTCCCGTGGCCGGCAGGGTGCGATCGTGAAACCGCAGTTGCCGATCACGGCCGTCGTCACGCCGAGCGCGGGCGACGGCCGAAGCGTCGGGTCCCAGGTGATTTGCGCGTCGAAGTGGGTGTGACTGTCGATGATGCCGGGCATCAGCGCGAGACCATCGGCGTCAATCGTGCGCTGCGCGCTGTCGGGACACTGCGCGCCCAGGTAGACGATGCGCCCGCCGGCGACGCCGAGATCGCCGGATTGCGGCTCGCCGCCGCTGCCGTCGAAAATCTGTGCGCGGCGAATCAGGAGGTCGAGCATGGCTCAGGCCGCTTTGGAAACCGGCAGCGCGAACATCGCCTCCATTTCGCGGCGCAGCTGGTGAGCCTTCGTCGTCGTGTCGATCGCCACATCCGCCCAGGTCAGGCTCTGCCCCTGGCGCACCGGACGAACGAGCTTGATGCCATGCGCCAGCCCGAGCGGCAGGCCGCCCAGCTGCGCCGACGTCTGCGCCGGCAGCAGCTTGCCCCACACCGTGTAGCCGCCCTCGCCGTCCAGAACCTCGCCGACGCGCAAGTCGCGCTTCGCGGTCGCCACCACATCCGCATTCCAGCAGTTCGCGACCCCCGTCGCCTCGCCACGCAGTGCGACGCTCGCCACCGACATGCCGACCTCCAGGCCGATCAGGTGCCAGCGCTTGTAGAGCGTGAAATAGCGCCCGCTCGGATCCGTGTGTGCGTTGTATTCCTCGAAGCAATTACGGATGTATTCGGTTTCGCCTTCCACCGTGACCCACACGCCCATGCGGATGTCGTACGGGATCTTGCGGCCGTTCGCCTCGAGCGAGGAGATCACTTCGACCATGCCCTTGCGTTCGAGCACACCGCCTTCGCTGATCGGGCGCGTGACGAACGGAATGTCTTCCACGCTCGCCGGCGGGTAAAGCAGCCCGTTGCTCGGCACCGTGAGGCCGGTCGCGTTCGCGACCGCGGTCGATTCGATCGCGGGTTTGGAGCCGTCGAGGAAACTGTTGAACATCTTCGGGTTCAGCCCTCCACGCAGCGCCTGCTCGGGCGTGAGGCCGTAGTTCTCCCACACCGTGTCGGGAGTCGACTGGCTGAAATGCGGCAGCCACTTGTGGCCGCGCCCCGCGGCGATCAACCGGGAAACCGCAGGTGCGCGCCCAGTCGACCAAGTCGCAGATCAGCGCCGGCTGGTCGCCGAAAGCGAGCGAGTAGAGGACGCCCGCTTTGGCCGCGCGCTGTGCGAGCAGTGGGCCGCAGAATGCATCCGCCTCGACCGTCACGTTGACGACATGTTTGCCGTTCGAAAACGCTTGCAGGCAATGGTCGACTGCGGCGATCGGGTGCCCGGTGCATTCGACGATGACGTCGATCGCCGGGTGCGCGACGAGCTGTTGCCAGTCCTCGCCGATGTGCGTTGTTCCCAGTCGAACCGCTTCGTCGAGCGACGATGCCGCGATTTGCTGCGCCGGCCAGCCGACGCGCGCCAGGTTCGTCCGCGCGGCTGCCGGCGACAGATCGGCGATGCCAACGAGGTGCACGCCAGGCGTGCGCGGGACTTGCGCCAGGTACATCGAGCCAAACTTGCCGGCGCCGATGAGGCCGATGCGAACCGGCTTGTTCTCGGCGGCACGTTGTTGGAGTTGACGGTGCAGGCTCATGTTCAGGCGGTCTCGGCGATTTCTTCGAGCGACGTTTGCAGCGCACTGGCGGGCATGCCGTTCTCCCACGGCAGGTCGACCGGGTACGCTTTGAGCAGGCAGTCGTCGGGCAGGCACGCGATGGGAGCAAAGTCGCGGTGCGCGATGAATTCGGGCCGCTTGAAGCGCCGGATGTGGTTGCTGACCGCGCACAGACTCAGGTACACGGCGACGCGGTTGAACGGCGACAGGTTGCTCGTCGACGCGTGCACGAGGCAGCTGTGGAACAGGATCATCGAACCCGCCGGCCCCTTGGGCGCGACGATTCCGGCGCCCCTATTGCGCCCCTGCGCGTCGAATTGGCCCTTGCCGCCGCCGCGCTCGACGAGCTGGCGAATCAGGTCGATTGTCGATCGTCCACAGCGGGTAGCTCGTCGTCGTCAGGTCGTGCTTCGCGTCGATCACGCCGCGCTTGTGGCTACCCGGGATGAACATCAACGGCCCGTTGAACTCGTTCACGTCGTCAAGAAAGATCGCGATGTTCATCGCGCGTTCGGTGGGCATCAGGTCGTCGGCTCTCCAGGTGCCGTAGTCCTGGTGCCATTGCCAGACGTCGCCTTCGAACGCCATCTTGCCGTTGATCTTGAACTGATGCATGTAGAGCTGCTCGTCGAAAAGTTGCTGCACGGGTTCGATCATCCGCGGGTGCCGCGCCAGGCGCGCAAACGGTTCGCTGTACAGGTGCGCCGCGAAATTCGTTCGCACCGCTTGCGAGCCCTTCTCGCGCACGTTGTACGCCTCCTGGCGCGCATAGAGCGCCGGCACGGCGGCGCCGAGGGTGTCGATTTCGGGCTGGCTGAACAGGCCGGGGAAAAACAGATAGCCGTCGCGCTCGAATTGTTCGAGTTGGGTCGGGGTCAATTTCATGGCGTCTCTCCTGCAATGGATTTCAAAACCTGGGTCAGGCGCAGCGCGAGGTTGTCGCTCGCGGCGCGGCTGTGCTGATCGATGAGGCGCGACGCGCCGTTGGCGTCGCCGGCGGCGATCGCGTTCGCGATCGCTTCGTGTTCGTCCCACACCGGCGAGCGCTGGCGCGACGCCTGCAACACCTCGCCCATGACACGCCGCAAATGGTGCCAATGCACCTGGGCGCTGAGTTCGATGAGCGGGTTGTTCGACGCAGCGTAGATCGCCTGGTGGAAGCTGAGGTCGGCGTCGATCATCGCCTGGATGTTGCGCCCGCGCGCGCACTTGCGGCCGTGCTCGATGAGCGCCGGGTCGATTTTCCAGCCCCGCGCCGCCGCCAGGCGCGCCGCGAGCGCGTCCAGGGCACCGCGCACCTGGTACACATTGCGCATCCACGCCACGTCGAGCGGCGCGACCATCAGGCCGCGCCCGGGAGCGTCGAGAACGAAACCGTCTTTCTTCAGCAGGCGCAGCGCCTGCAGGACGGGCTGGCGCGATACGGCGAGCTGCTCCGCGATCTCTTCCTGGCGCAGGCGCGCGCCCGGCGCGAGCGAGGCGTCGCTGATCGCGTCGAGCAGGGCGCGGTGCACGCGCTCCACCAGATCGGGGGCGCTTTGCAGCTTCACAAGATGAGCGGGCATGGGGCGTAGTGTAGTCTGTATACAGAACACAGTCCCTGCCATCGGGCCGACCACACCCGCCCCGTAAGCTGCGCCGGCCGGGGCGCTGCTTGCGCTCCGCCTTGGCACCGATGCGCATGTCCCAGTTCGCCTATCTGTCGAACAACACGTTTCTGCGAGCTCCGAGGGCAACTGCCGTCGACGCCCTACGCCGTGGCTGGGATTGCCTGGGACGGCGCCGTCACGAACCGCCCCGGCGCGCGCTTCGGCCCGCGCTCGATCCGCGACGCAAGCCACATGCTATGCGACGCCACCCACCCGCATTTCGACGCCTCGCCCGTCGGTCGACTCGGCGATGCGGGCGACCTCGAGCTTCCCAACACAAGCATCGAGACGATGCGCGCCGCGCTGGTTCCGCTCGCTGAAACGCTGATCCGCCGCCACCACATGTGCTGGCTCGGCGGCGACCACTCGATCACCCTGCCCTTGCTGCGCGCCTACCGCAGTGCGCTCGGCCAGCCGCCGGCGGTGATCCATTTCGACGCCCACTGCGACACCTGGACCGACCACTTCGGCGAGCCCAGCGGCCATGGCACCTGGGTCTATGAGGCGATCGAAGAGGGTCTCGTTCTGCCGCACGGCTTCACCCAGATCGGGATCCGCTCCGCGGGCCAGCGCGAAGCGCGCGACTTCGTGCGCCAACGCGGCGGCCAGATTTTCACCGCGCGAGACTTGCGCGGACGCGAAAGCCCGGTCCAGCTCGACCGCGTGCTCGCTGGCGATCCGCGAGCAACAAGCGCGCTGCGGCAACCCGGCCGTCTATCTAAGTCTGGACATCGATTGCCTCGATCCGGCGTTCGCGCCGGGAACCGGCACGCCCGAGCCGGGCGGCCTGACGCACGAACCAGGTGCTGACGCTGCTCGAAGAACTCGCAGCGCTGAATTTCATCGGCATGGACTGCGTCGAAGTCGCGCCGCCTTACGACCACGCCGAACTGACGAGCAACGCGGCGGCGAACTTCGTCTGGACCTATTTGAGTGGGCGCTGCGCGAAGAGACAGGAGCCTAGGCCCGGCTGCGCCGCTCACACCTCAAGCGCAGTCGTCTTCTTCACGGTGCGCAGAACGAGCATCGAATTCAAGCGCGCCACCCCCGGCAGCCGCGCCAATACCTCGCTGTGAAAGCGTTCCAGGTCCTGCGCGTCGCGGTACGCAAAACGGATCAGGTAGTCGTTCGAGCCGGCGACGTAGAAGCAATCCAGCACCTCGGGCTGGTCCCGCACCGCCTTCTCGAACGCCGCGAGCACGATGCTGTTCGTTCCCTCCAGGTTCACGATCGTGTAGCTCGTTCCGTGTTTGCCCACTGCGGCGGGGTTCACGAGCGCGACGTAACGCTCCAGAACACCCGCGTCTTCGAGCGCCTTGACGCGGCGCAAGCACGCTGACGGCGACAAATGGATGCACTGTGCGAGCTCGAGGTTGGAGAGCCGCGCGTCGCTTTGCAATTGGTTCAGGATCGCGCGGTCGATCGAATCAAGTTTCGCTTCGGTGGAAATTCTTCGCATAAGATTGTGCCCGGGCCATTCCAGGCGGCATGATATTGCGCGCATTGGGGTTTCGCTCCAACGAATGCGCAATCACATTTCGCCCTTGCGTGACTAGACTCCGTGCCACCCGCGGCGTGCGACGCAGCGCGCCTGCGCGGCCCGTTCCCGCGCTCCCTTACTCCAAGGAGAAACCACGATGAACCAGGTACTCGACGCCAAGACCGACGCCTCCAAGGCAGCTCAATCCAGCAGCGCGAAAGCCGCGCCGCCGAGCGACGCTTTCTGGATGCCCTTCACTGCGAGCCGCCAGTTCCGGCGCGAGCCGCGCATGGTCGCAAAGGCCGCGGGAATGTTCTACTGGACTCCGGAAGGCCGCGAAATTCTCGACGGCGTCGCCGGCCTGTGGTGCGTCAACGCGGGTCACTCGCGGCCGAAGATCGTGAAAGCGATCGCCGCGCAAGCCGCCGAACTCGACTTCGCGCCGCCGTTCAATTTTGCGAATCCGAAGGCGTTCGAACTCGCCGACAAGCTGGTCAAGCTCACTCCTGCTGGGCTGAACCGCGTGTTCTTCTGCAACTCGGGCTCGGAAGCGGCGGACACGGCGATGAAAATGGCAATCGCCTACCACCGCGCGCGCGGCGAAGGCACGCGCACTCGCCTCATCGGCCGCGAGCGCGGTTACCACGGCGTGAACTTCGGCGGCATCTCGGTGGGCGGCATGGTCGGCAACCGCAAGACCTTCGGCCCGATGCTCGGCGGCGTGGACCACCTGCGCCACACCCACGACCTGGCGCGCAACGCCTACTCGAAAGGTCTGCCCGAGCATGGCGCAGAACTCGCCGACGACCTGGAACGCATGGTCGCGCTGCACGACGCGTCGAGCATCGCGGCGGTGATCGTCGAGCCGATGGCGGGTTCCACGGGTGTTCTGCCGCCGCCCAAAGGCTACTTGCAGCGCCTGCGTTCGATCTGCGACAAGCACGGCATCCTGCTGATCTTTGATGAAGTCATCACCGGTTTCGGGCGCCTGGGTTCGCCTTTCGCCGCAACGCATTTCGGCGTCACGCCGGACCTGTTGACTGCCGCCAAGGGCATCACGAACGGCTGCGTGCCGATGGGCGCGGTGTTCGCGAAGCAGTCGATCCAGGACGTGTTCATGACCGGCCCGGAGCATGTTCCCGAGTTCGCGCATGGCTACACCTACTCGGCGCATCCGCTCGCGTGCGCGGCGTCGCTCGCGACGCTCGAGACCTACGCCGACGAAGGCCTGCTGACTCGCGCGGCGAAGATGGCGCCGACTTTCGAAGCCGCAGTGCACTCGCTGAGAGGTTCGCGCCATGTGATCGACATTCGCAACATCGGCCTCGTCGGCGCGATCGAGCTCGAGACCATTCCGGGCGCGCCCGGCAAGCGCGGCTTCGAGGCGATGCTCGCGTGCTGGGACAAGGGGTTGATGATTCGCACGACGGGCGACACGATCGCGCTGTCGCCGCCGCTCATCATCGAAGACGCGCACATCGATCGCATCGTCGAGACGCTCAAAGGCGTGCTCAAGACCTTGGCCTGAGCCCCACGCGAACCGCCCCCGCCACCACTCGAAGGACTGCCTAGCGCATACCGTCATGTCGCTGCTGAGCGCGGAGAGGGAACTGACGCGAAACTCCTACTACGCAGCCACCGTGCCGCGTGAGCGCAGCTTCCCGCCCTTGCAAGGCGACGTCGACTGCGACGTGGCTGTCGTGGGCGGCGGCTTTGCGGGGCTCTCGGCGGCAATCGAGTTGGCGGACCGCGGCTTCTCGGTGATCGTTCTCGAAGCGCGCGAAGTCGGATGGGGCGCGTCGGGGCGCAACGGCGGCCAGGTGATTGCCGGCCTGGCGTGCGAGCAGTCCGTCATCGAGGGGCAACTCGGCCTGGACGCGTCGCGCCAGGTCTGGGCCATGACGCTCGAGGCGATCGATTTGATCGGCGAACGGCGCGCGCGCTTCGGCATCGAGTGCGATTGGCAGCCGGGCTACCTGTCGCTTGCCGTCAATCAGCGCAAGGCACATGAACTCAAGACATGGCACGCTCAGATGGACGAGCGCTACGGCTTCGAGCAGGAATGGATCGCGCCTGCCGACATGTCGCGCTGGATCGCTAGCTCGCGCTTTCACAGCGGCGTGCACGATCCGCGCGGCGGCCATTTGCATCCGCTCAAGTACTGCCTCGGGCTGGCGCGCGGCGCCGTCAGTCTGGGCGTGACGATTCACGAGAATTCCGCGGTGCAGCGCCTCGAACCGGGGCCGAGGGTGCGCCTGCGCTGCACGACGGGTTCGGTGCGCGCATCACATGTGCTGTTGGCCGGCAACGTCTACCTCGACGCGCTCACGCCGGGGCTGGCACCGGCGATCTCGCCCCGCATCATGCCGGTGGGAACGTACATCGTCGCGACGCAGCCGCTGCGCGCCGATCTCGCGGCATCGCTGATCCCGTCGCGCAGCGCGGTGTGCGACACCAACTTCGTGCTCGACTACTTCCGCACCACCGCGGATCAACGGCTGCTCTACGGCGGGCGTGTCAGCTACAGCACGGCGACGCCGGCGAACCTGGCGCAGAGCATGCAAGGCCGCCTGGCGCGCACCTTCCCGCAGTTGCAGGACGTGCCGGTCGAGTACACCTGGGGCGGCTTCGTCGACATCTCGATGCAACGCGCGCCCGACTTCGGCCGTCTTCCCGGTGCACGAGGTCATGCCGCGCTCGCCAACGTCTACTACGTGCAAGGTTTTTCCGGCCATGGCATCGCGCTCACGGGCTTGGCCGGGAGGTTGGTCGCCGAGGCGATCGCCGGCGACGCGAGCCGCTTCGACGTGTTTGCGAAAATCCGCCAAAGCGCATTCCCCGGCGGGCGCTGGCTGCGCACGCCGGCGCTGATCGCCGGCATGGCCTACTATCGCCTGAAGGATTTGCTGTGAAACCGTTTGTCCTCGTACCTGCATGCAACCGGATGGTCGGCGACCATCCGTTCCACATTGCCGGCAAGAAATATCTCGACGCGGTGCGTCTGGCGGGTTGCCAGGGTTTCATCGTCCCATCGCTCGACGCGGCTGACTTCGACGACGTTCTGGACGCCGCCGACGGCGTCTTCCTCACCGGCTCGCCCTCGAACGTTCATCCGAGCAACTTCGGCGAACCGGTGCACAACGCCGAGTTGCCGCTCGATGTGATGCGCGACGACTGGACGCTGGCGCTGATTCCGAAAATCCTTGCGCGCGGCATCCCTTTGTTTGCGATTTGCCGCGGCTTCCAGGAAACCAACGTGGCGCTCGGCGGCAGTCTCTACCAGGCCGTGCAAGAGGTGCCAGGCCGGCACGACCACCGCGCCGCGAAAGGTGCACCGGCCGATGTGCAATACGCGCTGGCGCACCCGATCCACATCGTTCCCGGTGGTGCCTTGGCGGCCATCGTCGGAACCGAACCGATCCAGGTGAATTCGGTGCACGGCCAGGGCGTGAACCGCCTCGCCGACGGCTTGCGCGTCGAGGCGCGCGCGCCCGACGGGCTCGTCGAGGCGTTCACGGTCGAAGCTGCGCGCGGCTTCAACCTGTGCGTGCAATGGCACCCGGAATGGCAAGCGGCGAACAACCCGGTGTCGATGCAGCTGCTCAAGGCCTTCGGCGCTGCGTGCGAGGCCTACCGTTTCCAGCAAGGCGACAGGCACCGTTCGCGTCACCCCGAGCCGGACCGATAGGCCGGCGGTCCGCGCGACCGCTCCCCCATCGATTCCCTCCCATGCAACCGGCAACAGGTGACTCATGCTCGACAAAAGCAAATTCACATTCAGCGACTTAGAGAACTGGCTCAACGAGAGGCGCGTCACGGAAATCGAGTGCCTCGTTCCCGACCTGACCGGGGTCGCGCGCGGCAAGATCCTGCCACGCGAGAAATTCACCGAAGACCGCGGCATGCGCTTGCCCGAGGCGATCGTCGCGATCGGCGTGACGGGCGAGTTCCCGCAAGAAGGACCGTATTACGACGTGATTCACGCGACCGATCGCGACATGCACCTGCGCCCTGATCCGAGCACGGTGCGCATCGTTCCCTGGGCCGTCGACCCGACGGCGCAGGTGATCCACGACTGTTTTGATCGTGAAGGCAACATGATCGCCTACGCACCGCGCAGCGTCTTGCGTCACGTGTGCGACCTGTTCGACGCCGAAGGCTGGGCGCCGGTCGTCGCGCCCGAACTCGAGTTCTACCTGATCGAGCGCAACTCGGACTCGAACACGCCGCTGCGCCCGCCCAAGGGCCGCAGCGGCCGCGCCGAAACGTCGCGCCAGGCTTATTCGATCGACGCGGTGAACGAGTTCGACCCGCTCTTCGAAGACATCTTCGACTATTGCGAAAAGATGGAGCTCAATGTCGATACGCTGATCCACGAAGTCGGCGCCGGCCAGATGGAAATCAACTTCTTCCACGACCACCCGCTCGGCCTGGCCGACGAAGTGTTCTTCTTCAAGCGCACGATCCGCGAGGCGGCGCTGCGCCACGAGATGTTCGCGACCTTCATGGCCAAGCCGATGGCCAACGAGCCCGGCAGCGCGATGCACGTGCACCAAAGCATCGTAGCTAAGGAAACCGGCCTGAACATTTTCAGCAACGCTGACGGCTCGCCGTCCAAAGAGTTCTACTGGTACATCGGCGGCTTGCAGAAGTACACGCCGGCGGCGATGGCGCTCTTTGCGCCCTACGTCAATTCGTACCGGCGCCTCGTGCGTTCGAATTCGGCGCCGATCAACATCCAGTGGGGCACCGACAACCGCACCGTGGGCATCCGCTCGCCGGTGGCGACGCCGCAGGCACGGCGCGTCGAGAACCGTGTCATCGGCGCCGACGCGAACCCGTATGTCGCTCTTGCGGCCACGCTGGCCTGCGGCTATCTGGGAATCAAGAACAAGATCGAGCCCGCCGCCGAATGCAAGGGCGACGCCTACCTGTCGGAATTCCAGCTGCCGCGCGCGCTGAGCGAGGCGCTCGGCTGGCTCGCCGACGAAAAAGATCTGCACGACGTGCTGGGCAAACAGTTCATCACCGTGTACTCGGAGGTGAAGGAAATCGAGCACGACGAGTTCATGAAAGTGATTTCGCCGTGGGAGCGCGAGCACTTGTTGCTGCACGTCTGAACCGCGTCAAATTTGGGGACCCTCATGAGTGCCACCAGCGTCACTGCACCTCGCGCCACCAAAGACTGGCAAGCCGCCGACACGGCGCATTACCTGCACCCCTTCACCGACTTCAAGTCGCTCTCGGCGAAGGGCTCGCGAATCATCACGCGTGCCGACAACATCTACCTGTGGGACAGCGAAGGGAACAAGATCTTCGACGCGATGTCGGGCCTGTGGTGCGTCAACGTCGGTTACGGTCGCAGCGAACTGATCGACGCGGCGACGCGGCAGTTGAAAGAACTCCCGTTCTACAACAGCTTCTTCCAGACGGCGACGCCGCCGGCGATCGAACTCGCGGAACTGCTTTCGCAAGTGAGCCCGCCCCAGTTCGAACATGTGTTCTTTTCCGGTTCGGGGTCGGAAGGCAACGACACGATCGTGCGCATGGTGCGGCGCTACTGGGACGTGCTGGGCCAGCCGAAGCGCAAGGTCATCATCAGCCGGAAAAACGCGTACCACGGCTCGACAATGGCCGGCGCGTCGCTCGGCGGCATGAGTGGCATGCACGAGCAGGGCGGCCTGCCGATTCCCGACATCGTGCACATCGAACAGCCGTTCTGGTACGAATTGGGGCGCCCGGCCGGGCTCAGCCGGGATCAATTCGGGCTCAAGGCGGCGGGTTGGCTCGAGGCGAAGATCCTCGAGGTCGGCGCCGACAGAATCGCCGCCTTCATCGGCGAGCCGATCCAGGGCGCGGGCGGCGTGATCGTTCCTCCGGAGACCTATTGGCCCGAGGTTCAGCGCATCTGCGACAAGTACGGCATCCTGCTCATCAGCGACGAAGTGATCTGCGGCTTCGGCCGCACCGGCCGCTGGTTCGGCTGTGAGCGCTTCGGCTTTCGCCCGGACCTGATGACGTTCGCCAAGGGCGTGACGTCGGGCTACATCCCGCTCGGCGGCGTGATGGTGGGCAGTCGGGTCGCGAAGGTGCTGATCGAACGAGGCGGCGAGTTCAACCACGGCTACACCTATTCGGGGCATCCGGTCGCATGCGCCGTGGCATTGGCGAACATTCGACTCATCCAGTCCGAAGGTTTGGTCGAGAAAGTTCGCGACGACACCGGCCCCCACCTTGCGCAGCACTACGCCGCGCTGGCGGACCACCCCATCGTCGGCGAGGCTCAGACCTGCGGCCTGATGGGTTCTCTGCAGCTCGTCAAGAACAAGTCGACAGGCGAGGCATTCGATTCGAAACTCGAAGTCGGCATGGTCTGCCGAGGGCACTGTTTCGGCACGAACCTCATCATGCGCGCCGTGGGCGACCGCATGATCGTCGCGCCGCCGCTCGTGACGACGCGCGCGCAGATCGACGAACTCGCGCAGCGGATCCGCAACTGCCTGGACCTGACGCTCGCTGACGTGAAGCAGCGCGGCTGGGTTTAGCGGCCTTTCGGCCGCTCGGGTCTGAGAGGCCATCGGACCCAGGGTCCATGGGCCTTTCACGCCCTGCGACGGGACGACCGCGCCCGGCCGATCGCGTTCCGCTCCCCGGGGTTTGCCTGTAGTGTGGTAAGCCAGTTGCTGGCTAGACTGTCAGCGTTGCGCGTCCGCACGAATTCGCCTGGGCCAGAGCGCCAGGCCAACTCAGGAAAAAGGAAACCCCATGAATCGCCTGTTGCGTGCCTTGCCCTCGATTCCCCTCGCCATCGCCGCGGCTTGCCTCGCCGGACCCGCTGTGGCGCAGGAAGAAGAGAAGGTGCTGAACGTCTACAACTGGTCCGACTACATCGCCGAAGACACGATCCGCAGTTTCGAAAAAGAAACCGGCATCAAGGTGCGCTACGACAATTTCGACAACAACGAGATCGTGCACGCGAAACTGGTCGCCGGTAAGACGGGTTACGACATCGTCGTGCCTTCGTCCTACTGGGCGAAGATCCAGGCCGACGGCGGCTTGCTCATGAAGCTCGACAAGTCGCGCCTGCCCAACGCGAAGAACCTCGACCCGGCACTCCAGGAGCAACTCGCGAAGCTGGATCCGGGAAATCAGTTCCAGGTGAACTGGCTTTGGGGCTTCACGACGGTGGGGATCAACGTCGACAAGGTCAAGGCGGCGCTGGGCAGCACGCCGATGCCTGCCAACGTGTGGGACCTCGTGTTCAAGCCCGAGTACATCTCGAAGATGAAGAGCTGCGGAGTCAGCTTTCTCGATTCGGCGACCGAAGTCATTCCCGCCGCGCTGCACTACCTCGGCAAGCCGGCGTACTCGAAGAACCAGGCCGATTACGCCGGCGTGGGCCCGCTGCTGAAGGCGATCCGCCCGTCGGTGACGCTGTTCAGTTCGTCGGGCTACATCAACGACATGGCGAACGGTTCGATCTGCCTGACGCTCGGTTGGTCGGGCGACATCAACATCGCGCGCCAGCGCGCGATCGAGGGCAAGACCGGGCAGAACATCCAGGCGCTGATCCCGAGCACCGGCGGCGTGCTGTTTTTCGACGTGATGGTGATTCCGGTGGACGCACCGCACCCGGGCAACGCGCACAAGTTCATCGACTACATCCTGCGCCCCGAAGTTCACGCGGCGATCACGAACAAGGTGTTCTATGCGAACCCGAACAAGGAATCGCGCAAGTTCATCAAACCCGAGGTCTCGAGCAACCCGACCGTGTTCCCGACCGACGCCGACATGAAGAAGATGCAGGCGCCCGATGCGCTGTCGAACGACATTCGGCGCACCATGACACGCCTCTATACGGGTTTCAAAACAGGCTTGTGAGATGAGCGCAGTCGCGCCGGCCTTCCTCAAGATCGAGGACGTCGTGAAAGACTTCGGCGGCGGTGCCGTCGCGGTGAACCACGTGAGCCTGGAAATCGCGAAGGGCGAGATCTTCGCCCTGCTCGGTTCGTCGGGCTGCGGCAAGACGACGCTGCTGCGCATGCTGGCGGGTTTCGAGACGCCCACTTCAGGGCGAATTCTGCTGAACGGGCAAGACCTGGCGGACATCCCGCCCTACGACTGCCCGATCAACATGATGTTCCAGAGTTATGCGCTGTTCCCGCATCTCACGGTGTGGGAGAACATCGCCTTCGGCTTGCGCCGCGAAGGCATGGCGAAAGACAAGATGGTCGAGCGCGTCGAGGCCATGCTCAAGCTCGTGCAACTCGGCAAATTCGCGCAGCGCAAACCGCACCAGCTTTCCGGCGGCCAACAGCAGCGTGTGGCGCTCGCGCGCAGCCTGGCGAAACGCCCGCAACTGCTGCTGCTCGACGAACCGCTCGGCGCGCTGGACAAGAAACTGCGCGAAGAAACGCAGATCGAACTCGTCAACATCGTCGAGCAGGTCGGCGTGACCTGCGTCATGGTCACGCACGACCAGGAAGAGGCGATGACGATGGCGTCGCGAATCGCCATCATGAGCGAGGGCAAGGTGCTGCAAGTCGGTGCGCCGAGCGACATCTACGAGACGCCTGCGACGCGCTTCGTCGCCGACTTCATCGGCAACGTCAACATGATGGAGGGCACGCTGGCGGAAGACCAGCCCGATCACTGCGTGATCGACTGCAAGGACGTGCGCCACTACGTCGGCCACGGCATCACGGGCACGCAGGGCATGGCGGTGTCGGTGGCGGTGCGGCCGGAGAAGATCCACCTGTCGCGCCAAGAACCGTCGCTCGAGACGACGGGTGGCGACTTCAACCGCGCGCGCGGCAAAGTGAAGAACCTGTCGTACTTCGGCAGCTTCACCGTCTACCAGATCGAACTCGAAGGCGGGCGCCTGCTCAAGGTGAGCCAGAACAACACCCAGCGCCATCGCGGCGACGAGCTGACCTGGGGCGACGAAGCCTGGGCGCACTGGTCGCGCCAGTCGCAAGTGGTGCTGACGCAGTAGATTCGCATGCGAACACTACGCTCCCTGGGTCACTGGCTGATGCGAGGCCGCACGGCGGTGATCGCTGCGCCCTACCTGTGGCTGATTGCGTTCTTCGTTTTTCCGTTCCTGATCGTTTTGAAGATCTCGGTCTCGGAGGCCGAGGGCGTCCTCTTCAAAGACGTTTTCACGATCAAGGAAGGTCTGCTGCAACTCACGATCAAGTTTTCCAACTACATCTTCCTGACGCAAGACGACCTGTACTTCAAGACCTACTTGTCGAGCATCAAGTACGCGGCGGTGACGACTGCGTTGTGCCTGGCGATCGGCTACCCCTTCGCCTACTTCATGGCGCGCGCCAAGGCGTCGATTCAGCCCGCCTTGCTGATGCTCGTCATGCTGCCGTTCTGGACGTCTTTCCTGCTGCGTGTCTACGCCTGGAAGGGCCTGCTTTCAGAGCACGGCTGGGTCGCGGACATCCTGACCGCACTGCGCATCGACCACTTGTTGCTCGCCGGCGGCATGATCCCCGCGCTTGAGCAAATACATGAACTCGCCGTTCTCGCTCGTGCTCGGCATGGTCTATACCTACTTGCCGTTCATGATCCTGCCGCTGTACGGCAACCTCGCGAAGCTGGACCTGCGCCTGCTCGAAGGCTGCATCCGACCTCGGCGCCACGCCCTGGGTCGCGTTCTGGAAAGTCACGGTGCCGCTGTCCAAGGCCGGCATCATCGCGGGCTCGATGCTCGTCTTCATTCCCTGCGTCGGCGAGTTTGTCATTCCCGAACTCCTGGGCGGGCCCGAAACGCTGATGATCGGCCGCGTGTTGTGGGATGAGTTCTTCAGCAACAACGACTGGCCGATGGCCTCGGCCGTCGCCGTCGTGATGATTCTGCTCATCCTCGTCCCGCTCGCGATCTTCAACCGCTACCAGGCGCAGGCGCAGGAGGCGCGGCGATGAGCGCAGCGCCGGGCCGCCCCAAGCCAGCGATGGCCCCCTCGGGTGGCCGTCGGCGGACCTCCGGCGACGGGGGGCTCCACTCATGAGCGGCGGTCAAACGATTTTCGGTCCGGCCTTCGCGCGCGGATTCAGCAAGGCGTGGCTCGGTGCGGGTTTCGTTTTTCTGTACTTGCCCATCGTCGCACTGATCATCTATTCGTTCAACGATTCGACGATTCCGAACCGCTGGGCCGGGTTCACGCTGAAGTGGTACGCCGCGCTCGCGAGCGACCGCGAAATGATCGCCGGTCTGTGGCTGAGCCTGCGCATCGCCTTCTTCACCGCCTGCGCGTCGGTGGTACTGGGAACCCTTGCGGCCTTCGCCCTCGTCAAATACAAGCGCTTCAAGGGCCGAACGCTCTTCAACGGCATCGTCAGCGCGCCGCTCGTGATGCCTGAAGTCATCATCGGCTTGTCGCTGCTGTTGATGCTGGTTTCGGTGCAGCGCGCCATCGGTTTTCCAGAGCGCGGCATGCTGACGATCTGGCTCGGCCACCTGCTGCTCGGCCTGGCTTACGCCACCGTCGTCGTGCAAGCCAGGCTGCAGGATCTGAACCCGCAGCTCGAAGAAGCGGCCATGGATCTCGGCGCCCGCCCGTGGCAGGTGTTCACGCTCGTCACCTTGCCGATGATTTCGCAGTCGCTGCTCTCGGCGTGGTTGCTCACGTTCACGCTGTCGCTCGACGACGTCGTGCTCTCGGCGTTTCTCTCCGGACCGGGCGCGACGACGATGCCGCTCGTGATCTTCTCGCGCGCACGCCTCGGCCTGAACCCGAGCGTGAACGCCGTCGCGACGCTGATCGTTCTGCTCGTCTCGATCGGCGTCATCATCGCCAGCCTCGCGATCGTGCGGGCCGAGCGCAAACGTGCCCAAGACATTGCCGCTGCGGCGCGCGGCGGCTGAATCACCCGACAACACCGACTACACCCAAGAGGAGATAACGATGAACCATTGCCAGACCAGCCTGCGTCGCAAGACCGTCGTCGCCCAAGCCGTTGCACTCGCCTTCGTGGCGGCGGCCGCCGGCGGAGCAGCGGCACAAAGCAACGCCGATCTGCTGCGCGAAATCCAGGCGTTGAAAGCGCGCGTCGCCGAACTGGAGGGCAAACAGGGCCGCCCTGCAGGTGCTGCGACGGGCGCGCAATGGGGAATGACGCCTGAGCAGGCGGCAGAGTTCAACCGCATCGCCGTGAAGACCGAAGCGATGGAAGACGCGCGCGACGCGTCGGGCTTGAAGCTGCTGAAGATCTCGGGCTACATGGACCCGACCTTCATCTACAACAAGCGCCAGAACCGCGCCGGGTTCCAGTTCCTCAACGCGGTCGGCGACGATGGCTACAACTATGACAACTCGTACTTTGGCGCCGCCGTGATCGACTTCCAGAAGGAGACCGACAGCGGAACCAAGTGGCGCCTGACGCTCGCGCCGAACCGCGGTGTGGGCGCGGTGTTCGACGGCCAGTCCGCGGTCCACGAGGCGAGCGTCTCGGTGCCGCTCAGCGACCTGCAGACGCGCTTCATCGCCGGCCAGATCCCCGACTGGTCGGGTTACGAGTACCTGCAACCCACGCTGAACAAGCTCATCACGCACAACCTGTTGTTCGACTTCACGCTGCCCACCGCGTACACCGGCGCCGGAATGGAAGTCACGAGCGGCAAGTGGATCGTCAAGGGCATGCTCGCGAACATGAACTCGAGCAAGCGCACGCCGGGCAACAAGACACCCGTCGTCACGTATCGGGTCGACTATTCGCGCGGCGAGTTCCAGGGCTTCGGCTTTGCCGGCGTGCACGGCAAGGCGGCGAATTTCGCTGACGTCAACGGCGTCGACTCGCGCCTGGACCTGTTCGAAGGCGATGCCTACTTCATTCGTGGCGACTGGACCATGCAGGGCCAGCTGAGCGTGGGCAAGCACAAGAACGCGGCCATCGTTCCCGATCCTGTGAGCGGCGCCATGCGCGATGCGAGCTGGTGGGGCGCGTCGGGCCTCGTGGCCTACAAATTCACGCCACGCGCCGAAGGCACGCTGCGCGCGGACTACGTGAACAACAAGAAGAACGGCGGCGGCTTGCTCGGCTACACGGGATACTACGATCCGACGACGGTCACTTTCGGCGACTATCGCAACGGCATCGGCGCCGACCCGACCATCGGCTGCGAACTCGATCCGACCCCCGCTGCGTGCAACAAGGGAGCGAACCGCGCGGCCTTCACGCTCGGTGCGAGCTGGTTGTTCAACCTGAACACGACGTTCAAGGCCGAGTACCGGATCGACCGTGCGAACCTGCCCGTGTTCCTCGAGGTCAAGACCGGCAGGTACACCAAGTCGAATCAGATGTTCGGCGCGTCGGTGCTCGTCGCGTTCTGATGCTGGAGACCTCGAGGTGAACGCCCCTGCCCCCGACTGGCACGCCGCCGCGAAGGCCCTGCGCATCGACGGTCGAGCCGTTATTGCCGGACGGCGCTGTGGCGCCGCGTCGGGGCAGACCTTCGAGAGCCTCTCGCCGATCGACGGGCGAAGCCTGGGTGCAGTGGCGCGTGGGCAAGCGGCGGACGTTGACGCCGCCGTAGCCTGCGCGCGCAAGGCGTTCGACGACGCCCGCTGGGCCGGCCAGCCACCGGCGGCGCGCAAGAAAGTCTTGCAGCGCTTCGCCGAGAAAATTCTCGCGGCGAGAGACGAACTCGCGCTGCTCGAGACGCTCGACATGGGCAAGCCGATCCGCTACAGCCTGAGTGTCGACGTCGCCGCGACGGCACGCTGCATCAACTGGTACGCCGAAGCGGTGGACAAGGTCTACGACGAGATTGCGCCGACGTCGCGCAACGCGCTCGCATTGATTCAGCGCGAACCGATGGGCGTCATCGGCGCGATCGTGCCGTGGAACTACCCGATGATCATGGCGGCGTGGAAGCTGGGCCCAGCGCTCGCCGCTGGCAACAGCGTCGTCCTGAAGCCGAGCGAAAAGTCGCCGTTCACGGCGCTGCGGCTGGCCGAACTGGCGCTCGACGCGGGCCTGCCCGAAGGCGTGTTCAACGTCATTCCGGGTTATGGCGATGAGGCCGGCGAAGCGCTTGCGCTGCACATGGATGTCGACGCGGTCGGCTTCACCGGCAGCACGCGCGTCGGGCGCAAGATGCTCGAATACGCAGGGCGCAGCAACCTGAAACGCGTCTACAACGAGCTCGGCGGCAAATCGGCGTTCCTCGTCTTCAACGACTTCGCCGAGGTGCAGCGCGCCGCGCAGACGGTCGCCGCGTGCATGTTCTTCAACCAGGGCGAGAGTTGCAGTGCGCCGTCGCGAGTTCTCGTGCAGCGCGAGATTGCGGATGAATTCGTGCGCCTCGTCGCTGTCGAAGCGCCGAAGTACCAGCCGGACGACCCGCTGAACGCCAACACAGAAATGGGCGCGATCGTCGACTCGACCCAATTGAAGACGGTGCTTGGCTACATCGACGCTGGCCGCAGCGAAGGCGCGCAGCTTGCGTGCGGCGGCGCGCAGGTACGCAGCGAGAGCGGCGGCTACTTCGTGCAGCCGACCGTGTTCGACGCGGTGACGCCCTCGATGCGAATCGCGCGCGAAGAAATCTTCGGCCCGGTGCTGTCGGTGCTGCGCTTTGACACCGAAGCCGAAGCACTGGCGCTCGCCAACGCGTCGGCGTACGGCCTGCAGGCGAGCGTGTGGAGCGACAATCTGAACCGCGCCCACCGCGTCGCGCGCGCCCTGCGCGCCGGCACGGTGCATGTGAACCAGTACGACGAAGACGACATCACCGTGCCCTTCGGCGGCTACAAACAAAGCGGCAATGGCCGCGACAAGTCGCTGCATGCATTCGACAAATACACCGAACTCAAGACCACCTGGATTCGCATCGATTGACGCCCGGCGCGCCGCGGCGCCCGCGCTTCACCGCGCCTGCACATCGCCGGCCGCACGGGTCGAGGCGCGATTCTTTCGGAGACGATCATGAAAGACTTCAAGGATCGGCTCGCTGCGCAGGGCGTTCACACCCTGATCGCGCAATTCACCGATCTGCACGGTGTGGCGAAAGGCAAGCTCGTTCCGCTGATCAACGCCGACGCCCTGCTCACCGACGGCGTGGGTTTCTCCGGCCCGTCGATCTGGGGCACGGGCTTGCCGCGCACCGGGCGCCGCGCCGAATACTACGGTCGCGGCAGCGCCAGCACGGCGCAGGCGCTGCCGTGGATGCCGGGTTACGCGCGCATCGCGTGCGACGGTTTTGTCGACGGCGAACCCTTCGACGCCTGCCCGCGCCAGGTGCTGCGGCGCCAGCTCGAGCGCTTGCGCGAGCGCGGCTGGTTTCTGCAGACCGGCATCGAGCCCGAGTTCTTCCTCTTGCGCCGCGTCGGCAACGGCTACGCACCGGCCGACCCGCACGACCAGCTCGCCAAACCGTCTTACGACCTGAAAAGCCTGCCGCGGCAGAGCGCTTTTCTGGCGCAGCTCGTGACGGGCTTGAAGGCCTGCGCCATGGACGTGTTCCAGATCGACCATGAAGACGCGCACGGCCAGTACGAAGTGAACTTCATACACGCCGACGCACTCGCGAGTGCCGACAACCTGATGCTGTTCAAGATGGCGGCGCAGGCCCTCGCCGAGGAACACGGCATGGTGTTTTCGATGATGCCCAAGCCGATCGCGAACCAGCCCGGCAGCGGCATGCACTTCCACGTCTCGCTCTGGGACGGCGAAGGCGACGATGACGACGGCAATGCGCGCTGCCTGTTCGAGAACCATGAGGCGGGTCAGGGTCGCGAGCTGTCGGCACTGGGCAAACACTTCATTGCCGGCGTGCTCGCGCACTCGGCGGCGCTGTGTGCGATTGCCGCCCCCACCGTGAACTCGTACAAGCGGCTGATCGTCGGCGAATCGATCTCCGGAACGAGCTGGGCGCCGGCCTACGTTGCGCATGGCCCGAACAACCGCACGGCGCTCGTGCGAACCCTCTCCGGGCGCTTCGAATGGCGCCTGCCCGACGCGAGCGCAAACCCCTACCTCGCCACCGCAGCGCTGATCGCCGCCGGCCTGGACGGCGTGGACCGCAAGCTCGATCCCGGCCCACCGTGCAGCGACGATTTGTTCGACGTGCCGCTTGCGCAAATTCGCGAACGTGGCATCGAAGTGCTGCCGCAGGACCTGAACGAAGCGCTCGGCGCGTTGCGCCGCGACGACGTGATTTGTGCTGCGCTCGGGGAGACGCTGGCCGAGCAGTTCGTGCTCCTCAAAAGCATCGAATGGAATGAGTTCCGCCAGCATGTCAGCGACTGGGAAATGCAGCGTTATGCGGCGATGTTCTGAGGGCTTCGCACACGCTCGCACATGGCCCGATGAGCACCGGTCCCATGCGCGCAACTTCGTCCTGTATCCCGGTGGCGCGTACGACCACTGGACGCGGTGTTGCCCCTGATCCACGGCCGCGCGCACGTCACGCTCGACGCGGCCGTGGTTTACGACCCGACCGACCCTCTTGCGTGGGGTCTCGGCTGACGCGACGGCGCACGGCGCGCTCCCGCACGGCGTGCGAGTCCATGTAGTCGCAGAAGAGGCTCAGGGCACCGAGAATGTGTTCGCGTGTGAGCCGCACGGCGAGGGGCGCGTCGCACGCCTCGAAGGCCACGAGGATGGCCCGGTGCTCAGCGCGCGCGCGGCGCATCCCGGAGGTCAGGACCAGTTGGTCGACGAGATAGCGCTCGGTCTTGTCGAGCGCGGCATGGACCGCCTCGAGGTGGTATGGCAGCCCGCAGTCGGCGTACAGCGCGGCATGGAATTCACGATTGCGCTCGCCCCACAGCACAGGATCGCGCTCCTTGGCGAAAGCCTGGCAGGTCCGGCGCGCCCGTGCGAGCGTTTCTGCCGAGGCCCGGCTGACCGCGCCGGCAACCACTTCGCCTTCGACCAGCGCGCGGAAGCGGCAGATCTCCTCGATCTGCTGACGCGACATCTGCGCCACCGTGTAGCCATGAAAGCGGCGGATCTGCGCCAGGCCATGTTGCTCCAGGCGAGTCAAGGCCTCGCGCACCGGGATCCGGCTGGTGTTGAAGTGCCTGGCCAGTTCCTCCTGCCGCAGCGGATCACCGTCCTTCAACGCGCCGGAAATCACCGCCCGGCGCAGGCTGTCAAAAATGAGGTCGGCCGCCGAAGGCGCGTCACCGACGTTTATTCTCTGAACTTTCATAGGCTCCTCGAGTGCGCCGTCAGCCGGGTGGTCTGACGCCACGGCAGAGGCGCTGCGACACCGTGGCGCAATTTACCGCACATTGCCTATTGGATCCAATTCGTCATAATGCGGTCACTCGGCGCGCGACCAGCGCACGGGCCACGCTCCACCTACGCACCGAAAGGAACGACCGTGAATGCAAGGACCTTGATCGCTGTTGCAGGGGCGCTGTGCCTGCTGCTGTCGACGGCCGCACGGGCCGACAAGCTCGACGACATCATCGCCTCGGGCAAGCTGCGCTGTGCTGTCGTGCTCGACTTTCCACCGATGGGATCGCGCGACGAGAAGAACGAACCGATCGGCTATGACGTCGACACCTGCAACGATCTCGCCAAGGCCCTTGGCGTGAAGGCGGAAATCGTCGAGACACCGTTTCCCGACCGCATTCCGGCACTCGTGTCCGGCCGTGCCGACGTCGGCGTCGCCTCGACATCGGACACGCTGCAGCGCGCCAAGACGATCGGCTTTTCGGTCCCCTACTTCGCGTTCAAGATGGTGGTGTTGACGAAGAAGGGCGCCAACATCAGCGCCTACAACACGCTCAAGGGCCGAAAGACCGGATCAGTCACCGGCACTTTCGAGGCGATCGCGCTGGAAAAGGACGTCAAGAAGTGGAGTGACTCCAAGGGATCGTTCCGCGCCTACCAGACGCAGGCCGACGTGTTTCTGGCGCTTGCACAGGGCCAGATCGAGGCCACCGTCGTCACGTCGACCGTCGCCAATGCGACTGTCAAGGCCGGCAAGTACAAGGACCTGCAGGTCGGCGGCGACGCGCCCTATGACATCGACTACGTCTCGCTGATCGCGTTGCGCCAGGAGTACGGGCTGCTCAACTACCTCAACCTGTTTACCCACCTGCAATCCCGAACCGGACGTGCGCAGGAGTTGTACGCGAAGTGGGTTCGCGGAACGATGCCCGACCTCACGGTGAAGGGCGTCTATCGTTGAGCGCCGGCGAGGTCCGACCCGCAGGAGTTGTGACCTCGCTGCGTCACTGCCAGTACGGCGGCATCGCGGCTCTCCCGCGGCGGACAATGAACTACACGTTTCACTGGCATCAAGCGTTCCAGGCGCTGCCGTCCATGTTGGGCGGCGCGCTGGTCACGATCGAGATCGCCGTGCTGTCGATGGTCATCGGCACGGTGTGCGCCATCGCGCTGGCGCTCGCGCGCAACGCAAAGTCCCGAACGGCGCGCGGTTTTGCCTCGGCGTGGATAGAGGCAGCGCGCAACACGCCAGCGCTGTTCCAGATCTACATGCTTTACTTCGGACTCGGATCGCTCGGCATCTTTGTCGATTCGTTCCCTGCGCTGCTGATCGGCATCGCGTTCAACAACGCGGGATACCTCGCCGAGACCTTCCGCGGCGGCCTGCGGGCGATCCCGCCGACGCAGTTGCGCGCCGCATGCTCGCTGGGCATGAGTGCGCCGCAGGCGTTCCGCCTGATCGTGCTGCCCCAGTTGTTTCGCACCGTGTTCCACCCGATGACCAACCAATTGGTGTGGGCGATCCTCATGACATCTCTCGGTGTCGTGGTCGGCCTCAACAGCGACCTGACCGGGATCACGCAGGAGCTCAACGTGCGCACCTTCCGCATCTTCGAGTTCTTCGTCATGGCCGGCGCGATCTACTACCTCATCACCAAGTTCGTCACCCTGTCGGCGCGACTCGTCGCGTCGAGGCTGTTCCGCTACTAGGTCACTGCGTTGATCGAGACCGACTTCGCGCGCACCGACCTGTGGTTCATGCTCCAGGGCGCCGGCATGACCCTGGCGCTCACCTTCTGGGCGGTGTTGGGCGGAACGGCGATGGGCTTCGTCTTCGGCGTGCTTCGCGCAACCGCACCGGCATGGACCAATGTGGCGCTGGGCATCGTGCTCGATGTCTTTCGCTCGATCCCGCTGCTGATCCAGTTCATCCTCGCCAACTCGTTCAAGTCGATCATGGGCGTCGACATGTCCGCGTTCACCGTCGCCTGTGTGGTGCTGGCGCTCTACACCTCGGCCTACTGCGCCGAGATTGTGCGCGCCGGGGTGCTGGCCGTGCCCTCCACGACGCGCCGCGCCGCGCGCTCGCTCGGGCTGACCTGGTGGCAGGACCTGCGCCTCATCGTCTACCCGATCGCACTGCGCGTGTCGCTGCCGTCGTGGGTGGGCCTCACGCTCGGCGTGATGAAGGACACCTCGCTGGTACTGTGGATCGGGATCGTCGAGTTGCTGCGCTCGTCGCAGGTCGTCGTCACCCGCATCCAGGAGCCGCTGCTGGTGCTGATGCTGTGCGGCCTGATCTACTTTCTGATGAGTTACCCGATTTCGCGCTTCGGCGCGTACCTGGAGTCGAGGTGGCGCGACGATGATTGAGATTCAGGACGTTCACAAGTCCTTCGGCGCGCTCGAGGTGTTGCGCGGCGTCTCGATGACGGTCAGCAAGGGCGAGGTCGTCTCGGTGATCGGCGGCTCGGGCTCGGGCAAGTCCACGCTTGCTGATGTGCATCAACGGCCTCGAGTCGATCCAGGGCGGGCGAATCGCCGTCGATGGAGTCGATGTGCATGCCAGCGGCACCAACCTGAACCGCCTGCGCCAGCGCATCGGCATCGTGTTCCAGCAGTGGAACGCGTTCCCGCACCTGACCGTGCGCGAGAACGTGATGCTCGCGCCGCGCAAGGTGCTGGGCAAGAGCGTCGAAGCAGCCGCCGAGATCGCGAACACCAAGCTGCGCCATGTCGGCCTCGGCGACAAGCTCGACGTCTATCCGTCCATGCTCTCTGGCGGCCAGCAGCAGCGCATGGCGATCGCCCGGGCGCTGGCCATGTCGCCCGACATGCTCTTCGACGAGGTCACGCGCGCTCGACCCGCAGCTCGTGGGCGAGGTGCTCGACACGATGCGGATCCTGTCCGCCGAAGGCATGACGATGATCGTCGTGACGCACGAGATCGCCTTCGCGCGCGAGGTCTCGCACCGCGTCGCGTTCTTCAAGTCCGGCCGCATTCACGAGATCGGCCCGCCCGAGCAGGTCATCGGCAATCCGCGCGAGCCCGAGACCGTGGAGTTTCTCAAGTCGGTGCTTTGAGCGTTGAACGCGACGATCGCGGCCGATGAACAAGCCGCTGCCGCCGCAGGTCACGGTGATCGACTGCACGGGGGTCGCGGCCGAGGCGAGCGGCGGCAGCGCGACCTACATGCTGCGCAGCGACCGCATGTTGCAGATCAAGACGGAGGCTCGGCGATGAAAACCCAACGCGTGATTTCAGTGGTCCGCTGCCATGCCGAGGGCGAGGTCGGCGACGTGATCGTCGGTGGGGTGCTGCCGCCGCCCGGCCGCACGATGTTCGAGCGCATGACCGCGATGCAGCGCGACCAGGACGGTTTGCGCCGCCTGCTTCTGTGCGAGCCGCGCGGCAGCGTCGCGCGGCACGTCAACCTGATCACGCCGCCCCTGCGCGACGATTGCGACATCGGCATGATCACGATGGAGCCGACCGAATTCGTGCCGATGTCGGGCTCCAACCTGATCTGCACCGTGACGGTCGCCTTGGAGACCGGCATCGTCGCGATGCACGAGCCCGAGACCATCGTCCGGGTCGACACCGCCGCCGGCCCGGTGCGCGCACGCGCGACCTGCCGCGACGGCAAGTGCGTGTCGGTGGAATTCGCCAACGTGCCGAGCCTCGTCGACCGCCTGGACGCCGTGCTTGAAGTTGAAGGACTCGGCGGCGTGCTCGTCGATATCGCCTACGGCGGCATGTGGTACGCGATCACCGACGCAACGCGGCTCGGTTTTCGCATCGAGCCCGCCGAAGCGCGCGAGCTCGCCGTCCTCGGCGAAAGAATCCGCCTGGCCGCGCGCGCGCAACTGAACGTCGTGCACCCCGAGAATCCCGACATCGCCGGCGTCAGCATCGTCCAGTTCGACCGCCCCTTCGCCGGTGTGGGCCAGGTCACACGCAACACCTGCATCGTCGCGCCCGGCCGCTCGGACCGCAGCCCGACCGGCACCGGCACCTGCGCACGCATGGCGGTGCTGCACGCACGCGGCGCGATGCGCGTCGGCGACTCGATGGTCCACGAATCGATCATCGGCTCGCGCTTCACCGGCCGCATCGCCGGCACGACCACCATCGCCGGCAGGCCGGCGATCCTGCCGACGATCGAAGGCCGGGCCTGGATCACCGGGCTGGCCAGCGAGATGCTCGACCCGACCGACCCCTACCCGACGGGCTATGTGCTCGCCGACACCTGGGGCGTCAGTGGCACGACTTCGCAGTAGCGGGCTTGGCGCAGGCGCGCACTCCGGTGAGAGCCACAACCGGGAGTTCTGCGTGACCTGAAGGCCGAGGCGAACCATTGAATTGCCCGCGGGTTGGAAGTGGCGGCGGAACTCATTGGAGTACGAAACCAGGCAGGGGTCACTGGGGCGTCGTGCCCGATGCGGAGCCTGGCTCAGGACCAGGCAAAAATCTCACGAGCTCCTTCAGCAGCGCGTCAGGCACGTCAACACCGTATTGCTCGCTGCGCCGGCGAGCATCATGACGTCGGTCGGAAGGCAGGCGGACGCCAGGTTGCTCGCGCGCCTGTGCGAAGAAGTCCTCTGCCGGTGCATGCCATGCATCGGGCTGGCCGGAGGTAAAGACCTCGGGGCTCATCGCAATCAGCAGCTCGCCGCCCAGTGGCGGGCCACCGTCACCGTTATCGAGCGCGGCGGCGGCCCGGCTGGTCGGCTCGCCGATCAGGGGCCCTGCGATCAGCTCGACCATCATCGACAGTGCGGAACCCTTGTAGCCGCCAAACGGCAGCAGCGCGCCCGCCAGCGCCTGGGCTGGGTCCAGCGTGGGCTGGCCGGCGGCATCGATGCCCCAACCCGGCGGGAGCGCCTTGCCGGCGCGGCGCATCAGCTCGATTTCGCCGCGCGCCACCACGCTGGTGGCGAAGTCGAACACGAACGGTCGCTGCCCGGCCCGGGGCCAGCCGAATGCGATCGGATTCGTGCCCATCAGGCGGCGGTCGCCGCCATGCGGCGCGACGATGCATTGGCCCACCGTGAAGGCCCAGCATGCAAGACCTGCCTCGACGATGGGGTCGAGGTCATGCCAGAGCGCCGAGAAGTGATAACAGCGGGTGAGCGCGAGCGCGGCGATGCCGTTGCGCTTCGCCGCTTCGATGAGAGCGGCAAAGCCGACGGCGTGGGCCGCCGGGGCGAAACCATTGTCGCCATCGACACGCAAGAAACTGCCCGCCACGCGCTCGAGCCGGGGTTGGGCCGCGGCGCTGACCCTGCCGCTGCGCAGACTGCCGACATAGCCGATCAGCCGGTACAAGCCATGGGATCGGCACTCCGACGCTTCCGCGAGGGCCATGGCCCTCGCAATGGGGCCGGCCTGGTGATCCGCCAGGCCGTTGGCGCGCAGCACGCGCAGCGCAAAGGCCTCGACCTCGGCGAGGCTCATCACCGTGCTGGGCTCGGCCGCCACGATTGCAGCCCCAACTTACTGGATCACGCCGGCGGGTCGGCCCAGGACATCCAGGTGCGGCGTGATGCCCAGCCCCGGCGCATCCGACGCAGTCATGAAGCCATTGATCCGCTGCGGGGCGCCGGCGGCGATCGTCACCGTGCCGTAGCTGTTGAAATCCGTGGCGGAGAAGCAGAACTCCTCGGGTGTGGACAGTGCGAGGTGGGCGATCGTCGCGGTCACGATGTCGCCGCCCCAGGTGTCTTCGATCGTCATCGGCGTGCCGCTGGCCACGCAGATGTCGCGCATGAGCCGTGCCTTGGTCAGACCCCCGACCTTGCTGATCTTCAGGTTGACGATGTCCATCGCATCGTCGGCCAAGGCCTTCATCAGGCCGCCGATGTCGCCTATCACCTCGTCGAGCACGAAGGGGCGCACGGTGCGCCGGCGTACCGAGAGGCATTCGTCGTAGGTCGCGCAGGGTTGCTCGATATAGACATCCACGCTGGCCACAGCGGCCGCGATGCGCGCGGCTTCGGCACGGGTCCAGCCGGTGTTGGCGTCGGCGACCAGAACGTCCGTGGCATCGAGGATGGACCTTGTCTGGTGAATGCGCAGGATGTCGGTGTCGGCATGGCCCCCCACCTTGAGCTGGAACTTGGTGTAGCCCTCGCGTCGGTAGCCCGCGATCTTGGCCGCCATGGCCTGCGGTGACTCTTGCGAGATCGCGCGGTACAGCGCGATCTTGTCTTGCGCGGCGCCGCCCAGCAGTTGGTAGACCGGCATCCCCGTCACTTTGCCCAGAATGTCCCAGCAGGCAATGTCGATCGGCGCCTTGACATAGGGATGGCCGCGCAGAACCGCGTCCATCTGGCGGTTGATATTGCCGAGATCCCTGGGATCGAGGCCGATCATCTTGGGGCCAAGTTCGGCCAGGCCAGAGCGCACGCCAAGCGCGTAGGCTGGCAGATACGCCGAGCCCAGCGGGCAGCATTCCGCATACCCGGTCACGCCGGCATCGGTCTCGACGGCGACGACAGTGGAGTCGAAAACATCGACAAAGTTGCCGTTGGACCAGCTGTATCGGCCCTCGCGCAGGGGCAGATCGACCTGCCAATATTTGATGGCGATGATTTTCAAGGGGGCTCCTGCGCGTTGTTCGTTCAGCTCGCCGCCTTCGCCCAAGACGCATACCAGGTCTTGAACAGCCGGAGCTGGCTTCTTGCAAAGGTCTTCTGGCTTTCCGACAGCACGTCGGTCGGATTGAAGTGCAGCTCGTACTCGGGGTTGCCCTCGAGCAGCATCGCGTATTTGTAGAACAGGACCAGATCGACACCCTCGTCGAAGGTCGAGAGCACGGTCAACGCGGCTTCCAGTTCCTGCGCCTGACGGCGCGCCACTGCATCTCCAGTCGCGGCCTTCTGGCACAGCGCGGCCAGATGCAGCACTTCGCGTGGCAACACATTGCCGATGCCGGTGATGGCACCCGTCGCACCGCAGTTGACGTAGCCGTGGAAGACCTCCGTGTCGACGCCCACCATCAAGGTCAGAGCTTCCGAGCGGCCCGTGATGTGTTCCGCCGCATAGCTCAGGGCCTGGGCGCCGCCGAACTCCTTGAAGCCGACCAGATGCGGGTACTTCTCGTGCAGCGCAAAGAACAGCTCGGCTCGGGTCGCGAAGCCGTAGTACGGGCTGTTGTAGATGACCGACGGAAGGTCGACCGCGGCCTCGAGAATGCCCGCGAAGTGGGCATGCTGTGCGGCAGTCGAAGACCCGCGCGACAAGACCCGCGGGATCAGCATCAGACCGGCAGCGCCCGTCTGCTTGGCATGGGCCGCCAGAGCGGCTGCCCGGATCGGGTTCTGCGCACCGGTGCCGACGATGACCCGCAGGCCGGCCTTCACCAGCCCTTCCACGCCGGTCATTCGCTGCTCGTCGGTCAGCAGCGGCCAATCGCCCATCGACCCGCAGTAGATGACGCCCGCCATGCCGGCGGAGACCAACTCCTTACCCTTGCGCACGAGCGCATCGAAGTCCGGTGTGCGGTCGGCCTTGCAGGGCGTCATCAGCGCGGGCATGACGCCCGAAAACACGTTCTTGCTCATGGTCTTCACTCTCTCTCCTTTCTTGAATGCCTGGTCAGGCGATCGACCCACCGATCTTGCGCAGATTGGTGATCACCGGCGCCTGCGGCAACCAGATCTTGTCGAACGCGGCAATCACGGCTTCCGTATCGGCAACGGCCACTTGTCGGATGGGAATCGGCGCCTTCTTGAAATTCTCGATCAAGTTCGGCTCGTTGGCCGCCAGCCCATCGATCTGCTCATCGAGAGTCTCCTTGACCGTCTTGGTGATGAGCTCTTTGTCGGCTGCCGAGAACGTCTGCCAGACGCGGCCGGACACGATCGCCGCGAAGGGCATGAAGACGGCATTCATCTGCAGAGATGACTTTCGAGACCTTGTCGAAGCGCTGGTTCCAGGAAAACTCCAGATCGGCCTCGAGCCCATCGACCTGCCCGTTGGACATGGCGTCGTACACCTGCGGCGTCGGGATCGGAGTCGGCGCAGCGCCCAGCAGTTGATAGAAGTCTCGGTAGACGGGGGTCGGGTTGATGCGCAGCTTCATGCCTTTGACATCGGCCAGCGATTGCAGATCCTTCGACGAGAAGATCGCGCGCATGCCGGTGATGCCCCAGCCCAGGCCGATGGTGCCAGTGGTGCTGGGCAGGACGTCAAACAGCTTGAGCACCTCGGGGTGGCGCACGAACTTCGCCACCGCCGGCGTCGAGCGCACCAGGTAGGGCGCGTTGATGGCCGCCAAGTGCGGCACCCGCGAGCCCAGTTCCGCCGCCTGGATGAAGCCCATGTCCAAAGCGCCGGACTGCAGCTGCTGCATCATGGCCGACTCGTTGCCGAGCTGGCCGGAGTGAAACACCGTCATCGTCAGGCGGCCATTGGTGGCAGTCTTGAGTTTTTCGCCCAGCACCAAGGCCGCCTTGTTCCAGGAATGGCCCACCGGCGTAATGAGGCCCAGCCGAAGCTCTTTGGTTTGGGCCAGCGAGAGCGATGGCGCTGCCATCGGCAGCGAGGCACCGATGGCGAGCAGGTGGCGACGGGACAACGTCATGTCAGTTCTCCAGGTTGGGAAGGGGGTTCATTTCAAGAAGGCCAGCGAGAGAAACGGGTAGATCGACAACAGCACCAGCAACACGCAGGCCACGCCAAAGAAAGGCAGGGTCAGCATGAACATCCTGCCCGGCTTGGCGCCGGTGACTGCCGCGGCCACGAAGAAGCACAGCCCGACGGGCGGCGACAGCAGGCCCAATACGAGGTTGATGACGACGACCACGCCGAAGTGACGAGGGTCGATGTGATAGACCTCCGTGGCCAAGGGCAGCAGGATGGGCACGGTCATGATCAGGCCTGGAATGCCATCGATCACGGTGCCGATCACCAGCAAGATGACATTGGTCAGCAGCATGAAGGTGACGGGATCCCTGGCCACGCTCTGGACCCAGGCGGCAGTGGCTTGCGGCACTTTGCCGTAGATGAGCACCCAGGAAAAAACGGCGGCCGCGGCGACCAGAAACAGCACGACCGCCGAGTAGATGCCAGCCCGCAACATCATCTCGGGAAGGCGCGAGAACTGGAATTCCTTCGTCCAGTACTTCCCGACCAGTGCTGCGGCCACAGCGCCGACCGCGGCACTCTCCGTGGCGTTGGCCAAGCCTGTCAGGATTGAGCCAACGATCACGATCGGGATCAGCATCGTCGGCGCCGCCTTCAAGATCGTGACAACTCGCTCTTTGGGCGCCCTCTTTGCGCCGCGCGGGTAGTTGTAGAAGTAGCCCAGCAGCGCGATCACGAGGAAGAACAAGAGCGTGAGAACGAGGCCGGGGAGGATGCCGGCGATCAGCATGTCGCTGACGGAGGTCTGCGCCAAGGCGCTGTAAACCACGAACATCACGGACGGCGGGATGATCGGACCGAGCATTCCGCCATAGGCGGTCAACCCAGCGGCGAAGTCCTTGTCGTAGCCCTGCTTCTCCATCTCGGGCACCATGATCTGCGACATGATCGCGACCTGCGCCGTGGCCGAACCCAGGATGGAGGCGACAAACATGTTCGCCAGAATGTTCACGTAGGCCAGCCCCGCCCGAACGGAGCCCACAACGGCCAACGCGAGATCGACGATGCGCCGCGTGATGCCGCCGCCGTTCATGATCTCGCCGATGAGAATGAACAGCGGAATGGCAATCAGGCCGTAGCTGTCGACCCCGCCGAACATCTGCAAAGGATAAGACTGGTAGAGCACCGGGTTGTTCAGCGAAACGATGAACGCGATCCCGCCGATGCACAGGCAGAGGCCGATCGGCACGCCGATCAACATCACCAGCATGAAGACAGCGCCGGTCAGCATGTCAGCTCAGCCTTGACATGGTCGAGCGCAGAAAACCAACCTGGCTCACGCGAGGAACCCACTCGAGATCTTCGAGCAGATTGGCAGCGCTGTGGACGACCATCGAGAGCGCAAACACCGGCATGATCATGTACAGCGCCCAGACCGGCCAGTTGAGCGTCTGCGTGCGCTCGGTGTAGATGAAGTTGAACGTCTTGGCGGCAAGCGCGCGTGCGTCGAAGCCGGCGCTGGCCATGCCCACCGGGTCCAGCCACAGCACGCACAGCCACAGCAGCGCCAGTCCAAACAGCAGCACGGTGGAGGTTGCCATCACCTTGGCAATGCGAATGCCGCGTGTGGAGAGGCGTTCGGTCAGCATCGTGACCGCAAAATCGAGCCGCAGGCGGGTCATGGCAGAGGCGCCGATGAAGGTCAGGAAGACGACCGAATAGACCGCCGACTCGTCGACCCAGTACAGAGGAACGCCGGTGTAGCGGGTCACGACGTTCAGCAGAATCAAGCCGGTCAGCAAGAACATGAAACCGGCGACCGCGAAACGTTCGGCAGCCAGCAGCTTTGCCGAGAGCCACAGGACAAGCCGCAGGGGCGCTGCGAAGAGTTGCACGGACGTGGCCTGTTCCGTCATCGATGATCCCGATCCGCTCGTCGTGGAAAACCAAGAATGTGTTTGCGGTCGTGCTTGGCAACGATCCGCCGATAGTTTATATTTTATACAATGTACATGTCAAGCCCGAACGTGTCTGCCGTCTGCCCATGAAGCCCCGTCTCGGCCACCGCACCCTGTCAGCCGCCATCGTGGAGCAACTGCGGCGCGACATCCTGGACGGCACTTACGCGGCCGGTGAACAACTGCGCCAGGACGCGTTGGCTGCCAGCTTCCAGGTCAGCCGCATTCCGGTGCGTGAAGCCTTGTTCCAACTGGAAGCCGAAGGCCTGGTGTTGATCGAGCCACACAAGGGGGCCATCGTCTCGGCGTTCTCGCTCGAAGAGATCGACGACGTTTTCAGTTTGCGCGTGCTGCTGGAGCCGCGCATGCTGGCGCAGTCGGCGCCGCTGCTCACGTTGCAAGACTTTGCCGAAGTCTCGGCACTGGACGCCGAGTTCAAGGACGCCATTGCCGCGCAAGACGTTGCGCAATGGGGCCACTTGAACGCGCGCTACCACCTGGCGCTGTACCGCCACGCGCGACAGCCGCGCACGCTGGCGATCGTCACCTCTCTGCTGCAAACCAGCGACCGTTTCACGCGTCTACAGATGAACCGCGCCCCGGCGCTGCGCCGGGCCGAAAGCGAACACCGCAAGTTGCTGCGCCTGTGCCAGGAAGGCAAGGTGCCGCAGGCCTGCGACCACCTCGTGGCTCACATCGAGAAGGTGCGTCAGGACTTGCACGCACTGCTCAAGCGCAGTGCCCGCACCGGCGCCACGCAGCGGGAGACCGACCTCGCAAGCCATGCCAAGATCCGCAAGGCCCCTTCCCCGCCCTCATCAGGACGCTGACTCATGACCATGACTCTTGACGGCCGCATCGCCATCGTCACCGGGGCCGCATCCGGCATGGGTGCCGCCACCGCGCGACTCCTCACGCGAGGCCGGAGCCACCGTGCTCGGCGCCGACATCGCCAGCCACCCAGCGATCGCCCTCATCGGCGACCTTGCCGACTCCGGATTCTGCGACGCTGCGGTGGCCAAGGCCGTCGCGCTGCACGGCCGCATCGACATCCTCGTCAACGCCGCCGGTGTGATCGTCCGCGCCGACGCGCCGGCCACCGACGACGCTGCCTGGCACCGGCAGATGCGGGTGAACGTCGACGGCACCTTCTTCATGTGCCGCGCGGCGATTCGCCAGATGCGGCAGCAGGGCTCGGGCGCGATCGTCAACTTCGGCTCGATCTGGGGCTCGGCCGGCGGCAAAGGCCACGTCGCCTACGCCACCGCCAAGGGCGCCGTGCACAACCTGACGCGCTCGCTCGCGCTCGACCACGCCCGCGAGGGAATCCGCGTCAACGCTGTCTGCCCCGGCGAGGTGGACACGCCGATGCTGCGCGGCGCCGGGCGCGCGGTGCCGCTGACGGACGCGCAGCTCGCGGAGATGGCGGACCGCGTGGTTCCGAACGGCCGCCTCGCGCAGCCCGAAGAGATCGGCCGCGTGGTTGTCTTCCTGTGTTCTGACGCCGCCAGCTACATGACCGGCGCACTCGTGCCGGTAGACGGCGGCTGGTCGGCGGGCTGATGCAGTACCGCAGCCTCGGCTCGAGCGGCATGCGCGTCTCAGCGCTGGTGCTGGGCTCCGACAACTTCTGCAACCCGACGCCTGCGGCGGAGTCGGAGCGCATCATCGCCACGGCCCTGGACGCCGGCGTGAACCTGATCGATACCGCGAACTCGTACGCCGCCGGTGCCGCCGAGGAGCTCATCGGCGCCACGCTGCGCAAACTTGGGCGCGACGACGTCTTGGTCGCGACCAAATTCCACTATCCATTCGGCCCCGGCGTGCACGATCGTGGGAACTCGCGGCAGGCCATCATTCGCGCCTGCGAGGGTTCGCTGCGCCGCCTCGGCCGCGACCACATCGACCTGTACCAGTCGCACCGGCCCGACATGGACGTGCCACTCGAAGAGACGCTGGGCGCGCTCGACAGCCTCGTGCGCGCCGGCAAGCTGCGCTACATCGGCTCGTCGACGGCGCCGGGCTGGCATGTGGCAACGTCGGTGATGACGTCCGAGCGGCTCGGCATCGCCCGCATCGTCTCCGAGCAGTCGCCCTACAACCTGCTCGACCGCCGCATCGAGAACGAGCTCGTGCCGGCCTGCCAGGCGCACGGAGTCGGCGTGATCTGCTGGTCGCCGCTGGCGATGGGCATGCTGGCCGGCCGCTATGAGCAAGGCCGCACCGACGACACGCGCGCCGCCGTGCGCGGCGGCATCTATGCCGAGCGTGTCACCGACGCCGGCATCCGCGTCGGCAACGCGTTCGCTGCGCTGGCCCGTGAGCACGGCCTCGACCCGGCCCAGGCGGCGTACGCGTGGGTGATCGCCCAACCGGGCATCACGTCGGCGATCATGGGCCCGAAGACCATTGCTCAGGTGGTGTCGGCGCTCCCGGCCGCGCAGCTGGCCCTCCCCGCCGAGCTGCTCGTGGCTGCGGACGAACTCGTCACGCCGGGATCGGTGGTTGCGAGCTTTTTCAACTCGGCGGCATGGATGCGCTGGAAGCACGCCTGATCGGAACAGGCCGGCTCGCTGGGCTTCAAGGGCGTGCAGATCCCCTCGTGGGACGGCCGCCTGTTCTACCTGGCCATGGCCACCGAGTCGAGACCGATTGCGACGAGGTTATCGGCATCGCGCGTGCCCTCAGGGCTTGCGCTCGCACCCCGGGGTTTTGGCGCGGGTGAAGGCAACGTTGTCGAGCGCCGCGTAGCGCCCGCCGGCGCGCGTGACGATGATGCGATCGCCGCGTTGCTCGAGCTCCAGTGCGTCGATGCCCTGCCCGCCGCGCAGCAATCGCGCCATCGATGCGCCCGGCGAATCCGTCGATTTCAGGCACGCCACCCAGGCGCGCCGCGAACGCCTGGAACGTCTGGTCGAAGCGCAGCGCCGCACCGCGCACGCGTCCCAGGCCACACCACAAACCGTGCACCCGTGCCGGCACGACCCAGAGGTGAACGCGGCTGAATTTCTCCAGGCCGACGGCCTTGTCGGGCACGGGAATCGTCAGCGTGCGGTCGGGTGGCCAATCGCCCATGTTCCAGTCGTGCGAAACGATTCGTGTCCCCGCCTCCAGCGCCAGGAGCGATGGGCGCAGTTGCAGGTTCACTTCGGGCAGCAGGTACATCGTGATCACGCTCGCGCCGCTCAGGTCGGTCTTGAACAAATCCTGCTCGCGAAACTCGACGCGCTGCGCGACGCCGGCGCGCATCGCGAACTCCTTGCTCTTGCGCACCAGGTCCGGAACGATCTCGACACCCAGCCCATGTGCACCGAATCGTTTCGCGGCGAGGATGACGATGCGTCCGTCGCCCGAGCCGAGGTCGATGACGTTGTCGTTCGGCCCGACGTTGGCGATTTCGAGCATCGCCAGCGCGACACGGTCCGGCGTCGTGATGAAGGGCACTTCTTCGGTGGCCGAGGCAAACCGTCCCACCGTGGCGAGACACGCGAAGGCAACAAGCACGCGCCATGCACACACAGGACCCGAAGCACGCAACATCAAACCACCTCCGCCGCAACATCCGGCCGCTGCGCGAGCTGCCAGACGCGCCGCGGCGCCTCGTGTTTCAGGCGATGGTCGCTCCACACCTGGCGCCAGCGGCGCGCGCCCGGCGTGCCGTTCCACAGGCCCAGCATGTGGCGCGCGGCGTGCGGCCACACGATGCCCTGCCGGGTCAGCGTCTCCATGTAATCGACCATTTGCAGTTCCACCTCGGCTCGGTCGAGCCCACGCGCCGCGTCGCCAAAGTAGCGCTCATCCCACGACGCGAGACTCCACGGGTGATGGTAAGCCTCGCGGCCCAGCATCACGCCGTCCACGTGCTGCAACTGCGCATCGATGTCTGCGGTCAGCGTCAGCCCGCCATTGCCGACGAACGTGAGCGCCGGGAAATCGCGCTTCAGGCGATGCACGACCTCATAGCGCAGCGGCGGCACTTCGCGGTTCTCTTTCGGGCTCAACCCGTGCAGCCACGCATTGCGCGCGTGCACGATGAAGACCTTGCAACCCGCCGCAGCGACCGTGCCGACAAAGTCCCGCACGAACCCATAACTCTCGCCGCGGTCGATACCGATGCGGTGTTTCACCGTCACGGGCAGCGCGACGGCGTCGACCATCGCCTTCACGCAGTCCGCCACCAAGCCCGGCTCGGCCATCAGGCACGCGCCGAAGGAGCCGCGTTGCACCCGAGGGCTCGGGCAGCCGCAATTCAGGTTGATCTCGTCATAGCCCCAGCGCTCGCCGAGTCGCGCGCAAGCGGCCAGATCCGCGGGCTCGCTGCCGCCGAGTTGCAGTGCCACGGGGTGCTCCTCGTCGCTGAAATCCAGATGCCGCGGCTGGTCCCCGTGCAGCAGCGCGCCCGTCGTCACCATCTCGGTGTACAGACGCGCGTGGCGCGTCAGCAGGCGGTGGAAGTAACGGCAATGCCGGTCGGTCCAGTCCATCATCGGGGCGATACACAAACGCCAAGGGCTAAGTAGTTGATGTGATTGCACTAATTCTCTTTGGGTCTGTCCAAACATGGGTGGGACCGACACGATGAAAGCTTGGCTGCAGCACAAGCCGATTTGTGCATGTTAATCAATGATTTGCGAGCGATGATTCTGCGACGGGGGCGCCAGATACAACGCCCGTTTCTGGCTGCGTGCACGGCGCCAGTGCTACGGATTTGCTACGGGCATCAAGCACTATTGCGACATCATCGGCGCCACATTCGCCGTCACGTGTGGGTGCTTGTGCAGCGTGCGCCTCCGGCGGCTGCACTTGGGCAGTTCGACCTCCATGGCGTCGGACTCTTCGCGACCCACAGCGGGCGCACGGAACAACAAAGAGCAGACGTAGTTCCAGGAAACTTGATCGCGATGCTCAGCCCTGCTGGCGCCGCAATGCCAGAACGCGTCGGCCGCAGGCGCTTCTGCAGCCAACGGATCACGCCGGTCACGAACAGCATGCTCGGCAAGATGCCCAACACGGTACCACGATGCGCCCTGTCATGCCGAACGCTCGGCCCGTGTGCAGCGGAAACAACCAGTTCAGAAAGCTGTCTCCTGCGCTGGCGTTATGGGGCCCACGGGTATCGAGCAGCTGACCAGTTCGGGCATCGATCGTCACTTGGGTGTTCCAGACCGCGCTCGTGGCCAAGCTAACGGCATAGGCCCCGCGTCCATCGGTCGGCAATTCGAGCGACTGCGCTTCGCCGTCAGGGTGCCAGGCCTTCGCGGCGGCCACAGCCTGGCCGGCGCTGACTCGGGGTTCGCCGGC
This sequence comes from uncultured beta proteobacterium, assembly GCA_963775015.1. Taxonomy (GTDB): domain Bacteria; phylum Pseudomonadota; class Gammaproteobacteria; order Burkholderiales; family Burkholderiaceae_C; genus JAEMQF01. The sequence goes on along the minus strand of CAVZHI010000005.1, from coordinate 260,968 downwards.
CGGCCGTTCGGCCATGGCGTCCGGCGTGCCGAACCAAGTGCCACCCGATACCGCCATGACTGCCTGGTTGATGAACCCATGCCAGGGCTCGTACATGTGCAAGCCCGTGAACAGCGACATCAGCAGCAATAACGCGGAGCACGCGCCAGCGGTGCGGTGAATGTCGTAGGTGAGCCGGGGAGCACGGCTGCCGAAGCGCACTGTCAGCGCTTGGCGCCAGCGGCCAGCGCGCGGCCACCAAAGCCACAGACCGCTGATGAGCGAGATCATCAACACAATGCAGCTGGTACTCAGGATGTGATTGCCGAGCCACAGGCCCCGCTGATTGAGCAACAGCGAGGTGTGGATACGCATCACCACGCCCATCAGCGGCCCCGTCCAGGGCCGGTCCTGCGTATCCCACAGGCGCGGGCCGAGCACGACGCCGCTGCATGGTCGCACAAACAGGTCGTGGCGATCGTCCCAGTCCGCGCCCGGGACTGCCACCGCGTATTGCGCCCACAGCAGCGGGCGCTCGGTCTCGGGCAGGGCCACGCGGACCAGCGTGCCCTCGGGCGGAACACGCGTGCGCGCCGCCGCGACGAGTTCGTCCAGGCTGCGATGCCCCGCCGGCGAGCAACCGGCTTCCGGGGCCAGCAAGGCCGGGTTCAGCAGCCGGTCCAGGGGTTGCCAGAAGACGAGCAGGCTGCCGGTCAGGCCCACCATCGCCAGGATCAGGCCCACGCCGAGACCGATCCAGCGATGCACTGCAAGCCACAGCTTGCGGTGCCGCTTCAAGCGATCGGCCTTCGCCCCAGCGACCATGTCTAGTAGCTGAGCGCGTACTTGACGCTCAATCGCGCGCCCGAACTCGGGTAGCGGAACGTGTTGGCGAATGCGATCTGCTGCGTCGGTAGCTCGTACTGCTTGTTGAACAGGTTCTCGATGCCGGCTTCGAGCCAGCCGCCGCCGAGGTTGAGACTGCTGTAGAGGTCCACCACCGCGAAGCTGCGGGTCGGGAACGGATCCCGTTCGGATCGTCTCCGACTGCGAAGGCCTTGTACGACCGATCGCGCGAGCCGGAGTACACCAGTTGCAGGCGGTTGCGCCACTGCAGGCTCGGCGCGGTGAGGTGCTCCAGATGCAGCGTTGCTTTCAGCGGCGCGATGCGAAAACCGTTCAGCGGCACCCAGGTGCCCGCATCGGTTCTGGTCTTGCCTTCCACGTAACTCAACGTGCCGCCGACGCGCACGGTACAGGGTTGCCTCGACATCGAGCGTGGCCTCGAAGCCATGCGTGCGCTCGGGACTCTCCACCGTCCGGTTGGTGAACTGGTTGTAGCCCGCCCCGAGACTGGACTTGGCATAGAACAACGACAACGCAGCCTGCACCGCGTCCCGTTGCCAACGCAGCCCGACTTCGTAGTTGTCCACCACGTTGGACTCGGGCCGCAGGGCGGACAGCGACCCGTCCACCGGGATGCTGAACACCAGCACGTCCAGGCGCGGCGCGGTGAAGCCCTGCGCGTAGTTGACGAAGACGTCCAGCGCCTCGCTCGGATAGAACACCGCCCCGGCGTTGTAGACCGTGTCGCGGAAGTGCCGGCTGCCGCTGCGAATCGGGGTGCCGAAGGCCGTCTGTTCGGGCAGCTTGGCGACGATGTCTCGTGGCGCATGCCGCCGCGCAGCAGCAGCAACTCCACCGGACGCCACTCGACCTGCGCGAACAGCTCCTTCTGGTCGAGTTCGGTGCGCATGTCGGTGCCTTCGGCCACCTTGCGGAACGCGCGCCCGCCGCTGGCGTCGTACGCTGCCGCGTCGAAGGTCACGCTCGGGAAGTCGCCCTTCTCGTGCAGATAGTCCAGTCCCCACAGCAGCGCGGGCGCGCCGGCCAGGCTGAACGGCGTGATCACTTCGAGCCGGGCACCATGCTTCTTCGAATTGACGCCGGCCTGCACGACATCCGTGCCGCCGAAGACCCGCGCGTCGAACAGCGTGTCGAGTGTCTTTCAGCTCGCGGTGGAACACCTGCACATGCAGCCGGCTGCCCCACAGGGCGGCGTGGTCGTAGTCGAAGCTGATCTGCGTGTTGTCCTGATGCGGTTTGTTGTCGATCGAGATCCCGTTCACGTAGCGCGCCTTGGTGCGCACGCAGCCCGGGTCCCGCACGTCAGGGCACAGCGCATCGACGGCCGGGTCGGGCGCGAGGTCGGTATCCATCTGGCTCTCGAAGCGGTTCAGCGTGAGCTGCACGCGCTGCCGATCGAAGCTCTTGCCCAGCTTGCCGAAGAAGTTGCGCGTGCGAGTGTCCAGCAACCCGCCGGTGGAGCCGTTCAGAGACCCTGGTGCGCTGCGGTCGCCCTGCGCATCGAACTGGCCGCTGCTGGACGTGAGCGACGCCTGCAGCACGTAGTCGAGCAGCGCATTCCTGCCCGACAGTTCCTGCGCAAACGAACCACCGAGGCTGCCGCTCGGGTGCGTCAGACTGGCGTGCGTGCCGAGGCTGGTGCGCCCTTGCATCCCGTCCGCACCCGGCTTGCGGGTGATGATGTTGATGACACCGCCGGCTGCGCCGTTGCCGTAGATCGCCGTGGCGCCGCGGATGACTTCGATGCGCTCGATGGCCTCGGGGTCGATCGTCAGGTATTCGCGCCCGCTGGCCGGCTGGGTGTCTTGAGGCACGCCGTCGATGAGCACGACGGCCGCGCGGCCGCGCAGGTTCTGCCCGAATGAGTCTCCGGTGCCGAACCCCAGCCCGAGCCCCGGCACGGCCTTGCCGAGCAGATCGCCCAGGCCAGGCAGCGCCATGGTGGCGGACTGCTGCTTCAGCTCTTCTCGCGTGATGACGGTGACCGAGCCGGGAATGGCCGCGATGGATTGCGGCGTGCGCGTGGCCGTCACGATGACCTTCTCGAGTGGGGTTGTGCCCCTGGGTGCCTCCCGCGTCGTACGGTCTTCTTCTTGCCGGGCCGTGTTGGCGGCACCGTCAGGATCCGTCTGCTGCGCCAGTGCTCGGAGCGCGCCAGGTGTCCGGTGAATGCCCGCTATGCGTCAGCGGGTTCAACTACCGCTCATGGCCGACAACGACCGGTCACAAACGACAGCTTCAGGGGCGGCCGGCGCGCAGACTCTCGAGCGCCAAGACGCCAGGCGCTCGCACGGACCATGCCGCGGACCGCAGCCATTGAAGTTGGGAGGCGTTCGGTGCGACCTCACCCAACACCCATGGTCTGGCGATGGCAACGCAGCAGCGTCAGCCCGGGTCGAACGTGAACATCTCGCGCACCCGCAGCCGCAGCGCATCGGCCACTTGCTGCAGTCGCTCGGCCGCCACACCGCGGTAAAGCGTGGCCTCGTAGCGCTGGATTTGCTGCTCTGCCAGGGACAGCCTCTCAGCGAGTTCCTTTTGCGTCAGGTTGCGAACGATGCGTGCCTTGATCAATGCCTGGCCGATGCCAACGATCGATTCAACTTCGAACTCGGTGACCCGGCCCTGACTCAAGGCATCGTACTCGGCCAACTCTGCCTCGATGTCGTCGAGCTGGCTGCGCAGCCCAGCATTCATCGCCTTCACGGCCTTGGGATGCAGGCCCTTCGCGTCGGGCGCCGCAAGCGCTTGACGGAAACGTTCTGCCTGGCCCTGTGCGACCAGGTACTGACGCTGGTTGGTAATCATGGCAAGTCCTTCAATTCGATGACCACGATGCCCTTGCGTCGGCCCTCGCGGTCGGTCTGGAAGAAATCACGAAAGAGCGTGCCCTGTGGATCGGCGCGCGCGTCGGAGATGAATAGCTCGCCCAGGAACGCCGCCTTCTGCGTTGCCCGGCCACGATCGAACGTGAGCAGCCTTTCGTCGACCAGATCGAAGTCCACGCCCTCGGCATCCCAACAGGCATCGAAGTCACCGGGCTCCTCCTTGGCAGTGACAAAGCTGCCGTCGATGTAGGCGCGGATGCAGCCTGCAAGCTTCAACAGGCGCAATGCTTCGAGCATCCCCGCCAGCAGTTGCTGCCGCCAAGGCGTGTAGCCGAATCGGTCCAGCATGTCCTTCCACGCGGCGACGTGTTCTCCGCTCGGAAGGGTGCCAGTGACAGGATCAAAGTCGGGAATCACGACACAACTCTATCATTGTGTTGATGGCGCTGCAACCTCCCAAGCCATCAAAACCGGACCAACTGCTTGCGTCCCATCGGGACGTGGGTCTGATCGCCCTTAGGTCGTTGCTCCAAGCATCGCCAATCCTGTGCTACAGAACTGCTACAGACCGCGTCATAACCCGCATGAATGCTCAACACAGCGTCCAGTCCATCATCGGCGCGACCGAAAGGCGCCATGGTGAGACGGACGTGGCGGCGGCGGGAGTCATGACCGCTGCGATTGTCCATGCTCGGCGCCGGGCAGCGACCAATCAGGCCCGACACTCCGATGCGAATACGTTTGCGACCTTTCGCTGGTTTGCGCGTCTATACAGGGGTATCGCTTGCCACGCCACCCAAAAGGAGCGCCCCGTGAAGAGATTTCATGCCCATGTCGCCGTCGACAGCATCGAGACCAGCGTCGATTTCTACAGCAAACTGTTCGGCGCGCCGCCGAGCAAGCGGCGCGACGATTACGCGAAGTGGATGCTCGATGATCCGCGCATCAATTTCGCCATCTCTGCCCGCAGCCATGCGACGGGCCTCAACCACTTCGGCTTCGAGGCTGATTCGCCCGCGGAACTGGCCGAGCTCAAGTCGCGCGCCGATGCCGCCGCGCCCGGACAGGTATCGAGCCAAGGGCAGGCCGCCTGCTGCTACGCGAAAAGCGAAAAGCATTGGACAATCGATCCGCAGGGGCTGGCCTGGGAGCATTTCCACACCCAAAGAGAAGAAGAGAAGTTCGGCAGCGACACCACCGGCAGCGCTGGCGCATGTTGCATTCCGGTGCACTCCCAGAGCGATGCCGCGCCGGCCGCGGGCGTCTGCTGCGTGCCGAGCGACGCCGCCGACGGTGCCTGCTGTGTTTGAGGAGCTGTTGATGCCCATTGCGCCGCCGCCGTCGCTGCCCGATGATCTGTCCCGCACATTCGCGGCACTGCGCGCGAGTCTGCGCAGCTACTTGCGCAAGCGCGTCGGCGATGCCGCCGCGGTCGACGACCTCGTCCAGGATGTCTTCGTCAAGGCCACCGCCGCGATCCGGGCCGGTCGCGCGCCAAGCAACCTGACCGGTTGGCTCTATGCCGCGGCGCGCTCGACGGCGGTGGACCACTTCCGCGCCACGCGCCCAGCCACGGAAGAGCTGGACGAAGATCTGCTCGACCCTGGCATCGCCGACGATGCGCTGCTGCACCAGGAACTCGCCAACTGCCTGCGCCCGCTGGCGCAGCGACTGCCGGCCATCTATCGCGACACCTTGCTCGCGGCCGATTTCGATGGCCAGCCGCTGAAGGCGCTGGCCGAACGTCAAGGCGTGTCGCTCTCGGCCATCAAGAGCCGCGCCAGCCGCGCGCGATCGATGCTCAAAGAGCGCCTGCTGGCATGCTGTCATGTCGAGACGGCCGGCGGCCTGGTGGCCGATTACCACCGGCGCTCGGCCGACCGCTGCCAGGGTCGCCAGGGTGGCTGTCAACGCGGATGCGGCTGAGGATTCAATCATGTCTCCCGACGCACGATCCACGCGCGGCCGAACCGGCGTGGCCTTGATCGTCGCCGTGATCGGCTTTGTGACGACTGCGTTTTTCGGCCCGGCTCCGGGCGACCCGCAGCGGGCCGCACTCGGCTCAGCGCGCGCCGCCGCTGAAAGCGAAGTCCACCTCCGGCGCGAGGCCGCTGACGATGCGCGCGATGCTCTTGCCCGAGCCGCAAGAATGGGTCCAGCCGAGCGTGCCATGCCCCGTGTTGAGGTACAGATTCGGCAGCTTGCTGCGGCCGACGATCGGCACGTTGCTTGGGGTCGCCGGGCGCAGGCCAGTCCAGAACTGCGCTTGGCTCGAATCTCCCGCGCCGGGGAAGAGCTGCTCGACGCGCTTGACGATCGCTTCGCAGCGCACGCGGTTCAGGTCGCGGTCGTAGCCGTTCAGCTCTGCCGTGCCGGCGATGCGCAGGCGGTCGCTCGCCGGAGCGCCAGCCGCCGACTGTGTCGTCAGTCGCGAGAACACCAGCTTGTATTCGTCGTCAGTCAGCGAGACCTGGTGCGCCATCGCTGCGTCTTTCACCGGCATCGTCACCGAGTAGCCCTTGGCCGGGTAGATCGGCAGCGAAATGCCCAGCGGTGCCGCGTAGATCGGCGACAGGCTGCCCATCGCCAGCACATACGCGTCGGCGCGAAGGCGCTGAAAGCGCCCTTCGCTGTCGGTGGCCTCGACATGGTCGATGCTGCCGCCGGCTTCGCGCAGCGCCGTCACGGTGTGGCTCAGCAGGAACTCCACGCCATCCAGCTCGCAACGCTTCACGAGTTCGCGCGCGAAACGATTCGCGTCGCCCGATTCGTCTTCGGCGGTGTAGGTCGCGCCGGCCAGTTGCGGGCGGATGTGGCGCAGCGCGGGCTCTAACTTCACCGCCTCGTCGGCCGAGATCACGCGCCGGTCGCAGCCGAGCGCGCGCATCTGCGCGGCCGGGGCTTCGGCGCCGTCGAACTCTTTCTGGCTCGTGTAGAAATGCAGGATGCCCTGGGTGCGCTCATCGTAGGCGATGCCGATGTCGCGCCGCAACTGCTGCAGCGTGTCGCGGCTGTAGCTGCCCAGGCGCACGATCTGCTCGATGTTGTATCGCGTTCGCGCGGGCGTGCACTCGCGCAGGAACTGCAGGCCCCAGAGCCATTGCCGCATGTCGGCGCGGATGCGAAACAAGAGCGGCGCGTCTTCCTTGCCGAGCCACTTCAGCACTTTCAATGGCGCGCCCGGATTCGCCCAGGGCTCGGCGTGGCTGACGGAGATCTGCCCACCATTGGCAAAACTGGTTTCCGCGGCCGGCGAGGCCTGGCGGTCGACGACGCTGACGTCGTGGCCCTGCTGGCGCAGGAAGTAGGCTGAGGTCACGCCGAGCAGGCCGGCGCCGAGAACGATGACTTTCATGAGAGAGGTCTCCAAAGACGAGTGGCACGAACGACCGACGAGGCCGTTCATTTGCCGCTCCCCCTGTCCTCGGTACCTGAGAGATTCAGTCCGGAGTTTCGCTCCGGGCCTTGCTCCTTCGGTGCTTCACGGGCGTGAAGACTCTCCAGACGGCGATGGTGGTGTGCAGTACGGAACCTGAGCGTGCATGGGAGTTTGCGCCTTCGGTGGCTCCGGCTGGCGACGGAGCGCTCTCCTGCGGGGTCGGGATCTTATGCTGGCGGAGTCACTGCGGCTGCAGGTCGATCTGTTTGGCGATGGCGCGGTAGCGCGCGGTTTCGGCCTCGAAGAACTTCGCCGATTCGGCCAGCGTCATCGGCGCCGACGCCAGCTGCGTCTGGGCTGCGAGTTGCGAGCGCACGCCCGGGTCCTGCAGCGTCTTGCCGATCGCGGCGTGCAGCTTGTTGACAACGGCTTCGGGGGTCGTCTTCGGCACCATGTAGCCGGTCCAGATCTTGTAGGAGAAGTTCTTCAGTGCCTGGCCCTCGCTGGCGGCAGGAACGTTCTTCAGCAATTCCGAACGCTGCGCGCCGAGCTGGCCGATCACCTTCATCCGCCCCTGCTCGGCCATCGCGCCCATCGCTGCGCTGTAGACCAGCACCGCGAAGTCGACCTGGCCGCCGCCGATGTCCGTGCAGCAGCGGCGCGTTGCCCTTGTAAGGCACATGCGCGAGCTTGACGCCTGTTGCGGCCTGCACGTTCTCGAGGATCAGGTGGTAGAGCGAGCCCATGCCCACGCTGCCGTAGGTCAGTGGCTTGTCGGCTGACTTGCGCGCCAGCGCGATCAGCTCGTCGACGCTGTTGACGCCCAGATCCTTGCGCGTCACGAACACCATCACCGCATCGGCGACCGGGTGCACGAGGCGGAAGTCTTCCGCCTTCAGCTTCACCGCGGCGTTGGCCAGCGGCGACAGAATCACTTCGTTGGGCGAGCCCTGAAAGATGTAGTAGCCGTCGGCCGGCGCAGCGAGCACCTTCTGCGCCGCCAGCGCGCCGCTTACGCCGCCGAGGTTTTCCACCAGCACCTGCTGGCCCAGCTCCTTGCCGAGCGGGTTGAACAAGATGCGCGCGATCGCGTCCGACGGGCCGCCTGCCGGGTACGGCACCATCAGGTTGACGGGCTTGGACGGGTAGCTCTGCGCGACGGCGGCGCCGGCGCAGATCAGCAGGCCGGCAATGAGGGCCAGCGTGCGTTGGATAGTGGGCTTGGTCATGGCAACTCCTGGAGGGTATGAGGGCGACGGGGCTTGAGGCGCGCCCAATGTAGGGTTCGATAAATACAAAGTCCAATGCATTCTTTTCTGTATTAGCATGAGTTCCGAGCACATTCGCCGCTCGCACCGACCATGACCCTCGTTCAACTGCGACACCTGATTTCGCTGGCGCAGACCGGCTCGTTCAGCAAATCGGCCAGTCGCCGTCTTCCTGACCCAGCCGGCGCTTGAGCCGCAGCATCCGCGCGCTCGAGGCGGAACTCGGCCAGCCGCTGTTCGACCGCATCGGCCGGCGCAGCGAGGTCACGCCGTTCGGGCGCGAAGTCGTGGAGCGAGCACGCCAGCTTGTCCTCGCGGCGGACGATCTGCGCGACAGCGGCCCGCAACTGGCGCGCGGCCTGGCCGGGTCGCTGCGCATCGGCCTGGGCTCAGGGCCCGGCGCGATGCTGATGACGCCGCTGCTGACGCACATGGCGACGCAGCACCCGCGATTGCTTCTGGCGATTTCGCGCGGCCGCACCGAGCTGCTCGAACGCAGCCTGCGCGAGCGTGCGCTCGACGCGCTGGTCGTCGACGCGCGCTCGCTGAAGCCCGCGCCCGACCTGCGCGCCACCGAGACCTACGAGATGCGCGGCACTATGCTGTGCCGGCGCGGCCACCCGTTGACGCGCAAACGCGGCGGCGTGAGCTTCGAGCAACTGCGCGCCTATCCGATCGCATCGACACCGCTCAGCGACGAAGTGGCACGCGTGCTGGTCGAGCGCTATGGGCCCGACGCCCACCCGGCGCGCTGCGTCACCCTGAGCTGCGAAGAGTTGCCGAGCCTGGTGGAGTTGACGCGGCACACCGACACCGTGTTGATCGCCATCCGTGCCGCAGGTCCCGATCTGGTCGAGCTGACGCTCAAGCCAGCCATGAACACGACCGCGCGATTCGCCTTGGTCACGCTGGCCGGCCGCAGCGAGGCGCCGGCGTTGACAATCGTGCGCCGGCTCATGCAGGAACTTTTGCGCGACGCTTGATCGGCGCGACCGCCGGCATGCTCCGTCGCGCACCGCCGTTGTCAACCCTTGCCGGGCGGGCGGTTGAATTTCGGCGGCGCGAGCCGATACGTTGCCGGGGTTCGGCTCAGCTTGATCGGCGAGCCCACCCCGGTGTACTCGCCGATGCGAACCACCATCTCGCGGTGCAGCGTGTGCGGGTGGGCGAGCGCCTGCGGCACCGACTGGATCGGTGCGCAGGGCACGCCGGCGCGCACCAGCCGGTCGGCGATGTCGTCGCAACGAAACGCAGCCAGGCGCGACTCGAGCTCGGCTCGCAGCGCCGGGCGGTTCGCGGTGCGCGCCGCGTTGTTGGCGAAGCGCTCGTCGCGCGCCAGCGCGGGGGCGCCGAGCAGCTCGCACAGCTTCGCGAACTGGCCGTCGTTGCCCACCGCCAGGAAAATCGGTTCGCTGCCGGTGGCGTAGGTGTCGTAAGGCGTGATGTTCGGGTGCGCGTTGCCGCTGCGCGTGGGAATGCGGCCGTCCAGCAGGTGGTTCGCGGCATGCGGGTGCAGCAGCGACACGCCGCAGTCGTAGAGCGCGGCTTCGACGAACTGGCCGCGCCCGCTGCGCTGCCGCTCGTTCAGCGCGAACATGATGCCTAACGCGGCGTTCAAGCCGGTCACCATGTCCACCACCGGCACGCCCACGCGCAAGGGCTCGCCGCCGGCCTCGCCGTTCACGCTCATGATGCCGGCCAGCGCCTGGATCGCAGCGTCGTATCCCGGCAGGCCGCCCAGCGGTCCGTCGGCGCCGAAGCCGCTGACACGGGCGTGCACGAGGCGCGGAAAGCGCGAGTGCAGCGTCTCGAAGCCGAGGCCCCATTTCTCCATGCTGCCGGTCTTGAAGTTCTCGACCAGCACGTCGGCGTCGGCCAGCAGCGCCAGCAGCTCAGTCCGTGCCGCGGGGTCGGACAAGTCCAGCGTGCGCCCGAGCTTGTTGCGGTTCAGGCCGAGGAAGTAAGACGCCGTGCCGTCCCGGTCGAACGGCGGGCCCCAGGCGCGTGTTTCGTCGCCTTGCGGCGGCTCGATCTTGAGCACGCTCGCGCCGTGGTCGGCAAGGATTTGCGTGCAGTACGGCCCGCCGAGCACGCGCGACAGGTCGATGACGCGGATGCCGTGCAGGGCGCCGGTGGGATGGTTCATGGTGGGCTCGCTGGGTTGCTTGCGAGGGGTTTGTTCAGGATTGGTTTGGCATCAGGTGGCCGCGGGGCGCCGCGCCGGCTTCACTGTCGACGACGTGAAATCGCGGATCGCCGCGACGCTGCGGTCGGTCTGGTCGGTGTGCAGCCAGTGGCTCGCGTAACTCAGTTCGACCCGCTTCGCACCCGCAATGCGCTCGGCGAGGATCTCTCCATTGCGCGGCGGAATCAACTGGTCCTGCGTGCCGTGCAACACCAGCGTTGGGCAGGCAATGCGCGGCAGGCGCGAATACGAACTCCAGCCCATCAGACCATAGAGCTGCGCCTTGTAGCCCTGGATCGTGGGGTAGTTGACGATGCGCACCAGGCTGTCTTCATCGATCAGGCGCTGCGAGGTCTGGCGCGCGTACGTGTAGGGCCGCATTTCCTCGAGGCTCTGATCGGGCGTCATGTCGCCCTTGCTGAACAGCAGCCGCCAGATGTGCGATTCGGCAAGCACCGCGTTCGTGCCGCCGCAGTTTGTGGCGGCGAGCATCAGCGAGCGCACGCGCTTCGGGTGTTCGAGCGCGAGCTCCTGCGCGATCATGCCGCCCATCGACAGGCCGAACACATGCGCGTCGGAGACGCCGGCGGCGTCGAGCACGGCGGCCACGTCGTCGGCCATCGTCGAGACGCGGTGCACGACGGCGTGCTTCACTTCCGTCAGGCCGCTGCCGCGGTTGTCGAGCAGGATCACGCGGAAGTAACGCGCCAGCAGCGGCGCGATGCGGAACCACATCGCCGAGCTGCAGCCCAGCCCCATGATCAGCACCAGCGGCTCGCCCTTGCCCAGTGCGTTCCAGTAGATGCGCGCGTTGTCGCGTTCGGTGAACGACATCGATTCAGGGGCGAGCCTTAGGGTCAGGGAATCAGAATCGTGCGCCCCACCACCTTGCCATGCTGCAAGTCCTGCAAGGCCTGGTTCGCCTCGGCCAGCGGCCGGCGGGTCACCGGAATCGGCGCCATCTTGGTGCGCTTCACGAGTTCGACGAGCTCGCGCAATTCGTCGAGCGTGCCGACGTAGCTGCCCTGAATGTGCAGCGGACGCATCGCCACCACCGGCAGCGCCAATGTGACATCGCCGCCCATCAGGCCGCAGCTCACGATGTGGCCGCCGCGCGCGATGCTCGCGATCGCCAACTGCACGGTGGAGGTGGCGCCCACCAGGTCGAGCACGGCGCGCGCACCGCCGCCGGTGGCCTTGATGACTTGCTGCGCCGCGTCGCTGGCCTTGGCGTCGATCACGGCGAGTGCGCCGGCAGCGAGCGCCGCCTCGCGCTTGGCCGGATCGACGTCGACGACGACCGCGCCCTTGCCGCCCAACGCCTTCAGCACCGAGATCGCCATCAGCCCCAGGCCGCCCGCGCCGATCACGACGACCGGGTCTTCATGAATGCGTTTGCCGAACTTGTTCAGCGCGCTGTAGGTCGTGACGCCGGCGCACGCCAGCGGCGCGGCCTCAGCGGCGTCCAGCCATTCGATGTCCACCAGATAACGCGGGTGCGGAACGATCACGTAGTCGCTGAAGCCGCCCGGCGCAAAGATGCCGAGCGACTGCGCCTTGATGCACAGGTTTTCTTCGCCGCGCCGGCATGCGGCGCAATCGCCGCAGCCGATCCATGGGTGCACGAGGAAAGTGCTGCCGGTCTTCAGCGCGCCGGCGTCGGCACCGGCAGCGACCACTTCGCCGCAGATTTCATGGCTGAGCACGATCGGCGGAACGATGCCGCGCTCGGCGAGCGTCAGGCGTTTCCCGCCACCCAGGTCGTAACTGCCTTCCCACAAATGCAGGTCGGTGTGGCACAGGCCGGCGGCTTTGACGCGCAGCAGCACTTCGCTGCCCTTGGGTTCGGGAATCGGCTTCTCGACCAGTTCGAGCGGCTGGCCGTGGTGGAGGACGCAATAACAACGCATGGACGCAGACCTTGAGTGATTGGGAACGAGTGAAGGGGAACGAGTGGATGGGCGCTTCAGACGGAGCGCGGCGCCAGCCACGCATCGAGCGCCGGCCACATGCGCAGTTCGGCGCCGCGCCCGGCGACCAGGCCGACATGGCCGCCCTTCATGATGAGCTCCTGCTTGTCGCGGCTACCCACGAGTTGCAGCAGATCCTTGGACGACGCGTACGGCGTGATGTGATCGTCTTGCGCGAGCAGGTGCAGGAACGGCATCCGAATCTTGCCGAGATCGACGCGCTGGCCACCGATGACCCACTCTCCCTTGACCAGCTTGTTGCCGCGAACGAAGTCGTTCACCATCTGGCGGAACACGCCGCCGGGAAACGGCAGGTTGTCGGTTTCCCACTTGCCCATGCGCAGGTTGCTCTTCACGACCTCGTCTTTGTCGACGTTGTTCAGCAGGCTCATCGCGCCGGCCAGTTTGCCGAACGGGCGCAGCGCGCGCAGCGCGTTTTGCACCCAGTCGCCGGGAACGTTGCCGTACTGCGCGATCAGCGCTTCTTCGTCGAAGTCCGGCCCCATCCAGGCCTTCAGCGATTCGAGCCCGTCACCGTTCACCGGCGCGGCCATGCACACCAGGTTCTTCAGCGCCGATTGCTGCGGCGTGCCCACGTGCAGCGCGGCGTACAGCACCGACAACAGCCCGCCGACGCAGTAGCCGATGATCGACAGCTCGGCTTGCGCGCTGTCGTCGAGCACGCGTTGCACACACTCGGGCAGGCGCTGCAGCACATGGTCTTCGAGCGTCAGTGTGCTGTGTTCGCGACGCGGCTTGCCCCATTCGATCAGGTAGACGTCGAATCCCTGGCGCAACAGGAACTCGACCAGGCTCTGCCCCGGAACGAGGTCCAGGATGTACGGCTGGTTCACGAGCGAGGTGACGATCAGCACCGGCACGCGGTACACGCTGTCGGCGAGCGGCAGGTAGTGGTGCAGCTTGAGCGTGCCGTGGCTGTGGATCGTCTCCTTCGGCGTCACGCCGAGTGGCCCGGCCATGTCGGCGAAATCCTGGGTTTCCAGCCCCAAGCGTGCCAGCGCCTGCTGCATCGGGTTGGGCAGGCGTTGCGCCCGCGCGGTGTTTGGCGTGGTCATCGCTTATGCCTTGGAAGGCGCCTTGGACGAAGCCTTGGCCGCGGGCTTTCGGCTGCGCGCTGGCCGTGGGGCGACGCCCGGCGCCGCGCCCGACTTCACGAGCGCCTCGCGCAATTGCACGAGCGCCGCGCTCATGCCCGCCAGCCCGTCCTCCAGGCGACCCAGGCGTTCGTCAAGCGCTTCGAAGTCGGTTTTCGACGGCATGTTCGCCGCCGCCAGCGACATCTGCGCGACCTCGGAGAACTGCTTGTGCAGCATGCGCGCCTCGGCCACCTGCTTGTTCAACAGGCTGCCGGCGCGTTCGTCTTTGAGCAGTTGCGTGGCGGCTTCGCTCCACTGCTGTTCCGACTTGACGACCCAGTCGCGCCACATTGCACTGAAGTCGGGAAAGTTCAAATTGGGTTCGGTCATGGTGTGCGGCTAGGGTTGAGACTTGGGTTGAACATCGGTCACGGGCGCAGCACGGTGCGGCCGCGAATCCGGCCTGCCTTCAGGTCGGCCAGCACCTGCGTTGCGTTGGCGAGCGGCTGCGTCGTCAGCGGCAGCGAGGGCAAGCTGCCCGAGCGCGCGATCGCCATCAGTTCGTGCATCTCTTGCAAGCTGCCGACATACGAGCCGGTCACGCTGACGGCTCGCATCGCCAGCATCGCCGGGACGACGGGCGTTGAGCCGCCGAACAGGCCGACGCAGACGAGCTTGCCGGCCTTGCGCAGCGCGCCGAAACCGAACGCAAACGTCGACGCCGCGCCGACGAAATCGATCGCCGCGGCGACACCGCCGCCGGTCGCCTTGAACAACGCCTTCGCCGCACCGTCGGCACTGGGGTCGATCACGTCGGTGGCGCCGGCCTCGCGCGCTATGTCCCACTTGCTCTTGTCGAGTTCCGCCACCGTGATCGGAGCGTCGAACATCTTTCGCGCCAGACGAATCCCCGACAGACCGACACCGCCCGCGCCGATGATGAGCAACGGGTCGCCGTTGCCGAGCGGCGCGACTTTTTTCAGCGCGCCGTAGGCAGTCAGCCCCGAACACGCGTAGGTGCAGGCCTGTTCCTCGGGCAGCGGATCGAATTCGATCAGGTACTTCGGGTGCGGCACGAGCACGTGATCGGAAAAGCCGCCGTCGCGCTGGATGCCGAGCGCGAGCGGCGCGCTGCAAATGTGTTCATTGCCAGAGGCGCACACAGAACACTTTCCGCAGCCGATCCACGGGAACACGACGCGACGGTCACCGACCTTGGCGCCTTTCGCATCAGGGCCGACGGCAACGACGCTGCCCGCGATTTCATGGCCGAGGGTTCGTGGTGGCTGCAAGGCGCGCGTCATGTCGAGCTTGTTGCCGTCGCCGAGATCGAAGTAGCCGTCGTGCAGGTGCACGTCGCTGTGGCACACGCCGCAGCTGCCGATCTTGACGATGACTTCGCTGCCCTGCGGCACGGGCGTGTCGCGCAGCACCTGTGCGAGGGGTTTTCCGAACGATTCGAGTTGGTAGCTGAGCATGATGTTCTCCGAAAGTTGTTGGCGGCCGGGTTCGGCCGCTGCGGCTGGATGGGGGAAGTGCGTCCTCTCAAACCCCGAGGTAGGAAGCCAGTTCGGCACTTCCGCGAAGCTGCGCCGCCGCGCCGGCGAGAACGACCGCGCCTTTTTGCAGCACGATCGCGTGGTCCGCCCGTGCGAGCACTTTGTTGTAGTCGCGGTCGACGATCAGCGTGGCGATGCCGCTCGCGCGGATCTCGCCGATGACGCGCCAGATGTCCTGCACGATCTTCGGCGCCAGGCCTTCGGTGGCTTCGTCCAGAATGATGAGCTCCGGATGCGTCATCAGCGCGCGGCCGATCGACAGCATCTGCTGTTCTCCGCCCGACAGCTGCGCGCCGAGATTCTTCAGCCGCTCCGCGAGCCGCGGAAAGGTGTCGAGCACACGCCGGTAGGGCCAATCGTCGCGCCCGTAGCGCCCGGGGCGCGCGGCCATCACCAGGTTCTCGCGCACCGTCAGATTCGGGAACACACCGCGCCCTTCGGGGACATAGGCGACGCCCTCGCGCGCCACTTCATGCGGCCTGGCCTTGGACATGTCTTGGCCGAACAGCGCGATGTGGCCCTGGCGCTGCGTCACGTGGCCGAGCAGCGTGCGGATCAGCGTGCTCTTGCCCATGCCGTTGCGGCCGAGCAGGCCGAGCGTTTCGCCGCGGCCGATTTGCAGGTCGACGCCGTGCAACACATGGCTCGAGCCGTACCAGGCATGGATGCCTTGGGCGTCGACGATGAACTTGTGGGGGGTCGCCGGCGCCATCTCAGTGGCCTCCCAGGTAGGCGGTCTGGACCTCGGGGCTCGCGCGCACCGCCTCGGGCGTATCGCACGCGATCACCTGGCCGTTCACCATCACCGTGATGCGGTCGGCGATGCGAAACACAGCGTCCATGTCGTGCTCGACGAGCAGGATCGCGTGGCCGGTTTTCAGCTCGGCCAGCAGCGCGAGCATGCGGTCGGTTTCCTCGGCGCCCATGCCGGCAAGCGGCTCGTCGAGCAGCAACACCTGGGGCGCGGTGGCCAGACACATCGCAATCTCCAACTGGCGTTTCTGGCCGTGCGCGAGCAAGCCGGCGCCGCGGTCGAGCAGTTTGTCGAGTCCGGCGCGCGCTGCCGCCGCGCGCGCCGCCGCCGTGCTCGCCTCGCATTCCTGGGCGTTGCTCAGCCAGGCCCAGGGTTTTTGCGTGCGCGCCTGCGCCGCGAGGCGGCAGTTCTCGAACACGCTGAACGACGGGTAGATCGTGTTGCGCTGGTAGCTGCGGCCCAGGCCGGCGCGCGCGCGGCGCGGCTGCGTCCAGCGCGTCACGTCCTGGCCGAGCAGTTCGACGCTGCCGCTGGACGGCGCAATCTCGCCTGAGAGGATGTTGATCAGCGTCGACTTGCCGGCGCCGTTGGTGCCGATCACGGCGTGCACCGCGCCGCGCTGCAATTCGATCGAGACGCGATCCACGGCGACCAGGCCGCCCCAGCGGCGTGTGATGTCGCCGCCGCGCAGCAAAACCTCAGAATGGCTCATCGGCGGCCTCCGTCGATGCAGTGGATCGCGTGCCGAACAGCCGCTCGCGCACCTGCCCAGGAACACCGACCAAGCCGCGCGGCAACAGCGCCACGCTGGCGATGATCGCTAGGCCGAGGCCGAGATGCCAATGCTTCGCGAAACCGCGAAAAATCGCCTCGGACTGGAAGAACTCCTGCAACAGCGTGAAGGCGAACGCGCCGATCAGCGCGCCGCGCAGGTGACCCAGGCCGCCGAGGATGATCATGATGAGAACCGCGCCCGAAAAATGCCAGCTCAGCAACTCCGGATTGACGAAGCCGTCTTTCACCGCGAACAGAAAGCCGGCGAGGCCGGCAATGCCGCCGGAGATCGTGAACGCGGCGAGCTTGTACGGGTAGGTCGAAAAACCGGTCGCGCGCATGCGCTGCTCGTTGACCTTGATTCCGGCCAGCGCGCGGCCGAAGCGCGAGCGTGCGAGCAGGGCGAGAAAAGCAAAAGTCAGCACCAGACTCGCCAGGATGAAGAAATAGAAGGCATGTCCCTTGTCCAGGTCGAGTGCGCCGCCGAGTCCACTCCAAAGAACAGGTTTGGCGCTGAGGTAAATGCCGTCCGTGCCGCCGCCGAGTGGCGTGTCGTGCACGACGTAATACGCCATCTGCGCGAACGCGAGCGTGACCATGATGAAGTAGACGCCCTTGGTGCGCAGCGACAGGCTGCCCACGATCAAGGCGTAAGCGGCGGCGGCGAGCACGCACGCCGGCAACAACCAGAGCAACGAAGCGGCGTCGTTCTTCGGCGAGAGCAGCACCGTGGCATACGCGCCGATGCCGAAAAACGCCGCCTGGCCGAAACACACGAGCCCAGTGCCGCCGACAAGCAGTTCGAGGCTCAAGGCGAACACGGCGAAGATCATGATCTTGGCGATCAGGTCGACTCCGAACTTGCCCGCCACCAGCGGGTAGAGCGCGAGCGCGAGGAAGGCAAGCGCGACGAACAGCGCACGCGACGAGATCAAGGTCCGGTCCATGGTCTTCATCCCGTCTTGAACAAGCCGTCCGGCTTCCACAGCAGGATCAGCGCCATCAGCACATACACGAGCACGCCCGCCGCCTGCGGGAAGATCACCTTGCCGAAGGTGTCGACCACGCCGATCAGCAGCGCCGCGACGAGTGCACCGCGGATCGAGCCGATGCCGCCGATCACGACGACGACGAAGCAGATGATGAGCACCGTGTTGCCCATGCCGGGATACACCGAAGACACCGGCGCCGCCACCATGCCTGCAAGCACGGCGATCGCCACGCCGGCGGCGAACACGACGCGGTACAGGAACTTGATGTCGATGCCGAGCGACTGCACCATCTCGCGGTTCGTGCTGCCGGCGCGAATCATCATCCCCAGGCGGGTGCGCGTGAATACGAAGTACATGCCGAGCGCCAGCGCCAGGCAAACGCCCGAGATGAACAGGCGGTACACCGGATACGTCATCACGTCGCCGAGCGGCAGCGTGCCGGCGAGGATGTCGGGCGCCTTCACACCGTAGACGTCGTCGCCGACGAGGATGCTGCGCAACTCCTCGAACACGAGGATCAGGCCGTAGGTCATCAACACCTGCTGCAGATGTTCGCGCTCGTACAGGAAGCTGAAGAACGCCCACTCGAGCACGTAGCCGAGCAGCACCGCGAGCACCAAACCGACCGCGAGGATCGCGAAAAACCCGCCGCCGAAGGTGCCGGCGACAAACGGCGCGAGCGCGTACGCCATGTACGCGCCGATCATGTAGAAGCTGCCGTGCGCGAGGTTGATCACGCCCATGATGCCGAAGATCAGCGTCAGGCCGGACGCCACCAGGAACAGCAGCAAGCCGTACTGGAGCGAGTTCAGGCACTGGATGAGGAAGGTGGAGAGGTCCATGGGGTCCGGGTTCGATCGATGCGAGGCTTGTCATCCCGACGAAAGTCGGGATCCACGGTTGCGCGGTTGCTCGCCGGGTGCATCCCGGCGTTCGCCGGGATGACACCGAGCGCGCTACATCTTGCAGCCGCGCCCCGGGTCTTCCAGACCCTTGCTGGCGATGCCGACCACCTTGTTCTCCTTGCCGACGACCTGGCGCAGGTACAGGTCCTGCACCGGGTTGTGCGACTTGGAAATCGTGAACGCGCCGCGCGGGCTGTCGATCTTGGCTTTTTCCAGCGCTGCGGCGAACTCGGCCTTCTTCGACACGTCACCCTTCACCGCCGTCAGGCCGATCGCGAGCATCTGCGCCGCGTCGTAGCCCTGCATCGCGTACACGTCGGGCTGCAGTTTGTAGGCCTTGGCGTATTCGAGGCGGAACTTGGTGTCGCGTGGCGTGCCCAGGCTGTCGGCGTAATGCAGCGCGGTGAAGATGCCTTCAGCGTCGGCGCCTTGCGCTTCCAGCGTGCCGTCGGTCAGGAAGCCCGTGCCGAACAGCGGAATGTTCTTCTTCAGTCCCGCGGCAGCGTAGTCCTTGACGAACTTGACGGCGCCGCCGCCGGCGAAGAACGCGAACACGGCGTCGGGCTTGGCCGCCGCGATGTCGGTCAACAGCGCCTGGAACTCGACGTTCGGGAACGGCAGGTTCAGCTCCTTCATCACCTGGCCGCCGCCCTTCTCGAACGCCTCCTTGAAGCCGCCCACCATCTCGTCGCCCGCGGCGTACTTCCAGGTGATCGTCACGGCCTTCTTGTGGCCGCGCTTGGCCATCGCCTCGCCGGTGGCGTAGCCGGGTTGCCAGTTGGTGAAAGAGCTGCGGAAAATGTTCGGCGCGCACATCGCCCCGGTCACCGCGCCGGCGCCGGCGTTGGGAACGATGAGCAGCGTGTCGGTGTCCTTCGCGACCTTGGCCATCGCCATCGCGACGCCGCTGTGCACGGTGCCGACGATGACGTCGACGTTGTCGCGCTTGATCAGCTTGTTCACGTTGTCGGTGGCCTTGGATGGGTCGGACTCGTCGTCGACTTTGAAGAATTCGATCTCGCGGCCGCCGAGCTTGCCGCCTTGCTCGGCCAGATGCAGGCGAAAGCCGTTTTCGATTGCCGTGCCGAGCGCAGCGAAGGTGCCGGTGGCGGGCAGCATCAGGCCGACCTTGAGTTTGGCCTGGGCGTGCGCCAGCGGCGCGGCAAGCGCCGCGATCGCGGCAGCCGCGGCAACGAGGGTGTGTTGAAGGGTCTTCATCGTCTCTCTCCTTGGGTGTGGTGTTGCATGAAATGGGAACTTGCGATGATCACGCGTTCCGGCTGTTCGCGATGCGGGGAATGCCCGCATTCATTCGGCTCGAGCAGTTCGGTCACCGCCCGGCCCAGGCGATCTCGGCGAAGCGCAGGTCGGACGCCTGCATGTCGTCGCGGCGACTCACTTCGACTGCTCGAGTTCACGAAGCTTGAAGCGCTGAATCTTGCCGGTCGCGGTTTTCGGCAGATCGTCGACGAACTCGAAGAAGCGCGGGTACTTGTAGGGCGCCAGCCGCTCCTTGACGAAAGCCTTCAGATCTTCTTCGCTCGCTGCTTTGCCGGGCTTGAGAACGACGAAGGCTTTGGTCTTGGTCAGCCCGTCGACATCCTCTTTGCCGATCACCGCCGCTTCGAGCACCGCCGGGTGTTGCACCAGCGTCGCTTCCACCTCGAACGGCGAGACGTAGATGCCGCTCACTTTCAGCATGTCGTCGCTGCGCCCGCTGTAGGTGTAGCTGGCGTCGGCGTTGCGAACGTATTTGTCGCCGCTCCTGGTCCAGCCGCCTTGAAACGTGTCGCGCGTCTTGGCCCGATTTCCCCAGTACATCATCGCGGCGGAGGGGCCCTGGATGTAGAGGTCGCCGATTTCGCCGTCGGCAACGGTCTCGCCCTGTTCGCCGCGCAGCTCGACGCGATAGCCCGGCACCGGCCAGCCGGTCGTGCCGTAGCGCACTTTGTCCGGCAGGTTGCTCAGGAAGATGTGCAGCATTTCGGTCGAGCCGATGCCGTCGACGATGTCGACGCCGAAGTGGCGTTTGAAGCGCTCGCCCAGCTCCGCGGGCAGCGCTTCGCCGGCGGAAGACACGAGGCGCAAGGCCATCGCGTCGCGCGCCGGCAGATTCGGGTGCGCGAGCATTCCCGCAAAACCCGTCGGTGCGCCGAAGAACACGCTCGGCTTTGTGTTGCCGACTCCGCCGAGCCAGCGCTTGAACGTCGCGTCGGGCGTCGGCCGCTCGGCCATCAGGATGCTCGTCGCGCCCACGCTCATCGGGAAGCTCAGCGCATTTCCCAGGCCATAGGCGAAGAACAGCTTGGCGGCGGAAAAGCAGACGTCGCTCTCGCGCAGGCCGAGCACGCCCTTGCCGTACAACTCCGCCGTCCAGTACGGATTCGCGTGCGAGTGCACCGTGCCCTTCGGGCGGCCGGTCGAACCTGAGGAATAGAGCCAGAAGCCGGGGTCGTCCGGGCCGGTGGCTGCGGGCTTCTGCAGCGCTTGCTGGCCTTTCAGGAACGACTCGAACTCGACTTCGGCCGGGTGCGGCGCAGAGCCGCCGGAAGGCTCGGCTTTCAGTGGCGCCTGGGGTCGCGACACGATCACCTGTTTCACCTCGTGGTCGGCCTTCGTCAGTGCGAGCGTCAACGCCGGAAGCAGCGCGCCCGACACGAGCACCGCCTGCGCGCGCGAGTGTTCAAGCATGTAGGCGTAATCGTCGGCGGTGAGCAGCGTGTTCAGCGCGACCGGCACGATGCCGGCGTACATCGCGCCGAGAAAACTCACCGGCCAGTCATTGCAGTCTTGCATCAGCAGCAGCACGCGCTCTTCGCGCCGTACACCCAGCGCGCGCAGCCCGGCCGCGACGAGGCGCACACGGTCCGCGAGTTCGCCGTAGCCGAGCACGCCCAGGTCGTCGATGAACGCGCACTTGTTCGGGCGCGCTGCGTTGCACTCGATCAGGTGCTGGGCGAAGTTGAAGCGCTCGCCGGGGGCGGGCACTTGGGGGTCGGTGCTCATGGTCTTGTCTCCTGGATACTTTCGTTTTGATCTCGCGGCGCTGCGCTGTCGGTTCCCTCAGCGCGTGAAATCGATGCGCCCTTCGGGCAGCAGGTACAGCACCAAGGACCGACCCTTCGCGACGGTCGGCCGGTGCGCGCTGCCGGGCGGGCACACGAGCCAGCCGGCGGGCCGGCCGTCGAACGTGGCGTCGCCCTCGATCGGCATGATGAGGTCGATTTCGCCGAGCGGGTGCGCGTGGTGCGGACCGGCGATGTCTTGCATATCTACAACGTCGACAGAAAAGCCATGCAGATCGGGCGCGGGCTTGAAGATGCGGCCGTAGCGAATGCCACCGCCTTCGCGGTCGCACAGCCAACCCTGCGCGACACCGCTCTGGCAGGCCTGCTTCAGCTTGACGTAGGTCGCGCTGGTCGGGCCGTGTTCGGCGTTCAGCCAGGTGTCGAGCGCTGCGTCGAGCGGGCGCCCGGCAAGCTGCGCGGTCAGTTCGGCGATCTGTTGGCGAAATTCGGTCGGCGTCACGGTCTTGCTCCTGATGTTTCGCAGTCTGATGCAGCGTGATTTCGAGTGGGGCTTGCCCGATTCCAAAAGATGCAGTATGGTGCGTGCATGAACTTTATGGGCAGTCCGAAAGCATGTCAAGCACAATAATGCATAACATAGGGATAACACCTAAGCCGGCTTCCACACGCGCGGCCCGGTCCGCACCCCGGCCGGCCGTCAGTTCGGTGACTGAGTCGCCTGTCCGTTCGGCCCCCGGTTCGCCTCCCCGTTCGGCCGCCGGTTCGACCACCGGCTCGCCCCCCAAGGCCGCGGCCAAGTCTGGCGTCGGGTCCGTGGTCGGCGCCGCCAGACGCGCCGCTGCGCCCGAAGCCGTTCGCCAGCCCATCGCCTCCGCCGACGCCGACTCCGACCGCAACCCCTTCCTCGCCGCCTTGGGCGAGCGCGTGCGCGCGCTGCGGGCCCGGCGCGGCATGACGCGCAAGGCGGTCGCGCTCGCTGCCGATGTTTCCGAGCGGCATCTCGCGAACCTGGAATACGGCACCGGCAACGCGTCGATCCTGATCCTGTTGCAAGTGGCGCAGGCGCTGCAATGTTCGCTCGCCGAAATGCTGGGCGACGTGACGACGTCGAGCCCCGAATGGCTGATGCTGCGCGAGATGCTGGAGCGCAGTGACGACGCCACGCTGCGCCGGGTGCGCATCGCCGTGGGCGAGCTGCTGGGAACGGGCGGCGCCAACGAGCGGCAAGGCGGCGCGCAGCTCGCGGGTCGCGCTGATCGGCCTGCGCGGCGCCGGCAAGTCCACGCTCGGCCAGATGCTCGCCGACGACCTGGGCTACCCGTTCGTCGAACTGAGCCGTGAGATCGAGAAGTTCGCCGGCTGCAGCATCTCCGAAATCCAGGCGCTGTACGGCCAGAACGCGTATCGCCGCTATGAGCGGCGCGCGCTGGAAGAGGCGATCCAGATCTACCCTGAGGCGGTGATCGCGACGCCGGGCGGCATCGTCTCCGACCCAGCCACCTTCAACCAGTTGCTCGCGCACTGCACCACGGTCTGGCTTTACGCCGACCCGGAAGACCACATGAAGCGCGTGATCGCGCAGGGCGATACGCGGCCGATGGCGGCGAGCAAGGAGGCGATGCAGGACCTGAAAGGCATCCTCGCCGGGCGCGCGGCGTTCTACTCGAAGGCGGAGTTCAAAGTCGACACGAGCGCCCAGCCGCTGGCGGCGACGTTCGTCGAGCTGCGCGCCACGGTGCGCGCAGCTTTGCAGATCGAGCAAGGGTAAACACCGATCAATCATGCATAAAAATGCTTGACGCGGTTCGAATGCATGCATTATGATGCCTGCCATCGAATTCAAGTCACATGCACTTTGATGCGCCACCTCGAGGAGATCTCCCGTGACCACTGCCCCCCGCGTCGACTACCAGACCCACCCGTCCCAGTACAAGCACTGGAAGCTCAAGTTCGAGGGGCCGGTCGCGACACTCGCCGCCGACTTCGACGAGAACGCCGGCCTGCGCCCCGGCTACAAACTCAAACTGAACAGCTACGACCTCGGCGTGGACATCGAGCTCAACGACGCGATCAACCGGATCCGCTTCGAGCACCCCGAGGTGCGCAGCGTCGTCATGACAAGCGCGAAGGAAAAGGTGTTCTGCTCGGGCGCGAACATCTTCATGCTCGGCGTTTCGTCGCACGCGTGGAAAGTCAATTTCTGCAAGTTCACGAACGAGACGCGCAACGGCCTGGAAGACTCCTCCACTCACAGCGGCCTGAAGTTCCTGGCCGCCGTGAACGGTGCCTGTGCCGGCGGCGGTTATGAGCTGGCGCTGGCGTGCGACGAGATCATCCTGGTGGACGACCGTTCCAGCGCCGTGAGCCTGCCCGAAGTGCCGTTGCTCGGCGTGCTGCCCGGCACCGGCGGCCTGACGCGCGTGACCGACAAGAAACACGTGCGCCACGACCTGGCCGACCTGTTCTGCACCAGCGTGGAAGGCGTGCGCGGCCAGAAGGCGAAAGACTGGCGGCTCGTGGACGACATCGCCAAGCCGCAGGTCTTTGCGCAGAAAGTACAAGAGCGAGCGCTGCAATTGGCGGCGCAGAGCGATCGCCCGGCTCATGCCAAGGGCGTGGCGCTGACCAAGCTGAACGTGGCGCTCGAGGCCGACGCGTTGCGCTATGAATTCGTGAGCGTCGAGATCGACCGCGCCAAGCGCACCGCCACCTTCACGGTGAAGGCCCCCGACCGGGCGCAACCGACCACGCCCGATGCCATCGTCGCCGCAGGCGTGAGCTGGTGGCCGCTGCAGGTGGGCCGCGAACTCGAAGACGCGATTCTGCAGATGCGCACCAACGAGCTCGACATCGGCACCTGGCTCATCAAGACGCAAGGCGACGCCGCTCTCGTGCTCGCGAGCGATGCGACGCTGCTCGCGCACCAGAACCACTGGCTGGTGCGCGAAACGACGGGCCTGCTGCGCCGCACGTTCAGCCGCCTCGATGTGTCGTCGCGCAGCCTGTTCGCGCTGGTCGAACCGGGTTCGTGTTTTGCCGGCAGCCTGCTGGAACTTGCGCTCGCCTGCGACCGCATCTATCACCTGGCCTTGCCCGACGACGCCGCGAAGGCGCCGAAGATCACGGTGAATGATGCCAACTTCGGCGCCTTTCCGATGGTCACCGGCCAGAGCCGGTTGCAGCGCCGCTTCTATGACGAGAAGCCGGCTCTCGACGCGGTACGCGCAAAAGTGGGTCAGCTGCTGGACGCGGACGCCGCGTTCGCGCTCGGCCTGGTCACGAGCAACCCGGACGACATCGACTGGGCCGACGAGGTTCGCATCGCGATCGAAGAGCGCATCGCGATGTCGCCCGATGCGCTCACCGGAATGGAAGCGAACCTGCGCTTCAACGGCCCGGAGAACATGTTCACGCGCGTCTTCGGCCGGCTCACGGCGTGGCAGAACTGGATCTTCCAGCGGCCCGAATGCGGTGGGCGAAAAAGGCGCGCTGAAGGTCTACGGCAAGGGCGACAAGGCGGCGTTCGACTGGAACCGCGTCTGACGCCTTCTACCCTCACCCCAACCCTCTCCCTGGCAGGGAGAGGGCGTAAACACCAACGGAGCAAGTCATGAGCAGCATCAACTACAGCGAAAAAATCCCCAACAACGTGAACCTGAGCGAAGACCGCACGCTGCAACGCGCGCTCGAGGGCTGGCAACCCAACTTCCTCAACTGGTGGGGCGAGGTCGGTCCGGAAGGCTCGAAGGACCACGAGGTCTACCTGCGTACCGCCGTCAGCGTCGACCCGCAAGGCTGGGCGCAGTTCGGCTACACGAAGATGCGCGACTACCGCTGGGGCATCTTCCTCAACCCCGGCGACGCAAACCGCGAAATCCACTTCGGCGACCACAAGGGCGAAAAGGCCTGGACCGAGGTGCCCGGCGAATACCGCGCGAACCTGCGCCGCATCATCGTCACGCAGGGCGACACGGAGCCTGCGTCGGTGGAGCAACAGCGCCACCTCGGGCTCACGGCGCCGAGCATGTACGACTTGCGGAATCTGTTCCAGATCAACGTCGAAGAGGGGCGCCATCTGTGGGCGATGGTGTATCTGCTGCACAAACACTTCGGCCGCGACGGCCGCGAAGAGGCCGAAGCGCTGCTCGTGCGCCGCTCCGGCGACGCGAACAACCCGCGCATCCTCGGTGCGTTCAACGAAGCGACGCCCGACTGGCTGAGCTTTTTCATGTTCACCTACTTCACGGATCGCGACGGCAAGTTCCAGCTCTGCGCCCTCGCCGAAAGCGCGTTCGACCCACTCGCGCGAACCACCAAGTTCATGCTCACCGAAGAGGCGCACCACATGTTCGTCGGCGAGAGCGGCGTGTCGCGCGTGATCCAGCGCACCGCGGCGGCGATGAACGAGTTGAAAACCGACGACGTGACGAAGCTTCGCGCGGCGGGCGTGATCGACCTGCCGACGCTGCAGCGTTACCTCAACTTCCACTTCAGCGTCACGGTAGACCTGTTCGGTGCCGACGAATCGAGCAACGCCGCCACCTTCTACAGCTCGGGGCTGAAAGGCCGCTTTGAGGAAGGCAAACGCGCCGACGACCATCAGCTGCGTGGCCAGAGCTACAAGGTGCTGCACGTGCACGGCGGGCAACTCGTTGAAAAGGAGGTGCCGATGCTGAACGCCTTGAATGAGGTCTTGCGCGACGACTTCATCAAGGACTCGGTGGCGGGAGTCGAGCGCTGGAACAAGGTGCTCGAAAAGGCTGGCATCCCGACGCGCCTCAGCGTGCCGCACAAGGCGTTCCACCGGAACATCGGCGCACTTGCCGCGGTCAAGGTGTCGCCCGACGGCCGCGTCGTGAGTGAGGCCGAATGGAAAGCGAACATCGATCGCTGGCTGCCGAGCCCGCAAGACAGCGCGTTCGTCAAGTCGCTCATGGGGCGCGTCGTCGAGCCGGGCCAATTCGCGAACTGGATCGCGCCGCCGGTGATGGGAATCAACCGCCAGCCGGTGAACTTCGAGTACGTGCGCTTCGGGTGACACCGGAGCGTCATTCCGGCGAAAGCCGGGATCCACTCTGCGCAGGTCATCAACCGGTGGATCCCGACTTGCGTCGGGATGACAATCTTGCCGCCTGCGCCAACGGAGACACGCATGGACCTGGCCGACAGCAATGTCATCATCAAGCAGCACCTGATCGACCCCGAGATCTGCATCCGCTGCAACACCTGCGAGGCCACTTGCCCGGTGCAGGCGATCACGCACGATTCGCGCAACTATGTCGTCGACGCGGCCAAGTGCAACCTGTGCATGGCGTGCATCGCGCCCTGCCCCACCGGCTCGATCGACAACTGGCGCACCATGCCGCGAATCAAGGCGCACAGCGTCGAAGATCAACTGCTTTGGGACACACTGCCTCCTGAACTGAGCGCCGAGGAACTCGCCGCGCAGGGCGTCAGCGTCGAGTCGCTGAGTCAGATAGAGTCCGCGCCCGCGCCGGC
The DNA here is from genome assembly GCA_963775015.1 of uncultured beta proteobacterium. Taxonomy (GTDB): domain Bacteria; phylum Pseudomonadota; class Gammaproteobacteria; order Burkholderiales; family Burkholderiaceae_C; genus JAEMQF01. The sequence continues at coordinate 233,883 of CAVZHI010000005.1, read as the reverse complement.
ACCCACCGCCGGCAGCGACGTCGATGCTTTCAACAGCGCACAGTTCGGCGCCACGCTCCCGCCCTGGTCTGCCGCGCACGCCTACACGAACCTGTACGGCCCGAAGGCGGCGGAAAAGTCCATCACTGCGAGCGTCGTCGGCAACGTGCGCGTCACCGAAGTCGGCAAGGAGTACGACACGCACCACGTCGTGCTCGACTTCGGAGCCATGCCGTTTCCGGTGCTCGAGGGCCAATCGATCGCCGTCATCCCGCCGGGGGTCGACGGCAGCGGCCGGCCGCACCACCCGCGCCAGTATTCGATCGCCAGCCCGCGCAATGGCGAGCGGCCCGGCTACAACAACGTCTCGCTGACGATCAAGCGCGTCCTCGAAGACCACCAGGGCCGCCCCGTGCGCGGCGTCGCGAGCAACTACATGTGCGACCTGAAAGTCGGCGACAAGGTCCAGGTGATCGGCCCGTTCGGCGCGAGCTTCCTCATGCCGAATCACCCGCGCTCGAACATCGTCATGATCTGCACCGGCACCGGCAGCGCGCCAATGCGCGCGATGACGGAGTGGCGGCGCCGCCTGCGAGCGTCGGGAAAATTCGAAGGCGGCAAGCTGATGCTCTTCTTCGGCGCAAGAACCAAGGAAGAACTGCCCTACTTCGGCCCGCTGCAAAGTCTGCCGAAAGACTTCATCGACATCAACTTCGCATTCTCGCGCGAGGCCGGCAAGAAGAAGCGCTACGTGCAAGACGTGATGCGCGAACGCGCCGCCGACGTCGCTGCGCTGCTGCGCGACGGCGACTCCTTCTTCTACGTGTGCGGCCTGAAAAGCATGGAAGAAGGCGTCGTGCTCGCCCTGCGCGACATCGCCCAGCAAGCCGGCCTGCCCTGGGACAGCGTGGCAACGGCGCTGAAGAAAGAAGGCCGCCTGCATTTGGAGACCTACTGATGGCTGCGGCCCCGGATCTGCGGTCTGCCCCCGTGCTCGTGGTGGGCGCAGGAATCATGGGCGCGGGAATCGCCCAGGTCGCCGCGATGGCCGGGCACCGCGTGATGCTGTTCGACACGCGCCCCGGCGCTGCCGACGCGGCGCTGACGAAGCTGCGCGCCGGCCTGGACGGCCTGGTCGCCAAAGGCAAGTTCGACGCAGAAGCGGTGACGCAACTTCTGGCGCGAATCGAACCGGTGCAGTCTCTCGGGCCGGCTTGCAGCACGGTACGCCTGGTCGTTGAAGCGATCGTCGAGAACCTCGACGCAAAACGAGCCCTGTTCCGCGAGCTCGAAGAATCGGTCGGCGCCGATTGCGTGCTCGCGAGCAACACCTCGTCGCTCTCGATCACCGCGATCGCAAACGGGCTGAAGCACCCGCAGCGTCTCGTCGGCATGCACTTTTTCAACCCCGTGCCGCAGATGAAACTCGTCGAAGTCGTGTCGGGCCTGCGCACTTCGGCCGACGTCGCCGCGGCGATCTTCGAGTTGAGCAAAGCCTGGGGCAAGGTACCGGTGCACGCACGCTCGACGCCGGGGTTCATCGTGAACCGCATCGCGCGCCCGTATTACGCCGAGGCGCTCGCGCTGCTCCTGGAACGAGCCACCACGCCCGATGTGCTCGACACCTGCCTGCGCGGCGCAGGGTTTCGCATGGGGCCGTGCGAGCTGATGGACCTGATCGGCCACGACACGAATTTCGCCGTCACGCAATCGGTATTCGAGGCGAACTTCTTCGACAAGCGCTACGCGCCGTCGCTGGTGCAGCGCGAGATGGTCGACGGCGGCCTGCTCGGCCGCAAGAGCGGTCAGGGCTTCTATGCGCACCCGGGCGTGACGCCAGCAGCGGTTGCGCCGGCTCGCGAGGCGCGGTTGGACCCGGGCGACGCGACGGTGCACGGCTCGGGTGCGATTGCCGACTGGCTCGAAGCGGCCGTGCAGGCTCATCTGGCGTCGAGCCCCGAAGCCGCGGCGGCACGCCGCGTCAGCCGGATTCGCGAAAGCGATTGGACCGGCCTCGCCGTGAACGGCGCGCGACTCATGCTGAGCGACGGGCGTACCGCGAACGAGTGCGCCAGCGCACTCGGAAGCGCCGAGATCGCAATCTTCGATCGCCCCTGGGTACAGCCCGCCGCGCCCCCCACAGCGCCACTGGCTTATTCAGTCGCCGATCGGGCCGGCGCCGACTGGCGCGCCCAGTCCGCTGCCTGGCTCTTGGCGTTCGGCTTCACGCCGCAACAGGTAGCCGACACCCCGGGACTGATCGTCACGCGCACTCTCGCGATGCTCATCAACGAAGCCGCAGACGCTGTGCTGCAAGGCGTTTGCACCCCCGATGGCGCCAACGCGGCGATGAAACTCGGCGTCAACTACCCTGCCGGCCCCTTCGAGTGGCTCGAATCCTGGGGCGCGAGCGGCGTGATGCAGGTTCTCGACACGCTCGACGCCCACTACCGCGGCGAGCGCTACCGGGTCAGCCCCTGGTTGCGCCGCCGCCGCGACGGGCGCTGACGCTGGATTGACGCGAGGAACTCCGCGCCCAGCCCGGCACGCGGCATACTCGCCGCCACGCCATGGACGACACCGACCGCCAACTCATCTCGCTCCTGCGCAAAGACGCACGCGCTTCGATCGCGACGCTCGCCGGCAAGCTCGGCGTGTCGCGCGGCACGGTCACGAACCGGCTGCGCAAGCTCGAAGACGAGCATGTCATCGTCGGCTACAGCGTGCGCCTGCGGCCCGACGCCGAGCCGAACCAGATCCGCGCCTGGATGGGCGTTCTGGTCGAAGGGAATCAGACGCGCGCCGTGATGGCGAGCCTGCTCGGCGAGCCCGGCGTCGCCGCGTTGCACGACACGAACGGCCGCTGGGACCTGCTCGCCGAGTTGCGCGCCGCGTCGAACGCCGAACTCTCGGCGGTGCTCGAGCGCGTGCGCCTCATCAAGGGCATCGCGAACACTGAAACGAGCATCCTGCTCGCGACTTACCGTTGAGCAGGCCTGACGCACCGACATGACCAAACCGAATTCGCGCGCCGACGAAGGCCCGCCGAGCCTCGCCATCGACGGACCGGTGGCGACGATCGTGCTCCGCCGGCCGTCGCAGCGCAACAGCCTGCACGACGAAGACCTGCACGCGCTGCTGCAGCACTTTGCGCGCGTCGACGCCGAAACTGCGGTGCGCGTCGTCGTCCTTGCTGCGTCCACGCAAGGCCAGCGCAAGCCCGTGTTCTGCGCCGGCTACCACGTCGCCGGGTTCGACAACGACCACCATGACCCGCTGCTCTTCGAGCGCGTTCCGCAAACGCTGGCGCGCCTGCGGCCGATCACCGTGTGCGCCTTGCGCGGCAGCGTCTACGGCGGCGCCACGGATCTGATGCTCGCGTGCGACCTGCGAGTCGCCCTGGCGGGAACTGAATTTCGCATGCCCGCCGCGGCACTGGGATTGCACTACTACGCGAGCGGCTTGCAGCGTTATGTCTCGCGCCTGGGCCTGGGGTTGGCGCAGCGCGCGTTCCTCACCGCGTCGGCCTTGCCGATCGAAGAACTCGCCGCCGCGGGCTTGTTCGCGAGCGTGCAGGACGAGGCGGGTTTCGACTCCGCCGTCGCAGCACTGGTGGACACGGTTGCAGGCCTGGCGCCACTCGCGGCGCAGTTGACGAAGCAGTCGCTGAATGAAATTTCGATGGGCCAATTCGATGAGGCGCAGTTGCGCGAACGCGAAGCGCGCGCGAGCCGCAGCACCGATTTCGCCGAAGGTCGCGACGCTTTCGCGCAGCGGCGGCCGGCGCGTTTCACCGGCGCCTAACCGCGCACGCCGCAACCGCAGCGCGCCTGCAACACAAAGAGACTGCCATGGACACGACGAACCTCATCGCGATCGACACCCACACGCACCTCGAGGTGTCTTGCCGCAACCCCTTCGACAGCTACGGCGAGGAGTACGACCGCGCCGCGGACAAGTACTTCCGCTCGAGCCGCCGCCCGACGATGGACGAGACGATCGCCTTCTATCGCGAAAAGAAAATCGGCTTCGTCAACTTCACCGTCGACGCCGAATCGCAGATGGGCCGTGCGCGCATCACGAACGAAGAGATCGCCGACGCCGCCGCGGCCAACAGCGACATCATGATCGCCTTCGGCAGCATCGACCCGCACAAGGGCAAAATGGGCGGGCGCGAAGCGCGCCGTCTGGTCGAACAGCACGGCGTGAAGGGCTTCAAGTTCCACCCCACGGTGCAGGGCTTTCTGCCCGCCGACAAGATGGCCTGGCCGATCTACGAAGTCATCAACGAATACAAGCTGCCGGCGATCTTCCACAGCGGGCATTCGGGAATCGGCTCGGGGATGCGCTGCGGCGGTGGCCTGCGCTTGCAGAACTCGAACCCGATGCTGCTCGAAGACGTGGCGCTCGCGTTCCCCGACATGCAGATCGTGATCGCGCACCCGAGCTGGCCCTGGCAGGACGAGGCGCTGTCGCTCGCCATGCACAAGCCCAACATCTGGATCGACCTGTCGGGCTGGAGCCCGAAGTACTTTGCGCCGCAGCTCGTGCAGTACGCGAACACGCTGCTGAAGGACCGCATCCTGTTCGGCAGCGACTTCCCGCTCATCACGCCCGACCGCTGGCTCGCCGACTTCGAGCAGGCGGGGTTCAAGGACGAGGTGAAACCGTTGATCCTGAAGCGCAACGCGATGCGCTTGTTGCAGCTCGCGCCGGAGGCCGCGGCTCAGGCTCCAGCGGCCTGATGCGTCAGGCCGCGACGCTCACCCGGCGGTCGTGCGCCGCAGAGCGTCGCGATCCAAGTTCGGGCGCGTCGCCGAGAAGGCCGAACAGGTTCTTCGGGTCTGGTGCGAAGGGAATCAGTTCGATCGTCTCGCCGAAACCCAGTTCGAGCGCCGCGTCGCGCATGAACGTGAGCGCGGCGAAGTCTTCGAGCGCAAAACCCACCGAGTCGAACAACGTCACTTGGGCAGCGCCGGTGCGCCCTGGCGCCGTGCCCGGCCAGCACGCGCCACAGAACTCGGTGACGGGGAAGTCGGCAGGCATCTGCTGCAGGTCGCCTTCGATTCGCGTCTGCGGCTCGAACTCGACAAACACGCTGCGCGCTGCGCAGCACGCCCGGGTGCAGTTCGGTCTTGCCCGGGCAATCGCCGCCGACGGCGTTGATGTGCATGCCGGGTTCGATCATCTCGGGCGTGAGGATCGCCGCGTGCGTCTTGTCGGCGGTCACGGTCGTCACGATGTCGGCTCCGCGCACGGCTTCGGCCGTGCTGGCGCAGAATCTGCACGTGCAGGCCTGGCCGCAGCAGATTCGCGCGCCAGCTTGGCGCTGGCTGCGGGGTCGGTGTCGAACAGCGCAGTTCGCGCACGCCCTACCAGATCGCGAAACGCAAGTGCCTGGAATTCGCTTTGGGCACCGTTGCCGATCAGCGCCATGCGCCGGCTTGCCGGCCGCGCGAGAACTCGCGCCGCGAGCGCCGACATGGCGGCGGTGCGAATCGCCGTCGTGAGCGTCAGCTCGGAGATGAAGCGCGGCGCGCCGCTGTCGACGTCGGCGAGCACGCCGAACGCCATCACTGTCGGCAAACCGACGTGCGTGTTCTTCGGGTGCCCGTTGACATACTTGAACGCAAACTGCGACGCGTCGGCAATCGGCATCAGCTCGATCACGCCCTCGGGTGAATGGCTCGCGACACGCGCGCTCTTGTCGAACTGATTCCAGCGCAGGAAGTCGCTCTCGATCTGCTTCGCCACGCCGGCGATGCACGCCGACAAGCCCTTGCGCCGCACGAGGCGGATCATCTGCGGCGCGCTGAGGTACAGCGTCTTGGGGTTCGGACTGCGTGACATGACTGCGTTCTCCCGGGTCGAATCGCGTTGCAATGCGATGGCATCAGTGTCCCGGGAAGGCATGCCAAGCGGAAGCAGCAGTCTTGTCGCGCCTTGCGGCTCGTCTTGCCAGATTGACAGCGTGAACTGACAGATTGCGCCGTCGCGGTCCAAGCACTTCGGAATTCCAAGCATGGGTGCGGCGCGTGGCGACGTCACGCTGAGCGCTATGCTCGGGCGTCGCACCCGCAAGAGTCACGCCATGCCGATCCCGCCCAGCCCAGCCCCGACCCCCGCGCTTGCGGGGCTGCGTGTCGTCGACCTGTCGCGCGTTCTTGCCGGGCCACTCTGCGCGCAGATGCTCGCCGACCATGGCGCACAAGTGATCAAGGTCGAGCCCCCCGGCGGCGACGAAACGCGCCAGTTCGGCCCGCCGTTCGACGCCGCTGGTCAGGCCGCTTACTTCGGCGCGTTGAATCGCGGCAAACGTTCGATCGGTCTGGACTTGTCGCGCGCCGGCGGGCGCGCCGTGGTGGAAAAACTCATCGCAGGCGCCGACGTGCTGATCGAGAACTTCCTGCCCGGAACGATGGAGAAGTGGGGCCTCGGCTACGAGGCGGTGCTCGCGCCGCGCCATCCGCGCCTCATCTACTGCGGCATCTCGGGCTTCGGCGCCGACGGGCCGCTCGGCGGTCTGCCGGGTTACGACGCGGTGCTGCAAGCGATGTGCGGCGTGATGAGCATCAACGGCACCCCCGATTCCGGGCCGCTGCGCGTCGGCATTCCGGTCGTCGACTTCCTCACCGGCTACAACGCGATGGTCGGCGTGCTGCTCGCACACGCCGCGCGCGAGAAGAGCGGCACCGGCCAACGCGTCGAGGCGACGCTCTTCGACACGGGCTTGAGCATGCTCCTGCCGCACGCAGCAAACTGGATGGCGTCGGGCCAGACGCCGCAACGCCTGGGCAGCGCGCACCCGAACATCTCGCCCTACGACCGCTACGCGGCGAGCGACGGCGAGGTGTTCCTCGGCGTCGTCAACGACGGCCAGTTCCAGCGCTTTTGCGCCTGCGTCGCGCGCCCCGACCTGGCGGCCGATCCGCGCTTCGCGAACAACCGTGGGCGCGTCGAAAACCGCGCTGCGCTGCGCGCCGAGCTCGAAGGCACGCTGGCGACGTACCAGGTCGCCGACCTGTGCGAGCAACTGATGCGCAAGGGCGTCCCCGCCGGCCCCGTCAACAGCGTGCCGCAGGCGTTTGCCCAAGCGCACGCGACGCACCGCGCGATGGCGGTCGATCACGATGGCCACCGCTCGCTCGGCATTCCGGTCAAGCTCTCGGCGAACCCCGGCCGGCCGGGGAGCAGGCCGCCGCTGTTCGGCGAGCACGCGACGAGATCCTGGCCGAACTCGGTTACAGCAAGTCCCAGATCGACGTGCTGCGCGCCGAGGGCATGGTCCTGCCCGGTGCAGCACCCGCAGGCTCGCGATGAGGGACTTGCGCCCGGTGATCAAACTCCACGTCGACCGCAGCCGTGGCCTGTTCCGCGTGCCGCGCACGTCGTTCGTCGATGCCGACGTGTTCGAGGCCGAGCGCGAGGCGATCTTCAACCGGTGTTGGCTCTACCTCGGCCACGCGTCCGAAGTCGCGAAGCCGGGCCAGTTCGTCACCCGCAGCGTCGCGCGGGCGGAACCTGATCTTCAACCGCGACGCCGACGGGCGCGTCAACGCCCTCATGAACACCTGCCCGCACCGCGGCGCGACGGTGTGCCGCGAGCGCGCCGGAACGGCGAAGTCGTTCCAGTGTTTCTATCACGGCTGGGTGTTCGGCTCGGACGGCAGCCTGAAAAGCCAGCCGGGGCAGGAAGCGTACTGCGAAGGCTTCAACGCCGACGGCGGCGCGAACCTGGTTCCGGCGCCGCGCCTGGCCGAGTACCGCGGCTTCCATTTCATCTCGTTCGACAAGGACATCGTCGACCTGCCGACCTACCTCGGCAACGCGCGCGAGTACCTGGACATCGTCTGCCGACCACGCCGAGGGCGGCATGGCGATCCTCGGCGGCACGCAGGAATACAGCATCCGCGCGAACTGGAAACTGCTCGTCGAGAACAGCATCGACGGCTACCACGCGGCGACGACGCATGCGAGCTACCTCGACTACCTGAAGGGCACGGCGGGCGCGCTCGCCGCGGTGCCGCTGTCGGGCGTCGGCCGCGATCTGGGCAACGGCCACGGCGTCGTCGAATACGCGGCGCCGTGGGGCCGGCCGATCGGCGCAGTGGATTCCGGCGTGGGGCGAGGAAGGCAAGGCCGACGTCGCGCAGCGCGTCGCCGACCTCACGCACGCTTCGGGCCGGAGCGCGCGCAGCGCATCGCGCTGAAGAATCGCAACCTGCTCATCTTCCCGAACCTGGTCGTGAACGACATCATGGCGATCACGGTGCGAACCTTCTACCCCGTCGCGCCGGACAACATGCACGTCAACGCCTGGACGCTCGCGCCTGCCAACGAAGGCGCGTGGTCGCGCAAGGCGCGCCTGGAGAACTTTCTCGAGTTCCTCGGGCCCGGAGGTTTTGCCACGCCCGACGACGTGGAAGCGCTCCAGCAATGCCAGCGCGGTTACGAAAATTCGCGCGAAGCGGCGTGGAACGACATCTCCAGAGGCATGGCCAAGGAGCAGCCGTCGTATGACGACGAAGCGCAGATCCGCGCCTTCTGGCTCGAGTGGCACGCGCGCATCGAGCGCTCGGGCGCTGGCCGATTGAGGGCGCGAGCACCATGCAGTCTCCTCAACCGACGTTCACGCGCAGCGAAATCGAAGACTTCCTCTATCGAGGAAGCGGCGCTGCTCGACGACTGGCAACTCGACGACTGGCTCGCGCTCTACACCGCCGACGCGCGCTACCAGGTTCCCGCCACCGACCTCGCGCCGGGCGCACAGCCCGAAACCAGCCTGTTCTACATCGCCGACGACGCTTTTCGCCTCAGCGAACGCGTGAAACGCCTGCTGAAGAAAACCGCGTTCTCCGAGCAGCCGCGCTCGAAGACGCGGCACCTCGTGAGCAATGTGCGGATCCTGGAAAACGGCGCGCAGCACTGCCGCGTCGGCAGCGCCTTCGTCACCTACCGTACCAAGGGCGGCGTCACCGACACCTACATCGGCAGCAGCGAGCACAGGTTGGTGCGAAGCGCGGCCGGCCTGCGAATCGCCTACAAGCGCTGCACGCTCGACCTGGATTCGCTGCGCCCGCAGGGGCGAATCAGCATCTTGCTGTGAGTTGCGCCCCTCATGAACCCAATAAGTTCGTCATCCCGGCGTACGCCGTCGCCGGGATCCACTGGAAGGATCCGATGAACAATTCGCCGAACGTGCGGCTTCAACGAGTGGATACCGGCCTTCGCCGGTATGACGAGGGGTGGCTGGACCATGTGGCTCATCAGGTGAACCCATGCCCATGAACGCGACGCCTTCACACGCCGCAACCCTCGCCCAGCCGCACCTTGGCCGGGTCGCGATCGTCACCGGTGCGGCGCGCGGCATCGGCCGCGAGCTCGCACTGCGCCTGGCGCGCGACGGTGCCCGGCTTGTGCTCGCCGACGCCGACGCCGCGGAATTGGCGCTGAGCCTCGAGAGCGTGCGCGCCGAAGGCTTGGAGGCGATCAGCCACGCCGGCGACCTTTCGCTCGAGGTGACCGCGAATGAACTGATCGCCACCACCCTCGCCGCGTTCGGCCGCATCGACATCCTCGTCAACAACGCCGGCGGCGGCGTGATCCTGCCGTTTCTCGAACACACGCCGGCCACGCTCGAGCAGACGATAGCCCGCAATCTGTGGACCGCGATCTGGTGCTGCCGCGCCGCCCTGCCCTCGATGCGCGAACGCGGCTACGGGCGCATCGTCATGCTCGGCGCCGATTCGGTTCGCAACGGTCTGTTCGACCACGCCGCGTACAACGCCGCCAAAGGCGGTATGCACGGTTTGACGACCGGCCTGGCGCGCGAATTCGCGCGCGACGGAATCACCGTCAACACGGTCGCGCCGTGCGCAGTGAACACGCCGCAGCTCGCCGACTTCGTTGCCAGGAAGCCTGACCTCGCACAGCGCATCTTGAGCGTCATTCCGATGGGGCGCGCCGCCGAAATGGAAGAGGTCGCGTCGATGGTGAGCTACCTCGCCTCCAGCGAAGCCTCGTTCGTGACCGGGCAAGTCATCAGCGTCAACGGCGGCAGCACGATGTTGTGAGCGACATGGAGTTGCCCCGCATTCGCCACCGCCTGTGCAGCCTGTCCGATGTCACCGAAGGCACGATCGCCGAAGGCTTCCTGCCCGACTTGCAGCGCGTCGCGATTTATCGCGTCGCGGACAGGATTTACGTCACCGACGATCTGTGCACGCACGGCAACGCGTCGCTCATCGACGAAGGCACGCAACACGGTTGCCAAGTCGAATGCGCGTGGCACAGTGGACGCTTCGACATCATCACGGGCGAAGCAACGGCGCAGCCCTGCACGCAGGCGCTGCGGACCTACCCGGCAGAGGTCGACGGTGACGCGGTCTACGTGCGCCTGGGAGTCGACACACCCTGCGCTTGATTCCGATTGGCGCTCGTCGCATAAGACACGCGAGTTTGGAATGTTCGCAATCGGCCAGAACGGTCGCAGCGCCTTTCCTCCACAGCGGCTGGCCACTGGCACCGGTCGGCCCGTCCCGTTGAGAAACTCCTACTCCAGTTGATAAGCTGATTGACACATCAGCACGCCTTGCGATGCCCTCCAGCGAGCTCGGTGCAGCCGCCAGTTCGATGGCGAGTGGCACTCACGCAGCACCCGCTTCTTCCGTCGAATCCAAGTAAGCTGTCCACTGGTGGCCTAATATGAGCGAGCCGATGGCGCGCTAGCGTATAGCCAGGCGCTGATGCGGTTTGGGTCTTCGTAACATGACCAAACATGCCCTCCTCTTTACCGACGTGGTGGACAGTACCCGTTGGTCGAGCGCCTCGGCGACGTGCGCGCGCGGAGGTCTGGGCCGCGCACGACCGTCGGGCCCGCGATCTCCTGCCCGCCATCACGGCGCGAGATCGATCGCACCGACGGCTTCTTCCTGCTGTTCGACGAAGTGGCAGACGCGGCCAGCTACGCGCTCGCCTATCACGAGGCACTCGCCGATCTCGCGCTTCGCGCCCGGGTCGGCATCCATGTCGGGCGCGGTCACCCTGCGCGAGAACACTGCCGAGGACATCGCCCGCGGCGCAAAGCCGATCGAGGTCGAGGGCCTGGCCAAGCCGCTCGCCGCCGCGTCATGGCGCTCGCCGGCGGCGGGCAGACGCTGATGAGCGCTGCCGCGCGCGAAGCGCTCGGCGACGCGCTCCCCGAGGGCGCGGAGATCGAGAGCCACGGCCACTACCGCCTCAAAGGGGTCGAGGAGCCGGTCGAGATCTTCGAGCTGGGCGTGCGCGGCTCTGTCGCCGTTTTCGCCGCCCGCCGGATGCCGACAAGGCCTACCGCGTCGTGCGCGCGGGCGACCTCTGGCGCCCGGTGCGCGAGGTCCGCCACAACCTTCCCGCCGAGCGCGATGCGTTCGTCGGCCGGACCGCGGAGCTGCGCGCGCTCGCGGCACGACTCGACGCCGGCGCCCGGCTGGTCACCGTGCTCGGCCCGGGCGGCACCGGCAAGACGCGCTTCGTCCGCCGCTATGGCTGGACCTGGCTCGGCGATTGGCCGGGCGGCGTCTACTTCTGCGATCTGTCCGAGGCGCGTTCGCTCGACGGCATCTTCTTCGCGGTCGCGTCCGCGCTCGAGGTCCCGCTCGGCAAGGACGACCCGGCGTGCAACTCGGCCACGCCATCGCCGGCCGCGGCCGCTGCCTGGTCATCCTCGACAACTTCGAGCAGGTCGTGGAGCACGCGCCGGCGACGCTCGGTCGCTGGCTCGACCGGGCGCCCGACGCGGCGTTCGTCGTCACCAGCCGCGAGCGGCTCCACCTGCCGGGCGAGGAGATCTTCCCCGTCGAGCCGCTGCCCTTGGACGATGGATGCGATCGACCTCTTCGCTGCCCGCGCCCGCGCGCAGCAGCCGGACTTCGTCCTCGGCGAGGGCAACCGCGCCGCGGTCGCCGAGGTCGTGCGCCTGCTCGACGGTCTGCCGCTCGCCATCGAGCTGGCGGCGGCGCGCGTGCGGGTGCTCTCGCCGGCGCAGATCGTCGAGCGGATGCGCGACCGCTTCAGCCTGCTCGCCGGCGCCCGCGGCGCGGCGGCGCGCCAGGCCACGCTCAGAGCCGCGATCGACTGGTCGTGGGACCTGCTCACGCCGTGGGAGCAGGCCGCCTTCGCCCAGTGCTCGGTGTTCGAGGGCGGCTTCACGCTCGAGGCCGCCGAAGCGGTGCTCGACCTGTCGCGCGTGGCCGCAGGCGCCGCCGGCAATGGACGTGGTGCAGGCGCTCTCGGACAAGAGCCTGCTGCGCACCTGGGTCCCGACCGCGCAGAGCCGCTACGACATCGAGGAGCCGTACTTCGGGATGTACCTGAGCATCCACGAGTACGCGGCGGAGAAGCTCGAAGCGAGCGGGCAGCCGGCGAGTCGGCTGGCCGAGGAACGGCACGGGCGGTACTTCGCAGGCTTCGGAACCGACGAGGCGATCGAGGCGCTCTCCCGCCACGGCGGCGTCAAGCGGCGCCGCGCGCTCGCGCTCGAGCTCGACAATCTCGTCGCCGCCTGCCGCAGGGCGGTGCGGCGCGCGGACGGCGAGATCGCGGTCGCCGCGTATCGGGCGATCTGGGAAGTGCTGGAGCTGCAGGGACCATGCGCGCTGGGGATCGATCTCGGCTCGCAGGTGCTCGCGGTCGACACGCTCGATGCAGTCGCAGCGTGCCGCGGCACTGCAGGCGCGCGCCATGGCGTGTCGCCGAGCGGGTCGCAGCGAGGAGGCGGCGACGGGACTCGAGCAAGCGCTCGCGCTTTCGCGCGGCATCGGCGACCGGCGTCGCGAAGCGAGCATTCTCGTCAGTCTTGGCAACCTCCGCCGCGATCAGGGACGGATGGACGACGCGCGGACGCATCTTGAAGGCTTCGCTCGCGATCGCGCGCGAGGTCGGCAATCGCCGCCTCGAAGGCAATCTCATCGGCAATCTCGGCATCCTGCACGCCGTGCAAGGCCGGCTGGAGGAAGCGCGCGCGCACTTCGAACAGGCCCTCGCCATCCATCGCGAGGTGGGCAACCGCCGCATCGAGGGCATCGACACGAGCAATCTCGGCAACGTGTACCGCGAACAGGGAAGGCTGGAGGAGGCCGGAGCCCACTACCAGCAGGCCCTCGCCATCCACCGCGAGGTGGGCAACCGCCGCGACGAGGGGATCGTCATCGGCAACCTCGGCCTGCTCTGCAGCGACCAGGGCCGGCTGGACGAGGCACGCGAACGCTGCGAGGACGCTCTCGCGATCGGCCGCGAGGTGGGCGATCGCGTATTCGAGGGCGTCATCCTCGGTGCCCTGGCCAATGTTCTTCGCGACCAGGGCCGGATGGAGGAGGCGCTGATTCACTTGCGACCAAGCTCTCGCCATCCATCGCGCGGTGGGCAACCGCCGCGCCGAGGGCGCCGATCTCGGCCGCCTGCGGCGAACTCCTGGCCAGGCTGGGACGGTTCGGCGAAGCCCGCGAAGCGCTCCGAAGCGGGCGAGGCCTTGCTGCGGGAAGTCGGCGACCAGCTGGGGCTCGCGGTACTTCTTTGCGACTGCGGGTACGCCGAGCTCGCGGCGGGCGACCGTCGACGCCGCGCGCGCCGCGCTCGCCGCCGCCGAGACGGTGGCGGAAGCGATGGGCGCCGGGCCCGACTCCGAAGCTGGCCGCAAGATCGCAGCGCTCCGCACGACGCTCGCCTGACTGATGCAAGTCGTCAGTCTGAAGATCGGCGCGCAGGCGAAAGAATTGAATGCGAATGGGTATGAGCGGCGCGCCGAGGCGCCGAGGTCCGTGCGCGCGCCGCCCTCAGGGCGACGTCTGCACGCTGACGATGCGGCCGTTGCGCGTATCGATGTCGCAGCGGTAGTTGAACGGCACCGCTTGCATGCCGGGCGCGCGCTGCACCGCGCCCAACCCGGCGAGGCTGCTCGTGTACGCGTCGGCAGCGGGGCTGAGCTGGCGCGAGTCGGAGCCGAAGGAGATGCGCGCCACGCGCGGAAACTTCTGCTTCAACTCGGCAGCGCTCGCCGCCTCGCACGCCTCGGGTGAGACGTGCGTCATGTCGGGCTGCCACGCTACTTCGGCTTGGCTGGGCTCGCCGGTTTCGCGAAACATGACGCCCGACGTGGCGCCGGTCTTGGCGTTGTAGGCGCAGCTGTAGCTGAAACCATGCGTGCCGCTGCTCCGGCCGCTGTAGCGCCCCGCGCCCTGCACGCTCGTCTCGTCTTCTTGCGCCGGCAACAGGCTGCGTTTGGCCGCGGCAAATTGCAGTTCCTGCGCCGCCGCGCCGCGCATGCGCTTGACGGTTTCCGCGACCGCGGTTTCGCATCGCTCCACCGCCGCCTTGCCGGCGTCGGGTTGGGCGAACGCGACGTTCAACAGCAAGAGCAGGATCAACGCGCCGCCGATCGACACAAGATGCAATTTCATGGGGCTGCCAATTTCGCGAAGCAATTCACGATGGCAATGGTCGCGTCTTTTGCGTCGGCGCACAAGACGGGTCCCCTGTAACGAGGGGGCCGTGTGGCCAGCCGATCCGACGGCCGGCGCTTGCGCAGGCTCAGGCGGGCGTGGTGTTGCGGCCGGCCAAGGACTCGATGCTGTGGACAAACCTCGGCCACAGCGCCGCCGGCAGGTCGTGGCCCATGCCGTCGACGATCTCGAGCGTTGCGCCGGCTATCTTTGCCGCGAGGTCTTTGCCCGCGGGCAAGGGCACGAGGACGTCGTCCCGGCCGTGAATCACATGCGTCGGGACTTGGAGCTGGCGCAGCATCGCCGAGCGGTCGCCGTCGGCGGCGATCGCCATGAGCTGGCGCAAGTTCGCCGCCGGCCGATAGGAGCGCCGCACCCAGCCCTGCACACGCTGCGCAACCTCGGCGTCAGGGCTGGGGAACCCCGGACTGCCGATGAGCCGGTACAGGCGCACGTAGTAGGCGAGGATGGCCGCCATGTCGCGTGGGTCTTTCGGGCGCGACAGCATCGCCGTGCGCACCTTCATCGACGGCCCGGGCAAGTGCCGCGCACCGCTGCTCGTCATCATCAACGTCAGGCCTTTCACGCGACTGCGATGCCGCTGCGCCAGGTGCTGCGCCACCATGCCGCCCATCGAGACGCCGAACACATGCGCGCTCGCCACCCCGAGCGCGGCGAGCACGCCGGCTGCGTCGTCGGCCATGTCAGACAGTTGGTAGGCGCTGTGCACGGGAAGGTGCAGCATGTGCTTGAACACGTCGAGCGCGACATTCGGAACGCCGAAGCTGTCGAAGTTCTGGCTCAGGCCGATGTCGCGGTTGTCGAAGCGGATGACGCGAAACCCGCGCCGAACCAGCGCGTCGACCAGGCCTTCGGGCCAGGCAACCAGTTGCATTCCGAGGCCCATGATGAGCAGCAGCGGCTCATTCGCCGGCGAGCCGTGGTCCTCGACTTCGAGCGTGATGCCGTTGGCGCCGATCTGCATGCGTTCAGCCGGGTTGGCGCGAAGCCTGGGCGCGCGCAGCGCGGAAGAACCAGCGCCGCACGCCTGCGGCGTCGAAGGGCCGCCATGCGCCGTGGGCTTGCGCGAGCCGGTCCGCGACGGCGTACAGCGCCATCGGGTTCAGGCCCATGCCGAAGTGGCTCGCCTGGACTTCGATGTTTTCGATTTGCGGCCCGGGCTCGCTGACGCTGCACTGCCACGCCACCACGCCGTCGCTGCGCGAGTAGATCGACGTCGTGGGAACCGGAGGCGGATTGCGGACTTGCGCGAGCATCTTCGGGTCGTGGACATCCTGGCCGCTCAGGAACTCGAACAGCCGCCAGGCGTTCGTCGCTCGCGGATGGCCGGTGAACGGCGTGCCGAGCGTGATGACGCAGCGTGTCTGCCCGGGCAACTCCTTGGCGAGTTCGCGCGCGTAGATTCCGCCCAGGCTCCAGCCGATCAGGCTCACGGGCCCGGTGTTGCGCTCAACGAGTTTGCGCAAGTTCTCCTTGCAGCGCGCAAGCACGCCGCTGCGAGGGCCGACGTTGAAGCCCTGGCCCCAGCCGACCGTTTGATAGCCGAGGCGATCGAGGAATCTTCGCAACGGCCGCGTCGTGAAGTCGTTCGCCGCCAGGCCTGGAAACACCATCACGGCATGACCGTCGCCGCGCGGCAACTTGCGCAGCCATGGCGTCGTCGCGACGAGCGCGGCCAATTCCAGGGGTGCCCTGGCCTCGAGCATCATCAGCAGCGCGTGAGGCGGGCGCAGGGCATGATGGGATTGATTGCGCGTTGTTGGCATCCGGCCGAGCCGGCCATCGACGCCGACAAGTGAACTCGGCTTTGATGTTAGCGGCTGGCCCGGCGGGTCTTTGGGCGCCTCACCCTAAGAAGATCGAGCTGAGCGTGTCGCACGTCGCGCAACGCCAAGGGGTTCAAGCCGTTTCCCGGCTCGCACGCTTGCGGTCGTGCTCCTTCA
The DNA here is from genome assembly GCA_963775015.1 of uncultured beta proteobacterium. GTDB lineage: Bacteria > Pseudomonadota > Gammaproteobacteria > Burkholderiales > Burkholderiaceae_C > JAEMQF01. Next base: position 217,463 of record CAVZHI010000005.1, on the reverse strand, counting down.
GATGCCTCTTGCGGATGCGGATCGACTTCGGCGTGATCTCGACCAATTCGTCGTCGGCGATGAACTGCACCGCGTATTCGAGCGTGAGGATGATCGCCGGCGTGATCTTGATCGCCTCTTCCTTGCCGCTGACGCGAAAGTTGGTGAGCTGCTTGCCGCGCACGGCGTTCACGACGAGGTCGTTGTCGCGCGAGTGGATGCCGATCACCATGCCTTCATAAAGCGGATCGCCGGCGCGAACGAACATGCGGCCGCGGTCATCGAGCTTGCCCAGCGAATAGGTGACCGCTTCGCCGTCGTCCTGGCTGATCAGCACGCCGTTCTTGCGCCCTTCGATCTCACCACGGAATGCCTCGTAGCCGTCGAAAATGTTGCTGATGAGGCCTGTGCCGCGAGTCATGTTGAGGAATTCGTTCTGGAAGCCGATCAGGCCGCGCGCCGGAATCCGGTAGTCCAGCCGCACCCGGCCGTTGCCGTCGGGTTCCATGTTGGCGAGTTCGCCGCGCCGTTCACCGAGCGCCTGCATCACGGCGCCCTGGTGCTGGTCTTCGACGTCGGCCGTGAGCATTTCGATCGGCTCGTGGCGCTCGCCGTCGACCATGCGGAACACGACTCGCGGGCGCGACACGGCGAGCTCGTAGCCTTCGCGGCGCATCGTCTCGAGCAGGATCGTCAAATGCAATTCGCCGCGACCCATCACTTCAAAAATGCCGTCTTCGTCGGTGTCGTTGACGCGCAACGCGACGTTCGATTGCAATTCCCGATCCAGGCGATCCCGGATCTGCCGGCCCGTCACGTACTTGCCTTCGCGTCCGGCGAGCGGCGAGTTGTTGACGCAAAAATTCATCGTCAACGTCGGCTCGTCGATGAGCAGCATCGGCAGCGGCACCGGGCGCTCGAATTCGGTGAGCGTGACGCCGATGCCGATGTCTTCGATGCCGTTGATGAGAACGATGTCGCCGGGCAGCGCTTCGGTCGCCTGCTGGCGCTCCAGGCCTTCGAACTTCAACACCTGGTTCACGCGCGCCTTGCGCGGTGCGCTGTCGGGCCCGGCGTAGACGGCGACGTCCTGCAACGGCCGCAGCGTCCCTTGGTTGATCCGGCCGATGCCGATGCGCCCGACGTAACTCGAGTAGTCGAGCGAGCAGATCTGCAATTGCAGCGGATCGTCCGGGCTGCCTTCGTGCGCTGGAACGTGCTTGAGGATCGCGTCGAACAACGGCGCCAGATCCGTGCCGACCACGCCGGGTTTGAGCGTCGCCCAGCCGTTCAGGCCCGAGGCAAAGATCACCGGAAAGTCGAGTTGCGCTTCGCTCGCGTGCAGCTTGTCGAACAGGTCGAAGGTCGCGTTGATCACGTAGTCGGGCCGCGCGCCGGGGCGGTCGACCTTGTTCACGACGACGATGGGTTTGAGGCCGAGCGCGAGCGCCTTGCGCGTCACGAAACGCGTTTGCGGCATCGGCCCTTCGACCGCGTCGACAAGCAGCAGCACGCTGTCGACCATCGACAGCACACGTTCGACTTCGCCGCCGAAGTCGGCGTGGCCGGGCGTGTCGACAATGTTGATGTGCGTGCCCTGCCACTCGACCGCGCAGTTCTTCGCCAGGATCGTGATGCCGCGCTCGCGCTCCAGGTCGTTGCTGTCCATCACGCGCTCGGTGACTTTTTCGTTGGCGCGAAACGTTCCGCTCTGGCGCAGCAGCTGGTCGACGAGCGTCGTCTTGCCATGGTCGACGTGGGCGATGATGGCGATGTTGCGGATTTGGCGGGTCATGAGTTGAGCTTCAAAGTGTGGGGTTGAGCAGGCCTTGCACTTCGGCCGGGCTGAGCAGCCGATGGCTGATGAGCTCGCCGGCCGTGACATGGGCACTGCCCAGGAATGCGCGCGGTTCCGGCCCGTAGACGCGCAGCAGCGCCGCGTCCGCGTGTTCAATTCGAAGCCGCACGCCTCCGAGAAAACGTGCGCTGGCGGCCGCGTCCAGACGCAGCAGCGCAGCATCGCTGAGCAACGTGTCAGCCGGATGAAGCTTCGCGTCGCGGCCGGCTTCGCCCAGCAGCGCGAGTTCATCGAGCGTCACCGCGTCATCCAGGTTCAGCATCCCGCTGGCACTGCGGCGCAAGGCGTGCAGATGCGCGCCGCAGCCGAGCAGCTTGCCGATGTCCTCGGCGAGGACGCGAATGTAGGTGCCCTTGCTGCAACGCACGTCGATGCACCATTCGTCGGCGGCGCCGTCGACGATGTGAATCGCGAAGACGCTGATGCGCCGCGGCGCGCGCGGAACCGCGACGCCGGCGCGCGCGTACTCGTAGAGCGCCCTGCCTTCGTGCTTCAGCGCCGAGTGCATCGGCGGCAATTGCTCGATCTCGCCGGTGAGCCGGGCGCACGCCGCATCCAACTGTTCGCGGCCCACGTTCACCGGTTGGATTTCCAGCACTTCGCCTTCGCCGTCGCCGGTGGTCGTCGTCACGCCGAGTTTGAGCGTCGCGAGGTAGCGCTTATCGGCGTCCAGACTCAATTGCGAAAACTTCGTCGCCGCGCCGAAGCACAGCGGCAGCAAGCCGCTCGCCAGGGGGTCGAGGGTCCCGGTGTGGCCGGCTTTCTCGGCGCGGTAGAGGCGTTTGGCCGCCTGCAACGCCTGGTTGCTCGACAGGCCGACGGGTTTGTCGAGCAACAGCACGCCGTGCACGGCGCGGCGCGGCTCGCGGATGCGTTGTGCTGTGCCTCGCCCCCTCACCCCCACCCTCTGCCCCGAGGACGGGGGAGAGGGAGAATGCGTTGTCCCCACTTCCGCTTGCGGGAGCGCAGCCTGGGCTCCCTCTCCCGCTTGCGGGAGAGGGTTGGGGTGAGGGTGAAGACGCGACTCAACCATATTGCCGATTGAAACGCGCATCAATCCTTGGCGCGCGTCGAATTCGCCTGGGCGATCAACAGGCTCAGCTCGGCGGCGCGCTCCGTCGTGCGGTCGAACACGAAGTGCAGCGTCGGCACGGTGTGGATTTGCAGCTTCTTGAACAGGCCGTTGCGGATGAAGCCAGCGGCTTCGTTCAATCCGACTTCGCACTCGGCAGGATCGCCGATCAGCAGCGAAAAGAAGATCTTCGCGTGCGCGTAGTCGGGCGTCACTTCGACGGCGTGGATCGTCACCATGCCCACGCGCGGGTCCTTCAGCTCGCGGATCAACCCGGCAACGTCGCGCTGGATCTGGTCCGCGATGCGGAAGCTTCGGTTCGGTATGGTTCGTTTGTGTTTCATGCTCGTCGGCCCCAACAAAAACAAACCCCGCCTTCCTCTTCGGTCGGCGGGGTTGCAGTGAAGAAGCAAGGCCGCCTACAGGGTGCGCGCGACTTCCTTCACCTCGAAGAACTCGAGGGCGTCGCCTTCCTTGATGTCGTTGTAGTTCTTCAGCTTGATGCCGCATTCGAAGCCGGTGGCGACTTCGCGCACGTCGTCCTTCAGGCGCCGCACCGATTCGACTTCGCCCGTGTAGACGACGACGTTCTCGCGCAGCAGGCGGAAGCGTGCACCGCGGCGCACCAGACCCGCCGTGACCATCGAACCGGCGACGGTGCCGATCTTCGACGCGACGAATACGGTGCGAATTTCCGCGGTGCCGATGATCTCTTCGCGCTGCTCGGGAGCGAGCATTCCCGTCATCGCCGCCTTCACGTCGTCGACCGCGTCGTAGATGATGTTGTAGTAGCGGATGTCGACGCCGTTGTTCTCGCCGAGCTTGCGCGCACCGGCGTCGGCGCGCGTATTGAAGCCGATGATGACGGCCTTGGACGCGATCGCAAGGTTGATGTCGCTCTCGGAAATTCCGCCCACCGCGGCGTGCACGATCTGCACCTTGACTTCGGGCGTGCTGAGCTTGACGAGCGACTGCGCCAGCGCTTCCTGCGAACCTTGCACGTCGGCCTTGACGATCAGCGCCAGCGTCTGCGTTTCGCCCTGACCCATCTGGTCCATCATCGTCTCGAGCTTCGCCGCCTGGCGCTTCGCCAGTTTCACGTCGCGATACTTTCCGGAGCGGAAGGTCGCGATTTCGCGTGCCCGGCGCTCGTCAGATAGCACCATGAACTCGTCGCCGGCCTGCGGCACTTCGGTCAGTCCCTGAATTTCCACCGGGATCGACGGGCCGGCTTCGGCGGTTGCCTTGCCATTCTCATCGAGCATCGCGCGCACCCGGCCGTAGGTGGAACCGGCGAGCACGACATCGCCGCGCTTGAGCGTTCCGCTTTGCACCAGGATCGTCGCGACCGGTCCGCGGCCCTTGTCGAGTTTGGCTTCGATGACGAGGCCCTTCGCGGGCGCGTCTTTCGGCGCACGCAACTCCAGCACTTCGGCTTGCAGCAACACCTGTTCGAGCAGTTGGTCGATGCCTTGGCCGGTCTTGGCCGACACCGGAACGAACGGCGAGTCGCCGCCGAAGTCTTCCGGAACGACCTGTTCGGCGACCAACTCAGACTTGACGCGCTCCAGGTTCGCTTCGGGCTTGTCGACCTTGTTCATCGCGACGACGATCGGCACCCCCGCCGCCTTCGCGTGGTGGATCGCTTCTTTCGTCTGCGGCATCACGCCGTCGTCAGCCGCCACCACGAGAATGACGATGTCGGTGGCTTTCGCGCCGCGTGCGCGCATCGCCGTGAACGCGGCGTGGCCCGGCGTGTCCAGGAACGTGATCATGCCGCGCGGGGTGTCGACGTGGTACGCGCCGATGTGCTGCGTGATGCCGCCCGCTTCGCCCGCCGCGACGCGCGCGGTGCGGATCTTGTCGAGCAGCGACGTCTTGCCGTGGTCGACGTGACCCATCACCGTCACGACCGGGGCGCGCGGCAATTCTTCGTGCGTGACTTCGGCTTCGCTGTCTTCGAGGAACGCTTCCGGGTCGTCGAGCTTGGCGGCGAGCGCCTTGTGGCCCATTTCCTCGACGACGATCATCGCCGTCTCCTGGTCCATCTGCTGGTTGATCGTGACCATCTGGCCGAGCTTCATCATCTGCTTGATGACTTCGGACGCCTTCACCGACATCTTGTGCGCCAGATCGGCGACGCTGATCGTTTCCGGAACGTGCACTTCCTGCACCACCGTTTCGGCCGGCGCGACGTAGTTCGTCGCCGGCCCATCGTTGCGCTCGCCGCGGCGCCCGGCGCGCGGCGCGCGCCAGCCCGGCCGGCCCGCGCCTGCCGGACCCGTGGCACCACGCGGCTTGAGGGCGCGCTTCTTCGCCGCGTCGTCGGCCCAGCTGCTGGAGAGCTTTTCCGACTTGACCGACTTCTTGTCGCCGGGGCGCGCCGTGGTGCCCGTCGCACCCGGTGCCGCGCCGGGCGTGCCGGCCTTCTTGTGAATCGTGCCCTTGATGCCGTCCTTGCCGGGCTCGACCACCGGCTTGGGCTCTTCGACCTTCTTCGCGACGACGCGCTTGGGCGCCGACATCATGGCGCGGATCGCGACGGCTTCGTCTTCGGCAGCCTTGCGGCGCTTCGTCAGATCGGCGGCACGGTTCTTTTCTTCGTTTTCGACGTCCGCCGCCTTGATGACGCGCAGCACCGGCTTGGGCGGTTCCGCAGGCGGCGGCGCAACGACGGGAGCCGGAGCCGGGGCAGGCGCAACCGCAGCCTTCTTGCCGCGTCCGGTCTTGACGGACGAAACCGCAGGCGCGGCGGCGAGCGCCGCGGCGACTGCGGCGGCGGCATCGGCAGCCGCCTTCGCCGCAGCGTCGCGCTCGGCTTGCGCAGCCGCATCGCGCTCGCGCTGTTCGGATTCTTCGCGAACCCGGCGTTGCTCGGCCAGGTCCTCTTCCTGGCGGCGCAGCAACGCGGCTTGCGCCTGCGCTTCCTGCTCGCGGCGCGCGAGCTCGGCTTCGTCGATCACCGGCGCTGCGGCTTCCGCAGGCGTGCCGCTGGTTTCGTCGCGCTTGACGAAGGTGCGCTTCTTGCGCACTTCGACTTGAATCGTGCGCGCCTTGCCGCTCGCGTCGGCCTGCTTGATTTCGCTCGTCGACTTGCGCGTCAGCGTGATCTTCTTGCGCTCGCCCGCGGCGATGCCATGCGTCGAGCGCAGGTGCTCGAGGAGCCGCTCTTTGTCAGCCTCGGTCACGCTCGCGTCCGTCGAGGCCTTGCTCAGGCCGGCCGCCTGCATCTGTTCGAGCAGCGTGGCCGCCGAGCGGTTCAGCTCGGTGGCGAGTTGGGCGACGGTGGTCGAGGCCATTGTTCAGTCCTTGCTAGGTCTTGCCTGTCTTGCTTGGCGTATTGCACATGTGTGGGCCCGGGTCCTTATTCGTTGAACCAGTGTTCGCGGGCCTTCATGATCAACGCCTTGGCCTGGTCTTCGTCGATCGCGGTGATGTCGATCAACTCGTCGACGGCCAGGTCGGCGAGGTCGTCGCGCGTGTGAATGCCGCCTTCGGCGAGCTTGGCGATGAGCGGCGCGGTCAGGCCGTCGAGGTCGCGCAAGTCCTGCGACACGTCGTTCACGCTTTCTTCCTTGGCGATTTCCATCGTCAGCAGCGCATCCTTGGCGCGGGTGCGCAACTCGTTCACCGTGTCTTCGTCGAAGCTCTCGATCTCGAGCATTTCCTGCATCGGCACGTACGCAACTTCTTCGAGGCTCGAGAAACCTTCGGCGATCAGGATGTCGGCGACTTCGGCGTCCACATCCAGCTTGTCGATGAAGAGCTTGCGCACCGCATCGGACTCGACCGCTTGTTTGGACGCCGACTCTTCGGCGGTCATGATGTTGATGCGCCAGCCCGTCATTTCCGAGGCCAGGCGCACGTTCTGCCCGCCGCGGCCGATCGCGATGGCGAGGTTCTCTTCGTCGACGACAACGTCCATCGCGTGGCGCTCTTCATCGACGACGATCGACACCACGTTCGCCGGCGCGAGCGCGCCGATGACGAATTGCGCCGGGTCTTCCGACCAGAGCACGATGTCGACGCGTTCTCCGGCGACTTCATTCGTCACCGCATTCACGCGCGAGCCGCGCACGCCGACGCAGGTGCCGATCGGATCGACGCGCTTGTCGTGCGAGACGACGGCGATCTTGGCGCGCGATCCCGGATCGCGGGCGCACGACTTGATTTCGAGCAAGCCCTGTTCGATTTCCGGAACTTCCTGCGCGAAGAGTTCGATCATGAAACCCGGCGCGCTGCGCGAGAGCAGGATCTGCGGCCCGCGCAGCGTCGAGTCGACGTCGGCGATGTAGGCGCGAACCCGGTCTCCGGTGCGCAGGTTTTCCTTCGGGATCATCTCGGCACGCCGCAACCGCCCTTCGACGCGGCCCGATTCGACGATCACGTCGCCCTTGTCCAGGCGCTTCACCGTGCCGACGAAGATCTTTTCGCCGCGCGACAGGAAGTCATTCAGCAGCTGCTCGCGCTCGGCGTCGCGAATCTTCTGCAGGATCACCTGCTTCGCCGCCTGCGCGCCGATGCGCCCGATCGACACCGACTCGACCGGCTCTTCGATGTAGTCGTCGACCTCGATGTCGGGAATCTGCTCCTGCGCTTCGAAGAGCAGGATTTCCGAGTCCGGCAGTTGCAACCCGGCTTCGTCCGGCACCACGTGCCAGCGGCGGAAGGTTTCGTATTCGCCGCTGTCGCGATCGACGGTGACGCGCATGTCGACTTCGCCGCCGTGCAATTTCTTCGACGCAGAAGCGAGCGCAGCCTCGACCGCGCCGAACACGACCTCGAGGTCGACGCTCTTCTCGCGCGAGATCGCGTCGACCAACATCAACAGTTCACGGTTCATTGAATTCGATCTCCTTCAACGCCTTTGTCACGGCGCCCGCCACCTGCTTCACCCGCGGATGGACGGCCCTTGAAATCAAGCACCGGCACGAGGTGCGCTTCGCGCACGTCCTCGAGCACAAAATCAAGCGCCTGCTGCACTTCGCCTTCCCCCAGCACGATCCGCCAGCCTGCTGCCCCGTTCGCGCGCAGCTCGCCGCGATACTTCTTCCGCCCCTTCAATGCGAGCTTCAACGTCACCTCGACTTGCGCACCCGCAAATCGCTCGAAATCAGCTTGTTTTTTCAGCGGCCGGTCCAGCCCCGGCGACGACACTTCGAGGCGCTGGTAATCGCAGCCCTCGACCTCCAGCACATGCTGGAGCTGGCGCGTCACCCTTTCGCAATCCTCAACCGTGATCGACCGCGACGCCTCGGCGTCAGCAGCCGACTGGCCCACGCTGGGGTGGTCAGCGAGCTTGTCGATGAACACACGCAACAACCCTCCCGCACTGCGCTGCGCGTCCACCAAGTCGTAGCCCAGACCCTTCACGGTGCCCTGCACCGCGGATTGCCAATCCATCAGCCGATCATCCCGCCTTGTTGCCCGAGCCGGCCGGGAAACCCGATCGGCCAAAAAAAATGGGCTGGAAGAATCCGCCCAATCCACTTCATCTCGAAAGGTCGGATTGTAGCCTGAGCTGGGGGGGCACAGCAAGACTTTGGCGCCAAATCAGCGCAGCCACAGGCACGCCAGCGGCGAGCAAGCCACCTGAACAGCATCTCGGACACCCGTGCCGCGCCACAATCCTTAAGCTTCGTGCGCAGGGAACCGAGCATGGCCGAACCGCAATCCGTCGAGGCGGCGAGCGCTGCGAGTGTGGAGCGTATTCGCGCCGAGCAGGTGCGTTCGCTGCATCAGACAGCGCCTGCCGGCCTGTTCGCGGCCCTGATTGCGGCATTCCTGCTGGCCAGCGCCCTGGTGCTGGTGTATCAGAGCCCGGTTTTTGAGGTGGCCCTCTGGCTCGGATTGGCGAGCGCCGATGTCGTTTGCCGTGTGCTGCTCTGCCTGGCCTACCTGCGCACGCCTGCCAGCCGGGTGAATTGGCGCACCGCTGCGCGCCGCTTCACGCTGGCGTCGCTTGGCGGCGGGTTGATCTGGGGCCTGGGGGCTGTCTGGCTGATGACCCCTGGCAACCTCGAGCAGCAGATGCTGATCGTGTTGGTGCTCGCGGCGACGGTGTCGGGCACGATCCCGGCGTACGGCAGTTACCTGCCCGCAGCGTACGCCTACTTGGTTCCGGCTTCGCTGCCCTACATCTTCTGGAGCCCGTTCAACAGCGGCAAGCTGAACGTGATCATGGCGTTGATGGCACCGCTGTTTCTGATCGCGATCTCGACCCTCGCTTGGCGCGCGAACCGCAACCTGGTCGCTTCGGTGCGGCTGCGCTTCGAGAATCTCGACCTCGTCGAGCGCGAACAGCGGCAACGAGAGCTCGCCGAGCGGGCGAATCTGGCCAAGTCGCGCTTTCTCGCCGCAGCAAGCCACGACCTGCGCCAGCCAGCGCACGCGCTGGGCCTGTTCGTCGCGGCGCTGAGCGAGCGGCCGCTCGATGCGGAAGGCCGGCGCCTCGTCGAGCAGCTCGACGGTGCGGTGCAGTCGCTGGACAGCTTGTTTGCCTCGCTGCTCGATATCTCGCGGCTCGACGCCGGCGTGGTGCAGTGCCGACCTGAGGATTTGCCATGCAGCCCCTGCGTTGCGCGTCTGCGCCGATCACGCCGCCGACGCGCAGAGCAAGGGCACTCCCGCTTCGGTTCTCGGCCACCGTCGGCTGCGGTGACAAGCGACCCGGTCTTGCTCGAGCGCGTCGTGCGCAACCTGGTCGCGAACGCGGTGCGCTACACGCCACGGGGCCGCGTGCTCATCGGCTGCCGGCGCCGCGCCGACCGCCTGAGCGTCGAGGTGTGGGACAGCGGGCTCGGCATCCCGGCCGAACGAGCAAGATCGTGTCTTCGAAGAGTTCTACCAGTTGGAAAATCCGGAACGCGACCGCGCCAAGGGACTCGGCCTCGGCTTGGCCATCGTGCGCAGGCTGTGCACCTTGCTCGACTGCCCGCTGACGCTGGCCTCGCGGCCTGGCAGGGGGTCGGTGTTCAAGGTGAACGTGCCGCTGTGGGCTGGCGCCGCCCTCGCGGAATTGCCCGCCGCGCGACTTCCGGCCGGTGCCGCGCAGCGTGGCCTGATCCTCGTCGTCGACGACGAAACCGCGATCCAGCTGGCGATGCTCAGCCTGTTGACGAGCTGGGGGCATGAGGCGATCGCCACCGGGTCCGGCGACGAGATGGTGGCGCGCCTGGAGACTTGCACCGAGCGCCCGGCTCTCATCATTTGCGATTACCGGTTGCGCGGCGGCGAGAACGGCATCGCCGTGATCGAGCGCTTGCGCAACGAATACAACGCCGACATCCTCGCCTTGCTGATCACCGGCGACACCGCGCCCGATCGCCTGAAAGAAGCGCAGGCGAGCGGCCTGCTGTTGCTGCACAAGCCGGTGCCGAACAGCAAGCTGCGCGCCGCGATCGGCAATTTGATGCGCCGGCCAGCCGACGCTTGAGTCGCGACCACGAGGCCGCTCGCGCGCCACGGCGCCGACGTTCAGAGCAGTCCGGACGCCTGCGCGGCGGTCGCCGCCTGGGTGCGGTTCACGACGCCCAGCGCACGAAAGATCGCCGTGACATGTGCCTTCACGGTTTTGTCGGACAAGGCCAGCTCGCGCGCAATTTCCTTGTTCGAGGCGCCGCGGCAGACGAGCCGAAGCACGTCGACCTGGCGCTCGGTGAGACGCGCCTGCCCGTCCGCCGCCGCACTCACACCACGCGCCGACAACGGTGGCGTGCCGAGCAGCAGCGGCGGCACGTAGACATCGCCTGCGAGCACGAGCTGCAGCGCCGAGAGCAAGGTTCGCGGCGGCGCGGACTTGGGTACGTAGCCCAGCGCCCCCGCCGCGAGCGCGCGCCGCACGTCGTCGGCATCCTCCGAAGACGAGAGCACGATCACCGGCAAATCGGGCGGCGCGTGCCGAATTGCTTGATCGCCGCCAATCCGTCCATCTCCGGCATCGCGAGGTCGAGAAACACGGCGTCGAGGTCGGCGTGCTCTGCGGCGAGATCGAGGCCCATCGCGCCACCGCTCGCCTGCAACACGGTGGTGTCAGGCCCGGCCTGGCGCAGCACGGCGGCGAGGCCTTCACGCACGATCGGGTGGTCGTCGACGATGAGCAGTTTCATGCGCGAGATTGTGATCCTCGAGAGCCTGCGCGGAACAGGCGTCATTGGTCCTAAGACCGGGTCCCGGGACTGGTCGCGCGGCCTCTGTCCAATTGAAACGCCGCTGCCGTTGGGTCACAAATGAGGCACTCGCCAACAACCGGAGCGCGACATGAACAAGAGTGAATCTTCCAGCAAGTTCGGTACGCCGATCGCCCATGCGCGGCGCTTGCCGCGGCTTGCGGGCGGTGCGCTCGCAGTGGCCGGATTGGTGATTTTTTCAGTTGGAGACGCTCGAAGTGCCGCCACGGACCCAGTGACCATCTTTGCCCTAGATGCCGTCTCCCACGTAGTCGGTCGACCCACAGTTTTCAACCTACAAATGTTCTTGGCTGGGGAGGCAAATTCGACAATTGAGAACACATCAGTTCCTCAGGCCGTACGAGATGCGGTTGACTTAGGAAAGCGCAGTGAGACGATTGCAGCGCTCAGGCCGACAGGGCAGCCCAAGGCCAGTGGCAGTGGCACCAACCTCAGCCGCGACGGATCGTGCGCCGTCGGATACCAGGACAACGGCTTCTTTACCCCCTACCACGCCTTCCGCTGGACCGCGGCCACTGGCCCGGTCGACCTGGGCACGCTCGACCCACTGAACAACGCGACCCGCAGTTCCCGCGCGCTCGATGTCAGCGACGACTGCTCGGCTGTCGTCGGGATTTCCGACTTCACGAGCGGCTTCCTCCAGCACGCATTCCGCTGGACTGCCACGGGCGGGATGGTCGACTTGGGCGTGCCGGCCGGGGCGACGCGTCAGTCCCGCGCCTTTGGGGTCAGCGCCGACGGCGTGACGATCGTGGGCGACGCGGAGTTCATCGACAGCAACGCATTCACCGGCTATCGCAACGGCGCGTTTCGTTGGAGCGGTGGTTCGTTCGAGGCACTCGGTTCGCTGAGCGCCGGATACGCGTCGATCGCTACGGCGGTCTCTGCGGACGGCACGACGATCGTGGGCGCGGCGAGCTACAGCGCCAGCCCCACGACGACTGGTCAAAGCGCGTTTCGCTGGACTCAGGCGACGGGCATGGTCTCGCTCGGCACCTTGCCAGGCGCCCCGCATACGCTCGCGACCGCGGTCAGCGACAACGGGCGAGTCATTGCGGGCACGACCAGCTCGTCTGTCGGGTTGATCTATGGTGGCGGCGGCAGTACCGGCTTCGCCAAAGGCAGCGGCGCGTTTCGTTGGACCGAAGCGACGGGCTTGCGCGACTTGCGCCAGCTGCTCGTCGACGCTGGCACCGAGATGACCGGCATCACGCTCGTCTCCGTCAGCGGCATGTCACCCGACGGCCAATGGATTACCGGCCAAGCGACGACGCCAACCACCCCCGTGAACGAAACCGCCGCCTACATCGTTCAGAGTACTGCGACGACGCGATCGGCGCGCCCTGCTCCACAGTGAGCACAACACCGTTCAGCGTCGGCGCGACAAGCACTTCGTTGAGCGTCGCCGCAGGCACGCAGCGCGACGACCGAGCTGACGATCACACCGAATGCCGGCTTCACCGCTGCGGTGACCTTCGCCTGCTCGGGCCTGCCGGCCGGCGCGAGCTGCACCTTCGCACCCGCCAGCGTCACGCCCGCAGGCGGACCGGTGACGACGACGCTGACCATCGGCACGGATGGCGGAGCGGTGGCGATGCCGCCGCGTGGCCACCCGTTCACGGCTTTCGCGTTTGCCTTGGCGCCACTGGTGATGTTGGGCCGCGGCGTGGCGGCGCGACGCGCGCGCCGCACCGGCTGGGCGACGCTGCTCGCGGCCCTGGCGATCGCTGCCGTGGCAGCGTGCGGCGGCGGAGGTGGCGGGTGGTGGAGCGCCCAACCCCAACCCGCCCGCTACGGGAACGCCAGCGGGAACGTCGAACGTGACGGTCACCGCGACTTCCGGGACCGGTGCGTCGGCAGCGAGCAGCACGGTCGTGCTCAGCTTGACCGTGATCCGCTGATGGGCTTGCCTCGCGCCGCTGCGGCCCACCCGCGGGCCAGGCGCGAGGCGCGGGTGGTACCGGGCCAGTCCGACGCAGTGGGGCGCAAGCCCGATGCGTGCCAGAATCGCAGCCGCTCGACCCCCTTACTCACTTGGAGCACGCATGGGATTCCTCGCCGGCAAACGGCTCCTGATCACCGGTGTTCTGTCGAACCGCTCCATCGCCTACGGCATCGCCCGCGCCTGCCATCGTGAAGGCGCCGAGCTGGCATTCAGCTACCAGGGTGAACGCTTCAAGGAGCGGATCACCGACTTCGCCGCCGAGTTCGGCTCGAAACTCACTTACGACTGCGACGTTTCCGACGACGTGCAGATCGAACGTCTGTTTGCCCAGCTCGGCCAGGACTGGCCGCAGTTCGACGGCTTCGTGCATTCGATCGGCTATGCCCCCAAGGAGGCGATCGCGGGAGACTTTCTCGACGGCCTGTCGCGCGAATCATTTCGCATTGCGCACGACATTTCGAGCTACAGCTTCCCCGCCATGGCGAAGGCGGCGCTGCCACGCCTGCGCGCCGACTCGGCGCTGCTCACGCTCACCTACCTCGGTGCGATGCGCAGCGTGCCGAACTACAACACGATGGGCCTGGCGAAAGCGTCGCTCGAGGCGAGCGTGCGCTACCTCGCCGCGAGTCTCGGGCCGAAGGGGATTCGTGTGAACGGCATTTCAGCGGGGCCGATCAAGACGCTCGCGGCGTCTGGAATCAAGGGTTTCGGCAAGATCCTCGACGTCGTCGCGGCGAACGCGCCACTGCGGCGCAACGTGACGATCGACGACGTCGGCAACGTCGCCGCCTTCCTGCTCTCGCCGCTCGCGGCCGGCGTCACGTCGGAGATCACTTATGTCGACGGTGGCTTCAGCCATGCGATGGCGGGGGCGGCGGGCGCCGAGTAGCCACGGCGACGGCCGGCGGCCCGCTCCATGACCACTCTGCTCGGAGACGTCGGCGGGACGCACGCGCGCTTTGCCTTGTTGCGACCCGGGAGCCACACGCCCACCGACCTGGCGCTGCTGCGATGTTGCGATCACGCCTCGTTGCTCGACGCGATCCGCAGCTATCTCGGCGCAGCACCCGGTTGACGCTCCGCGCTGGGGCGCTATCGGCATCGCTACGGCGGTGCTCGGCGATCGGGTGAGCATGACGAACCATCCCTGGTCGTTCTCGATCCGCGAAGTCCAGGCGGCGCTCGCGCTGCAGCGCCTCGTCGTGATCAACGACTTCACGGCGCTGGCGCTCGCGCTGCCGCTGTTGCAGCCGCATCAACTGCACGCCATCGGCGCGGGCCAGGCACGCGAAGGTGCACCCAAGGCGGTGCTTGGGCCGGGAACGGGCCTGGGCGTGTCGGCGTTGATCCCCCATGGCAGCGCCTTCGTGCCGCTCGCCGGCGAAGGCGGCCACGTGACGCTCAGCGCGGCGAATGAGGCCGAAGAGGCGGTGATTGCCCACCTGCGGCAGCGCTTCGGCCATGCGTCGGCCGAACGAGCGCTCTCCGGGTCCGGTCTGTCGAACCTGTACCTTGCTTGCTGCGCCGTCGCCGGGCGCCCGCCCGAAGCGCTCGAGCCCGAGCAGGTGAGCGCGCTGGCGCTGGCCGATGCCGACCCGATGTGCCGCCAAGCGGTCGAGATGTTTTTCGCCTTCCTCGGCAGCACCGCCGGAAATCTGGCGCTGACGCTCGGCGCGCTGGGCGGTGTCTACATCGGCGGGGGCATCGTGCCACGCCTCATCACCCTGCTCGACGCATCGCCGTTTCGCTCGCGCTTCGAGGCGAAAGGCCGCTACGCGAGCTACCTGCGCGACATCCCGACTTGGGTCATCACGAGCGAATTTCCCCCCGCGCTTCTGGGTGCGGCGCGGGCGCTGGAAGTCGCCAGGCAGGAATGAGCCTGCGCCGCGGCGCCGGCGCAAGCCGCTGCGAGACGCGTCGACCTCAGCGCACGCAGTCCACCGAATAGCGCCGCGCCGTGGTGCCCTCGCCCTCGTCTTCGACGAGGCCGTGCACGTCGGTATCGAACCCCGGGAACGCGGCGTTGAACTCGCGCGTGAACTGCAGGTAGGAGACGATTTTCTTGTTGAAACGCTCGCCGGGGATCAGGAGCGGAATTCCGGGGGGATAAGGCGTCAGCAGCGAAGTCGTGATGCGCCCCTCCAACGCGTCGATCTCGACGCGCTCGGTATTGCGCTTGGCGATGTTCGCAAACGCGTCGCTCGGTTTCATCGCCGGGTGCAGGTCCGACAAATACATCTCCGTCGTGAGGCGCGCGATGTCGCCCTTCGCGTACATCTCGTGCAGGCTTTGCGACAGATCGCGCAAGCCCATGCGTTCGTAGCGCGGATACTTGGCGCAGAACTCGGGGAGGATGCGCCACATCGGCTGGTTCTTGTCGTAGTCGTCCTTGAACTGCTGCAACGCCGTGAGCAGGGTGTTCCAGCGGCCCTTCGTGATGCCGATCGTGAACATGATGAAGAACGAGTACAGGCCTGTCTTCTCGACGACGACGCCATGCTCGGCGAGGAACTTCGTGATGATCGACGCGGGAATGCCGGTCTTCGCGAACTTGCCCGACATGTCCAGACCCGGCGTGATGATCGTGCTCTTGATCGGATCGAGCAGGTTGAAGCCTTCGGCGATGTCGCCGAAGCCGTGCCACTTTGCGCCCGATTTGAGGATCCAGCCCGCGGCGTCGCCCACGCCATCGGCCGTGAGCTTGTCCGGGCCCCAGACCTTGAACCACCAGTCGGTGTCGTACTCCTTGGCGACCTTGCGCATCGCGCGGCGAAAGTCGAGCGCTTCGAGAATGCTCTCCTCGACGAGCGCGGTGCCGCCGGGCGCCTCCATCATCGCCGCGGCGACGTCGCACGACGCGATGATCGCGTACTGCGGGCTCGTCGACGTGTGCATCAGATACGCCTCGTTGAAGAGGTGCCGATCGAGCTTGCGCGTTTGCGAGTCCTGCACCAGCACCTGCGAGGCCTGGCTCAAGCCGGCGAGCAGTTTGTGCGTCGACTGGGTCGCGAAGACGAGCTGGTCCTTCGGCCGCGGCTCCCATTTCGCGAGCGCGTGATAGCCCTTGTAGAACGGGTGGAACGCGGCGTGCGGCAACCAGGCTTCGTCGAAATGCAGCGTGTCGATGTAGCCGTCGAGAGACTTCTTGATCGTCCCGGTGTTGTAAAGCACGCCGTCGTACGTGCTTTGCGTGAGTGTGAGGATGCTCGGCTTGACCTTTTTCGAGTCGACCCCGGAGAGCAATGGGTTCGCCGCGATCTTGCGCCGGATCGCCGCCGGCGAAAACTCGCTCTGCGGAATCGGCCCGATGATGCCGTAGTGATTGCGTGTCGGGCGCAGGAACACCGGCACGGCGCCCGTCATGATGATCGAGTGCAGGATCGACTTGTGGCAGTTGCGGTCGACGACGACGACGTCGTTCGGCGCCACGGTGTGGTGCCAGACCATCTTGTTCGATGTGCTCGTTCCGTTGGTGACGAAAAAGCAGTGGTCGGCGTTGAAGATTCGCGCCGCGTTGCGCTCGGAGGCCGCGACCGGGCCGGTGTGGTCGAGCAGTTGGCCGAGTTCGTCGACCGCGTTGCAGACGTCGGCGCGCAGCATGTTCTCGCCGAAGAACTGGTGGAACATGCGCCCGACCGGGCTCTTCAGGAACGCGACGCCGCCCGAGTGCCCCGGGCAGTGCCATGAGTACGAGCCGTCCTGCGCGTAGTCGACTAGGGCGCGGAAGAACGGCGGCGCCAGCCCGTCGAGGTAGCTTTTCGCCTCACGGATGATGTGGCGCGCGACGAACTCCGGCGTGTCCTCGAACATGTGGATGAAACCGTGCAGTTCGCGCAGCACGTCGTTCGGCAGGTGCTGCGAGGTGCGCGTCTCGCCGTACAGGTAGATCGGGATCTCGGCGTTCTTGAAGCGGATCTCCTGGATGAACTTGCGCAGGCTCACGACCGCCGGGTCGATCTCCGGGCCGGGTGTGAACTCTTCGTCGTCGATCGACAGGATGAACGCGCTGGCGCGGCTTTGCTGCTGCGCGAACTGGCTCAGGTCGCCGTAGCCGGTGGCGCCCAACACCTCGAAGCCTTCCTTTTCGATCGCCGCGGCGAGCGCCCGAATTCCCAGGCCCGACGTGTTTTCGGAACGGAAGTCTTCGTCGATGATGACGATCGGAAAGTTGAAGCGCAGCATGGACTCCTCGGGCGGTGCGGCGGCGGAAGGCGCGAAGTGTAGGGCCAGGCCGCACCTGCGCGCGCAGCGCCCTACACTGCGGGAGCGCCGAGGATGGCGCCATGCTCGAGGAGATTCAATGGACCTGTCCAACGCAAGCTTCTGGTGGGTTGCGGCCGGTGCGGCAGTCGCCGCCGAACTCGCCACCGGTACGTTTTACCTGCTGCTGTTCGCCCTGGGGCTGGCGGCTGGAGCGATCGCCGCGCATCTGGGGCTGGCGCTGAACGCGCAGATCATCGCCGCTGCCGTCGTCGCCGGCGGCACGACGGCACTCTGGCACTGGAAGCGCGCACGCCAACCTCGCTCTGCACCTGCGGCGGAGAACCGCGACGTGAACCTGGACATCGGCGAACGAGTGCACGTCGCGCAGTGGGGCGCAGACCGAACCGCGCGCGTGCAGTACCGCGGCTCGACCTGGACCGCGCGCCTCGCGCCCGGCGCGTCGCCGACGGGCGGCGCACACCGTGTCAGCGCCGTCGAGGGCAATTGGCTTGTCCTGACGCCACACACCGAGAGTTGAATCCGCACCCACACACAGAGAAGGAAAACCATGCACTTCGAAATTGCGCTGATCGTCGCCGTCATCGTCGTCATCTTTGTCGTGCGCACGTTCAAGATCGTGCCGCAGCAGAACGCCTGGGTCGTCGAGCGACTCGGAAAGTACGACCGCACGCTGACGCCGGGCCTGAAGTTCGTGATTCCCTTCATCGAGCGCGTCGCGTACAAACATTCGCTCAAGGAAGTGCCGCTCGACGTGCCGAGCCAGGTCTGCATCACGCGCGACAACACGCAATTGCAGGTCGACGGCATCATCTATTTCCAGATCACCGATCCGATGCGCGCCAGCTACGGCTCGTCGAACTACGTGTTCGCGATCACGCAGCTCGCGCAGACGCTGCTGCGCTCGGTGATCGGCAAGATGGAACTGGACAAGACGTTCGAGGAACGCGACGCGATCAACCACTCGGTCGTGAATGCGCTCGACGTCGCGGCGCAGAACTGGGGCGTGAAGGTGCTGCGCTATGAAATCAAGGACTTGACGCCGCCGAAGGAAATCCTGCACGCGATGCAGGCGCAGATCACCGCCGAGCGCGAAAAACGCGCGCTGATCGCCGCGTCGGAGGGGCGCAAGCAGGAGCAGATCAACATCGCCACCGGCGAGCGCGAGGCCTTCATCGCGCGTTCCGAAGGCCAGCGCCAGGCCGAGATCAACAACGCACAGGGCGAAGCGGCGGCGATCCTGACGGTGGCCGAAGCGAGCGCCGAGGCGATCCGCAAGATCGCGCAGGCGATCCAGTCGCCCGGTGGCGAACAGGCGGTGCAACTCAAGGTCGCCGAAAAGGCCGTCGAGGCTTACGCCCATCTCGCGCAAAAGAACAACACGATGATCGTTCCCGGCAACATGAGCGAAGTGGCGTCGCTGATCGCCACGTCGATGGCCTTGATCAGGGCGAAGACGCCCGGCGCGCCGTAACGCCGCCGGATCAGAAGCTGGCCCGGGTCTTGACGACGTACTGATACTTCTTCACATTGGCGTCCGAGTCGATCGGCGACGCGATGTCGATGTGCAAGACGTTGCTGAACGCGGTCCGGGTGTTGAAGATTCGCAGGCCCAGTCCGACGTTGCGCAGCCATCCGGGGTTGGCTATGTTCGTGTTGTTCCCGCCCCAGGCGCGGCCGGTGTCGAAGTAGACCGCGCCGCCGACCCGAAACAACCGGTAAAGGTACACGTCGGTGTAGATCCGCTCTTCGAACGTGAACAACGCGCGGCGCGTACCGCTCTGGTAGCGCAGCGGGTAACCGCGCAGACCGTTGTCCCCGCCCAGCAGCAGGGAGTCGGCGGCGTCGGGCTTGGTGAGCATGTCCGCGCTG
The DNA here is from genome assembly GCA_963775015.1 of uncultured beta proteobacterium. GTDB lineage: Bacteria > Pseudomonadota > Gammaproteobacteria > Burkholderiales > Burkholderiaceae_C > JAEMQF01. Next base: position 198,327 of record CAVZHI010000005.1, on the reverse strand, counting down.
GCCGACGCGTAGAACAACCAGCGTGGACTTTGCGGCAGGTAGTACTGGGCCTGACTGCCCAGGCGCTGGCGCCTCACGCCCGAGCCCGAGTACTGGCCGGAAATCGCTGCCGAGGCGAGCAGCGTATGGTTGGACAGGGGTTCAAAACCGCGCGACACCGACCCCGAATAGAGCCACGCGTCGCGGCTCGAACCGAACCGCGTCGTCGCTCTCCCGAGTTGCAGCGTCGTCGCCAGGCCGAGCGCAACAAATTCGGTGCGCTCGATCAGGTTGCGGTTTTGCACCTTCTCAAACCGGTCTTCGATCAGTTCGACGCGCACGAACGGTGCGACGAGTTTCTCGTCCTGCGGCAACTCGGCCGGCGGCGTCACCCCGGGCTCGAAGGCGTAGGTGTCGTGCTGCTCAGACAGACCGATCGAGGCGCGCCGCACCCAGCCATCGACGCGACCCGTCGACACGCCGCCGAACACCTCGGCCTGCCGACTCCGATGCCGATACTGGCTCGCGATGATTCCACCGTCGTAGATCGCGTCGATGCGGTTGTCGCGTGACGCCGAGACGCCCGCCGCCCATGGGGCGTCCAGCGCGTAGAAAGGCTGCGCAATGCTTCCCGACTCGCGTTTGCCGTCGCTGTTGTTGGCGTGGCTGTAGCGCAGCGCCGTCCAGCCGCCGAATGCGCGTTCGTTGGAGAACTGGAACTCGTTGCTCGAGCGGTCGACGTTCTTCACGCGGCCGTAGCTGAGCGCCACGCCGCTGCCCAGCAGGTTGTACTCGACGAGCTTGAGGCTGCTCGAGTTCGACCCGCCGGTGCGCCCTGCGCTCACGCTCAAGTCCAAGGTCCAGGTGTCGCGCGTCTGGACCTCGATATCGGCGACGCCGTCGTGGTAGGCGACGGCGCGAATCGACACGTCGTACAGATAGCGCGCCTGTCGGAGCACGCGTTCCGTTTCGTCGATCACGCTCAGCGTCAGCTTGTCGCCGCGCTGGAACAGCAGCGCGCGTTCGATGACGCCGACCCGGGTTTGAATGTGCAGCGCGTTCGCCCAGCGAAACAGCAGCTTGTCTTCCTTCGGGTCGGTGGTGTCGAAAATGTCCCGAACGATCACCCGAATCTCGCCGATCGTCGCGCCTGCCGCCTCGAGCTCTTGCAACGACGGGACGGGCGGCACCGGCAGTGCGGGCGCGTCTTGGGCACGCGTGTCGAACGCGGTCCAGGCCCCGCCCAGCCACGCCGCGCACAGCGCCATCGCCACGACGCGGCGCAGGGTCTGAGTCTTGACGTCATTCATGCAACGCGTCGACGGATCATGGGGAGCGGCGTCCCGACACTTGCACAGCAAGGCGTCTGGATTCTTGCACCTGCGCGTTGCAACGCCGGCGACGCAGCGCCGCAATTGCAGGGAAGATTGACGTTCGTCAGCTAAACTTGCGCGCCCTCGCGGCACCACGGAGAGGTGGATGAGCGGTTTAAGTCGCACGCCTGGAAAGCGTGTGGGGGCTAATAACCCCCCGCGGGTTCGAATCCCGCCCTCTCCGCCAGGACACCAAGAACTACAGCGTACGCCGCAGCGCCTCGAAGAAGAGTGTCGACTGCAGGCGTTCCCCCATGCCTTGTTGCACGACCAGGCTTGCCATCGCCGGGGCCACCGGCGCGAGCGGGCGGCCGGTGGACTGGGCGAGGATCTGCACGCCGCAGGCGCGTTCCAGGTAGTAAAGGTCGTCGTAGGCGTAGTCCATGCGCTCGCCGCAGACGACGACGCCGTGGTTGCCGAGGAACACGACGTCGGCGCCTTGCATCGCGCGCGCGATGCGTTCTCCCTCGGAGTCGTCGAGCGCCAACCCGTTGTAATTCGGATCGACGGCGATGCGGCCGTGAAAGCGCATCGCGGTTTGCGACAGCGTCGTGTCGAGCGCGCGATCGACCGTCAGCGTGAGTGCCGTTGCGTTCGGCATGTGGGTGTGCAGCACGCACGCCTTGCCGGCGATGCGGTGGATCGCGGCGTGGATGAACATCGCCGTCGGTTCGATCTCGTGGCGCCCGGCGAGCTTGTTGCCGTGCGCGTCGATGAGGACGATGTCGTCGGCACCGACTTCGCTCCACAGCAGGCCGCGCGGGTTGAGCAGAAAGCGCCCGGATGCATCCGGCAGCTCGACGCTGAAATGGTTGCACACGCCCTCGGCGAGGCCGTGGTGCGCCGCGGCGCGCAGCGCCAGAGCCAGGTCCGCGCGCAAACCCTGCACGACGGGCGACGCAAAATCGGCGTCGTGGGGATTGCGGATTTCCATGCCAGTGCCCTCCAGCGTGCGGTGGGCGGCACACAAGTGCCGCGTCAGTTGAACGGCGAGTATCGCCCGTCGCGAATTGCGACGTTGGGCGCAAAACTGATGCGGCGCCGCTCCTCGATGCGCTCGCGCGGGTCTTGCAGCGTCAGCTCGCCTTCGACCAGTTCGTAGCCGAGCAGCGCAAAGACACGCGCGCCGAGGAAAATCGGGCGTGCGTTGCCGTACCAGTCGACGCAACTGGCGCGGCATGAATCGTTGGCCGCCACAGTCGGCTCGGCGCGCAGCTCGCCCAAAGCGGTGAAGCTCAGATCCGACTGGCGCAGGAACAGAACCTCGGCCGACCCCTGCGCGCCGCTGAACACGCCGGATCGGCGGCCGGAGGCCGAGCCGAGCACGGGCAGACCGAGCAGCCCGGTGCCGCGCGCCGTCGCGCGGTAGAAGAAGCCATGCGTGCGCGTCTCGCCCTGGCTCGCTCCGGGGCTGAACGTAGCGCCCGGCAAGCGTGGCGCCGCTGCGCGTGAGGCGCACGCTGCTGAAGTGCAGATCGGCGCCCGCGTTGCCGACGAGCACGGCGTCTTCGCCGAGCGCTTCGATGCGCTCCACGCCATGCCCGGGTGCGAGCGCGATCGCGTCGCCCGAGTCGGCGAAGCGCACCGCCCAGGCCGACACGGGGTCGAGACCGCTTGAATCGAAGCGTAGGCGCGCTGCTGCAGCGCCGCCCCACAACAGCCAATCGCCGACAAAGCGGTTCTGCAACGCATGCCCGGTCGGCGCCGGCAGTGGCCGGTAATGCTCGCGCTGCGCCGACCCACGGCCGTCGCCGAACGCCGCGAGCGGCACGCGCAGCAGCGCCATCGATCCGGCGCTGTGTTCGCTGCCCCACATGCCCTCGCCCGCACCCGACCTGCGGAGCAGCACGTTCAAGTGGGCGCTGCCGTCTTCGAGGAACGACATCTGATCGATCGGCACGCCGGCCGTCTTGAGTGCACTCGGCGCGGCGCCGTCCAGCGGAATGCGGAACACCGCCGACAAGGTGTCCGGCACACGGCGCGCGGGTGGCTCGATTGCGCTCCGAACCCGCGGCGCGGTCGTCCAGACGTAGACCGAACCCATCGACACGTAGAACACGCGCCCCGTTGGCCCGAGCACCGCCGTCGACTCGCAGTTCAACTCAGCGCTTCCCAGATCGCACGCCGTGACGCTGTGCAGCGCGAGCGGCTGCTGAGGGTCGAACTCGTCGTCGCTGCGGTAGACGCGTGTCGCCGGCAAGACGCGCTTGAACTCGGCAGGTGTCGCCTGCCCATGCCAGCGCCGCACCCCGGGAAACATCTGCTGCGGCGCCGGCCCCCAGGGTTGAAGCAGCGTCGGCGTGTAAAAGACCAGCTTGCGCCCGATGAGGCGGCTCGCGTAGTTGCGCGAGGAGTAGTAGTCGAAGCTGCGCAGGTGGTAGGTGGCGCGGTAGCTGAGCGCGCCGCGCGGGTCCAGATCGAAGAGTCCGATCTCGGTGCCGCCTCTGGCGTAGCTGTAGCCGATGACGACGACGGTGGAATCAGACACCAGAAGTTCGTCGTACCACGCGCCTTGCGGGTTCGTTCCCGGCGCGTAGGCGTCGAGCGTCGCGACGCTTTGCAGCGCGTCGCCGCCGACGCGCACCGTGAACAGGCGGCCGCGGCGCAAGATCACGAGTTGCTCGCCGGCGCGCTTGACGATTCCGCCTTCGTCGACTCCCGCCGTCTGCACGTTCGTGATCGACTCGGCGGCAGCGCCGGTGGCCGCGTCTGCGCTCTTCGCCATCGCCGCCGGCGCAGCCGCCGACGGCTGCGCGGCCCCCAAGCCTGCGGCGCTTTCGGCCTTGGCGCGGCGCGACTCGCCACGCCATTTTTCCGCCTCACTGCGCCAGCGCGTGAGCGCGTCGTTCAGTTCGGCTTCGCTGCGATACGGTGCCAAGGTGCCGCTCGGCGGCGCGGTGGCTCCATGCGGAATGGCGCAGGCGCTGAGCGCGGCAAGCGCAAGGGCTGCGCAAAGACCTTGCGCAAGAGTGATTCGGCGGTTCGGCATCAAAGGCTCCCGTGGTGTGGACACCCCGTTGAACGGCGCGATTGCCGAAACGGGGTTAACCGATGGGAGGGGCTCCGGCCGGCGCGCTCAACATGCCGCCGTAAAGCGCGAGGTATTGGCTCGCCGCCTCGTTCCACGAGAAGTCCTGCGCCATGCCGCGCTGCATCAGTTGCTGCCACACGGCGGGGGTGCGGAACGCCAGCACCGCGCGCTGCACTGCCGCTTCAAGGGCCGCCGGCGTCGCCGCATCGAAGGTGAAGCCGGTCGCGCGGTCGTCGCTCAAGGCCTGCGGCGTTGCATCGACGACCGTGTCGGCCAGCCCGCCGACGCGGCGCACCACCGGCACGCTGCCGTAACGCAGCGCGTACAACTGGGTCAGGCCGCAGGGCTCGAAGCGCGACGGCACGAGCAGCGCGTCGGCGCCGGCGATGACGCGATGCGCGGTGATCTCGTCGTAGCCGATTCGCACCGCCACCTGGCCCGGGTGCGCCTTCGCCGCCGCGCTGAACGCCGCCTCGAGCGCGGGGTCGCCGCTGCCTTGCAGGCACAACTGGGCGCCTTGGCGCAGCAGCGCCGGCAACGCAGCGAGCACGAGGTCCAGGCCCTTCTGGCCGCTGAGCCGGCTCACGACGCCGAACAGCGGCGCGTTGTCGCTGGCGTCCAGGCCGAACTCGGCGCGCAGCTCGGCTCGGCAGCGCCGCTTGCCGGACGCATCGGATGCTGAATAACGCGCCCCGAGGGCGGAGTCGGACGCCGGGTCCCAGACGTCGCGGTCGACGCCGTTGAGGATTCCGCTCACGTCGCCGACGCGGCTTCGCACCACGCCGTCCAGGCCGCAGCCGAACTCCTGGGTCGCGATTTCGGTCGCGTAGGTGGGGCTCACCGTCGTGATGCGCCGCGCGTACTTGAGCCCCGCCTTCATGAACGAGATGCGGCCGTGGTACTCGATGCCATGCGAAGCCCAGATCGCCGAGGGCAGCCCGAGGGCGGGAAAGTCGCCCGGCGCGAACAGGCCCTGGTAGGCGAGGTTGTGCACCGTGAACACGCTCGGCGCGGCGGTTCCCGGGTGCGCCGCCATGTAGGCGCAGGTCATCGCGGCGTGCCAGTCGTGGGCAGTGCACGATTTGCGGCGTCCACGCCGCGTCGATTTCGCCTGCGGCCAGATGCGCGCCGACCCAGCCGAGCAGGGCGAAGCGCTGCAGGTTGTCGACCCACTCGAGCCCCAGCGGATCTTCGTAGGGGCCGCCGGCGCGCCGGTAGAGATACGGCGAGTCGATGACGTAGACCGGCACCTGGCTGAACGGCAGCTGGCCGCGCCGCACGCTGATGCGCAGCGCGCCGAACATCGGCCCGATTTCGCACACGGTGCGCTGGTGCAGGACGGCGTCGAGGATCGCCGGCATTCCTGGCAGCAGCAGGCGCACGTCGGCGCCGACGTTGATCAAGGCGCGCGGCAGCGCCCCGACGACGTCGGCCAGCCCGCCGGTCTTGACCAGGGGGTAGATTTCGGCGGCAACGTGCAGGACTTTCATGAGGCGCGGGTCAGGCGAGCGAGCATGTCGCGCGTGACCAGCGTGATGCCGTTCTCGCTGCGTTCGAAACGCGCCGCGTCGGCCTCGGCGTCTTCGCCGATCACCATGCCGTCGGGGATCGTGCAGCCGTGGTCGATCACGCTGCGGTGCAGGCGCACGCCGCGGCCGACCTGAACGTCGGGCAGCAGCACCGACCAGTTGACGCTCGCGTACGAGTGCACGCGCACGCTCGAGAACAGCACCGAGCGAAACACATGACCGGAGATGATCGAGCCCCCCGAAACCATCGATTCGATCGCCATGCCGCGCCGCGTCTCGGTGTTGTGCACGAACTTGGCCGGCGGCAACTGCGGTTGGTAGGTCCAGATCGGCCAGTTCGTGTCGTACAGGTTCAGCATCGGCACCGTCGCGGTGAGGTCGATGTTCGCGTCCCAGTAGGCGTCGATCGTTCCCACGTCGCGCCAATACGGCTCTTCGTCGGGCTTGCTGCCGACGCAACTGAGCGAAAACGGATGCGCCGACGCGAGGCCCGCTTGCACGAGTTTGGGGATGATGTCCTTGCCGAAGTCGTGGCTCGAGTTCGGGTCCGCGATGTCGCGCGCCAGTTCGTCGTAGAGGAAAGCCGCGTTGAAGACGTAGATGCCCATGCTCGCAAGCGCCCGGTCCGGGTCGCCGGGCATCGCCGGCGGGTCGACGGGCTTCTCGACGAAGTCGACGATCTTCCATTGCTCGTCCACCGCCATCACGCCGAACGCGCTCGCCTGGGCGCGCGGCACGGCGATGCACGCGACGGTGCAGGGGCGGCCCTTGGCCACATGGTCGGCGAGCATCAGCGAGTAGTTCATCTTGTAGACATGGTCGCCGGCGAGAACGACGATGTAGTCGGCCTGGTAGCCCTCGAGGATGTCGACGTTCTGGTACACGGCGTCGGCGGTGCCGCGGTACCAATGCTCTTCGTCGGTGCGTTGCTGCGCCGGCAGCAGATCGACGAATTCATTCATCTCGCCGCGCAGGAACGCCCAGCCGCGCTGCAAGTGGCGCAGCAGGCTGTGCGACTTGTACTGGGTGATGACGCCGATGCGGCGGATCCCGGAGTTGAGGCAGTTCGACAGCGCAAAGTCGACGATGCGGAACTTGCCGCCGAAGTACACCGCCGGTTTGGCGCGCCGGTCGGTCAGGTTCTTCAAGCGGCTGCCACGGCCGCCGGCGAGCACCAGGGCAACGATGCGCTTGCGCCGGTCAACCTTCAGCGACGGATCTTGGAGGTCCATGGGGGTCCTTTGGCGTGGGGGTTGACGGTGCACGCGCTGGGGTGACATTTTGGCGCCAATCGGCCGGACGTCTCGATTCGGACCGAATCAGCAGCAGGGTCCGCAGTTCACTGGTTGTACATTGCGGGCTCGCAAAATGGCCAAGGCGATGGGCAGAGCCCGGTTCAGCGGCCATCGGTGAGAACGTCCCCGCTTCGGTAAAGGAACGCTCGTGAACCCTGTTGTTGCCCCCTCCACACCGATTGCCGCTGCAATCGACGCGCACCTGCTGCAAACCGTCGGCGTGAACCCGGCACAGGCGAACCCCGCGGAATTGATGCTGGCGGTGTCGCAGGTCGCGCGCGAGCAGCTCTCCAGGCGCTGGGTCGCGACCCAGACCCTGGAAAGTTCGGCCAAGGCGCGCCGCGTCTATTACCTGTCGATGGAGTTCCTCATCGGCCGCACGCTCGGCAACGCGCTCGGCGCGCTGGACCTGAACCAGGCCGCGGCGCAGGGCGTTGCCGCACACGCGAAGCGCCTCGAAGACATCGCCGATGCCGAACCCGACGCGGCGCTGGGGAACGGCGGCCTGGGGCGCCTTGCGGCGTGTTTTCTCGACTCGATGGCCACACTCGGGCTGCCCTCGTTCGGCTACGGCATCCGCTATGAGTACGGCATGTTCGCGCAGGAAATCCAGAACGGCAGCCAGATCGAATACCCCGACCCGTGGCTCGAGAACGGCACCGCCTGGGAGTTCCCGCGCAGCGGCCTGACCTACCCGGTGCGCTTTGGCGGCTGGGTCGAGCACAGCGCAGGTCAAGCCACCTGGCGCGCCGCCGGCGAAGTCGCGGCCAAGGCGTGCGACATGGTGATTCCCGGCCACGGCACAAACAAGGTCAGCACGCTGCGCCTGTGGAAAGCCCAGGCGCCGGCGCACATCGACCTGCACGCGTTCAACACCGGGGACTACGCGCGCGCCGCCGGAATCAAGAACGAATACGAGAACATCTCCTGGGTGCTGTACCCGAACGACAGCACCCCGGCCGGGCGCGAGCTGCGCTTGCGTCAGGAGTATTTTTTCGTCGCCGCGTCGCTCCAAGACATCGTCGGGCGCCATCTCGAGGAACATCCGAGCCTGGCGAATCTGGCGGACAAGGTCGCGATCCACCTGAACGACACGCACCCTGCCATCGGTGTCGCCGAACTGATGCGGCTGCTCTGCGACGAGCATGGCCTGGCGTGGCAGCCCGCGTGGGCGATGTGCCAACGCATCTTCTCCTACACGAACCACACGCTGATGCCCGAGGCGCTCGAGACCTGGCCGGTCGGCCTGATCCAGCATGTGCTGCCGCGCCATCTCGAGATCATCTTTCGCATCAATCAAGAGATGCTTGATTACGCTGCAGCGCAGCGGCCGGGCGACCTGGGCCTGCTCGCGCGAATTTCCTTGATCGACGAAAGCGGCGAGCGCCGCGTGCGCATGGCGCATCTGTCGGTCGTGGGCAGCCACAAGGTGAACGGCGTCTCGGCGCTGCACTCCGAGCTGCTCGTGAAGACGATTTTTGCCGACTTCGCGAGCCTGTGGCCGCAGCGCTTCGTCAACATGACGAACGGCGTGACGCCGCGGCGCTGGCTCGCCCAGGCGAACCCGGGGCTGGCTGGCCTGCTCGACCAGACCCTGGGCAGCAGCTGGCGCCTGGACCTGGATCAATTGAAACGCCTGAAGGAAAACCAGGGCAGCGGCGCATTCCGCGACGAATTCCTGCGCATCAAGCGCGCCAACAAATTGCGCCTCGCCGAACACGTGAAGCGCAGCACCGGCGTGATGCTGGACCCGCAAAGCCTGTTCGACGTGCAGGTGAAGCGAATCCACGAATACAAGCGCCAGTTGCTCAACGTGCTGCACGTCGTGACGCGCTACCAGGCGATCCTCGCCGAGCCGAACGCGAACTGGGTGCCGCGGAGCATCGTCTTTGCCGGCAAGGCGGCGTCGAGCTACCACATGGCCAAGACAATCATCCGGCTCATCCACGACGTCGGCCAGGTCGTGAACCACGACCCACGCATCGCCGGGCGCCTGAAAGTCGCTTTCATTCCAAACTACGGCGTCTCGGTGGCCGAGCTCATCATGCCGGGCGCCGACCTGTCGGAGCAGATTTCGACCGCCGGCACCGAGGCCTCGGGCACCGGCAACATGAAACTTGCGCTGAACGGCGCGCTCACGATCGGCACCGACGACGGCGCGAACATCGAGATCCGGCAGAACGTCGGCGACGAGAACATTTTCATCTTCGGCCTGCGCACTCCCGAAGTTGCGGCGCTGCGCAAGAGCGGCTATCAGCCGCTGCGCCTGTACGAGAACAATGCGACGTTGAAGGCCGTGCTCGACGCGATCGGCGGCGGCCACTTCAGCCCGGACGAGCCAACGCGCTATCGTGGCCTCGTCGACTCGCTGCTCTGGGGCGGCGACCATTACCTGTTGCTCGCCGACTATGACGCCTATGTGCATACGCAGAACCGTGTCGACGCCTTGTTCCGCTCTCCGGCCGAGTGGGCGGCGCGCGCGATCGCGAACGTGGCCGGAATGGGAAGCTTCTCGTCGGACCGCACGATCCGCGAGTACGCCAAACAAATCTGGAACGTCGAGTCGCTCGGGCGCTGACGTCTCGCGCAGGGTTGCGGCGGCGTGAGCCCGCACGGACCGCTCACTCTGGGCAAACCCTGGCCGCTGGGCGCGACCTGGGACGGCCACGGCGTCAACTTCGCCGTCGTCTCGGCGCACGCCAGGTCCATCGACTTGTGCCTGTTCGACGCGAACCGGTCAAACCGAAGTCTCGCGGACTCCCCTGCCCGGCCACAGCCACGACGTGTGGCACGGCCGCCTTGAAGGCGCGGGGCCGGGACTCGTCTACGGTTACCGCGCGCACGGGCTGTGGCGCCCGCAGCAGGGCCAGCGCTTCAATGCACAGAAGCTGCTGCTCGACCCTTACGCGCGCGACATCGTCGGCAGCTTCGAGTGGCGCGAAGAACAATTCGGCGCCGACCCGCATCACGCGCATCATGCCGACCCGCGCGACAACGCCGCCTTCGCGCTGAAGGCGCGGGTCATCGACGACGCCTATGACTGGGGCGACGACAAGCATCCGCACACGCCTCTGGCCGACACGGTTCTCTACGAGTTGCACGTGAAGGGTTTCAGCCAGCGCCATTCCTGCGTCCCCGAGGCGTTGCGCGGCACCTATGCCGGCCTCGGCCACGACGCCGCGATCGCGCACTTGAAGCGCCTGGGCATCACGGCAGTGAGCCTGCTGCCGGTACAGATGCACCTGGACGAGCAGCGCCTGGCGAGCCTGCGCCTGACGAACTACTGGGGCTACAACACGATCGGCTTCTTCTGCGCCGAGCCGCGCCTGGCCAGCGGCGCGCAGGGCTTGAACCCGCGCGATGAATTTCGCGCCATGGTGAAGCGCCTGCACCGGGCCGGCATCGAAGTCATCCTCGACGTCGTCTACAACCACACCGCCGAGAGCGACGAACTCGGCCCGAGTTTGAGTTGGCGGGGTCTGGACAACGCAGGCTACTACCGCCTGCAAAACCACCACAAGTCGCATTACGAAAACCACACCGGTTGCGGCAATACGTTCGATCTGCGCCAGCCGCGCGCACTCCAGCTTGTGATGGACAGCCTGCGCTACTGGGCCGGCGAGATGCACGTCGACGGCTTTCGCTTCGACCTGGCCACCGTGCTCGGCCGCACCGACCATGGCTTTGACCGGCGCGCACCATTCTTCGCCGCGATCGCGCAGGACCCGCTGCTGTCGCGTCTGAAGATGATCGCCGAGCCCTGGGACGTCGGCCCTGCGGGTTACCAGCTCGGCAACTTTCCGCACGGCTGGCTCGAGTGGAACGACCGCTTTCGCGACACGATGCGCAGCTTCTGGATCGAGCGCGGCAGCCACCGCGGCGAATTCGCGCAGCGCCTGTGCGCCTCGGCGCAACTGTTCCAGGCGCAAGGGCGCACACCTGCGGAATCGGTCAACTACGTCGTTTCGCACGACGGCTATACGCTGCGCGATCTGGTGAGCTACGGCGGCAAACACAATCTCGCGAACGGCGAAAGCAACCGCGACGGCCACAACCACAACCACAACCACAACTGCGGCGTCGAAGGGCCGAGCGACGATGCGGGCGTGAACCTGCTGCGTGGCCGCCTGCAGCGCGCGCTGCTCGCGACGCAACTGCTCGCGCAAGGCACGCCGATGCTGGCCGCAGGCGACGAGCTCGGCCACACCCAGGGCGGTAACAACAACCCCTATTGCCAGGACAATGAAACCACCTGGATCGACTGGGACCGCGCCGACACCGACCTGGTCGCCTTCACCGAGCGCGTGCTTGCACTGCGGCGCCAGGCGCTGCCGCTCGCGAACCGCTGGTACGACGGTTTGGCCGATGCCCAAGGCGCGCGCGACTTGAGCTGGTTGCGCGCCGACGCCAAGCCGCTGCACGGCGACGAGTGGCGGCATGGCGGGCAGCAAACGCTGGCGTGCCTGATCGGCAAGCCCGGGCGCGCCGCAGCGCCGCTGCTCTGGCTCATCAACGGCAGCGCCGTCGACGTCGAATTCACCCTGCCCCCGGGTGTGTGGCAGGGCCTGCTCGACACCTCGCATCCGCGGGGCGGGGCGCCGGGGCTGGGCGCGGGCGCTGCAACCGCAACGGTCGCTTCGCGCAGCCTGCTCGTGCTCGGCGCCGAGGGCTGCAAAATCACGCTCTGATCGCGCGACGCCGCGCCCTTGCCCTTCGCTCCAATTGAACCCACCATGACCTACTGCATCGGCATCAAACTCGACGCCGGCCTCGTGTTCCTGTCCGATTCGCGCACCAACGCCGGACTCGACCAGATCAGCACGTTTCGCAAGATGATGGTTTACGAGGCTGCGGGCGACCGCCTGATGGTGCTGCTGTCGTCGGGGAACTTGTCGATCTCGCAGTCGGTGCGCGAAATCCTGCAGGTCGAGAAGCTCGACAACGGCAACGCGGCACCGCTGACGATCTGGAACGCGACCAGCATGTTCGACGCGGCACGAGTCCTGGGCAGCGCAGTGCGCCGCGTCTACGAGCAGGACGGCGCGTCGCTCAAGCAGACCGGCGTCGACTTCAACACCTCGATGATTTTCGGTGGCCAGATTCGTGGCGAGGCGATGCGCTTGTTTCTCGTCTACGCTGCGGGCAACTTCATCGAAGCGACGCGCGAGACGCCTTTCTTCCAGATCGGCGAATCGAAGTACGGCAAGCCCGTGCTCGACCGCATGCTCACGCCCGCGACGCCGCTCGACGAGGCGGCCAAATGCGCGCTCGTGTCGATGGACTCGACGTTGAAGTCGAACCTGTCGGTCGGCCTGCCGCTGGACCTTCTGGTCTACGAGCGGGATCGGTTCCAGACCCAGCAAATCGCCTGCATCGACGAGCACAATCCCTACTTCCACATGATTCGCAGCAACTGGGGGCAGAAACTGCGCCAGGTCTTCGAGTCGATCGACGATCCGCAGTGGAACGGTGGCCAGGCCGCGCACCCCTTGCAAAGCACGTCGTCGCGCTACGAGCCGATGCGCAAGATCACGCATCCGGGGGAGAAAATCGTCTGACTGGATGGTGGCCGCTGCACCCTTTCGGTGAGCTCTGGTCTGGAAGTTGCTATCTTCGAATTGAAGAGGAGACGCAGTGAGGCTCAGTTTTGACGAGATGCATGCCGATGCCACAGCGGTGCGCGAGCACTACACGGGCTATCAGCGCTGGCTCGCCGAGCAACCGGGCGACGTGATCCGCGCCCGGCGCGAAGAAGCGGAGGTCATCTTCCGGCGCGTCGGCATCACGTTCGCCGTGTACGGCGCAAAGGACGAAAACGGCTCTGGGACCGAGCGGCTGATTCCGTTCGACCTCATTCCGCGCGTTATCCCGGCGCACGAGTGGCTCGAGATGGAGCGCGGCCTGCGGCAGCGCGTCACCGCACTGAACCGGTTCATTCACGACGTTTACCACGGGCAGGACATCATCAAGGCGGGCATCGTGCCGGCCGAACAGGTGCTGAACAATGCCCAGTTCCGCCCCGAAATGATGCACGTCGACGTGCCCGGTGGCGTGTATTCGCACATCGCCGGCATCGACATCGTGCGTGCCGCGAATCCGGACGGCAGCGGCAGCTACTACGTTCTCGAAGACAACCTGCGCGTTCCCAGCGGCGTGAGCTACATGCTGGAGAACCGCAAGATGATGATGCGGCTGTTCCCCGAGCTGTTCAACCTGCACCGCATCGAGCCCGTCGCGCACTACCCCGACCTCCTGCTCGAGACCCTGCGCGCCGTCGCGCCGGCGACCACGAACGACCCGACGGTCGTCGTGCTCACGCCCGGCATGTACAACAGCGCCTACTTCGAACACGCCTTTCTCGCGCAGCAAATGGGTGTGGAACTGGTCGAAGGCCAGGACCTGTTCGTCGACGGCGGCTTCGTCTTCATGCGCACGACACAAGGGCCGAAGCGCGTCGACGTGATCTACCGCCGCGTCGACGACGACTTTCTCGACCCTGCGGTATTTCGCCCCGACTCGACGCTCGGCTGCGCCGGGTTGCTGGAGGCCTACCGCGCCGGCCACGTGACGCTGTGCAATGCCATCGGTACCGGTGTGGCCGACGACAAGTCGATCTATCCGTACGTGCCCAAAATGATCGAGTTCTACCTCGGGGAAAGGGCCATCCTCGCCAACGTACCTACTTATCAGTGCCGCGCCAAAGACGACCTGAACTACGTGCTCGACCACCTCGGCGAACTGGTGGTCAAGGAAGTGCACGGCGCGGGCGGCTACGGCATGCTTGTCGGCCCGGCGGCGACGCAGGCCGAGATCGCCTACTTCAAGACGATGCTGCTCGCGAACCCCGGCAACTACATCGCCCAACCGACGCTCAGTCTGTCGACCTGCCCGACCTTCGTCGAAAGCGGCATCGCGCCGCGCCACATCGACCTGCGGCCGTTCGTCCTCTCGGGCAAGTCCGTGCAAATCGTCAGCGGCGGGCTCACGCGGGTCGCGCTCAAGGAGGGCTCGCTCGTCGTCAACTCGTCGCAGGGCGGCGGCACGAAGGACACCTGGGTCCTCGAGGCCTAGAAGGAGGCGTACGACATGCTGTCCCGCACTGCCGATCACCTCTACTGGATGGCACGCTACATGGAGCGGGCCGAGAATACCGCCCGCATGCTCGACGTCAACTACCAGACGTCGCTGTTGCCGCAATCCGCCGACGCCGCATTGAACGGCTGGAAAGGGTTGCTCAGCATCAGCGAACTGAGCGGCGACTATGCGCAGCACCACGGCGAGGTGAATGCGCGCGACGTGATGGCGTACATGGTGAGCGACGAAGCGAATCCGTCGAGCATTCGCAACTGCCTGCGCGCGGCACGCGAGAACGCGCGCGCGGTGCGCGGCACGCTCACGACCGAGGTCTGGGAAACGCAGAACCAGACCTGGCTCGAGTTCCAGCGCCTGGTTGCCACCGGCGCGTTCCAGCGCGACCCATCGGCCGGGTTCGAGTGGGTGAAGTTCCGCTCGCACCTGTCGCGCGGCGTCACGGTGGGAACGATGCTGCAAGACGAATCGTTCCACTTCCTGCGCATCGGCAGCTTTCTCGAACGCGCCGACAACACGGCGCGCCTGCTCGACGTGAAATTCCACGCTGTGCCGAGCGAATATTTCGGCGCCGAGCAATCGCAGGCGCAGTCACAGTCCTCGACCCAGGACAGCGCGCCGGAGACCGAATACGACTTCTATCACTGGTCGGCGATCCTGCGTTCGGTGTCGGCGTTCGAGGTTTATCGCAAGGTCTACCGCAACGTGATCCGCCCCGAGAAGGTGGCCGAACTGCTGATCCTGCGCGCCGACATGCCGCGTTCGCTCGCGGCGTGCATGAACGAGGTGGTGGCGAACCTGGGGTTCGTCGCCAACGCTGAATCGGGCGACACCGTGCGTCGCGCCGGGCGCATTCGCGCGGACCTGCAATACGCGCGCATCGACGAGATTCTCGCCACCGGTCTGCACGCCTACCTGACGCAATTCCTGGAACGCGTCGGCACGCTCGGCGTGGGCATCAGCCGCGATTTCCTGGTTCCGGTGACCGCGTAGAACGCGGCGCCGAAGCTCCTGCACCCTTCCCCGCGAGTCCCCGATGTCAATCCATGTCGCGCTGAACCACGTCACGCACTACCGCTACGACCGAGCCATCCACCTCGGCCCGCAGGTGGTGCGGCTGCGCCCGGCGCCGCACTCGCGCACCCGCATCCTGAGCTACTCGATGCGCGTCGAGCCCAGCGGCCACTTCGTCAACTGGCAGCAGGACCCGCAGTCGAACTACCAGGCGCGCCTGGTGTTCCCCAAGAAAACCCGTGAGTTGCGCATCGAGATCGACCTCGTGGCCGAGATGGCGGTGCTGAATCCGTTCGACTACTTTCTCGAACCGTCGGCGGAGCACTACCCGTTCGACTACGACAAAGCACTCGCGCATGAGCTCGCGCCGTACCGCCTGACCGGCGAACTCACACCACTGCTGGCTGCGTTCGTCGCGAGCGTGCCGCGCCACGAGAGGCGCACGAATGACTTTCTGGTCGAGTTGAACCAGCGCCTGCAACGTGAAATCGGCTACCTGATCCGCATGGAGCCGGGCGTGCAAACGCCCGAGCAAACGCTTCTCAACGCCAGCGGGTCGTGCCGCGACAGCGCCTGGCTGCTCGTGCAGGTGCTGCGCCGCCTGGGTCTGGCGGCGCGCTTCGTGTCGGGCTACCTGATCCAGTTGAAGAGCGACGTGAAGGCGCTCGACGGCCCGAGCGGCACCGAAGTCGACTTCACCGACCTGCACGCTTGGTGCGAGGTCTACCTGCCCGGCGGCGGCTGGATCGGCCTGGACCCGACGTCCGGGCTGCTCGCCGGCGAGGGGCACATTCCCCTGGCGTGTTCGCCCGACCCCTCCTCGGCGGCGCCGGTCGAGGGTTCGCTGGAAGACTGCGAAACCGCGTTCGAACATCGAATGAGCGTGATCCGCGTCTGGGAGGCGCCGCGCGTTACGCTGCCCTACAGCGACGCACAATGGGCGCGCATCGACGCATTGGGCCAGCAGGTCGACGCCGATCTGCAACGCCACGACGTGCGGCTGACGCAAGGTGGCGAGCCGACTTTCGTTTCCGTCGACGACCGCGAGGGCGCCGAATGGAACACCGAGGCGATGGGCCCGACGAAGCGGGCGCTCAGCGCCGACCTGATGGACAAGTTGCGCGCGAAGTACGGCGCCGGTGGCTTGCAGCATTATGGCCAGGGCAAGTGGTACCCCGGCGAGCAGTTGCCACGCTGGTCGCTGAATCTGTTCTGGCGCAAAGACGGCGTTCCAGTCTGGGAGCACCCCGAACTCTTTGCCGACGAGCGGCGCGACTACGCCGTCACCCCGGCCCAGGCGCAGCAGTTCCTGGCAGGTGTCGCACGGCGCCTCGAGCTCGACCCGAAGTTCGTGTTCCCGGCGCATGAAGACACCTGGTACTACCTGTGGCGCGAGCGCAAGCTGCCCAGCAACGTCGACCCGTTCGACGCGCGCCTGGCCGACCCGCTGGAGCGCGAGCGCCTGCGCAGGGTCTTCAGCCAGGGCCTGGACGCTGTGGTCGGCCATGTGCTCCCGCTCGCACGCGATGAATCGCCCGGCACGAAAGGTGCGCCGCGCTGGAGAACCGGCCCCTGGTTCCTGCGCGGCGAGCGCTGTTACCTGATCCCCGGCGACTCGGCGCTCGGCTATCGCCTGCCGCTCGATTCGCAGCCCTGGGCTTCCAAAGGCGACATGCCGTGGGTGACTCCGCCTGACCCGACGCAAGCCTTCCCTGCGCTGCCGCCGTACCGCCGTCTTCGATTCGAAAGTCGTCGCGACGCCACGCCCGGTGCGGCCGCGCCTGCACTGTCAAGCGCCAGCGAGCTGCGCGCGCCCTTGCCCTTCGTCTCGGCGCCGTGGGTTGCGCGCACCGCGATCAGCGCCGAGCCGCGCGCGGGCCGCCTCTACATCTTCATGCCGCCCACGTCTTCCCTCGAAGACTACCTGGAACTCGTGGCCTCGGTCGAAGACACGGCGCTCGAGATGAAGCTGCCGGTGATCCTCGAAGGCTACGAGCCGCCGAAAGATCCGCGCCTGGCGACGTTGCGCGTCACGCCCGACCCCGGCGTCATCGAAGTCAACATCCACCCGGCGCACAGCTGGGCCGAACTGGTCGACCAGACGACGCATCTGTACCAGGCCGCGCATGAGACGCGGCTATCGACGGAAAAGTTCATGCTCGATGGGCGCCACACCGGCACGGGTGGCGGCAACCACTTTGTGCTCGGCGGCGCGACACCGAGCGACTCGCCTTTCCTGCGCCGCCCGGACCTGCTCGCGAGCATGATCGCCTACTGGCACAACCACCCGGCGCTCAGCTATCTGTTTTCGGGCCTGTTCGTCGGGCCGACGAGCCAGGCACCGCGCATCGACGAGGCACGCAACGACTCGGTGTACGAGATCGAGGTCGCGTTCGCCGAATTGCAGCGTAGCGTGCAGGAGAGACCCAGCGGCTGCCCGCCGTGGCTGATCGATCGGCTGCTGCGCAATTTGCTCATCGATTCGACCGGCAATACGCACCGCGCCGAGTTCTGCATCGACAAGATGTACTCGCCCGATGGCGCGACCGGGCGCCTGGGCCTGCTCGAGATGCGCGCTTTCGAGATGCCGCCGCACGCACGCATGAGCCTCACGCAGCAGCTGCTGATGCGTTCGCTGGTTTCGCGCTTCTGGCAGCAGCCGTATCGCCCGGCGCGCCTGAAGCGCTGGGGAACCGAGTTGCACGACCGCTTCATGCTGCCGCACTTCATCTGGCAGGACCTGAGCGATGTGATCGAAGAACTGAACAGCTTCGGCTACGCGCTGCAGACCGAATGGTTCGCGCCGCATCTGGAATTTCGCTTTCCGCGCCTGGGCGACTTCTCAGCTGCCGGCGTCGAGGTGGAGTTGCGCCTCGCGCTCGAACCCTGGCACGTGCTGGGCGAAGAAGGTGCGCCCGGCGGAACCGCGCGCTTCGTCGACTCGTCGCTCGAGCGCGTGCAGGTCAAGGTCACGGGCCTGATCGACGATCGCCATGCCCTCGCCTGCAACGGCCGGCGCGTGCCGCTGCAGCCCACCGGGCGGATCGGCGAATTTGTCGGTGCGGTGCGCTACCGCGCCTGGAACCCACCGTCGGCGCTGCACCCGACGATTCCGGTGCACGCTCCGCTGATCTTCGACATGTTGGACGACTGGATGGGTCGCTCCATGGGCGGCGGCCAATACCATGTAGCGCACCCCGGGGGCCTGAGCCACGAGAGCTTTCCGGTGAACGCTTACGAGGCGGAGGCGAGACGCCTGGCGCGCTTCTTCCGCGTCGGCCACACGCCGGGAGCGATGCGCGTGCCCGCCGAGGAGCGCAATCCGAACTTCCCGTTCACGCTCGACTTGCGCCGCAAGGCGGCAGCGTGACCGCAGGGCCGATGGTGTGTAATGCCCACACAGCCGTCATACCGGCGAACGCCGGTATCCACTCGTTCGACCTTCACCGGCTTCGCGAATACTTGGGGATCACTGCGCCTGAATCTCGGCGTCTTCCGGGATGACACACAGACGATGCCGTTGAAGAAGCTGCTTTCGGGATACTCCGCGCTCGCCGGCCGCTACGACGAGTTGCTCGCCGCGCCGCGCCAACCGCGTGCCCATTGGCAGGCCTTCCTCGAGGCGATGTCGGCGCGCGGCGTGCTCGAAATCGGCGACACCTTGTCGATGATGGAGCGCGAAATTCGCGACAGCGGCATCACCTACAACGTCTACGCCGACGGTCGAGGCAGCGACCGCCTGTGGGAGGTCGATCCGCTGCCGATGCTGCTGACGGCAGATGAATGGCAGCACATCGAAGCCGGCGTCGCGCAGCGCGCCGACCTGCTGAACCGCGTGCTCGGCGACATCTACGGCAAGCAGGAGTTGATGCGCAGTGGCGCGATACCGCCGGCGGTGATCTTCGGCCACGCCGGCTTCCTGCACGCCGCGCAGGGCATCCGCCCGAGCGGCGGCGTGCACCTGTTCCATTACGCCGCTGACCTGGCGCGCGCGCCCGACGGCCACTGGTGGGTCGTCAGCGACCGCACTCAGGCGCCTTCCGGAGCGGGCTACGCGCTGGAAAACCGCCTCGTCGTGTCGCGCGTGTTTCCGCAGTTGTTCAGCGACCTGAACGTGCAACACCTGGCGTCGTTCTTCGCCGCACTGCGCGATTCGATCCTGCGTCTGGCGCCACGCGGCGACGGGCCACCGCTGATCGCGCTGCTCACCCCGGGGCCGTTCAACGAGACCTACTTCGAACACACGCTGCTCGCGCGCTATCTCGGCTTCACACTGGTGGAGGGCAACGATCTCACGGTGCGCGACGGCCGCGTCTGGATGAAGACCGTCGACGGCCTGCGCCGCGTGCACGCCATCCTGCGGCGCCAGGACGACGACTACTGCGACCCGCTCGAGCTGCGCTCCGACTCGGCGTTGGGCATTCCCGGCCTCACCGATTGCGCGCGACGCGGCACCGTGTTCCTCGCCAACGCACTTGGCGCCGGGGTGCTCGAATCGGGCGCCTTGCTCGGTTACCTGCCGGCCCTCAGCCAGCGCCTGCTCGGGCAGGAGCTGCGCCTGCCGTCGGTCGCGACCTGGTGGCTTGGCGAACCCGCCGCGCTGAAAGACGCCTGGGAGCAGATCGACAACATCCTCATCAAGCCGCTCGAGCGTTCGGCAGCGGAGCCCGCCGTCTTCGGCCGCGAGCTTTCGGCGCCGCAGCGCGAGGCCTTGCGCGAGCGCGTCGCGCTGCGCCCGCAGCGCTACGTGGCGCAGGAATGGGTTCACGTCTCGCAGGCACCGGTGATCGAGCGCGATCGGCGCCACAAGCTCGCTGCGCGCACCGTGGGCCTGCGCGTCTTCGCTGTCGCGACCCCCGAGGGCTACCGCATCATGCCCGGGGGCCTGACGCGCGTCGCCGCCGATGGGAATTCCTACTCGATCACGATGCAGCGCGGCGGCCGATCGAAAGACACCTGGGTCATGTCCGACGCACCGGTGAACGCGTCGTTCTCGCTGCTGAGCAAGACGATCACACCCGCCGACCTGGTGAGCGCACGCGCGAACCTGCCCTCGCGTGCCGCCGAGAACCTGTTCTGGTACGGGCGTTACGGCGAACGCTGCGACGGCACGGCGCGCCTGTTGCGCGTCGCCATTGGCCAGAGCCTGGGGCGGATCGACGTGCCCGGCGCACCCGGCGGCAGCGACGCAAACGACCATTGGCCAGTGCTCGAACTGGCGCAGCATCAAGGCCTCTTGAGCGCAGCGGACACCGGCATGGGTGCGCTGCTGCGCGCCGCCACCGACCCGAACATGGGCCTGGGCGCGCAACTGCAGCAGCTGCAGCGCGTCGCTTTCAACCTGCGCGAGCGCATGTCGCTCGACAACTGGCGAGTCCTGAACCGCATGCACGCCGATCCGCTGTTCAAGCGCGCGAGCAGCACCCGGCCGCAAGCCGGCGCGGTGCTCGCCGGGCTGGACCGCGTCGTCGCGTCGATGATGACGCTCTCCGGCTTCGTTCTCGACGGCATGACGCGCAGCCTGGGCTGGCGTTTCCTGTCGCTGGGCCGGCGCATCGAGCGCTTGGCCAATGTTTGCTCAGCGCTGCGCGTGGCCACGGGAGTGGGCCGTTCGCACGGACTCGATTGGCTGCTCGAACTCGCCGACTCCTCGCTCACTTATCGATCGCGTTACAGCGCTGGGCCGGAGTGGATGGCGGTTCTCGACCTGCTGGTGCGCGACGAAGGCAATCCGCGCTCGGTCGCGTTCCAGCTCAAGGGCCTGCAGGAGTTTGTCGCGAAGTTGGAGGCGACGAACGGACAGTTTGCCGGCGACGTGCTCGCCCCGGCGCTGGCCTGCCTGCAGGCGCTGGCGCCGCTCGACCTGGCGCCGGAAAACCCGGCGCTCGCGCTGCTGCTGGACCAGGCGCAGCGCGCCGCCTATCTCACGGCCGAGGAATTGACACTCAAGTTCTTCAGCCACGCGACGACGCGCAGCGTGCTGTCGTTGGTCGCATGAATCCGCTGAGGTCGGCGTGAGCGAATCGATGCATCCCAGCGAACCGTTCACGCCCGCGGCGCGTTACGACGTCGAGCACGAGACGCTTTACGACTACGCTGCGCCGGTTTCGCAATCCTGGCAACTGGCGCGCCTGCGGCCGCGCGACCTGGCGTGGCAGAAAGTCCTGTCGTACGCGCTGCTGATCGACCCGCATGTGGACGAACGCTACGAAACGCCCGACTGCTTCGGCAACGCCAACCTGCATTTCGCGCTGCACGGTGCGCACCGCCGCCTGCACGTTCGCATGCATTGCAGCGTCGAAGTCCAGGCGCGCGCCGCCGTGCCGCAGCTCCTGGGACAGGCCTGGGAAACGGTACGCGACGCCGTTCTCGCCGATCCGTCGCACGACGACCTGAACGCGGCGCGGATGTGTGAACCCACGCGCCTCGTGCCGCTGTCGGTGCGCGCGCGCGCCTACGCTTCGCAACACTTCGCGCCCGGTCGCGACTGGCTGGAGAGTGTGCTCGCGCTGATGCACGCGATCCACCATGAGTTCCAGTTCGAACCCGGTGCGACGACGGTCAGCACCTCGGTGGACGAGGTGCTCACGCAGCGCAGCGGCGTGTGCCAGGACTTTGCGCACCTCATGCTCGCCGGTCTGCGAAGCCTCGGGCTGCCGGCGCGCTATGTCTCGGGCTACCTGCTCACCGACCCGCCGCCCGGAATGCCACGCCTGGCGGGAATCGACGCGACACACGCCTGGGTCGCCGTCTACGCGCCGGGTCTGGGCTGGGTCGAATTCGACCCGACGAACGATCAGTTGGCCGACCAGCGCTACATCACCCTGGCCTGGGGCTGCGATTTCGCCGACGTCGTTCCACTGCGCGGCGTGATCCTGGGAGGCGGCGAGCAGCAGATGGAAGTGCGCGTCAGCGTGGTTCCGGTGTAGCCGGATTCGCAGCGCCGTGCACCCCATGAAAAAGGGCGCCTCGCGGCGCCCTTTCGATTCGAAACGACGTTGGCGTTCAGCGAATCACGGCGATCTGCTCGCGCTTGTCGGCCTTGTACGTGAACAGCGTCAGCGCGCCGTTCTTCACGTCGCCCTTGGCGTCGAACGAGATCGTTCCGGTCACGCCCTTGAAGCCTTCCGTCTTCGCCAGCACCGGCAGGTACTTTGCCGGCTCGGCGGAACCGGCCTTGACCATCGCGGCGACCATCACATTGACGGCGTCGTACACGTACGGCGCGTAGACCTGCACGTCGGCGTTGTACTTGGCCTTGAAGCGCTTGTAAAAGTCTTCCATTCCGGCCTTGCCCGCGCCTTCCACGCCACCCGCTTCGGCGCAGACGACCTGGCCGTCGGCCATCGAGCCCGCGGCCAACTTGGGCAGTTCGCCCGAGCAGATGCCGTCGCCACCCATGAACTTGGCGTTGATGCCGAGTTGCTTCATCTGGCGGATCATCGGTCCGGCCACGGCGTCCATGCCGCCGAAGAACACGACGTCGGGATTCTTCGACTTGATTTGCGTGAGGATGGCGGTGAAGTCGGTCGCCTTGTCGGTCGTGAACTGGGTGTCGGCGATCGAGCCGCCCGAAGCCTTGACGGCCTTCGCGAACTCTTCGGCAACGCCCTGGCCATAAGCCGTGCGGTCGTCGATCACGGCGATCGACTTGCCTTTCAGTTCCTTCACGGCGTAGCGGCCGAGCGTGCCGCCCAGGTGCACGTCGTCAGCGACGACGCGGAACGTCGTCTTGTAACCGTTGCGCGTGAACTTGGGGTTCGTCGCCGAAGGGGAAATCTGCGGAATGCCTGCGTCGCTGTAGATCTTCGACGCGGGGATCGAGGTGCCGGAATTCAGGTGGCCGATCACGCCGTTGACCTTGGAGTCGACGAGTTTTTGCGCCACTGCCGTGCCCTGCTTCGGATCGGCTGCGTCGTCTTCGGCGAGCAGTTCGAACTTGACCTTCTTGCCGCCGATCGTCGTGCCCTTGGCGTTGAGCTCTTCGATGGCCATGCGCGCGCCGTTTTCATTGTCCTTGCCCAGGTGGGCGATGCCGCCGCTGGTGGGGCCGACGTGGCCGATCTTCACGACCATGTCTTGCGCCGAGGCGCCGGTGGCGAACAGCACGGCCGCAGCCGCAACGATCACATTCAATTTCAATTGCATTCAGGTTCTCCTGTTGGGAATCCGGTTCATGAACCGGAAGTTAGGTCTGGAAAGGGCGACACGATACCGCAAAAACGGCCGCTCCTCCATCGGGACTTTTCAGCCCCAACGGAACTGACAGGGGCGGCGCCTTGCGTTCACCCTGAACGCGGCTCGTCACGAATCCGATGACGCGCCAGTTCCTCGGTCAGCGCGCGCTCGATCATTTCGTGCAGCGTCGCGGTCAGCTGTTCGCGGGTTTCCCGGATCAGCGACTCGGTGGCGCGCGCGAGCAGCGGGCCCAGCGCTGCGTGCAGTTGCGCGTCCAGGCCGGCGTCGAGCTGGCGTTGCACGTCAGCCAGAACCCGGGTCAGCGGCGACTGCGCATCGATAGAAGCCTCGCCGGCGTCATCAACGCTGGCGAGCAGCGCCGAGATTGACGGCACCGTCAACTTGGTGAAGGGCGCGGCGCCCTCGTGAGCGGACTCCACCACGGTGGCGTCGGCTGCGGCGGCGAAGGCATTGATGTCGATGTCGGGTCCGGGAACCTCGAGCAACAGGTCGACCATCGTCGTCGGCGGCGAAATGACCTCGGTCAGCGTCGGCACGCGCCGGCCCGAAGGGTTGCGCTCGGCGCTCACTCGGTCACCTCGTGGCGCGTGATCGCGTAGCCGCGGCTCGAATAGTGCTTCCAGCGCTCCCGGCCGGCCGATCGATCGTCGTCTCCCGTGGCGACGACCTCGATCACGCGCTCGAAACTTTCGAAGCCCTCGGGAATCTGCGGGCCGAGGTTCAGCAACACGTCGTGGTCGGGCGCGTCGGCAGCCCGGTCGAGCAGCCAGATCGGCGTGGGCCGCTGCCGCGGCGCCGGCGCAGCACCGGTGGCAAGGCGAACATGCGGGCAGAACTCGAGCGGATCAAATGTCCACAGGCCGCGATCCAATGCCGCGAGCGTCGGTGCCGGGGCGACGACGGCGACCTTCGCGCCCTTGCGCACCGCCTTGCGCAGCAGGCGGCACGCGTATTGCAGTGTGTCGCCGACGTTGAAATGAAAGCTCACCTCGGTCACGCGCTGAACCCGGAAGTGCTGCCGCAGGCGCCGGTCAGGCCGCGCGCGCGAGCACGAAATGCGTGAGCAGGGGCACCGGACGCCCCGTCGAGCCCTTCGCCGCGCCCGACTTCCACGCCGTGCCCGCGATGTCCAGGTGCGCCCAAGGATACTTCTTCGTGAAGCGGCGCAGGAACATCGCCGCCGTGATCGCGCCGCCGGCGCGCCCGCCGCCGATGTTGCCCATGTCGGCAAAATTGCTCTTCAGCGCTTCGTCGTATTCTTCGTCCAGCGGCATGCGCCAGCACGGGTCGAGCGCGGCGCGGCTCGCGGCGAGCATTTGTTCGGCCACCGTGTCGTCCGCGGTGAACAGCCCCGAGTGGTGGTGCCCGAGCGCGACGACGCAGGCGCCGGTGAGCGTCGCGATGTCGACGACCACCGCCGGCTTGAAGCGCTCGGCATACGTCAACGCGTCGCACAGGATGAGCCGGCCTTCGGCGTCGGTGTTGAGGATTTCGATCGTCTGCCCTGACAGGCTGGTCACGACGTCGCCCGGTTTCACCGCAGCGCCGCCCGGCATGTTCTCGCACGCCGGGATGATGCACACCAGGTTCAATCTCGGTTTGAGTTCGACGACCGCGCGCAGCGTACCGAGCACGCTCGCCGCGCCGCCCATGTCGAACTTCATCTCGTCCATTTCGCCGGCGGGTTTGATCGAGATCCCGCCGGTGTCGAACGTGATGCCTTTGCCGACGAGCACGACCGGCGCGACTTTCGCCGCGGCGCCGGCGTAACGCGCAACGATGAAGCGCAGCGGCTCGTGCGAGCCTTGCGCGACGGCGAGGAACGAGCCCATGCCGAGTTTTTCAACCGCCTTGCGATCGAGCACGTCGACTTTGCAGCCGTATTCCTTGGCCAGCTTCTGCGCCTGCTCGGCGAGGTAAGTCGGTGTGCAATGGTTCGCCGGGCGATTCGCGAGTTCGCGCGCGAGCAGCACGCCGCTGGCGATCGCCGAGCCGCGTTTCAGCCCTTCGGCGACCGCCTTCGCGTCGGCCTTGCGGCAGAGCAGGCTCACCTTGGCCAACTTCGACGCCGCCGGCGCGCTCGGCTTGGTGTGGCGGTAGACGTAGGTCGCGTCAAAGACTGCCGTGACGAGCGCTTCGGCGTGCGCCGCGCCGAGTTCCACATCACCCGCCATGCCCACGGCGACATGTTTCGCGCCACCCTCCTTGAGAAGCGCGAGACCCTTCAGCAGCGCGCCGCGAAATTCCTTCGCGCTCGGTGCGCCGCCCTTCCCGCCCGCAGCGGCGAACACGACGCGCTTGGCCGTCACGCCTTGCGGCTGGTGCACGTAGAGCACCTTGCCAGCCTTGAGAGCGAGGTCGTCGCTCGCCACCGCCGCCTTCAGAACCGACGCCAGGGGTGCGCCCAGGCTCTTGTCGAGCTGGTCGCCGGCGACGACCAGCAGCAGCGCGTCGCAGGACGTTGCGGCGAGCGCGTCGGGCGCGGCGATGAGGTGACGGACGTCCATAATCGCTGATCCTTTATTCGAGGCGGCGATGTTATTCGATTCCACCCTGCGCAAGGACCTGGCGCGCAGCTTTGGTGCAACGCTGGTCGTGATTCTCACGATCGTGATCACGATGATGCTGATCCGCACCCTCGGCCAGGCGGCGCTCGGGCGCGTCTCGCCGCAAGACGTGGTGCTGCTGCTCGGCTTCGTCGCCCTCTCGCACCTGCCGACGATGCTCGCGCTGTCGTTGTTCATCTCGGTCGTCGCGACGCTCGGGCGCATGTACCGCGACAGCGAAATGACGATCTGGTTCGCCAGCGGCGTCCCGCTGTCGCGCTTCGTGCGCCCGGTGCTGCGCATGAGCTGGCTCGTGCTGCTCGTCGTCGCCTTGCTCGCGCTGTTTGTCTGGCCGTGGGTGAACAAGCGCAGCATCGAGGTTCGCGAACGTTTCGAGCGGCGCTCCGACCTGTCGCGCGTTGCGCCGGGGCAGTTCCAGGCCTCGAGCGACGGCAAGCGCGTCTTCTTCATCGAGCGCGACTCGGCTGACGGGCGCGTCGGGCGCAACGTGTTCATCCTGTCGACGACGCCGAACAGCGAATCGGTGACGTCGGCGCAAAGCGGCCGCATCGAGATCGAGGGTCACGACCGCTATCTGCTGCTCGACAAGGGCCAGAGCAACGAGCAGAACCTGCAAGACGGGACGAAGACGCTGTCGCGCTTCGATTCGTACCGGGTGCTCGCCGGCGACCGGGTGATCTCGAGCCTGGACACGCTGCCCGCGAAGGCGCAGCGCAGCATCGACCTGTTGCGCCAGCCGAGCAGCCGCCACCAGGGTGAACTCGTGTGGCGCCTCGGCCTGGTGCTCGGCAGCGCGAACATGCTGTTGCTCGGCATCGGCCTCGCGGCGACGAACCCGCGCCGCCCGAGCAACTGGAACGTGCTGTTTGCGCTGCTCACCTTCGTCGTCTACTACAACGTCATCAACCTCACCCAGGCCTGGGTCGCGAGCGGCAGGGTCGGTATGGGCGCGGCGCTCATCGGCACCCATGGGAGCGCCTTCGCGATCGCGCTCTGGCTGCTCTGGTGGCGCGATTCGCGCAACGGGCGCGGGCGCCTGCGGCGCGTCTTGCTCGCCGGGCGGCGCGCCGCATGAAAACCGTTCGGCGCCTGCTCTACGCCGACATCTTGAGTTCAGTCGGATTCGTCGCGCTCGCCTTCCTGTCGCTGTTCTTCTTCATCGACTTCGTCGAAGAGCTCGCCGACATCGGCCAGTCCGGCTACACCGCCGTGTACGCCGTGCTCACGTCGCTGCTCAAGCTGCCCGGGCGCCTGTACGAGCTCGCGCCGATCGTCGTCCTGATCGGCACGATTTACGCGTTGGCGCGGCTTGCGCAATCGTCGGAGTACACGATCCTGCGCACCGGCGGCCTCGGCCCCGGGCGGGCGCTCGGCCTGCTCGCGAGCCTGGGCCTGCTCTTCGGCGCTGCCACGTACGTGATCGGCGACCACATCGCGCCGCTCTCGGAGCGCCAGGCGACGCTGCTCAAGGCGGGTTTTCGCGGCGGCATCAGCATCGGCGGCGCCGGCGGCTGGCTGAAGGACCACGCCACGACGCCAGCGGGCGCACGCAGCTACTCGATCAACGTCGGCTCGGCGCCGCACGCGGCGGAGTTGAAAGGCGTGCGAATCTTCGAGTTCGACACGGAGGGCCGACTCCTGCGACGCATCTTTGCCGCCGGCGCGCAGATCGATGAACAGGCGGTATGGCACTTGAGCGAGGTGCGCGTGACGCAGTGGCAACACGCCGGCGACGCGACGCAGGCGCACGTCACCGAGGAGAACCGAGCCGGACTCGATTGGCCGAGCACGCTCAGCGCAGGCGTCGTCGCGGCGGCGCTGCTGCCGGCGAACAACATGTCGACGCTCGACCTGTACCGCTACATCGCCCACCTGGATCAGAACGAACAAGCCGCGCAGCGTCATCAAATCCAGTTCTGGAAACGCGCGCTCTACCCGTTCTCGTGCCTCGTCATGGTCGCCCTCGCGCTGCCTTTCGCCTACATGCACGCCCGCGCCGGAAGCGTGAGCCTGAAGGTCTTCGGCGGCATCATGCTCGGCATCAGCTTCGTGCTGCAGAACAACCTCGCCGGGCACCTGGGGCTGCTGCGCAACTGGTCGCCCTGGATTTCCGCCGCGGCGCCGAACCTCATCTACCTGATGCTCTCGCTCGCCGCATTCGCCTGGCTCGTGCGCTACCGATGAAATCCGCGATCCTCCTGCTCGCCCACGGCGCGCGCGACCCGCGCTGGGCGGCGCCGTTCGAAAGGGTGGCGGCGCGCATCGCGGTGCTCGCCCCGGACCGGGCGGTGCGCCTGAGCTACCTCGATTTCCTCGCGCCGGATCTGCTGAGCGCCGGCCAGCAGCTGGTGCTGGACGGGTGCGACCAGGTCGACATCGTGCCGCTGTTCCTCGGCAGCGGTGGCCATGTGCGCAACGACGTGCCGCGCCTGGTCGCGGAACTGCAGTCCCAGAACCCGTCAGTGACGTGGACCCTGCATCCGGCGATCGGCGAACTGAACCCGGTCATCGAGGCGATGGCCGTCGCCGCGGTGGGCTTGGCGCACCCGGCATGAACCTGCACCAGTTCCGCTTCGTCCAGGAGGCGGTGCGGCGCAACCTCAATCTCACCGAGACTGCGAAAGCGCTGTTCACTTCGCAGCCGGGGGTGTCCAAGGCGATCCTCGAGTTCGAGCGCGAACTCGGCGTGGACGTCTTCGTGCGCCACGGCAAGCGCCTGAAGAACGTCACCGAACCGGGGCAGCAGGCGCTGAAAGCGATCGACATCATCCTGCGCGAAGTCGGGAACCTGAAGCGCATCGGCGAAGAGTTTTCGCATGCCGACAGCGGCACCCTGTCGATCGCGACGACGCACAGCCAGGCGCGCTACTTCCTGCCGGCGCCGGTGGCGCGCCTGCGGCAGCGCTTTCCCAATGTCAACATCAGCCTGCACCAGGGCGCGCCGCGCGACGTGGCGCGCATGGTGATCGAAGGCGTGGCGGACCTGGGACTCGCCACCGAGGCGCTGGACGACACCGAGCAGCTCGTCAGCCTGCCGTGTTATGACTGGCAGCATGCGCTGGTGATGCCGGCAGGCCACCCCCTTGCAGCGCTGGAGCGCGTCGGCCTGGAAGACCTGGCGGCGTTTCCGCTCGTCTCCTACCACCCGTCGTTCAGCGGCCGCACGCGCCTGGACCAGGCGTTTGCGGCGCGACGCCTGAGCCCGAACATCGTTCTCGAAGCGATCGACGCCGACGTCATCAAGACCTACGTGCGCATCGGCCTGGGCGTGGGCATCGTCGCCGAAATGGCGGTGCGCGACGAGCCCCCCGGCGAACTCGTGTGGCGGCCGCTCGGCCACCTGTTCGGCCGCAACGTCGCGCGCATCGCCTTCAGGCGCGGCGCTTACCTGCGAAACTACGTCTACGCCTTTGCCGAGATGTTGTCTGACCGGTTGAGCTGCGCACTGCTGGAACGGGCGATCTCAGCCGGCGCCGGCGAGCCCCCAGACTATCAACTGTGACCGAGATGTCCATGATCCGCGAGCCCACCCTCCCGACCGCCCGCACCCCGGCGCTGATCAGCCGCCTGCCCCAGGTGGGAACGACGATCTTCACCGTCATGTCGGCACTCGCACACGAGCGCGGCGCGGTCAATCTCGGCCAGGGTTTCCCGGACTTCGAATGCGACCCCGCCCTGCTCGACGCGGTGAACGAGGCGATGCGCGCCGGCCTGAACCAGTACCCGCCGATGGCCGGCGTTCCGGCACTGCGCGAAGCGGTGGCGCAGAAGATCGAAGCGCTGTACGGTCATGCCTACGATGCCGGCAGCGAAATCACGATCACCGCAGGCGCGACGCAAGCGATCCTGACCGCGATCCTCGCGATCGTGCACCCGGGCGACGAAGTGATCGTGCTCGACCCGTGCTACGACAGCTACGAGCCGAACATCGTGATGGCCGGCGGCGTGCCGGTGCACGTGCCGCTCACGCCGGGGACGTTTGCGCCCGACTTCGGCGCCATAGCCGCGGCGATCACGCCCAAGACGCGCGCGCTGATCGTGAACACGCCACACAACCCGAGCGCGACCGTCTGGTCGGAGCAGGACATGGCGCAGTTGGCCGCACTGCTGCGGCCGACCGACATCGTTCTCATCGCCGACGAGGTTTACGAGCACATGGTGTTCGACGGCCGCTTCCACCAGAGCGCGGCGCGTTTCCCCGAGCTCGCGGCACGCGCGTTCGTCATTTCGAGCTTCGGCAAGACCTACCACGTCACCGGCTGGAAGGTCGCCTACGCGGCGGCGCCCGCGACCCTCAGCGCCGAGTTTCGCAAAGTCCACCAGTTCAACGTGTTCACCGTGAACACGCCGATGCAGCACGGCCTGGCGCGGTTCATGGCCGAGCCTTCGCACCACCTGGGCCTGGCGGCGTTTTACGAACGCAAGCGCGACCTGTTCCGCGCCGGCCTGGCCGCGACGCGGCTGCGCCTGTTGCCGAGCCAGGGAAGCTATTTCCAGTGCGTCGACTACTCGGCCGTCAGCGACAAGACCGAAGAAGATTTTTGCCGCTGGTTGACGACGCAAATCGGCGTCGCCGCGATTCCGCTGTCGGCGTTCTACAGCGGCGGCTTCGAACAAAAGCTGGCACGCTTTTGTTTTGCGAAGAAAGACCAGACCCTGGAGCTGGCGTTGCAAAGGCTCGCCAAGCTGTAACGCTCGAGGCCTCTCAGCTCCTCGGCCCGAGGTGCCCCGGGCCGGTGGGCATTTCGGGCAGGTCGAGGAAGTCGGAGTGCGACGTCAACGGCGCCGGGGCGGGCCGGGTCGGCGGCTCGAAGTCCACCGGCATCGGACTCGTCATGTCCAGATCGAGCGCCGGCGCGTGGTGGCGGCGCGGTGCTGCGGGTGCGGTTGCCGCGGGCCCGCTCACGTCCAGCGTCAGGTGCAGGTCGTCCAGCGGCAGCAACAGGTCGACACCGTCGGTTTCGAGCGGCGACGGCGAGCCGCGCGTCGTGAAATCGCGCGCCACGGAATAGAGGAAGAGCAATTCGCGGTAGGCGGGCAGGTCGTAGGCTTCTTCGCTTTCGTCGCGCCGGAACAGCATCGCGTCGAGCACTTCCATGACGCGCTGCGGCGCGCCCCACAGGCCTTCGAGCTTGACCATCGTGCGCGGGTAGTCCTCGAGCGACTTGCCGTGCTGCAGGTCGGCGTCCCAGTCGGGCGCATAGGCGTTGAAGCGGCGGTTGAAACGCTCGCGGATCCGCTCGTAGGCGCTGCGGTCGCCGCGGCGCTTGTAGATTTCGAGCAATTTCAAGTACGGCAACGGGCTGATTCCGCCCGTGTTGCGCACATGGCCCATGAGCAGATCGATCGCGGCTTCGTCCTGGCCGAGCACGACAAAAAACTCGGCCTGCTGTTCGAGATCGATCAGCTCTTCGACCGACAGGTCGCGGCGCGGCTCGGGCACCATGTCGGGCGGCGCTTCGGTGAGGCGCGAATCGGCCCACATCGGGCGCGAGCTGTCGACGATCCCCGGCGGCCGCGTCACGGCGCGCTGCATCGCCGGCGGCGGTGGCAGCGGCGGTGGCGCCGTGGTGGCAACCTCCCGCGGCTCGTCCACGTCCTGCGCTTGCAAGGGCGCCTGCTGCGCCCACCACTGCGGGTCGCGCCGCGCCTTGCGCTGGCGCCAGAACATGGCGACCAGGGCAACCGCCAACAGCGCCGACCCCCACGCCAGCACGTACACCAGCGGATTCGAGTAGCGCTGCGACTCCGCCGCCTTGAGGCGCGTCTGCAGCGTCGCGAGCGAGGCCTGCGTCGCCTGCGATTCGGCGCGCAGCCGTGTCAGGCTCTCTTCGAGGGCCATCAGGCGTGCGCGCTCCTTGGCGAGCATTTCGGACTGTTCCGTGAGCAAGGCCACGGTCGAATCGACACGTTGCGCCGCGCTCGCCAGCGCTTCGGCGCTGCCCGGCGCGGCCGACGCCGCGCGGCCCGCGACCGGCGCGCTGGGTTCGAGTTGCAAACGCGGCCCGGGGGGGCGCGGCGCAACGCGGGCGGCGCCGCTCGTCGCCACTTCGGGGCTGCGCGGGCGCGCCGCCGGCGCCGCAGCAGCCACGACTCCGGGCGCTGCCGCCGCCGCGGGCGGGCGGGGCCGGCGCACGATCTCGGCTTTGCGCACAGGCAAGACGGCCGCCGACGCCGGAGCCGCGGGCGCAGCTGCCGCGACGGTGACGGGGCTGGGCGCCGGAGCCGACGCGGCCGGTTGCGCGCGCGATGGCTCAGCCGAAGTCGACTCGACGATCGACGACTGCGCCAGGCTCACGCTCGGCGGGTCGATGAAGGCGACGAACTTGCGCGAGATGCGCTGCGCGCAACCCAGGGTGATCGTCACCGTGACCACCGGCTCGTCGACGATCTGCGTGCTCGTCACGCGAACGAGGCGCTCGCCCGCGGAGTTGCCGGGCTCGATCGCAACAGTCAGTGCCGGAGCCGGAACGCGGTTCTCGCCGAGCATGACTTCGGCGGCCACGCACTCCGGCGCAAGCGCCTCGTCGGGCTCGACACGAACCACGGCAGTGAAATTCAACGCCTGGCCAAGCACCGTGGGGCTGCTGCCCCGGCCGAACCCGAAGGCCTGGGCCGACGCGGCAAGGAACAACAGCGCACAGCCGAGGGCCGACGGTATCAAAGCTCTGCGCATGCGTGAGGTCGGGGCGGGAAGGTGAGGCCCGCGCACTCTAGCATGAAGCCTGCATGAAACCCACCGGGCGTTGGCGCAGTGATCGCGAGCTTGCCCTAGTGCGGAAATCAGTCGCGAAAGCTCGGGTCGGCGCGGTCCAGGCGGCGCAGCAGCGCCGGCCAGGCGAGCGCCGCCCCACCGCCCAGGGTGGCCTGCATCGCCTGCTCGCGGGCGGTGGCGATGATGCGCGGGTCGACCGCGGTGAGCGTACCGCCGCCCGCCTGGGCACGGATCTGGATCGCGCACACCGCCTCGAACACGTACATGTTCAGGAACGCTTCGGCGACGCTCTGCCCCACCGTGAGCAGGCCGTGATTGCGCAGCATCAGGAACGGGTTCGCTCCCAGGTCGCGCACGAGGCGCGGTTTTTCGTCGTCGCGCAGCGCCACCCCTTCGTAGTCGTGGTACGACAGCCCGGCGAGGACGAAGATCGATTGTTGCGAGATCGGCAATACGCCGTCACGCTGCGCCGAAACGGCGACGCCGTTCAGCGTGTGCGTGTGCAGGACGCAGCGCGCGTCGTCCCGCGCCTCGTGGATCGCGCCGTGGATCGTGAACCCGGCCGGGTTGACGGGAAACGGCGAAGGTTCGAGCTTGTTCCCCTGCAGGTCGATCTTCACCAGGCTCGACGCAGTGATTTCCTCGAACATCAGCCCATAAGGGTTGATCAGGAAATGGTGTTCCGGCCCGGGCAGGCGCGCGCTGATGTGGGTGAAGACGATGTCGTCCCACTTGTACGCGGCGACCAGCCGGTAGGCCGCGGCGAGGTCGATCCGCAGGCGCCACTCTTCGCCGCTGACGCGGTCTTTCAGGCTCGGGATCTGCAGGCTCGATGCGTTCATCTGGCTCTCCTGGGTAAGTGCCGGCAAAGGGAACAGTATCATCGACGCGCAGACCTTTCTTTTGAGCCCGCCGCTGCCCATGGACGC
The DNA here is from genome assembly GCA_963775015.1 of uncultured beta proteobacterium. Classification (GTDB taxonomy): domain Bacteria; phylum Pseudomonadota; class Gammaproteobacteria; order Burkholderiales; family Burkholderiaceae_C; genus JAEMQF01. The sequence goes on along the minus strand of CAVZHI010000005.1, from coordinate 164,607 downwards.
CTACTCCGGAACCAAACCCGTCGCCGAGCAACACGCCTTCGACGTCGGCGTGCTGCGCGACCACTTGCGCGAACGTCTCGAGGGCTTTGGCGGCACGCTGCAGGTCGAGCAGTTCAAGGGCGGCCAGTCCAACCCCACGTTCAAGCTGATCACGCCGCAGCAGTCCTACGTGATGCGCACCAAGCCCGGCCCGGCGGCCAAGCTGCTGCCTTCGGCGCACGCCATCGAGCGCGAATACAAGGTGATGCACGCCCTGGCCGGCAGCGGCGTGCCGGTGCCGCGCATGCACCTGCTGTGCGAAGACGAGTCGGTGATCGGGCGCGCCTTCTTCGTCATGGAGTTCGTGCAGGGCCGGGTGCTCTGGGACCAGTCGCTCGCCGACGCCGACAAGGCGACGCGCGGCGCGATCTACGACGAAATGAACCGCGTCATCGCGGCGCTGCACCGCGTCGACTTCGCCGCGATCGGCCTGGCCGACTACGGCAAGCCGGGCAACTACTTCGAGCGCCAGATCGCACGCTGGAGCAGGCAGTACACGGCGTCGATCACCGAGCCGATCGCCGCGATGGACCGGCTCATGGCGTGGCTGCCGGAGAACATCCCGCAGAGCGCCAGAGACCCGAGCCAAGTCGGCATCGTGCACGGCGACTACCGCCTGGACAACATGGTGTTCCACGCCACCGAGCCACGCATCGCCGCCGTGCTCGACTGGGAACTGTCGACGATCGGCCACCCGCTCGCCGACTTCAGCTACCACTGCATGTCGTGGCACATCGAGCCGGGGACGTTTCGTGGCATCGGCGGGCTGGACTACGCCGCGCTCGGCATCCCCGACGAGCGCGAATACGTGCGCCGCTACTGCGAGCGCACCGGCCGCATCGCGCCCGGCGGCACACCCGACGTGGTGATGGCCGACTGGAACTTCTACATGGCGTACAACCTGTTCCGCATGGCCGGCATCCTGCAAGGTATCGCGCGGCGCGTCGTCGACGGCACGGCGGCAAGCACGCAGGCGCGCGTGTCGGCGGCCGGGGCACGGCCGCTGGCCGAAATGGGCTGGAAAGTCGCCCAGCGCTGATCGCCTCGCGGCCGCGCCCCGTTCTTCCTTCAGCGCGCAAGCGCGCCACCCGAAAGGCCTGTCATGGATTTCAGCTACTCCCCACGCACCGAAGCGCTGCGCGCGCAACTGCTGCGCTTCATGGACGAACACATCTATCCGAACGAGCCGAACATCGTTGCGGAAATCGAAGCCAACACGCTCGCCGGGAAACGCTGGACGCCGCTCGAGACGATCGAAAAGCTCAAGCCCAAGGCGCGCGCGCAGGGACTGTGGAACCTGTTCCTGCCACCCAGCGCCGACGGCGCCAAGGCGGGCGGCGGCTCGCACAGCCCAGTGGCAACCGGCCTGAGCAACCAGGACTACGCGCCGCTCGCCGAAATCATGGGCCGCGTACCCTGGTGCAGCGAGGTCTTCAATTGTTCGGCGCCCGACACCGGCAACATGGAGACGATCGAGCGCTACGGCTCGTCCGAGCACAAGCAGCGGTGGCTCGAACCGCTGCTGGACGGCAAGATCCGCAGCGCGTTTGCGATGACGGAGCCCGCGGTCGCGTCCTCGGACGCGACGAACATCGAGGCGCGCATCGTCCGTGACGGCGACTCCTACGTCATCAACGGCCTGAAGTGGTGGACCTCAGGCGCCGGCGACCCGCGCTGCAAGGTCTACATCTTCATGGGCAAGACGGATACCGACGCGCCGCGCCATTCGCAACAGTCGATGATCCTCGTCCCCGCAGACGCGCCGGGCATCAAGGTGCTGCGCGCGCTCTCGGTCTTCGGCTACGACGACGCGCCGCACGGGCACATGGAAGTTCGTTTCGACAACGTGCGCGTTCCGGCGTCGAACATCCTGCTCGGCGAAGGCCGCGGCTTCGAGATCGCGCAGGGGCGCCTCGGGCCGGGGCGGATTCACCACTGCATGCGCCTCGTCGGCTTGGCAGAACGCTCGCTCGAGCTGATGTGCACGCGCGCGACGCGCCGGATTGCCTTCGGCAAGGCGGTGAGCGACCAGGGCGTGACGCGCGAGCGCATCGCCGAGGCACGCTGCATGATCGAGCAGGCGCGCCTGCTGACGCTGAAGGCGGCGTGGATGATGGACGTGGCGGGCAACAAGACGGCGAAGGCCGAGATCGCGATGATCAAGGTCGTGGCGCCGAACATGGCAGCCAAAGTGATCGACTGGGCGATGCAGGTGCACGGCGGCGCGGCGATGTGCCAGGACACGCCGCTCGCCTATTTCTTCACCGCGGCGCGAACCCTGCGTTTTGCCGACGGCCCTGACGAAGTGCACCGCAACGCGATCGCGAAGATGGAACTCGGCCGGCATGCCTGAGCGCACCGCCGGGGCGGCGTAGGGCTCCCTACGGCAGCGCCTGGTCGACCGCGGTTTCGAACAGCGTGATCGCCGCGCTGAGGAACGGCGAGGAAACGTCGGAGAGCTCGAAACGCATTGCGATCCGGCTCCGCGAGACCGTCAGGACGAACGGCGGGTCGCCCACGAGCAAGGTTCCGGTGGCGCGCTCGAGCATCTTGGCCAGCGCGCCTTCAACCCACAGCGTCGCCTTCGCCGGCGAGTTGCCGACCGCGCCGAAGTGCGCTGCGACGCCCGGGCTGCCGGCGAGGTCGGCTTTGGCGAACATCACCAGCCAGCGCATTTCCTCGGGCGACGAGTCGTCGATCTGGGTCTGCATGTTCTGCGTGAACTGGGCGTAGGCCTGCTGTTCCAGAGCCTTCATCAAAGGGCCGGACATGATCATCATGTGCAGCTCGGGCGCCAGGGGGGTCTGGATCTGCATGCGCAGTTCATGGCCGCGAATGAAGGGCCGCAGCGTCGGCGCCCATTCGAGCTGCCAGGGCATGCCCTCGAATTCGCCGTCCAGGGCAAAGCCCTGCTCCATCGGCGCGTAGCGGTAGCCGCGCTTGGCCGCCCAGGCGGAGATCTCGCCGAGATCCGCGCCCTGCCCCGACCCGGTGAACAAACGCTTGAACGATTCGAGCATGGAACGCTCCGATCTCACTCGAGTTTTGCACGATTTGCACTAAAGTCCTGCTCCACTCCAGCGCCAAGCAGAACCACATGATCGAAGTGTATTCGTGGGCGACGCCCAATGGCCACAAGGTCCACATCATGCTCGAAGAGTGTGGGCTGCCCTACCGTGCCCACGCCGTGGACATCGGCAAGGGCGACCAGTTCGCGCCTGAGTTTCTGGCGATCAGCCCGAACAACAAGATTCCGGCGATCGTCGATCCGCAGGGCCCGGACGGCACGCCGATCTCGCTCTTCGAATCGGGGGCGATCCTGCTCTACCTCGCGACCAAGACGGGCAAATTCCTTCCCGAGTCGACGCGCGGGCGCTACGAAGTGCTCGAGTGGCTGATGTTCCAGATGGGCGGTGTGGGGCCGATGCTCGGCCAGGCGCACCACTTCCGCATCTACGCGCCGGAAAAGATCGACTACGCGGTGAACCGCTACACCAACGAGGCGAAGCGCCTGTACGGCGTGATGGACAAGCGCCTGACGACAACGCGCTACATCGCGGGCGCCGAATATTCGATCGCCGATATCGCGATTTTTCCCTGGCTGCGCTCGTGGAAGAACCAGGGCATCGAGTGGAGCGACTACCCGCGCCTGAAGGGCTGGTTCGACGAGATCGAAGCGCGGCCCGCAGTGCAGCGCGGCGTCCAGGTGCTGGCGAATTTGCGCAAACCGCTGGTAGACGACAAGGCGCGCGACGTCCTGTTCGGCGCGCAGCAGTACGCCCGGCGGTAGCCGGCGGCGCGGCCTCTGGCCCATGCATCCGCATCGTCCCGCCACCTCCGCGGCCCTTGTCGCAGTCAAGGTCGTGCACACCGTGGCCTGGGCGTTCTTCGTCGCTTGCATTCTCGCCATACCCGTCGTGTCCTGGCGCGGCGATCACAGCGCCGCGGCGTGGCTCGCGGGAATCGTTTTCGTCGAGGTTGCGATCCTCCTTCTCAACCGCTGGCGTTGCCCGCTCACGTCGTTGGCGGCGCGCTTCACCGACGAGCGGCAGCACAACTTCGACATCTACCTTCCGGAATGGCTTGCGCAGCACAACAAGCTGATCTTCGGCGTCTTGTTTTGCGCCGGCATCGCATTTGCCCTTGGGAATTGGGCCTGGGCGTCGAGGTAAGATGAATTCGCCGCGTCCCCCTGCGGGGCACTCGAAGGCGTTCTGACCCCGCGGTGGCCTGCCCGGAGGGACTCGAACCCCCGACCCCCAGCTTAGAAGGCTGGTGCTCTATCCGGTTGAGCTACGGGCAGTCTCTGGCTGGCGGCCGACGTGATGGGCGATGGTCGGGGTGGCGGGATTCGAACTCGCGACCTACTGGTCCCAAACCAGTTGCGCTACCAGGCTGCGCTACACCCCGAACGGGCGCGATTGTACGCAGCCCGGCTCTCTGGGACACGCGGCGCCGCCCTGGCGCGCTCAGTTCGTGCATGATTCGCGCCGATCCGCAGCGCGGCCGGGAAAGTCGATGGACTGCATTCGCTACCCTGCGGACCATGCAGATGGAAGTCGATATTCAAGCCCGGAGGTCTTTTCATGTTGAACGATCCGAACCTCACGCTTCGCGGCGCACCAAACCTGCGCCGGCGTCTCATCGCCGGCGCGGCCGCGCTGGTTGCGGCGCCAGCACTCGTGCGCGGCGCGCTCGCGCAGGTCACCCAGCGGCCGACACCTTCGCAAACCGAGGGGCCGTTTTACCCGGTCGCGTTACCCGAAGACAGCGACGCCGACCTGCTCGCGAACGGCAAGCTGCGCTACGTCCAGGGCCAGCCCGCGTGGCTGGAAGGCACGCTGACCGACGTGTCCGGCCGGCCGCTGAACGGCGCGACGATCGAAATCTGGCAGTGCGATCAGCAGGGCCGCTATCACCACCCGGCCGACGGCGGCCGCGCCGACCCGGCGTTCCAGGGCTTCGGCCGCGCCGGCGTCGGTGCCGACGGCGCTTTTCGCTTTCGCACGATCCGGCCCGCGCACTACGCCGGGCGCGCACCGCACATCCACGTCAAAGTGAAACTCGCCAAGCGCGAGCTGTTGACGACGCAGTGGTACGTCTTGGACGACCCCTACAACGCCAACGATTCGCTGTGGCGCCGCCTCAACGCCGTGGACCGTGCGGCAGTGACGCGGCCTTTCGAGCCGGCGAGCGACGGCCTTCGAGCGCGCTTCGAACTGATCGTGCAAACCTGACAAATCGCAGACTGGTGCCGCTGCGCGCTGAAGCCTGGCGCGGCGCTGCGCAGATGGGTGGCGCGGTCCCTCAATCGAAGGGGTAATTCGGCCACGGACTGGGGCATGGCCCTACGGTCGCGGGATGGGCAGTGCGTGCATGGAATGCCACGATGGCTGCACCATGCAAACGCTACCATTGACGATCAACAAGTCGCGGGCTCGCCAGCCGGGATGGTTGACGCGTGGCGTGGGGCGCGGGTTGGTGCGCGGCGTGGCGGCGGTGTTGGCGGCATTGATGAGCAGCGCCGGCCTGGAGGCGCAGCAACGCAAGCTGATTTTTCAGATTGGTACGCGCACCGACGAAACAGCCGCGAGCGAATGCCAGGGCATGGGCGAACGCTGGATCGAATTCGACTCTGAAGTGACGGGCAAGCCGGTGCGCCTGCACGCCCTGTGGCAGCCGCAGCTCGCGCAAGACGCGCCGGTGCTGCTTTACCTGCACGGCGCGCGTTGGGACGTGAACGGCAGCGTGCAACGCATGCAGCAATTGCACAGCCTGGGGTTTTCCGTGCTCGGCATCGACTACCGCGGCTTCGGCCGCAGCAGCCAGGAGCTGCCCTCGGAGGGCAGCGCGTGCGAGGACGCGCGCGCCGCGTGGTCCTGGCTCGCCTCGGAACACCCGCAGGCGAAGCGCTACATCTACGGCCACTCGCTCGGCGGCGCGATCGCAGTGCAACTCGCGGCGCAGATCGACGACGCGTCCGGCGTCATCGTCGAAGGCACGTTCACTTCGATCCCGGAAGTCTTCGGCACGCTCAAATGGGGCTGGCTGCCGCTGCGCGCGTTGATCACGCAGCGCTTCGATTCGTTTCATCGCGTGGCTCAGGTCACTGCGCCGCTGCTCATCGTGCACGGCAGCGACGACGAACTGATCAGCCCGGCGATGGGCCTCGCCCTGTTCGAGCGCGCCACGGCGCCGAAGCTCTTCGTTCTCGTACAGGGCGGATCGCACCACGACACGCACAACGTCGGTCACTTCCAGTACCGCGAAGCCCTGCGCGACCTGTTCGGCCACGCCGCCTGATCCGCTCCTGTTCCGACCCGTCGTCGGGACCCACGCTACGATGCGTTCCCGGAGGGCCAGATGCCGACACCCCATATTGCCGCGACCCAGCTGACCTCTTGCAGCGCCAGCGAGCTGTTGCAGCTGTACCGCGACCGCCGCGCCTCGCCGGTTGAAGTGACACGCGCCGTGCTGGCGCGGATCGACACCGTGAACCCGCGCCTGAACGCGTTTTGCTTTGTCGCGCATGAAGAAGCGCTCCAGGCGGCTGCGCAAAGCGAGGCCCGCTGGGCGCGCGGCGAGCCACAAGGCGCGCTCGATGGCGTTCCGGTGTCGATCAAGGACCTGATCCTGGCGCGCGGCTGGCCTACGCTGCGCGGCAGCCGCACCGTCGACCCGAAACAAGCCTGGGACGTCGACGCCCCCGCGACGGCGCGCCTGCGCGAAGCCGGCGCGGTGTTGCTCGGCAAGACCGCCACGCCCGAATTCGGCTGCAAAGGCGAAACCAACTCGCCGCTCACGGGGATCACGCGCAACCCGTGGAACGTGGACAAGACGCCAGGTGGCTCGTCGGGCGGAACCGCTGCGGCGGTGGCCGCCGGCCTGGGCCCTTTGTCGGTGGGAACCGACGGCGCAGGGTCGGTGCGGATCCCGGCGGCGTTCTGCGGCAACTTCGGCCTGAAACCGAGCTTCGGCCGAGTTCCCGCGTACCCACTCTCGCCGTTCGGCACCGTCGCGCACCTCGGGCCGCACACGATGAGCGTGCGCGATGCGGCGCTGATGCTGAACGTCCTGAAACAGCCCGACGCGCGCGACTGGACGTCATTGCAATACGACCCGAGCGACATGCTCGACGGCCTCGAGCAGGGTATCCGGGGCCTGCGCATCGCGTACTCGCCGGCGCTCGGCTACGCGCAAGGCGTCGTCGACCCCGAGGTGGCGAGCAGCGTTGCCGCAGCGGTGCGCGAACTCGAGAGCTTGGGCGCGCTCGTCGAACAGGTCGACCCCGGAATCGAAGACCCGCTCGACATCTGCACGGGCCTGTGGTTCAGCGGCGCGTGGACGATCTGGAACTCGCTCGACGAGCGCCAGCAGGATTTGGTCGACCCCGACTTTCGCGCCGAGGCGCAACTCGGCTCGAAGCTGAGCAGCCTCGACGTGCAGCGCCTGACATTGAAACGCGGCGCCCTCGGAACGCACATGCGCCTGTTCATGCAGCGCTTCGACCTGCTCGTCACGCCGGCGGTGGCGATTCCCGCTTTCGACGCGCGCCCCGCTGGACAGCTGCGCCTGGACCCGCAATCGATGCTCGGCTGGACGCCGTTCTCCTACCCCTTCAACCTGACGCAACAGCCCGCGTGCAGTATTCCCTGCGGCCTCACGCGCGCCGGCCTGCCGATCGGGCTGCAATTCGTCGGCCCGATGTTCGGCGACGCGCTCGTGTTGCGTGCGGCGCGTGCCTATGAGCGCGTGCGGCCGATCCAGCGGCCGGCTTTGAGCTGACGCGCGCCGAGGCGGCAAAACAACGTCCGACCGAGGCCCGGACAAAAGAAAACCCGGCCGAAGCCGGGTCTGGGGATCGAGCTGAGGCAGCTCGTTTTCTCTTTTACTTGATCGCCGGCTTGGCCTCAACGGCCTTCATGTCGCCCGCCTTCATCTCGCCGGCTTTCGCCTCGGCGGTCTTGGCCGACTTGGCTTTCGCGTGGGCCTTGGTCTTCTTCGCCGAGACTTCCTTCTTCGCGACTTCCATCTTCGCTGCGGCGGGCGCGGCGGCTGCCGGCGTGGTGGCAGCGGGCATCGCAGCTGCGGCCGGCTTGGTCATCGGAGCCGGGGTGGCGGCCGGGGTTGCTGCGGGTGCGGCGTTCTGTGCGAACGCGCCGAGCGTGAACGTGGTGGCGATCAAGGCGGTGATGAGGTTCTTCATGGAGAGTTCCCGTGGGTTGAGTTGGCAAGGAGCTGAAATGGCTCGCCTGCACAACGCGGGTCGGCGCTGCCGAGTTGACCCGCGAGGTGTATCCAGTTGTCAGAGCGAGAGTTCGCTCAGTCGAATCGCCCTTCGCGCAACCACTTCGTCGCGACCCACTTCTCGCCCTCGACGACGGGCGCCCCGCCGTGCAGCGAACGTGTCATCGGGTGCGGCCGGTCGTAGCTGAAGAACACGGCGTTGCCCTTGCACGGCGCGACGTCCAGGTGCACGTCGGGGAACACGGTGGCGCCACCTTTCGCGGGCGTGTTCAGGTAGCACACGAGCGAAGCGACGCGTTGCCCGCCGCGCTTCAGGATGCTCGCCGTGCCGCTCTTCGCGGGATCGAAGTAGTCGTAGTGCGGCTTGTATTCGGCGCCGGGCCGATAGCGCAGGATCTGCAGGCCCTCGCCGTTTTCCACCGGCCACTCGAGCAAGGCACCGATGCGCGCCTCGAGCCGCTCGATGAGCGCGGTTTCGCCGCGCGCGAAGAACATGCCGTCGCTGGTGCGCGCGGCGTTGATTTCGTTGCCGCCGGTGGCCATCTCGACGGTTTCGGAGCGCACCAGCCGCGTGCGCGCGCTCTCGATGAGTTCGTCGCACTCGGCGTCGCTGAACAGGCCGCCGAAGACGATGACACGCGGGTTGCGCATCGCCATCACGACACGCACTTCGCGGTCGTTCGCCCGCAACGAGGTCTGCGGCCCATCGGCCAAGGGCTCGGGAACGACGCTCGGCGCGGGCAGGTTCGCCGCCTTGGCCTGGCTGTCGAGATGCTCGCGCAGCGTGGCTTCAAGCGCCGAGATCGCGACATCTTCGCTCCAGCCGCTGGTGAGCATCGCCTTGAGAACGACGTCGGGCGATTGGCCGGCGGTGGCCTGGGCGACGATCCAGTCGCGCAGTTCGGGGGTGACGGTCTGGGTCGTCATGGGGATGATTTTGCAGGAACGAAGAGCGGTCGCATGCACCACAGGCCGAGCGCCGGGCCGAGCGCGAGCCAGGGCAAGACCTGGGCGAGGGGCAAGCGGGTCGCCATGAATACGAAGCCCGTGATCGTCGCGACCGAAATCGAAAAGCCGATGCAGTTGACGAGCGTCAGCACGCTGCCGACCTGAGCGCGTGGTGCGTTGCGAGCCGTGAGCGCGCTGAACTGCGGCGAGTCGCCCGAGACGGTCGCACCCCAGACGATGATCCAGACCGCCCAGGCCCAGAGCGGCGCGTCGAGCAACCAGGGCGAGAGCAACGCGCAACTGCCGCTGCACGCCAACTGGAACGCGGCGACCCGTTCGCTGCCGAAGCGCCTCGCGCACACGCCACCGGCGATGCAACTCAAGCCGCCGACCGCAATCGCGCCGAACACCCACCACGCCGCCGGCGCTGCTCGCCCAGCGCAACGAAGCGATGAGCGGCAGCAGGACAAAAAACGCATACAGCTCCCACATGTGGCCGAAGTAGCCGAACGCCGACGCGCGCACCTTCGGGTCCTGCACGATCACGAGCAAGGCGCGCGGCGAGAATTTCGCGGGCGCAGCAAGGTGCGGGCCGTCCGGAACCCACAGCCGCCATGACCGCGCCGCCGATCGCCGCGATCGCCGCCACCGCCCACATCACGCCCTGCCAAGGCCATGTCGCGCCGAGCGCGCGCAAGCCGAACGGCAGCGCCGTGCCGAGCACCAGCGCGCCAACGAGCACGCCGAGCGCGAGGCCGAGCCCTTGCGCGAACCAGCCGGCGGCGATCTTCATCCCCACCGGGTAGATTCCGGCGAGGAACACGCCGGTCAGAAAGCGCAGCACGATGAGCGACCCGAGCGAGGGCGGCAGCGCAGCGCACAGCGCAGCGCAGACAGCGCCGGCGAGCGAACACGCGAGGAAGACGAGGCGCGGCGAGAACCGATCGGCGATCGTCCAGAGCGCAAAGCCGAGCGTTCCGGCGATGAAGCCGAGCTGCACCGCCGCGGTCAACCAACCCACCGCCGCATCCGGCAAGCCGGACTCGCGCTGCAGGTCGGCCATCACGGCGTTGATCGCGAACCAGAGCGACGTTCCGGCGAATTGCGACAGCGCGATCGCCGGCAGGATGCGGCGCGGGATTGCGGGCAGGTGCGAGCCGATCGACAGCGTGGTGCTCATGGCGCCGCGGATTATCACGGCCTACCTGAAATTGCGACTGCGTGTTTCCAGGCCTTGCAGCAACGCGGAATGGTCGATCATCTTCACCGCGAGCAAGTGCATCACGTCGCCTTCGCGCTGCCACTGGCCGAACACGGTGAGCAGGCGCGCGCCGAGCAAGGGTTTGCGCTGCGCGTCGGCCACCGCGGGCCAGACGATGATGTTCACCGAGCCGGTTTCGTCCTCGATCGTCACGAACACCGTGCCCTTCGCGGTCTCGGGGCGCTGGCGGTGCGTCACCAGGCCGCTCGCGCGGGCGATGCGCCCGTTCGGATACGTGCGCAGCACCGCGGCGGTTTGCACCTTGAACGCGGCGAGCTGTTCGCGCAGCATCGCCACCGGGTGCCGGTTCAGCGTCAGGCCGAGCGCGCGGTAGTCGGCGAGCATCGCTTCGGCCTCGCTCGGCGGCGCCAGCTGCACCGGCAACTCGTGCACCCGCGTCGCGCGCAGCAGTTCGGTGGGGCGCGTGTCCACTCCAGCAACCGCCCAGGCCGCCTGATGGCGGTGGCCCTCGTTTTGCGTCATCCCGGCGTACGCCGGGATCCACTGAGTCGAATCTGCGCCCCGGCCAGCGCTGGATCCCGGCGTGCGCCGGGATGACGGTTGCTCACCCTCGACTTCCTGCCCGCCGACGACACCCCGCAGCGCATCGGCCTGCGCCAGGGCGCGCAACTCGTGCGCGTTCAGGCGCGCCCGGCGTGCCAGGTCTTCCGCGCCGTTGAAGGCGGCCTGGCTGCGCGCAGCGACGAGGCGCTCGGCCGCTTCTTGCGCCAAACCGGCGACGCGGTTCAGGCCCAGGCGCACCGCGCGCAACGCCTGCCCCGCATCAAGCTCCAGCGTGCAGTCCCATTCGCTCACGCGCACGTCGACGGGGCGCACCTGCACACCATGTTCGCGCGCGTCGCGAACGAGTTGCGCCGGCGCGTAAAAACCCATCGGCTGGCTGTTCAGGAGCGCGGCGAGAAAAGCGTCGGGGTGATGGCGTTTGATCCAGCAGCTCACGTAAACGAGCAGGGCAAAACTCGCAGCGTGGCTCTCGGGAAACCCGTATTCGCCGAAGCCTTCGATCTGCTTGAAGATGCGCTCGGCGTACTCGGGCGCGTAGCCTTTCTGCACCATGCGCCCCACCAACCGGTCGTGGAACGGCCCGAGGCCCCCCTTGCGCTTCCACGCCGCCATCGCGCGGCGCAATTGATCGGCTTCGCCGGGAGTGAAGTCGGCGGCGAGCACGGCGAGCTGCATCACCTGCTCCTGGAAAATCGGAATCCCGCAGGTGCGCTGCAAGGCCTGTGCAACTTCCGGGCTCGGAAATTCGATCGGTTCTTCACCGCTGCGCCGCTTCAGGTAAGGGTGCACCATGCCGCCCTGGATCGGCCCCGGGCGAACGATCGCGACTTCGATCACCAGGTCGTAGAAACAGCGTGGCCGCAACCGGGGCAGCATGCTCATCTGCGCCCGGCTCTCGATCTGGAACACGCCCACCGTGTCGGCCTTGCACGCCATGTCGTAGGTGGCCTCGTCTTCGGCCGGGATGTCCTGCATTTCGAAAGGCTCTTGCGCTGAACGCCCGAGCTTGGTACCGATCATTCCGAGCGCACGCCGGATCGCGCTCAGCATGCCCAAGGCGAGCACGTCGACTTTCAGCAAACCGAGCGCGTCGAGATCGTCCTTGTCCCACTGGATGACGCTGCGCCCGTCCATGGCGGCGTTCTCCACGGGAACGAGCAAAGCGATCTGCTCCTTCGCGATCACGAAGCCTCCCGGGTGCTGGCTCAGATGGCGCGGGAAACCGATCAGCTGGTGCGTCAGTTCGGCCCAGAGTTTCACGACCGGCGAGTCGGGGTCGAAACCGTTTTCGCGCAGTCGCTCGGGCGAAATGCTGCGCCCGTCGTACCACTGCTGGCTCTTCGCGACGGCGTCGATTCGGTCCAGGTCGATGCCGAGCGCACGCCCGATGTCGCGCACCGCCGAGCGCGGCCGGTAGCTGATGACAACCCCCGTGAGCGCAGCGCGGTGCCGCCCGTATTTGCGGTAGATGTACTGGATGACTTCTTCGCGGCGCTGGTGCTCGAAGTCGACGTCGATGTCGGGCGGCTCGTTGCGCTCGGCGCTGATGAAACGCTCGAAGAGCACGCTCATTCGCGCCGGGTCGACTTCGGTCACGCCCAGGGCGTAACACACCGCCGAATTCGCCGCGCTGCCGCGCCCCTGGCACAGGATGCCCTGCGCGCGCGCCCATTGCACGATGTCGGCGACGGTGAGGAAGTACGGCTCGTACTTCAGTTGCTCGATGAGCGCGAGTTCGTGTTCAATGAGACGCAGCACCTCCGCCGGCGGACCCTGCGCAAAACGCTGTGCCGGATAGCGGCGTTGCAACCCCGCCTCGGTGAGGTGGCGCAGGTGCGACGTCGGCGTCTGCCCTTCGGGAACGATTTCCTGCGGATATTCGTAGCGCAATTCGTCGAGCGAAAAACTGCAGCTCCCGGCAAGCACCAGCGTCTGCTCGATCCACGCGGGTTCGTACAGCCCCGCGAGCCGTGCGAGCGAACGCAAATGCGCCTCGGCGTTCGCTTCGAGCTGCCAGCCGCACTGCGCCACCGGCAGGCCCAGGCGCGTCGCCGTGAGCGCGTCCTGCAAAGGCTTGCGCGATCGCACGTGCATCAGCACGTCGCCCGCCGCCACCAGCGGCAGACCCGTGAGGACAGCGACGCGCTGCACCATGTCGAGCAGCACGTCGTCGCCGCCGCGGTGCAGCAGTTCGATCGCGATGCCGGCGCGCTCCTGGAACCAGGTCTTCAGCCACAGCGCCTGCGCGAACAGCGATTCGAACGTCTGCCCGGCGTACGGCACGAGCAGCGCCAGGCAATCGGGCAGGCCGGCGAGGAACGGTGCGTGCGGCACACGACCCTCGACGTCGGAGGCAAACGCGAGGTAGCTGCCCTTCTCGGCGCGCCGGCGCGCCACCGTGATCCACTGCGACAAGTTGCCGTAGCCGCGCCGCGTCTGCGCGAGCAGAACCAAGCGCGGCGCCGGCGCAGGGGCCGCTTCGATCGGTGTGCTCGCGTCGCGACCGCTTCGCTGCGAGGCCGCGCTCGCCGAGGGCGCGGCCAGGCGCATCTCGCAGCCGATGATCAGGTGCAGCTGCGGGTGGCGCTTCGCCTCGAGATGCGCGCGCACAACGCCGGAGAACGAGCACTCGTCAGTGATCGCGAGCGCCGCGTAACCCAGCTGCGCGGCGCGCGCGACCAGTTCCTCGGGGTGCGACGCACCGCTCAAGAAGCTGAAATTGCTGCGGCAGTGGAGTTCAGCGTAGCCCGGCAGGGAGCGCATGGTGCGGCAGAAGACTGTACATATATACAGTCATGCTACCCCCACTTCGCCGGCTTGGATAGGGCGCAGCAGCCCCGCAGTCTCGATCAGGCGAATTCCTGGCGCACGTTGAATGACATCAGGCGCTGCATGATCCACGCCAGAACGCCACACGCGCACAGCGTCAACAGCACGCCGAGCACGCGCGTCAGCGCGACGAAGCCGCCGAACACATCCAGCGCCGCCTGCGGCAGGCGCGCGCTGCGCAGCGTCGCGTCGACGACCGACTGCGTGACTTCCTGCTGCAGCCACACGCCGAGCAGGTTCGCGACGATGGCAAAGGCGAGCAGGCCGATGAAAGCGCGGCGTGCCCAGTTCAGGCGCAGCAGCAACCCCACTGCAGCCGCCAAGGTGGCGCAAGACACCACCAGTCCAGCGCCAACGACCCACGGCAGATAACCGAGCAGAAAACCCGTCAGCAGCGGCAACGCAGCGCGGTCCAGCGGCAACACCAGACCGGGCAGCAACGACGCCACCGCCGCGTTCTGCACGATCGCTGCGGCGCTCGTCAACGCCGCCAGAACGATGAACACCCAGGCGGTCGCCGTGACGAAGAGCGAACGCGATCCGACGTTGTAGGTTTGCGGCATCTCGACTCCATGGGGTGGTGAGTCTGCGGTCCGGTTCTCGAACCCAGCCCGCGGCGCCGTACGCACCGCCGTGGCTCGACCGCAATTTTCCACTGTGTTTCATGACAGTTCCCCCCGTGAATGAGGGGACTGCCCAGGAGATTGTGTAAGGAGATGTCGCCGCGGCGCGCGCAGCGAAGCCGGCGCGACCGGCTCAGCCGAAGCGAACTGCGTGAATCGGCGGCAAATGCGCCGCGGCGAGAGACCACGACTCGCCCGCGTCGTCGCTCGCCCACAGCGACCCCGTCGTGCTGCCCATGACGAGGCGCGTTCCGCTCGGCGACACCGCCAGGCCATGGCGGTACATCAGGTCGTAGCACTCGTGCTGCGGCAAACCGGCGCGCAGCGTCTCGAAGCTGCGCCCGCCGTCACGCGTGCGGTTCACGACCAGCGCGCCGTCCTGCGGAATTCGCGTCTGGTCGGCGATCGCCGGGACGAACCACGCGGTATCGCCGTGCTCCGGGTGCACGGCGACGGCGAAGCCGAAGTTGGACACCGGCACGCCGGTGACCTCGACCCACGACTGCGCGTTGTCGTCGGAGCGCCAGATGCCGTTGTGGTGCTGGCACCAGAGGCGATCGGGCTGCGCGGCGCAGCGCACGATATGGTGCGGGTCCTGGATGTTCTGGTCGTCGGCGCGTTCCGGCGGCATGAAATTCGCGCGCATGCCGCGCGCTGCGAGCGCCCAGGTTGCGGCTTCGTCCATGGTGCGCCACGCGCCACCGCAACTGACTCCGAGCAGCAATTCGCCGGGCTCCCGCGGGTGCGGGCAGATCGAGTGGATCCCGGGAACGTCGTAGCCGCCGCCGAACCACTCCGCGCGCTCCGGGCGCGCCCACAGCGACTCGACGAGCGACCAGCTCTCGCCAAAATCTGCAGAGCGGAACAGACCTCCCGGCAAGGTGCCGGCCCAGACGTTCCCGCCGGCCGCTTCCATGGCCCAGATCTGCACCAGCTTCCACGCCACACCCGCAGGAGCACCCGGCGCAGCTTCGGGCTGCGGCGGATACGCCGGGGTGGCGACTTCGCGCCAGGTCTGACCGGCATCCAGCGACGCGTGCACCTTGACGCCGAAGTGCCCGAGATTCAGCGCCGCGAGCATCTGCCCCGATCCGGGCGCAGGCGGGAGCAGCATCGACACCGGCTCGCCGACGAAGCTGTGGCGCGCGATGCGCCAGCGGCCTTCGCGGTACCTGAGCTCGAACAGGCCTTTGCGGGTAGCGACCCAGACACGATCGTTCATTCAACCTGCCCTCCTTCAACCTCCAGACAACGCCTGCAACACGTGCACCTGGCTGTGCGGGCGCAACGCATCGTTCAGCGCAATCCGATCGTGGCAACGCAGACCGTCGATGAAAACGACGACGTTGGCGCGCAAATGCCCCTGGTCGTCGAGCACATAACCCCGCAAGCGCGGGTTCAGCGCAAACGCCGCGTCGAGCGCTTCGCGCAGCGTCGCCACGGGGGCGTCGACGTGCGGCGTTTCGGTGAAGCGCCGAAGTTGCGGAGTAAAAATGACTTGCGCCACCCGCGCATCATGCCGCGCTCGTGAGGTGGCTTGCAAGTGGCGCTTGACCTGAGTGAGCCCGTTTTACCGCAAGTCGCCGGCCAAGCTCGCGAGCGTCTCGGGAACGATCATCACGTGCGCCGGGTAGTTCGAGTGGTCACAACCGAGTTTCACCGCCGCGCCGGCGCGGACCGCGTCGCGCATCGGTTTCGAAAACTCGAAGCGCAGAAAGTGCACAGCGGAAGTTTTCTCTTCGTTCTCGCGCTCCAGGTCTTCGTCGGCGATCGCGTAGACCCTCGCGTGGCCTTCGACCTCGACGAACATGCGGTCCTCGATACCGATGAGGCGCGCCAGTTCGCGCCTGCGTTCCGCGACGTCGGGGTATTCGATGAGCAGCGTCGCCTTCCAGTTGCTGCCGTCGGGCACCAGCGCGGCGTAGGCTTCGATTTCGCCTTGAATGCCGGCTTCGTCGAAGATCTTCTCGATGAACAGCATCTCCTGGATCTGGCGCCGGATCGTCTGTTCGTCTTCGAACAGCACGCTCAGGTGTTCACCCAGGTGCACGCTGCGCAGCTTGCGGTGCGCGATCGCGTCCAGCTTCGCCGTCTTGCGAATCTTCGCGTAGGCCTCCAGGCTCATGAGGCTGTCAGGGGTAATGGTCATGCGGGTCACTCCAGTCCGTAAGCGATGCGCAACAAGCTGAGCGGATGCGCGAGAAGCGCCGCGGGCAGCGCCTCGTTCGCCATGCCTTGCGCGATGTGGTGCCCGGCCAGAGCGCAGTCGGAGCTGATGTAGTCGGGCGTGTCTTTCGCCATCGCCTTGAAGACGGGCTTGCCGATCTTCATCGCCGTCTCATGCGTCGCCTTCTTCACGCCGTAGGTGCCGGCGTGGCCCGAGCAGCGCTCCACCGTGTTGAGCTGCACGTTCACCGACTTGCCGACCAGCTTCAGCAGCTCTTCCGTCTTCTTGCCGATGTTCTGCACCCGGCCGTGGCACGGGATGTGGTAACTCACGCGGCCCAGGTCCTGCTTGAAGTCGGTTTTCAGGAGGCCGTCCTTGTGCCGCGCCATGAGGTATTCGAACGGGTCGAACATGGCGTCCTTGACGAGCCGAACCTCGGCGTCGTCGGGGAACATGAGCGGCAGCTCCTGCTTGAACATGAGCGTGCACGACGGGATCGCCGAGAGGATCGCGTAGCCCTCGCGCGCGTAGCGCGCCAACACCGGAACGTTCGCCTCCTTGTGGCGCGCCACGCCTTGCAGGTCGCCGAGTTCGAGTTTGGGCATACCGCAGCAGCTTTCTTTCTCGACGATCAGGTACGGGATCTGGTTGTGCTCAAGGATCTTCAGCAGGTCATGGCCGATGCCGGGCTCGTTGTAGTTGACATAGCACGTGGCGTAGATCGCCACCTTGCCGGGGCTGCGCTCGCCATCAACAACTTGGGTCGCCGCGCCGGCTTTCGCGGCGCTCCAGCGAAAGCGTTGCGGCGCGAGTTCGGGCAACCACGCGTCGCGGTGCACGCCGAGCGCCTTTTCGATCAGCTTGCGCGCCGGCTTCGTCTTGTTGATCGCGTTCACCGCCTGCACGACGATGGGAATGCCGGCGAACTGGCCGTGCACGTCGGTCGACGCGAGCAGCTTCTCGCCCGCGCTCACCTGGCCGGCTTTGTGTTTGATCGCCTTCGCGCGCAGCATCAGGTGCGGGAAGTCGAGGTTCCACGGGTGCGGCGGCACGTAGGGGCACTTCGTCATGTAGCACAGGTCGCACAGATAACACTGGTCGACGACGTCCCAGTACGCCTTTTTGGCGACGCCGTGCACTTCGCCATCCGGCGTCGCGTCAACCAGATCGAACAGCGTCGGGAATGATTTGCACAGGCTCACGCAACGCCGGCAACCGTGGCAGACGTCGAATACGCGTTCCATCTCCTGCAGCGCCGCGGCTTCGTCGTAGAACGCCGGGTCTTTCCAGGCTATGGGGTGACGTGTCGGCGCCTCGAGGTTGCCTTCCCGATTGCTCATGGTGTCTTCCAATGAACAAGGGGCGCGAAGGCCCCTTGTGTGTGCGAGCGAATCAGCGCCGTCTTCAATCAACCAGCGCGTCGAGAGCCTTCTGGTAGCGGTTCGCGTGCGAGCGCTCGGCCTTGGCCAGCGTCTCGAACCAGTCGGCGATTTCGTCGAATCCTTCGGTGCGCGCCTGCTTGGCCATTCCCGGGTACATGTCGGTGTACTCGTGGGTTTCGCCGGCGACGGCGGCCTTCAGGTTTTGCCGGCTCGAGCCGATCGGCAACCCGGTCGCAGGGTCACCCGTCGCCTCGAGGAACTCAAGGTGGCCATGCGCGTGGCCGGTTTCGCCTTCTGCGGTGGAGCGGAACAGCGCTGCCACGTCATTCTGGCCCTCGATGTCGGCCTTGTTTGCGAAATACAGATAACGGCGATTCGCCTGCGATTCGCCGGCAAATGCGTCTTTCAGATTCTGCTCGGTCTTCGACCCTTTCAAGCCCATGTCCATCTCCTGTGTTTGCAAAACTCGGAATCTGCCGCATCAGCGCGGGCTGGCCGCACCGACGCAACGGAGCGCTAGGTTACTGCACCGCGCAGTGTCGTACCAATTCAATCGAACAATTCACCTCATCGGCAAAAGCAATGAGGTGGCGCAAGCCGGCTCGAGCCGGCGCGTTCAGGCGGCGACGGTCGGCGTCAAGCCGAGCATCTGCAGCGCAAGCTCATGCTGGCGCCCGTGCGAGTCGGCAAAGTCGTGCAGCACGTCGAGGTGGTTCGTTCCGGCGATTCGCTCGCACACCGGAACCGTCTGCGCGCCCCAGGCGCTGCGAATCAGCTCGGCCTGGCGCAGGAACTCGTCGCTCTCCAACGCGCCCACCGTCGCGTGCAACACGCCGCGGGGGCGTGGGTAGAACGCCGGGCTCAGGCGCAGCGCCGATTCTGGCGTGAGGCGCAGGTCGTGCATCAGGAACGGCGCGTGGCGCAGCGGCTCGAGGTCGAACACGCCCGAAATCGACAGCGCCGCCTTCACCAGGTCGGCAGGCAGGTCATCCGCCACTTGTTGCCACAGGCAGCTGAGCATCATCGCCGCCAGGTGCCCACCCGCCGAATGCCCGGCGACGACGATGCGGTTCCGATCCGCGCCGTAAAGCGCCGCGTTGCGGTGCACCCAGGCGAGCGAGCGCACCAGCTGCAGCACGATCTGATCGATCGTGACCTGCGGGCACAACGTGTAGTTCGGCACCACGACCATCGCGCCGTCCTGGACGAACGACGGCGCGACGAACGACACGTCGCGCTTGTCGAGCGAACGCCAATAGCCGCCGTGGATGAAGACGAGGATGGGTGCGTTGACGATGCGCGGCACGAACACGTCGAGCTGTTCGTCGCTCCCGCTCGAATAGCGCAAGTCGATCTGGCACACCGACTTCTCGCGCGCCAGCGCCGACGCCCGCTCCCAACGTTCGAAGATTTGCGGGTGCTCAGGAATCAGCGCCCGGTTGTTGTATTGGCGATCGAGCCAGCCGGGGTCGAGTGAAGTCATTCGGGTTCCGCCTCGTGCTGCCGCGTTGCGACCCGGCTCGACCCAGGCCCCGGTGAGATGTGTGGTGGAGAGGAGGAGGATCGAACTCCCGACCTTCGCAT
Organism: uncultured beta proteobacterium; assembly: GCA_963775015.1. Lineage (GTDB taxonomy): Bacteria > Pseudomonadota > Gammaproteobacteria > Burkholderiales > Burkholderiaceae_C > JAEMQF01. The sequence goes on along the minus strand of CAVZHI010000005.1, from coordinate 145,002 downwards.
TGCGAACGCGACGCTCTCCCAGCTGAGCTACCCCCCCACACGAGCCGCGAGTCTAGCAAATCGCAAGGCCGCTGCCGTGCGCGGCGCCTATCGCAGCTCGAACCCCGGCTCGCCGAACTGCCATAACATGAATGCGAGCGAATCGGCGAATGTTCCCAGGCGCTGCGCAGCGCTGCTGCCGCGGCCGTGGCCGGCGTCGAAGTCGATGTTCAGCAGCACCGGCGCCTTACTGCCCGCGTTCTGCAGCAGCGCGGCCATCTTCGACGAGTGCCACACCGCAACGCGCTGATCCGTCGCGCCGTGCGGCAGGATCACCGCCGGATAACGCGCCATGAGCCGGACATGGTGGTAGGCGCTCATCTCGAGCAGCGCCTTGAATTCATCGGGCTTGGCGACCGTGCCGAACTCGACCGCGTTGCCCGGGCCGTTCGGCTCGGTCTCTGCGCGCACCGCATCCAGAACGCCCACACCCGGAGCGGCAGCGGCAAAGAGATCGGGCCGCTCGGTGAACGCGCGCCCGACCGTGATGCCACCCGCGCTCCAGCCCATGATGCCGAGCTTGCGCGGCGTGCTGACGCCGCTTTTCACGAGGTGCTCGGCGCAGGCGATCAGGTCCTTCCAGGTGTTCGGCTTGGTCGTGATTTTTCCCGCCTCGTACCACGCCTGCCCGTACTCGCCGCCGCCGCGCACGTGGCAGGTCGCCATGACGTAGCCGCGCTCGAGCCAGGGCACCCATTCGGCGCGCAGCCGCGGATCCTGCGTCAAGCCATAAGCACCGTAGGCGACGATGATCGTCGGGCGCGGCCCCTCCCGGCCTGGTGCGGCGACGATCGACAGCGGCACGCGAACGCCGTCGTGGCTGAGGGCGTGTTCGACGCGCGACGCGACACCGGGCAGCGAATCGAAGCGGCCTGCCGGCTGCAGCGGCGTGAGTTCGGGCGCGCGTGCGCCCGCGGCGACGTGGTAGTAGCGCGGCGCGTCGGTCCAGCCGCCGAACTCGATCAGCACGCCGGGCCGATCGACATGGTGCGCCGCCAGGCGCAGCGCACCCGGAAACGGCAACGCGATTTCTTCGACAGCGCCTTGCGCGTAGGGCACGCGCAGCAACCTCGCGCTGCCGCCTTCGAGCACCGAGACGTAAAGCGCGTCTTGCGCTGCAGCGATGTCGCGCACCACGCCAGGCTGCTGCGGCAACTCGACGCGCGCACTCGCCCAATCGGGCGCCGCCACCGACGTCGAGATCACACGAAAGCGCTCTGCGCCGCTGCGAGTGAGCGCGTAGACCCGCTCGCCGCGAATCTCGAATTGCCAGATGCCGTCGTCGTGGCCGATCAGCGTGCGCCAGCCGCCTGCGTCGCGCCGCGGACCCGGCCCCTGCACCTCGCGCACCAGCGCGCGCACGTCGCGCCGCACGCCGTCTTCGAAGTACGCGACTTCGAACCTCGAGTCGCCGAAGCGCAGCAGCGCCAGATGTTCGTGCGCCGTATGCCCCGGCCCGACGCCGCGGCGCGCGTCGCTGATGAGCTGCGGCACGGCACCGGCGCGCGCGTCGAGGCGCCAGCCGCGCCCCCATTGAAACGCCTCGCTCTTGTCGGCTGCTGAGCCCGGCTCGCGCAGCGTCTGGAAGTGCACCGCGCTGCTGTCGGGCGCCCAGCGGTACGGGCTGCCGCCGTTGAACTTCGCGCCGACGATCGGCCCCACCAGATCGACGCCCGAGGCCACTTCGCGCAGGTAGAGCGACGCGTCTTCCGAGCCGGCTTCGGAGATGCCGTAAGCCACATAACGCCCATCGGGCGAAGGAATGAAATAGTCGATCGCGAACTTCGGGCCGAAACGCGCCGGGTCGACGACCAGGTTTTCCGGCTGGTCGAAACGCGCCCGCATCACGAGCCGGTGCTGCGCCGCTCCGGCGTCGCGGCGCAACAGGAACCATCTGGCCCTGGGCGACGACGGATACGCGTGCGATTCGAGCCGGCGCGCTGTTCTCGACTTCGAGCATGCGCTCGAGCAAGGCGCTGCGGCCGCGAATCCGGTCCAGCACGCCGCGGCTGTACGCGCCTTGGGCGCGCATCCACGCCTGGACTTCGGGGCTCTGCACGTCTTCCAGCCAGCGATACGCGTCGCTCACCAGCGTGCCGTGGTAAGCTGTCTTGCACGATGCGCTGCGGTGTCGCCGGCGCGGGCTGGGGCGGCACGGGCGGGCCCTCGAGCCAGGCACATGCACCCAGGCTTGCCGCGACAACCAGCACGGCGAGACGCGCAGCCGCCTTCATGCGCCGGGCCCGCGCCACTCGGTCACCGCGAGCGCCGAACTCGCCGTGGCGACGAGGCGGCCTTCGGCATCGCAAACTCGCGCCGCGGCGAACACCATGCGCCGGTCGGTGCGCTCGACTTCGCCGGTCGCGCGCAGCACACCCGAGTGCACCGCACTCAGGAACGACACGTTCAGCGTCGCCGTGGCGACCGACAATCCGTCGGCGAGGCTCGCCAGCGCCGCGTAGCCGAGCGTCAAGTCGAGCAGCGCCGCGACCGCGCCACCGAGCACCAGCCCCGTGCCCTGCACGAACTCGGGCCCAGGTTCGAAATCCATCTCGACCCGGTGCGTCGCGGCGTGGACGCGCGCAATTCTGGCGCCAAGCGCAGCCGCCATCGGGCTCGCCAGCACCGGAACCCACACCGGCAAGTCGCGAGGTTCGTCGCGCGCGTGGCGCAACAGGGCTTGTTCCGGGTTCATGCCAGGGCTGCTCCGGCCACGCACCAGTTGCGTTCACGATGCAGGCCACGCCTCACCGCGGAATCGTTGCGACGCAACGCGCTCACCAAGGGATCACGCCTTTCGACGCAGAGAGACCGCGTCCACATTCGGCTCCGACGGCGCGCGCCACTGCGCCTCCAGTTCCGCCCAGCGCACCCGCGCCAACGCGACACTCGCTTCTTTCACGTGCCCAAAGCCGCGGATCGTCTCGGGCACATCGGCGATCTGCACCGCCAGAGGCAGCGAATCCACAGTCAATGCGGCGAGCAATGCATCAATGCGCTGCTCGTACGCGTCGATCAGCGCGCGCTCCATGCGCCGCTCGGCGGTTCGGCCGAACAGGTCGAGCGCCGTGCCGCGAAAGTGTTTCGCCTTGGCGAGCCACTTCATCGCCGTCAGCATCCACGCACCGAATTCGCGCTTCAGCAGGTGGCCGCTCACCGGGTCACGCCGCGCGAAGAGCGGCGGCGCGAGGTTGAAGCGCAGTGTCGTCGGGCCGTCGAACTCGGCCTCGAGCTGGCGCCGGAACTCGGGCGCGCTGTACAGGCGCGCAACTTCGTACTCGTCCTTGTACGCCATCAGCTTCGCGAACTGGCGCGCGACACTCAGGGCGAGCAACGCTTCGCTGCCGGTCGCCTTGACCTCGGCCGCACGCACGCGCTCGACGAGACTGCGGTAACGCGCGGCATACGCAGCGTCCTGGTACTGGACAAGCAGCTGCGTCCGGCTCGCCACCATCTCGTCCAGCGTCTGCAACGCGAGCGTCAAGGGCGCGGGCGGCGCCGCGCCAGCAGCTGCTGCACCGCTGCAGCGTCGTGCACCCAGAGCCGGCCGAAGCGCAGCGCGCGCTGGTTGAAACCGACCTGCACGCCGTTCAGTTCGATCGCGCGCTCGATCGCCTGCACCGACAGCGGCAGCCAACCGAGCTGCAGCGCAACGCCGACGAGGAAGAAGTTCGTCGCGATCGCGTCGCCGAGCAGCGCCGTGGCCAGACCCGTCGCGTCGACATAGCGCACGCGCTCGGAAGGCAGCTTCTCCGAGACTTTGCGCGCGAGCAGGCCGAAGTCGAGCTTGGTGTCGATTCCCATCGGCAGCGCTGCAGTCGGCTGCACGCGGTGGTTGCCGATGAAGCGGGTCTGCGCCGGGTCGATCGATCGAAACGCGTCTTCGCCGAGCGCGGCGATCATGTCGAAGCCGAGCACGAGCGCCGCGTCGCCCAGGCCGAGTCGGTTCGCGCGCAGTTCGGACGCGCGATTCGCGATCTGCAAATGGCTGTAGACGGCGCCGTTCTTCTGCGACAGGCCGGTCATGTCGTAAGTCGACGCCGCCCTCCCCTCCAAATGCGCCGCCATCGCGAGCACTGCGCCGACGGTGATGACGCCGGTGCCGCCGATGCCCGGGATCATCACGCCGAATCCCGACTCGTCGAGCGCCGCGGCCTGCGGCTGCGGGCAGGTTCGCGAACAGCGCGTCGGGCGACTCGACGGCAACCGCCTTCTTCGGCTTCGCGCCGATCACGCTCACGAAACTCGGGCAGAAGCCCTTCACGCACGAGTAGTCCTTGTTGCAGCTGCTCTGGTTGATCTTGCGCTTGCGCCCGAGTTGGGTTTCCTTCGGCTCGACGCTCACGCACGACGATTGCACCGAGCAGTCGCCACAGCCTTCGCACACGGCGTCGTAGATGAAGAGTCGCTGCGTCGGGTCCGCCAACTCGCCGCGCTTGCGCCGGCGGCGCTTCTCCGCCGCGCAGGTCTGCTCGTAGAGCAACACGCTGCAGCCGGGAATTTCGCGCAATTCGCGCTGCACGGCGTCGAGCTGATCCCGGTGCTCGATTCTCAACCCTGCCGGCAACGCCGTTCCAGCGTGGCGCGACGGGTCGTCGCTGACCAGAACGATGGTCTTCACGCCCTCGTGCAAAACCTGGTGCGCGATCGCCGCGACCGAGATCGGCCCGTCGACGGGCTGGCCGCCCGTCATCGCGACGGCGTCGTTGTAGAGAATCTTGTACGTGATGTTCGCGCCGCTCGCGACCGCGGCGCGGATCGCGACCAGCCCCGAGTGGTAGTAGGTGCCGTCGCCCAGGTTCTGGAACACGTGCTTGCGCTTCGTGTAGCGGTGCAGGCCGATCCAGTTCGCGCCCTCGCCGCCCATTTGCGTCGGAATCATCGTCCCGGGCCGCGCCCAGACCGCCATGCCGCTGCAGCCGATTCCGGCGAGCGCCTTGCTGCCTTCGGGAATCTTTGTCGACGTGCTGTGCGGGCAGCCCGAACAGAAATACGGCACGCGTTTCACGTCGGCAGGCGACTGCACTTGCATCAGGACGCGCCGCATCGACAGCGCGACGTCGAGCTTCGATTGCAGCGCATCGTCCCAGATGCCGTTCGCGCGCAGCCGCGCCGCGATCGCCTGCACGAGGTCCAGCGCTTCGAAAGGCAAGTCGGACGCGAGCAAGCGTCGCGCCCGCACCGTCGGTCTTGCCGGTGATGCGTGGCCGCACAGCTCCGGTTGTAGAGCAGCGCAGCGGCTTGCGCTTCGACAAAAGCGGACTTCTCTTCGACGAAGAACAGCTCCGTCTTGGCGTCGGCAAACTCATTCAACCCCTCGGGCTCGAGCGGCCAGAGCATGCCGATCTTGTAGACCGCGATACCGAGCCTGCTCGGCACGCGCCTCATCGACGCCCAGCGCTCGCAGCGCCAGGCGCACGTCGTGCCACGCCTTGCCCGCGGCGACGATGCCAAAGCGCGCGCCGGCCTGCCCGAACATCAGCTTGTCGATTCGGTTCGCGCGCGCAAAGCGCTGCACCAGCGGCAGCTTGTAGCGGCGCAGGATCGCCTCTTCCTGCGCCGGCGCGTAGACGCCACGAAAGTGCACGCCCTCGGGCGGCAGCGGTGCGTCGGGCCGGATCACATTGAACGAGTCGACGTCGAAGTCCACCGTCATGGTCTGCTCGATCGTCTCGTTGACGACCTTGAAGCCGACCCAGCAGCCGCTGTAGCGCGACATCGCCCAGCCGAGCAGCGCCATCGAAACGAACTCGCTCACGTCGGCGGGGTACAGCGTCGGAATCGAATGCACGGCGAGCGCCTGCTGGCTGTGGTGCGCGATCGTCGAAGACTTGCCCGGGTGGTCGTCGCCGGCGACGACGAGCACGCCGCCGTTCGGATGCGTTCCCGAGTAGTTGCCGTGTTTCAGCGGGTCGCCGGATCGGTCCACGCCAGGGCCTTTGCCGTACCAGAGCGCGTACACGCCGTCGACCGTGGCGTCGCCCATCACGGCGAGCTGCTGCGTGCCCCAGATCGCGGTCGCTGCGAGGTCTTCGTTCACTCCGGGCGCAAACGTGACCGCAGCGCGATCCAGCGCCTGGCGTGCCGACCACAGGGTCTGATCGAGCCCACCGACGGGCGAGCCGCGATAGCCCGACACATAGCCCGCCGTGTTCAGCCCCGCACGTGCGTCGACCTCGTGTTGCAGCAGCAGCGCGCGCACGAGCGCCTGGTTGCCGTCGATCAGCACCGTGCCTGGGGTGCCGGTGTACTTGTCGTCGAGATTGACGTCGCGCAGGGCGGGGAGGGTCATGAGGTCGTTGTCATCAAGGCAGTGGATCCCGGCCTTCGCCGGGATGACGAGATGGGGCAGTGTCGCTCGCAATCCCAAGCCAGCGCTTGGCGTTGCCGGCACGCAAGCCTTGAAATTCTTCCGACGTCAGCTTCAGCTCGAAGGTTCGCGCGTCGGGGTCGGTGTCCATGATCGCGAACGGGTAGTCGGAGCCGACCATGATCTGGCTAGCGCCGAACACGTCGATGAGGCGCGCAATCGTCGCCGCGTCGTACACCAGGTCGTCGTAGAACATTTGCCGCGCGCCGAGCAGCGGATCGGCCTTCAACGCGTCGCGCACCGGCGGCAGATTGCACCAGCCGTGGCGCAGGCGCGGCAACAGCGCCTGGAACGAGCCGCCGCCGTGGCTGAACGCGATGCGCAAGCCCGGCACACGCGCGAGCGTTCCGCCGGTGATCATCGACGCCGCGGCGAGACCGGTTTCGCCGGGAAACGCAAGCACCTGTTCGAGCAGTGGCGGGCCCAGCAGGCGCTCCATTCCAACCGGGCGCAGCGGGTGCACGAAGATCGCCGCGCCGCGCGCCGCCGCGGCTTCGAAGAACGGCAGGAACTTCGGGTCGCCGATCGGTGCGCCGTTCACATGCGTCGCGATCTCGACGCCGCGCAGGCCGAACTCGCGCGTCGCGAATTCGAGTTCGGCGATCGCCAGGTCAACGTCCTGCAGCGGCACGGCACCCAGGCCGATGAACTGCGCCGGCGCCTGGCGCACGAGCGTCGCAATCACCTCGTTCAGATAGCGGCACATCGCCGCGCCGTCCTCAGGCCCCATCCAGTACGACAGCAACTCGGGCATCGGCGACAGCACCTGGCGCGTCACACGCTGCTGCGCCATGTCCTGAAGGCGCACCGCGCAATCCCAGCATTGGTGCGAGACGGTGCGGTAGTTCGCGCCCGAAATCATGACGTGCTTGTGGCACGGCTGCGCGTCTTGCATCGAAGGCCAGGGCGCGTTCAGATGCCGCCCGACGTAGGCCGGAAAGGACTCCGGCACCACATGCGTGTGGACGTCGATGAGCTCGGAATCGCTGCGCTGCGCAGTCGCCATGGGTCAGCACCTGGTTGTCGAAGCACGCGCCGCACCGGCCGCAGGTTCGGCATCGTAGACGCTTTGCGCGGCGCGCAGCGTCGAGGCATTCCCGCATACTCGCGTCTGCGCCGCGCTCATCGGCGTGAACCCACGGACGCGAGACATGCCGAGCACGAGCGAATTCCTGAACGCGATGATCCTCGTCCCGGTGACGCTGCTGCCGATCATCAACCCGCTCGCGTGTGCACCGGTGTTCGTGACGGCCGCCGGCAACGACCCGGTGGCGACACGCCAGCTCGCGCGCCAGGTGGCGATCAACTGCTGGGTCGTGCTCGTCGGCTCGCTGCTTGTGGGCACCTACGTGCTCGAACTGTTCGGCATCTCGCTGCCCATCGTTCGCATCGGCGGCGGCCTGCTCGTCGCCGCCTCGGGCTGGCGCATGCTGAACCGCCGAGACGACGACGAAGTGCACGCCGCCGTGAAGCGTGCACAGAGCGTCGCGTTGTCGCGCACCGAAGTCGTGCGGCGGAGCTTTTTCCCGATCACCTTCCCACTCACCACCGGGCCGGGAACGATCGCCGCGTCGATCGCGATCGGTGCCGGCCTGCCGCGCCAACCGGCGTTGTACGTGCTGGGTGCGCTGATCGTCGTGCTAGGCGCGGCACTCACCGTCGCCGTGATTTACCTCGTGTACCGCCACGCGCCGAGGCTGTTGACGCGACTCGGTGACGTGGGCACCTTGGTCATGACGCAGCTGATGGCGTTCATGCTGCTGTGCATCGGAATCCAGATCCTCTGGACGGGTTGGGCCGAACTGAACCGCATCGGCGGCGCTTGAGAGCCTGAGCCGGGTTTCCCGGTTACCGTTCGCATGTGTACGATCACGGAACTCCCACGCCTCCCCGCCCCTGAACGATGCCTTCCTGCGACACCCGCCTCAAGTTCGAATTCGCCATGATCGAGGTCTCGTGAGCGCGTCGGGGTTCGACTTCGTCATCGTCGGCGCCGGCGCTGCGGGTTGTGTGCTCGCGAATCGTCTGTCGGCCGACCCCGCATGCCGCGTCGCGCTGATCGAAGCGGGCCCGTCGGACCGGAAGTTCCCGGTCAACATCAAGACGACGCTGCCGATCGGCAACATCTTCCTCTTGCCGCATGCGCGCTACAACTGGGAGCATCAGTTCAGCGGCGGGCCCGGCGTGAACCGGCGCAGCATCCCCTGCCCGCGTGGCAAGCTGGTGGGCGGCAGCACTTCCGTGAACGGCACGGTCTACATCCGCGGCCACCGCCTCGACTACGACGAATGGGCCGCGCTCGGCAACCCCGGCTGGGGCTACGCCGACGTGCTGCCGGTTTACAAACAACACGAGAACTACGCCGGCGGCGCATCGACGTACCACGGCGCCGGCGGTGAGCTCGACGTGCAGCGCCTCGCGCAAGCGAACCCGCTCGCCGACGCGTTCGTGAACGCCGCGGTTGAGGCCGGCCACGCACGCAACGAAGACTTCAACGGCGCACAGCAAGACGGCTTCGGCCTGTTCGACCTGAACCGGCGCGACGGCGTGCGCTGGAGCAGTTCGCGCGCATTCCTGCACCCGGTGCTGCAGCGGCGCAACCTGCAACTCTTCACCGACACGCTCGTCGAGCGCATCGAGCTGAAGGGCACGCGCGCCATCGCGGTGCGTGCGCGCCGCGCCGGGCAGGCGCTGCAGCTCACTGCGGCCACTGAAGTGATTCTTGCCGGAGGAACCGTGAACTCGCCGCAGTTGCTGCTGCTCTCGGGAATCGGGCCGGCAGCGCCGCTGCAGCGCCACGGCATCGCGGTCGCGCACGAACTCGCGGGCGTGGGCGCGAACCTGCAAGACCACCCGACGGTGTCGATCGCGATGTTGAACCCGAGCGCCGAGTCGTACGCGCTCAGCTGGCGCAGCGCGGGGCGCGTTGCCATGGCGCCGCTGCACTACCTGCTGCGGCGGCGCGGCATGCTCGCGTCGAACGCCGCCGAGGCCGGCGGGTTCATCCGCTCGCTGCCTGGCCTGGACCGCCCCGACGTGCAATACACGTTCATGGTCGGAATGAAAGACAACCCGCGCACCTTGCCGCGCCAGCATGGCTACTTCCTGCACATGGCGGTGCTGCGCGCGGCGACACGCGGCACGCTCGAACTCGCCTCGAGCGACCCCGCAGCACGGCCATTGATGCGCCCGAATTTCCTCGATGACCCGGCCGACGTTCGCACGCTCGTCCGCGCGCTGCGTGAAGCGCGCCGCATCATCGGCATGCCGGCGCTGCAGCGGATCTCGGGCGCGGAACTCTCGCCCGGCCCCGCGGTGCAGGATGCCGCCACGTGCGAGGCCTTCATCCGCAGCAAGCTGGCGACGACCTACCACCCCGTGGGCACGTGCAAGATGGGTCCGGCGTCGGACCCGCTGGCCGTCGTCGACGCGCAGTTGCGCGTGCACGGCGTCGACGGCCTGCGGGTCGCCGACGCGTCGATCATGCCGAACCTGATCGGCGGCAATACGAGCGCGCCGGCGATGATGATCGGCGAGCGCGCCGCGAACTTCATTCTTCACCCGACAGCCTAAGGAATCTCCATGAACGCACCCCATCCGCTTCGGCCGGCATTCCTCGACGGCAAGGTCAAGGGCCTGTTCATCGACGGGAAGTCGCGCCCTGCCCTGTCGGGCAAGAGCTTCGACACGATCAACCCGTCGACCGGCGAAGTGCTGGCCCAAGTCGCGCAAGCGGGAGTCGAGGACATCGACCTTGCAGTCGGCGCGGCGCGCCGCGCTTTCGAAGGCGAATGGGCACGCTTCAAACCTTTCGACCGCCAGCAGGTGATGCTGAGCCTGGCGGAGCTGGTGGACAAACATTACGACGAACTCGCGATGCTCGACACGCTTGACATGGGCGGGCCGATTTCGCGCACCCTGCTGGGCAGGCGCCGCGCGATCGGCCTGCTGCGCTATTACGCGGGCCTGGCCACGACGATCCAGGGCGACACGATCCCGAACTCGGCCGCCGGCGACATCTTCTGCTACACGCTGAAAGAGCCGGTCGGCGTCGTCGGTGCGATCAACCCGTGGAACGGGCCGATCGGCCTGGCGATCTGGAAGCTCTGCCCCGTGCTCGCATCGGGCTGCACGGTCGTGCTCAAACCCGCCGAGCAGGCACCGCTGTCGCCGCTGCGCCTCGCCGAACTGTGCATGGAAGCTGGAATTCCCGTCGGCGTCGTCAACGTCGTCGCTGGTTTTGGCGACGCCGGCGCGGCGCTTGCGGCGCACCCGGGGGTCGACAAGATCGCCTTCACGGGAAGCACCGAAGTCGGACAGAAGATCATTCGCGCCGCGGCGGGCAACATGAAGCGCACGTCGATGGAGCTCGGCGGTAAGTCGCCCGATATCGTGTTTTCGGATGCCGACTTAGAGGCCGCGATTCCCGGCGCCGCGATGGGCGTGTTTCAGAACTCGGGGCAGATCTGCTCGGCGGGAACACGCCTCTTCGTGCAGCGCCCGATCTACGAAGAGTTCGTGCAGCGTGTCGCTGCGTACGCGAAGACCTTGCGCGTCGGCGATCCGCTCGACCCGCAAACGCAGCTCGGCCCCGTCGTCAGCGCCGAACAGTTGGAGCGTGTCACGGGTTACCTTGCGATCGGCAAAGAGCAAGGCGCACGCGCGCTGAGCGGCGGCGAGCGCATCACGACGGGAAATCTGGCGCGAGGTTACTTCGTCGCCCCGACCGTGTTCGCCGACGTTCGCGACCACATGCGAATCGCGCGCGAAGAGATTTTCGGCCCCGTCATCTCGGCCCTGCCCTTCGACACGCTGGAAGAAGTGATCCCGCGCGCCAACGACTCGAGCTACGGCTTAGGCAGCGGCGTCTGGAGCCAGAATGTGAACACGATTCACCGCGTCGCCAAAGGCCTGCGCACCGGCACCGTGTGGGCGAATTGCTACCAGGTGATGGACCCGGCGATTCCGTTTGGCGGCTACAAGATGAGCGGCTTCGGCCGCGAATCGGGGCAGGAGCACATGCGCGAGTATCTGGAAACCAAGGCGGTGGTGATGAAGCTCGACTGATTCCGCGCACGCGCGTTGCCATCCCCGGCAACGCGCGGCCGGACGAGGGCATTCACTATGCCCCGGACGCGCCGGCTGAATCCATACTGGCTCCTGACCCTGTCAACAACAAGGAGACAGAACATGGCGCAGCCGACAGGCCAGGAGCATCAAGACGACCTGAAAACCCTGCACAGCATGGGCTACGCGCAGGAGCTGTCGCGGCGCATGGGGCCGTTCCAGAACTTCGCGATTTCGTTTTCCATCATCTGCATCCTCGCCGGCGGCATCACGGCGTTTCCGCTCGCGCTCAGCGCCGCCGGCGGCGCATCGGTCGGCGTCGGCTGGCCGCTGGCGTGCGCCTTCGCGCTGCTCGTCGCCGCGGCGATGGCGCAGATCGCGTCGAGTTACCCCACCGCCGGCGGCATCTACCATTGGGCTTCGCTGTTCGGCGGCCGTGGCTACGGCTGGGTCGCCGCGTGGTTCAACTTGCTCGGGCTCATGTTCGTTGTCGCCTCGGTGAACTTCGGCGTGTTCCTGCTGTTTCGCGACCTGTTCCTCGGCAACGTGCTCGGCATGGACGTGGCCGCCTGGACGTCCAAGGAATTCATGGACAGCGCCTGGTGGACGCAGACGATTTTCATCACCGTCATCACCGCGTCGCAAGCGCTGCTGAATCACGTCGGCATTCGCGCGACGACGCTGCTCACCGACTTCAGCGGCTATCTGATCTTCGCCGTTGCGCTGCTGCTCACGCTCGGCTTGCTCGCGTATGCACCGTCGCTCGACTTCGCGCGCCTGTTCACGTTCAGCAATTTCTCCGGCGACGCCGGCGGCGGCGTCTGGCCCACCGCGGTTCAGTCGATCGGTTTCGTGTTCCTGCTCGGCCTGCTGCAAGGCGTCTACACCGTGACCGGCTTCGACGCCTCCGCGCACACTGCCGAGGAAACGCGCAACGCTGCGCGCGAAGCGCCACGCGGCATGCTGCACTCGGTGTTCTGGTCGTTCCTGTTCGGCTACGCGATGCTGTGCGCCTTCGTGCTCGCGCTGCCGAGCGTGAGCGACGGTGCAAAACAGGGCTGGAACTCCTTTCCCTGGCTCATGAGCCAGTCCGGCATGCCGAAGATCTTCAAAGACGCGCTCATCGTCGGCATCGTCATCGCGAACTACCTGTGCGCCCTCGCCGGGCTCACGTCGACGTCGCGCATGATGTACGCGTTCGCGCGCGACGGCGGCCTGCCGTTCTCGAAGGCGCTGCGCCACGTCAGCCGCACCCACCGCACCCCCGTCAACGCGATCTGGTGGGGCGCGGTGCTCGCGATCGCCGCCACGCTCTACGGCGAGGCGTTCGCGGTCCTGTCCACCGGCTGCGCTGTGTTCCTCTACGTGTCTTACCTGATGCCGGTGGCGTCCGGGCTGCGCGCCGAAATGACCGGCCAGTGGAAGAACAAGGGGCCGTTTCAGCTGGGCGCAGCGTCCAAGCCCGTCGCCGTGCTCGCGATCGCCGGCTGCGCCTTGCTGATTTTTGTGGGCGTACAGCCGCCGTATGAAAAGGTCGGCTACCTGATCGTCGCCATGCTGATCGCGATGTTGGTCATCTGGGTCGCCTTCGAATCGCGGCGCTTCCAAGGGCCGCCGATCGGCGACATGATCGCCAAGCGCAAAGCCGAGATCGCTGCGGCTGAGAAGGCGGTCGGCGAGGTGGCCTGAAGTCCCGGATTGGCGCCACGCCCGACGCACGCTGTCGCCGGCCTGGTGTCGCCAGCGCGTGACTGCCCAGGTAACGCGTGATGGCGCGGCGACACGTGGACAGCGCAGCGGTACACCGCAATCTCACAGAGCATCGCACCCACTTCGGCCTGCCAGGCGAAGCGCGCGTTGGTTCCGCCGTTGTCACCGAGCAGCCGGGGGAAGACGTGTTTTGCGCTTTACGATGGGCTGCTCGGCACCCCGACTGGTCCGAGCGCGCCCACACAAGTCAACCGCGACCCTCACATGACCATCATCACCGCCCCCACGCGCCCGATCGCCGGCCAACGCCCCGGGACTTCGGGCCTGCGCAAGCAGGTCGCCGTGTTCCAGCAGCCCGGCTATCTGGAGAACTTCGTCCAGGCGCTGTTCGATGTGCTCGAGGGCTTTGCCGGCAAGACGCTCGTGCTCGGCGGCGACGGCCGCTTCTACAACGACCGCGCGATCCAGACCGTGCTGCGCATGGCGGCGGCGAACGGCTTCGGCTGCGTCATTGTCGGGCTGCGGCGGCATTCTCTCCACGCCCGCGGCGAGCTGCGCTGATTCGCAAGCACCAGGCGTTCGGCGGCATCATCCTGTCGGCGAGCCACAACCCCGGCGGCCCGCAGGGCGACTTCGGCATCAAGTTCAACGCCGCCAACGGCGGGCCGGCGCCGGAGGCGATCACCGAGGCGGTGTACCGCCGCACCCAAAGCATCGAGCGCTACCTCACGATCGAGGCCGAGGATGTGAATCTCAACGCGCTCGGCACGACGCATGTGCAGGTGATGCGGGTCGAGGTGATCGACCCGGTGGCCGAACACGCCGCGCTGCTCGAGCGCCTGTTCGACTTCGACGCCATCCAGCGCCTGCTCGGCTCGGGGCGCTTTCGCATGAAGTTCGACGCGATGCACGCCGTCACCGGCCCGTATGCGCAAGCGATCCTGTGCAGCGGCTCGGCGCGCCGCCCGGCAGCGTGATGAACGGCGTGCCCTTGCCCGACTTCGGCGGCGGCCATCCCGACCCGAACCCGACCTACGCCGCCGAACTCGTCGCGGCAATGTTCGCCGACGACGCACCCGACTTCGGCGCCGCGAGCGACGGCGACGGCGACCGCAACATGATCGTCGGCCGGCGCTTCATCGTCACACCGAGCGACAGCGTCGCCGTGATCGCCGCGAACGCGCATCTGATTCCCGGCTATGCCGGCGGTCTGAAAGGCGTGGCCCGCTCGATGCCGACGAGCGCCGCGCTCGACGCGGTCGCCAAGGCGCTGGGAATCCCCTGCTACGAAACTCCGACCGGCTGGAAGTTCTTCGGGAATCTGCTCGACGCCGGGCGCATCACGATCTGCGGCGAAGAAAGCGCCGGCACCGGCAGCGACCATGTGCGCGAGAAAGACGGCCTGTGGGCGGTGCTGTTCTGGCTCAACATCATCGCGGCGCGCGGCGAATCGGTCGAAGCGATTGTTCGCGACCATTGGGCCAGGTACGGCCGCCACTTCTACTCGCGCCACGACTACGAAGGCATCGACGGCGAAGTCGCGAAGTCGCTGATGGCGCACCTGAGCGCATCGCTGAGTGAGCTGCCCGGGCGGCGTTTCGGCGACTCGGTGGTCGCAAGCGCCGATGACTTCGCCTACACCGATCCGGTGGACGGCTCGGTGAGCAGCGGCCAGGGAATTCGCGTCGGCTTTGCCGGCGGCGCACGAATCGTGTTTCGCCTGTCGGGCACCGGCACCGAGGGCGCCACGTTGCGCGTCTACCTCGAGCGCTACGAGCCCGACGCCGCACGCCACGGCACTGAAACGCAAGCGGCGCTCGCCGGCCTGATCGCCGCCGCGGACGCGCTCGCCGGAATCCGCGAGCGCACCGGGCGCACGCAGCCGACGGTCATCACGTGACGCCGATGCGCTGGTTCCTCACCTCACGCGACAGCGACGCGCGCCTGAGCGAACAGGCGCCGCTGCCGCAGCACGCACGGCGAAAGCGACTTGCCGCGCGTGACGGTCGATAGCCACGCGCACGTTCCAGACGATGGAGGGCTTCGGCGGCGCGTTCACCGAGGCGGCTGCGGTGACGTGGCTGAAGCTGAGCGCTGCGCAGCGCGAGGCTGTGTTGCGCGACTGTTTCGATCCGCGCGCACGGCCACGGCTACACGCTGTGCCGGGTGCACATCAACAGCTGCGACTTTTCGCTCGGCAACTATGCGCATGTCGAAACGCCCGGCGACACCGAACTGCGCAGCTTCAGCATCGAGCGCGACCGCCAGGCCCTGCTGCCCTTCATCAAGGCCGCGCAGCGCTTCGCGGCACGACCGATCAAGCTGCTCGCCTCGCCGTGGAGCCCGCCGGCGTGGATGAAGAGCAACGGCCAGATGAACCACGGCGGCAAGCTGCGGCCGGAGCACCGCAGCGCCTGGGCGCGCTGCTACGTGCGCTTCATCGAGGAGTATGCCAAGGAAGGCGTGCCGATCTGGGGCGTCTCGGTGCAGAACGAGCCGGCGGCCACGCAGCGCTGGGACTCGTGCATCTACAGCGCCGAGGAGGAGCGCGATTTCGTGCGCGACCACCTCGGCCCGGCGCTGCACGCCGCAGGTCTCGGCCACATCCACATCGTCATCTGGGACCACAACCGCGACCTGATGGTCGAGCGCGCGAGCGTGATCTATGCCGACGCTGCAGGCGGCGAAGTACGTGTGGGGCACCGGCTTTCACTGGTACGGCGAAGACCACTTCGACCATGTGCAACTGGTGCACGACGCCTGGCCCGACAAGCACCTGCTGTTCACCGAAGGCTGCCAGGAAGGCGGCCCGCACAAGGGTTCGTGGGATCTGGGCGAGCGCTACGCGCGATCGATGATCAACGACCTGAACCGCTGGACCGTCGGCTGGATCGACTGGAACCTGCTGCTCGACGACCAGCGGCGGCCCGAACCACGTCGGCAACCTGTGCAGCGCGCCGATCCTCGCCGACACGGCGAGCGATGCGCTGCTGCACCAGAGTTCGTACTGGTATATCGGCCACTTCGCGCGCTTCGTCAGACCCGGCGCGAAGCGCGTGCTTTGCGCTGCCACGCGAGCCGACCTGGAAGCGACGGCCTTCGTCAACCTCGACGGCTCGGCACGCCGTGATTGCGCTGAACCGCAGCGAAGCGCCGATCGCGTTTTCGTTGCGCGTCGGCGCGCACATGTGGGCGGCGGAATTGCCTGCGCGGTCGATTGCGACCTACGTGGCTGGCACGCAGGCCTGATCGCCGCTCTCCTTGGCGTGCTAGACTGGTCAGAACACTAGTCTGTTGGAGCAAACCATGAACAGTTGGCCGGTGCAGGACGCCAAAGCGCGGTTCAGTGAGTTTCTGGAGCGGTGCCTCGCGGAAGGCCCGCAGATCGTGACCAAGCGAGGCGCGCAGGCCGCGGTTCTGGTGCCCGTGGCCGAGTGGCGCCGGCTTCAGGCGGCGGCCCGGCCCTCCATCAAGCAACTGCTCATGTCCGACGTGGGACGAACCGAGTCGCCGCTTCGCGTGCGCGGTTCGAGCAAGCGCCGTCCACCGACGGGGCTGTAGCCGATGTACCTGCTCGACACGAACGTCGTCTCGGAACTTCGCCGGCCCAAGCCGCATCGGGCCGTGCTTGCCTGGCTTGCGGCCGTGGACGAAGTGCAGCTCTTCATCTCTGCCGTGACGCTCGGTGAGATTCAGGCAGGCATCGAGATGACGCGTGAACAAGACGACGAGAAGGCAACGGAGTTGGAGGCCTGGCTGTCCATGCTCGCCGAGTCGTACAACGTGCTGCCCATGGACGCGGCCGCGTTTCGCGAGTGGGGCCGACTGACACACAGAAAGTCGAACACGCTGCTCGAGGACGCCATGATCGCCGCGACCGCGAGGCAGCACAACCTGACCGTCGTCACGCGCAACGTGTCCGACTTCAAGTCCTTCGGCGTTGCGGTGCTGAATCCCTTCAAGACAGGCTCCGCGGCGGGTTGAGGGGGAGCACCATGGACCGCCTGCAGGCGATGACCGCCTTCGAGGGCGGGCTCGAATTTCGGAGGGCTTCGAGGAATCGTGCAGGCCCTGCCGGGAATTTGACATGACCCGCACGATCGATGCGCGCATGCGCTGGTTGCGGCGACAATTGTCCGCCGGCTTCGGAAAGAAAGGTCACTGAGATCCTTACACTGCCAGTGAGCCGTATCTTGTTTCCAGACAACGTATGCACCGCTTTGCCACTTTCTTGACGGTCATTTGCTTTCTCGGTGGTTGTGCGACGCACGACGCGATGGTCGCGGTCGATCTCGAGCCGGGTCGGCTACCGCCACCCAACGTGGTCGTCAACATTGCCGGCCTCGGCCCCTGCACCGACAGTCAAGATCGAAGCTTGCGCTTTGATTCCCGTCAGCCGGTGAATGTGCTGGTACACGGCTGCTTCGGCTCATCCGGCCAGTTTCGCGCGCTCGCTCAGGTGTTGGCCTTTCACGGGCAACAGTCGGCGTGCTTCACCTACGACGACCGCGCCAAACTCACCGACAGTGCGATGGAGCTGCGACGCGCAGTCAAGCAGCTCGCTGATCAATCCCACGTGCCACAGATTACCGTGATCGGGCATAGCCAAGGTGCGCTGATCGCCCGCAAGTCGCTCACCGAATCCCTGCAGGCACCCCTGCCTGACCGTCCCATCGACCTGCGCCTGGTGACTGTCTCCGGTCCGTTTTCCGGAATCGAGTCGGCCCGAACTTGCGGCAAAGACTGGTTGTACCCGTTCACGCTGGGCTTGCTGCCGCTCAGCTGCTACGCGGTGACGGGCCCGAAGTGGGCCGACATCACTTTCTCGTCGCGCTTCATTCTCGAGCCTGGAGAATTGTCTGCGCGAGTCGCCAACTACCTGAAGATCGACACTGACGAGCGTGACACGTGTCGGCGCGAGGAGGGCGGCCGTTGTATGGAGAGTGACGATATCTTCTCGCTGGCAGAGCAGCGCCATCCCCCGGTCGAAGCCGACCCGCGCATGCGGCGGGTGCAGGTGAATGCAGGCCACGTCGAGATTGTTGGCGACAAGCGGGTGGCCCCGGTCAAACTGATCGCGGTGCTGCAAGCTCAGGGCGTCCTGCGCCCCACCGCGCCAGGGCACGTGTCGGCATTCAACTCGTTGCTGTCGAAGTTGTATCTGGATGGCGAGTCGCGATAACCGGCCATGGCGCGCTTCGGTGTCGCCTGAGATTGCCGGCCCATGCGCGGTGCCGCATCAGTCCCTGGACAGCGCCCTCGTCTGGTTCCGGCGCGACTTGCGTGCCGAGGACAACGCGGCACTGCACCATGCACTCAAAGCCGCACGGCAGGTCTGGTGCGTCTTCGTCTATGACACGGAAATCCTTGCGGCGCTGCCCCGCGCGGACCGTCGGGTGGAGTTCATCCACGCCAGTGTCACCGACCTGAACCGCCAACTCGAATGCCTGGCGGCAGCCCACGGGCGCGACCAGGTGAGGCTGATCGTGCGGCACGGGTTGGCCGCCGAGAAAATTCCGCGTCTCGCGAAAACTCTGGGCGTACAGGCGGTCTACATCAACCACGACGATGAACCCGCCGCGATACGACGCGACGCCAAGGTGCAAGACTCGCTGCGCAGCGTCGGTGTCGCCCTGCACAGCTCCAAGGATCACGTCATTTTCGAACGCAGCGAAATCTTGACCGGCACCGGCAAACCGTATTCGGTGTTCACGCCTTACAAGACTGCGTGGCTGAAGAAGTTGGAACCGTCGTTCCTGAAGCCCTACCCGGTTGCGCCGCATGCGGGCAGCCTGGCGCCCGTCGCGCCCGACGTGGCCGGGTTACCCCTCTCGCTTGCGGATCTGGGCTTTGTGCCCACCGATCTGCCGGCCGTGGGCATCACCGCCGGCAGTGGCGCAGGGCAGCGCCTTCTGGGCGAATTCATGCACCGCATCGACGCCTACGAAGACACTCGCAACCTCCCAGCAGTCAAGGGGCCGAGCTACCTGTCAGTGCATTTGAGATTCGGCACGGTGTCCGTACGCGAGTTGGCGCGCGCGGCGTGGCAGCGAATTCAAGAGCGGTCGGGCTGCGCCGCAAACGGCGCAATGACTTGGCTGTCGGAGTTGATCTGGCGCGACTTCTACCACCAGCTACTGCATCACCATCCGCACGTGGTCGAGGCCTGCTTCAAACCCGAGTACGACAGGATTCAGTGGGAGCAAGGCCCAGGTGCCGACGCGCTGTTCCGCGCATGGTGCGAGGGCCGAACCGGCTACCCGCTGGTGGACGCGGCGATGGCGCAGATCAACCAGACGGGCTACATGCACAACCGCCTGCGCATGGTGGTGGCGAGTTTTCTGGTGAAAGACCTGGGCCTGGACTGGCGCTGGGGTGAGCGCTATTTTGCGCAACACCTCAATGACTTCGACCTGGCGGCGAACAACGGCGGCTGGCAATGGGCGGCTTCAACGGGCTGCGACGCGCAACCCTGGTTTCGCATCTTCCATCCCGTGCGCCAGAGCGAGAAGTTCGATCCCGCCGGCAAGTTCATTCGTTGGCATCTGCCCCAACTCGCGTCGTTGCCGGATTCGGCGATTCATGCCCCGTGGGCAGCGCGGCCCGTCGATCTGGCCGGAGCGGGCGTGGCGCTCGGCCAGAACTACCCCGAGCCGGTGGTGCACCACGAGCCGGCTCGTCTCAGGACATTGGCGCGCTTCAAGGCGATCCGACACTGGACCTGATCGCGTGGTGCGTGCGGCAGCCATAAGGTGGACATGTTGCGGTTGTGAGTATTTGGGGATGGAGGTTTGCAGTCGACCGCCCCGGCGCTTTGAGCCGCGGTTCCCGCGCTCATTGCCGGCCTTCAATCGGGAGAAAGCGAGCGAAGCACATCGATGCAACGCGCCTCAGCCGCAGCGTCCCAGTGCCCGCTGACAAACAAGGGGCTGTAGCCGTCAGGCTCGAGTTGGTCCTCGATGCCGCGCAGCGCCGCTCCATAAAACGGGCTGTCGATGGCCTGCGTCACGACGCCGATGCTCAGCGTGCGCCCGCCCGCCAAGCCGCGCGCGACCGGATTGGGAACGAAGCCGAGCGTCGCGATCGCCTCTTCGACGGCCCGCGACTTCAACTCGCTGACGACGGCAGTGCCGTTCAGGATGCGCGACACCGTGCTCAGCGATACCCCGGCCGCCCGGGCGACCATCTCGATCGTTACCGGTCCGGCGCTGGACTGAATGGGGGATTTGACCCCTTTGGGCGAACTGGGCTTGGTTCTCATCGGTGATCACGACCTTCGAAGGCGGCGAGTGTAGGTGGGTTGTGAACAGCCCCGACCAGCGCACGCCCTGCTCTGGCGAATCGCGGCGCACGCTTGCACAATCGTTGCCCTATGGCGCAAGCTCCTGCACCGGTGCAGTCCGCACCCCACCCACACCCATGAGCGCATCCGAGCGCGGTCGCTTGCGCGTCGCCACGCTGAACATGCTGAAAGGCGGAGGTCGGCGCGTCAGCCCCGGTCGAGTGCTGCGCGACACGCGTGCGGACCTCTTGCTCCTGCAAGAGGCGGCGGGTTTCGGCGCGGTGGATAAGACGACCGCGTGGGTCGCGCTGCCCCAAGGCTGGGGAAGCGCCGTGCTGGTGACACGCGGCGACCTGGAACGCCTGCACATCCCTGGCTTCAGCGGATGGGTTGCGGCCTGCGAATGGCACCTGTCCGAGCGCGAGTCGATTCACGTGTTCAGCGTGCATGTGCCGCACGGCCGCGGCGGATACTCGGGCCGTTTGCTGGAAATCCTCGACCGAATCGCCGAGCTGGTGCGCTCCAGGAAGGCACGTGAAGTGATCATTGGCGGTGACTTCAACATCTGCATCGGTCGGCGCAACCACAAGGGTGAGCCGCCCAGCGCGCGCGGAACTTGAAGTTCAGGAACGACTGAGGTCGCAGTTCGACGTCGTGAGTTGCTGGGATTCCCTGCACCCGCGCAGAGCGCCCGCGCAAACGCTGCGCTGGACCGGCGACGCGAGCATTCCGTACCATTGCGATGGCCTCTTCGTGCCGTCTGCATGGATCGCGTCGCTGCGCGCGTGTGTGATTCGCCAGAGCCCGGTGTGGCGGGCTCGGAGCGATCACAACCCGGTCGTGGCAAGCTTTGGTTGAATCGAAGCGCCCGCCCCCTGCTCGCGCACTGCGCCGCGTCACCAGAACGCCCATGCGCTTGCGCCTTCAACCGCTCACCCTCCACTGCAACAGCGAATACGCCGGCTGGGCGTCGGCATGGTGTTCGAACACACCCTGCACGGCAACGCCAATCTTGACTTCCTGCGTCGGATCGCCGAGCAGGTTGCCGAGCAAGCGCACCCCTCCCGCGTGCGGCAACTCGACGAGAACGACGAGGTACGGCCCGAAGCCCTGCAACACCGGGTGCACCGGGTGCCAGATTCGCTCCCAGCTGTAGATGAGCCCGCGCGCGGCAACGTCTTGCCACGCCGGGTCGAACGCAAGGCAATGGTGGCAGATCCACTCGCCTCCCGCTTGCCACGTGCCACACGCCGCGCAATGCTGGACCCGCAGACGCGATTCACGCAAACCCGCCCAGAACGGTTCTGCCGCGCCGTCGTCGTCGGCCGGAGTCGGCAGGCCGGCGGGAAGGTAGTGAGTGCGTGGCGTGGTCACAGCGCGGCCTGCGATCCGAGCAGCAGGCTGCTCACTGGCGTGACGAGCGGCCCGCCGATGATCAGCGCGACGTCGCTGCGCGCCGCCTGGCTCGTCGACGTTCGCCGCACCTGCCGCACCGCCTCGACGATCAATTCGAAGCCGTGCATGTAGCACTCGGCGAGGTTGCCGCCGCTCGTGTTCAGCGGCAGGCGGCCGCTCGGCGCCGACAGGTTCTCGAGCGTCATGAACTCATTCGCCTGCTCGGGCTTGAAGAAGCCGTGTTCGGCGAGCGCCATCACGACACCGCCGGTGAAGTTCTCGTACGCCTGCACGACGCCGACGTCGCCCGGGCCGACACGAGCCATTTTGTAAAGCTCCTCCGCAACCCCGACAAAGCTCGCGCTGCCGTAGTTCGGCGCGTTGTGCGGCACGGCGCCGGTGCGGCGGTCCGAGCCGCTCGCCGCGCCGAGGATATACGCCGGCGGATTTTTCAAGTCGCGCGCGCGCTCTGCCGACACGAGCACGAGCGCCGCAGCGCCGTCGTTTTCCATGCACACGTCGTAGAGGTGCAGCGGCTCGACGATCCAGCGCGATGCGTCGTACTTCGCTGCGTCGAGCGGCTTGCCGAACATCACGGCGCGCGGGTTCGCCTGCGCGTGCCGGTACGACGCGAGCGCGACGGCGCGCAGCGCCTCCTGGCGCACGCCATGCTCGTGCATGAAGCGCACGATCTTCATCGTGAACTTCTGCGTCGGCGTGAGCACGCCGTAAGGCGCCATGTACGCCATCTCGCCGCTCGCGCTGTCGCCCGGGCGCGCGAGGCCGAAGCGGCCGGTACGCCCTTGCGCAAGCGCGCGAAATACGACGACGCAGTCGGCGAGGCCGGCGTGGATCGCCGCGGCGCCGTTCGCGACCGCGGCGCAGCAGCCGCCACCGCCGCCGCCCCATTGCATCGTCGTCGACCGCAGGCGGCGCAGGCCGAGCGCGGCGGCGAGGCGCGACGCGTCGGTGCGGTCGTTGCTGTACGACGCAAAACCGTCGACGTCGCGCACGTCGATTCCGGCGTCGGCGCACGCCGCGAGCACCGCTTTCAGCGCGAGCTTGAACTCGGAGTCGGGCGACTGGCCGTGTTTGTAGTAAGTCGTCTCGCCGATTCCGGCGACGGCGACGCGGCCGCGCAGCGTGCGCTCCATCACTTTTCGTCACCCCGGCGCACGCCGGGGTCCACTGCGCGCAGAGCGCGGCGCGTGCTCAATCGTCCTTCGCCCACAGACGGTGGATGCCGGCTTGCGCCGGCATGACGAAGTCTGTCACCCCGGCGAACGCCGGGGTCCACTGGCAGCGTTGCCAAATTCAGCCGTATTGAGCGAACCGCGGGTGGATGCCGGCTTGCGCCGGCATGACGAAGTCTGTCACCCCGGCGAACGCCGGGGTCCACTGGCAGCGTTGCCAAATTCAGCCGTATTGAGCGAACCGCGGGTGGATGCCGGCTTGCGCCGGCATGACGAAGTCTGTCACCCCGGCGAACGCCCATAAGCGCTAACATAAATTGCGTAGTTTCATGAATCGTCCGATACTTTGCGGGTATTCACGGATGAGTCCATGCCATGCCCGAACTGGTCACGGATCTGGAGCCTGGCGAGCGACTGGACGAGGATTGGTTGCTCGTACAGGGCTTGCTGCCCCAAGGCTGGGAGCTCAAGGCGCGCGAACTCGGTGCGCTGCGGCGTGGGCGCGGCATTGCCGATGCGGCCACGCTGCTGCGCGTCATGCTCATTCACCTGGCGCAGGGCTGTGGGCTGCGCGAGACCGCAGTGCGTGCGCACGAGGGCGGCCTGGCCAGTGTCAGCGATGTGGCCATCCTCAAGCGGCTCAAAGGCTGCGGGGAGTGGTTCAAGTGGATGGCCGCAGGCCTTCGCCAGAAATGGTTGCCCGAGTTTCCCGCTGCCACTTCGGCATGGGCGGGGCGCCGCGTGCGGCTGGTGGACGGCACCATGGTCAGTGAGCCCGGGGACACCGGATCGCAGTGGCGGTTGCACTATTCCATCGGTGTGCCCGCCTTGAACTGCGACGAGGTCGTGATCACCAGCCCGCGCGAGGGCGAGACGCTCAAGCGCTATAGCGTGGCTGCGGGCGACATCCTCATTGGCGATCGCGGCTACGCCCATCCGGCGGGCATCGCCCATGTGGTGGCGCACAAGGGAGACGTCATCATCCGCACCAACCTCGTGACACTGCCGATGCACGACGCGCAGGGCGTGCGACTGGACCCTCTGGAACACCTGCGAAGCCTGCAGGTGGGTCAATGCGGCCAATGGCCAGTGTGGGTGCGAATGGACAAGCGATCGATGGACAAAGGATTGATTGCGGGGCGGCTGTGTGCGGTGAAGAAGAGTGCCGCAGCGGCGCAAAAGGCGCGCCAGCGGGTGCTGCGCGAGAGTCAGCGCGGGGGCACCCAGGTGCGCCCCGAAACGTTGGAGGCGGCTGACTACGTGTTTGTATTCACCACCTTGAGCAGCGCCTTCGAGCCGCAAGTGGTGATGGAGCTGTACCGGGGGCGCTGGCAGATCGAGCTGGCCTTCAAGCGGCTGAAGTCGCTGGTGCAACTGGGCCACCTGAAGAAGCACGATGCGCTGGCCGCCCGAGCGTGGTTGCAGGGGAAATTGCTGGTGGCCTTTCTTTTGGACGCACTGCTCGAAACGGCCGAGCGAATTTCCCCCTGGGGATACCACGGCTGGCAAGGGCAAGCGCCGCAGTCGCTGCCTGTGGCGGGAGACGTCGTTCATGCTTGAGCTACTAACGCGCGCGGTATTGCCCGAACTGTCGTTGTGCGGGGCGATCGAGCGCTGGGGCCCGATCGCGCACGCACTGGCCGAACCGCCACGAAGGCGGACTCGACAGAGCGTTCGATTGATGGGCATATTAAGTTAGCGCATATGGGCGAACGCCGGGGTCCACTGGCAGCGTTGCCAGATTCAGCCGTATTGAGCGAACCGCGGGTGGATGCCGGCTTTCGCCGGCATGACGGCTGCTGAGGGTCATGGCACGGCATTCTCGCGTCGCCGCCGAACGCGCCGTTCGCGGCGAGCTCGGCGATGCGCGCTTCGCTGTAGCCGAGCACGCCACGCAGCACGTCTTGCGTGTGCTGCCCGAGCGCCGGCGCGGCGACCGGGTCGGCGACCGGCGTTTGGGCAAAGCGCCACGGCGAAGCAATGTTGGGGATCGGCCCGGCGCTCGGATGTTCGATCCAGCTCACGCTGCGACGCGCGCGCGACTCCGGCGAGCGGATCGCTTCGCCGACGCTGCGCACCGGGCCGCACGGGATTTGCGCGGCGCGCATGCGTTCGCGCCAGAAGCGCCAAGGCTGGCGTGCGAACTCTTCGCCGAGGACGCGGAACAGCTCGTCGCGGCGCGCGATGCGCCCCGCCGGGTGCGCCAGGTCGGCGTCGCGTGCGAGGTCGTCGCGCTGCAAGCACTTGCGCGGCGAGGCGCTGAAATATCTTGTCGCTGCCGCAGTTGATGTAGAACGCCTGGTCTGCCGCCTGGAACACGCCCGACGGACACGTGTCGGGGCTCGTATTGCCATGGCGCTGCGGTTCGCGCCCGCTGAAGAGGTGCTGCATCGGCGCCCAACCCGTCATCAGAATCGCCGTGTCGTAGAGCGCAACCTCAACGAACTGGCCCACGCCCTGGTGCGTGCGCGCGAGCAGCGCGGCGAGGATCGCGTTGCACACCATCATCGCCGTGCCGATGTCCATTACGGGCGCCGACGCGCGAACGCCCTGCCGGTCCGCATAACCGTTCATCGAAACGAAGCCGCTCTCGGCCTGCATGATCGGGTCCATGCCGAGGCGATCCGCAAACTCGCCTTCGCGCCCGTACGCCGAGGCCGAGCAGTAGATCAGGCGCGGGTTCAGCGCCTGGCACGCCGCATAGTCCAGGCCGAAACGCGGCATCACGCCGGTCGAGAAGTTTTCGACGAGCACGTCGGCGCCGGCGATGAGCTCGCGCACGACGCGCAATGCGTCAGCGTTTTTCAAGTCGAGAACGACGCTGCGTTTGCCCCGGTTGCTCCAGACGAACGGCCCGCCCTGGCCCGGCAGTTCGGCGAGCACCGGCGGGTAATGGCGCAACTCGTCTCCGCGCCCGGGGGGCTCGATCTTGATCACGTCGGCGCCGAGGTCGGCGAGCATCATCGTCGCGAGCGGCCCGGCGATGAAGTGGGTGAAGTCGATCACCCGCACGCCTTGCAGCGCGTGCGGCGCAGCGGCCGGGCGCGGCGCGTGGCGCGGAAATTCCTGCGTCAGCGTGTCGAGCATCGTGAGGTTTGCCAAGCGCTCATGGCGTGTAGCCGAAGCCCTCGCCGAGCTTCGCCTGAGCAAAAGGCGCGCTCTGCTCGCGCCAGTCGGCGCCTTCGGGCAGCGTCAGCGACACGGCGCGCCACATGAATTGTTCCGGGTTCGCGGCAGACGCCGGGCGCAACTTGTCGGCCCGCAGTTTGCGCGCCGCCTCGATCAACTGGCGCCGCGCCCGAACGATGCCCTGGTCTGTCGACCCCAGGTGCTCCTGCGTGCGGTCGTAAATCGGCGTCACTCCCGACTGGCACGCAGCGTCCTGTACCCACAGCCCGGGAACTCCGAAATTGAACTGCTCGACCTGACGTTGATGGTCGAATTGAAATGCGTTGCCACGGTTGTAGCGGCTCCAGTACTGCGGGTAAAACTGCGTCACCGGGCGCGGCTCGAACGATGCGTCCGACGGATGCCCGGTTTCGCGCCCGCGGTGACCCTGTTTGAAGAACTCGCGCGTCTTCTCGTAGAACGGCATCGAGGGGTGGTAGGAGAACATCAGGCACAACGTGTGCTCGTCGTCGATCGGCACCCAGGCGTGGCCGCTCAGCTCCGGGTACTGCGCCTGCGGCGGAACCAGAGTCCAATAAGGCAACAGGAACTGGTTCACGCGGATGTACTGCGAGCCCGCACCGGCGCTGCGCAGCGAGGCGATCTGCACGCCGGCATCGTGAACGTCGCACTCAAAGCGCGGCATCAGGTCCTGCACCTGGCGCCATTGGTTGATCGTTCCCGCGGCGTCGACGCGGCCGTGCAGGATCGCGGCGTGCGCCGAGTCGATCTCGCCCTCGAGCGCCTGCAGCCAGTTGCACTCCTGAACGCGCATCGACAGCACAACCTGATTCTCCGGAACCAGGTTCCACTCCAGATCGGGAAGCGCCGGGGGGTCGGCGTCGGCGCCGAGGTAGGCCCAGAGAACGCCGCCGCGTTCGCGCACCGGGTAGGCCTTGATTCGCTGATGCTTGCACATCGTCGCGCCGTTCGGCTCGGCGGGCATGTCGACGCATTGCCCGGCGGCGTTGAACTTCCAGCCGTGAAAGACGCAGCGCAAGCCGCTTTCTTCATTGCGCGCATAGACCATCGGTGCGCCGCGGTGCGGGCAGGCATGGTCGACGAGGCCGACCTGCCCCGAGCTGTCGCGAAACGCGACCAGATCTTCGCCGAAGATTCGCACCCGGTGCGGCTGGCCGTCCTGCGCGAGGTCGCGCGAGAGCAGGAACGGCACCCAGTAGGCGCGCATCAGCTCCCCCATCGGCGTTCCCGGCCCCACGCGGACGAGCAATTCATTGTCTTCGCGCGAAAGCATCGATGCGCCTCAGGTGGACCGGTTCGCTTCATTCTAGGCACGCGATCCTTCGCAGCAGCGCCGCGCGGGCACATCTGCCGTGACGCCGCGGCACCGCTAGTAGACTGCGGACATGAACGACCGCATCCGCGAACTCGCCTTTTTCCTTCGCGTCTCCGAAGAAGCGAGCTTTTCAGCGGCTGCGCGCAGCCTGGACCTGGACCCTTCGACGATCAGCAAGGTCATCCAGCGCCTCGAAAATCGCCTCGGGGTGCGCCTGTTCCACCGCACCTCGCGCGTGCTGCAGCTGACGCAAGAAGGCGAGCAGTTCCTCGCCGCGGCGCAGAAAGTGATGCTCGCGCTCGAAGAAGCCGAAGAATCGATCGGCGCCGCCGCCACCGAAGCCACCGGCGTACTGCGCGTGAGCAGCACCCCGGCGTTCGCGCGGCGCCGCCTCGCGCCGCTCATGCCCGAGTTCCTGCAGGCGAATCCTGCGCTGCGAATCGAGTTCGTTCTCGCCGCGACGCCGCCCGACATCTTCGAGCAGCAGATCGACGTCTCGTTCCAGAGCGGCAACATCCCCGACTCGACGCTCGTCGCGCGGCGCGTCACGGTGGCGCGCTGGCGCCTGTGCGCCTCGCCCGACTACCTGAAGCAGCACGGAACGCCAAGCACGCCCGCCGACCTGGCGGAACACCGCTGCCTGAACTTCCTGCCCGGTTCGTACCGCAGCCGCTGGCCGATGCTGCACGACGGGAAGCACGAGACGGTCGAACCGAAAGCGCTGCTCGCCGCAAACAACGGCGACATGCTGGGCGCGCTCGCGGTCGCGGGAATGGGCCTGGCGCGCCTGGCCGACTATCACATCGCCACCGAGCTGCAGACCGGCCAACTCGTCACGTTGCTCGACGCGTATGAGCTGGACCGCGAGCCGATCTACGCCGTCTACGCGAGCAAACGCCACTTGAGCGGGCGCGTGCGCGTGTTCCTCGACTTCGTCGGGGAGAAGCTGGCGGCTCCCGCCTGAAGCGGCAAGCTGGCGTCAGGCACGCGGCCTGGGCAATTGTTGCCAGGCGCCTTCGATGTCCCGATTCACCGGAATGTTGCGAAGGAAAGTCTCGCGCAGCGCGGCGTCGCTGATGCGTGCGGCTTGGGCCTGGATCTCCGCATAGGCGTCGCGCAAGACCGGCGCTGCGCGCGGGTCGGCGAGGCGCTCGAGCACGCGCACACAAGTCATATGGATGAGCTGCGCCGAAACCGTGCCGTCGAAATTGCGCTGCTGGGCGAAGTGGGCGAGCAGTTCCTCCACCAGGCTGGCCGCCTCATGCGGCGTGTCGCGCGCCAGCGCGAGCCGCGCCAGCCCGGCTTGCGCATCGAGCCGGATCGGGCTCTTCAGCTCGACGCACAGCGCCAGGGCGTGCTCGAAGCCGGATTGCGCCGCCGCAAGGTTGCCCAGTGTGAGCTCCGCCCCGGCCAGGGCGAGTGCGCAGACTGCCTCGGAAACTCGGTCTTGCATCGCCTGCGACAGCGCCAGCGCCGCTTCGGCGCACTGCCGCGCGGCGGCCGGATTGCCGATCTGCAGTTCGAGCTCGGCCATGTGGTGCAGCAAATGCGGTTCGACGAAACGCGCGCCGACGGCGCGGGCGATTCGCAGACCTTGCTCGAGGTAGCCGCGCGACTGGGTGAAATCGCCGAGGCCGATCATGATGTTGCCGAGGTTGGACAGCGCCACCGCCTCGTCGCGGCGATTGCCGATTTCGCGGCACAGCCGCAACACTTCGAGGTCATAGGTATAGCCGCCGATCAGGTCGTCCTCGCCCTGCGTGGTCACGGCCATGGCGTTGAGGAAGCGCGCCTCCATCTTGAGGTCGGCGCAGGCGCGGGCTTGCGCCAGGCCGTCCAGCGCCATCGCCTTGGCGGCGTCGAGGTCGCCCTGGCTGTACAGCGCGATGGCCAGCATGTGCCGGCAGCGCAGCAACAGCGGCTGTGCCGCAGCGGCTTGCGCAAGTTCGAGGCCGCGGCGCGCCTGCAGTTCAGACGCCGGGAAGTCACCGGTGCGAAACGCCATGTCGGCACGGCGCCATGCGACTTCGGCGCGCCGCGTGTCGTCGGCCATCGCTTCGGCCAGGGCGTCTAACTCGGCGAGGGCGTCGCGCTGCGCGTCGCGCTGCCCCTGGGTATCGAAGTAGCGTTCGCGCACGGTGTGCAAACGCCAAAGCGCCGCGGAATCGTCGGCGCCCGCCAGGGCGAGCGCCTTGTCCGACGCTTCGAGCAAGACATCGTGCGCATAACGCGTCGCCGCGTGTTCGGCGGCGCGCGTGTAGTACTCGCACGCATTGCGCGCATCGCCGCTCTTCTCGAAGTGCGCGGCGATCAGCGCGTGCAGCGGATTCGCGCGCTGTGCGCCGCTGTGGCTCAATCCGACGAGCCAGGCGGCGACCTTGGCGTGGCCCTCGCGGCGCGCCTGTTTGAGCACCGTGTCGTAGGTCACCTGGTGCAGCAGCTGGTGCTTGAAGCCGAATTCGGCCGCCTCGTCGATCGCGCTCGCGACGTGCGGCACGACCATCGCGAGGCGCTGCAGGTGCGGCAACGCCAAGGGCGCGTCGGCCTGCAGAGCGGCGAGCGCGGCGTCCCAGAACACCGTGCCGATGAGTGCCGCCTGCTGCAGGCTCTTGCGCTGCGGCACTGCCAGGCTGTCCAGGCGCGCTTGCAGCACGCCGGTGAGCGTGAGCGGCACGCGCGTCGCACGCAGGCGCTCGGGCCGCACGCTCCATACGTCCCCGTGCACGACGATTGCGCCCTCGTCGATGAGCATCTTCAGCAGCTCTTCCATGTAGTACGGGTTGCCTGCCGCGCCTGCGGTGAGCAGCTCGCGCAAGGCTTGCGGCGCCTCGTCCAGGCGCTGCAGCAGTTCCTGCGCCAACTCGGTGCTGCGCACTTCGTCCAACGAGTCGAGCGCGATGCGCGTGTGCTGCGCCGGTGCCGGCGCCCACTGCGCGTGCCGCTCGAACAACGCCGGCCGCGCCGCGCCGACGAGCAAGGTCGGCACGTCGCGGTTCAGCTCGGCGAGTTGTTCGAAGAAGCGCAGCGACGCCGTGTCGGCCCAGTGCAGGTCGTCGAGCAGCAACAGCACCGGTGCGGCTTCACGCTGCGCCATGCGGCGCAGTGTTTGCGCGGCGACGTGAAAGCCGCGCGCGCGCAGCTGCGCGCCGTCGTCGGCAATGCCCGCGACGTGGCGGCTGGCGCGCAAATCGAGCCCGATGAGGTGGCCCAGCACATGCGCGTTGCCGATCGCCATCTCGGCACCGAATTCGGCTTCGAAGAGGGGCGCGATTCCCGCCTCGAGCTTGTGCTGCGCGGTGGCCGTGTCGTCGCTGTCGGCGATGAGGAAGCGCCAGGCGAACACGTCACGCAGCAGCCCATACGCCTGCGCCTGCGTGCTCGGCTGGGCGCGGCCGCGGAAGATGACGTAGGGCGCCGGCCGCGCCTCGGCCCAGTTCTCGAAGTCGTGGAGCAGCCGGCTCTTCCCGAGGCCCGCTTCACCGATCAGCGTGACTGCGTTGAATCCAGCGTCGCGCGTCAGCGCTTCGAAAGCGCTCTGCAACCGGCCGAGTTCGGCGTCGCGCCCGACGAGTCGCGTCTCGAGCCCTTCGACACCACGCGTGGACGGGCGAAATGCGCGTGGTTTGGCGCGCCGCACGAGGTAGGTGATGGCCGGCTCGGCGAGGCCTTTCAACTCGAGTGGCGCCTGCACTTCCACGTCAAACACGCCGCGCACGTGGCGATACGTGTCGTGGCTGATGCGCAAGCCTCCGGGCGGCGCGCTTTGCTCCATGCGCGCCGCGATGTGCACGGCCGCGCCGCGAATGCTGCCGGCCTCGTCGACGCCACCCCCGAGCAGCACGCCGCCGCTGTGCACGCCGACGCGCACGTCGAATCCGCTCTGCGCAAACCGCTGTTGCACGCGCTGGCCGTGCTCGCGGCCCAACTCGAGCAGCGCCAGGCCGGCGCGCACGGCGCGTTCGGCGTCGTCCTCGGCCGATTGCTCGGCGCCAAACACGGCGAGAAGGCTGTCGCCCGCGTATTGCAGGACCTTGCCGTGAAACGCCTGCACCTTCGCGGTGGCGCTGGCGAGAAGCCCGTCGACGACGGCGTGCATGTCTTCCGGGTCGAGCCGGCGACTGAGTTCGGTGGAACCCACCACGTCCAGAAACAGCACCGTGACGTGACGCAACTGCTGCGTCGCAGCGCCGGCATTTTCGCGCAGCGCCGCCAAGGCCGAGTCAACCGCCGCATCGCCCAGCAACGCACGTTGCGCTTCGAGTGCGGCCATGGCGGTATCGATCGCGTGCGGGTCGGTCACGGGCAGGGCGCAGCGCGAACGGCGCTGCAGGACAACGTTAGCACGCCCGACACGCTCAGCATCCGGGCACAAAACTCGCAAATCCAGGCGGCCTCGATGCGCAAGCCCGCGACGCGCCAATCCCGTGTGTGCCGGTCGCGCCGCAGCGTCGCGGCCTGTGCCGCACGTGCACAGTAGCTCTTCCCCTCCCCGGCTTGCCGTGCTCCGAGGCCGCCTTGATGCTTGGGCGATGAATTCTGCGCGGATCGACGCCGACAAACTCCCCGACGATGAAGCACGCGTGATGCTGCGCGATTCGCTGCGTGGCTTTCTGCAATCGCATTGGCCCGCCACGGGCGCCGTCGAGCGCGGCGACGATCGTTCGGCAGTCGCGAGGCTTTGGAGTGGCCTCGTCGGTCAAGGCCTGGCGACGTTGGCCAGCGACCCCAACGAAGGCGGCCTGCGCGAAATCGTGCTCGTGATGGAAGAGCTCGGCCGCGCCGCGTGCCCGGCGCCGATGCTCGGCGCGGTGCTGGCGAATCTGCTGCTCAGCCGCGGCAGCGTTGACGCACCCAAAGTCAACTTCCTGCTCGCCGAACTGCACCGCGGCGAATGCCGGATCAGCCTGGCGCTATCCGGACTCCCCAGCCATGGACCGGCAAGCCCGCTGCGCCTGGACCGCGGCGTCGCGAACGCGACGCTCGCCTTTGTCGACGGCGCGCTGCACGCAACGCACCTGCTCGCCGTGACCGACGACGGCGCCGGCCTGGCGCTCATCGATTGCCGGCAGGAGAACGTGCAGGTGCTGCCGGCGCGCGCCCTCGGAATGAGCGCCGGCCAGGGCTGGGCCGAAGTGCGTTTGCACAACGCGCGCGCGCTGCGCATCGAGCTCACGCCGGGTGACATCGCGGCGCTGCTGCAACTCGCGCGCATCGGCCTGCTCGCGCGCGCCCACGGCGCGGCGCGGCGCGCTTTCGAACTGGCGGTCGACTACGCCAAGGAGCGGCGCCAGTTCGGCCAGCCGATCGGGCGGTTTCAGGCGCTGCAGCACAAGCTCGCGAACAATCTGATCGCGCTCGAGGGCGTGCGGCTGACCTTGCAACACGCGGCGACAGCGTTCGACGAGCACGCGCCCGACTGGGGTTACTTCGCCGCCGCGGCGAGCGCATTCGGTGCGACGGCGCTGCGCGGGGTGGCGCTGGAGACGCAGCACGCGTTCGGTGCGATCGGCTACGCCGAGGAGCACGAAGCGCCGCGCCACTTTCGCCGTGTTCATCTGGACTTGCTGCCGCTCGGCGGCGCTGCGCAAGCGCGGCGCGAACTCGCCGCGGCGCTGCTCGATGCCGACAGCGCAGGCCTGCCCGAGTACGACCTGGGCGACGCCGGGAATCGATTCCGCGCCGATGTGCGCGAGTGGCTGCAAGAGCACTGGAGCGGCGAACGCAAGGCGGCGTTCGATCGCCTGCCTTTTCACGAGCGCGAGTTCGACGCGTCGTTTGCGCTCGACCTCGGCAAGACGGGTTGGATCGGCCTGTCCTGGCCGAAAGAACACGGCGGCCAGGAGCGCACGCCGCGCGAGCAGCTGGCGTTTCTCGAAGTCATGGAGCGCGCCGAAGCGCCCCGCGCAGGCGCCGCGGTGCAGGTCAACGCATTGCTCCTGCACGGCACGCCCGAACAGCGCACGCGCTACCTGCCGGAAATCCTGCGCGGCCAGGCGATGCACGGCATGGGCTACAGCGAGCCCGACGCGGGGTCGGACCTCGCGGCGCTGCGAACGACCGCGGTTCGCGACGGCGACTCCTGGGTCATCAACGGCCAGAAGATCTGGACCACGACGTATTGGGGCAAGTACATGTTCCTCGCGGCGCGCACCGACCCGATCCGGAGAACTACAAGCTCGCGCCGCACGCCGGGATCAGCATGTTCATCGTGCCGATGAACGCGAAGGGAATCCAGGTCCGCGCCGCGACAGACGATGTACGACGGCAGCTTCGCCAACATCTTCTACGACAAGGTTCGGATCCCCGCAGCGAACCTCGTCGGCCCGCTGAACGGCGGCTGGAAGGTCCTCACCGACGCGCTCGCGAATGAACGCGGGCTGATCGGCGGCGGCATCGTTCTGAAGGTCGCGCACGCGTTCAACCTGCTGCTGGCCGACGTTCGCGCCGACTCAGGCTTGCGCCACGACGCGTTGGTTCGAGACCGCATCGGGCAACTCGGCGCCGACATCGAAGTCGGCCGCCAGTTGATGCTGCATTGCGCCGAACTCGCCGAAGCCGGGGTCACGCCGCCCGAGAAAGGTGCGATCAGCAAAGTGTTTTCGAGCGAACTCATGGAGCGCTTCTTCGAGGCCGCGCTCGACATCCTGGGGCCGCGCGCCGCGCTCTCGCAAGGCGCCCCCGGTGCCTTGCGCAACGGGCGCTTTGAACAGAACCTGCGCCACTCGCTGATGTGGGTCATCAGCATCGGCACGAACGAGATCCAGCGCAGCCTGATCGCGCAGCGCGGCTTGGGACTGCCGAAGTAGGTCCGCCCGGTGCCTCGGAGGTCGCCCGCACGCCTCGCGGTCGTTTGACGATCGCGAAGTCAGCCCTGCGGCACACGCAACACACCGCTCGCCACCCAAGCGTCGATCTGCGCACCGTCGAACCCGAAATCGCGCAGCACCTCGCGGCCCTGCTCGCCCAGGTGCGGCGCGGGCGCCTCGGGTTCGAACGCGACGCCGTCGAACAAGGCCGCGGCGCGCGCCAGTCGCACCCGGCCGACGTCGCCATGGTCGAGTTCGATCAGCGTCTTGTTGTGCACCACCTGCGGATCGGTGAGCACGTCTTCGCGTTCATTGACCCGCCCCACCGGTGCGCCTTCGGCGCGGCTCGCGGCCTCGAACTCGCTCGTCTGCTGCTGCGCCATCAGCGGCTCGAGGACCAGCCGCAGCTGCGCCGCGTGGCGGCTGCGCGAAGGCAACGAGGCGAAGCGCTCGTCGGCCGCGATGTCGGGCCGGCCGAGCGCACGGCACAGCGCGGCGAACTCGGACTGCTGCGGCGCCATCACCGCAACCATGCCGTCGGCGGTAGCGTAAGGCTTGAGCGTGACGCCCATTTCGGGGAATCCGAGCGGCGGCGAATCGAGAAAGACCTGGTTGTACATCGCGTCGACCCACTGGAAAGCGAGCGTCGCGTCGAGCATCGACACCTCGACATGCCGGCCCTGGCCGTCGCGCGAGCGCGCGAACAGCGCTGCGGTGACGGCTTGCGCGGCGGTGAGCGCGGTGAGCTTGTCGCACAGCGTCGTCGCGAGCAGCGCCGGCTGCCCGGTCTGCTTGTCGCGGTGCGATGCACATACGCCGGCCACGGCCTGGATCACCGCGTCGTAGGCCCGGTCTTCGGCGCGCGGGCCATCGGGGCCGAAGCCGGTGATCGAGAGCTGCACCAGCGTCGGGTTCAGCGTTCGCAGGCGCGCGGCGTGCAGCCCCAGGCGCTGCAGCACGCCGGGACGAAAATTGCTGACGAGAACGTCCGCCCGGCGCACAAGTTCGGCGACGATGTGCTGCGCTTCAGGGCGTTTCAGATCCAGCGCGATGGATCGCTTGCCGCGGTTCACGCTGATGAACGCTGCCGACAAGTCGCCTTTCGCCGGCCCGACGCTGCGGCTCGTGTCGCCCTCGGGCGACTCGACCTTGATCACGCTCGCGCCCTGGTCGGCGAGCAACGCAGTGGCCAGTGGGCCGGAAAAAACGTTCGACAGGTCGACGATGCGGATTCCGGCGAGTGGCCGGGTTCGCGTCGACGCTGCTGCTGTCTCAGGGTGAGTCATTGGGTCCATTGCATCGGATCAACCGACACATGAGGGGCGCGCTTCACTGCACGCCGCATTCTCCGCCCGCATTGCCACGTCGCAATGCGCCCTCGCCTGCACGCCTCAACGCCCGCTCACACAAGGCTCCGGGCCCACGGGTTTGGGCAGCACAAGCGGCGCGGCGGTCACGGCGGAACCGAGCTGCTCGAAAGCGACCTGCTGCAGCGCCTTCACCTCCGGCCGCGACAGGCCGAGTTCATAGCCCGAACACTCGTTGTCGCCGAGGGATCGCGGGTCGCGGCCGGTGAGTGTGCCGAAGATCACCAGCGCCTCGAGGTAGTAGCCTTGCGTGCTCGCGTGGTAGTGGTCGTAGGTCCACAAATTGATCTTGCCGGCCTCCAGCCCGTCGTAAGGGTTGGCGTCGGCAATACCGTTCTGCATCGCGCGGTTCCACGCGTCGCCGACCGGTATCACGCTCTTGATGCCGGGCGCCTTCGCGGCGAGATCGTAAGCGGCGCGAATGTCGCGCGCCATCGCGTCGACCGATTTGCCCGCCCAGGCGCCCGTGCTCGGGTAGACCTGATCGGCACGCGCCCACGTCGCCATCAAGTGGATCTCGGCCTTGGGGCTGCGCGAGCGCAGGAACTCGGTCATCTGCCACGAGCTTGCGACGAGCTTGGCCGGATCGCCCGGCTTGGCTGCGTCAAGCGTGCTGAAGCCGTGCATCACCACATGGTCCCACGCGCGGCGGCCGATCACGCCGAGCTTGTTCTCCAGGTGAAAGTCAAGCCCGCTACCGCCGCGTGTTTCGAGCGAGACGTCGTAGTCCAGACCGGCTTGGGCAACGAATGACTTGAACAATGCAGGAACGCCGCCGATGCCCTCGCTGTTCAGGTCCGTCACCGTGTCGGCGCGGTAGTAGCGAATCGCCGAACCCGCGCCATAAGTGAAGCTGTTGCCGATGAAGAGCAGGCTCGGTGCGGCGAGCGCGGCGCAGCTCAGCGCGGCAAGTGCCAGGGCGATGGTCAATCGGAAGAGACGGGTGATGGGAATGTCGGTATGGTCCTCTTGGAAGAAAAGCGTCAGAGCCCAATAGTGTGCCGCTTCAGAAAACCTAGCAGTAGGTCGATGCCCGCGGCTTGATCGGGTGGCGGCCATGGAGTCATTCGGAGGGGTGGGTGCGAGTAAACACCCCACCCCCATAAGCAGACACGATGACTCGCGGTGCCTATTTCTTGTTAGACGCAGCGACAGCGATGCGGGAGACTGTCGTCCCTTGCCTCTGCACCGACGACGGCGCACTCCATGACCCGTGCTTCTTCCCAAGCCGCCGGCCAACTCTCGATCTGGACCGACGTCGACCCGGCGCACGAACTCGACTTCAACCGCTGGTACGACCGGGAGCACATGCAGGAGCGCATGGCGATTCCCGGGTTTCGGCGCGCGCGGCGTTTTCGTTGCGTCGTGAGTTGCCCGCGCCCTTACCTCGCGCTGTACGACACCGACAGCGTGCAGATCTTTCGCAGCACGTCCTACCAAGAGGCGTTTGCCAAGCAAACCGAATGGTCGCGGCGCAACTTCGGCCGCATGCGCGACACGCAGCGTCGCGTCGGCGAATTGATCGTTGATGTCGGCTCGCCCGAAGGCGGCGCGCTCGCGCTGTTTGTCGTGAGCGACGCGGCGCTCGACCGAACTGCGCCGAAGTTCCAGGCATTGATCGCACGCGACCATGTGCTGCGCGCCTCGGTGCTCAGCACCGACGTTGCACTGTCGACGCCCTTGGCGTCCAGCGCGTCGCCGGCGCGGCAGGATGGCGTCGTGATGGTCGAGGCGAACGACGCCGACACCGCGTTTGACGCCGCGAACGCCCTCGCCGCGTCGTGGCCTGCGGGTCAGAGCGGCAGCGTTTTCGTGTTCCGGATGATGTCGCGCTTCGGCGCCTGAGGCGGGACCAAGCCCTAAAGCTTTGGCGCGCGCAAGTGAAACGGGGTGGCCGATTGGTACGCGTGCCCCATGCGGAAGAGCAGCGCTTCGTCGAACGGTCGGCCGATGAGTTGCATGCCGATGGGCATGCCGTCGGCGTCGAACCCGCACGGCACGTTCAACGACGGCAGGCCCGTCAGGCTCGGCACGCCGGTGAACTGCATGATCGCCGACAGCATGTCTTCTTCGACGCCGTTTTCGATCACGACCGTCGTCGCGCCGAGTGGCGTGGCAGTGAACGGCAAGGTGGGGCAAACAAAGACGTCGACCTTGCGAAACGCCGCGAGGAACTCGTTGCGCAGCAACGTGCGGTAGCGCTGCGCCTGCAGATAGTGCGTGGCGAGCAGCAGTTCGCCCACTTCGAGCAACGTGCGAACGTCGTCACCGTAGTCTTGCGGGCGCTCGCGCAGCCAGCGTTGGTGGTAGGTGCTCGGCTCAGCGGATTCGATCGTCAGCTGCGCCGAGATGTTGCCGTGAATGTTCTCGATGTCGACGTCGACGAGCTGCGCGCCCAGGTCCTGAAACGTGGTGAGCGCCGCGCGCACCGCGTCGTGCACAGGCGGCTGCAAGTGGTGGAAAAAGTAGCCGGGCACAACGCCGATGCGCAGGCCGCGCACGCCGTCGTTCAGCGCCGCGCTGTAGTCGGGGCACGCACGCGCGGCACTTGCCGGGTCCTGGCTGTCGTGGCCCGCCATCACGCCGAACATCAGCGCGCAGTCTTGAACGGTGCGCGTCATCGGGCCCGCGGTGTCCATGCTCCACGCCAGCGGAATGATGCCGTGGTTGCTGATCCGTCCGTAGGTCGGCCGGATGCCGACGACGCCGTTGATCGCCGCGGGCAGGCGGATCGAGCCGCCGGTGTCGGTGCCCACTGCGCCGTAGCAGCTGCGCGCCGCCACCGCCACGCCCGAGCCTCCGCTCGAGCCTGCGGGAAAGCGCTCCGTGTTCCACGGGTTGCGCACCGCGCCGTAGTGCGGGTTCGCCGACGTGCCGCCCCACGCGAACTCGTGCATGTTGGTCTTGCCGATGAGAATCGCCCCGGCGCGGCGCAGGCGTTGCGTGATCGTCGCGTCGGTGTCGGGCAGCCAGTCGGCCAGGACCTTGCTGCCAGCGGTCGTGCGCGAGCCGCGCACGGCGACGTTGTCTTTCAGCGCAATCGGAACGCCATGCAGTGGGCCCAGATCGTGGCCGGCCTGGGCCATGATTTCAGCGGCCTTGGCGACCTGCAACGCCTGCTCTTCGAACACGCTGATGTAGGAGCGCAGCACGCCGTCCGTGGCGTGAATTCGCGCGAGCGTGGCTTGCACCAGATCCACCGGCGAGACTTCGCGCGAGCGCACCTTGTCCGCCGCTTCGGTCAGGCTCGAGTTCAGGAGTTGCGAATCACCGCTCATGGCGTTTCGTCGGCTTCTTCGCCGCCGTGAGCGAGCACCGTGATCGGCAACAACTCCTGATGTGCCGCCGCGCTCATCTTGCGGCTCAATTCATCGGCAGCCGGTGCCCAGGCGTCCAGAATCGCCGCGACGCCGGCTTCACGTTGCGCGGGCAGCGGCAAGCCCGCGTAACGCGCGAGGGCGCGAACGCGCGCGGCTCCGGTGAGGGGTGCTTCAGCCATCGTGCGCCGGCCTCAGAGTTGCACACCCTTCGTCAACGCGCCGTCGACCACCAGGTTCGTGCCCGTGATGAAGCTCGCTGCCGGGCTGGCGAGGAACACCGCGGCGTTCGCCATCTCCTGCGGCGTTCCCATGCGGCCGGTCGGGTTCAAGCCGAGCGCCATCTTGTACAAGTCCGGGTTGCCGTGTTCGATTTGCTCCCAGACACCACCTTTGAAATAGGTGTTGCCGGGCGACACGGTGTTCGCGCGAATCTTCTTCCCCGCCAGGTGATACGCGAGGCCCTGCGTGTAATGCACGATCGCGGCCTTGAACGCGCCGTAGGGGCCGGAAGCGAAGTCGATCTCGCGGCCCGAGACGCTGGAGATCGTGACGATCGCTGCGTGTCTGCTCTTCTCCAGGCGCGGCATCGCGGCCTCGACGAGGCGCACCGTGCCCATCATGTCGACCTGGAAACTGCGTTCCCAGTTCTCTTCGGTCGGCGGAATCGCGAGCGCGCTGACGTTGGCGACGACGATGTCGATGCCTCCCAGCGCGTCGGCCGACGCATCGACCCACGACTTGAGCGCCTTGGCGTCCCCAACGTCTGCTGCCATGCCGAAGGCTTTCACGCCCAGGGCCTTCAGCGCTGCGACGCTCTTCACCACTTCGTCGGCGTGGCGCGAGCAGATCGCCACGTCCACACCTTCACGCGCGAGCGTCAGCGCAATCGCGCCACCAATGCCTTTGGTGCCGCCGGTGACCAGCGCTTTCAATCCCTTGAGTCCGAGGTCCATGCAGTTCTCCGTTCGTTAGCGATCAGGGCGCCAGATAGTTCTTCGTGATCCCCGCACCCACGGTGTACTTCGGATCGACGAAATTGCCAAGTCGCACTCTCCCGCATTGGCTCAGCATCATGTACGCGTCCCACTTGTCGAAGCCGTATTCGGCGGCCATCCACAGCACGAGTTCCTTGTACGCGATTCGCGTCGCGTCTTCGAGCGGCCGGGTGCTGCCGATCGCCATGATCATCTCTTCGTTTTCCAGGCGCGGCCATTCGATTCCCCAGCCCTTGATCACGTCGACCTGGATCGTCGTCACGCTCTGGTATTCGACCGCGACGCCACAGACTTCGCCGTCGCCCTGGCACGCGTGCGCGTCGCCGATGAACAGGCGTGCCCCCGCGGTGCGCACCGGCAGGTAGGTGATGCTGCCCGGGCCCATGTCGGGCAGGTCCATGTTGCCGCCGTGCTGGTCCGGCGTGAGGCTGTTGATCGAGTCGATCTGCGGCGAGCAGCTCAGCGTGCCGATGTGCGGCTTGTACGGCAAGGTGACGCGCTTGCTCCAGTACACACCGTCTTCGTCGACGTCGATCTTGCGCACGATCTCCGGCAGCGAGTCGGCGAGCAGCGCCGTGAACATCGTTCCGCTGAGCGCGCCGAACTGCGGAATCATCGCGCACGTGCCTCGCGGGTTCGGGCCGCGCGGCGCCATCGATTCGATGTAGACCGCCAGCGCATCGCCGGGCTCGGCCCCTTCGATCATGATCGGCCCGTTCTGCGGGTTCACGAAGGGCATCGTCAGCACCTTGGACGGCAGGTCCTGCGGCGTCTTCACCTTGCCTTCGAAAGCGTCGCGCGTGTCGACGACGATCCGGTCCCCCGGCTTGACCGAGAGCACGGGCGTCGTGTACGGACCGATCGTGTAGTGGAACGTTCCCTGCAGCGCTTCGGTGAGCGCGTGCGTCACGGGCTTGCGCCCCTGCGCGACGCCGCGCGTGCGCATGATCGA
This sequence comes from uncultured beta proteobacterium, assembly GCA_963775015.1. Classification (GTDB taxonomy): domain Bacteria; phylum Pseudomonadota; class Gammaproteobacteria; order Burkholderiales; family Burkholderiaceae_C; genus JAEMQF01. The sequence goes on along the minus strand of CAVZHI010000005.1, from coordinate 104,041 downwards.
TGAATTGAGCCAGTTCATGGGTTTGTCTCCGAGTGCGTTGTGCGGGAAATGCGGGTGGGTCTAGATCAGCAGATGCTGGCGCACGTTGTCGGCTGTCACAGCTCCGGCGTCGATGGTTGCAACCGTGCGGCCTTTTTCCATCACGTAACAGCGTTCGCTCAGCGCCTGGATCGTTTCGAGATTCTGCTCGACGAACAGGATCGTCGTGCCGAGTTGCTTGCGGATCGCCTGCAGCGCTTCGCAGATCAGCTCGACGATGTTCGGTTGAATGCCTTCGGTCGGCTCGTCGAGCAGCATCAGCGCGGGGTTGCCGATCAACACGCGGCCGATCGCCAGTTGCTGCTGCTCGCCGCCGGACATCGTTCCGGCCATCTGGCCGCGCCGATCTTTCAGACGTGGGAAATACTCGTAAACGAGGTCGGGGAGTTTTTTGCCCTCGGCGTCCTCCGATCAATTCGCCCACGGCGAGGTTTTCCGCGACCGTCATGCGCGGGAACACCTCGCGGCCCTGCGGCACGTAGCCCACGCCGGCGCGCGCCCGCGCATCGCTCGGCAGCGCCGTGATGTCCTGACCGCTGCAATTGAATCGAGCCTCGCGACGCCGGCAGCATGCCCATCAGGCAACGCATCGTCGTCGTCTTGCCCACGCCGTTGCGGCCGATCAGGCCGACGATTTCGCCTTTCGCGATGCGCATGTCCACGCCCTGCAGGATCGGTGTGGCGCCGTAGCTCGCCGCCAGGTCGCGCACTTCGAGAACGAACTCAGTCATGTTTTTTCCCGAGGTAAATCTCGGCGACGCGAGGGTCCCGAATGATCTCGTCGATGGGCCCGCGCGCAAAGACCTTGCCGTAGTGCAGCACCGTCACCTGTTTGGCGATCTGGCGGATGAAAGTCATATCGTGTTCGACGACGAGCACCGTCATGCCCTTGCGCGTTGAAGCGCTGGATCAGTTCGCCGGTCGTGTAGCGTTTCTTCGGGCGACATGCCTGCGGTGGGCTCGTCCATCAGGATCAGCGTGGGTTTCAGCGCCAGCGCCATGCCGATCTCGAGCCACTGCTGCTGGCCGTGCGACAGCTCGCCGGCGAGCTTCGCGTGCTCGGTCGCTCAGGTCGAGCAGTTCGAGCAACCGGTCGCGTTCTTCGGCCAGTTGCGCCGGCGGCACATGGTGCTGCAGCGCGATCTGCACGTTCTGCCGCACCGGCAGCTCGCGGAACACGCTCGGCGTCTGCATCTTGATGCTCATGCCGCGCTTGACGCGTTCGAAGGGGCGCTGCTCGGTCACGTCGTGGCCGTCGAACGTGATGCTGCCGGCGCTGGGGACATGGGTGCCGACGATGAGTTTGAACAGCGTGCTCTTGCCCGCGCCGTTGGGGCCGATCAGACAGTGGATCTCGCCGCGCTGAACGACGAGGTCGACGTCGGACACGGCCTGGTGGCCGCCAAAGCGCTTGGACAGGCCCGTCGTTCGCAACAGTTCGGTCACGTCGGCGTCCCCTTGTTCGCGCCGATGCCGAATCGGCGCATGAGCGCCGCAGCGGCGCGCACCACGCCGATGGCAAAGCCCTGCGGCGCGAGCAGCACCGTCACGAGCAACATCGCGCCCATCAGGATCAGCGCCGCTTGCTGGCTATAGACCGTGATCGTCTGGAACGCGAGCAGGATGAGGAACGAGCCGACGAGCGTCGCTGTGATATCGTTGCGCCCGGAAAAAGCGACCCAGACGATGGGCATCGCCGCCGCCGGCAGGCCGATGCTCGCCGGCGTGATGAACTGGCCCCACGACGTGTACAGAGCACCCGACAGGCCCGCGAGCGCCGAGCCGATGACGAAGATGCCGAGCTGGTACTTGCGCGTGTCGTAGCCGAGCAGTTCGGCGCGCTGCGGGTCTTCGCGGATCGCAACGATCACGTTGCCGAAGCGCGAATTCACGAGCGCGCGCAGCGCCAGGTAGACGAACAGAAGCAGCGCCAGGATCAGGTAGTACAGGCTCACGCCTTCGAACTCGAAATTGCTTCCGCCGAACCAGGGAATGTTCAGCGCTTCCATGCCCTTCATGCCGTTGTAGCCGTTCAGGCGCGCCGGGCCGATGTGAAATTCGGGCCCTGCGGTGTGCCCAAGAAAGAACGCGAGGACGAGCGTCGCCGACAGGGTGACGATGCCGATGAACACGCCGCCCACGCCACCCCAGATGATGAAGTAGCCCAGCAGGACGGCAGCGAGCGCCGCCAGACCGACAGAGAGCACGAGGGCAGCAAACGTCATGCCGCCGCCGTCGAAATTGATCGCGAGAACGCCGTAGCCGTAACCCGCGAGGCCGAAAAAGAAGGTCTGGCCGAACGACAGGATGCCTCCGTAACCCCAGATCAGCGACAGCCCCAGCGCCATGAAGACCCACAGCAGCAGGTAGGCGATGTTGCCCACCGAGTAGCTATCGGCAACGAGCGGGTACGCGAGCATCAGCGCGAGCACGACTGCGAACGAAATCCAGAAGCCGCGGCCGTTGCCGAGCGTCTGCGGGCCATTGAGTCGGTTCAACATGGAGTCTCAGCGGGAGCGCTTCGCGATCAATCCCGACACGCCCTCGGGCAGGATGCGGATGATCACCATGACAGCGAGCAACATACCGATCTGGCCGACGATCTGGCCCGCGCTCGCGTTGAGCAGCGTTCGTACCGCCGCGAGGAACATTCCCGCAGGGGCGGTACCGAGCAGGACGTTCGAGCCGCCGACCACCACGGTGACGAAGCTCTCGACGATGAAGGTCGCGCCCATCGTCGGAATGAGCGTCATCGTCGGCGCGAACAGCGCGCCGCAAAATCCTGCGAGCGCAGCGCCGATGCCGAAGCTCAGCGCGTAGACGTTGCCCACCTTCACGCCGAGCGCCTGCGCGATCGCCGCGTTTTGCATCGTCGCCCGGGCATGCACGCCAAAGCGCGTGCGCATGAAAATGAAGTAGATGAGCGCCAGCGCCGCCAGCGCTCCGCCGATCAGCACGAGCCGATAGGTCGAGAACGTGTAGTCGCCCACGCGAAAGCTGCCCTTGGGCGTGCCCACGCTGGCGAGCGACGAACCGAAGATGATGAGCATGCCTTGCGTCACGACGAGGCTCAGGCCCCAGGTGGCGAGCAGCGAATCGAGCGGGCGCTTGTAGAGCTTGCGCACGAGCAGCACTTCGATGATGACGCCGATCACACCCGCGGCCAGCGTGCCGCACAGCTGCGCGAGCGGCAGCGGAAAGCCGCCGTGAACGAGACCCACCGTGACGTAGGCGCCGCACATGATCAGCTCGCCATGCGCCATGTTGATCACGCCCATCATGCCGAAGATGATGGCCAGGCCAGCGGCCGAGAGAATCAGGAACGCGAAGACGTCGAAGAACTGATAGACGATGGAGAAGACTTCAGCGAACATCGGCCGCGCCTGCAGTGAAATAGCTCGACGGAAAGTGCACCGGGCCACGAAGGCCCGGCGCGACTCAGTTCAGGAGTTCAGGACTTCTTCTTCGGCAGGTCCGACGGCGAGTACTGCTTCTTGTCGTTGTTCTTCGTCAGGTCGCAGCCGATCTGGCCGAGCCAATACGGCTGAATGACGCCGTAATCCTTGACGACCTTGACTTCATGCTTCTCGCCCACGGAGATGAGGCGCATGCGGTGCGACGTGTGCTGGCTCTTCGGGTCGATGCAGATCTGGCCTTCCGGAGCCTCGATGCACGCCTTGCCGGTCTGGATGAACTTGCGCAGGTCGGCGAGCTTGGTCGACTTCGCGCCCTCGACCATCTGCTTGTACATGTAGACGGCGGTGTAGGCGTTGTAGCCCATGTCGTTGATGTAGGTCTCGCTCGGGAACTTGGCGCGCCAGCGCTTCTTGAACGCCTCGGCCGGTGCCGTGTCCACCTCCTCGAACCAGTTCGCCGTGGCGTGCATGCGGTTCAGCGCGGGCGGCGCGAAACGCTTGTGCTCGAAGCCCAGCATCACCTTGATCGACGAGCCCATCGGGAGGTTCAGCTTGGCCGCAGCGGCCTGCTCGAAGAACGAGTCCTGCGCCGCGCCGACGTTGATCGTGAGAATCCAGTCGGGTTTGGCCTTCTGGATGTTCTGGATCGTCTGCGCGAACTGCGACACGCCCAGCGGAATGAACTCCTCGCCGACGACCTTGCCGCCCAGCGTCTTGAGAATCGTGCGGTTCCATTCGGCCGAGAGCTGGCCGAAGTTGTAGTCGGCGGCGATCACGTAGACGTTCTTGCCGAAGGTCTCGACCATGTAGGGAATCAGCGTCGAGAACTGCTGCTCGGGGATCGCGCCGTTGCTTACCATGTTCGCATCGCACACGCCCCCTTCATACTGGTTCGTGTAGATGTACAGCGTGTCGGTCTTGTTGATGATGGGTCGCACCGCTTCGCGCGACGCCGACGTGATGCCGCCGATCAGCACGTCGACCTTGTCTTTGCTCAGCAGGCGGCGCGCGAATTCCTGGTAGCGCGCGTTGTCGCCTTGCGGGTCGAGGTGGATCAGGTCGATCTTGCGGCCCATGATGCCGCCCGCCTTGTTGATTTCCTCGACCGCGAGCAGCGAGCCGTTGAGCTTGGGCTTGCCCATCAGCGCCAGGTCGCCCGACACGTCTTCGAGCAGGCCGATCTTCAGGTCGGCAGCGAGCGCGGGGCCCGCTGCGAGTGCCGCACAGACGAGTCCCGCGGCGATCTTGAATTGCATTTTCATCAGCTATGTCTCCATTGAACGATTGAGGCGCCCCGCTGCTGCTCCGGCAGGCGTGGGCGGGCGGGGGGAAATCAGCGGGCGGGTACGCGCGTCAGAGCGTCGGGTGACGCCGGTGCCAATCGGTGGCTTGTTGGTAATGCCAGCCGGCCCGCACCAGAAGGTCTTCTTCAAAGTGACGCGATACGAACTGGAATGCAATCGGCGCGCCACTGCTCGTGAAGCCGCCGGGCAGCGTGATCGTCGGGCTGCCCGTCATGTCGAACGGACACGTGTAGCGCAGCAGCGCCTGCAGCAGGTCCGCGTCGGTCGCCAAGCCGGCCATCTGCGCAAGGGTCGGTGAGGCGGCTGCGGTGGTGGGAATCAGCAGCAGATCGATGCCCTCGAACAGGGCGGCGACGCGCCCCGAAAAGGCACGGCGATTGAGCACGATCTTCTGGTAGTCGACACCGCGCTGCGCCAGACCCAGATCGATCAGGCCCACCAGACCGGGGCCGTATTCGCTCTTGCGCGACGGATACGTGGCCTCGTGCGCGACCGCCGTCTCGACGCCGCACAGCGGGAACCAGTCGGTGATCATTTGCTCGGGGTTCGGGAACTTGACTTCGCGCATGTCGCCGCCGAGTTCGGTGACGATCCGGATGGTCTCTGCCATCATGGTGCGCGTCGGCGCGTCCACACTCGTGCCGTTCCAGGCCGCGTCGACGCCGATGCGCAAGCCGCGCAGGCCACGTGTCATGCCTGCCAGGTAGTTCGGCACGGGCAGCTGCACGGCCGTGGGGTCGTTCTCATCCGACCCGGCGATCGCGCCGAGCAGCGCGCCGGCGTCGGCGGCGCTGCGCGCCATCGGGCCCACGTGGTCGAGCGTGGCAGCGAGTTCGAACACGCCGAAGCGGCTGACGCGGCCCCAGGTGGGCTTGATTCCGGTCAGGCCGTTGGCGGCGCTCGGGAAGCGGATCGAACCACCCGTGTCCGAGCCGAGCGACCCGTAGCACAGGCCCGCGGCCGTGGCCACGCCCGAGCCGCTGGACGACGCGCCCGACCAATGTGCAGCGTTCCACGGGTTCACCGGCGGCGCGATCTTCGGGTGGTGATCGGCGTAGGCGCCTTCGGTGAGTTGCAGCTTGCCCAGGATCACGGTGCCCGCGGCGCGCAGGCGCTTCACGACCGTCGCGTCCTGGTCCGGCCGGAAATCTGAATAGATCGTCATTCCCGCAGCGGTGGGAACGCCTTGGGTCCAGCACAGGTCTTTCACCGCGATCGGCGCGCCGTGCATCGGCCCGCGAATCTGGCCCTTCGCGATTTCCGTGTCGGCGCGTCGCGCGTCGGCGAGCGCGGCGTCGGCCATCAGCGTCGCGTAGCTCTTGAGCTTGCCGTCGAGCTTCTGGATTCGATCCAGCTGCGCCTGGGTGACGGCGACGCTGGAAATTTCGCGCGCCTGGATGCGCCGCGCGATGTCGAGCAGTTCGAGGTAATGCCAGTCGGTGTTTGCAGCCATGCGGCAAAGTCTGGAATAGCCCCTTCGCGCTGTCCAACAAGAAAAACGATTGGCCCGCAATCAGTTCTGCTGATGAGACCGAGGGCGCAGGTACTGCGCCACAAATGCGCCGCCGCCGCTTGCGCGCCTAGCGCTGCGGGTTCGGCTCGGCGCGCCGGGCGATTTCCCAGGCCGCGGCATCGCGCATGCCGATCGGGACACGCGCCACTTCGTCGGTGGAGGAGCGAGCGAAGGCCTGCGCACTGTCTTGCGCGAGCAACGCGATCTGTTCGTATAAGGGATTGTCCGGAGTCGTGCGAAACGAAGCGACGAGCGCCAGCGCCGGCATTTCGAGATCGACCTTGAGCAATTGCAGCGAGCCTTCCCGCAGCTCGCGCGCGATGATCGCCGGCGGCAGCAGCGCGAGGCCGAAACCGTCGACCACCATGCGCACCATCGCGGATGCCGAGGTCATGCAATTCACGCGCACCGGTTTGCCCACATGGTGGTCGAACAGCCGCTCGATGAACTTGTGCGGACCTGAATTGCGCGAGAAGCTCAGGATCGGGAACGCAGCCAGGTCGGCGAGTTTCAGCGCTTCGCTGTGCAGGCCCAGGTGCGTGGCGCCCACCCAGCGCAGCGGCAGGTCGCACAGCGGCAGGTTCTGCACCATCGGACCGACCACCGAATCGGTCTGCAGAATCAGATCCAGATTGCCGCGCGAGAACTGGTCGATCAGATGGATCGTCGTGTCGTCGGTGAGCTCGATCTCCAGGCGCGGGTAGCCGCGGTGCACGAGCGCCATGAACTGCGGAAACCAGGAATGCACGATCGATTCGATCAGCCCGATGCGGATCGTCCCGGCGAAGAGCGTGCGGTCCGCCATCGACTCGCGCATTTCCTGCACCGTGCGCACGAGCCGTTCGGCGTAGACCAGCGCTTTGCTGCCGTCGAGCGTGAGCGTCACGTCGCGCGCGCCGCGGTCGAACAGGCGCACGCCGAGGTCCTGCTCGAGCGTCGCGATGCGGCTCGATACCGCCGCCTGCGTCGTGTGCAGCTTCTCCGCGGTCATGCGGAAGTTGCGCAATTGCGCGAGCCAGACAAAGGTTTCGAGGAAGCGGACGTTCATGGACCGGCCCCGTGTCTCAGGCTCTCACGAGACCACCGGGAGTACGTCGACCGCGTAGCGATGCGTCAGACTGCACTTGCGGCGCGGATCGAACAGCTCCATGGCGAACGACCGCGCGGGCCGAACCCCGCCGATCGCCGACAGCGTGCCGCAACTCATGGCGCTGCCCTGCGCGAGGCCGTTGCCCACTGCGCCAACGCTGCGGCCATAACCGGCGATCAATTCAGTTGGCGGCCGCAGCGCAGCCAGGCGCCCTTCCTGATAAAACACTTGCGCGCCGTTTTCTTCAATCGTCGAGCGCAGAACCAGCTCGTCCCAATGTGCTGCGACGTCGGCGTAGCGCCAAGCGCTTCGCGCCACCGGTTTGGCGCACACTTGTTTGGAAATGGCGACACCCTGCGCTTCGAGCTTGCGGTCGGTGTGGTCGGAGACGAGGCTCACGAACATCTCCCCCTCGGAGGAAAACGCAAAGACTTCGGCCTCGCCCGATGAATCCGCACCGAGCACCTGGATCTGCGCTGCTTGCGTGAGCTGGTCGGCAGCGACGCGGTAGTACAAGGGGTAGGTACTCGGGCGCTTCACACCCAGCGCGGCCAACTCCTCGATGTGATGCTCGGTGGCGGCCACGTCGCGCCCCACCCATCCGGCGATGATGAACGAAGTGATGTCGACCACGAGCGTGCGCGGCGCGGCGGTATCGATCAGTTGAAACGTGAGATTCATCGTGGGGCCTTGTGCCAGGGAAAGCTCTACCTGCCTGCGAACTTCGGCTTGCGCTTTTCCTTGAACGCGCGAGTCGCTTCCTTGTGATCGGGCAGATCGAACGTCACCTGCTCGAGCGCCATCGACGCCTCGATCTGCAGGTTCACGCGCTGCTTCAGCACTTGGTTGATCGAGAGTTTGGTCCAGCGCGTCGCCCACACCGGGCCGTCGGCGAGTTCCTGCGCGATCTGGCGCGCGAACGGCAACACTTCTGCTGCCGCGACGCAGTGATTCACGAGGCCGATGCGCTCCGCCTCGCGGCCCTTGATGAGCGTGCCGCGCATGAGGAACTCCTTCGCCTTGGACACGCCGATCAGCAGCGGCCAGATCACGTTGCCGCCGTCGCCCGCGACGAGACCGACCTTGTTCACGTGGCTGTCGCCGATGCGCGCGTCTTCGCTCATCACGGTGATGTCGCAGAACAGCGCGATCGTCGCCGCCAGGCCGACGACGTCGCCGTTCATGGCGCAGACGATCGGCTTGTCGAGCTCGAGCTGGCGGTTCACGAGCCTGCGGCTGATCATCGGGTCGTGCACTTCGCCTTCTTCGAGCACATCGCCGCCCGGGCGCTCCGACATCGCTTTCACGTCGCCACCGACGCTGAAGAATTTTCCGGCGCCGGTGAGCAGAACGGCGTTCACTGCGGGATCGTCACCGAGGTCGTCCCAGATGTTGCGCAGTTCGCGGATCAGGCGCTGGTTGATCGCGTTGCGCGCGTCGGGGCGATTGATCGTGACGGTGGCGACCTTGTTGGCGACTTCAATTTTCAGGTCGTGGTAGTTGGCGTAGCGGGACATGGCGGCTCCGGTTTCTCTTGGTAGTGCGAACGGTGGGCCCCGACTTTCGTCGGGGTGACGCGGCGTGGCTATTCGGCGCGGATGTTGTTTTCGCGAACCACCTGGCCCCAGCGCGCCGAGTCTTCGGCGATCAGCGCGCCGAACTGCGCGGGGTTGAGGGTGCGAACGAGCTGACCCAGGCCGTTCATCTTGTCCTGGATCTCACGCGTGCCGAGGATGGTGTTGATTTCGCTGTTCAGTTTGTTGATCACGTCGGGCGGCGTTCCCGCGGTCGTGACGAAGCCGAACCAGGTTTCCGCCGCGTACCCCGGCAGCACGCTGCCCACCGTGGGCACACCGACGGCCTGCGGCGAAGGCGAAGCCGAGGTCACGCCGAGCAGCTTCAACTTGCCGGAGTCGATGAAACCGCGCATGCTGCTGGACATGCTCGTGATGAGCAACTGCACCTCTCCCGTGAGCACGGCGTTCGTCGTCGGCGCCTGACCGCGGTACGGCACATGCGTCAGGCTCAAGCCCGCGGCCTTGATGAAGAGTTCGCTCGCCAGATGGCCGAACGAGCCGACGCCGGCCGACGCGTAAGCCGCAGGTGCGGTCTGCTTCTTCATGTGCTCGATGTAGCTGCGCAGGTCGGTCACCGGCAGGTTGCCGGGAACGATGACGAACAGAGGTGCCATCGTCACGAGCGCGACGGGAGCGAAGTCCTTCACGCCGTCGAAGCCCGCGTCCTTCTGCACATGCGGCGTGACGGCGACGATGCCGCTGTTGATGAACAGCAGCGCGTGCCCGTCGGGCTTGCCGCGTGCCACTTCGCGCGCTGCGAGCACACCTGACGCGCCGGACTTGTTCTCGACGATGATCGTCTGCCCGAGCGCCTTCTGCATCGGTTCCTGCAGCGCGCGCGCCATCACATCCGTCGTGCCGCCGGCCGGATACGGAATCAGCATCTGGATCGAGCGGCTCGGGTAGCTCTGGGCGAGCACGAGCGCGGGTGCCAGCAGCAGGCTGGCGAGCAACAATTTCATCGCGAACTCCTGTTATCCGTCATCCCGGCGAAAGCCGGGATCCACTGCACCGCAGCCTTCGCGCGAACGGTGGATCCCGGCTTTCGCCGGGATGACACGTGTTTGCTTTATCGATCGGCTTTCAACAAGTGCCGCGCAATCACCATGCGCTGAATCTGGTTCGTCCCTTCGAAGATCTGCGCCAGCTTCGCGTCTCGCATCATGCGCTCGACGGGATAGTCCATCGTGTAACCGTAGCCGCCGAAGATCTGCACCGCGTCGGTCGTGACTTTCATCGCCATGTCGCTGCCGAAGCACTTGGCGATGCTCGCGAGCACGTTCAAGCGCTGCCAATCGCCGGCGTCGCCGGCGCGCGCGCATTCGTAAACGAGCGCGCGCGCGGCTTCGATGTTGATCACCATGTCGGCGAGCATGAACTGGATTCCCTGGAACTCGGCGATGCTGCGCTTGAACTGCTTGCGCTCTTTCGCGTACGCCACCGACGCATCGAGCGCACCCTGCGCCAGCCCCACCGCCTGCGCGCCGATCGTCGGGCGGTTCAGGTCCAGCGCGCGCATGCTCGCCTTGAAGCCCTTGCCCTCTTCGCCGACCAGGTTCTCGGCGGGAACGCGCACGTTGTCGAGAAAAATCGGCGTGTTCGGCGCACCGCGCCAACCCATCTTGCGCTCGTGGCGGCCGAACGTGATGCCTTGCATCTTCTTCGGCTCGAGGATGAAGGCGCTGATGCCTTCGGCGCCGCTGCCGCCGCTGGTGCGCGCAAAGAGCATGATGAACTCGGCCGCGACGCCGTAGCTGCACCACTGTTTGCGGCCGTTGATGAGGTAGGAGTCGCCGTCGCGAACGGCGCGCGTGCTCATCGCGCTCACATCCGAACCCGCCTGCGGTTCGGAAAGCGCGATCGCCGTCACGACGCCGCCCTTCGCGACGACGGGCAGGAAGCGCTGGCGCTGCTCTTCGGAGCCGAAGTGCAGCAGCGGCATGATGAACATCGTGTTCAGCCCGGCGATCGAGCCGCACGCCGGCGAGTGGCGCGAGATTTCCTCGCGTGCGATGCACATCATCGTCAGGTTGCCTTCGGGGCCACCGTAGCGCTCGGGGATCCAGAGCTGCATCAGCCCCATCTCGCCGAACAACTCCACCAGCTCGAGCGGGAAGCGGTCACTCGCGTCGACTTCCGCGGCGATCGGCGCGACGTGTCTTTCCGCCATGCGCTGCACGCTGTCGCGAAACGCGAGTTGTTCTTCGGTGAAATTCATGTCAGTGGCGCCCGGCCGCCCGAAGCCACTGGCCGCCCCGAGGGCCACGTAGGGGCCCCTTCGTGGCCCTCGGGGCAGGAGCGAAGCGACGTGGGGGCTGTTTCATCATCGCAGTCTGCGCGGCGGCCGACGATCGGCCAAGCCATATCGGCGGCACACCATCTGTGCGCCCGGCGCCACACCGTTCATCCCGATCCGGTGCAGCATCACGCCATGCCCAGCGAAACACCCCAGGATCGCGCGCTCACCGGCCTGCGCGTGCTCGACTTTTCGATCATGCTCGCAGGCCCGTACTGCACGCGCCTGCTCGCCGACCTCGGCGCCGACGTGATCAAGGTCGAACCGCCCGATGGCGACGACATGCGCCAGCGCGCGCCGCTGCGCCCCGGCCCCGACGGACCGCACAGCACCTATTTCGGCCAGCTCAACGCGGGCAAGCGCAGCGTTGCGCTGGACCTGAAGAACGCCGAGGCACTCGCACTCGTGCGCGGCCTCGTGGTTCAGGCCGACGTGCTGGTCGAAAACTTCCGCCCCGGTGTGATGCAGCGCCTCGGCCTGGGCTACGAAGAACTCGCGGCCTTGAACCCGCGCCTCGTCTATTGCTCGATCTCGGGCTACGGCCAGACGGGGCCCGGCGCCGAGCGCGCCGCGTACGCGATGATGGTGCAGGCAGCGAGCGGCTTCGACCGCAGCCTGATGCGCTACGCCGGCGACCGGGAGCGCCCGGCGCCAAGCGCCGTATTCATCGCCGACGTGCTGGGCGGCCTCTACGCCTGCTCGGCGATCCAGACCGCGCTGCTGCAACGCGCGCGAACCCAACTCGGCCAGCGCATCGACGTCGCGCTCATGGACAGCATGCTGAACCTGCTGATCTACGAACTCCAGGAAGCGCAGTTCCCGGTCGCGTCGCCGCGCCCTGCGTACGGCCCGGTGCGCACACGCGACGGCGACCTGCTCATCGCGCCGATCACGCAGCGCAACTTTGAAGCGCTGTGCGACGTGACTGGCCTGCCTGCGCTGCGCGGCGATGCACGCTTTGCCAGCGTCGGCTCGCGCGCCGCGAACTGGAAAGCGATGATGAGCGTCGTCGAGCTGTGGTCGTCGCAGCGCACGCTCGCCGAAGCCCAGAGCGAGCTCGACGCCGGCGGTGTGCCGTGCTCTGCCTACGCCGACCCGGCCGATGCGCTGGCCGACGAACACCTGCGCGCGCGCGGCCTGTTCACCCAGGTCGACGACGCGGCAGGCAGCTTCACCGGCGTGAACCCGCCGTGGCAGATGAGCGGCACGCCCAGCCACCTGCGCGCCCGGGTCCCCGGCGTTGGCGAACACACAGCGCAAGTGCTTCGCGATACCTTGAATCTGGACGACTCGGCGATCGAGCGTCTGCGCACGGCGGGAGTGATCACCGGCACGGGGTGAAGGGCTCGGCGCCGACTGCGTTACGCTGGCTGGCTATGCTGCTCGATTCGAGGCGCGTGAACGCGAGGAGACAGGGTGATGCTGCGAGTGCTTGGCAGATCGACATCGATCAACGTGCGCAAGGTGCTCTGGCTGTGCGCCGAGCTGAACCTCGAGTACGTTCACGAGGAGTGGGCGACGCCCGAACGGCCGACGAGCCATCCTGACTTCCTGCGCCTGAACCCGAACGGCCTGGTGCCGGTGATCGTCGACGGGGACTTCGTGCTCTGGGAATCGAACACGATCTGTCGCTACCTCGCCGCGGCACACGGGCGCGTCGACCTGCTGCCGCTCGAGCCGCAAAGCGCGCGCGACGGTCGAACAGTGGATGGACTGGCAGGCGACAGAGCTCAACGCCGCGTGGCGCTACGCGTTCATGGCGCGCGTGCGTGCGCACCCCGACTACCAGGACGGATCGGCCGTGCGTCGCAGCGTCGACGCCTGGAACCGCCACATGAGGATCCTCGATGCGCGCCTGCAAGCCACGGGCGCTTACGCCGCCGGCGAAGCATTCACGCTCGCCGACATCGGCCTCGGCCTCTCGACCCATCGCTGGCTGCTGAGCCCGATCGAACGGCCCGACCTGCCGGCGGTGCTGGCCTACCGTGAGCGGCTTGCGCAGCGGCCTGGGCATCGGCAGCACTGTGCCGATGGGGTGCCCTGAGGGCGCTCCGACCATCTTGCCGGCAAACCAGCTTTCCAGCAAAATGGCCGCATGAAGACCACTCTCGACCTGCCCGACGAGCTGGTGCGCCGCGTCAAGATGCGCGCCGTTCAGTCCGATCGCAAGCTCAAGGACCTGGTCGCGGAACTGCTCGACGCCGGACTGCGCGCCGACCGCACTGCGCCACCCGCCGCTCCGCCCAAGCCGGTCCGACTGCGCAGCGGTGCGCGCCTCACGGCGGCGAGCATCGAACGCGCCATCGTTCGCGGGCGCTCCTGAGCCGCCACACTGGCCTGCGCAAGACGCGCGAATGCAACTCGTCGACACCAACATCGTCGCCTACCTGCTCATCGCAGGCGATCGCACCGCACTGGCGCAAGCGCTGTGGCAAGCCGACCCCGACTGGCGCAGCGAAGCCTTCTGCCCCGTCGAGGTTGATGACGCCCTGGAAATCTCAGAGCCGAACGAAATCTGAGCCCGAGCGCAACCGACCGGTTACTGCCCAACGCGGCGTGCGCCGGACGGTCCCCGTCGAAGTACGTGTGCGGAATGCGCGATGTCGCCACCAACGCACCGCCTTCGGCCGATGTCAGCTTCCCGGCATGCCAGCGTACTCACACTCCCGGCCACTATGCATAGCTATCCATGACGGCCATCAGCCGACGGTGGCGACAGGCAGGTTCCTGGCATCCCGTCTCGACGATGTCGCGGCGGAAGCAACCATTCACCAGAAGGTGGCCCCACCGAGGTGGGCACCCACAGGTAGGCGGCCCACAGAGCGATTGCAGCTCGCTGCCGGGCCTGAGACCGTCCGAGGTCACAACCTCGGGAGCCTCGCGTGCAAGCCATTGGCCGGCAGCCCCAGCGGGCGCCGGATGGCGCCCCGGTCCACTACGAACGTCATCGCCCCGAAGAGACCACGCTGTACCGCCTGGTGCAGCGGCATGCCGCGACCTTCTTCGAGCAGGCGCAGGCCGCCGCTGGTGCTGATCTGCCGCAGTTTGTGAAAGACGAGTTCGACGCCTTTCTGGAGTGCGGCATCCTGGCCCACGGTTTCCTGCGCCTTCGTTGTGGCGACTGCGGCCACGACAAGCTTCTCGCCTTCTCTTGCAAGGGCCGAGGCTTTTGCCCGTCGTGCGGGGCCCGCCGCATGGCGCAGACCGCGGCGCACCTGATCGACCACGTCATCCCGCACGTGCCGGTGCGCCAGTGGGTGTTGTCACTGCCCATCCCCTTGCGCCTGCTGCTGGCCGCGCAACCCAAGCTGGTGACGCCCGTGCTGCAGGTGGTGCACCGCGTGATCACGCGTCACCTGCTCGGGCAGGCCGGCCTCAAGGCCGACGAGGCCGACAGCGGCGCGGTCACGCTGATCCAGCGCTTTGGGTCTGCGGCCAACTTGAACATCCACCTTCATTGCCTGGTGCTGGATGGCGTGTACCGGTGCGGCACTGATGGCACGCCGGAGTTCGTCGAAGCACCCGCGCCGACCGAAGAAGCGCTGCAGGCGGTGTTGCACAAGATCATCACCCGATTGATGGGTCTGCTCACCCGTCGGGGGGTGTTGGTGGAAGAGCAGGGTTCGACCTACCTCGCCGACGACGACGGCGATTCGGACGAGGCCCGCACGCTCAGGCCGCTGCAGGCCGCGGCGTGTACTTATCGCATCGCTTTCGGCCCACGAGCCGGGCAGAAGGTGCTGACGCTGCAGGGTGCAATGCCCAGGGAGACGGACTTCAAGCATCGCCTGTGCGCCCAGAGCAACGGCTTCAACCTGCACGCGGCTGTGCGTTGCGCGGCCGACGACCGCAAAGCGCTGGAACAGTTGTGACGCTACATCACGCGCCCGGCTTTGGCCAACGAACGCGTGCAAACCAACGCCGCCGGTCAGGTGGTGCTCAAGCTCAAGACGCCCTGGCGGGACGGCACCACGCACCTGGTGATTTCGCCGCTGGAGTTCATGCAGCGGCTGGCTGCGCTGGTGCCACAGGCCGAGGCTGCACCTGATTCGGTTCCATGGTGTTCTGGCACCCAATGCCAAGCTGCGCGCGATGGTGGTGCCGCAAGAGCCTGAGGCGCCCGCGCAGGAAGCAAACCCCGCCGAGTGCGAGGCGAACTGCGAGCACCACCGACCGGTGCGCCTGAACTGGGCCAAGCTGCTCAAGCGCGTCTTCGAGGTGCGATCTGGAGCGCTGTCCGAACTGCGGCGGCGAGCTGAAGATCATCGCCGCGATCCTGGAGCAGCCGGTGATCGAGAAGATCCTCACGCACCTGGGCTTGCAGGCAAGAGCGCCACCCAGGGCGCCAGCCCGGGGACAGGCGCTGCAAGCGGCCTGAGAACAGGTCAACACCCGTCGATCAAGCAGCCTGGCGACACGAGCTGCGGGGATCGGCTGCGTCCGGGGTTTTGGGGAGGGGCCAAAGCGGCCCAAACATCAGGGTTCACCCGCAGGGAACCGCCATGGAAGACGCGTCCTGGCGGCAGCGTCGACGCTCTGCAGGTCGCAGCCAACTCCAAAAGAAAGCATCCAGCGAAATCAGATGCCTTGCATGCCTTGCCGGGACGGTCATGGGCGAGAAAAATGGCGTTTGAATTTCCTATCCTCGATCCGCTGACCATGCGCACGCAGGCTTGGCCGGTGGCGTCGGTGACTTCGCTCTCGAACTCGAGAAACGCACTGCCCTTGCCGCGCGGGTGCACGGCCAGAAGGCGCGAACGCACCTGCACCGTGCCGGTCAACGGCAGTGGCGCCAGCATCTCGAGGCTGCGCTCGGCGTCGATGATGAATGGCGCCGGGGACGGCGGCAGCGCGTTCGCATCGAGCACGATGCCCGCGCCACCCCAGCGGATCGCAAAGGTGGGGAACACCGCAAAACCCGGGTGCCCTTCGAAGGTAAAGCGCAGGTCGCTGCAGCCAATCCCTACCGCGTACAACAGCACGTCGCGCCGGTCGTAGGTGATGGGCACCGGAGCGCTCCACGCGGCCGGCTGGTCATCGGGCAGCAAGGCCCTGGGGTGGTAGGTCGCCATGGTGCGAGTGCGGCGCGCTGCGATGCGCCGGATTCAGCTGCGCCAGACAACGGCCGAGGTGGCGTCTTCACCGCTGCTCGCGTAGGCGTGCACTTCGTTGCGGCCCACCACCAGGTGGTGCACTTCGTCCGGACCATCGGCCAGACGCAGGGTGCGCTGGCTGGCGTACATGCGCGACAGCGGCGTCCACTGCGACACGCCGGTGGCGCCGTGCATCTGGATCGCCTGGTCGATGATGTGGCAGACGCGTTCCGGCACCAGCGCCTTGACCATGTGCACCCATACGCGTGCCTCGCGGTTGCCCAGCACGTCCA
This sequence comes from uncultured beta proteobacterium, assembly GCA_963775015.1. GTDB lineage: Bacteria > Pseudomonadota > Gammaproteobacteria > Burkholderiales > Burkholderiaceae_C > JAEMQF01. The sequence continues at coordinate 87,420 of CAVZHI010000005.1, read as the reverse complement.
TCGCCTTGGCGGCCTTGAGAACCATCAATCGCATCGATTCGATCTCGATGCGCGCGCGTGAAATGATCTCGATGTTGCCGCCCAGCCAGACCAGTTTCTTGCCGAACGCTTCGCGCGACAGGCCGCGCGTGACCATCAGGTCGAGCGCCTTCTCAGCCTGGCCGATCGAGCGCATGCAGTGGTGGATGCGGCCCGGGCCGAGACGCAGTTGCGAGATCTCGAAGCCGCGCCCTTCGCCCAGCAGCATGTTGGATTCGGGCACGCGCACGTCGGTGAAGCGGATGTGCATGTGGCCGTGCGGCGCGTCGTCCTCGCCGAACACGCACATCGGCCCCAGGATCTTGACCCCGGGCGTGTCGATGGGCACCAGGATCTGCGAATGCTGCTGGCTCGGCGCTGCCTCGGGGCTGGTCTTGACCATCGTGATCATGATCTTGCAGCGCGGGTCACCCGCGCCGGAGATGTAGTACTTCTCGCCGTTGAGCACCCACTGATTGCCTTTGAGTACCGCGCTCATGCCGATGTTCTTGGCGTCCGACGAGGCCATACCGGGTTCGGTCATGGCATAGGCCGAGCGGATCTCTCCGGCCAGCAGCGGCTTGAGCCAGCGCTCCTTCTGCTCGGGCGTGCCCACGCGCTCGATGACCTCCATGTTGCCGGTGTCGGGTGCCGAGCAGTTCATGGTTTCGGGGGCCATCGGATAGCGGCCCAGCACGGCCGCGATGTAGGCATAGTCAAGGTTCTTCAGGCCCTCGCCGGTGTGCGCGTCGGGCAGGAAGAAGTTCCACAGCCCTTCTCGCTTGGCCTTGTTCTTCGCCACTTCGAGCAGCTCGAGCTGGCCGCTCACGTAGCTCCAGCGGTCGGCGCGGCCTTCGCCCATGCGCTGGAACTCCTCAGCCATCGGCGCCACGGTCTCGGCACAGAATCGCTTGACATGCTCGAGCAGCGGCAAGGCCTTCTGCGACATGCGCAGGTCGTTGAGTTCGTCGGTGGGATTCAGGCCGAAGCCAACGCCGGCAGAAGAAAGTTGGGTCATGGTTCAGATCCTCACAAGGAAACAAGGGGCCGCCCCGAGGTACCTTGAACCCCTCGGGGGGCTGAGCCCGCAACGAGTGAGCGCCTGTGCGCTCACAAGGGGCTGGCGAAGGACATCGGGCCTGCAAGCTCGATGGCGGACGACGCCAGGCGTCGGCCAGGGGGCGCATAGTGAGACAGAATTGGAGTAGACATCAATCAAATGAGCCCCGTATCATGAGGCCGCCGCCGCGCCGGCGTCGCAGGCGATGGGTTCGAAACGAAATCAGCCTGCCGCCCGGCTCGCCCCGGCACGCCGGCGCGCCGCAGCCAAGATCGCCCGCACCATGGCACCCCGACTCCCGCCAGCGCGGCAATGGTCAGCACGGCCGGAATCGACCGCATGAAGAATATCCCCAACCCGGCGTCCGAATGATCGGCGGCTGGCGCGGCGCGCGCTCGGCCAGCGGGCGGAGCACCAGTGCGAGCGTCAGCGCTGCGGCCAAATAACCGAGCTTCTTGATCGCATAGCCGAGCACGCCGAAGACCGGCATCTGGCCGACGACCCACACGCTGTTCTTGAGCGAAAACGCGCCTGTGATGCAGAAGATGATGACGATCGGCATGAGCGATCGCGTAGGGCACTCGCAGCGCGCCCACGAACAGCGGGACGAAGGCGGTGCTGATCACGAGCGGCATCACGTTGGCGATGTACTGCGAGGCGATCAGGCCCGAGACGAAATCGGGGTTCTTCTCGAACAGCAGCGGGCCTGATCCCAATTCACGCAGCCCCCGCATCATCAGGCTGCCGAGCATGATCCGGTCGTTGCCGAGCCCGGAATGCCCAGCGTCAGCATCGACACGATGGCGCCGGTCGCGGCGGCGTTGTTCACCGACTCGGGCCCGTCAACGCCCATCGCGCCCTGCCCGAACTCGTGCGGATGACTGGAGGAGGCTCGGCGCCTGAGTGCACAGTGGCCCAGACAGTGGCCCTTCCCGTGTTGCACGCCGGGCATGTGCATGGGAGAATTCTCGATCGATCCTGTGAAGGGGTGGAGGTGGGTGCGATTGTGATTGGGCATGTGCCGGTGGCCGAGCTGCCATCCGCCTGGCGCGCCAAGCTGCCTCTCAAGAAACACTCGCTAAGTGATTGATTTTCCTAGAGGTGATCAGGCTGGTTTTGTCGAAGGCACAAGCAGCATGCCGAGTTCGTTGGCTTTTTTGCTGAGGCTGCGCACGACGCGCTCGCGGTAGCGCTCTTCATAGTAGAGCTGCCCTTGATCGGTGTACTCCTCGCCCTTGGTGAGCATCAGGTAGATCAGGCGAGCCAGCTTGTGGGCGGCCGCCGTCACGGCCTTGCCCTTGTCCATGCGGGCGCACATTCGCCGGTAGTACGCCCCGGGCGCGGATTTGCTGGAGCGAAGCGCGGCAGCCGCCAGCTTCAACGCCTGGGTGGCGCGGTTCACGCTGCGCTTGGTGGCCGCGCCCAGGACCTTGCCGCCGCTGATCTTCGTGCCTGGGCACAGGCCAAGCCACGACGTGAAGTGCTTGACGGTGGCAAAGCGGCTCATGTCGGTTCCGACCTCGCTGATGACGGTCATCGCGGTGGTCACGTCGATGCCGTCGATGCGGGTGAGATCGACACCGCAGACCTTGAACAGATGCTCACGCACGTCGAACTTCGGTGCATTGCGCGCGCGGCTGCGGCGCTTGCCCGGCGCAGGCGAGCCCGCATGCTTGTGCAGCAACGCCAACGCGCGCTCGACCTCGCCATCGCATTCGGCAAGCTGAGAGCCGCAGAAATCGAAGGCGCCCAGCGCTTGCTTGAGTGCAAACAGGTGCTCGTCGCGCCAGTTGCCCAGCAGGCTGGCGGCAATCTCCTCCTCGCTGGCGTGGATGCGTGCATCCCTGTGGGCGGCCAGCACGTGCGGGTCGCGCTCACCGGCGACGATCGCACGCACGATTCTCTGGCCGGTGGCGCCCGCCACATCGCTGATCACGTTGGCGAGTTGGATGTTCATCAGCGTCATCGCCTTTTGCATGTGCTGCACGAAGCGGCCCTGGTCGCGCAGCAGCCGGGCTCGCTGACGGTTGAGCGCGCGCAGTGCACACATCTGATCGGCCGGGCGGAACGCCCCGCGCAGCAGACCGAAGGTGAGCAGCTGCTGCAACCACTGGCAGTCCAGCACGTCGGACTTGCGCCCAGAGACGTTCTTCACATGCCGCGCATTGACCAGCAGCACCTCAAAGCCGCGGCGCTCGAGCACCTCGTACAGCGGGATCCAGTACACGCCGGTGGACTCCATCGCCACGATCTTCACGCCACACTGCTCGAACCAGTCGGCCATGGCGTGCAGGTCACGGGTGAAACACTCGAACTCACGAACAGGCTCGTGCGTGGCGTCGGGCCGAACGGCTGCGTAGTGCGTGGCGCCGCCCACGTCCACGGCGGCAGCGTCCGGGTGGGTGACCTGCAGGCCGCCGCGGCTGAAGGCTCGATTGCGTTGTGCCATAAGTTGCTCCATCATTCGTTGTGGAATGTGGCACCGGCTGCGGGTACGTCGTCTTCCTCACTCTCTCAAACGGGATATCGCAGCGACGGCAAACGCCAACACTTCGATTCACCAATGTCGATGACGTCACCCAGGACCAACCTAACCCGCGGGCATTGCGCGCCAGTGGCTTTTCGGTCTTCGCCGGTGCCACCTTCCACATTGCCACAACTGCACAACCCGGTGTTTCTTCGGCGCGATTTGCGGCGTCTGGCCGAATGGGCGCCTAACCCCACCCATGCGCTGGTTTGTGGCGGGCGATGTCGGAACAAGCCCGCGACGTGCCAAGTCGCCCCAGGCCCGTTTGCCACAGTGCGCTTCACACAAGCACTCGCCTGCGAGCCTGGCGACACTTCCGTTGCGACCGAAGGACCAGTCTGGGGGCTCCGAATCGCAATCCCGCAGGCAACGTTGGCGCGCACCGACGAGGCGATCCAATGATTACGCGGCGCACGTTCATCGAGATTGCTGCCGGGCCCTGTCTGGCAAATGCCGCGCGTGTCCGGGCCCAACCCGCGGCGGCCATGCGCCGAATCGGTGTGCTGGACTTCATCGCATTGAGCGAAGTGGCTCCGCCCCCCGGCCCGCTTGAGCTGGGCTTGCGGGATCTTGGGTGGGTCGAGGGGCAGAATTTGGTCATCGAGCGGCGCTACGCCGCCAGCAACCGGGAACTCATTGCGGCGCAAGCGGTAGAACTCGTGAAGCTCGGCGTAGAGGTCATTGTCGCCATGGGAGGCGTTGCACGGATCGCAGCGATTGCCGCGACAAAGACGCTGCCGATCGTGGCGCTGCTGCAAGGAGGCGACCCCGTCGCCGCTGGTTTCGCGTTCAGTCTGGCCCGCCCCGGCGGCAATGTCACTGGCAACACGCTGATGAGCACGGAACTGACAGTCAAACGCGTGCAGTTGCTCAAAGAGATTCTGCCCAAGCTGGCCCGTGTCGGTGAATTCGTCGATTTGACATCGCAAGCGGCTGACATCACGTTTCGCAGAAAGCTGCGCGACCCAGTGTACGAATCGTTGGGTATGGAAGCCGTGTATGCGGAAGTGGCCAATGCAGAGGATATCGAGAAGGCGTTTGCCGAATTCAATCGGCGAGGTGTCGCTGCGGTGATGCTTGAGCGCAACCTGACAATCTTCCGCCACATCGATCGAATCGTGACTGCAGCAATTGCCAGCCGGATGGCGACCATGGCGGCCCAAAAGGGATTCGTCGTTGCCGGTGCGCTGATGTCCTACGCCCCCAGTTTGGAGACGCTCGTGCGGGAAGGTGCGAGGTTCGTCGACCGCATCTTGAAGGGTGCGCGGCCCGGAGATCTTCCGTTCGAGCAACCGACCAGGATTGAGTGCGCCATCAATTTGAAGACCGCCAAGGCCATCGGCCTCACGGTGCCTCACTCAGTCCTGCTGCGCGCCGACGAGTTGATTCAGTGAACGATTCCAGGTGTGCCGGCCCAGGCGCGCGCGTGGCGAAGGTCTCGGGCGGGCCGAAGGAAAGCGACCGGCGCGCCAGCGCCGTCGACACCAGCATCGGCAACACCACGCCGAACGTACCGGCGATGAACGAGCCGATCGCGGGACGCCCGAACAAGCGCCGCGCACGGTGCGATGCGCCAAGCTGGCCGTGGGCAAAGCGCGGAATTACGCTACCCAGTGAGCGCGACGTCAACGCCACCGAGCGCGCGGTGCAGGCGTGGTTCGACAGTAGCGAGTACAAGGAGCGCCAGGCGGCCTTCATGGAAAAGTGAGCCTGTTCACTCTTCTTGATGCGTTCAGGGGCACACTTGATCAAGCAGCGCGACGTTCGGCGGACTGTCGCCCGTGATGCCCAACGCTTTGGCGGTCTTCAGGTTGATGACCAACTCAAACTTGATCGGCTGCTCGACGGGAAGCTCGGCCGGCTTGGCGCCTTTCAGAATCTTGTCGACGAACTTGGCCATGTAGCGGAAGTTCGCGGGGAAGTTCGATGCATAGCTGAGCAGCCCGCCCGCGATCATGTTTTCGCGATGCCCGCACGCCACCGGCAGCCGAGTGGCGTGCAGCAGCTCTTGAAGCTTGAAGCGTTCGCTGACGTACATCGGGTCCGCGACCACCACGACAGCCTGCGCTCGCTGGCGAACGATCTGCTGGACCGCGCCTGGCAGCTGCGCCGGCACACTCGCGACCACCCAGATCGCGGTGAGGCCCAACGCGGCGCAAGCGCGCTCGCCGGAGGCCCGGAACAACGCGGCCCCCTGCGGATTGGTTTCGTTCAACAGGATGGCGACGCGCCGGGATTGCGGTGCCACCTCGTGCAGAATCTGGATCAGCTTGCCCAGCAACTCATCGGCCTGATTGGCAATGCCGGTGATGTTGCCCCCCGGCCTGGCCAGACTGGCGACAAACCCTTGGCCCACCGGGTCGCCGACGCCGGCCATCACGATCGGAATCGTCTTCGTCGCTCGCTGTGCCGCACGCACCGCCAGCGAGGCGCCGGCGACGATCACGTCGACTTTTTGCGCTACCAGTTCGCGGGCCAGGGCGTCCAGGCGGTTCACGTCGCTGTCGGCGGAGACGATCTCGTATTCGACGCTTTTCCCTTCCAGCCAGCCGAGATCGTGCATGCCCTGCTTGAACGGCGTGCGCAGACCGACTCCCTCGGCTTCCGATCCGACATGCAAAATTCCGACGCGTCGCATCGTCGCGGCGGGCTGGCCGTGGCCGAGCGGGTGCGCGACGAGCAAGCCGACGCCGCCAGCCAGTGCAACGCAGCGGCGCGTGATCACCGAATCACCTCGTCGGCGCGCAGCAGGACGCTTTGCGGGATCGTGAGGCGCAGCGCCTTGGCGGTCTTCAGGTTGATCACCAGTTCGAACTGGGTCGGCTGCTCAACTGCCAAATCAGCGGGTTTGGCGCCTTTGAGAATCTTGTCGATGTAGCTGGCCGCCTTGCGCCAGTGCCATTCGTTGGGCGAAAGGTAGGACATCAGTCCACCGTCCACCACGTACGGCCGGCCGCCGAAAATCGAGGGTATCCGGGAGCGAAGCGTCTGTTCCAGGATGCGCACGCGGTGCTGAAAGAACATCGGATCGCCCACGACCAGCAACGCGCCGCCCTTGGCGCGTGCAATCGCCGCCTCCAGCTCGCCCGCCGCCGCAACGTCGATGCGATCGAGTCGCAGGCCCAAGTTCCTGGCGCGGGCCGACATGGCCTCGAAGAAGAAGCCGTTGGCCGGATTGGCGCTGTTCATCAGCGCGCTGATGCGCTTGAGGTGCGGCACGGCTGCCGACAGCAGTTCGACCTGCTTGGCGAGTATTTCTTCGCCGGCCGCCGAGGTGCCGGTCAGGTTGCCGCCTGGCCGGGCCAGGCTGGCGACGAAGCCCGAACCGAGCGGGTCGCCGGCGTTGACCATGACCACAGGCAGGCCCGGCGCTGCGTCACGCGCCGCGCGAATCGTGGTGGTGCCGGCTGCAACGATCAGCGCCACGGGGAGTGCATGGAGCTCGGCGGCGAGTTCGCGCTGGCGCTGCGGATTCAGACCCGCGTGTCGGACTTCGATGATGAGGTTCTTGCCATCGACCCAGCCCAAATCGCGCAAATCCGTGCGCATCGTCTCCAATCGCAGCAGCTCCACGGGCCCCGTTCCGTCGGTCGGGGTCAGCCAGCCAATCCTCACAACCTTGGCCGCGGTTTGCGCGGGCAGACGAATTGGGGCGAACAACCCGAAGAACGGCGCGACGGTCAAACCGGTCATGAAGGTCTTGCGCTGCATCATCGAATCACCTCATCGGCACGCAGCAGCATGGCCTGCGGGATCGTGATGCGCAGCGCCTTGGCGGTCTTCAGGTTGATGACGAACTCGAACTTGACCGGCTGTTGAACGGGCAGGTCGGCCGGCTTCGCGCCGCGCAGCACCTGATCGACGAAACCCGCGGCGCGGCGGTACTGGTCCTTCAGATCGACTGCGTACGACATCAGCCCACCTGCCTCCGTGAAGACCGTGTGCGGGTAGATCGCGGGCTTGCGCTGCGTGGCGACGAGTTCGACGATGGCCCGCCGCTCCGCGAAGTGCATCGCCCGGTCGGGAACAAACCAGGCGTCTGCCCGCTTGCCCGCAGCGAACGCGGCGACGAGATCCTCAGCGCGCTGCGCCTTCGTGGGCAACAACTCGATGCCGAGCACGGCGGCGGCGTGCTGCAACTCCGGGTTCGGATGGCTTGCGTCGGTCAGGTAAGCGACGCGCGCGATCGACGGAGCTGCTTCTTTCAGCAGCTGCAGCCGTTTGCCCACCAGTTCGGGGCTCTGGCTCGACAGTCCGGTCACGTTACCCCCGGGCCGCGCCAAGGTCGCCACCAGCCCGGTTCCCACCGGGTCGGGCACCGCGGCGAAGACGATCGGAATCGTCTCGGTTGCCTGCTTCGCGGCGAGTGCGCCGGCGCCCGTCGCAAAGATCAGATCGACGTTGCGCGCGATCAGTTCGCGCGCGAACAGCGGCAAGCGATCCACGACGCCTTCGGAGAATCGGCGCTCGAACACGACCTCTCGGCCCTCGGTCCAGCCCAGGCGCTGCAACTCGAGGTGAAACGCGTCCCAGACCGCGGCTGCCTCGGGCGTTACCGGGGGCGAGTTGCCGAGCCAGCCGATCCGCTTCATCGTCACCGACCGCTGCGCGAGCGCGCGCCGCTGTGACACGAGCGCCGCCGCGCACGCCACCAACGCCACACTGCGGCGCGTGATCACCGAATCACCTCGTCGGCGCGCAGCAGCACGGCGTGCGGAATCTTGAGCCCGAGCACCTTGGCGGTTTTGAGGTTGAGCACCAGGTCGAACCGGGTCGGCTGCTCGACGGGAAGATCAGCCGGCTTGGCGCCCCTCAAAATCTTGTCGACATATTTCGCCGTGTAGCGGAAGTTCACCGCATGGTCGGACGAGTAGCTGAGCAAACCGCCCGCGACCACGTGCTCGCGAAGCCCGTATGCCACCGGCAGCCGGGTGGTCCGCAGCAGCGCGTGCAGCTTCACGCGCTCGTTGAAGAACATGGGGTCCGCGACCACCACGACGGCCTGCGATCGCTGGCGAACGATCTGCTCGACGGCGCCTGCCAGCTCCGCCGGTGCACTGGCGACCACCCAGAACGCAGCGAGGCCCAACGCGGCGCAGGCGCTCTCGGCGACGGCTCGGTACGCGGCGTGCGACGGATTGCTTGCGTTCGACAGGACGGCAAAACGCCGGGCGGCAGGCGTCACCTCGTGCAGGATCTGGATCAGCTTGCTCAGCAACTCATCGGCTTGGATGACAGTGCCGGTGATGTTGCCGCCCGGCCTGGCCAGACTTGCGACATACCCCAGGCCCACCGGGTCGCTGACGTTGGTCATCACAATCGGAATCGTCTTCGTGGCTCTCTGCGCCGCTCGCGTGGCCGGCGAGTTCGCAGCAAAGATCACGTCGACTTTCTGCTCGACCAGATCGCGCGCCAGGGCGTCCAGGCGGTTCACGTCGCCCTCGGCGGAAGCGCGCACATACTCGATGTTCTTCCCTTCCAGCCACCCGAGATCGTGCATCCCCTGCTTGAACGCCGTGCGCGGGGCGGCAGCTGCAGCTTCCGATGCCATCACGAGCATCCCGACACGACGAATCGTCGCCGCAGGCTGCCCGTTGCCGACCCGGTGCGCGACGAGCAGGCCGATGCCGCCTGCCAGCGCAACGCTGCGCCGGTCGATCATCGAAGCACCTCGTCGGCGCGCAGCAGCAGTGCCTGCGGAATCGTGATCCCGATGGCCTTGGCGGTCTTCTGGTCGATCACAAGCTCCACCTTCGTCGGCCGCTCCACCGGCAGGTCAGCAGGCTTCGCGCCATTGAAAATCCTCACCACGTAGCTTGCTGCCTTGCGCCAGTTGTCGGCCATGTCGGGCCCGTAGGACATCATGGCGCCTCCGGTGAGCGCAGACCGGTTCGCCACGATCGAGGGCAAACGCTGTCGGATCGCGAAATCGGCGACTTCCTTGCGCAGGAGGTAGGTGATCGAGCCATCGTCGATCAACATCGCGTCGGCACGCTCGCCCACGATCGCGGCGCACGTCGCCTCGAAGTCCTGCAGTTTCTTGAGCGGCACTCTGCGCAGGCTGACGCCCAACGCCCGCGCCGCCACGTCGTAATCCCGGTTCAGGGCCTCGAGCTGAGCGGCATCGAAGCGCCCCGTGTAGTCCGGCTGGATGAACGCGATGCGAACGGCTTTCGGCGCCGCGGCCTTCAGCAATTCGAGCCGCTTCGGATTCAGATCGTCGTTGAAGTCGGTCACCCCGGTGACGTTTCCTCCGGGCCGGGCAAGGCTGGCGACGAGCCCGCTCGCGACCGGATCGGTTCCATGCAACATCACGATTGGCGTCGACGTCGTCGCCTCCTTCGCTGCACGGGCGGCAGCCACGGTCGCAACGACGAGGACGTCGACACGCAGACGAATCAAATCGGCGACCAGCGCCGGGGCCCGGTCGACGCGACCCTCCATGGCGCGCCGTTCGAGGGCGAAGTTCCTGCCCTCGACAAACCCACTGTCTCCCAGCCCCTGGGTGAATGCCGCGAAAACCCGGTCGCTCTCGGGCGAAGCGCCCGCAGGCACCGTTCCGAGATAGCCGATCCGCCACACCTTGCCGGTCGTCTTGGCGTCGGCTGCGAAGGAAGTTGCAGAAACGCTGCCTGCCAGAACGCCGATGAACAGGCGTCGATCGATCATTGAATCACCTCGTCGGCTCGCAACCTCATGGCCTGCGAAAACGTGAGTCCCAACGCCTTGGCGGTTTTCAAGTTGATCACGAACTCGAACTTCGTCGGCTGTTGCACCGGCAGGTCGGCCGGCTTCGCGCCACGCAGCACCTGGTCGACATAACCTGCGGCGCGGCGGAACTGGTCCTTCAGGTCGACCGCATACGACATCAGGCCACCTGCCTCCGTGAAGGCTGTGTGAGGGTAGATCGCGGGTTTGCGCAGTACCGCGACGAGGTCGACGATTGTCTTGCGCTGCGCGAAGTGCATCGACCGGTCGGAGACGAACCAGGCGTCGGCCCGCTTGCCCGCAGCGAACGCGCCGCCCAGGTCCTCCGCGCGCTGCGCCTTCGCGGGCAACAACTCGATGCCGAGCACGGCGGCGGCGTGGCGCAACTCCGGGTTCGAGTCGGCTTCGTCAGTCAGGTAGGCAACGCGCACGATTCGCGGAGCCGTTTCCTTGAGCAACTGCATGCGCTTGCCGACCAGTTCGGGGCTCTGGCTGGACAAGCCGGTCAGGTCGCCCGAGGGCCGCGCCAGGCTCGCAACCAGGCCCTCGGCTACCGGGTCCCGCACTGCGACAAAGACGATCGGGATCGTCTCGGTCGCCTGCTTGGCGGCGAGCGCGCCGGCGCCGCTGGCCACGATCAGGTCGACTTTGTGCTCGATCACTTCACGCACCAGGCGCGGCAGGCGATCCACCACACCTTCGGTGTAGCGGCGCTCGAACACGACGTCGTGGCCCTCGGTCCAGCCCAGGCGCTGCAACTCGAGGTGAAACGCGTTCCAGAGCACAGCCACCTCGGGTGTCACCGGCGCCGAGCTGGCGATCCAGCCGACCCTCTTGACCCTGGGTGGCTGCTGAGCGAGAGCGCGGCGCTGGGACACGCGCGACGCTGCGCACGCCAACCCGACGCTGCGGCGTGTGATCACTGAACCACCTCGTCGCTTCGGCGCGTCCTCGTCGATCGAGCAAACGCCGCCGGTGCCAACGTTTTCCGGGAATGGCCGAGCGAATTCACTTTGATGATCCGATTGCACGCCTTTGCCGTGTCTGCGCAATCGTAGCGCCGAAAGTCTGGGCGTTTCGCCAGACCCGACGATCTCCGGGCGTGCGGATCAGGCCGGCCGTGGCGGCGCGCGAAACTCGGCGTCAACCCACGCCTGCGCACCCTCCAGGTTCAGCTTGAACCCCGGCGCGACGCGCAGCTTCGCGAGCTGATCGCCGGCAACGTCCAGCGCTTCGAGCAGCGCGTGCGGGTCGTCTTCGTCCGCGACGATATCGAGCGTGATCCGAATCCGTTCGCCGAACGCGGTGAAAACGTTGAACTCCTTGTGCCGCATCGCGTGCAGATGCTGTTCGTGCCTGCGCACCACTTCGGCCGCGGTTTTCACAAGCGTGTTGAATGCGGCGCTGTCCAAGGGTTTGGGGTTCTTCTTGTCGCGCCCCATCGTCCACGGCCCAACGAGCGCGGGTTCGGGTTCGCCTTGGCGGATCATCTCGACGGCCCAGCCGTCGTCGTCGTTGTTCTTGATCACGCGCGCCGTCCAGCCGTTGTCGCGCCAGAGGCGGTCTTCCTTGATGGGCGCGTCGGCTTCGATGGGGTTTGTTGTCATCGCCGCGATGTTACGCGGCGCTCGAGCGTCAGCCCAGGCCTGCCCTGCACCGGCCTTGATTCCATCGCCTTCGATACCATGCGGCACCAATGTCCGCCATCCTGCTTCTCGCGCTGTTTCACCTCTACATCGGCTGGCGCATCGTGCCGGAGTTGCCCGGGGCGGCGGCGCCGGCGCTGTTCGCTGCGCTGCTGGTGCTGTCGCTGCTGCTCATCCCGACCGCGTTCCTCGGCCGGCGCGCGCGCGACCGCGCCGTTGCCGACCGCTGGACCTGGGCCGGCATGTTGAGCCTTGGCCTGTTCTCCATGCTGCTCGTCGCGACGCTGCTGCGCGATGTGTTGCTGCTGCTCGCCTGGCCGTTCGAACTGCCGTCACTGGCAGCGCAGACGGCGCTTGCGGCGCCGCTGCTCGCCGGCCTGGCCACGCTCTGGGGCCTGGTCGGCGCGCGCCGTACCGCGCGCGTGCGCCGGATCGACGTGCCGATCGCCGGATTGAGCGCTGCGCTGCACGGTTTCACGATCGCGCAGATCAGCGACGTTCACGTCGGCCCGACGGTGAAGGGGCCCTATGTGCGCAGAATCGTCGCGGCGGTGAACCGATTGAACGCCGACGCCGTCGCTGTGACCGGCGATCTGGTCGACGGGCGCGTCGCGGACCTGCGCCACGACGTTGCGCCGCTCGCCGAGCTGCACTCGCGCCACGGCACGTTCTTCGTCACCGGCAACCACGAGTACTACAGCGGCGCGGTCGAGTGGATCGGATTGCTCTCGACGCTTAACGTGCGCGTGCTGACGAATCAGCATGTCGTGTTGCAACACGACGGTGCGCAACTCGTGCTGGGGGGCGTTGCCGATTACAGCGCGCACCACTTCGTGCCACCGCATCGCAGCGACCCGCAGCGCGCGCTCGCCGGGGCTCCGCCGGAGGCCGGTTTGCGCGTGCTGCTCGCGCACCAGCCGCGCAGCGCCGCCGCGGCCGCCGACGCCGGCTTTGACGTGCAACTCTCCGGCCACACGCATGGCGGACAGTACTGGCCGTTCAATCTGTTCGTTCGCATGCAGCAGCCGTACACGGCCGGCCTGCACCGGCTGCGCTCGATGTGGGTCTACACGAGCCGCGGCACGGGCTATTGGGGACCGCCGCTGCGTCTCGGGGCGGCGTCGGAGATCGGCTTGCTGCGTTTCGTCACTGCAGCGTGATGACGCGCGCGGCCCGCCGCGCACCCGACCCGCGGTCACCCAGGGCCAGGGCAGCAAAGCCGCGCCGTTACCGGCGCCGATACTCGATGCGCCAGAGCAGCGACCAGCTTCGCCCGCCGTCGCTCGTTCCTTCCCAGTCCCAGGTGAAGCTGTCGCGCTGGATCGCGTAGAACACCATGCGCTGGGCGCGCTGTTTGTCGCCGTCGGTTCGGAAGTCGCTCGCGAAGATCCGCTTCTCGCCCTCCGCGACGCCTGTGAAGGTGAAGAAGCCACCCTGGTTGTCGGCCCACGCCTGCTTCCAGGTGCCACTCGCCTTGTGCAGGACGGACAAGGAACGGCCGCGCAGCAAGGGCGGCGCTTCGGCAGCGTCCTGTTCGAAGTTCTCTTCGATCACCTGGCCGTCGAGGACTTTTGGCGATCCGGTTCCGCCCCTTGCCCGGCGTGCCGTCGGCGTTTTTCCAGCTCACATTCCAGTCGCCGAGCCAGAAGTCGAACAGATCTGCGGGTTGGGCGGCGTGAGCGGCGGTCATCGACAGGATCAGCGCAAGGGCCGGTAAAACGAACCCCAGTCCGGGCAGCAGGCGTTTCATGGGCGGCGAGAATACGCTGCGTCGCCAGCCGCAGGTGTTGCAACGGTTGCGCGACATGCGTCCCCCGCCCTGCCTCGCGAGCCCTCCGATGATCCTGCGCCAGGTTCCCGATTTGCCGCCGCGCCCGCTGACGCGCGCCAACGCGCCATTCCGGGAGTGGTTCTACGAGCGCTGGGGGCGGGAAAACGCCGTCATCGTCTACCGCGCCAATCAAGTGGAGTTCCCGCCGTACACGCAGGCGCTGTCGATCAAGCGCGCCTGGGGTGGAACCGAAGACTACCTGGTCGGCGCACGGCGCCTCGCCGTGGGCGACTCGCATGGCCTGATCCTCAACGAAGGCGCGCACTACGGCGCACGCATCCGCAGCGCAACGCCGGTGATAAGCCTGGCCGTGTTCTTCCGCCCGGGAATGGCCGAAGAGGTGGCCCACGCCGCAGCGCAGCAGCCGGCGCAGGCGCTCGACAGCGGCCACGGCGCCGGGCGCGCAGCGTGCGGCTTTGCCGAGCACCTGCGTGTCGTCGACCCGCATGTCGAGACTCAGCTCGCACTCTTGCTGGGCGGTGTGCTCGCCGGGCAGACCGACGACGCGTGGCTCGAGGAGCAGTTGCAAGACCTGCTGTGGGCGATGTTGCGCGCCGAACCGGGCTGGCGCGCGCGCGGCCTGCGCCTGCAAGGCACAAGCCGTTCGGCGCACGCCGAGCTGCTGGAGCGTGTCGACCGCGCAACCGACCACATCCTGAGCCACTTCGCGCTGCCGCTCACGCTCGACGACATTGCTGCGGCAGCAGCGCTGTCGAAGTACCACCTCGTGCGCGTTTTCCGCGAAGTGCACGGGGTCACGCCGTTCGACCTGCTGACGCGCACGCGAACCCAGGCGGCGCAGCGTTTGCTGCAGGACACTTCGCTGCCCCTGGACGCCGTGCTCGCGCACAGCGGCTTCGGCTCGCGCCAGACGCTGTTCCGCCAACTGCGCCGGCACTTCGGCGCCGGCGGGCGCGAGTTGCGGCGCCGCGTCGCGCGTTGAGCGCGTTGAGCGCGCTGAGTCAGCCCGGGTCCTGCCCGGCAATCACGGCGTAGTGGTCGAGCATTCCGGTCCAGCCGTTCGGCGAGTCGAAGGTGTCGCGCATCGTTCCCGCGTCGGCGCCGTACGCCTCCAGGCCACGATGTTCGAGTTCAACCCGGGTCCGGCGCGGATCGACGGCAATGAAGCGCACGTCGACCTCGGTGCGCAGCGAGGCGTCGAACTGCCACTGCGAGTTCAATTGCCAGAGCAGGACGATCCGTTGCGGTGCGTCCCAGAGCAGGACCCGGCCCCACTCGCACTCGACGCCATTCACGCCGCGCTCGTACCAGCGCCCGCCGCGGCGCGGCTCGATGATCACCACGGCGCACTCTGCCTCGCCGATATGGTGCGACGCCATCGGCCACCAGTATTCGATGCGGTGCGTGAAGACGCCGAAGGCGACGTCGATCGGTGCGTCGACGTTGACGGTCTTGCGCACGGCCAAGCCGGCGCCGGCTGCAGCAGAATTCATCTCTTCTCCTTCGTGGGTTGATGGATGGGTTGGCGCGCCAGCGCTTCGGCGTGCGCCTTGAAGCGCGCCAGGCCGACGTCCCACAGGCTGTCGATGAAATCGTGCAGCGTTGCGATGCCGTCGGTGTCGGGCCGGTAGACGTTGCGCGTACCGATCGACTCGCACTGCACGAGCCCGGCATGCGCCAGAACTTTCAGGTGTTGCGACACTGCCGGCCGGCTCACCGGCAAGCGCGCCGCGACTTCGGCCACCGACAGCGGCGCGCGCGCGATGAGCGCGAACACCTGCAACCGCGTCGGGTCACCGAGCGCCGCAAAGCGGCGCGCCTGGAGGGAAGCTTGGCGTGGATTCATGCGTCAGCATCGGCTAACCGTAAGTGTATTCTTACGGTTATATCGGTGTCAATGGCGGCGTCAATACCGGCGTCAGGCACCCCACCTGCGGCGGCCGCGGCGCCGCAGGCCGGGCGCTCCGCCGGCACAGCGCTGGCTATTCGACCGAAATCACGAGCGCCGCGCCCGTATCTCCGGCGGCGCAGCCGGTGAACAGGCCAATACCACCGCCCGACTCGCGCAGCGCGTGCACGAGCTCGACGATCGAGCGCAAGCCCGTCGGCCCCTGCGGGTGGCCGAAGATCAGGCTGCAACCGTAAGGGTTCATGCGCTCGAGTGAATAGCCGGTGACCTGCGCAAACCACAGGTCGTTGACGGCAAACGGGTTGTGCGTCGTCACCCACTTGAGCCGGTCGATGCCGACGCCGGCGCTCTTCAAGGCGCGCTGCGCAGCAAGCGTCGCCGCCTTGGGCATGAAGCCGGCGTCGGTGCGCGCAAAACCTGCCGCAAGCAGGCGCACGACGCCCTGCCCTTGCGCGAGTTCGCGCGCGCGCGCCGCGCTGCACACCAGGGCGCCGGCCGTGCCGTCGGCCGGGTGCGTTTGCGTGCCGTAGGTCGTCACGCCGTCGGGCAGCACGGGCTTGAGCGCCGCCAGGCCGGTGGCGGTGTAGGCGTGCACGCCTTCGTCGGCGTCGATCAGCAGCGCCGACTTGCCCTGACCGCATCGCACCGCCTGCATCCAGCGCCGTTGGAACTGGCGGTCGTCGGCGAGTGCGCGCTGGTACTGCGAGTAGCGCAACAGCGTCAGCTCGTCGAGCGCGCTGCGCGACATCGTGCCGTCGCGCGCCACCGCTTCGGCGGTGTTGATCATCGATTGGCCCGTCCACGGGTCGCCGGCAAAGTTGTCGAGCACCCAGTTTTCGCTCTTCGGTGCGCCGCCTGCGGCGTTCGAGCGTGGGTAGACGAGCAGCGGGCCATTGCTCGTGCGATCGGTCGTGATGACGAGCGACATCGCTTCGGCGCCCTCCATCTGCACCGTCTGCGCCGCGGCGACGAGGCACGCGACCGAGGTGGCGCACGCCTGCGAAATGTGCGGCCCGCTGACGCCGGCCATGCCCAGCCGTGCCGCGACCCAGGGCGCGCCGAAGAAGCTGTGCGGTTGCGGGATCGTCGTGCCGAGGACCAGCTGCTGCACTTGCTGCGGGTCGAATTCCAACCGGTCGAACGCGTCGCGGGTCACGGCCACCGCGAGGTCCAGGCTCGACACGTCGGCCAGCCGCCCCTGCCAGCGCACGAAAGGCGAACTCCAGAGGTGGCGCGCGCTGAGGAAAACGTTGTCGAATCTCATGTGGGGCTCGGTTCGGTGGGCGCAGGCGGCTCGCGCACGGCGAGCAGCGAATTCTTGTACGTGCCGCGCGGCAAGCTGCCCGGCGCCAACACGCTGGCGGCGATTCGCACTTGAAGCCGCGAGCGGATCAACGCTTCGATCTGTGCGCCGAGGGTGGCATATGCCGCGGCGGGAACATTCGCCGACGCCTCGACGTCGACCGGTATCGGCGCGTCCAATCGCACCTGGTCCTTGTGCGCTTTCCAGATGCGCAGCCAAGGCTCGACCTGGCCCGCCAGCTGCGTCGCGATCAGGTCGCGGATCGCGCTCGGGAACACGTTCATCGCCTTGTAAATCAGCATGTCGTCGGTGCGCCCGACGCAGCGGATTCGCGGGCTGGTGCGCCCGCACGCGCAGGGCTCGGTGCCGGTGATCAACGCGTGGTCGCGCGAGCGGTAGCGAACGAGCGGCGTCGCGTCGCGCGCGAGCGCCGTGTAGACGAGCTCGCCGCTCGTGCCTTCGCGCCACGGCAGCACGGCGCCGCTGTCCGGATCGATGAGCTCGATCACGACATGCTTCTGCGCGTTGAAGTGCATTCCTTCGTGACGCCCGCATTCGCTCCACATCGCCGGGATCACGTCGCCCAGGCCCATCATGTCGCGCACCTGGTCGATCCCGAGGCCCGCCTCGATGCGGCGCCGGATCTCGGCTTGCGCCAGCCCCGGCTCGCCGCCGCCGAGCATGAGACGCAGCGCCGAAGGGATGCCAGTCTGTGCACCCACGGCGTCCCACTGCTGCGCGAGGTGCAGGCCGAACGAACTCGTCGCGAGCACGGTCGTGATGCGCAGGCGGCGCATCTCGAGCAGCATGCGCTCGACCGGGAAACCGCCAAGCCAGCAAAGCGTCGCGCCGACGCGGCGAAAGGCGTCGGCATACGGCAAGCCGCCGGCGACCATCGGCAGGCTCACCAGGTGCGCGACCACGTCGCTGCGGCGCACCCCCGCGGTGAAGAAGGTGTTCGCGATCGCGTCGCCATTGCGCTCGACGTCGGCTGCGCTGAGTGCGTAGTAGAGCGGCGCACCGGTCGTTCCTGACGAGCACACGGCCTGCACGATGGCGTCGAGCGGAGCCGCCTGGTTCGCGCCGAACGGCTCGGCGGCGCTGGCGTCGTCTTGGGCGATTCGCAGATCGTCTTTCAGCGTGAACGGCAGCGCCTGCAGGTCGGCGAGGCCGCGCATCGGCGCCTGCGCAGGCAGATGCGCGTGCAGCATCGCATACATGCGCGAACGACCGCACAGCGGCCCGAGCATCGCGCCGAGCTGCTGCGCCTGCCAGCGCTCGACCTCCGCCCAGGGCAGCGTCTCGAGCTCGGCGTTCCAGTATTCACCGGCTTGCGCGGTGGCACTCGACCCGAACGCGCTCACACCGCTTGCCCCTGACCCGGCCCCGTCGCGACGCGGAACGCGATCGCGAACGGCGCCATCAGCCGGCGCACTGCACTCTCGTCGGCGGCGCCGAGTGCTCCGGCAACGCCGCTGAAGGTGAACGCGAGCGTCGATCCTTCGTCGACACCGTGCACGCCGATCCTCTCGCTCAAGCGCGCCACAGCCAGGCGCTCGCGCAGCGCCGACTCGATCGCACGCACGCGCAACGCCGGCTTGTAGACCTTGCCGATCGCCGTCAACGGAATCGAGTCGACGATCTGAATGCGTTTCGGATACGCCGGTCGCTCGGCGATGCGCTCGCAGGCGAACTGCAGCAGCGCGGCTTCGCTGACTGCGGCTCCTGGTCTGAGCTGCACGTAGGCGATCGGCAACTCGCCGGCGTACTCGTCGGGCTCGCCGATCGCGGCGGCGACTTGAACGTCGGGATGCGCGAGCAGCGCGTCTTCGATCATTCCGGGGTCGATGTTGTGGCTGCTGCGAATGATCACGTCTTTGGCGCGGCCGGTGACGAAGACCCGACCCTGCGCATCGACGTGACCGATGTCGCCGGTGATGAGCCAGCCATCGTCGCTGAACGTTCCGGCGTTGCGCAATGCATCGGTATAACCCGGCCCGACGTTCGGCCCGCGCACGCGCAGCACGCCTGACTCACCCGTGGCGCAGGTGCTTCCGTCCGGCAAGGTCGCGATCACTTCGGTGAACGGCAAGGGCAAGCCGCAACTGCCCGGCGTTCGCGGCGCAGCGAGAGGCTCAATGCTGATGACTCCAGCGCACTCGGTCATGCCGAGAATGGTGCGCACCGGCACGTTGAACTTTTCTTCAAACCGCGCCGCGAGTTCGTTCGGCAGCGGCGAGCCGCCGGTGAGCAAGGCGCGAACGCTCGCGAGCGACGCGCCACGGCGTTCCACGCCGAGCAAGGCGGCGATGACGGTCGGCACCGCGGCGAGCAGCGTGATCCGATGGCGCTGCACATGCTCCCAGTAGCGCGCGACGAACGCGGTGTTGCGCATACCGAGCAGCGTCGGCAAGACCACGCAGCCGCCGGCGAGCAGCGTCGACAGGCCGAACACGAACGCCCCCGCCACATGGAACAGCGGGAAGCCGTTCAGCATCACGTCGCGCTCGGTCGTGCCATACATCTGCGCTGCACCCCACGCCGCGTGGAGCTGGTTCCCATGGGTGTGCTGCGCGAGCTTCGGAGCGCCGGTCGTGCCGCCGGTGTGGAACAGCGCCACCGTGGCGTCGGGCGCGGCGTTCGCCACGGGCCAGGGTCCGTCGGGCGTGGCGGCGAGCAGCGCGTCGAACGACGCGGCACCGGCCGTGCCCTCGCCCACCGCGAGCACATGCAATACGCCCGGGCACAGCGCAGGCAATGCCATCGCGCGCGACCAGATGTCGAGGTCCGCGTGCGGTCCCAGGGCGACGACGATGTTCGCGCCAGCGGCCCGCACGAGATCGGCCATGTGTTCGGCCTTGAGCAGGAAGTTGATCGGGCACACGACACCCGCCGCCTCGGCCCCGAAGAGCACGAAGTACGCCTGCGGCATTGGCGGCAGCAGGAACGCGACGCGTGGCGCGGCGCCGCCGGCGAGCCGTGTGAACAGGCGCGCGCTGCGCCGCACGAGGGCGGCGAACTCGGCGTGCGACCAGGTGCGCGCCGATGCGAGCGGGTCGGCGCTTTCCAGGAAGGTCAGCGCCGGCCGTGTGGCGTGCTGGATCGATACCGCATGCAGCGCGCCCGCGACGCTGCGCTGCGCCATGAACTGCGCGTAAGGCAAGGCCTCGATGCGCGCGACGTCGTCCTGCGTCGCGATGCGTGGCGGGTTCACCGGCAGCGCGAGGCGTGAAGCCCGGTGCAAAAAAAAGCCGCGTCGCAACGAGTGCGGCTCAGGACTCCCCGGTGAACCCGGTCTTCTTCACGAGCGGCCCCCAGCGCTCGAATTCGGCTTTCTGGCTGCGCGCCATTTCTTCGGCGCTCGAGCCTTGTGCGACGAGGCCGACGACGCCCAGGCCGTCGATCAGCGCCTTGTCATGCAGCGCCGCAGTGATCGCTGCGTTCGCTGCGGCGAGCACCGCTGCGGGCGTTTTCGCGGGCGCATAGAAACCGAACCACTCTTCGACGACGAACTCGGGGAAGCCTTGTTCGGCGAAGGTCGCGACGTCGGGAATGAAGGGCGAACGCTTCGCACCCGAGGTCGCGAGGATGCGCAGCTTGCCCGCCTTGTGGTTCGCGATGAAGTCGCCGCTGGGTGTGAACATCGCAGCGATCTGGCCGCCGACGACGTCGGTCACGCCGGGCACGGAGCCACGGTACGGAACGTGTCTCAGTTCCACGCCGTTGTTCAGGCCGAGCAGCGCGCCGATGAAGTGCGGCGTCGAGCCCGCTGCGGGTGAACCATAGTTCGCGTCCTTCGGGTTCGCTTTCGCCCAGTCGAGAAAGCCTCTGACGTCCTTCACGCTCGCCGGCACCATCGGCCCGACGGCCAGACCGTGGAACATGAGCGCGGCGATCGACACCGGAACGAAATCGCGCAGCGGGTCGTAGCTGAGCTTGGCGCCGTACACATGCGGGTAAATCGACGTGCACGAAAACGGGGACAGGCACAGCGTCGCGCCGTCGGCCGCAGACGCCTTGAGCGCGTCCAGCGCAATGCGCCCGCCGGCACCTGGTTTGTTCTCGACGACTCCGGCGTTCTTCGAATAAGCGCTGCCGGCGATCTTCTCCGCGACGCGGCGCGCCACGATGTCGCCCGCGCTGCCCGCCGGAAAGCCGTAGATGAATTTCACCTGCTCCAGCGCCTGTTGCGCGTTCGCGCTGCGAATGCCGAACGTGGCGAGTGCGGCGCTGCCGAGGCTGGCTTGGACGAATGTTCTGCGTTGCGTCATGGGGGTCTCCGTCAGTTGCAGGTTGATTCGAGGCGTGCCGGGTAGATCAGGCCATTCCTTGATGGCGCAGCAGCGCGTCGATTGTCGGCGCACGGCCGCGAAACGCGGTGAAGCTCTCGAGCGCCGGGCGGCTGCCGCCGGCCTCCAAGATCTCGCGCCGGTAGCGGCGCCCGGTTTCGATGTCGAACACGCCGTTTTCTTCGAAGGCGCTCCACGCGTCGGCCGACAGCACCTCGGCCCATTTGTAGCTGTAGTAGCCGGCGCTGTAGCCGCCGGCGAAGATGTGCGAGAACGAATGCGCCGAGCGGAAGTAAGGCGGTGGGATCAGCACCGCGACTTCGGCGCGCACCTCCTGCTCGAGCAGCGCGAGGCGCGTCTCGGCGCCGGGCTCGCCGTGCGCACGCATGTCGTAGACGCCGAACTCGACCTGGCGCAGCGTCTGCAAGCCGCTCTGGAAGTTTTTGGCCTCGATCATCTTGTCGAACAGTGCGCGCGGCAGCGGCGCACCCGTCTGCACATGCGAACTCAGGCGCTGCAGCACGCTCCACTCCCAGCAGAAGTTCTCCATGAACTGGCTCGGCAGTTCGACCGCGTCCCACTCGACGCCGGAGATTCCCGCCACCGCAAGGTCGTCGATTTGGGTCAGCATGTGGTGCAAGCCATGGCCGAACTCGTGGAACAGCGTCACCAGGTCGTTGTGCGTGAGCAGCGCCGGCTTGTCCCCGACCGGCGACGCGAAGTTGCACACCAGGTGCGCGATGGGCGTTTGCAGCGCGCCACCGGGGCGCAACCAGCGACTCCGCGAGTCGGCCATCCACGCGCCGGAGCGTTTGCCCGGGCGCGCGTGCAGATCGAGGTAGAACTGGGCGAGCAGAACCCCGTCGCGTTCGATGCGGTAGAAACGCACGCTGGGATGCCAGGTGGGCGCCGTGTCGGCGACGATGCGCACCTCGAACAGCGTCTCGATGATGCCGAACAGGCCGGCGAGCACCTTCGGTTCGGTGAAGTACTCCTTCACCTCCTGGTCGCTGAAAGCAAAACGCGCTTCTTTCAGCTTCTCGCTCACGAAAGGAATGTCCCACGCCTGCAGGTCGGGCAGCGCGACCTCGCGCGCCGCGAATTCGCGCAACTGCGCCAGGTCGCGAACCGCGTAATCGCGCGCGCGATGGCCAAGGTCGCGCAGGAAACCGAGCACCTGGTGCGGCGCGTTCGCCATCTTGGGGACGAGCGAGACGTCTGCGTACGACGGGTAGCCGAGCAGCGCCGCTTCTTCCTGACGCAAGGAAAGCAGTTCGCGCATCAGCGCGCTGTTGTCGAGCTCGGGCGGGCCGAGGTCGCTCGCGCGCGTCACGTAAGCGCGGTACAGGCGCTCGCGCAGCGCGCGGCTCGCTGCGTATTGCAGCACCGGGCGGTACACCGGCGAATGCAGCGTCAGCTTGTGGCCGGCCTTGCCGTCTGCTGCAGCGGCGTCACGCGTCGCCTGCAACACATCGGCCGGCACGCCTTCGAGTTCGGTGGCGGTGGCGAAGTAGGAAAACCCGTCGGTCGCGTCGAGCACATGTTCCGAATAGCGCTGCGCGAGTTCGGCGCCGCGCTCCTGGATCTGCATGAAGCGCGCTTTTGCTTCGCCGCCCAGTTCCGCGCCGGACAGAACAAAGTCGCGCAACGCGTTTGCCAGCGCCTTGCGACGCGGCGCGCTTAAGCCCGCAGCGTTCGCGCTGCCGGCGATGCGCTTGTACTTGGCGTAAAGGCGCTCGTCGCTCGCATGGCGTGTCGTCAACTCGGTGATGAGCGGCAGCGCCTCGTTGTACACGGCGCGCAACTCGGGCGTGTCGGCCACCGAATTCAAGTGCGAGACGGTGCCCCAGGCCTGGTGCAGGCGCTCGCTCGCAACGTCGTAGACGGCAGCCATCGCGTCGTAATCAGCGGGCACATCCGGGCCCAGCGCGCGCTCGAGCGCAGCGTCGCACTCGCGCAGCAACTCGTCGATCGCCGGCGCCACATGCGAGGGCGCGATTCTGTCGAAGGGCTGGAGCCCGGTCGTGTCGAGCAGGGGATTGGTCATGGTCGATTTGTCTTGTGGACGGGTCGGTAGGCTCGCTCGGCCGCCGGGTTGGCGGCCGAGATTCGGGTTGAGGGCGATATTGTGATCGCGCTTGGGCCGCGCCAGGCGGCCCGCCGCGGGTAAGCCCCGAGACACACGCCCATGTCATTCGCTACCGTACGGTCTCGGTCCATCGGAACGACCTCGAGGTGGTGCGGCACATGCAGGGCACGCGGATGTTGACGCAGGCGGTGGCGTGCCAGCCGCAGCGCATTGCGACGATCTCGGGCGAGCGCCGCCGCACTTGGGCGGAGATCGGCGCGCGCGTGCCGCGCCTGGCCGCTGCGCTGCGCGGCTTCGGCATTCGCGACGGCGCCTTCGTCGCTGCGCTGGCGATGAATTCCGACCGTTATGTCGAACTCTTCTTCGCCGTGCCCTGGGCCGGTGGCGCGTTCGCGCCGCTCAACATCCGCTGGTCGGTCGCGGAAAACGCCTACGCACTCACCGACTCGAAGGCGTCGGTGCTTTTTGTTGACGACGCGTTTGTCGATCAGGCGCGCGCGCTGCAGCAGCAGCTCGCGTGGGTGAAGGCGCTCGTCTACATGGGCGAACGCGCCACGCCTGCGGGCATGCTCGGTACGAGGCGCTGGTGGACGCGAACGAAGCGATGGCGGACGCGAACCGCCACGGCGAAGACCTCTGGGTCGTTTTCTACACCGGCGGAACGACGGCGCACCCGAAGGGTGTGATGATGTCGCACCGCGGCCTGTTCGTCGCGACGATTTCCTACCTCGCAATCCTGCCCGAGCATCGAAGACCTGAGCTTCGTCTACGTCGCCGGGTTCTTCCACTTCGCCGGCGCGAGCGCGCTGCTCTACATCACGATGTCGGGCGGAACGCATGTGCTGCAACCCAAGTTCGACCCGGTGCCGCTGATGCAGGCGGTTTCCGAGCACAAGGCGACGAACGCCGTGCTCGTGCCGACGATGATCAACATGCTCATCAACCACCCGGATTTCGAGCGCTACGACCTCACGAGCCTGAAAACCTGCGTCTACGGCGGCTCGCCGATGCCCGAGGCGCTGATGAAACTCGCGATGCAGAAGCTCCCGCAGCTGCACTTCTATCAGGTGTTCGGCATGACGGAGACGGGCGGCTTCGCGACCATGCTGCGCTGGCGCGACCACCTCACCTCAGGTCCGAAGGCGGCGCGGCTGCGTTCGGCGGGCCAGGCGGCGCTCGGCAACGAGGTGCTGGTGATTCTGGCCCGACGGCAGCCCGGCGCCGACCGGTGAACTCGGCGAAATCATCGTGCGCAGCAACATGCTCATGCTCGGCTACCTGAACAACCCGCAGGCCACTGCCGCCGCGCTGAAGGACGGCTGGATGCACACCGGCGACGCCGGAATCCTCGACGAAGACGGCTACCTGTACGTCGCGGACCGGATCAAGGACATGATCGTCAGCGGCGGCGAGAACGTGTACTCGATCGAAGTCGAACGTGCCCTCTTCACGCACCCCGCGGTGCGCGAAGCGGCGGTGATCGGCATCCCGAGCGAGCAGTGGGGCGAGAGCGTGCACGCGGTGATCGTGCTGAAGGACGGCGTGAGGCGCGACAGCGGACGAGCTGATCGCGCACTGCCGGGCCCAGATCGGCGGCTACAAATGCCCGCGCAGCATCGAGTTCCGTGCCGAGGCGCTGCCGGTGACGGCGGTGGGCAAGGTGCGCAAGAACGTGCTGCGCGACCCGTACTGGGCCGGCAGGGACAAGAAGATCTGACGCGTGACGCTGGCGCTACCATCAAGCACCCGCACGCAACTCCTTGGAGGCCGATCGACGTGACCCCGAATCGCGACACCTTGGAACGCTACAAGCGCGACGGCTACATCGTCGTGCCAGGCCTGCTCGACGACGCGACGCGCCAGCGCATGAAGCAGGTGCTCGCCGAGTTGATCGAACATCGCGCAGCGTGTCGACACACGACGACGTCTACGACCTCGAGCCGACCCACTGCGCAGCGCAGCCGCGCGTTCGGCGCATCAAGAAGCCGCACCTCGTGCACCCGGTGTTTGCCGAGTTCATGCGCTCGCCGCAACTGCTGGCGGTGTTGAGTGCGCTGCTCGGGCCGAGCGGCGTGCGCCTGCACGGCTCCAAGCTGAACCTCAAGGCGCCCGAGTACGGCTCGCCCGTCGAGTGGCACCAGGACTGGGCTTTTTACCCGCACACCAACGACGACCTGCTCGCCGTGGGCGTGCTGCTCGACGACGCGACCGCGGAGAACGGCCCGGTGCTGGTGCTGCCGGGCAGCCACCGCGGGCCCACCTTCGACCACCACGGCGCCGACGGCTACTTCTGCGGCGCGATGGAACCGTCGCGCGACGGCCTGGACTTCGCTGCCGCCGTTGCGCTCATCGCGCCGGCCGGCTCGTGCTCGTTCCACCATGTGCGCGCCGTGCACGGCTCGGCGCAGAACCGCTCGACGAAGTCGCGCAACCTGCTGCTCTATGAATTCGCCGCGGCCGACGCCTTCCCCCTGCTGGGCATTCCCGACTGGGACGAGTTCAACTGCCGCCTGCTGGTCGGCGCGCCCAGCGTCGTGCCGCGCACGGTCGACTGCCCGATCCGCATGCCGCTGCCGCCGGCAAAGAATCAGGGTTCGATCTACGAAAACCAGACCGCGCTGCAGCGGCGTTACTTCGAAGAACCGGCGCCGGCAGCGGCTGCCCGGCCCACCTGAACCACCGAGGAGACCACATGATGAAGACCACGACGTCCCTTTCAGCCCTGCTCGCTGCCTGCTTTCTGTCTGGCCGCACCGGCGCAGGCCCAGACCGTGCTCACGCTTCGGCGGCTCCGACGCGCTCGGCTCGATCCTGGACCGGCAGAACCTGCGCTTCACCGCCTGCGTCAACGACAAGGCGGCGAACAAGCTCAAGGTGAACTTCATCCAGGGCGAACAGCTCGGCAGCGACGTGCAGGTGATCGAGCAGATGATGCAGGGCTCGGTGCACATCTACGGCGACGTGCTCGACTGGTACGCCAACTGGGTCAAGGACTACGCGATCCTCGCCTGGGGCTTCACGTTCCGCGACGCCGACCACATGCAGAAGTTCCTCGACAGCCCGACCTACGCCGCGATGGCCGAGAAGCTGCGCAAGGAGCAGGGCCTGCGCATCCTCGCCGCGGCGCCGACGCAGCCGCGCATCCTGTTCTCGAAGAAGCCGGTCGGCACCCTCGCCGACCTGAACGGCGTGAAGATGCGCGTGCCCGAGATCAAGACCTACCTGACGCTCTGGGAGACGCTCGGCACGCGGCCGTCGCGCCTGGCCTGGGGCGAGATCTACCTGGGCCT
This sequence comes from uncultured beta proteobacterium, assembly GCA_963775015.1. Lineage (GTDB taxonomy): Bacteria > Pseudomonadota > Gammaproteobacteria > Burkholderiales > Burkholderiaceae_C > JAEMQF01. The sequence goes on along the minus strand of CAVZHI010000005.1, from coordinate 60,789 downwards.
GAAGACCGGCGTCGTCGAGGCCGCCGAAGGGCCGATCTCGTCGGCCTACTCCGCCAAGTTCCACGAGGCCGCGACGAACGTGATCCGCACCGACCACCTGATGTCGTCGGCGCACATCACGGTCAACGACAAGGCGTTTTCGGCGCTGCCGCCGGACATGCAGAAGCTGCTCGCCGACTGCGCGCTGGAAGCGGTGCAGAACACGCGCAAGATCGGCGCAGCTGGAGACCGAGGACGTGGTGCGCAAGATGGCCGCCGAAGGCGCGAAGGTCACGACCATCGACAAGGCGCCGATCCAGCAGCGCGCCAAGGACGGCGTGGCGAAGATGGAAAAGGACGGCGCCTGGGCGCCCGGCCTGTGGGACCAGATCCAGAAGCTCTAGCCGCATGCTCGACGCGCTACAGGCGCCTGCTCGAGCGCATCGGCGCGATCGAGCGGGTCTCGGCATGGCGCTGATCGCGCTCATCGTCACCGTCCATCACGGTCCAGGTCTTCACGCGCTATGCGCTCGGCCGGCCGATCGCCTGGGTCGAGGAAACCGCCACCTACGCGTTCATCTGGATGGCGTTCGTCGGCGCCAGCCTCGGGCCTGAAACAGGGCCGGCACATCCTGATCGCCACCTTCGGCAGCCACCTGCCGCCGCGCGCCGCGGCGGCGCTGCGCATGCTGGTCTGGGCGCTCGTGCTCGGCACGCTCGTCGTGCTGGTGGTCCAGGGAACGAAGGTGATGGGCGTCGAGGGCCGCTCGAACACGATCTCGCTGCCGATCGAACTGCCGCGCAGCTGGTTCTATTCGCTGCCGCTCACGCTGTCGGCGGCGTCGATGGCGCTCACCGCGGTCTACCTGTTGCTGGTTGATGTGCCCGTGCTGCTCGGGCGGCGCCGCAAGCTGTCGCTGCACGGCGTCGTGATCCCATGACGCTGTGGGTCCTGTTCGGCCTGTTCGCGCTGCTGGTCGTGCTCGAGGTGCCGGTGGCGTTCGCGATGGGCCTGGCGTCGATCGTCACGATCACTTTCACGCAGCCGATTCCGCTGTCGATCGTCGTGCAGCGCATGGGCACCGGGCTGGACAGCTTCGTGCTGATCGCGATTCCGCTGTTCGTTCTCGCCGGCCACCTGCTCAACCGCGCCGGCATCGCCGAACCGCATCTTCGATTTCGCCGGCGCGCTGGTCGGCCACATCCGCGGCGGACTGGCGCATGTGAACGTCGTCGCCAGCATGATCTTCGCCGGCATGAGCGGCGTCGCCCAGGCCGATGCCGCGGGGCTGGGCGTGGTCGAAGTCAAGGCGATGCGCGAGGAGGGTTTCGACGCCGCGTTCGCGGCCGCAGTGAGCGCCGCCTCGGCGATCATCGGCCCGATCATCCCGCCGTCCGTCATCATGGTTGTGTACGCCGTGATGGTGCAGGTGTCGGTCGCCGATCTGTTCCTCGCCGGATTCCTGCCGGGCATCCTGATGGGCGGCGCGCTGATGGCGATGATCTACTGGCTGGTGCGCACGGGTCGTGTCGTCGCGCCGCCCACCCAAGCCGATGTCGTTTCCGCGCCTGGGCCGCACCTTCGTGCGTGCGTTGCCGGCACTCGCCGCACCGATCCTGCTGACCGTGGGCCTGCTCGCCGGCGTGGCCACGCCCACCGAGCTCGGCGCGCTGACGGTGGTCTACGCCGCAGCGCTCGGCTTCGTGCAGCGTGAACTGACGGTGCAGCGACCTGCTCGAGGCCGTGCCGCGACACGTTCGTCACCTGCGGCGTGCTGATCTTCATCATCGCCTGCGCCGTGCCGTTCGGCTGGATCGTCGCGACGTCGCAGGCGCCGATGAAGCTCGCCGCGCTGATGATGTCGATCTCCGACAACAAGTTCGTGATCCTCGCGATCATCAACGTCGCGCTGCTCATCGTCGGCTGCTTCATGGAAACGACGGCGATCCTGCTGATCGCCACGCCGACGCTGTTCCCGACGATCGTCGCGCTGGGCATCGACCCGGTGCACTTCGGCATCATCATCGTCGTGAACCTGCTGATCGGCACGCTGACCCCGCCGTTCGGCGTGATCCTGTTCATCATGATGGACATCGCCAAGATCAGCCTCGCGCAAATCTCGCGCGCCGTGCTGCCGTTCTACATCCCGCTGTTCTTCACCTTGCTCGTGATCACCTACTGGGCCGACTTCGTGCTCGCCGTGCCACGCTTCTTCGGCAAGGCCGGGTAGCGCGCGGCGAGCAACGCCGCGTCAACGGCGCCTCACTGGCGCCGGCGCAACTGGTCGAGCCGCGCAATTAGCGCATCGCGCGTGACGAGGCGATTGTTCGCCACCGAAGTCGAGCGCTCCAGCGCCAGCGCTTCGTTGAAGGGCAGCAGCGCTTCGTCGTCGAGCAGGCGTTTGTAGGCGCGCAAGGTGCCCGGCACATTGGCGAGCATCTGGCGTGCCAGCGCTTCGGTCTTGGCGCGCAGTTCGGTCGCGGGAACGACGTGATTCACGAGGCCCCAGGCGAGCGCTTCATTGGCGCCGAGGAAACGCCCGGTGAGCGCGAGTTCCTTGGCGCGGTTCAGGCCCACCAGGCGCGCCAGGCGCACCGATCCGCCCCAGCCGGGCAACAGGCCGACCTTGGCGTGCGTGTCGGCAAAACGCGCGTCGCTGGCGGCGATCAGGATGTCGCACGCGAGCGAAATTTCCAGGCCGCCGGTGACCGCCAGGCCGTTGATCGCGCCGATCACCGGGCCGCTGAAACGCAGCAAAGCGGCTACGGGATCGTTTTCATGCGCATCGACGGCGGCGCTCGTCTGCGCGTCAGCCATGGGCTCGTCGAGATCGAGCCCCGCAGTGAACGCGCGGCCGGCACCGGTGAGGATCAGGACGCGCACCCGCGGGTCGGCCTCGAGCACATCGACCGCGTCGCTGATTTCGCTGCGCATCCGCGTCGACAGCGCGTTCAGCTTGTCGGGGCGGTTCAGCACCAGCGTCGCGAAGCCCTCGTCGCTGCGCTCGACGAGGATGGTTTCATACGCAGCCGCGCTCATCGGCCGCGGAACACGGGTTTGCGCCGCTCGACCATCGCCGCGATGCCTTCTTGAGCATCGGCGGTCGCCGAGACTCGCGCCAGCGTCAGCGCTTCGTCTTCGAGCTGAGCCGCGAGCTGGTCGCCCGCAGCGCGCAGGAACAGGCGCTTGATTTCACCGTAGGCGACGGTCGGCCCGTCGGAGAGGCGGCGCGCGAGAGCGAGCGCTTCGTCCTGCAGTTTGTCGTCGGCGACCACCTGGTCCGCCAGCCCGGCCTGCAGCGCCTGCGCGCTCGTCAGCACTTCGGCGAGCATGACAAAACGCTTCGCGCGCGCCGGGCCCATGCGCGCTGTGAGCGTCGCGCTCGAACCCGAGTCGCAGCTGAAACCGAGTTGCGCAAACGCCGAGCCGAAGCGCGCCGATTCGCCGGCGAGCACGACGTCGCAGCCCGCGACGAGCGCGACGCCGCCGCCCATCGCGAAGCCTTGCACGGCGGTCACGACCGGCACCTTCAACTGCCAGAAGCGCTGCAGGCCCATGTGCAGGTTGCCGGTCCACTCGCGCACCAGGGGGCCGAGCTTGTCGCGCACCGGGAAGAAGCTCTTCAGGTCGCCGCCGTAGCTGAAGTTGGCGCCGTCGGCGCGCAGCAGCACGCCGCGCAGGCCGGGAGCGTCCCACAGGTCGGCGGCGAGCTGCTTGAAGTCGCGCGCAAAATCGCCGTCGATCGGATTGCCGCGTGCGGCTTGCGCCAGGTTGACGACGGCCAGGCCGTCTTGCATCTCGATGCGAATGGTTGAACTGGCTGTCATGGGCGACGCGACCTCGCTGTGAAACTGGGACAATGCAGCTTGCAACTGTACGCTACCGTACTACCATCGCCGACCCCAGAACCCTCACTGCGCGCAACTCCATGCTCAGCCCCCAGGACGACCTGATCGGCCACCAGCTGCCGACCACCTTCGACCAGATCGACAACAGCGACCCGGCGTGGATGGAGCGCCTCTGGTACACCGGGCACCCGGTGCCCGGCGGCGAGGTGATTTTCGACATCGGCCTGGGTTACCACCCGAACCGGAGCGTGATGGACGCGTTTGCCGGCGTCGCCGTTCCGGGCCGGCAATGGAACTTCCGCGCCTCGCGCAAGCTGCGCCCGGACCCGCTGAACACGACGGTCGGGCCGCTCGAGATTCGCGTCATCGAAGGGTTGCGGCGCCATTCGCTGCGCCTCAGCGAAAACGACTCGGGAATCCGCTTCGAGATCGAGTTCCACGCGACGATGAATGCGCACGAAGAAAAAGCGCACCAGCGCCGGCGCGACGGCCGCATCACGGAAAACATGGCGCGCGTGCAGCAGCTCGGGCGCTACACGGGCTGGCTCGAATACGACGGGAAGCGCGTCGACGTCGATTCCTGGCTCGGCCAGCGCGACCATTCCTGGGGCGTGCGCGCCGAGATGCGTACTGACGAGTCGACGCCGCCGCTCACCTTCTACCCGCCGTTCTTCTATTGCTGGACGACGGCGCAGTTCCAGGGCCGCGGGCTGCACATCTTCTTCAAGGAGCGTGCGCCGGGCGAGAAGATCTACCTCTCGGGAGAAGAAGTTTTCGGCGTCGGCAGCAAGGCGTCTTCAAGGCACCAGCTCAGCGACGTGCGCCACGACGTGAAATGGCACGCCGACCCCCATGGCCAATCGATGGCGTCGGCGACTTTCCAGCTGCGCTTTGCCGGCGGCGCGGAGCGCGACGTCGCGATCCGCGTCCTGCCGACGCGCTACTTCCTGAAGGGCGGCCTCTACGGCGGCCTGAACGGCTGGTTCCACGGCGACGACCGCGGCAAGCTCTTCCACGCCCACGACAACTGGAATTTGAATGACCCCGCCACCCGCGCCAAAGTGCGCACCCTCGCCGACCAGGTGATCGAAGTTCGCGACGCTGGCGAAGTCGGCTACGGCATCATCGAATACGGCGTCGGCAAGGGTTATGCGAAGTACGAAGCGGTGCAGGTGCACCCGCCGATCTGATGCGGGCTTGAGCGTCTTTCGATCCGGCCATGAACCCACTCGAGAAACTGAATCGACTCAGCGAATCGCACGGCGAGCTGCGGCCCGGCCATGGCCTGGTCACGGGGGTCATCGCGCTCGGTCTGGCCAGCCTGTGCTTCCTGGGCGTGCTCGCATTTCACTTCCCGCAGTATCTGACCACGCCGCAGCTGCGCCAGAACTACGACGTGAACCTGCTGCGCCAGCTGATGCTCGGCGCGATGATCGTCTCCGGCGCGCTGGCGCTGTTCAACATCATCCGCGGCCGTTCGCGCTGGCTGGCGCTGGCCGCGTTCGTGCTTGTCGGCCTGACGCTGGCGCTGGGCGGCCACAAGGTCCCGGTGAACGACTTCGCCGACAACACGCCCTACATCGGACTGGACTGGTTCATTCTCGACCTGCTGGGCTCGACGCTGATCTTTGTCTTCATCGAAAAGCTGTTTGCGCTGCGCCGCGAGCAGCCGGTGTTCCGCGCGCAGTGGCAAACCGATCTGCACCACTTCATCGTCAATCACATGCTGGTCGGTTTCGTGCTGCTTGCGGTGAACCTGCTCGTGCACAAGCTGTTCGGCTGGGCCGCGAAAGACGGCGTCAGGTTCTGGGTGCAGGACTTGCCGTTTCCGCTCGCGCTGTTCCTGATCGTGCTGGTTGCGGACCTGGTGCAGTACGGGACGCACCGCGCCTATCACGAAGTGCCATGGCTGTGGCGGCTGCACGCGGTGCACCACAGCGTGAAGAGCATGGACTGGCTCGCCGGCTCGCGCCAGCACATCCTGGAGGTGATCATCACGCGCACCTTGGTGCTGGCGCCGATCTTCGTGCTCGGGTTTTCGAAGGAGGTGATCGACGCGTACATCCTCATCGTCGGCTTCCAGGCGGTGTTCAACCACGCGAACGTGAGCGTGCGCCTGGGGCCGCTGCGCCATCTGATCGTGACGCCGAATTTTCACCACTGGCACCATTCGCAGGACACCGACGCGATCGACAAGAACTACGCTGCGCACTTCGCCTTCCTCGACCACCTGTTCGGCACGGCCGTGAAGTCGACGCGCGAATGGCCGGCGCACTACGGCGTGCAGGGTGACTATGTGCCCGACGGCTTCATGAAACAGCTCGTTTTTCCCTTCACCTGGAAGGGCTGACCACCCACTGCGAGCAAGAGCCCGCGCGACTCAGCCACTCACTGGAACAACCCCGCCTTGCGCGCCGCGTCGAGCAAGTGCCCGGCGAGCGTCGCGATCTGAGCCGGAACGTCTTGGGTGGGCGGTGTGGTCGCCTTGGCGGTCCACATCAGGCGGCCGCTGGCGACGTCGGTGAACGCGCCGTTCGCGCTGTAGCCGGTGCTCGGCGGGCCGGGCTCGCCAAGCGGCACGCCGACGCCCATGCCGACGCCACCGCCGCTGCGCCGCCCGACGCTGAAGCCGCCGACACCGATGCTGATCGACGGCCCCGGCGGGACGACGGTGACGTCGGGCGACAGCGTCGTGCGAAACACCGTGGCCGCGCCCGCTGCGCGCGCCGCGGCGATGTCGGCGCCGGCCGCAGGCGGAGCCGTGGCTCCTGCGTCTGCCGCATCGGGCGCGAGCAGCGCGGCTGCGCCGTACTCGGTCAGGCGTGCCGCGACCTGGTCGGCACACAGGCGTCGCAACGCGAGGTCGTTCGCCTGGCACACCACAAACACCTTGGTGCCGACGAGCGACTGCCCGGCGAATTGCGGGTCGGACCATTCAGCGTCGACATGGCGCGTGGCGCAGGAGGCGCCGAGCAGGGCGCAGCCGACGCCCGCCAGGACGGCGCGCAACGTGACCCCATTCAACATCGATGCCGGCCGCAGCGAACTCCGGTCCGAACACTGGTGTGTATTGGTTTTCATACTTTGCCCTTCCTGATCGCACCCACGAAGAGTGCGCCGAGCAAGGCTAGCACCGGCGGCGCGGCGCGCTGTAGCGCTTTGTCAGCGGATCGCTGGCGGGCCCGCAGTGCACGCGTCGATGCGATCGCTTCAAGCTGCCGCGACCAAGGGGTTGAGCGTCTTCAACGCGGTGAAACGACCAAAGTCCCGGTCCGCAGTCCACAGCTCGCGCACGCCGTGCTGCAGACACAGCGCGGCGATGCGCGCGTCGTGGATTTGCGGCCCGGTCACGCGCGCCGACGTGACGAGCGGCTTCAGCGTGTCCCAGTAGTTGCCGCCTTCACCCAGCAGCGAAACCGTGGGCGACTCCAACCACGCTTCGACCTGATCGAACGCCTGCCCGATCGACGACGGTGTCTTGTAGATCCTCGGGTGCGTGACGATGCCGATGAACTCGTGGATGCACGGCCACGGCAGCGCCCACGCGGCGCGGCTCTGCGCCAGTTCCGCGATGCAGCGGCTTGCCGCGGCGTGAAAGGGTGCGTCGCGCCGGTGCGCGTAGACGAGAACGTTGGTGTCGACGGCGATCATCCGCCGCGCCCCTCGTAGGCGAGCTCGCGCAGGCGCTCCCACGAAACGGCTTCGAGTTCCTGGCGCAGGCCGTCGCCGTCGACGCTGGCGTCTCGCAGGTGAAACGCCGACCCGCTGCTGCTGCGCTGCGCAATCAATTGGCGCAGGCCTTGTTCGACGAGGGCGCGCACCGTCGTTCCCTCGCGTCGCGCGAGTCTGCGCGTCTCGTCGAGCAGGGAGTCGGAAATCTCGATGGTTGTCTTCATATGGCTACCCATATTGCGTCAACTTGTCGAGAGTATATCGACCTCCTGTAGCGGCCCGACCGCTCCGGATTCGAGACTCAATCCCCGGAAGTCAGTGAAGCGTTGTGATTTCGCCGCACAAGTGTTTCTCCCAGCCGGCAAAGTATCGTTCAGCAACATACGATACGCTTGCGCCGTTGTTGATGCGGTGCACAAGATGCCGCCGACACCTCTGATTCGAAAGTCCGGAGCCTGAATGCAAGCCACGCCCCCTGACGCTGTCCGAGCCGAGCGCTATGAATTGCGCTTTCGCGCCTTGTCCAGTACCGCGCAGAGTTGCAGCTTCCCGTGCGACGCCTGCGGCCACGTCGACCTCGACGCGTTGAGCGAGCGCGTGCGCAACGCCTATTACTTTGCCCGAATCGTCATCGGCCACGAACTCGCGCCGCCGCAGGTGCACCGCGTGGCGACGCTTCCGGCAGTCCACACGATGGCCGCAGCCGCCGGGCGCGAGACGCGCCTCGCCGCCACGAGGTAGCTCGCGTCTCAAGCCAATGTGGCTCTGCCACATTGCTTGACCCCCCGGAAGGGCCGCCCCGGGTTGGACTGGCCCCGGGGGCGTTCAAAGCCGCCGCTCCAGCAGCCGCCCTGCGCGTCAGAACGCCAGCGCCGCCCGGTGCGCGTCGCTGTCGATGTCAGCGGTCACGCCCCGGTCGATGATTTCGCCTTTGGCCATCACGACGAAGCGCTGCGTCACGCGGCGCACCAGGTTCAGGTGCTGCTCGACGACGAGGATGCCGGTTCCGGCGTCGCGAATCTTGTTGAAGGTGCGAACCAGTTCGTCGATGAGGATCGGCGACAGGCCTTCCGACGGCTCGTCGAGCAGCAGCACGCGCGGGTTCGCGAGCAGCGCGCGGCCCACCGCAAGCATCTGCTGCTGGCCGCCGCTGAGCGCGGTGCCGGGCCTGTCGCGCCGCTCGCGCAGGATCGGGAACAGCGCGCACACGGTGTCCAACGTCCAATGCCCCTTGCGACCCGGCGCCGCGCCGAGCAGCAGGTTCTCCTGCACGCTCAGGTGCGGCAGGATGAGGCGACCTTGCGGCGAAATGCTGACGCCGTGTTTCGGCGCCATGTAAGGCGGCAGCTTGTCGATGGCGACGCCGCCGACCTGAATCGACCCGGCGCGAATCGTCGTGCCGCCGAAGAAGGAATTGAGCAGCGTCGACTTGCCCGCGCCGTTTTTCCCCACGACGGCGACCGATTCGCCTTCGTCCACTTCGAGGTCGACGCCGCGCAGCACGACCGATTTGCCGTAGCCGGCGGTGAGGCCGATGATTTTCAGGAAGCTCATCCAACCTGCGGTCCCGAGGTAGGCGGCGATCACGCGCGGGTCGCTTCGCACCGCGTCGGGCTTGCCAGTGATGAGCAACTGGCCGAGGTCGAGCGCCGTGATGTCGTCGCAGAAGCGGAACACCGCGTCGACGTCGTGCTCGACGACGAGCGCCGTCACGCCGCGATGCCGCACCAGCGTCACCAGATGCTCGAACAGCGCCACGGTTTCTGCGGTCGACAGACCCGCGGCGGGCTCGTCGAGCAACATCAGACTCGGCTTGCCGACCATCGCCAGCGCAATGTCGACGCGGCGCTGGTCGCCGTAGGCGATTGCGTCGGCGGGCTCGTTCAACGCGCCGCGCAGCTCGAACGCATCGATGATTTCATCCAGGTTCGGTTCACCGAGCTGCGACGCGACGAGCTCCAGCTGCTCGCGAACCGTGAGGCCGGGGAAGATGCTCGTGCGCTGAAACGAACGCGACATGCCGGCGCGGCGCCGCCAGGTGACCGAGCGCTGCGTGATGTCCTGCCCGTTGACGAAGACCTTGCCGCGCGTCGGTTTGCGCCGCCCCGTGATCGCGTCCATGAGGGTCGACTTGCCCGCGCCGTTCGGGCCGATCACGCCGTGCAGCACGCCGCGCGTCGCGACTTCGAGGTTCACGCCGTCCAGCGCGTGCACGCTGCCGTAGCTCACGCTGAGGTCTTCAACGCGAAGCATGGTCTGCGCGTTCCAATTCAAGAAGCATGCTGCGCCCTCACCGCGCCGCGAAGCTTGCGCCAGGTTTGCAGAACAAAACCCATCGCACCCTGCGGGAACGCCGAAATCACGACGACGACGGCGATGCCGGTCAGCAACTCGAGGTGCCCGGTCGCGCCGAATGCGTCCTGCCCCCAGGTGTAGAGCAGCGCGCCGAGCAGCGGCCCGCCCACCGTCGCGGCGCCGCCGACGAGCATCGCCACCAGAGGGTGGCCGCCGGTCGCGAAGTCGAGCAGCTCGGGCGACGCGAACGCGCTGTTCAGCGCGATCAGCACGCCCGACACCGAGACGATGAACGACGCGAGCACGAACGCCGCGAGGCGCGGCCGGTAGGTGTCAAAGCCCGAGAAGCGCATGCGCTCTTCGTTCGCCTGCGTCGCGCGCAGCACCTGGCCAAAACGCGAGTTCGCGGCGAACCAGGCGAGCGCGAGCACAGCGCAGAGCGCCAGCCACGCCACCGGCCAGAACGCCGACGCCTTGGCGAGTTGCGTTTGGGTGAGCCCGAGGAAATGCCGCTGAACGTCATCGCCAGCCCGTCTTCGCCTGCGGTGATCGGGCGCATCACGTTCAGCGTCGACACCGACTTGAGCATTTGCGCGAGCGCGAGCGTCAACATCGCAAACGGCAGCGGCCGCGCGCGAACCACGAGCGCACCGACGAGCAGCGCGAACAGCGTGCTCAGCGCGAGCGCGAACAACACGGAAGCGTTCAGGCTCATTCCCAGCCGCATCGACCCGATCCCCACAAGGTACGCCGGCAAGCCGATGAACGCAGCGACGCCGAACATCACGAGGCCGCACTGGTGCATGAGAAAGCCGATGCCGACCGCGGCGACGCCGAGGATCATGCCGTTGATGAGCAGGCCGAGGTAGAACTTGTTCGTCAGCAGCAGCGGAACGAGCAACCCGGCCAGCACCAGGAGGGACCAGAAGGTCGCGCCGCGCCAGGACTTCGCATTCAGCATCAGGCGACCCGCCCGCGGCCGAAGCCCTGCGGCCGCCACAGCAGCACGATGAACAAGAGCAGGTACGGCGCGAGCACCGCGACCGACGGCAACAGCACGGAACCGATGACCTGGATGAAGCCGTAAACGACCGCGGCGGCGATGGCGCCGCCGATGCTGCCCAACCCTCCGACGACGACGACGATGAGGCAGCTGATGAGAATCGTCGCGCCCATTCCCGGGTCCACCGACAGATACGGCCCGGCGAGCACGCCCGCCAGTCCCGCGAAGCCGCAGCCCAGGCACACCACCATCAGGCTCAGCCGATCCGTGTTCACGCCCATCATTCGCGCCACATGCGGTTGCTGGCTCACGGCGCGCGTGTGCATGCCGCTGCGCGTGTACTTGAGCCATGCCGCGAGCAAGCAGGCACGTACTGAAACCGACCGCGATGAGGAACAGGCGATACAGCGGGTACATGGTGCCGAACAGCAGCGTCGAGCCCGCGAGAACGTCCGGCGGCTCCACCGACAGAGGCGTCGTCCCCCAGATCTTGTGCACCGCCGGCCCGATGATGAGCGCGAGGCCGAAGGTGACGAGCGCCACGTCCATGTGGCTGCGCCGTTGCAGCGGCCGCAGCACGGCCAGTTCGAACGCCGCACCCACGACCGCGAGCGCGAGCGGAACGATCACGAGCGCGGCCCAGAAGCTGAAAGTCCGGCTCACCGAGAAGCCCAGGTACGCGCCCAGCATGTAGAGCGCGCCATGGCCGAAGTTCATGACGTCGCGCAGGCCGAAGATCAGCGCCAGGCCGCTGGCCAGAATCGTCAACAAGGAAGCCAACGCGAGCGCGTTGGCGAGTTGCGCAACGCTGAAGATCTGCGCGAAATCCACGGGTGGTGCTCGCGCGCAGCAGCGCTAGGGCGCGACTACGACACCTTGCATTCGGGGCTCGGCGGCGGGTAGATGTCCGGGCCCATCCTCAGCACCTTCATCTCGAAGCGGTTCTTGCCGCCCTCGCCTTTGACGACCTGCGCCATGCCGTGCTGGCGGATCAGGTGGTGATCGGCGGCGCGCATTTCGAGCGTGCCGAAGATCATCGGGATCTTCAGGCCTTCGAGCGCCTTGCGCACCGCGGCGGGCTCGCTCGACTTGGCCTTGATCACGCCGGCGCGGAACACTTCGAGGCCGGCCATCAGGTCCGCGTCGGTGTAGAAGGGTTTGCGCTTGTTGCGCAGCACGAACTCTTTCACGTAGTGCGCATTGCGCGCGCCGGGAAACTCCGGCGTCCAGCTCAAGTGAATTGACGACGCCGAGCACGTTGTCGCCATGCGCTTCGAGCTGGAAGTCGGTGGCGAAGCCGTTGCCGATGACCGTTTTGTACTTCTCGAACAGGCCGAACTGCTTCGACTGCTTGGCGAACGACTGGCCGTCGCTCATGAACAGCGTGACGACGAGCGCGTCGGCGGGCTTGGACAGCTGCGAGATGAAGCTGCCGAAGTCGGTCGTGCTCGGCGGCGAGAACAGGTTCTGCTGCACCGTTCCACCCATGCCGGTGACGAGGTCGCTGAAACCCTTCGCGAAACTCTGCCCCGCGGCGTAGTCCATCGAGATCAGGTTCCACGTCTTCGCGCCGGTCGACTTGACGTAGTCCTGCATCATGCGTGTCGTCAGCGCGTCGGGCGTATTGACGCGAAAGTAATTCGGCGCGCACGACTTGGTCATCAAGTCATTGCTCTGCGCGTAGGTGTCGATGTGCAGCACGTTCAGCGCGTCGAGTTTGGGCGACAGCGCGAGCGAATGCGAGCTCAGCGTCTGGCCCATGATCACCGACACGCCGCCCTGCTGCGCGAGCTTCGTCGCCGCGGCCAGCGCTGCCGCCGGCGAGCCCGAGTGCGCCTGGATCACGAGTTCGAACTTGCGCCCGAGCGCCCCGCCTTCGGCGTTGAGCAAGTCGATGCCGGTCTTCGCGCCCTCTTCGATCAGGTTCGCGTAGGTCGCGAACGGGCCGCTGTCGATGGTGAGCAGGCCGACCTTGATCGTCGCTTGCGCCATCGCCGCGGTGCCGGACAACGCGAGCAGCGCGGCGCCGGACAACGCGAACAGTCTGCGGGTGATGTGCATCATGGCTTGGGTTCTCCTGAATTCGTGGCCGCTGCGTCGGGCCGATGGGGTGGCCGCAAGGTCGCGACGGGGGAGTCTGGTGCGCGGCGCCAAGCGCTTCTTACGCTAGCGTACCATCAGGGTCGGAATCTAGTCGAATCGCCGCTGCTGTCAATCCGGGGAAGATCGCAGCCACACGTGCTGCGCGCCCCTGCCCTCATCGCTACGGCGGGGGTGAACCGGCGGCCGTCACAGCTGCTGTGACATGTCGACAGGCTCGGCGCCTCAACCCTCCGTCCCGCTCGACATCTCGGCAAACAGCGGCCGCGGCGCGTTTTTCAATTCGATCGCGACTTCGGCGCGCATCGCTGCGCGCAGCAGTTCGTCGATGCGCGCAGGCGTGCGGCGCGTCCAGGCGACGCTCGATTCGCATCGACCCATGCCGACCACACGCCGATGGCGCGGTTTCCCTCATCGCGCAGCTGCAGCAGCTCGGCGACCGGCGTCGCTGCCGGCGCTGGCAACGCCGGGACGACGGGCAACCCGAGTTGCGCCGGCGCTTCGCGCAGCAGTTCGGCAACGCCATGCAGCGCCTCGTGCTGCGCGGCGATCTGCTGCAGCAGGAAGCCCGCCGACCAGTCGGCGCGCACCTTGAACGTGTTCAGCAGGTTGATGACGCCGAACACCTGGCTGCGCGCGTAGTCGTCGGTGAGGCGCGGCAGGACTTCGCTGCGCAGCGTCGCGCACATGCCGTCGATGAGGCGCGGGAAGGAGTTGTTCATTCAGGCTGCCTTGTCGATGACTTTTTCCATTTGCCGCAAACACGCAGCGACCTGGCTGCCCATCGCGGGCATGCGCATGTCCTGGATGCGCCCCTCTTCGAAACAGCGCGCCGCGGCCATGTGCGTCGCTGCAAGTTTCAGGAGCGACAGCGCCTGGTAATAGCGCAGCGAGACCGGCGAGACGGCTATCCCCGCCTGCTGCGCGTAGCGCTCGTAAAACCACTCAGGTTCGGCGAGGCGGCAGATGAGCTGGCTGCCGCCCATGTACATCGGCAGACTCGCCCAGCCCAGGTCTTCGTGCGGGTCGCCCAGGTGCACGAGTTCCCAGTCGAGAATTGATGTGATGCGCCCATTGCGCTCGAGGAAATTCCCGGTACGGTAGTCGCCGTGAACGATCGCCACATGCGGCGCGACCGGCGCGTTCGCCTTCAGCCAGCGCACGCCCCAATCGGCGAGTGGATAGGGGCGCATCGCCCAGCGCGCGATTTGCGCCTCCCAATGTTCGACGTTGCGCAGCGCTGCGTTGTTCACGTCGATGCCCGATGCGAGCGCAGCGATCGGCCGCTCGCGCCAATCGAAACGGTGCAATGCCGCGAGCGTGTCGATGAACTGCTCGCCCAGGCGACGGCGGTAGCCCTCCTCGAGCGGTGGTGTTCCGGCCGGAACCCAGGGTACGACGGCGGCGCCCGAAACCATTTCGCAGAACATGAACGGCGCGCCGAATATCGACGCATCGTCGCTGCTCCAGTAGGCACGCGGCAGCGGTACGCTGCTTCCTTCGAGCGATTGCATCGCGAGCACCTGGGGCGCGGCGCTGTACGGCGCGAACAGTCCGTAATCCGGGCCGAGGCGCAGGATCAGCTCTTCGCTCTCTTCGGCGCCATGCAGGCCACGCACCGGAACGGAGTAGGTCAACCAGGAAAATCCGACCGGAAAACGACGGATGACTCCCACCGTGACGCGGCGCCGCACCTGCTGGCTCAGGTACGCCGCGATTCTGCGCGTGAGTGCGGGTTCGTCGCCGAGCAGGTTCATGGGCCCGAGTATCTCGCTCAATCCGCTCAACACGGCGCTCATCGGGGACGGCGCAGCAACTCGGGAACCCGTGCGCGGTGAAAGCCTTCGAACGGCTGGCTGCGGTTGTGCGGTTGCAACTTCCACGTGCCACGCGCGTTCGGCGTTCCGCCGTCGACACGCGTGCACGTTCCGGTGATGTACGCAGCGCCGGGCGAGAGCAGGTAGACGATTGCCGACGACACTTCGGCCTCGGTGCCGAAACGCTGCAGCGGAACCGTCGGCGGGAATTCGAGGATCTTCGCCTGCGCCTCGGGAGGGTAAGTGTCGAAGCCGCTTGACGCAATCCCGCCCGGCGCCACGGTGTTCACGCGTACACCCGACGCCGCCCACTCGCACGCCGCGGTCTCGGAGAGCGTGAGCATGCCGCCGCGCGCCGCGCCCGAATGCGCGAAGTCGGGCCAGCCGTGCCAGATGTCGGCAATGATGTTCACGATCGCACCGCCATTCGCTTCCATCCAGCGCGTATACGCCTCGCGCATGAAGATGAAGCCGCCGGTGAGGTTGCTGCGAACGACCGCTTCGAAGCCTTTCGTCGAGATCGTCTTCATCGGCGTGCGGTACTGGCCACCGGCGTTGTTCACGAGGCCATCGAGGCGCCCGCGCTGTTGCAGCACCGTGTCGATCGTCGCGCCGACCGTCGCTTCGTCGCGGATGTCGCACGCGTGCGCGCTCGCGCTGCCGCCGTCCTCGAGGATTTCGCTCCTCACCTTCTCGAGTTTTTCGAGCGTGCGTCCGACCAGCGCGACATGCGCGCCCAGCGACGCGAGTTCGTGCGCAGTGCAGCGGCCGATACCGCTGCCCCCGCCGGTGACGATGATCGTCTGGCGGTTGAACAGGCCGGCACGGTAGATTGATTGGTATGGCATCACGACTCCAGCTCTCACTCCGTCATCCCGGCGAAAGCCGGGATCCACTGCGCAAATCAACCAGTGGATCCCGGCGTTCGCCGGGATGACTGGCTCTTCATTTTTCAATACTGCACCGCGACTCGCCCGATGCGCTCGCGCGCGATGATGAGTTTCATCACCTGCGCCGTGCCGTCGCCGATCTCCAGGCCCATCACGTCGCGCATACGCTGCTGGTGCGGCAAGTCCTTGCTCCAGCCGGTGTGGCCGAAAGTGAGCAGGCATTGGTGGATGACGTCGAACGCGGTCTTCGGCCCCAGCCACTTGCACATCGCCGCTTCCTTGGTGTGAGGTTGCCCGGCGTCGCGCAGGGCGAGCGTGTGATAACAGAGCTGGCGCACCGCGGCAACAATCGACTCGCCTTCGGCGAGCGGAAAGCTCACCCCCTGGAACTGCCCGATCGGCCGGCCGAACGCCTCGCGCTCTTTCGTGTAAGCCCAAGCTTCGTCGAGCGACGCCTGGGCCGCGCCGAGGCATTGCAAACCGATCAGCGCGCGGCTGTAGTCGAAGCCCTGCATCACCTGCGTGAAGCCCTTGCCTTCGTCGCCGAGGCGGAGGTGAGAGGGAACGCGAACGTCGTCGAAGAACACCGAGCCGCGGCCGATGATCGCGCTGCCCACGTCGTCGAAGTGGGTGCGCGAGATGCCTTTCGTCCCCTCGCAAGGAATGAAGAACGCGCTCACGCCCTTCGCGCCCTGTTCGGGGCTGCCGGTGCGGGCGAAGATGAGGTAGGCATCGGCGCGATCCGCGAACGTGATCGACGTCTTCTCGCCGTTGATGATGTAGTCGTCGCCGTCACGCCGCGCGCGCATCTGCAGGTTTGCCGCGTCCGAGCCGCCACGCGGTTCGGTGAGGCAGATTGCAACCACCGCTTCGCCGCGGATCATTCGCGGCACCCATTCGCGAATCACCTCGGGCTGCGCGTGGCGCAGCAGGATCGCCGCGTTCAATGAGATGCCGACCGGAACCGCGCTGACGTTGAAATCGCCGTAGGCGAGTTCTTCGGCGATGAGCCCGGTCGTCACCGCGTCCTGGCCCATTCCGCCGTACTCCTGCGGCAAATCCATGCCGAGCAGACCCAGGCGCCCCATCTCGGCGATCAGGCCACGATCGAGAACGCCGAGCTTCTCGCGGCTCTGGTACTCGGGCAGGAGGCGTTCGCGGGCGAAACGCCGGGCACTCTCCTGCAGGGCTTTCTGGTCGTCGGTCAGTACCATGCGCTGCGCCTCATCGGGTTATTGGGTCGAGCAGCTGAAACTCTCCGCCGAGTTCACGTCGCCAGCGCCCTTGTAGCGCGGATACGCCGGGTACTTGCACATTGGTCGCGTCTGCACCGGCTTGCCCGCAGCGTCGAGCGCGACAGGTAGGTGTAGTCGGCGAACTTGACCGGGTCGTAGGCGAAGTTCGCCTGGAAGTAACCCGCGTCGCGCGTCGGGTAGTCGTAGCCGCCGTTGGTCGCGATCGTCGCGTAGCGCTCGCCGATGATCGACGGGCTGAAAAACGGCCGGTTCGGCGGAAACGCCTCACCCTTGAAGCCACCACCGCCGAGCGCGACCATCTTGCCGTTCCAGCCCGAGACGGGCAGGCGCGCTTCGATGCGCAGCGTCGAGTCGTTCAGCGCCATCTTCACATGGCAGAACGCCGGAACGCCTGCGGCTTCGGGAACCAGTTGCGCGTCGCTGATCGTCGCCTGCTGTTGGCCAAGCTGGCGGCCCTTCAGCGCAGCGCAGTCGCCCTGCTGCGCCTGCGGCGCTTGCGCCGGGCCCGCGCAGCCCGCGGCGAACAAGGCGCCGGCCAGCGCGATGGCGTGGAGAAGAGAGTCTGTGGTCATGAATCCTCCATTCAAGTGGACAAGCGGATTGGGGTTTGTTGGTTCATCCAGGCCGACACGTCAGCGGTGAAACCGAACCGCAGCGTCCAGGTCGACGCGGTCGACGCGCGCCGCGTTCGCCGGGTTCGCAGCGTCTTCGTAGCCGAACGAGATGCCGAACAGCAGCCGGTGGTCGCCGGGCAAGACCAGGTGCCTGCGCACGATCGCCGGGTACAGGCCGAGCGCGCCTTGCGCGCACGAGGCGATTCCGCGCGACGTCAGCGCGAGCATCAGCGTCTGCGCGTACATGCCGATGTCGGTCGCTTCGCGCGCGTCGAACGGCTGCTGCATGAAAACGAACAACGCGTGCGGCGCGCCGAAGAACGCGTGGTTGCGCAGGTACGCTGCGCGCCGCGCTTGGGTGTCGTGGCGCTGCACGCCCATCGCGCCGTACAGCGTGCGCGCTGCCCCCACCTGGCGCTCGCGGTAGACGCCGTGGTAGACGCCGTCCGCCGGCCAGTCGGGTTCGATAGGCTGGTCTTGCGCGCCCGCGCTCAACAGCGCATCGCGCAACCGTGCCAGCGCCGCGCCGGAGACGACATGCGGCAGCCACGGCTGGACGTTGCAGTTGGACGGAGCCCATTGGGCAAGCGCGAACAGCTCGCGCAGCAGCGCATCGGGCACTTCGCGCGGCAGGAAGCCGCGCACCGAACGGCGCGTGCGGATCGCTTCATCCAGATTCATGGACGGAGTGCTGTTCACGCTTGCTGACCTGTCATCCCGGCGAAAGCCGGGATCCACCGCGTGCTGGTGCCGCCTTGGCCAGCAGTGGATCCCGGCTTTCGCCGGGATGACGATGCTCCAGGCGTGGTGGCTCTCATGCCGGCTCCCGAACCAGCTGCATGCCGCGGATCGCGTACGCGAGCGAGAGCTTGCGGCCAATTCGTGCCGCGTCGGGAAAAAAGGCGTTGCCGCCTGCGCCGCGGCTCGCGACGCTCGCTGCACCGACCGACGCGCGGAACATCGCAAACGCCTTGTGAAACGTCGTCATTCGCTCCGGCGACCGAGCGCGGTCGTAATAGCTTTCGAGGAACTGTTCTTCGTTCGGAATGCCGAGCGCTTCGAGCGGCGCGCCGAGCAAGCCGCCGTTTTCGTCCGGCGCCATGCGCCACGCCTGCGCGCTGAACGCCACGTCGACGAGCGGATGGCCGAGCGTCGACAGTTCCCAGTCGAGAACGCCGATCACGCGTGCTTCGGTCGGGTGGAACATCAGATTCCCGATGCGCAAGTCGCCGTGGCAGAGCGTGATGAGTTCGCTGCTCGGCACGCGCGCCTCGAGCCACGCGACGAGCTGATCGAGCGCCGGGTTGTCGGCATCGCCCTGGCGCCAGAGCGACCATTGCTGCGACCAGCGCTTGAGCTGGCGCGCAAAGTAGTTGCCCGGCCGGCCGTAGTCGGCCAGGCCGAGCGCATTGACGTCGAGGCGGTGGATCGCCGCCATCGTCGCCGCCATCGCGTCGAACAGCGCCGCGCGGTGCGTGGGCGTGACGCCGGGAACCGCGTATTCGAGGAAGATCCGCCCCTCCAGCCACTCCATCAGATAGAACGGCGTTCCGAGCACGCTGCGGTCTGCGCAATAGTGCAGCGGCTCGGGAACGGGTACATCGGTCTGGCGCAGCGCCGTGAGGACGCGAAATTCGCGATCGATCGCGTGCGCAGAGGGCATGACCTCGCCCGCCGGCTGCTTGCGCAGCACCGCCTTCCAGCCGCCGCGGCGCAGGTAGTAAGTGGGGTTGGACATCCCGCCTTCGGTGCGGCGCACTTCAAGCGCACCGGCGCCGCTGCCGAGCGCGCTCCGCAGGTAGTCGTCGAGCCGCGCGATGTCGAAATCGACACCGCGCTGCCCGCTTGCCAGCGCGTCGGCCTGCGTCGTCGTCACGATGGGGTGCTGGACGTCGCCTTCTTGCCGCCAAAACCGAACAGGTACTGCGCGACGCGGCGCATCTGCACTTCCTCCGTGCCTTCGGTGATGCGGTAACGGCGGTGGTGGCGGTAGATGTGTTCGAACGGCAACGCGCGGCTGTAGCCGATTCCGCCGTGCACCTGCATCGCCCGGTCCGCGGCTTCGCACGCGAGGCGGTTCGCGCGGAAGTTGCAGATCGAGACCATGTCGCTGATCTCGAGCGGGTTCTGCCGGTCCATCTGCCACGCCGTCTTGAAGATGAAATTGCGAATCAGCTCGCACTCGGCATGAAGCTCGACGAGTGGGAACTGCACCGCCTGCTTCTTCGCCAGCGGCTCGCCGAAGGCGACTCGCGTTCGCGCGTACTTTGCCGCCTCAGCGATGCAATAGCGCGCCGCGCCGGCGCTCGACGCCGCCTGGCGCATCCGGTTCTCGTGCACGAAGCGCTGCGCGCAGACCAGGCCTTCGCCTTCCTTGTGCAGGATCGCGCTGTTGGGCACCCGAACGTCTTTCAGCTCGGTCTCGGCGTGGTCACTGGGCATGTTGAACGTCCAGTGGTTGTAGAGGATCTTGTGCCCCTGCCGCGTTGGTGGGAACGATGAACGCGGTGATGCCTTTCGCGTCGCCCGGCTTGCCCGACGTGCGCGCGAACACCAGGTTCCCATGCGCGCGTGCGACCTGGCTGTTCCAGCGCTTCATGCCGTTGATGATCCAGTCGCCCGAGCCGTCGGTGGCGCGAACGCCCGTCGTGTCCATCCACGTCGCGTCGCTGCCATGGCCCGGCTCGGTGAGGCCGAAGCTCAGGTGCATCTTGCCGGTGACGATTCCCTCGATGTATTTCTTCTGCTCCGGAGTGCCGTAGTCGGCGATCACCGGAACGATGGGGAAGTTGCCGACGATCGAACTCTCGTCCTGCAGGTCGTTGTGCAGCCCGAGGCCCTTGCCCGCGAGGTGCTCGCGCACCGCGGCGATCATCAGGTTGCTCGCCGCGCTGCCGCCGCAGCTCTTGGGCAGGCCCAGGCGCAGGTGGCC
The DNA here is from genome assembly GCA_963775015.1 of uncultured beta proteobacterium. Lineage (GTDB taxonomy): Bacteria > Pseudomonadota > Gammaproteobacteria > Burkholderiales > Burkholderiaceae_C > JAEMQF01. Next base: position 40,382 of record CAVZHI010000005.1, on the reverse strand, counting down.
GGCGCGGTCCGCACGGTGTTCCATTTCCACGATCAGGGCACGCCACTCGTCGCACGGCCGGCCGTCGTCTTCCCAGTCGGTGCGCGCGTATTCGCGCCGGTGGTCGAAGAACTTCATGTTCTCGCGCTCCAGCGGCTTGATCTGCGCTTCTATGAAGGCATCAAGCTCGGCGAGCTTGGCGCTGATCTCGATGGGCAGGGTGAAGTCCATGGTTCCGTGTCCTGAAGTGGGGCGGCACGCTCACCGGCGGCGCGGCTGAGCGGACCGCCAGACCGTACACGTGCGTACCATCCCTGTCAATGTGCAACGGTGGCAAGCCAGTTGTGACGCCGCGGCGCGTTGGACGCGGTCAGCCGCGTCCGGCGTGGCCTGGTCACGCCCCGCGCCGTGCGATCTCGCCGCGACGGCGATTCGATCCCCTACGTGGTTGACCACGGCGCTGCGACCAGGGCAGAATCTGCGCGGTGCAACGCCATCGCGACGCGCTTGGCCACTCGACACCATGCCCACCATGACCGCAGCAATGACGCCGTTCAACAAGATCCTCGTCGCAAACCGCGGCGAGATTGCACTGCGCGTGATGCGCAGCGCGCGCGCGCTCGGCTACCGCACGGTCGCGGTGTACTCGCACGCCGACGCCAACGCAAGCCATGTGCATGAAGCCGATCAGGCGGTGTGCATCGGCGAGTCGCTGCCCGCGCAGTCTTACCTGCGCATCGACGCGATCATCGACGCGGCGCGCGCTACCGGCGCCGACGCGGTGCACCCGGGTTACGGCTTTCTCGCCGAGAACGCAGCGTTCGCGGCGGCGTGCCGCGACGCCTGGTTTAGTCTTCATCGGCCCGTCTGCGGAGGCGATCCTGGCGATGGGCGACAAGGCCGGCGCGAAGCGCGTCATGCTCGAAGCCGGCGTGCCGTGCATTCCCGGGTACCAGGGCGACGAGCAAAGCGAAACGCGCCTCGCCGCCGAAGCGCAGCGCGTCGGCTACCCGGTGATGATCAAGGCCAGCGCCGGCGGCGGCGGGCGCGGCATGCGGCTCGTGAGCAGCGCGAGCGACTTTGCCGAAGCGCTGCGCAGCGCCCAGTCGGAAGCGAAGAATGCGTTCGGCGACTCGACCGTGATCCTCGAGCGCGCGCTTGCAGCGCCACGCCACATCGAAATCCAGGTCTTCGCCGATCGCCACGGCAACGCGATCCACCTCGGCGAGCGCGATTGCTCGGTGCAGCGCCGGCACCAGAAGCTGATCGAAGAAGCGCCGTCGCCGGCGGTCTCGCCCGAACTGCGTGCGCGAATGGGCGCAACCGCAGTCGCCGCGGTGAAGGCGATTTCGTACGAAGGCGCCGGGACGCTCGAGTTCCTGCTCGATTCGGACGCTGACTACTACTTCATGGAGATGAATACGCGACTCCAAGTCGAGCACCCGGTGACCGAAGCGATCACCGGGCTGGACCTGGTGGCGCTGCAGTTGCACGTCGCTGCCGGGCACGCGCTGCCGATCACGCAGGCTGACGTCAAGTGCAACGGGCACGCGATCGAAGTGCGCCTTTGCGCCGAAGACGCAGGCCGGTCGTTCATGCCGCAAAGCGGAACCCTCGCGCTCTGGCAGATGCCGCCGCAGCTGCGGGTCGAACACGCATTGCAGTCGGGCGCCGAAATCCCGCCGTTCTATGACTCGATGATCGCGAAGCTCATCGGCCATGGCGCGACGCGCGACGAAGCGCGGCGCAAGCTGCAACATGGGCTCGAAGACGCAGTGGCGCTCGGCGTGATCACGAACCAGGCGTTTCTCGCGCGCTGCCTCGCGCACCCGGTGTTCTCTCTCGGCGACGCGACGACCGCGTTCATCGGCGAGCACCTCGCGGACCTGCTGCGACCCGACGCCGAAACGCAGGCGCGCGCCACCGCGCTCGCCGCGCCGCTGCTGCTCGAAACGAGCGCCGGCGCAAGACATCCGCGCAGCTCGGGGCGGCGCCTCTCGAACAGCCTGCCGATCGGCCTGCGCTTCGAGGTCGACGGCGTGAAGCGCACCGCCGCGATGACGCAGCACGGTGCGCACCGCTACGACGCCCACATCGACGGCCGGCGTTTCGAGCTCGAGTTGCTCGACCTCGGATCGCACGCAGTGCGCTTCGCCTGCGACGGCGTGATCGAGAGCGCCGTCTACAGCCGCGACGGCGCGCGCCTCCTGTTGCGCTATCGCGGCCAATCGTTCGACATCGAAGACCAGACACGCGCCGCCGCATCGCGCCAGGAGGGTGCGGCTGGCGGCGACGGCAAACTGCGTGCGTCGATGAACGGGCGTGTCGTCGCGGTGCTCGTCGGCGTCGGCGACCGAGTGAGCGCCGGGCAGCCGATGCTCACCCTGGAAGCGATGAAAATGGAACACATGCACGCCGCGCCGCACGCCGGCGTCGTGAAGGCGCTGCACGTTGCGGTGGGCGAGCAGGTTCCGGCAAAACATGTCGTGGCGCAAGTCGAGCCCGACGTCGAAGTGGCGAAGCAGACATCGTGATGAGCAACAACAACCCACCCGTCCTGCTCGAGAAGCGTGATCACGCGTTCTGGATCACGATCAACCGGCCCGACAAGCGCAACGCGATCAACGCCGATGTGGTCGAGGGGGTGCGCCAGGGCTATCGCGACGCGCACGCCGACTCTGCGGTGCGCGTGATCGTGCTCACGTCCACCGGCGACAAGGCGTTCTGCGCCGGCGGCGACATGCAGCCCGGCAAGGGTTTTGCGTTCGACCTGTCAAAGCCGAACGCGCCCTACGCCGACATGCTGCGCGAAGCGCAGCGCGCGACGCTGCCCTCCATTGCAAGGATCAACGGCTTGTGTATGGCGGGCGGGTTCGGGTTGCTCTGCATGACCGACATGGCCATCGCCGCCGACCACGCGATTTTCGGCCTGCCCGAGGTCAAGGTCGGCGTATTTCCGATGCAGGTGCTGAGCCTGTTGCAACACATCGCACCGCGGCGCCGGGTGCGCGAATGGGTGCTGAGCGGCGAACCGTTCAGCGCCGCCGAAGCGCAGGAGGCCGGCCTCTTGAACCACGTGGTCAAGGCGGCCGATCTCGACACCAAGACGGAGTGGCTGATCGAGCGCATCGTCGACAAGTCACCGACCGCGATCCGGCGTGGCAAGTACGCGCTGCGCGCCATCGAAGCGATGTCGTTCGACGAGGCGATCGCCTACACCGAAAGCCAGATCGCGCTGCTCGCGCAGACCGAAGACGCGAAGGAAGGAATGGCCGCGTTCAACGAGAAGCGCAAGCCGCTGTGGACGGGGCGCTGAGCGTCAGAAAATCCGCCACCTCCGGCGGCACCACAGGCGTTCACCTGCCACGGCTCGCCGCCCACTGATCACCCACCCTCGCCGAAAGCCAGCCATGCCATTCGACCCGACGCCGAAGGTTCAGGACCTGCAGAAGCGCCTCAGTGCGTTCATGGAGGAGCACGTCTATCCCAATGAGAAGCGCCACGTCGAAGAGGCTGAGGCGCTCGGGCCCTGGAAGGTGCTGCCGCTGATCGACGAACTCAAGCCGAAGGCGCGCGCGCTCGGGCTGTGGAACCTGTTCCTGCCGCAGTCACCGCACGGCGCGGGGTTGACGAACCTCGAGTACGCGCCGCTCTGCGAGATCATGGGCCGCTCCCTGCTCGCGCCCGAGGTCTTCAACTGCTCGGCGCCCGACACCGGCAACATGGAAGTGCTGGCGCGCTATGGCACGACGGAGCACCAGGAGCGCTGGCTGAAGCCGCTGCTCGCGGGCGAGATCCGCTCCTGCTTCGCGATGACGGAGCCTGCTGTGGCGTCAAGTGATGCAACCAACATCGAATCGTTGATCGTTCGCGACGGCGACAGTTACGTCATCAACGGCCACAAGTGGTACACGACGAACGCGACCGACCCGCGCTGCAAGATTGCGATCTTCATGGGCAAGACCGACCCCGACAACGTTGACCGGCACAAACAGCAGTCGATGATCCTGATTCCCATGGACGCGCCCGGCGTGAAGGTGGTGCGGCCGTTGCCGGTGTTCGGCTTCTACGGCATGCCGGACCGGGCCTCTGAAGTGTTGTTCGAGAACGTTCGCGTGCCGGCGTCGAACCTGTTGCTCGGTGAGGGGCGCGGCTTCGAGATCGCGCAAGGCCGGCTCGGCCCGGGGCGAATCCACCACTGCATGCGCCAGATCGGCCTGGCAGAGCGCGCGCTGGAGCGCCTGTGCAAACGCAGCCTGTCGCGCGTTGCGTTCGGCAAGCCGGTCGCGCAGCAGGGCGTGACGCTGGAGCGAATCGCCGAGTCACGCATCCTCATCGAGCAGGCGCGCCTCTTGACGCTGAACGCCGCGCATCGCATGGACAGCGTCGGCAACAAGGGTGCGAAGACGGAAATCGCGATGATCAAGGTCGCCGTGCCGAACATGGCGTGCAAGGTCATCGACTGGGCGATCCAGGCACACGGAGGCGGCGGCACGAGCAACGACTTCGGCTTGGCGCACGCCTACGCGATGTCGCGCGTGCTGCGCCTGGCCGACGGTCCGGACGAGGTGCACAGGAATCAGATCGGGAAGCTGGAGTTGCGCAAGTACCAGTAGACACCACGGCGCGGTGACTCGAGCGAGCGACCCGGCCGGTCGGCCCGGTCGGGTACCCCGAGTTACTGAAACCGTCGACGAACTGGTTGCTGGCCGTGCCGAACTGCAGAACTGCAGAGCTGCAGAACTGACGAACTGCCGTACCGTCAGTGGAGCTTGATCTCTCTTTGCACCGGGCCGTCGCACCAGTTGTAGACGTATTCGGTGGTGGTGCGGCTAGCTGCGCCGCCTCCGTCGTCGTCGTCGTTGCGGAACAGCGTACCGTCGCCGTAGAACGTGAACGTGTTGCCCAGTCCGTTGGCCTTGGCCACGTCGGTGACCAGGGGCAACCGTCACGACAACGCTATCGCCCAGTCGGTGAATCCCCCGACACGATCGAGATGGCGGTCTGCTATCGTGAACGATATGGGTCGGCCATCGAACCGGAAAGGTGCGCGTCCAGTGAGCGCCGCGGCCGAGGGCGGCTTGGTGCCGCTGGAGCGAATCGAAGGTCGCATCCTGCTCGTCCGCGGGATGAAGGTGATGCTGGACGCCGATCTGGCGCAACTCTATGCCGTGCCGACCAAGCGCCTGAACGAGCAGGTCAAGCGCAATGCGGAACGGTTTCCGCAAGACTTCGTGTTTCGACTTGCGCCCGAGGAGATCGAGCTGCTGAACCGGTCGCAAATTGCGACCGGTTCGCAGAAGCACCGCGACCCGCGCTTTGCGCCGTATGCTTTCACGGAGCATGGCGCGATCATGGCGGCCAATGTGCTGGCTTCGCCGCAGGCCGTGGAGATGAGCGTGTATGTGGTGCGCGCCTTCGTGCGTCTGCGCGAAACCGTCGCCAGCAATCAGGCGCTGGCGGCGAAATTGGACGAGCTGGAACGCAAGCTACAGAGCCACGATCAGGCCATCGTCGGCATCCTCGAAGCAATCCGCGGACTGATGATGCCGCCAGACCCGCCCAGGCGACCAATCGGGTTTGTCACGCCTGAAGACAAGGGGAAGAAGTCGTCAGGACCAAAGGGTAAGTCTTGACCGGACTCGTCACCGCGCGGGAGGTGATCCAGCGGTTGGAGGCACGAGGCAAGGTTTGAGATCGAGTCAAATTGGCTGCAATTTCGAGCCTGGCCCCTTTGGCGTTCTGACAGTGGCGCGGAGTCGGGCCATCAGATGCGCAGCGCATCACCGTCAGGCGCGTCGGCGTTACTGCGCGGCGCAAACTGCGCCCACGCCACCCCGGCCAACGCAAGCGAGCCGCCGGCGATCTTGAGCGCGCCGAAGCTCTCGCCCACCGTCGCCCACGCGACGAGCCCGGCGACGGGAGGAACGAGGTAGAGGATCGGCGCCGTGCGCGCGACGCCGCGCACCGAGTTGATCCAGGCCCAGAGAATCCAGCCCATGAACGCGGCGGCGACGACCGCCCAGACGAACGCTGACCAGACCAGCACCCCTACGCTCGCGTAAGGCGCGTCCCACGCGCGCAGGAGCGAAGCCGAGCAGCAGCAGCGGCGCGGCGAGCAGCGTTGTCCAGCACATGACTTCGGCACCGCCGTGGCGCGTGACGAGCGGCGTGACCCAGATCGTGTAGAGCGAAAACACCACCGCCGCGGCGAGCAGCATCAAGTCGCCGATGCTCGCGCGCCAGTCGTACTGCAGCAGCTTGTCGCTCATGAAGAGCAGCACGCCGCCGAACGCGACCGCGACGCCCAGCACCTGGTTGCGCTGCAGCGGCGTTCCGCTCAGCACGCGCAGCAGGATGAGCGTGATCACCGGCCCGCACGCCATGATGAGCGCGGTGGAAAACGCCGTCGACCAGTGGATGCCGTAGGTCACGACGACGATGTGCAGCACCGGCCCGAGCAAGCGTGAGGCCAATCAATACCCGCCATTCGCGCGCGTTCAGGTTCGGCACGATCGGGCTGCCGCGCCAGCAAAGCAGGGCCACTGCGCACGCCGACATCAGCAACGAGCGGCCGAACAGGAATCCCCCGACGCCCAGCGCGTCGTACGCGACCTTTTGTATCGTGAAGCTCGCACCCCAGAGCAACACCAGCAGCAGCGACGCACCGAGCGCGCGGCGTTGCAGCGCGTGCACGGCGTCCTCGGGCGACACCTGCGCCGCAGGCGGCAGCGCCTCGCACTGAGAATTCAAAGCGCAATCCGCCCGAACGGATGCGAACTGCTCACGCCGCCGTCGACCGAGTAAAGCTGGCCGGTGACGAACGAGGCGTCGTCGCTTGCGAGAAACGCCGCCATCGCCGCGATCTCGTGCGGCTGTCCTGCCCGCTTCAGCGGCGTCATGTGGCCGATGCGGCCCTCCACGCCGCGTTCGCGCGCCTGCTCGAAGACCTTGCGCGTCATCTGCGTTTCGACGAGGCCCGGCAGGATCGCATTCACGCGCACACCGGTTCCCGCAAAGGCGTTCGCCGCAGTCTGCGCGAGGCTGTTCACCGCCGCCTTGCTCGCGCTGTAGGAAATCGCTCCGGCGTTGGCGCGCAGCGACGCTGCCGACGAGGTGAGGATGATCGAGCCGCTGCCCTGCTGCGTCATGAAGCGCCCCGCGTATTTCACGGCGAGAAAGCAGCTCAAGACGTTCACGTTCCAGACTTCGTTCCACTCGTCGACGCTTTGTTCGAGCAGCGGCGTATTGCTGCCGGTGACTGCGACGTTGGCGAAGAACACGTCCAGGCCGCCGAACTCGGCGACGCAGCGATGTACGATCGCCTCGACATTCGCTTCGATGGTTGCGTCCGTCACCAGAGCCGCGGCCTGGCCGCCGGCGTCGCGAATCATCTGCACTGTCTCGTGCGGTGTTCTCGGCGCGCCTGCCGACGACGAGCACCGATCCGCCTTCCTCCGCGAAGCGCAGCGCGCTCGCGCGGCCGATGCCGCTGCCCGCACCCGTGATGACACAACGTTTACCAGCCAACCTGTTCATGCAGTGCACCTGAATCGATGGGGACGCGATTCAACTCTTGCCGACGGTCCAGCCGCCGTCGACGACGAGCTGCGTGCCTTGCACGTAGCGTGCGTCGTCGCTGGCGAGGAAAGCGACTGCGGCAGCGATGTCCTGCGGGTCGCCGAAGCGCCCGAGCGGCATCGCCGCTTCGCGTGCGGCGAGTGTTGGACGCGTCGAACTGCGCTTTCGACGCTTCGGTGCCGACCATGCCGGGAACGACCGCATTGACACGAATGCGCTGCGGGCTGAGCTCATGCGCCGCGGCGAGCGTGAGGCCGATGACGCCGGCTTTCATCGCCGCATAAATGATCGCGTCAGTTTGCGGGTGCGCCGCGGCGACCGAGCCGATGTTGACGATGGACCCGCCGCCACGCCGCTGCATTTGCGGCGCCGCGGCCTGCATCGTCCAGAGCAGCGCTTTCAACCCCACGGCGAGCGTGCGATCGGCGATCTCATCGTCGATTTGCGCGAGCGGCTGGAAGCGCGCCCAGACCGCGTTGTTGACGAGCACGCCGACGGGGGCGTTGAACGCGGCTTCGACGCGCGCCATCGCGTCGGCCACAGCGGCGCGTGAGCTCACGTCGCAGGTAAAACCCTGAACCGCCAGGCCGCGCTCGCGCAAGCCCGCCACCGCGGGAGTCAAGCGGCGTTCGCTCACGTCCCATGCGGCGACGAGCGCGCCTTCGGCGGCCAAGCGCTCGGCAATCGCCAAACCGATGCCACGCGCCGCGCCGGTAACGACGCAGACGACGCCTTCCAGGCGACGCAGGCGCAACACAGTCGATTCGCGCGACGGTCATCGGAAGAGGTCGTTCGCTACCGTACGAATGATCTATGCTAACGCACCAGACGCCGCGCAATGCGCCTGGCGCACGGGCGCAACCGAAATGGAAACCGCATCCACATGATGAAAGCCGCCGTCCTCGAAACCCGCGGCAGCGAAGGCCTGAAGGTGCGCGACTTCCCGCGCCCGGTGCCGCAGCCCGGCGAGGCGCTGCTGCGCGTGCACGCGGTGGGGCTGAACCGCGTCGACCTGTACATGCGCGACAGCGGCGTCGGAATCACACATGCTTTGCCGATCGTGCAAGGCGTTGAAGCGGCGGGAGTCGATCGCCGAAGCGCCTGCCCGGAAGCGGCCTGAAAGTCGGGCCAGAAAGCGATCCTGTTTTCGAACGCGTACTGCGGCGAATGCCGCTACTGCCGCGCCGGCGACCAGACGCTGTGCACGCGCCCGTCGATCATGGGCGAACACCGCCACGGCACGCTTGCCGAGTACATCGCGATGCCGGCGAAATGCTTCTTTCCATTGCCGGACGACGCCGACCTCGTCGCCGCCGGTGCGCTGATGGTCGCGCACCTCACGGCGTGGCGCATGCTGTTCGGCAAGCGCGCCTTGTTGCCCGGCGAAACCGTTCTCATTGTCGGCGTCGGCGGCGGCGTTGCGGTGGCGGCGCTGCAACTCGCGAAACTCTCCGGCGCGCGAATCATCGTCACGTCGAGCAGCGACGCAAAAATCGCGCGAGCGCTGGAGCTGGGCGCGAGCGCCGGCGTCAACTACCGCACCGAGAAGGTTGCCGAGCGCGTGCTGGCGCTCACGGCAGGCGAAGGTGTGGACATGGTGCTCGACAGCAGCGGCGAGAAGAGCTGGGGCGACTCGCTGCGCAGTCTCCGCCGCGGCGGGCGCCTCGTGACGTGTGGCGCGACGACGGGCTCGAACCCGGGCGCCGACCTGCAGCGCATCTTCATCCGCCAGCTCGAGGTCTACGGCTCCACCGGCGGCAACGTCGAGGAGTTCCGCCAGGTGATCGCGCTGTTCGCGCGCGGCGCCATCCGCCCGGTGATTCATCGGCGCTTCACGCTGGACGAAGTCGGCGAGGCATTCGATTGCCTGCAGCGCGGCGAGCAGTTCGGCAAACTCGTCGTCACCGTGCCATGAATCTTCAAGCCGTACTCGCGCATCCATTTCCGCCGCGGATTCAGACCTACACTTGGCGCGACGCGGCGATTTACGCCATTGCACTGGGCATCGGCAGCGACCCGCTCGACGCCGACGAGCTGCCCTTCGTCTACGAGGTCTATCAGCGTGGTGCCGCAGACCCGCAACTGCGCGCGGTGCCGAGTTACGCGATGACGCTCGGCTGGCTGCCGTTCTGGTACGACGACCCGGCGGTCGCGATCGCCTGGGAGCGCATCGTTCACGGCGAGATGCGCTTCACGCTGCACCGGCCGCTGGCGGCCTCGGGCAGCGCGCGCGCGACGCACAGAATCGTCGGCGTGCAGGACAAGGGCAAGGGCCGCGGTGCGCTGCTGCACGTCGACGGCGAACTGCACGATGCCGCGACCGGCGCGCCCGTCGCGAGCCTGCAATCGGTCGTGTTCCTGCGCGGCGACGGCGGCTGTGGCTCGTCAGGCGCCGCGCGCGAGTCGTTGCCCGCGCTGCCGCTCGATTTTCGCGTCGACGCGCAACAGGACTATGCGACGCAGCGCAATGCCGCGCTCCTCTACCGCCTGGCGAGCGGCGACCTGATGCCGATCCACGCCGACCCGGCCGTCGCGCGCCGTGCCGGCTTCGACCGGCCGATCTCGCACGGCCTGAACAACATGGGGCTCGCGTGCCGCGCGATCCTGAAGCGTTTTGCGCCGGGCCGGCCCGAACTCGTGCGCGAGATGGGCGTGCGCTTCGTGCAGCCCGGGCATGCCCGGAGACACGGTGCGAATCGAGATGCAGCGCGATGCTGATGTCGTGCGCTTTCGCGCGCGTGCGCTCGAGCGCGATGTGCTGATTCTTGATCGCGGCATGTGCCGGCTCGGCGCGTGAGAGCTCCTGACCAGCGACAAAGCTCAGCATGACGCGGTGCCGAACGAAGGGCACGACACAAGAAATTCGTCATCCCGGCGTACGCCGGGATCCACTGGAAGGATCCGAGAATCAATGCGCCGAACGTGCGGCTCCAACGAGTGGATACCGGCCCCCGTGTCGGGCACGGGGCGACGGTTCGCCGGTATGACGAGGGGTTCGCTGAACCATGTCGCCAATCAGGTGAGAGCTTGAGAGCGCAGCGCCTGATTCAAAGTCACCATGACCGAACCCCGCACTGGAGCCTTCCGCATGCGCGCTTTCACACACCGCCACTTGAATCGCCGGGCCGCGTGTCTGGCCGCCCTCGTCGTGCTCGGCGCCACGGCGCTGCCGAGCGCGAACGCGCAAGACGCGTACCCGAACAAGCCGATCCGCATCGTCGTTCCCTACCCGGCGGGCGGAACGACGGACCAGCTCGCGCGGGCGATCCAGCAGCCGCTGCAGGAGCTGCTCGGCCAGACGGTGCTGATCGACAACCGCGCCGGCGCCGGCGGCGCGCTCGGCACCGACGCCGTCGCCAAGGCCGCGCCTGACGGCTACACGCTCGTCTTCGGCAACAGCGGCCCGAGCGCGACGGCGTCGCTGCTGCGCAAGCTGCCGTACGACGTGCTGAAGGACTTCCGCCCGCTCTGCACCGTCGTCAACGTGCCGCTCATCCTCGCGGTCGCCGCCGACAGCCCGCACAAGACGCTGAAAGACTTCGTCGCCTGGGCGCGCCAACAAGGAACGACGCTCAACTACGGCTCCACCGGCATCGGCAGCAGTTCGCACCTGGCGGGCGAGTTCTTCAACGAACGCGCCGGAACGAAGTTCCAGCACATCCCCTACTCCGGCGGCGCGCCGCTCGTCACCGCGTTTGCCGGCGGCCAGGTGCACATGGCTTTTGTCACCGGGCTGGACGGCGCGGCGATGGTGCAGGCCGGGCGCATCCGCTACCTGGCGGTGGCGACGCCGCAGCGCACCGACGTGCTGCCGGGCCTGCCCACGGTCGCCGAAGACGTTCCCGGCTTCAGCAGCAGCGTCTGGTTCGGCCTGCTTGCGCCGCGCGGCGTTCCCGACGACATCGCCGCCAAGTTGCACGCCGCGATCGCGAGCGCGGTGGCGCGCCCCGAGGTGCGCAAGCTCTTCACGGATCGCAACGTCGAGCCGTACCAGCAGCACGCCGCAAGAGTTCGAGCGGCGAATCCGCGACGAGCTGGAGCTGTGGGCGCCGGTGATCAAGAAGGCGGACATCAAGGCCTGACGCCTTCGGCGCAGCAACAAACCCCACAACGCGTGCGAGGAATCTCATGTCTGATCGACTGAACGGGAAGGTGGCCGTCATCACGGGAGCAGCGTCGGGAATCGGCCTGGCGACGCTGGAGCTGTTCGTGCAGGAGGGCGCGCGGGTCCTCGCCGCCGACGTGCAGGAAGACGCCGGCCGCGCCCTGGAGCTGCGCTTCCCCGGCGTGGTGTGCTTCGCCCGATGCGACGTGACGCAGCCGCCGCAGATCAAGCAGGCGATCGACGCCGCGGCGCTGCGCTTCGGCGGCCTGGACATCCTGTTCAGCAACGCCGGCGCCGTCGGCACCTCGGCAGGCGTCGAAAACTGGGACGCGGCAGCGTGGGACGCCACGCACGCGTTGCTGCTGCGATCGGTCGTCGCTGGCGCGTCGTTTGCCGTGCCGCACATGCGCAAGCGCGGTGGCGGCGCCATCGTCAACACCTCGTCGGTGTCTGCTTTACAAGCCGGATATGCACCGATCGCGTATTCGGTCGCCAAAGCGGGAGTCCTGCACTTCACGCGCCTGGCGGCGAGCGAACTCTCGGCGCACCGGATTCGCATCAACGCGATCGTTCCCGGCTTCATCGCGACGAACATCTTCGGCGACGCGTTCCGGCTCGACGCCGAAGGCGCGCGCGAGATGGCGCAGCAAGTCGCCGAGCGCAGCGGTAGCGCGAATCCGATCGGCCGCTCGGGGCGGCCGCGCGACATCGCCGAGGCGGCGCTGTTCCTCGCGTCAGACGCCGCCGGTTTCATCACCGGCACGCACCTCACCGTCGATGGCGGGATCACGATCGGGCCGCGCCACGCATGGGACCCGAACACACCCGGCCCCTTGACCGACGTGCTCGGTGCCGGCCGGTTGCAGGCCCTGCGCGCGAAGGCCCGCGAAGCGAAATAGAAGAGCGCGTCCGCAAGGCCAGCGGTGGTTTGGCCCTTGCATGTCGAATCCAAGTCACTATACTGGGTTTCCGTACAGCCCTGAATTCGACGAGAGAAATTGGCATGGACGCAAACGAATGGGTCGCGCGCTGCTCCGCGCGGCTGCACGCGCAATGGCCGCGCCTGCAACGCGAGCAGCGCGACGAAGTGGCCGCGGAAATCCACTGCGACAGGCACTGGCAACAGCTCGAACCGGAGCAGGCCGCGGCGCAATGGTTGAGGCAAGGGATTCCGAGCGATACGCGAAGCGACCTCGGCTGACGCGTGACCTCTCGCGCTGACGACCCGCGGACTGCGGCCTCCGATCCGATGGCCGAACCCAGCGTCACGCCGACACGCGCCCATCTCTCGCGCTTGATGAAGATCTGGCGCTCCGGCGGCTGGCCATGCCGCGATCCGATCGAGATCGACCTGCTCGCGGCGACGTGGGTCTCGCTGTTCAATCGCCGACAGCGGCCACGAGACGCTGCGCCTCACCGATCTGGGAATTCGCCTGCTCGCGCTTTCGAGGCAGGCCACGCAGCGCGCGTCGAGCGCGCACGATCGCCTTGCGCAGCGCATGGCGCGGCAACTGGCGCAGAGCGGGCGGATCGTCTGGCGCGAGCTGTCGCTGCGCACTCAGGTCAGCGCCGAACCTCCTTCGGTGAGCGATGTCGCCGGAGGAACGAGTGAGGCCCTCTGGGTTGACGCTGGCGAGGACACCGCAGACGCCGCTGCGCTGAATCCTCCGAGCCAATGGTTGTGGCGCATCGCGAGGCCCGACGTATTTTCGCTGCGCAACACGTCGGTTCAAAGCTACTTGCTGCCGATGGTGCACGAAGTCAAGGTGAGCCGGGCCGATCTGCTCTCCGACCTGCGCCATGCAAACAAGCGCGAGTCTTACCAGTGGCTGTCGTGCGAGACGTACTACGTGTTCCCGGCGCAGGTTGCCGAGGTGCACGAGATTCCCGAAGAATTCGGTGTCTGGATTCTGAACGGCTCCGTCGAAGACGGCGCACTCGAACTCGCGCGCCCGGCGCGCCACTCGCCGTGCACGCTGCCGTTTGCGGTGTGGATGGCGCTCGCCAAGTCCACCCCTGAGCAGTTCGACAGCGACCCAGCGCAGGCGCATCTGGGTGGGCCGGCGGGCGATGTTCCGGGCGACGTTCCCGGTGCAGTACCAGACGACGCGCCACCCGGAACATGACGCAGTACCGCGTTGCGGTGCGCGCACTGTGCGAGTTCTGCGCCAAAGTAGGCGACCTTGACCTGCGCTTCACTCCCGCGCCGAGTGCGCAGCAGGGCATTGCCGGGCATCAGAGCGTCGTTGCTCGGCGCACCCCGGGCTACCGCGCCGAAGTTGCTTTGAGCGGCGAATATGGCCGCCTCATCGTGCGCGGGCGCGCCGATGGTTATGACCCGGCGCGGCAAGTGCTGGAAGAAATCAAGACCTTCAAGGGCGACCTCGATCGCATTCCCGCCAACCACCGCGCTCTGCACTGGGCGCAGGCGAAGGTCTATGGGGCGCTGTTGTGCCGGCAACTGGGGTTGCCCGAATTGACGGTATCGCTGATCTACTTCGACGTCGGCCGGGAGCAGGAAGCGCCACCGCTTACGCAGCACTGCACGGCGCAAGATCTGCAGGTGTTTTTCGAAGCGCTTTGCGAGCGCTTCATCGGTTGGGCCGACCTGGAGACGGAACATCGCGAAAGGCGCGACAGCGCTTTGCAGGGGCTGCGCTTTGCGCACGCGTCATTCCGGCCCGGGCAACGCACGCTCGCGCAATCGGTCTTCAACGCGGCGCGGCTCGGGCGCTGCCTGCTCGCGCAGGCGCCCACGGGAATCGGCAAGACGATCGCGACGCTGTTTGCGCTGCTCAAGGCGTGCCCGGGTCAGGAACTCGACAAGGTGTTTTTTCTCACCGCCAAGGGCACGGGCCGCGAACCGGCGTTCGACGCGATCGAGACGATCCGGCGCAGCGACCCGGCCTTGCCGCTTCGGGTGATCGAACTCGTCGCCAAAGAGAAATCGTGCGAGCACCCGGACAAGGTCTGCCACGGCGAGTCGTGCCCACTCGCGAAGGGCTTCTACGACCGGCTGCCGGCGGCGCGCGAGGCGGCGGTGGGCGCGGGCACGCTCACCCAGCAGTCCCTGCGCGAGATCGCACTGCAGCACGCGGTGTGCCCGTATTACCTCGGCCAGGAAGCGGCGCGCTGGTGCGACGTGATCGTCGCCGACTACAACCACTTCTTCGACGCGAGCGCGTTGCTCCATGGCCTGACCGTCATGAACTCGTGGCGCGTCGGTGTGCTCGTCGACGAAGCGCACAACCTGGTCGATCGTGCGCGCGACATGTACAGCGCGAGCCTCAGCCTGGCGCAGCTGCGCAAGGTTCGCGCGGCAGCGCCGCCGACGCTGAAACGATCGCTGGACCGCTTGCACCGAAGTTGGCGTCGCGCGATGAAAGACCAGGTCACGGTCTATCGCGTGCTGGACGCCCCGCCCGCGTCACTCACCTCGGCGCTGCAGGACGTCACGTCGGCCATCTCCGACCAGCTGTCCGACAACCCGGTGGCGATCAGCAGTGACTTGCTTCAGTTCTACTTCGACGCGCTGCAGTTCACGCGGCTGCTGGAGAGCTTCGGCGCGCATTCGATCTTCGACGTCACGCTCGACGAGGCCACCGCCGCAGCGCGTGGCACACACAGTGCAGGCGCGACGCTGTGCGTGCGCAACGTGATTCCCGCGCCGTTCATCAAGCCGCGCCTGGCTGCAGCTCCGCTCGACGGTGCTGTTCTCGGCGACGCTGACGCCGTGGCAGTTTTACGCGGACACGCTGGGTCTGCCGGACGACGCTGCGTGGCTCGACGTGGCCGCGCCGTTCACGCCTGATCAACTCTCGGTGCGCATCGTGCGCCACGTGTCGACGCGCTATGCGCATCGCCATCATTCGCTCGCGCCGATCGCCGGGCTGATCGCAACGCAATATCACGCGCGGCCGGGCAACTACCTCGCGTTCTTCAGCAGTTTCGACTACCTTGAGCGCGCCTGCGGCAGCCTTGAACGCCTGTTCCCGCACATCCCCGTGTGGCAACAAAGCCGGAAGATGGATCCAACCCAACGCGGCGCCTTCATGGCGCGATTTGCGCTCGATGGCCGCGGCGTCGGCTTCGCCGTTCTTGGGGGTTCGTTTGCCGAAGGCGTCGACCTGGCCGGCACGCGACTCATCGGCGCTTTCATCGCGACACTCGGGCTGCCGCAGTTCAACCCGGTCAACGAGGAACTGCGGCGCCGCCTCGATGCGCAGTTCGGCGCGGGCTACGACTACACGTACTTGTTCCCGGGCCTGCGCAAAGTGGTGCAAGCGGCGGGCCGGGTCATCCGCACACTGTCGGACGTCGGCAGCGTGCACCTGATCGACGACCGCTTCGCCCGGCCCGAGGTGTTGCGGCTGTTGCCGAGTTGGTGGCGGATCGAGATCGGCGCAGGCCCGCGCATCAAGAGCGCAGTGCAAGCCGCGGCTTCAGCGGCCAGCCATCAGGCCTTCTGTTCTGACGAGCGACATGATTCAGATACCCCTCGTCATACCGGCGAACCGTCGCCCCGTGCCCGACACGGGGGCCGGTATCCACTCGTTGAAGGCGCAAGCTCGGCGAATTGTTGATCCGATCCTTCCAGTGGATCCCGGCATTCGCCGGGATGACGAATTTCTGCGTCGTGCCCTTCGCTCAGCACCTTGTCATGCTGATCTTTGTCGCCAACCAGGTCACGCCTAGCCTTTGAGCCGCTCGTTCTGCGGAAACATCGCGCGCCGCGCTTCGTCGTCCATCTCGGTCTTGAAGGCGTAGCGGTCCTTCAACGCCGCGGCGCGTTGCGCGGCAGGGCGAGCGTTCACCGCGTCGAAGAGGCGCTTCACGTGCGGCAACTGCTCCCACGCTTCGGCGCCGAGCGCAAACGCCACAGCGCGCGCCCAGCCCCACACGGCCATGTCGAGCAGGGAGTAGCGGTCGCCCAGCATCCACGTCCGATTCGCCAGGTGCGCGTTCAGGATCTTCCAGTGGCGCCAGGCTTCGAAGTCGTAGCGGTTGATCGCGTAGGGAATCGGCTCGGGCGCATAGTGCTTGAAGTGCACGCACTGCCCCGTGAACGGCCCGATACCCGAGGCGACGAACATCAGCCACGAAAGCATCGGCCCGCGGTCCGCCGGCGTGGGCAGGAACTGGCCGGTCTTCTCCGCCAGGTAGAGCAGGATCGCGTTGCTGTCGAACACCGTCGTCGCGCCGTCGACGATCACCGGCACTTTGGCGTTCGGGTTCAGCGCCGTGAACGCGGCAGCATGCTGCTCGCCTTTGCGCGTGTCCACCGGAATCGCCTCGAAGGGCAGGCCGGCTTCCTCGAGGAACAGCGCGACCTTCATCGGGTTCGGCGCGAGCGAGTAGTAGAACTTCAGCATGGTGGGGTCTCGAACGGCAGTTGTAGGAGCGCGGATTGTCGCCGGTGCGCTTACAGACCTGCGCCGTCCTCGGCAACACCCCACTTCGCAGTGGTGCTGCGATTCATTGCCGGGTCGGGAGGTGGACGCGTCGCGCTCACGGGCCGGCACACCTCCACCAGATGCGCGATGATTCGCCGCTTCAACGCCCGAGTCCGCTGCCGCGAAGCCGCGCGATGAGGCGTTCCAATCAGGAGGCAGCCCCCATGCGTTTGTCGAGTCTTCTCATCGCCGCCGCACTGCTCAGCGCAGCCTGCGGCACCAACGTCGTGAATCCGGTCAGCGGCAAGACCGAGCGCAGCGTCATGGACGAGGCGACCGAGATCGCCGAGGGCAAGAAGGCACACGAGGAGGTGCTGAAGGAGTTCGGCGGGCCGCTCGCGAACCCTGCCCTGCAAGCCTACGTCAACGAGCTCGGCCAACGCCTGGCGAAGCAGTCGCACCGCGCGCAACTGCAGTGGACCTTCACCGTGCTCGACAGCGCCGACGTGAACGCGTTTGCGCTGCCGGGCGGTTATGTCTACGTGACGCGCGGCATCATGGCCTACCTGGACAGCGAGGCCGATCTGGCCGGCGTCATCGGCCACGAGATCGGCCATGTCACGGCGCGCCACGGCGCGCAGCGCGCGACCAAGCAGCAGCGCGCCGGCGCAGGCGTGATGGCGGCCACCGTGCTGGGCGTTCTCGTCGAAGCCGTCACCGGCGTGCAGGGCGCTGCGCAGGCGGCGAACCAGGTCTCGACGGGCATCGCCGCTGGATCGATCGCCTCCTACAGCCGCGAGCAGGAACTGCAGGCGGACCAGCTCGGCGCCGAGTACCTGTCGCGCGTGGGATTCAGCGCGAAGCACATGGTCGACGTGATCGGCGTGTTGAAAGACCAGGAGCGCTTTGCCGCCGACAACGCGCGCGCCGCAGGCCGCAAGGTGCCCGAGGGCGGCAACTGGCTCGCGTCGCACCCGAGCAACGATGCGCGCCTGCAAGCCATCACGCAAATCGCAGCGGGCTATGGAGGCAGCACGCGCGAAGAAGGCCAGCAGCGCTACCTGAAGGCGATCGACGGCGTCACCTACGGCGAGAGCCGCGAGCAGGGCGTGGTTCGGGGGCAGAACTTCTTCCACGAGCCGCTCGGCCTGGTGCTGACTGCGCCCGCCGGCTGGAGCTTCGACAACAACCCCGAGGAGCTGCGCATCATCAACTCGGCAGGCGACGCTGCGCTGCTGATGAAGCTGGTGCCGCCCGCCGCCGGCAAGACGCATGACGAGATCCTGCGCAACGCCTTCAAGGCGAACCAGGGGCGCACCGAGCGCCATCCGATCGGCGGTTTCGAGTCGACCTACTTCGTCGGCCAGCGCACGCTCGAGCAGAACCAGACGCAGCCGCTCGAAGTGACGTTGATCAACGGGCCCGGCGCGCGCAACTATGCGTTCATCCACGCCGCGCGCGACGCGGCGGCTTTGGAGCGCAATCGCGCCGTGATGCGCGAAGCGACCGCGTCGTTTCGCGGATTCAGCGCGAGCGACCGCGTTGCCGCCAAGCCGTGGACGCTGCGCAGCGTGCCCCTGCCCGCCGGCGGTTTTGCCGAACTCGCGCGCCGCTCAAAGCTCGGCGCTCAGGCGGAACGGCAACTGAAGCTGCTCAACGGCGTCTACGGCGGCGGCACGATTGCGCCGGGACGACCGGTGAAGATCGTCGAGTAAACGAGCCGCCATTTCGATCCGAACCCAGCCGATGTCGATGGCGCGCGAACTGCGCAGGAACGTGACAGCGCTGCAGCCCTGCGCCGCCTAAGCTCGTGCCTTGTTCCACGCAGGGCTCGCGCACATGCACCACTCGCAAGTTCCCGGACTGTTCGTCGTCGCCGGTCTGGTCGGCGCGGGCGAATCCGATTCACCGACTCCGACGCCGGAGGTTGCGCAGTTGCAGCTGCGCGCCCTCAATCACCGTTGCATCGATTCCGCATCGGGCACCGCCGGCGCGCTGCTCGAGGCGCTGATTCACAGCGACTTCCTGGCGACACGCAGCGACGGCGCGTGGCTGTCGCGCGCCGACTTCATGGCCCAAATGTCGAGCCGCGCCGCAGCGCCAGGCGCCACCGTGCACGACGAGCCGGTGCGCCTCTTCGGCCCCTTGGCGCTGGTGCACGGCGTGTACATGCCAGCGCTGCGAGCCGGGTCCGCTACACCGATGTCTACCTTTGGGGCGGGTCCGGCTGGCGCCTCGTGAGCGCGCAGGACACGCTGCTCCGGGAAGGCGTCGCGCTCCGGCTGGTCGAAGGGCAGGCACCACCCTGTGCAGCGTGGCAAGGGCAGGATCCGACGGGTGACGATGAGGCCGTGCTGACGGCACTGAACGAGCGCTACGTGAAGTCGTTCCGCGAGTCTGATGTCGCCTGGTACGACGCGCACCTCGCACCCGACTACGTCGTCATCTCCAGCGACGGTTCGTACAAGGACCGGGCCGCAGCCCTGGCCCACTTCGCGCTGCCGACGTTTGCCGAGTCGATGCAATCCTTTCCGGTCGGGCGCGTGCAGGTGCGCCAGTTCGGGGATATGGCCCTGATCCATGCGAGCAACGTCTTCGAATTGAAAGATGGTCGCACCGGGGAGAGCCGCTACACCGACATCTGGCACCGCCAAGGCGGGCGCTGGCGCTGCATCGCTGCGCACATCACGGCGCACAAGATGCCGGGGCCGCCGCGCTGAGCCCGGTTCTGCGCAGCAGCGTTGCGACTGCGGCATGCCACCTCGCAGCGCTACCCGATGCAGATCTTGCCCACCAACACCCACAGCGCCATCTTCACGCCCTTGCGCAAGATCTCGACCCGAAGCAGCGCCCCCTCGGTGCGCGCCTCCTGCCAAATCTCCGGGTTCAGCACGATGTCGTCGTGCTGCAGGCCGGCCCGCGATGCGGGAGTGTCGTCACCGACCAGAATGATGCGTTGCGAGTCGGGCGTCGCCGTCACGCCGACGCCGACGTAGCTGCTGCCGGCGCAGACGCGCCCGAGCAGCGACAGGCCGGCGCGAATGTCGACGCTGACGAGTTGTTCGCCTGCGCCGTGCAGTTTGTCTGCGCTCATTTCCTGCGCAGCTGCCGGTGGCGGTGGAGGACGGACAGGGACACCGGTCACTCGAAGCAGGGCGAACAGGATCAGCAGGTGCAGCAGCACCGTCAGGATCGCGGCAACAGCGCGGGGCTCGGCACGCATGGCGCCATTTTGTTCCCGGCGCGGTTGCGCAACTCATTCGGACAGTGCTGCGCGAAGGGCACGACGCAAGCAGTCGGTCATCCCGGCGTACGCCGGGATCCACTGGAAGGACGCGATCAACACCCAATTCGTCGAAGGTGCGGCGTCATCGAGTGGATGCCGGCCCCCGTGTCGGACACGGGGCGACGGTTCGCCGGTATGACGAAGCCCGACCTCAGCACCCCGCAGCGCACTTGCCCGCAGCGTCGAACTCCATCGTCTTGCCCGACAGCGGAATGTGCACCGGCACCCGCACCGCCTTGACGAAGGTTTCGGTCTTGCTGCCCGCGCGCACCTTGCCGTCCACCGTGCCGACTTCGTTCGCGTGCGACGCGATCACCGACGCCGGTTTCACCAGGTCGTTGATCACGTACGCGGCCTCGACCGGGCCGGTGGTGAAGCCGTCGCCGATGTTCATCACCGCGAGCTTGGCGTTGTAATGGTTGCGCACCACGAGTTCCTGGTCCGCGGTGATTCCGGTATCGCCCGAAAGGTAAGCGACGAGGCCGTTGCTGAAGCGCAGCACGTAGCCGGTGGCCAGGCCCACGTCACCGGCCAGGCCCGCTTCCTTCATCGCCTTGCCGAGTTCGCCGCCGAAGTATTCCGGGTCGACGCCGTTGCTGTGCAACGCAGCGACGGTCGCGATGCGAACGCCGCTGATCGTGACGCTGCCGCCGAAGCGCGCGAGGATCGAATTGGCCGGGTCGCCGCCGTTCGCGCGCAGCTTCGCGGCAAAGAAGGGCGGCATCTCGCTGCCGGTGACGATCTTCGACTTCTTCGCGATCGCGATGTTCACCGCGTTGGAGGCCGGCATCGCCGAGACCGACATGTCCGGCGCCGCACAAGAGCCCGAGTTCGGCGCCTTGGTGTGTGCGTTGCCGACATGGTCGCCGTGCATGTGGCTCACGAGGAGGATGTCGATTTTGCCCAGGCGCGGGTCGGCGGCACCGGCGACGGTGCGGCCCGGGTCGTAGAGGATGCGCGTGCCGTTCGGGTCTTCGAAGATCAGCGCGCGGTCCTGCGGGCAGAACTCGCCGTCGATGCCGCCGAGCGGCGTCACCTTGACGTTCTGCGCCAGCGCGGGCAATGACAGCGCGGATACGAAAATCGCGGCAATCCAGGTCGAACGGTTCATGCCATCTCCATCGGGTGGGGTTGGGAAGCGCCCAAGTTACCACTGCCGCGGCGCGGCGGCATCGGGGAATGCGCGCGGGCACGCGCCCGGCGCCTTGCGGAATCAGAAGGGAAACTGCGGCGCGTCGCGCGTCAACAGCGCAGACGAGCGCACGGGCGCGCCCCACAGCGCGCCGAGCTCGGCAGTCAGCGTTGCTATCAGTTCGCGCACGTCGTGCGCCGCGTTCGAGTGCATCGCCTCGGCGACGATCAACACCCGCGCCGTGGCGGGGCGGATCGCCGACAGCGCACTCTGCCGGTTGCACCAGCGCCGCGCGTGCACATGGCGGCCATCTTCGGCGAAGATCACCTCGCCGGCATCGGGCCGCTCGCGCTCGTCGCTGAAGGTCAGATAGTCTTCATCGCCCCCGGCGTGGCGCACCTGCAGGTTGCCGGCGACGTGGGCCAAATCGAACACCGCAATCGGAATGGCGTAGGCGAGCGACATCGCATTGCACAGGTCCACCAGCGGGTGCAGCGGCGGCAGGTTGCCCTCCTTGCGCAGCCGCCGCAGCAGCGCCTCCGCCGCGCAGCGGTATTGGGTGGGTTTCAACCCCATGCGCGCGAAGGCGCGGCGCCACGCCTGGATGGCGGGCAGGTCGGACTCGGCGCCAGCTTGCAGCTGCGCCTTGGCCATGTCGACGTAGCGTGTCAGCGCCGCGTGCACCGAGGCTTGGGCGTGGATGGCTTCGGCGTGAATGGCGCCGGCAACCAACTCCGGGAAGGCTTGCCAGATGGCGGGGGTGTGGGCGAATTGCATGGGCCGGTCAACAGCGCTGGTTGTTCGAGAACGGAACAGAGGCGCTGTGACCAATCCCACCGCGGGATGCGGCTTTTGTCGAGCCCGACGTTTGTCCCAGACGAACTCGCACACGAACCACGGGACACCGAGCCTTGGGCAGCCAGCCGCAACACGGTGCTAACGGCACATGGGCATATCGCGTAAACTGCGCAGAATTCTGCAATACAGGAGCTCCCATGTCGATCGCCGCCAAGGATGTCGTGCCCTTCACCCAAGCCCGCGCCACCCTCTCCGAGCTGGCCGATGAGGTGAAGCAAGGCAGCGAAAAGGTCATCACCAAGAATGGCGAGAGCTACGTCGCGCTGATCGACTCCGATCGATTGGACTACTACCACCGCCTGGAGCGCGAGCGCATCCATCTGCTGCTGCTCGAAGACGCGACGCGCGGCCTGGCTGACATTGCCGCCGGACGCACCGAGGACGCGGACACGGCCATTGCCCGCCTGCAGCAAGCGCGCAAGCCCGTAGCCAAGACCACGAAGCGGCGTGGCTGAGTCGCGTATCCAGGTCGAACTCACCGCCAGCTTCATCGAGCGGCTGGAGTCGATCGAGGCATTCCTGACTGATGCTGGTGCGCCGCAGGCCTACGACAAGCTGCTTGATGGCCTGCGGCGCACAGTCATCCCGAACCTGCGCCGCTTCCCGCGTATCGGGCGCCGGTATCTCGACAATCCGCCGCAGTCTGCCGAAGCGTTGGCGCAACTCCGCGCCCTGCCGCCGGGCGCGGCAGACGCCTTGCGCGAGTACCTGCACGGCGACTACTTGATGCTCTACACACAGACTGGTTCGACGGTCTATCTCCTGTCGATCCGCCACCACCGCCAACTGTCGTTCGCGTTCGCGAAGCTGTGGGAGCCCTGAGGCAGCGCCATGGCTCCAGACTGCGAGCACTCGGACAGAACCCGCGCCTTCAGCTCTTCGGCATGGCGCCGCCGCGGCGCGCGTTTGGACTCTGCCATGGTGTCCACCTGTTTGCTTGGTGGACACCATCCTGCTCAGTGAGCAATAGAAATTCAAGACGGGTTTGCTGCGCGCCTACCAAGTTGGCACTGTGTCGCCGGTCTACTACAGCATCGTCAGGCAGTCTTGACGTGCCACCCCGGATGGAGCGAACGTGCTTCTTCGACGCCTGCCAACTAATGTTTGGACCGCGGCGTGGGTCGATGGGAAAAAGGAGCCTCCCCCTCAGCGTCGGCTATTGAGGGGAGGGAACCGTCACACGCCTGCGCGCGACGTTCCCTTCGTCGCGAACGAGCGGTCGCACAACACCGCTTAATTAACTGAGTTTCCGATCCGGGTGACTCACCGACCTCTGACCCCATCGACAGAGCGGCGCGAGTTTGTTTGATGCTCAACCTCACTCACGCGCAACGGCGGCACAATTTATTCTGAGAACTTCAGATGGAGATTTGCAGCATGGCCAAGCTCGTGTTTGGAATGAACCAGTCCCTGGACGGCTACGTCGACCATATGGCGTTTGCGCCAAGCCCCACGCTCTTCCGCCACTTCATTGAGGAGGCTCAGGGGCAGGCGGGCAGTGTTTACGGCCGCCAAATGTATGAGGTCATGCGCTACTGGGACGACGATCATCCTGAATGGAGTGCAGATGAACAGGCCTTCGCGGCGGCGTGGCGGAACCAGCCGAAATGGGTCGTCTCGCGCTCGTTGAAATCGGTCGGCCCCAACGCCAGGCTGGTTGAGGGTGATCTTGAGAGTGCGCTGCGCGAGTTGAAGGCCGAGCGCGACGGGGAGATCGAAGTTGCTGGCACGGTCTTGGCGCAAAGCCTCACCCAACTTGGCCTGATCGATGAGTATCGAATCTACCTGCACCCCGTCGTGCTGGGTCACGGCAAGCCCTATTTCGCCGGACCCCGGCCGCCGCTGCACCTTGTGGCGGCTGACCGGATTGGCGAGGACGTGATCAGGTTGACCTATGTTCCTGGCTAGCCGCCCGCCGACAGCGTATCGCCCAAGCGTTCCCACGCGCGCTCGGCGCGTTGTTCACGTGCCGACCCGGCCACCTCGAACAACGCCGCGTCGCGCTGCCAGCGCCGCGCCGCTGCGTCGTCATCATCGCCCGCGCTGGCCCACAGCGCCGTAGCGTCCGCGCAGAGGCGATGCGCAAAACGCAGTGCGCCGGCCAACACGATGTGCGTCTGCGCGGCGCGTGGGTCCTCGGCGGCCAGTTGGAGCAGCAAGGCAAGCGCGGCGGCGAGCTGCTCGTTGAACGGCGCCGGCCAGCGCTGCGCGCGGCCTTCGCGCAGCAGGTAGGCGAGCACGGCCAGGGTGACGTGCACGTCTTCGAGGGTGCGAAACGGCTTCACGTAGGCGTCGTAGCCGTCCGCCGGCAGCAGCGCATCGGCGCCGACGCGCAGGTCCTGCAGCATCACCTGCGCGTGCGGCACCTCGGGAACGAAGCGCGTCGGCGGCATCGGCTGCAGCACGAGGCCGGGGCTGGGTACCGGGACTCGCGCGACGCGCAGCACCGGCCTTTCGCCTGCGCCCTCCAGCGTGGGCAGCGCGCCGACGATCAGCAGCAGCGTGCTCGCCGGGCCGAGCGTCGTCCAGCGCTTCGCGCCATCGATGCGCATTGTGCCGTCGGGCTGCGCAACGATCGTGGTGCGGATGTCGCGCGGGCGGTTTCCTGCCGCCTCGGTGACGCAGAACGCAGCGAGCGTATCGTGCGGCAGGTCGGGCAGCAGCGCGCGCAGGGCGGCCTGGTAGCCGCTGGCGAAGGCCCAGGCGACGCGGTCGGCAGCGAAGCCGCCGGCGACGGCGAGCGCTGCGGGGTCGGTGGTGGAGGCGTTGAGTGATTGCCACGTTGGCCACCAGTCGGCCACAGTGTCGATTGCGCGCGCCTGCGGCGAAGCCGTGAGGCAGGCGTGCAGAGCCGGGTTCATGTTGATGAAGACGCGGCTCGAGCGTGGTTCGCGCGCGCCGTCATCATTGCCCCGCCCCGGCGCCCGGCACACCGGCCTCGGCGTCGACGGCTTTCTGCACCGCGCGGTAAAAAGCCTCGCGCGCCGCGCTCGTTGCGGGGTCGCTCGCGCCCGCGGCCCAGTTCGCATTGGAGGCGATCACGAGGCGGCGCTTCGGGTCGATGAAGATGCCTTGGCCGAAGATGCCGCGCGCGGCGAAAGCGCCGTCGGTGTAGGTCCACCACTGGTAGCCGTAGCCGCGGCCGGGCTGGCCGATGCCGGTGCGCTCGGTCGTCGCCTCAGTGAGCCAGCCGTCCGGCGCGATGCTCTGGCCGTTCACGCGTGCCCCGTTCAGGATGAACACGCCGAAGCGTGCGTAATCGCGCGACGCGGCCTGGATGCAGCAGCCGCTGATCTCCTGGCCTGTGCGGCTGAGGATCCACGTCGCCTGCTGCTCCATGCCGGCGGGCACCCAGATTTTTTCCGACAGGTAGGTCGCGAGCGGCTTCTTCGTCGCCTGGCTCACCAGGATGCCCACCAGGTTCGTCTCGCCGGTGCTGTAGTGCCAGCGCGTGCCGGGCGGCGCGTCGCGCGGCAGCCGGCGCATGTAGCTCACGAGCGCATCCACTCCCTCCTCGGGTTGATGCTTGTTGAAGCGCGCCACGTCGGAGTTCGGATCGGCGTAGTCTTCGTTCCAGCGCACGCCCGAGGTCATCGTCAGCAGCTGGCGGATGCTGACGTCGTCGTAGGCCGAGCCCTTCATCGCCGCGACGTAGTCGCTGACCTTGTCGTCCATGCTGCGGATGTGGCCGTCGCGGACGGCGGCGCCGACGAGCGTCGACGTCACCGACTTGGCGACCGAAAAACTCGTCCAGCGCCCGCCCGCGTCGAAGCCAAGGCCGTAGCGCTCCAGGCGCAACTTGCCGTCGTGCACGATCAGCAGCGCCGCGCTGCGCTGGCCGGCCATGTAGGCGTCGACGTCCATGCGCCAGCTTCAGTGGCGGCCCCGGCGGCAGCGGCGTGGGCGTGGCGCCGGCCGGAACGACGCGCCACTTCGCGAGCACCGGCAGCCGGTCCAGCGCGCGAAACGCCGCATCGCGCTGTTCCTGGGTCCAGAACAGCAGGTCGCGGTTCGTCGGCAGCGTCGCGAGCAGGCCGCGCGTTTCCTTGTCGAGGCTGAACCAGCCGGCCGCGCCTGCCACGCCGACGGCAGCCAGCAGGCCGAGCGCGATCTTCCTGAAGTTCATGGCGTGCTCCGGTTGCCCTGATACTGTACCCATCGCGCCAGAGGAACCCACCGCATGACCGACCCGCCACCCTACACGCCGCCCAAGATCTGGACCTGGAACAAGGAGTCTGGCGGCCAATTCGCCAGCATCAACCGCCCCATCGCCGGCGCCACGCACGAGAAGGAATTGCCCGTAGGTCGACACCCGCTGCAACTCTATTCACTCGCGACGCCGAACGGCGTGAAAGTGACGGTCATGCTCGAAGAGCTGCTCGCCCTCGGCCACGCCGGCGCCGAGTACGACGCGTGGCTGATCCGCATCAACAGCGGCGATCAGTTCGGCAGCGGGTTTGTCGCGGTGAACCCGAACTCGAAGATCCCGGCGTTGCTCGACCGCAGCAATCCGAAGCAGCCGGTTCGCGTGTTCGAATCCGGCGCGATCCTGATGCACCTCGCAGAGAAGTTCGGCAGCGCTTTCCTGCCGCCGGTGGGGCATCCGAACCGCGCCGAATGCCTGTCGTGGCTGTTCTGGCAAATGGGCTCGGCGCCCTACCTCGGCGGCGGCTTCGGCCACTTTTATGCCTACGCGCCAAGCAAGATGGAGTACCCGATCGACCGCTTCGCGATGGAAGTGAAGCGCCAGCTCGACGTTCTCGACCGGCGCCTCAGCGAGAGCGAGTACCTCGCGGGCGACGCGTACACACTCGCCGACATCGCCGTCTGGCCCTGGTACGGCGCGCTCGCCAAGGGCGTGCTGTATGAATCGGGCGAGTTCCTCCAGGTGCAGGAGTACAAACATGTGCAGCGCTGGGCCGAACAAATCGCGCAGCGCCCGGCAGTCAAGCGCGGCCGCATGGTGAACCGCACCTGGGGCCAGCTGGCGAGCCAGCTGCACGAGCGGCACGAGGCGAGCGATTTCGAGACGAAGACGCAAGACAAGGTGGCGGCGGTGCAGGCATAGCCGGCCTCAGTTGATACGATGGCTTGCAGAGGAGAACGACGATGAACCATCCTGATGACCGCAATGCAATCGAACAGACCGTGCGCACCTACCTGGACGGGCTCTACGAGGGCGACGCTGACAAGCTCGCCAGCGTATTTCATCCCACCTGCGCGCTCACCTACGAACAAGACGGCAATTTGACCGTGCTGCCGCGCGCGCAGTGGCTCAAGGCGGTTCGCGAGCGGCCGACGCCGAAGTCCAAGGGCCTGGCGCGCGATGACGCGATTCTGCTCGTCGACCAGTCGGGGCCGACGACCGCATTCGTCAAGCTCAAGTGCCAGATTCCGCCGCGCTTCTTCACCGACTACCTGAACCTGCTCAAGATCGACGGGCGCTGGGTCGTTGCACAAAAGGTGTTTGCGACCGTGGTCGCGCCGTAACCGCGAGCCTTCACGATGACGATCACGTTCTACGACTGCGCCACCGCGCCGAGCCCACGCCGGGCGCGCATCCTGCTCGCCGAAAAAGGCGTCACGTTCGAGACGGTGCAGGTCGACCTGCGCGCCGGCGAGCAGTTAGGCGAGGCGTATCGCAAGATCAACCCGCATTGCACCGTGCCCACGCTGCGCACCGACGACGGCCTGCTGCTCACCGACAACGCGGCGATCACGGCGTGGCTCGAGGCGAGGTTTCCGCAGCCGCCGCTGCTCGGCACCACGCCGGCGGAAAAAGCGGAGATTTCGAGCTGGAACTGGCGGATCGAGTTCGAGGGCTTGATGGCGATCGCCGAAGCATTGCGCAACAGCGCGCCGGCGATGGTGAACCGCGCCCTGCCCGGCCCGGTGGACTATGCGCAGATCCCCGAACTCGCGCAGCGTGGCCTGGCGCGGGTGCAGCAGTTTTTCGTCATGTTGAACGAGCGCCTCGCTGACCGGGATTTCGTCGCGACGGATCGCTTCAGCGTTGCCGACATCAGCGCCGTCGTCGCCGTGGACTTTGCGCGCGTGGTGAAGGTCAAGCCGGGCGAGCAGCACCCGCACTTGCAACGCTGGCGCGCCGCACTCGCGCAGCGGCCTTCGATGGCGCTTTGATCGCACTTCCGGGCGACGCTCCATGACGTCTCACGCTTCAACCGCACCTTCCCCGACGGCCTCGCCCTGGCGCGCGAGTTTTGTCGACGCCGGCCCGGCACTGGGCGATCTGTTCGAGCGGCTGCACCGTGCGGGTGACCCGCCGGTGCAGGTGAACCGGCAAGTCGACGTCACGCCGGACGAGATGCCCGCCGTCATCGACGGCGCGCCGATTGCGATCGTCGACCACACCGCATTGCCCACCGCGGTGGCGGCGCGCTGCACCGGGTTCAAACACGTCGTCTTTCTGGGCACCGGCGCGCGCAGCTACATGGACCCCGAGGCACTCGCGGAACTCGGCATCGCGGTGCACATCATCAAGGGTTACGGCGACACCGCGGTCGCCGAGTGCGCCTTTGCGCTGATGTGGGCCGGCGCGCGTGGCCTGGCTCCAATGGACCGCGCAATTCGCGAAGGCCGCTGGCCGCGCACCGAAGGCATGCAACTGCGAGGCAAGACGCTCGGGCTCGTCGGCTTCGGCGGAATTGCGCAAGAGATGGCGCGCTTGGCGCTGGGTGCGGGAATGCACGTCGTCGCTTGGAATCGTACGCCGCGGGTTCATCATGCAGGTGTCGAGTTCGTCGGCATCGACGCGCTGCTCGCGGCGAGCCACGTCGTGTCGCTGCACCTGCTGCTCACCGATGAGACACGCGGCTTCCTGTCGCGCGGGCGAATCAATGCGATGCGCGACGGTGCGATCCTCGTCAACACCGCACGCGGGGCGCTGCTCGACGAAGCAGCGCTGATCGACGCGCTCACCCGCGGCAAGCTCGCGCACGCCGGCCTGGACGTCTTCGCGGTCGAGCCGCTGCCGGCGGGGCACCCGTTCACCACCTTGCCGAACGTCACCCTGTCTGCGCATTCGGCGTTTCGCACGCCCGAAGCGAGCAGCAACCTCGTCGAGGCCGCGCTCGCGCATTGCCGGCGCATTGCGGCGCAGACAGCCGACGCCTGAAAAGACGAAGGCCGCTTGCTCGCTGCTTGGCCGCTATCGACGCGGCGCTGATGGCGAGCCAAGCCTCGGCCGCGAAAGTTCGCCGGGATTCGTGAGCGAACGCTCTGCCAGCGCCGGGCTTCACACGGCGATAATCGGCGCTGGGTCATTTCTTCCCCTCGCCCTGTCTGCCGCCTGCCTGGAGGCCATCATGCTGACCACTCTTGAAGCCGTCCTGAACGCCGATGGGGCGATTCGATTCCTCGAACCCATTCGCCTGGCGGGCCCGCACAGAGTGCTCGTCACCTTTACCGAACCGATCGACGAAGTGGCCAACGGTGCGTTGCTGAGTGAGAAGTCCCTCGCGTTGGACTGGCTGCGGGAGGAGGAAGATGCCGCTTGGGCACATCTGCAAGAGCAGCCGGCCGGCGGTGCTGGCGACCGATGAGTACCGTCGTGCTGGCGAGGCGACAGGTTGTATTGCTGCCGTTTCCATTTTCGGACTTGTCGGCACACAAGCTTCGCCCCGCGCTGGTGATGGCGGATGCAGGCCGGGGCGACTGGGTCATGTGCCTGATCACGAGCCAAAGTTACACCGACACCATGCAGTGGCGCTTGCCGATTCTGACTTCGCGCAAGGCGGGCTGCGGCTCGCGAGCTACGCGCGACCGGCCAAGCTATTCACCGCGAACTTCTCGCTGGTGCGCTCGGTTGCGGGCCAGCTGAATCGGGCAGCGCACGAACGCGTCTGCGAAGCGCTGATCGCGCTCATCCGACCGGGCGACGCCGCTGCCCTGTAGCGCTGCGAGAAGTGAGCCGACGCGAGGCGCGCGTCGAATCGGCTACGCCAAGGCCGCGTCGCGCGCCGCCTGGCGAAGCACAAACGGCGCGCGCAGATCGCGCACATGCTGCCAACCCACGTCGGCGCAGCGGTTCACGCCGAGCAGCGCCAGGTTGCGGTCGACTTCGTCAGCGAGCAAGTTGATCGCGTGCGCGACGCCGGCTTCGCCGGCCACCGCCGCAGCAAAATTGAACGGGCGGCCGACGAAGACGAAGCGCGCGCCGAGCGCCAGTGCCTTCAACACGTCGCTGCCGCGGCGAATGCCGCCGTCGATCAGCACCGGCATGTCACCGGCTCGTTCCACGATCTCTGGCAATACGCGCAAAGCTGCAATTGCGCTGTCGAGCTGGCGCCCGCCATGGTTGGAGAGGATGAGCGCGTCTGCGCCATGGCTGCGCGCGAGTTGCGCGTCCGCCGGGTTGAGGATGCCCTTCACGACGAGCGGCCCTTTCCACGTCTTGCGAATCGCGGCAACGTGGCTCCAGTCGAAATGGTCGCGCTTGGAGAAATCGCGCAGCACGGTCGCCGAGAGAATCGGCGCGCCGCGCTCGGCGTATGAGTTTTCGAAGTGCGGCATGCCGTGGCGCAGCAGCGTCGGCAACACGGTCTTGGCGAGCCAACCCGGGCGCACCAAGCCGTCGAACGCGAGCCGCAAATTCGGTTTGAGCGGCGTTGAAAAACCGGCACGCGCGTGGTTTTCGCGGTTTCCTCCCACGGGGCAGTCCACGGTGAGCATCAGCGTCTGGATTCCCGCCGCGGCGACACGCTCGAGCAGCGCGTTGATGCGCTGCGGCTCGCCCGGCAAGTAGGCCTGGAACCAGCTCGACGGCGCGGCCTCTGCGATGTCTTCGAGGCGCGCGAGCGACGTGCCGCTGATCACAGTGGGAATGTTCGCCGCGTGCGCGGCGCGCGCGATCACGACGTCGCCGCGGTAGCTGCTCAGCGCGAGCATGCCCATCGGCGCGATGCCGAACGGCGCGGCGTATTCATGGCCGAGCAGGCTGACACGCTGGTGACGCTGCGACACGTTGCGCAGCACCTGCGGCACGAGGGCCAGCTCGCGAAACGCCTGGAAATTGTCGGCGAACGCAAGTTTCTGCTCGACGCTGCCGGCGACGTAGGCGAACACGGGGCGCGGCAGGACGCGCCGCGCGGCGTGTTCGAAGTCGTCAAGCGACAGCATCGGGGCGAGGCGTCGATCCGACACCGTCGGCTGAGGGTTACTCATGAAGGGCTCAATTCGCAAGGCAGTGAAATCACGGCGCAACGATACCCACAATTCAAGGAGGCCTCGGCGGCAACCTCAACTGACGTCAGCGCGGACCCTCTCTGAGCCGTCGGCAAGTTCGATAGACTGGCCCTTGGACATCGCGAAGCCTACGGCCCTTGACTATTGGGAAGGCAAAATCATGCATGCTCGTCGCCGGGTCATCGTTGGGCTTGCCGTGGGCGCGTTGCACCCGTCGGCTTTTCTCGCGCAGCAGCAGGCCAACAAGGTCCATCAGATTGGGTTCCTGGGCACCGGCTCCGCGCCCGCGTGGGCCAACAACGTCGACGCGTTTCGCGAGGGCTTGCGTGAGCTGGGGTACGTCGAGGGCAAGAACATCGTCATCGAGTATCGCTGGGGCGACGGAAAGTATGAGCGCCTTCCGGAGCTGGCGGCAGAGCTGGTTCGCCTCAAGGTGGATGTTCTGGTGTCGTATGGAACACCGGGAGTCCGCGCCGCCAAACAGGCGACGACGAAGATCCCCATCGTCATGGCGACCTCCGGCGACGCCGTTGCGACGGGTCTGATCGCCACCCTCGCGCGGCCGGGAGGCAATGTCACCGGGTCGACTTTTTTTGACCCGGAACTCAGCGCGAAGCGACTTGAACTTCTGAAGGAGGCCCTTCCGCAGGCAAAGCGCGTCGCCACTCTCTTGAATCCAGCCAATCCACAGACGCGGGTCGCCATGCAGTCGGTCCAGAGTGCAGCCCAATCGTTGAAGCTGAGCCTTCAACGATTCGATGTTCAGGGCGCGAACGAATTTGACGCGGCATTTGCGGCAATGGCCAAGAGCCAAGTCGACGCAGTCTGGGTTCAGCAGGACCCCGTGATCGTCGGCGACGCGAGGAAGATCGCTGACCTCGCAAGAAAGCATCGACTCCCTGCGATTGGATTCAGCGGCTATGTGGACGCCGGCGGCCTGATCGACTATGGAGTGAACTTCCCCCGACTGTTTCGACGCGCCGCCCACTTTGTCGACAAGATTCTCAAAGGCACGAAGCCCGAAGACATCCCGGTCGAGCAGCCGACGGTGTTTGACCTGGCGATCAACATGAATACAGCCAAGGCGCTCGGCGTTCAGATTCCCTATTCGCTGATTCTGCGGGCGACCAAGGTGATCGAGTAGCAACGGCACCCCTGCGCTGAAGTCACAGAAGATGAGCTCGAACGGAAGGCACGTGCCGGCGGGTCGCTTCAATCGGCCCTGGCCCCAGAGGCCTTGACCACCTTGCCCCACTTCTCGACTTCCGATTTCACGTAATCGGCAAATGCCACGCCCGCCATGCCGCCCGGGGCCACGCCTTGCGCCGCGAGCGTGCTCACGAGATCGGGGGAATTCAGGCCTTGCGCGATTTCGTCGCGCAGCCGGGCGACGATCTCCTGCGGCGTTCCCACGGGAACGAAGATGCCGTACCAGTTGTCGACGCTGTACGCCGGGCCACCGGCTTCGGATACGGTGGGCGTGTCGGGCAAGTTGGCGGCGCGCGCCTTTCCCGAGACGGCAAGCAGCTTGGCGCGGTTCGCCTTGACGAGGCCCAAGGCCGGCGGCGGCGGCACGAACATGACTTGCACCTGGCCACCGGCCAGATCCGTCAGCGCCGGGCCGGTGCCCTTGTACGGAACGTGGGTCCAGGTCAGGCCGTTCATCGAGCGGAACAGCTCGCCCGACAGGTGCGAAATCGTTCCCGCCCCCGCCGAAGCCACATTCAGCTCGCCCGGTTTGGCGCGCGCCAGCGCCACCAACTCGGCAATCGAGCTGACCGGCAGTGTGGGCGTGACGATCACGACCATCGGCGTCGTCGCGATCAGCGCCACCGGAACCAGGTCTTTCACGGTGTCGTAACTGAGCTTGCTGTACAGGCTCGGGTTGATGGCGATTTCCGACGTCGACGCCAGCACCATCGTGTAGCCGTCGGGTGCGGCGCGCACCGCCGCTTCGGTGCCGATCGAGCCGCCGGCGCCGCCGCGGTTGTCGACGTTGACCTGCTGGCCGAGGCGTTCGTTGAGCTTTTGCGCAATGACGCGGCCGACCGCGTCGGAGCCGCCGCCGGGCGGGAAGGGAACGATCAGCCTGAGGGGTTTGCTCGGCCAGGACTGCGCCGCCGCGCAGCCGGCGGCGAAGCACAGCGCCGCGATCACAAGGCGCGCGCTGAGGCAAAGGGGGAGTCGCATGGCGCGGTCTCCGAAGTGAGGTTGCAGTGCGGGGTGAAATCGCGCTCAGGCGCGGCGCACGGTTTTGAGTACGCTGCGCAGGATGTCCATGCCCTGGTCGATTTCAGCGTCGCTCGACACCATCGGCGGCACGAGTCGGATCACGTTCTTGCGCGCATGGCTGCCGCGCGCCTGCACGAGCAAGCCCTGGTCCTGGCAGGCCTGCACCGCCGCGTCGGCCGAGCCGTTCGCCGGAGCGCGGCTGCGCCGGTCCAGCAC
The DNA here is from genome assembly GCA_963775015.1 of uncultured beta proteobacterium. Taxonomy (GTDB): domain Bacteria; phylum Pseudomonadota; class Gammaproteobacteria; order Burkholderiales; family Burkholderiaceae_C; genus JAEMQF01. The sequence continues at coordinate 6,396 of CAVZHI010000005.1, read as the reverse complement.
GAGTTCAACGCCCCAGAGCACGCCGCGCCCACGCGACTCGCCGATGAGGTCGTTGTCCTGCGCCATGCCACGCAGATGCTCCTGCATGCGTTCGCCGATCGCCGCGGCGCGCGCCACCAGGCCTTCTTTCTGGATGATGTCGATGCTCGCCACGCCGGCGTTGCACGTGATGGGGTCGCAGGCGTGCGAGCGCGTCGCGACATAACCTTGCGCTGCGGCCTGCTGCGCGATCTCGGCGCTCGTGCACACGGCGCTGATCGGCAGGCCGGCGCCGAAATGCTTGGAGACGGTGATGATGTCGGGCACCACGCCTTCGTGCTCGTGGCCCCACATGCGGCCGGTTTTGCCGAGGCCCGTCTGCGATTCGTCCATGATGAGCAGCATGCCGCGCGCGTGGCACAAGTCGCGCAGCGCTTTCACGTAGCCGGGTGGCGGAACGATCACGCCGCCCGCGCTGAGGATGGGCTCCAGAATCAGCGCCGCCGGCTTGCCGCCGAAATTGCTTTGCGCAAGTTCGAAGCTCGTCGCCAGGCACTGGTAGTGGCCCTGGCCCAGCGCACACGCGCATTGTTCGGGCGAGCTTGCGACGGGGCAGCGGTACGGATAGGGCGCGAGGATGGCCGTCGTTCCCTGCGCCGCCAGGCCATGTTTGCTGCGGTTCCAGCCGAACGACAGGGAGCGCGTGATGAACGACGTGGAGCCGTGCAAGCCCATGTGCAAAGCCAGCACATCGACACCGCCCGTCACCTTGCGCGCCATGTCGATCGCGGCTTCGACGGCGTCGCTGCCGCTCACCAGGAACAGCGACTTCTGCAGCGGCGGCGTCAGGATCTCGCCCAGGCGCCGGTGCAGTTCCAGGCGATCGACGTTGAGAAAGGTCTTGGTCGAGTGGCTGATCGTGACCAGGCTGCGCCGCACCGCCTCGACAAAAATCGGATGGTTGTGCCCGAGCGCGGCGGCCATCTGGCCCGAGCCGAAGTCAAGATAGGTCTTGCCTTGCGTGTCGGTCACGGTGATGCCGCGCGCGCTCGCGATCACCGGGCGCTTTTCCAGGCCCGCCATGTAGGCGCCGCTGGGCGTGGGGATCATCCAGCGATCGACGATTCTCTTGACTGCTTCGGCGTCCATCGCTGCGGCCTCGGGGTTTGCGGTACCTGGAATATACGCACGCCGGCCGCGCCGCGAGTGCGGGTCACCCCCAGGGAGGCGCACCAGACCGGCGCGCCGCTCATCCGTTCGGCTGCCGCCGGGCGCAGGCTCCGCAGGGATTCTCATGAGGGAATCCAGCCGCGAGGCAGTGAACAATCGCGCGACGCTACATCACCCACGACTTGCGCGTCGCGAGCCAGGTCTGCGATTCGGTGGCGGTGATGCGCCTGGGTCGAATCGTCGAGTTCGGGCCCGTCGCGCAGGTGTACGCGAACCCGAGCCACGCCTACACCCGCGAGTTGATGGACTCGGTGCCCGGGCGCCGCTGGAGCCAGGGCAACGACTTGGCGAACTTGAATCGAGCAACCCCATAGGCCCTCACTCAATGCACACCCCTGCCCTGCCCGACTCGCCCGCAACAGAAGGCCTCGCGAATCTGACCCAGGCGCTGCGCAGCGGCGCGGTCACTGCGCTGAGCCTGGCGCAAGCGTGCCTCGCGCGGATCGACGCGCTCGAGCCCAAGCTGCAAGCCTTCACGCACGTGGACCCGCAGCGCGCGCTCGAGCACGCACGCGCGATCGACCAGTTGCGCGCGGCCGGCGTCGACCTCGGCCCACTGATGGGTGTGCCCGTCGCGGTGAAGGACCTGTTCAGCGTCGACGGCATGCCCACGCACGCGGGCTCAAAGCTGGACGTGCAAGACCTCGTCCCGCCGCAGGGTAGCTTTATCGGCATGCTGCATCGCGCCGGCTGCGTGCTGCTCGGCAAGACGCGCACGACCGAGTTTGCGCTCGGTGGCTTCAACATGAACCGCCCGATCCCGTGGAACCCGTGCGACTGGGAGCAGCGGCGAATGACGGGCGGCTCGAGCCACGGCTCCGCAGTGGCGATGGCCGCTGGGCTGGCCGGCTTCACCGTGGGCTCCGACACCGGCGGTTCGGTGCGCCAGCCCGCGGCGCTCTACCGGCGTGGTCGGCTACAAGGCGACGACGACGCATTGGCCGCGCGACGGCGTGTTCCCGCTCTCGCCGCTGCTCGACAGCGTGGGCATCTTCACGCGCAGCGTGCAAGACGCCGCGTGGGTGGAAGCCGCACTCGCCGGCCGCGCGCTGCAGGCGCCGCCCGCAGTGGCCAAGCTGACCCTCGCGCTGCCCGGCGCGCATTTCATGAACCAGGTCGACGAAGCCGTTGCCGCGTGTTTTGCGCAAGCGCTGCAGCGCCTGCGCCAGGCCGGCGCGAACATCGTCGAGATCGACGTTCCCGAAGCCGCGGAAATCGACGCCGTGTTCCGCAGCCTCGTCCCCGCCGACCTGCTGGCCTTCCTGGGCCGCGAGCGCGTGACGAAGCAGTTCGACCGCCTGGACAAGGTGGCGGCGCAGCGCATGCAGGCGGCGCTGACGCTCAGCGCAGACGACTACGTGCAGATGGCCACGCGCCAGCAGGTGCTCGAGCGCATGCTGCGCGAACGCTCGCGCGGCGTCGACGCGTGGATCACGCCCACCGTGCCGGTGCTGCCCGCGCCCACGGCGGATTTCAAGACGGTCGAAGCCGTTGCCGCGTGGAACCGCCTGGGCACGCAGAACACGCGCCCCGGCAACCTGTTCAATCAGTGCGGGGTGTCGTTGCCGATCCAGCACCTCGGTGCGCAGTTGCCGGTGGGCTTGCAGCTCTGTGCGCCGGGCGGGGCGGATGAGGCGTTGCTGCTGACTGCGATGGCGGTCGAAGGGGTGTTGGGGGTGCCGGCTTCGGCTGGGGTGGGTGGGCTCTGGGTGTGATGCGGACTTGGATTTGAGCAGCGGCGGCGGCGCGTCGCAGCGCGTGTTAAATCGGTACGCACTGGTCGCGGCGTGTCAGGCAGTCGGGCCGGCACAACTGGTCGGCGTAGCATCAGCCCACCTTGGTTCATGGAAGAGGTCATGCAGTGATCTCACGCCGCAGAGTTACGCTGGCAATCGGCATTTGCCTTCTCGTCACGCGTGCCATACGTGCCACGACTTTGGGCGCTGCCCTCGTCGTGCCCCACGCGTTTGGGCAATCGGCCAAGCAGCCACGCCGGGTTGCGCTGCTCACGACCGGAGCCGGGCTCGCGAGCTCATTGCAGGCGGTTCGCGACGGATTGCGCGAGCATGGGTATGCGGAAGGGCGAGATATCGTGATCGACATCCGCTATGCCGGCGGTCGCGAGCAGGAGCTGCCTCGTCTTGCCGCGGAGCTCGCAGCGCTGAAGCCCGCGCTGATCATCGCCCCTGGGCAGCTTGCCACGGATGCTGCCCTGGCTGCCACCGCTGCAACGCCCATCGTGACACTGGGCGACCCGGTCGCCGCAGGTCATGCGGCGTCGCTCGGGCGTCCGGGCGGCAGAGTGACCGGGATCAGCTTCCTGCGCACAGAGCTGAACGCCAAGCGCCTGGAACTGCTCGCGCAAGTGCTGCCCAAGGGCAGCGTGGTGCTCAATCTCGCCGATCCGCTCGCGCGCAACGGCGCCATGCAGGTGGTCGAAGACGCAGGGCGTTCGCTCGGGCTGGTGACGCATGCGGCGTACGCGCGCACGCCGGCCGAGATCGAGACGGCCTTCATTGCCGCACGCAAGCTGCGCGTTGCCGGGATCAACGTGCTCACCTCGCCCTTTCTGTACAACAACCGTCTGCGCATCATGGAGTTCGCGGCCGCTGCCAGACTGCCCGCGATCTACGAGTGGCCGGAGGCCGCCCGCGACGGCGGACTGATGGGCTACGGGCCGAGCATCATCGCGATGTATCGGCAACTCGGCGGCTACGCCTCGCGCATCCTCGCTGGCGCCAAGCCCGCCGACCTGCCGATCGAGCAGCCGACGCGCTTCGAGCTGGTCATCAACATGAAGACCGCCAAGGCGCTGGGCATCACGATTCCGCAGGCGCTGCTGCTGCGGGTCGACGAGGTGATCGAGTGAAGCGCCGCTTGTTTGTGCTTGCCACGGGTGCGAAAACGCTGTGCACTGCCCTCGTCGTACCGCATGCGTATGGGCAATCGGCCAAGGCGCCGCGCCGGGTTGCGCTGCTGTCGGTCTTGACTGAAGCCACCTACGCGATCCAGTTGCAGGCGTTTCGCGAGGGGTTGCGCGAGCGTGGCCATGTCGAAGGCCGAGACATCGTGATCGACATCCGCTACACCGGCGGTCGCCTGCAGGAGCTGCCCCGTCTAGCCGCCGAGCTCGCGGCGCTCGAGCCGGCGGTGATCGTGGCGCCCGGGGGGGCTGCTGCGGACGCAGCGCTGGCTGCCACCGTTGCAACGCCCATCGTGTCAACGGGCGACCTGGTTGCCGCAGGTCATGCGGCGTCGCTCGGGCGTCCGCGCGGCAGAGTGACGGGGATCAGCTTTCTGCTCACAGAGCTGAACGCCAAGCGGCTGGAACTGCTCGCCCAAGTGCTGCCCAAGGGCAGCGCGGTGCTCAATCTGGCCGATCCGCTCGCGCGCAACGGCGACATGCAGGTGGTCGAAGACGCAGGGCGTTCGCTCGGGCTGGTGACGCATGCCGACACACTGGCCGCGCGACGGCGTGTTCCCGCTCTCGCCGCTGCTCGACAGCGTGGGCATCTTCACGCGCAGCGCCGCAGACGCGGCGTGGGTCAAGGCCGCGCTCGCTGGCCGGGCGCTGCGTGCGCCACCGGCACTGGCCACGCTGACCTTCGCGCTGCCCGGCGCGCACTTCATGAACCAGATCGACCCAATCGTCGCCGCGTGTTTTGCGGAAGCGCTGCAACGCCTGCGCCAGGCCGGCGCGAACATCGTCGAGATCGACGTGCCCGAAGCCGCCGAAATCGACGCGGTGTTCCGCAGCCTCGTCCCCGCCGACCTGCTCGCGTTCCTCGGCCGAGAGCGCGTCACGCAGCAGTTCGACCGGCTCGACAGAATCGCCGCACAACGTTTGCAAGCGGCGTTGATCCTCAGCGCAGACGACTACGTGCAGATGGCCACGCGCCAGCAGGTGCTGGAGCGAATGCTGCGCGAACGCTCGCGCGGCGTCGACGCGTGGATCACGCCCACCGTGCCGGTGCTGCCCGCGCCCACGGCGGATTTCAAGACGGTCGAAGCCGTTGCCGCGTGGAACCGGCTGGGCACGCAGAACACGCGCCCCGGCAACTTGTTCAATCAGTGCGGGGTGTCGTTGCCGATCCAGCACCTCGGTGCGCAGTTGCCGGTGGGCTTGCAGCTTGTGCGCCGGGCGGGGCGGATGAGGCGTTGCTGCTGACTGCGATGGCGGTCGAAGGGGTGTTGGGGGTGCCGGCTGCGGCTGGGGTGGGTGGGCTCTGGGTGTGATGCGGACTTGGATTTGAGCAGCGGCGGCGGCGCGTCGCAGCGCGTGTTAAATCGGTACGCACTGGTCGCGGCGTGTCAGGCAGTCGGGCCGGCACAACTGGTCGGCGTAGCATCAGCCCACCTTCGTTCATGGAAGAGGTCATGCAGTGATCTCACGCCGCAGAGTTACGCTGGCAATCGGCATTTGCCTTCTCGTCACGCGTGCCATACGTGCCACGACTTTGGGCGCTGCCCTCGTCGTGCCCCACGCGTTTGGGCAATCGGCCAAGCAGCCACGCCGGGTTGCGCTGCTCACGACCGGAGCCGGGCTCGCGAGCTCATTGCAGGCGGTTCGCGACGGATTGCGCGAGCATGGGTATGCGGAAGGGCGAGATCGTGATCGACATCCGCTATGCCGACGGTCGCGAGCAGGAGCTGCCGCGTCTTGCCGCGGAGCTCGCAGCGCTGAAGCCCGCGCTGATCATCGCCCCTGGGCAGCTTGCCACGGATGCTGCCCTGGCTGCCACCGCTGCAACGCCCATCGTGACACTGGGCGACCCGGTCGCCGCAGGTCATGCGGCGTCGCTCGGGCGTCCGGGCGGCAGAGTGACCGGGATCAGCTTCCTGCGCACAGAGCTGAACGCCAAGCGCCTGGAACTGCTCGCGCAAGTGCTGCCCAAGGGCAGCGTGGTGCTCAATCTCGCCGATCCGCTCGCGCGCAACGGCGCCATGCAGGTGGTCGAAGACGCAGGGCGTTCGCTCGGGCTGGTGACGCATGCGGCGTACGCGCGCACGCCGGCCGAGATCGAGACGGCCTTCATTGCCGCACGCAAGCTGCGCGTTGCCGGGATCAACGTGCTCACCTCGCCCTTTCTGTACAACAACCGTCTGCGCATCATGGAGTTCGCGGCCGCTGCCAGACTGCCCGCGATCTACGAGTGGCCAGAGGCCGCCCGCGACGGCGGACTGATG